>CAVTFP010000006.1:0-43404 GCA_963733645.1 uncultured Alphaproteobacteria bacterium
GATCCCAGAACACTGTCGCTGCGCGCATGTCCGGAAATGCGTCTTTGAAGATCTGAAGACGCTTCACCGTGAGTTCGATTTGTTGGAAGAAGAAGCCGGTGACATTCCCGGTGGGCCGTGCGAGGCTCGTCACATAGCCGAGCGCCAAAGGATCGTAGTCAATCGCCGTCATCACGATCGGCACGGTTTGCGTGGCGGCCGTCGCCGATTTCAGAGCGCTTTCTGTGCCTGCCGCTATAAGAATGTCGATTTTGCGCCGTAATAGTTCCTGCGTTGCCTCGGCATAGCGATCTGGGCGCCCCTCCGTGTAAATGTATTCCATGGCAAGGTTTCGGCCTTTCACATAGCCAAGCTCGGCCATGCGCCGCTCGAACGCGACGATCGGGGGCGATGCTTCCGGTATTCCTAGGGCCCAGCCGACGCGAACACGGGGCGCATCTTCGGCGCGCGCAGCGAGCGGCCAAACGACCGTCGCTCCGCCGAGCGCGGTTACGAATTGCCGCCTGCCGATTTCGATTGCCATTTAGCTCACCCAAATCGAGATCATGCCCGCGTCGGCACAATATCACGCACCAATCGGCAGGTCTCCGACCGACTTCACGTTGGTCCGATGGTGGCAAAAAGCTCGCTTCCTTTGCTGCGGGTGCTTGCGGGAGAAAGTGGGCCCTGAACGGTCGCGGCGGCCATCGGCGCTCGCGGCAGTTGATGGGGGCAAAGCGGACACGCCTCATCCCTTGGTCAGCCGGATCAGTCCTTCCAGAAATTCTTGAACCGATCAGGCGCCATTTCGGTGTATCGCACCGTGTGCATGATATTTTTGTGGCCCATGTAGTGCTGGAGCGCTCGAGTGTCATGCCCATCGTTGGCGAGCTTGTAGCCAGTCGAGTGCCGGAGCATGTGCGGGTGAATCGGAAACGGGAGCTTTGCGGCTTCCCCAATCCGGGCGACCGATTTCAAAAATCCAGCAGTCGTGGCGGGACCACCGCGCTCGGTCACAAAGACGTATCGAGATTCCGTATTCTCACGGCGTAGCTGGCGCAGCGCTCGGATTTCCTTGCCGCTCAGGGGGTGGACGTTATCAATGCCGCCCTTGGCCCGGCGGACATGTAGTCTGCCGCCGTCGAGCTCGACCTGATCCCACCGCAAGCCACACACTTCTGAGGCGCGCAGCCCATGCCGGTATGTGACCAGGATCATGGTGGCGTCGCGGTGCCCATGCCGGGACCGCTTGCGGGCGGCATCCTGGAGCCGCTCGATCTCCTTTTCGGTCAGATATTCCCTCGGACGGAGCTCAGAATTGGGGGCCCTGCGAGGAACTGTCCGGTTTACGATGGTTGAGGGGGTGGCCTTGCGGGCGGATTTTGCCATTGGATTCAATCCTGGCGTGGTTCTCACTGTCCGTTAAGTGGGCATTATACAGACAGTATACAAGCCCGACGCACCACTACGCGAATTTTCTCTGTTCTCGGCTAACTTCACAAACTTATCGGCATTGCCCGGCTGCTCTAACAGCTGAGAAATTGCTCGCTGTTTCCTTCTCATCCATGATCTACCGGTGGTCCATCTTCGTTTTGGCCTCGCCAGCGCCGAAGAACCCGGCCAGCAAATTCTTCGTAGTCCATAATCCCGGTAGCATACGGCTCTAACAGGTCGATGTGAGCAGTGAATTTTGCGCGAGCTTCGACGGCAACCTGTGGCAGATTTACGGTCATGAATTTGAGCAAACGAGCGTCGGGCATATTGCCAAGGCGAATGTCGTGGTAACCAAGCATGTTCTTGTCGCGTGCTTTTGCAGCTAGTTCCTTAAAGGCGTTTGGGAAAAGTTGATTGTAGGTCTGGTGAAAAATAAAACCGCATTCGAGAACACAGCGAAGGTAGGAAAAGGGATACGCCTCGCGATGAACACGGGGACGGCATCGAGAGCGATACACTTAGCCAAAGTTTCCGACAATTCCTCGACATGAGGATACATCCAGTGCCGGACGTTTTTACATTCGATAGCAAGAGGCCCGGCGTTTTTAGTGCGGAGTAGAAAATCGAGGTTCGTCCTGCCGGGAAGTGACCTTGTGCCGATGTGCCGTTATGGTCCTCTTTTGAATACATTTTGGAGTCATCGTGATTGTCCAAATCTACAAAGCGACCGGAGAAATCGGCGTTAGGGATTTGGCAGAGAGCACGATAGACGGCGATTTCTAAGGTTTGGCCGATACGTCCACCTATGTCGTTACAGGATTTGTAGATTGGGACCAGTTCGGCTAGGCGAGCGTTTATGGCGTCGGCAGGTGTATTACCGGCGTAGTACCACGGCGCGCCCTCTCGGCTGACGGTGGCGATCACGCCTTCGTCGTGCAGGCGGTTCCTGACTTCGGTGAGATGTGGGGGTCTACGCGCTGGTTGAACGGGCCAGCATCGGAGATTTTCTGTTCGAGCGTTCGTTGGTTGGCTACGGTAAGAACAGTGAGCGCACGCAGTATGCGGGTTTCGGCGATGTCCTGGCGCGCTTCGCGGGTCATCTTAGCCACGGGTGTGGCTCCTAGGGGCGACGCGGACCCGCTGTGGTTATTATATATATTTAGAAGTAGCCCTAGGTCGCGGTTCCATTTTTAGCGTGTTCAACCGAGGATGGCATCGGATTTCGCACATTGCCGGAAGCATGACAGTGGTGTACATGCTTCGTTCTCACGGTTAGAGACAATTGGAGAAGCGTTTGCGCCGGTGGCGCGAGGTGGCCCAGTGCTTCGGTGGCCGGGAGGGTGGTCCAAGCTCGCGGTCAAGCCGGGAGTGCACGTATGGGCGGGAATTGGATTTCTCCTACTGAGCTCGAAAGTCGATCGCGGTGCCCGCGTTGCGCGCAATCGACGAATTGTCATGATGTTTGAACCCCTGCGCGCGAGCAAGGTCAGCTTGACGTTTAAGGTCACACGTCTGTGAACTTGAAGGCATTGAATTCCAATTTCGTCAAAGGGCTAGGACTTTGGCTCATTACGATCTTGCTGACTGGATTTGGGGCCGCTCTCATGGGTTCGACCGCCGGTGAAATTGCAGGTGCAGTAGGCACAGTCGTCGCGGCCATAATCACCGGCAGCTTATTTTGGCCGCCGCGTTGCTCGCGTGGAAAAGCGTTCAAATGCAAATTGGCGCGCAAGATCGCGCCAAGAGGGAAGAGCGTGAAGCCGAGTCCCAAACCTTTAAGACCGCGCTTACTGCTGAACTTCTGGCTTTTTCCCCTAGCATCATAGAAGCAACATCGACTTGGAATGGTCGGGCGAGCGAGACCTCAGCCGGCATCCCGAAAGTGTGGCCACCCTTATGCAGCCGCGCGTTTATGAAGCCCTGCTTCCAAAAGTGGGTTTGCTTGATGGATGGGTCGCGTCCGCACTCATTTCTTTTTACGGGCAGGTATTGGACCTTAATGAGCTTTCCGCCGAAGCGATGAGAGAGCGACCAACTTCGGCAGAGGATTACAGCACACTTGCAACACGATTTCAGGCGATGGCTAAGTATTTGGCCGACGCGTTAGATGGTCTTAATCAAGACCGTCAATTCCAGATTACACGACGAGACGTGCCCCTCTTGCGCATTCCAAGTGGATCGACCATTGGCAGTTGGGCGCAACCGAAGACACTTCAAGAATTGCTCTACACGCTTGCCGGAGATGGCCTGTCATATTCCACTCGACAGCGTAAGAAGACAATTGGGTAGTTGACGCGTGTGCTTAAGCTGACGCCGCCCGGACGTACTTATGGCGCAGGTCGATGGATGGATTTTGGGAGTGGCGTAACGCAATGGACTTGCGGGATGCGTCGAGCACTGCTGACATGGAGTTTCGTTCCCCATATCACGCCCCCTAGTCATCGCAATTTCAAGAAAGCTGGTCGGAGTGGCAGGATTTGAACCTGCGACCCCCTCGTCCCGAACCTGCCGCGCGCCCTAACGACTATCCACCGCCGAAAGTCTTGGCACGTTGCGGCGATGAAATGGCTCCGAGATTCCGCTATTTTACATAGGCGTAGCTAGGTTTGGCCGCCGAAAACCCGAACTGCGGGCGCCGGCGCTCAAGATCGGCAGCCACGGGTGCGCTCACGCGCCACTGGCAGGGGAAGTGATGGCAATGGCGAAGCCGACAACCGAACGGGGAAAACTATATCCGCCACCGCCTTACACGCGCTGGGATCAGCGTGGCCGGCCTGTGTTGCAGGCTACGCTGAAATTACCTGACGGCACTACAGTTCGCGCCATGCTGAATACAGATGATCGCAAGATCGCATTGCAACGTATGCAGCTTATTGTCGTGTCGCTGTTGCGCAATGGGCGCCTTCCCGAAAATAGTCGGGCCGCACAGCTTTATGGGCGGCGTCCGGCGCGCGGAGTGGCTGAAGTCAAGCGGCTCGCTGCGCTGCCACGCGACGAGTATTCGGTCGTCCGTAAGACCGCGGCCGCCAGGCTGGGCCTAAGTCCGCCAACTCTTGATGATCTGAGTAATCAACAACCCGAACTGCCCAATCGCGAGCCGCAACGCCGCCATCGCGCACGCCAACAGGGGCTGCGGATAGCTATGGCGAATTCTTGGTATCATCGCCCGCCCCGAGGAAAGCTCTTCTATAAAAACGGTCGGGTGATGACCGCGCGCATTCAACTCGGCCGATCGACGACGACTTGGTCTCTGAAATTCCGTGATGATGCCGCGCGAGCCGCGAAAATTATGAACCCCGTTCGTGTGGCCTGGGATCATGTGTATGAGGCGGCGAAGCGCGAGCTCCATTGGGAGGTCGGCACTGTCGAACACACGGCCGCAGTTGCGGAACGTGTGGGGGCGTGCGCTCGAATGGCGACGGAGATCCGTGAGGCGGGTGGCCCACCGAAGCTAGTCGAGTTCGTGTTCAAGGGACCGCGCGAGGAAGTTGGTACGGCCGTTCCGCAGCGGGCCGCGGCAGTTACAGCGGCGCCGAGCGATAAAACACTTCGTCAGATCGCTCGCAAAGGGTGTCTCAATTCGCTGATTGGACTGCTTCGGCGTCACGATCTGCCGCCACAGGGTACTGTGCCCGCGCAGTGCAAGGCGGCCATGCAAGAATTCCCTCACCTGTCGGAAAGGGCCTTCTATGACTGCCTTCGCGAGGCCGAGAGGATTACGCGGAACTACAAGTGGGGCAAAGCAGGCCGCCGCGAGGAATAATCTCCGCACTAATCTCCGCACTAATCTCCGCACATGCGGAGTTTTATTGTGTCGTTTTGTGCTTTAACTAGCTGCCCTATCAGACCCAGCAATTCGTCTTCGCGTTGCTTCGGTCTTGGTGGGGTCCATGTCCAAGCTACCTCCCAACGAACCCTCTTTTGCAACGGCCGGAGCCAGCGTCGGCGGCCAGCGTAAGGCCGCGGTTCAGGAACGCGGCGCGCAGCAGACGCGGCCCGGTCTCGATCTTGAGGCCATCGATCGAATAACGGGCGGCAGGCTCGGCGTGCATGACGCGCCGTGCCCGCTCTGCGGTCCCACGCGCCAATCGCCGAAAAAACAGTGCAAGCCGGTATTGCGCATCTGGTGCCTCGATGCTGGCTTCGCCACGTTTCATTGTGCGCGCTGCGGCGCGTGCGGCCATGTCCGCGATGGTTCGGCAGTGCGGCTTGATCCCGCGGCAATCGAACGTAGCAAAACGGAGGCAGCCGAACGCGAGTTGATCGCCTCTACAAGCCGACTAAGAAAAGCGGGCTGGTTGTGGTCAATGCGACAATCGCTCCTCGGTTCGATCGCGGAAACATATTTGCGCGAGTTCCGGGGATATTCTGGTCATATCCTACCGCCACTCCCGGCAACGCTTGGCTTTCTTCCGGCACGTGGCGATCACGGACCTGCGATGATCGCCGCATTTGGTATACCGCTTGAGCCTGAACCTGGGCTGCTGGTAATTGCTGATGACGCCGTGCGCGGTGTGCACCTCACCCGGCTGGCGCCAGACGGCATGGGCAAAGCTGGAACTGACGCCGACAAAATCATGATCGGCAGGTCCGCCGGCTCGCCAATCGTGCTCGCGCCGGCAAATGACTTGCTCGGCATTGCAGTCACCGAAGGCATAGAGGATGCGCTGTCCGTACACCTCGCGACTGGCCTCGGTGCATGGGCAGCGGGTCCGCTTCGCGGCTACCCGCTCTTGCCGATGCAATCCCTAGCTATGTCGAGTGCGTCACGATCCTGGTTGATGACGATAAGGACGGACGTCGGCACGCCGGCGAGCTCGCCATCCGACTGCTTAGACGCGGCCTGCGAGTGAGGCAAGCGCTGCCCGGCGGTGCCGTTCAACAAAAGAGGCCGGCCGCATGAGAGCTCCTGACGCAAACGACATACTGCGACGAAACGGCCTTGAATTTTTGCGCGATGTTATCGACGGCGCCGCCACCATGAACGGAGCCGCTTTCAGCGAAGCAGAATTAGGGGGGGACGAAAACGGGCGTCCGCGTTTCAAACTTATCCGGTTCAAAGCCGTACTACTGAGCAAGTCTGCCCCATATCTCGTCAAAGGACTTATCCCGCGCGCGGGCTTAATAGTGGTTTGGGGACCGCCGAAATGCGGCAAGTCATTTTGGGCGTTCGACCTTGCCATGCACGTCGCCCGTGGCATCCCATACCGCGGGCGCCGGGTGCAACAAGGTACCGTCGTCTATCTCGCCCTGGAGGGCGGTTACGGCTTTTGCGCACGCGTTGATGCGTACCGTCTCACGCACAACATCAAGGACGCCCCGTTTTACTTGGTCACCGACAGAACCAGCCTAGCCCAGGATCACGCCGGCCTCATTGCCGACATTAAGCGGCAGATCGGCAAGACATTGCCCGCTCTGGTCGTCATCGACACGCTCAACCGCTCCCTTGCAGGCTCGGAGAGCAAGGACGAGGACATGGCGGCATACATCCGCGCCGCCGACACGATCAGGGAAGCGTTCGATTGCGCTGTTGTGGTCGTCCACCATTGCGGCGTCGACGGGACCCGGCCGCGCGGTCACACGTCCCTGACCGGCGCGGCCGACGCCCAGCTTTCGGTGATGAGGAAGGACGAGAACATCGTGGTGACCGTCGAGTGGATGAAAGACGGCCCCGAGGGCGACATCATCACAAGCCGGCTCGAGCAGGTCGACCTTGGAAAGGATGTAGACGGCGAGACCGTCAACTCATGCGTTATCGTGCCGGCTGAAAGCGACATCGGGCAGGCGCTGGACCGGAAGGTCAGAGGCGCCAAAAAGGCAGCGCTCGACCTGCTGCGAAAGGCGATTGAAGAAGCCGGATCTGTGCCGCCGACGAGCAATCACATCCCACCGAATACCCGGACAATTTCAGTCGAGACGTGGCGCAACTACGCATACCAGGGAACGATCACCGAAAGCGACAAGCCGGACAGCCGTCAGAAGGCTTTTGTCCGGGCCGCAAAAGACCTGCAAGCCGCAGAACTCATTGGAAAATGGGGAGATCAAGTGTGGCTCACCTAACAGCCGGACAAGCCGGACAAAGCCGGACATTCAAGATTTTGTCTGGCTACACCTTACCCGGACAGACACGGACACCACCCTCAAGGGTGTCCGTATGTCCGGTGTCTGTCTTGCCGGCTGGCGCGGTGCAGTCGTCACAGCGGGGTGGCGACCAAACCGAAAACGCTCGCGCCGCACCCGAGTTGCTCACTTTTATCGGGCAGCAAAGAGCAAGCGGACCATGACATCCCACGGCAAACTTCAGGATTTATTGGCTTATCCGCCACGCGGCATGGATGCCGACCGGGCCGCGGCCTATTGCTGCGTTTCGAAAACAAAATTCTTGGAGGGAGTGGAAAGCGGGGATTGGCCGCCCGCAAAGGAGGTGCAGCCCCGGCTTTTCAGGTGGGATCGGTTAGATCTCGATGCTGCTTGGGACGCGAAGAAGGAACGCGAGCGCAAACGCGCCCTATCAGTCAGTCGAGCGACTATGGACGACCTGATGGAGGCGGAAGGTGGCCAAGGTGAACATCCCATACCTCAATAGCTTTCGGGACCGGCACGGCCGGCTACGCCATTTCTTCCGGCGCGGCGACGTTCGCGTTGCACTTCCGGAGCCCGGCAGCGCCGAGTTCGGCGAGGCCTATGATCTCATGCTGGCCGATTACGCGCCCGACGTGCTGGCAAAGCGCCAGGGCGCTGTCCGGACCGACGAAGGGACGCTTGGCTGGGTGATCGACAACTTTCGGGCTGACGACAATCCGGAATGGGCCAAGGTCAAAGAGGTCACCCGCGAGGTCTACAACAGGCGGCTGGATTGGCTGAAGGCGCATTACGGACGAGCCATTTTCGGCAGCATCAAAGAGCACCACTGCCGAGCCATCCGCAACAAGCTCAAGGAGAACCCTTCCGTCGCCGACGCAACGGTGGACTGGATCGGTCGGCTATGGGGTTTCGCCAAAGAGCACATCGATTATTTCGGAAAGCCTCAGAACCGGCTCGGGCAGAACCCGACAGCCGAGGTGGCGCCAATTCATACTGATCACGAGCAGCACAAGGCGTGGCCGCCGGAACTGTGCGCAGCTTTTGAACTGCTCGACAATCCGCGGTTGGTGCGAGCTTACTTTCTGTTGCGCTATACCGGCCAACGCCGGGTCCGACGTTGTGCAGATGACCAAACTGCGTTTCGACGGCAGCGCGATCGAGGTCGTGCAGGAAAAGACCGGGACCTACGTTTGGATTCCCGCACACAAGCGACTGCGCGACCACCTGTCCGCCGGCGGCATCCCACACGAATGGCTGTTGAGCACTCTCAAGGGAACTGCCTTCAAGGCCACCAGCCTCACCAACTTGGTCTGCAACGCCTGCACCGAACTCGGCTTTCGCGGTTATTCGCCACACGGCTTACGCCACCTGAGCGGTGCCGCCCTAGCCGAGGCCGGATGCACGTTGCACGAGATCATGTCGATCCTCGGTCACCTGACCGAGAAACAAGCCGCAGAGTACGTGCGCCAGGCGCAGCGCAAGGTGATGGCGGCGTCGGCGATGCGAAAGCTGGAAGCGAGCGATGGAGGCGGGTTATGAGGTCGGCGGACAACTCGGAATTCGAACCGGAAGGAGGTTTGTCAGTGGGCCAAATGACTCAACAATTCCAGCGACGCGATGCGACGTCTAGTTTGTCACTGGATGGCGCTAAGTGGCCGTTTTTGTTAAATAAGGACAGAACTCACCCCTTCCGCCATTGCCGTACTTGCACCCAATCGTCTCTGGCCAAGTGACTGGTTCGTCCGGCCCGATATGAACTCCCGCCGGAGTTGCGCTTTTTTGCGAATCAACGGGTGCAGGACGCCTCACAGAATTCATCCGCACAATTGGCAATAAAATACCGTAGCTTCCGGCCATTGGCCGGAAACTACGGTAGACCGGGCAAAATAAAGTGAAGCTGCGCCGGAGAACGGTATTTAGGCCGGACAGGTGTCCAGGCCGGAACAGAAGGAAATGGTGAAGCTGCCCGCCTTGTCCTTCACCGTGCCCGCCGCGGCTTCCAAGGCCTCGTCGGAAACTTCGTACGAGAGGATCTCTTCTTCGATCTGCTGGATAGTGGAGTCAGTCATAGGATTGTTCCCTTTGTTCGCCAGCGGCGCCGGCTGTCACCAGGCAGGACGAGAAATGCCGATCACCCCCCGCCATTGGCTGATTAAACCATCGGCTGAGTACGGTGTAAAGCCTCGCCAGATATTGTGACAAGCAGTTGATTCATAGACACAAGCCGCCCATCTTGGCCGCCGATTTGGACCGCATTGTCGGCACGGCGGGGAACCCGTTATACGGCGGTGCACCCTTGATGTTCCGCATTGGAACCACCAGAAATCCTCATGATTCCGAGTATTCGGTCACTGGGCTAGATCTTTGGGATCGCGCGCCTTGATTGGAGAAACGTCTGTGGATGCTTTCTACGAACGCTTGATCGTTCGCGCGGCCACCATCGACGAGCTTCTGTCCGACGAGTTCGAAGCGTTGCCCGGACAAAAGGGCGATGCCGATCTGGCCGGCCGCCGTCTTGCGGCATGGTGCCAATCATGCGCCAGCGGCGATTGGGCGCTATTTAGCCGGCGGCTGGAGCGCGACGGCCTGTCGATAGATCAGGTGCTTGAGAGGTTCGCCACGGTTCGCCGACGCGCCTCCTCAGCTCCTCCGGCATGGATCGCCGACGCAATCTGGATTGAGGCGGCGCTGCAAAGTTCATCTACTAACGGCAAAGTTGAGACAAATCTGAGCCGCGTGGCGCCTATTGCGTTCGAGCATTTGTTTACCGCTGTGGTCGAACAAGCCGATGCGATGCTGTGGTCGAGCATCGCGGAACGGGCGTCTAACAACCTCAAAGAGACCGCACGCGCGTGTTTGCGCACGTCGCTGCTCAAGACTCTTTCCAGACTTTCCACGCCGACGATTTACGAACGCTTTGCCGATGTCCGAAAGGCGAGCGCAATACTTAACGATTCAGCGACGCAGCCCCAGGCCGCCGGCACGTCGCGCTACGATCAATTCATCACCGACATGAAAAATGGCGGCTTCCGCCGACTGTTTGAAGACAAGCCGGTCCTGTTGCGGCTGATAGCGACCGTCACGCGGCAGTGGCTCGATACATGGCGCGAATTTATCGCACGGCTGGATACGGATATCGCGGCGATCCGCCGGGATATCCTTCGGTCCACCGCCGCAGCGAAGGTCGCCGACATTGCCGGCGATCTTTCCGATCCGCACAACAACGGCCATTCGGTCCAGATCGTCACCTTCGAGGACGGTTCGCGGATCGTCTACAAGCCGAAGGATTTGCGCGTCGATGCCGCCTGGTCCGCCTTGGTCGCGCGTTTGAATCGCGCCGGATCCCCGCTCGCGCTCAAAGCCGTGCACGCAATGCCGCGGGATGGTTATGGCTGGACTGAGTTCATCGATCACACGGGATGCGAAGATCAGGAGGGCTGCAAGCGATTCTTCAGACGCGCGGGTGCGTGGCTTGCGCTCTTCCACTGTTTCGCCGCCACCGACACGCATCAGGAAAACATGATTGCGATCGGCGATCAACCGGTGCCGATCGATCTGGAAATGATCCTGCAGGCACCTCCCGAGGAACACAAAACCAACGATTCCGAGGGAGCAGCCTTTGATGCCGCCATGGAAACCGTCGGCAACTCGGTCATGATGGTGGGTTTGCTGCCCGCCTATGGGCGGGCGGCCGACAACAGTCCTTTTGCAATGGGCGGAATGATCTCTGACTGGACTTCAAAAACCATATTGACGTGGAACAACGTAAATTCCGACGAAATGCGGCCCGCGAAGTCGAAACTCGTGAGCGAGACATATCCGAACTTGCCGCATGTCGATGGCCGGTACGCCAAATTCGGCGACCATATCGACGATTTTGTTTCAGGCTTCGAGAACTACGCAAAATTCCTGGTGCGTTACAGCAGCGGCGAAAAACGCGACGCGTTGTTCGATGGCTTTGCCGGCCTTCCCGTCCGCAGAGTTATTCGGCCCACCCGATTTTATTACATGCTGCTTCAGCGCCTGAAAAATCATCAGACTATGAACGACGGGGTTTTCTGGTCTGCGCAAACGGACTTTGTCGCCAGATTGGCGGAGTGGCAGAACGATTTCGATCCGTATTTGGTTATTGCACCGCGCGGAGCGGTCCGCTCTCGCCGCGCTGAATGTGCCGCACTTCATATCGCCAAGCGACAAGAGCGAGGTCCGCGACGCATACGGCAGTTCGATACGAATAGACGCCAATTCGGGCCTGGATCGCGCCCGAGCCCGAACGCAGAGTTTCGATGAACGGGATATCGACTGGCAGATCGAGGTTATAAGGGAGAATACCAATTCGGTTTCGAGATCAGACGCGCCCACGGCACGTGTCGAGGACAATCAACCATTCCGCTTCGTGGCGGATGTCACGCCAAGGGCGGAGAAGTTTTTCGCCGAAGCCGACCGCATCGCCGCCGAACTGTCACGCCACGCCATTCGGCGGGGACCAGGCGCGGCCTGGATCGGCCTCGACTGGCTCGGCGACTCGGAGGTTTTCCAGCTCGTGTGCCTGGGTCCGGACCTCTACAACGGTGTCTCGGGCATTGCGGTGTTTCTTGCGGCGCATTCGCAGGTGGCGAGTTGCAGTGCGTCGGGTGAGCTTGCGCTTGCCGGATTGTCGCATCTTCGTAGAAATCTGAATGGCCGTAATTCGGCGCGCATGGCGCGGTCCGTCGGTATCGGCGGCGCGGTTGGACTGGGCTCGATCGTATATGCCTTGGCAGTGACAGCGAAATGCCTGCGGAACGACGATTTGCTCACGCAAGCCGATGTGGCGGCGAAGCTGATCACAGACGAGCTTATTGCCGCGGACAAGCAACTCGACGTCATGGGCGGGAGTGCCGGCGCTATACTGGGCCTGCTTCGTCTTTATCGCGACACCCAGTCGGCAGACACTCTCGGCCGCGCGCTGAAGTGCGGCGAGCACCTGCTCGCGCAACATCGGCTCGGCCCGCAAAATAGCCGTAGCTGGGTCGGACAAGGCTCCGGCGCGCGCGGACTTAACGGCATGTCCCACGGCGCGGCTGGTTTTGCTTATGCGCTTGCATCGCTGTCGGCAGCCACGGGCCGCGAAGATTTCACCCGGGCGGCCTCGGAATGTATTGCATTCGAAGATTTAAGTTACGACGCAGCGCACAAAAATTGGCCGGATTTGCGGAACGGCGGAGAACCGCTGTGGTCATGTCAGTGGTGTCACGGCGCTCCCGGTATCGGACTTGCGCGGCTCGCCATGACCAGACGCGGCGGAATGGACGGCAAACGATTGGCGAGCGATATCGGCAACGCGATCGAAGGCGCGGAGCGAGGCTGGCCGGCGCGCGTGGATACGCTCTGCTGCGGCACGCTGGGCAGCATCGAATTCTTTTGCGAGGCCGGCAAAATACTTGAGCGCGGCGACTTACGTGATCTTGCAGCGCGGCGGCTGATGGCGGTCTTGGAACGCGCTGCTTCGACCGGCGACTACCGATGGAACAGCGGCAAACGGCAATTCAATCTGGGCTTCTTTCGCGGTCTCGCCGGCGTCGGCTATACCCTTTTGCGGCAGGCAGATGCGACGTTGCCTAACGTTCTCGTTTGGGAATAGCCTGACTGCCGTGTGAGCAGTTATTTTGGCTTCGCCGCCGCGCATAATGCGACGATTGCCGCCTTGAACATGTCGAAAGATTGGACCGTCACCATACAGTTTGACGACGGATCGGGCGCAACGGCGATGGGTTGCCCGGCGAACGCCGCTTGCTGCTTGCCGTTGATATCAAGCGTAACACTCTCGTTGCCCGGAGAACCGACTAATCCGATGGTGAGACGACCGTCCGCGACGATCCGCGTTTCATTGGGATTTAGGACGTAGACGTTCTTGGACGGATTAATGGCCTCCAACTGCCCCTTAACGTCGGCAAGCTTGGCGTTTGTCGCGGTGAGTTGGGCAGCCTGGTCGGTTAGCTGCCGCCGCAGTCCCTGACTTTCGGTGCGCAGTTGCTCGATCTGTTCCCGGGCAGCGACGAGATCGCCGGAAGCCAAATTTCGGGACAATAAGAAGGTGCCAATGCCACCGGCAAGCAAGAGGATCACAACGGTGCCAACAAACAGCAACCGCCCCTCGCGCGCCAACGCCGCCCGCAGACGGGAATTTTCCGCGGCAAAATGGCCTCGTTCTGTTCTGACGGTCACGACCTATTTCCTCTCCATAGCTCTTGCCTGGATGCTGCTCTGCCTCAAGGCCTTTGCGCTAGTGGCTCGGTTTTGCTCCCGTATTCGTGTCCGATCCCGTCGACTGCAATGCGCCGGAGATACGGGACAGAATCGCCTTGACCGCTGGGATATCGAGCGGGCTCGGTGAGTACGGCGCTGCATTCGAGTCCGGCGGAGCAGCAGATGCGTCAGTGGTTGAATCGCTGCCGGGGGCAGGCTCCGCCATCCCACTGGGTGAGCCGCGCTGCGGTGGAGCGCCCGCCCCTCCGCCTCCGGAAGGCGCCGCGCTCGGCGAGGTCTGAGTAGCAGAAGCCGGCGGCGGCGGCGCGGCCGCTCCGGACGGTAGCGTCGTGTCGCCTGCGCCAGGCTGCGGTGCCGTGCCCGGCGAAACCGGAGTATCGACATTACCCAGAATAATCGGCAGACCGTCTTTGCCACTGCCGATGACTACGATCTTTGAATTCTGGGACTGCGCGAGGGCAAGCGTCGCCTCAATACCTCGCCAGCGCAGATACGAACTCGGAGATTCCTTGGCTGACCGTGCGCTGGAAGGCGGCTATCCCATTCGCCTCGATCTGCTTGCGCTTGGATTCCTCGGCTTCGCGTTCCACACGAAATTTGTATTCCTGGATCATATAGTATTGCTCGGTCTGCCGATTGATCGCCGCAATGATATCGGCCGGCAACTCAATGCCGAGCACCAGCGTATCGAGAATTTGGATCGAGTTCCTGTAAAAAGTCACGGTAGTGCTTCGGATCCGGCTGCTCCATCCCTTCCGGCTGCACCAACTTGTCGAGATTGCTTTCTAGGCTTTTCTGCGTGCTATCTCGAATGGATTTCTGTATCGCTTCGCGCGAAGTGTAGACCTGTTGCGCGGTATATTGTGAAATGATCTGACGCGCTTGGCTGCCGATTTCCGGCGACACGACCGAGGTCATGTATCCCGGACCGATAAATTTGTGCAGAACGGCAATCGAGTCGTGCCGGAGTTGATATCGCACGCTGATCTGAGCCTTCACGTTCACGCCGTCGCTGGAAATGGCGTTGAATGTCTGGTTCGAAGACTGCAGTCTCAGGTCATAGAGATAAAGCTTGTCCCAAGGCCAAACAAGGTGAAGGCCTTCCTCCCGCAATTCGCGCGGATCGAGGACCGTGCCTCGACCGACCCAGCACACGCAGTAAAGATCAAAACCGTTAAAACGCTTCCAAAGGACGCCGACCTGACCGCTCGGGACGTTGATCACCGTGTAAGGCCAGAGGACGATGGCGACGAGTATTGCCAACAGCAACGTCGCAGAAAGGCCCGGCAAGTGACGCAGGAAATACCGCAACCGCCCGCGCTTGCGCGGCGGCGGCGACAGATCGTCAATGGACTCTGGATACCTCGCCATACGCCGTTCTCCATCGCCCCCTTACATCAGCCTATCGTACGTTGGTCGACAATACGGCCTTCGTCCATGCGGATCCTGCGCGCCGGCAGATGCAGTTCGTCGAGATAGCGGTCATCATGCGTGATGACGACCACGGTGGCGCCGGCCTGCAACATTTGCGGCAGGAACTCGTCGTAAAATTTGCGCCGGAATTCCGGATCTTGTTCGGCCGTCCATTCATCCAGCAAAATGATCGGGCGCTTCTCAAGTAGCGTCACGATGAGCGCGAGACGCCGACGCTGGCCACCGGAAAGATCGAGTGTCCGAAACTCGCCATTCGATAGGCCGGTCTTGTCGCCCAACCGAAATTGAGACAGCAGGCGATCCAGTTCGCCAGGCTGCAGTTCCGAAATTCCGTAAAGCTTCTTGAACAGGTGATAATCGAAAAAAATCGCAGACACCAACGCGCGATATGCGTCGCGCGTGTTGTCATCGATGTTCATTCCGTCCACATTGACTTCACCGGAATCCGGCGCGTAGAGCCCCGAAAGCACCCTCAAGAATGTCGACTTTCCGGAACCGTTACCGCCCGTGAGAAATACCAGTTCGCCAGCCCGCAAGGTAAAGTCTATGGGCCCAATCTTGAAGGCGACGTCGGACTTTGCGTCGACGTAACTAAAAATGATGTTGCGCATCTCGATTTTGTCGAAGCGCTTTGGAAGTGGAATATCTGCGGCGGTCGAGGCAGCGGTCTCCCGCAACAACGATTCCAACTGGTCGAGGCGGCTCGCCGCGGCGTTCGCGTTGAGGAGTATAGGGATGGACTGGACCAGTCCAAAGCACGCTCCAACCACGAACAACAATGCGGTCGTGGTCTTCGAAATCGACGCGCCTCCGAGCGAGTTGCTCAGATTGGGAGCGACGAATACGACGGCGCCGATCAACACAAACATGGAGATTTGCGACGACACTATCATCTTGAAGGTTTCGGCCTGGGTACGAATCTTGATGTTGGCGGCCGTCTTCGAGACTTCCCTGGCGTCATCGTACAAATTGTCGCTGCGTGCTCGGTTGAGTTTGACCTCCTTGAAGCCATCCAGAAAATCGGTCATGCGATCGAACAAGCGGCGTTCCCAGGCGGCCGATTCCGCTTTTTGCGCGCTCAACCGTTTATTCTTAAGATGAAATATCGTCGCTGCTCCGGCAACGATCAAAACCGTCAAAAGGAAGGCCACCAGTGACAAGTAAGCGATGTAAAGTCCGACAAAACAGATGAGGACCGCACCCTGTACGGTGAAGCAGAGCATGTTGCTCGCTTGCGTCAGTACCGCGGTATCGCTGGTGATTGCAGCGATGATTCGCGCGCGTCCAATTCCTTCAAGCTTCAGAAGTTCGGAGCGCCGTATATGATCCATGAGGCGCATGCGGAATTTGTGTATGATTGCCTCGATTTCGGCCGTTGCGGTGACGGTGACGTATTCCTGCGACTTCATGAACAGGAAGAGCGCGACCAGAAAGAGTGACGCCGCCCACAAGCCGGGCTTTCCACCTGAGCCCGTGTCTTGCACGCCCGCGTTGATAGCGGCGAGGATCGAAGCATTACTGACGCCGCCGATGCCCGACATAATGAGAAGCTTCTGCAACGAACCGTGCATTTCCCGACGGACGAGCTGAAGGAATGACATCGGTGCTATGCTCGCCGTCCAGGTTTCACAAAACGCCGCAGCCGACGCAGCGAGACACTCGCCGGCCGACCCCGGTTAGGCGGCTGCGCTAAGTTCGGCGGCGCCATTCGATGCGCCGCGACGGACCGGTCAGCGCCGCCAACGCGGCGGTGACGAGCGCGATGAGAAAAGTCCCGACAAAGCCCATGCGGCGATCGATGCCGCAAAGTCCGGTGAAAAGACACACGATCACGTAGGCGATAGCTTCGAGCATGGGGCTCGGTCTCGTCGGTCAACAGCATCCGCGTTCAAGACGGTGAACTGTTCCCCGATTGGCTCGCATACTCCGTAGGGTGTCAAGAGCTACTAGTCGTCGCCCCCGATGTGCCAGACGTGGGCGAATGCGCACCGGAGCTTTTGGATCGCGAGTCCCAGAGCTCCTTCTGCGACTTGATGAACTCTCGGTAGTCCGGCGGGTTGAAGTCGAGAAGCGTTCCGCCCGACGCGAAGTGTTGAACAAAGACTTTGCCGATTGCGTAGGTCGCGCCGGCGGACAGAGCCGGCATCACAAAAGCTGACGCAAGCATTCCCGCGATCGGAATGGTCTTGAGCATGCTGGCCGCGCCGATGCCGCTGGTGGTCGGGATCATTGTACCCGCGAGACTGGCAAGCACCGCTTTGCCGCTATTTTCGGTGAACGGCACCTCGTAGATTTGCGAAATGCGCCGCAACATCTGGAGCTGAATCCCGGCGACGGCAAGGACGTCAACAACCGGCACCGGAACAAGTCCCGCCACGCCGGACCATAGAGCGAACCGCTCGACCAACTTGGAAGCCACCTCTTCGCGATTGCCGGACGTTGCCGCGGACGCGTCCGGAGCAGCAACAGTGCTCGCACCCTCCTCGGGATTCACGAACGCACTCGAATTTTCTGCCATGGCTGATCCTCTCTCGTCATCCCGGGGCCCGACGCACTGACGAGCCAAATCAAACTCATTGGTTGGCTCAGTTCACGTCGACTAAAAAAAGCGTAACATGGCGGTTAGTCCATGCCAAGCGCCTCACCGGCGCACGGCCGCACCGATCCATGCAGCCTCATGGCGTTGTCGCCAATTAAATGTCTAGGCCACGACGGCTTCGCGGTGATGTCGGAGAAATCCCCGGGCGGGACCGGGCGACAAAAGAACGCGCGGCAACAACGCACGACAAGCAGCGGCAACGCCCGAGATCAAGGAGGTGCTCCTGCCTGCGCCGCTTTGGCGTCGTCCCACCACCAGACTGTCGGGAATGCGGACAAGCCATATTTCGGAAGCGGATCAGGATGCCCGAAACGATCCCAGCGCGCGCTACGCACTTTGCTGTAGGACCACTGCGGAACGACGTAGTGGTTCCAGAGCAACACGCGGTCGAGCGCCCTGGTTGCGGCAACGAGATCGTCGCGGTTCTTGGCAAAGATAACGTGCTCGATCATGGCGTCGACCGCCGGGTTCTTGATGCCCATCAAATTGAGCGAACCCGGTTCATCTGCTGCCTGCGAGCCCCAGTAAGTACGCTGTTCATTTCCCGGCGTCAGCAATTCACCCCAGGCGGCTTTGGTGATGTCGAAGTCCCAGGTGCGTAGCCGGCTTTCGTATTGCGCATCATCGACCGAGCGCACCGACACGGTGATACCCACGCGTTCGAGCGAAGGTCTGAAGAACAGAAATACGCGCTCGAAACTCGGATCGTCCGCAAGGAATTCAACCGAAAAGGGGTCGCCGGTCTTGGCGTTGACGAGCTGCTGGTCGCGGACTTCGTAGCCCGCTTCTTTGAAGAGCCGAATTGCCTGGCGAAGGTTGTTCCGCACCTCTTCTGGAGTCGCGTTGACAGGGTTGGTATAGGGTTTCTGGAAGACTTCGGCTGGCACTTTGTCCTTTACGGTCTCCAGCAATTCGAGCTCGCGTCCCGTCGGCAGGCCGGTAGCCGCCAGCTCCGTGCCCTCGAAGTAGCTGTCGATGCGCTTGTACTGCCCGAAGAAAATCTGCTTATTCATTTCCTCGAAATTGAACGCGTAATTGAACGCGAGCCGTACACGTGGATCCTGGAATTTTGGCCGGCGGAGATTAAAGACGAAGGCCTGCATGATGCCGACATTTCTGATGGGGAATTCTTCGAGGATGACGCGTTTGTCGGCAACAGCGGGAAAATCGTAGGACGTCGCCCAGTTCTTGGCGCTGTTCTCGTTACGCCAGTCAACGGTGTCAGCCTTAAACGCCTCAAGCGCAACCGTGCCGTCGCGAAAATACTCGAAGTGCAGTTCGTCGAAATTGTCGCGTCCGAGACTGACGTCAAGTTTGCTGCCCCAATAGTCCTTGACGCGCTCGTAGACGATGCTGCGGCCGGGCGAAAACTCCTTGATGCGATACGGACCGCTGCCCAGCGGAGGTTCCAGCGTGGTAGCGCTGACGTCGCGCTTTTTACTATTGCTATCGACGCCTTCCCACCATGCCTTCGGCAAGATAGTGAGCTGACCGACGGTCTGCGGCAGCTCACGGTTGCCGGGGCTATCGAAAGTGAAGGTTATCTCCCGATCCGCAGACTGTTCCGCCTTGGCGACATGGCGATAATAGGCAGCGAGTTGCGGGCTGTACTGCTTGAATGTCTCGAGGGAGAAAATCACATCGTCGGGCGTGACCGGCGTGCCGTCGTGCCACTTTCCTTCAGCGCGCAGTCGATAGGTAACTGATGAGAAATCGTCCGGATAACTTACCGCATCCGCGAGCAGACCGTATTCGCTCGATACTTCGTCGAGCGCCGGCACGAAGAGGGTGTCGTAAAGAAGGCCGGTACCTGTCACCAGCGTGCCTTTGACCCGCGCGACCACGAGGTTGAAATTATCAAATGTGCCGACCGCTATCTGACGTGCAATACCGCCCTTCGGCGCGTTGACATTGACGTAATCGAAATGCCGGAAACCGGCCGGGTACTTGAGGTCTCCGAACAGCGACACACCGTGACGCCACTTTTTTTCCGCGGCCTGTGCGGGAAGCATCCAGGATGGCAAAGGCAATTGCCTCGCTGCAAGCGCAAGCGCGGCAGAACTGAGCAGGGATCGGCGATTCACGAGATGCTCCAATTTAGTGTGGCCCACAGGACTGCACGGATGTGTTCATCGTTTCGTCGCGGCATCGGCGCAGGGTGCGCGATGTAGTCTGAGCGCCGCGAGTCGACGGTACACGCGGTGTTCATCCTAGGCGACGCCGATGATACTTTTTTGCGAATGAAGTGAGGGTGTTTCGGCGTACGCCACGATAAGTGAATCTCACGTCGGTGCGAGTGCGGCGAATTGTAGTAATCCATCCGCTTATTGCCAAGTGGCCTAGTGGCGGCGAATCGAGCGAATTAATCGGGCTTCTCCTAGGTCGTGCCTTCGAGATTTCAGGCGCCGACTTTGTTCCGCAGTTGGTCCCTCGGAATTTCTAAATTGCTGCGGTGCGGTTCGGATTGATGCGGTGTGTGCGCAGTGTCAATATAACTTAGTTTTCCCGTATAAGCCAAAGCTGTCGGTGCCGAGCTTCGATGATATGAGTGCGATAAGGTCGCGAAAAAGCTTGGGGCGGCGTGGTAGAGTGTGCTCAGATCGGACATATAGCGGGACGACGACGCCCCGGTCCGGCTTCCGCGACATCGCGGGAAAGGCTACCAGAGGAGATCAATGGGTGGACGTCGGACTAGTGCCTTTTGATTTGGGGCGCGGCGCGGCAGGGTCTGCGGGAGCGAAAATGGTGCTTGCGCGATGACCGCTTACATTCTCCGGCGCGTCCTCTTTATGATTCCCACGGTTTTCGGGATCATGCTGGTGTCCTTCGTCGTCGTGCAGTTCGCGCCGGGCGGACCGGTCGAACGCATCATCGCCCAGCTCTCCGGCACCGACACCGGTGCGACGTCGCGCATTTCCGGTTCCTCCGGCGGCGACTTTGGCGCACGCGGCGCGCCGCAGAGCGGCGCGCAAATGGATATGAACTCGAAATACCGTGGCGCGCAGGGGCTCGATCCCGAATTCATCAAAAGTCTGGAAAAGCAGTTCGGCTTCGATAAGCCTGCCTATGAACGCTTTTTCATCATGCTCGGACACTACGTGCGCTTTGACTTCGGCAAGAGCTATTTTCGCGATGTGACCGTCATTCAGCTCATCAAGGAGAAGCTGCCGGTCTCTATCTCGCTTGGTGTCTGGATGACGCTGATCTCCTATCTGATTTCGATTCCGCTAGGTATCCGCAAGGCGGTCCGCGACGGCTCGCAGTTCGACATGTGGACGTCCGCCGTTATTATTGTCGGCTACGCCATACCGGGTTTCCTTTTCGCCATCCTGCTGATCATTCTGTTCGCCGGTGGTTCGTTCTTCCAAATCTTTCCATTACGCGGCCTCACGTCGGATGGCTGGTCGCAATTTGCGTTGTGGCACAAAATCCTCGACTACTTCTGGCACCTGACGCTGCCGATCATATCGATGGGACTTGCGGCGTTCGCCACCATGACGCTGCTCACTAAAAATTCCTTCCTGGAGGAACTGCGCAAGCAATATGTGCTGACCGCGCGCGCCAAGGGCTGCACCGAGCGCCAGGTGCTTTACGGGCATATTTTCCGCAACGCCATGCTTCTGGTCATCGCTGGTTTTCCCGGCGCCTTCGTCAGCGCCTTTTTTGCCGGCTCTCTTCTGATCGAGACCATCTTCTCGCTCGATGGTCTCGGGCTGTTAAGCTTCGAAAGCGTGCTTAATCGCGATTATCCAGTCGTCTTCGCGAACCTTTACATTTTTGCACTCGTCGGCCTCGTCGTGAATCTGATTTCGGATTTGACCTACACCTGGATCGATCCACGCATCGATTTCGAGACACGAGAGGTGTGAGGTGGACGACAAGACGCGCGCCTTGAGAAGTATCGAGTTAGCCACCGCCGGCGCCGCAGGCGCGCCGGAATTTAAGCCGGACATCGAGCCGGCGGGGCCGCTAGGTCTCAGCGGACCACCGAGAGGATTTGAGTTTTCTCCGCTCAACATCCGGCGCTGGCAGAATTTCAAAGCCAACCGGCGGGGCTACTGGTCGCTGTGGTTCTTTCTCGTCCTGTTCGTGGTCACGCTGTTCGCCGAGTTCATTGCGAACGACCAGCCGCTGTTCATTCACTATGACGGCAGGAACTATTTTCCCGTCTTTTTCACGTATCCCGACACCGAATTTGGCGACGATATGGGCACTGCGGCCGATTACCGCGATTCGCATTTGCAAGCATTTCTCGACGAACACCACGCCATCGAAATCTGGGCGCCGATCCGCTTCTCCTACAGGACGATCAACGATAATCCGCCGTCGGCATTTCCTTCGAAGCCGACGTGGATGCTGAACGACAAGGATTGCGCGTTCGCCGCCAAGAACGGATACGCCAAATGCGGCACGCTTGAGTACAATTGGCTCGGCACCGACGATCAGGGCCGCGACGTCCTCGCTCGGCTAATCTATGGTTTCCGACTGTCGGTATTGTTCGGTCTCGTCCTGACCATTGTCTCGTCAGTCATCGGCGTCGCTGCCGGCGCCGTACAAGGCTACTTCGGCGGTTGGATCGACCTTTTGTTCCAGCGCTTCATCGAGATATGGACCTCGGTGCCGGAACTCTATCTCCTGCTTATCATCTCGTCCGTGCTGGTGCCCGGGTTCTTTGTGCTGCTCGGCATCTTGCTGCTGTTCTCGTGGGTCCGCCTGGTCGGTCTCGTTCGCGCCGAGTTTCTGCGCGGCCGAAATTTCGAATACATACAAGCGGCGCGGGCGCTCGGCGTATCAAATGGCGTCATCATGTTCCGCCACCTGCTGCCGAACGCGATGGTCGCGACCATGACGTTCCTGCCATTCGTCATGTCGTCCTCGGTCATGACTCTGACCGCACTCGACTTCCTCGGTTTTGGCCTGCCGCCAGGCTCGCCATCGCTCGGCGAACTCCTGTCCCAGGCCAAGGCCAACGTGCAGGCGCCATGGCTCGGGCTCACCGGCTTTTTCACCGTCGCATTGATGCTGTCACTTCTCATCTTCATCGGTGAAGCAGTGCGCGATGCTTTCGATCCGCGAAAGACATTCGTATGAGCGACGAACTCTGCCTCAGCGTCCGCGATCTCTCCATCGCCTTTCGCTCAGGAGGCCGCGAAACGCGCGCCGTCGACGGAATCTCCTTCGACATCGCCAAGGGCGAATGCGTGGCACTGGTCGGCAAATCCGGCTCCGGCAAATCCGCGACGGCGCTTTCGATCCTCAGGCTCCTTCCCTCCCCGGCGGCGCGGCATTCCGGCAGCATCAAGTTTCAGGGACGAGACTTATTGAAGCTCGCCGAACGAGACATGCAGAAGGTCCGGGGTGACGATATTACGATTGTCTTCCAGGAGCCGATGACGTCGCTCAACCCCCTGCACACGATTGAGAAGCAGATCGGCGAAATCCTGCTTCTGCATCGCGGACTGAAGGGTGCGGCAGCGCGCGAGCGCACAATCGAGGTGCTTAGCCAGGTCGGCATTCCGGATCCGGCGAGGCGTCTCAAGAGCTATCCGCATCAGCTTTCCGGCGGGCAGCGGCAGCGCGTTATGATCGCCATGGCGCTCGCGAACGAGCCCGACCTGCTCATCGCCGACGAGCCAACGACCGCTCTCGACGTCACGGTCCAGGCCCAGATCATCGCGCTGCTCAAAGACATCCAGGCTCGCCTGCACATGTCGCTGCTGTTCATCACTCACGATCTGGGCATCGTACGCAAGATCGCGCAGCGCGTTTGCGTGATGAAAGAAGGCAAGATCGTCGAGCGCGGTACAGTCGAGCGTGTGTTCCAATCGCCCGAACATCCTTACACGCGCGCGCTGATGGCCGCCGAGCCAAGACCGGACCCGGCGCCGCCGCAGCCCGATGCGCCGGTGCTCCTGGAAACCGACCACCTCAAAGTGTGGTTTCCGATCACGAGCGGCTTCATGCGCAAGGTAACAGGCCACATCAAGGCCTGCGATGGTCTCACCATCGCGTTGCGCAAAGGCGAAACGCTTGGCGTAGTCGGCGAATCCGGCTCAGGCAAGTCGACGCTCGGCCGC
Source organism: uncultured Alphaproteobacteria bacterium (assembly GCA_963733645.1). Taxonomy (GTDB): domain Bacteria; phylum Pseudomonadota; class Alphaproteobacteria; order Rhizobiales; family Xanthobacteraceae; genus BOG-931. The sequence goes on from CAVTFP010000006.1 coordinate 23,857, forward strand.
GCGATCCTGCGCCTGATCTCGTCGGAAGGCCCGATCGCATATATGGGCAACAGTCTGCAGGGCCTGAAATTCAAAGAGATGCGCCCATTCCGCCGTGAGATGCAGATCGTATTTCAGGATCCGTATGGCTCGCTGTCGCCGCGCATGTCGGTTGCGGAAATCATCAAAGAAGGGCTCAAGGTCCATCACCCGGACATGGCTGAGCGCGCGCGCGACGAGCGGGTTATCAAGGCGTTGAACGATGTCGGGCTCGATCCGGGCACACGTTTTCGTTTTCCGCACGAGTTCTCCGGCGGCCAGCGCCAGCGCATCGCGGTTGCGCGCGCCGTGGTGCTCGAGCCGTCCTTCATTGTTCTCGATGAGCCGACGAGCGCGCTGGATATGATAATCCAGGCGCAGATGGTCGATCTGCTGCGCGATTTGCAGAAGCGCCATAATCTCACTTATCTGTTCATCTCCCACGACCTGCGCGTGGTCGCGGCGCTGGCGAGCCGTCTGCTGGTCATGCGGCATGGTCTAGTCGTCGAATCCGGCGATGCCGCCGAGCTATTCAAAAATCCCAAGACGGACTACACCCGCGCGCTGTTTTCCGCGGCATTCAACCTCGAAACCGCGCCCGAAGGCGTGGTCGAGCAGTAGCATGACGACCAAGACGAAGGTGTGAGAGATATCCGGATCCGGATATCGAGCTCAGGCTAGCGTGACCTGTGCGATCTCTTGCGCGGTGGCTTCGCTTTCGAAGCTCTCAACGAATACTTGGCCGATGCCACGGGTCAGTGCGCCGGCTGTGACCGCGGAAACAGCAAGGCCAAAAAGCAATCCACCTGGAACGATCCAAGCCAGAGTTGACGTCGTTGCAACCCCAAGGCCGGTCGGTACAGCACCGCCAATGATGCTGACGACCAGCGCTCGCGTTCGATCCCGCTCGAACGGCACGCCATAAAGCTGGCTGAGTTGTTTCACCATCCGCAGGACAACCGCCGTCACACCGGCGATGCTCGCGACCGGCACTGGCAGCAATCCGCCGCCCGCCGCATAGAGTCGATGCCGGTCGACGATCTTGTTGGCAAACAGCCGCCGTTTCGCCGCACGAGGATCGGCCGGGCCCTTCATCGACGCGGTTGCCGCGGCGCCAGGATTCTTTTGATTAGGCTCGGAAGCAGGTGTTTCGCTGGCTTGCGAAGCCGCCGCGTGGCGCAACGGCACATCCGAAGGCGCGGGCTCCGGCTCGACCGCGTCGAACGAGGGTTGGGAGCGCGGCACGCGCCCCTGTTCGTCTTTCACAAAGTCAGCGGCGAGGTCTCGCAGGCTCGCGACCGGGCGCCTGATAGCCTTTGGGAGCGGTTTGCGGGTCATGCGGCTGCCTGTCGGGCGCCGAGCACCATGTCGACTTCGTCGGAGATGCTCGCGATCTCCCGTGCGGCGGGTCCTTTCCAACTGATGAGACTAGGGGTGGCTCCCCAAAGCGCGGCTTCCGGATAGGCAACTCGGTTCGTCATCTCACTATGAAGAACCGGCAGGCCGGCATCGGCGAGCTCTGCGCGGATGTGCTTGGCGATCACGGAGTCGCGCGTCGTCTGCGTCAGCAGACAGCGGAACAGCGGCACCCGCCCATCAGCACGGTCGGTCAGTATGCTGAGCGTGTCCAGCATGCGGTCGACATCGAACGGCGACGGCTTGACCGGAACGAGCAGAAAATCCGCCACGGCAAGACAATCCAGTGTCGTTTTGGAACGAAAGCCTGGCGTATCGATGATGACCGGACCGCTCTGGGCGAGGCGTCGCGCGGTCTTCGATGCTTCTTCGGTCGCCTCCTCGACCACGGCGACGCCACCGAGCGCTCGTTCGCGAGCGGCAAGCCGCACGATGGAACGCTGGGGATCGGCGTCAATCAAAGTCGGTCGCCGGCCGCGCAGGTGCCAATGTACTGCAAGGCAGCTTGCAAGGGTGCTCTTGCCGCTGCCGCCCTTCATCGTGGCCACCGTGATGATGGTGTTTGTCACGACCACGGCCTCCCGTCTGAATCGATGGCGAGGTGATTCGCCTGAATGTCTAATCGTATCGGATTCGGGAAGAACTGCCTATCCAAATGCCTGCCCGGCGAAGCTGAGGCGGCACCGCAGGCACGCTGGCAACGAGAAAATAGTCAGGCCAAGCGCGTCGCGGTCTTAAAATTGTTAAACGAGGGCCTTTTCGGGCCAGCACGTAGAAATGGCTGAGCCGCCGCGCGTAATTGGCGTCAAAAAGACAGGGCCGTCACCGCAAGACAACACCCCAAAATGAAGCCGGTCACCAGCGTTGATACGAGAACAGGAATAATCGGGCCCCAACTATTGGTTAGGTTCGGTATTCCCACGATCGAGTGGCTCGAATCTTGATAGAACGCCACACCTTTTCTCCCCGAGGTACCTGAAATAACGGCTGTCCTCAGGCGACGAATTTAGACGGCGACCTCCTACTGTTTTGTCTATTTCACGGAAATGGCTCAAAATTGGTAAGCGCCGATTTAACGAAATGCGCTTGATCATCCTCGATCGCGAAGGCATCGAGCATGTGGCGGGAAGTTGCTATGGCGTGCCGGAAAAAGAGTATCGACGTTTGATCGGGTAACAGCAGCCGGCTCGAAGGTGTTTGCCCGACCAAAGAACACCCGGTCACATTGTGCCCCGGCGGCCGTGTCGCCCATGCCGTCCAAACGAGGCCAGCCATTCGCCAGCGCGATAGCACCCTGGCGAGAGATTCTCCGTTTTTCGATGGTTGGCGCGATAAATTCCGGAATAGAATAGAACGTAAGGTCCGCCGCAACGGATCCGCCCGGGAGAACGCCAATATGATCAGGACCTTCCTTGCCGCGTCATTGTGCGCCGCACTGGCGCTGCACGGCGCCGAACCCGCCCACGCCCAAGCCTATCCCACGAAAGAGCCTATCAAGGTTGTGGTCCCCTTTCCGCCCGGCGGACCGACCGACGGCATGGCCCGCATCATTTCCGAGCGACTAGGCGCAGTGCTCGGCCAGAGCATCGTGATCGAAAACCGCGGCGGAGCCGGCGGCGGCATCGGCGGCAAGTTCGTCGCATCGGCCGATCCCGACGGCTACACACTTCTGATGACGCCAGGCGGTGCGCTGACCACTGGGCCGGCTGTAAACCCCGAGATCGGTTACGATCCGGCCAAAGTGTTCGCACCGATCTGCGAACTTATCGAGACGCCGCTGATCATCTCGGTTAGCCCAAGCCTGCCAGCGAAGTCGTTGGCCGAGGTCGTCGCCTACGCCAAGGCCAATCCGGGTGCGCTCAAATGGGGCTCACAAGGCTTTGGCACCGCGCCGCATTTGCTCGCCGAATTGTTCAAACTCGAAGCCGGCATCAACATGATTCACGTGCCCTATCGCGGTACCGGCCCCCTGCTCAACGCAATTCTGGCCAACGAGGTGCAGATCATCGCCGATCCCAGCACCACCAGCTTACCGTATATTCAGGACAACAAGCTGCGCCCTATCGCGATCGCCGGCACACAGCGCGAGCCGAAATTGCCGGACGTGCCAACAGTGGTCGAAGCCGGATTTCCCAAGTTACAGTCGCCATTCTGGCTCGCCGTCGTGGCACCGGCCGGAACGCCGCCCGCCATCATCGCCAAGCTCAACAACGCATTTCATCAGGCGCTCGCCGCGCCGGAAACCCGCGCACGGCTTGACGCGCTCGGCACCGAAGTCAAGACCGGCACGCCCGAGGATCTCGACAAGATGCTTATCACGGAACGAGCGCTTTGGACCGGCGTGGTCAAGGCGGCAAACATTAAGATGGAATGACACGTCGCAAGCACACGCAATCTCCGGGCTTCGTCCAAACCTTGTAAGCGTCCATACTGAAATTCCATGGCAATATTCCGTCGTGACACGCCCGCCGAAGCCGAATTCCGAGTGAATGTTCGGACGTGGCTTGAGACTAATCTTCCTGTCGCGCTACGCGGGCGCACGGTACGGCCGCCGCCCACCGAGTTGATGCCGTGGTACCGGTCGCTTTCGGCCAAAGGTTGGATCGCACCGCATTGGCCCAAGCATTACGGCGGCATGGGCGCCACGCTCAACGAACAGATCATCATGATCGAGGAGCTGGCGCGGCTCGGCGCGCCGCATCTGCCGGTCCAGGGCCTCAATCACATCGGTCCGATCATCATGGAGTTCGGCAACACCGAGCAGAAGACACGACACCTGCCGCCGATCATCGCTGGCTCCGTGATTTGGGCTCAGGGCTATTCCGAACCCGGCGCAGGCTCCGACCTTGCCAGCCTTGCGACGCGCGCCACGTTGGAGGGCGACCATTTCGTGGTGCAGGGGCAAAAAATCTGGACCACCTGGGGCCATTACTCGGACTGGATGTTCGCGCTGGTACGCACGGATCCGCAGGCCCAGCCACGCCACGCCGGCATCAGTTTCCTGCTGATCGACCTGCACAGTCCGGGTATCCGGATCAGGCCGATCATGACCATCGCCGGCGACGATGAATTCGCCGAGGTGTTCTTCGACGGCGTGATCGTGCCGGCCGAGAACCTGGTCGGAAAGCTGAACGACGGCTGGCGCATCGCCAATGCGCTCCTGGTTCACGAACGCCTCGGTACTTCGAATCCGCAATTTGCCTTGTCGGCGCTGGAACGTATCAAGACGATGGCACACGCTTCCGGAGTGATGGCCGATCCGGCGTTCCAGGATCGTCTCGCCGCCGCCAGCATCAATGTCACCGCGCTGGCGGCGATGTTCAGCCACGCCGTGGAGCTAGCCAATCACCAGCAAAGTCCGGGACCGGAATCTTCGGTCATCAAGATCTTCGGTTCCGAGCTTTTGCAGTCGCTCAATGCTCTGCTGCTCGATGCCGCGGGCGGCCACGCCACCGCCGAAAGTCCGGTCACAACGAATTTCGGCTCGGTGGAGGTCGCGGCTCCATATCTTCAGTCGCGGCGGGTCACGATCTACGGCGGCTCGTCGGAAATCCAGCGCAACGTGCTCGCCCGTCGCGTACTCAACCTTCCCAACTGACGGACAGCGCGACGGCGGTCATGGATTTGCATTTGACATCGGAGCAGACGCTGCTGCGCGACAGCGCCGCCAAATTTATCGCGGCAGCAGGGGCGAAGGTCGCGCGCGGATTTCGCCAGCGCGATCCGAGCTTCGCACCGGACCGGCTGCGCCAGACGGGTGACCTCGGTTGGCTCGGCATTCTTGTTCCGGCCTCGGCAAGTGGGCTCGGCCTCGGTGTCACCGAGCTTGCCCTGGTACTTGAACAGGCCGGACGCGGGCTGGTTTGCGAGCCGATCGGATTGGCGGCGATCTCGGCCGCGGCGCTCGGGCAATCCGGTAAACCGCACCCGATGCTGGGACCGGCGATGTCCGGCGAAGCCCTGGTTGTCCCGGCGTTGCAGGAAAGCGCATACGGCGACGACCCGCTCACACCGCGCACTCAAGCCGCCGAAAAAGATGGGGCACTTCGGCTGACGGGACAGAAGATTTTTGTCTGCGCCGACGGCGCCGACGGATTTCTGGTCAGCGCGACCGGGCGCGATGGAGCCGTGCTCGGTTACGTGTCCCGCGACGCGCCCGGTTGCACGTTGACGACGACACAGAGCGTGGAGGGCCGCAAGCTGGCGACACTGAGCCTCGCCGATACATCGGGTGATCTCATCCCGCCCGCTCCGTCGTCGCACAACGCTGTCGATGCGCTCTATAATCTGGCGCTGGTCGCGCTGTCGGCCGAGTTGCTCGGCGTGATGGAACAGGCACAAGCAGTCACCCTCGACTACCTGCGTATCCGCAAGCAATTCGGTAAGCTGATCGGCACCTTCCAGGCACTGCAACACCAGGCGGCCAACATCTATATCCGCACCGAGGCGACGCGGTCGCTGGTATTCCAGGTTGCGGCAAACAGCGAGCCCTTTCGTATCGAGCCCGCGCTGGCCGTCGCCGCGAAGGCCAAGGCGTCAGAGGATGCCATGTTCGTGACCGAAGCGTGCATTCAGCTTCACGGCGCGATCGGCTTCACCGACGAGCACGACATCGGCCTCTATCTCAAGCGGGCGATGCTGCTATCGTCGCTATTCGGGAATGCCGCAGCGCAGCGGCGCCGCTATATCGCACTCGCCGATTTGACGGCGTAGCACCAGGAGATATTCATGAGCGAAGAGCAAACGGTCACTTACGAGCTGGACGGCGAGATCGCGCTGGTCGGCCTCAATCGCCCCGATAAGCGCAACTGTTTCAATCCAACTGTGATGAAGCAACTGCGCGAAGCCGTCGAGCGCGCCGGAGCCGAAGCGAAATGCGGCATCATCTTTGGCCATGGCGACAATTTCTGCGCCGGCCTCGATCTGAGATGGGCGGCGGAAAATTGGAAGACCGGACGCTCGGCGCGGCTGCCGTTCCCCTTCAACCGCAATACCTATTTCGAAGAGATGGCGCGCGGCAACATCCCATTCATTGCGGCGTTGCATGGCGCAACGCTGGGCGGCGGTCTCGAAACCGCCGCCGCGGCGCATATCCGTGTTGCCGACGAGACCACGTTCTTCGGCCTGCCCGAAGGAACGCGCGGCATCTTCATCGGTGGCGGCGGTTCGGTGCGCGTGGCGCGGCTCCTTGGCTTCGCCCGCATGCAGGACATGATGCTGACCGGCCGCGTGCTCAAGCCTGATGAAGCCGAGCGCTACGGCATCGTGCAGTATCTGGTGCCGAAAGGTCAGGCGATGGTAAAGGCGAAGGAACTCGCCCTGAAGATATGTAAGAACGCGCCGCTGTCGAATTTCGCAATCACCAACAGCCTGCCGCGGCTTCAGGACATGTCTTACGACGACGGCCTGTTCTTCGAGCGCATGGTGGCAGAATACACCCGCAGCCCGGAGTTGATCACGCGGCTTAATCAATTCCTCGACAAGACCGCCCCGCGCGTCCGCATGCCGGAATAAGCACACGGATCAAGGCAATTAAGGAGAAATGCTCAATGAGCTTACGCGACAATGCGATCGTGGCCTACGCCGAAACCAAGGTCATGGAGAAGAGTGACCGTGACGTCTTCACGTTGGGAGGCGAAATTCTCGAGGCCCTCCTGGATAAGACCGGCATCGACAAGAACGAGATCGACGGCTTGGTGCTGGCGGGCCTGACTGGCACCGGCGCCGCCAATCCGTTCTGGGCGCAAACCACGGCCGATGTTCTGGGCCTCGACGTCGGATTTTGCGAGCAGGTTCACACCGGCGGCTGTTCGGCGGCGGGATGCGTCGTGCGGGCCGCGGCGGCGATCGATTATGGATTGTGCGATGTCGCATTCCTCCTGTTCGCCGACACCCACGTGCTAGAGGACAAGACCGACCACAGCCACTCCTACCGGCGCGAGTGGACTGATCCCTACGGTCTGATGGGGCCGCCCGGCGCCTTCGGGCTGCTCAGCCGGGCCTACGAAGCGAAGTACGGCCTCGACTACCGGATGCTGGGCAAGATCGCGGTCACGCAGCGCAACCATGCGCTGCTCAACGAGAACGCCTGCGAAAAACTGCGCGTACCGATTACCATCGATGATTATCTGAATTCGCGCATCATCGCCGATCCGATCCGGCTTCTGGATTGCGTGATGCGCGCCGACGGCGCCGCCGGCTTGATCATGATGAGCCGCAAGCGCGCGAAAGAAAAAGGTCTGACCAAGAACATCATCCCGATCGGCTACGCCGAGCGCACCAACTTCAAAGGCGGCGAAAATCTGGTCGACGTGACCAAAAGCGGTCACGAGGTTTGCGGCAAGAAAGCGCTGGGTGAGGCCGGCCTGAGCATCAAGGATATCGCCTCGTTCCACCCCTACGACGATTTCATCATCGCCATCATGCTGCAGCTCGAAGCCTTCGGCTTCTGCAAACCGGGCGAAGGCGTGCCCTATATCCGCGAGCACGATTTCTCTTTCGATGGAGATTTGCCACTCAATACCGGCGGCGGTCAGATTTCCGCGGGCCAGGCCGCGTGCTCGTCGCACAATCTCGTCGAAGCGGTGCGGCAGTTGCGCGGCGAAGCGGGCAAGCGCCAGGTGAAAGACACCAAGAATGCGTTGGTGACCGGCATCGGCTGGATCAATTACGGACGCAACTGGGGCTCGAGCGCGGCCCTGGTGCTGGTCCCGGAATGAGCGAGGCAACCATGGCCAATCCTGCAACCAACAAGCCGTTGAACGACACGCTGAGCGTCAAGCGTGCCATCAAGCATTTCGATTTCACGGAACCGTATTGGGAGGGCACGAAACAGAAGAAGCTTCTTGTCCAGTATTGCAAGCCGACCGGGAAATATCAGCATTTTCCACGTCCGGTGAGCATCTTCACCGGCCGGCGACGCGACCTCGAATGGCGCGAAGTCTCCGGCAAGGGCGTTGTGTACTCCTATACCATCACCGAGCGCGGCACGCCGGCCTTCCGTGGCATCGAGCCCTATGCGGTGGTGAGCGTAACGCTCGACGTCGGCGTCAACTTCATCGCCAACATCGTCCATTGCCAAGCCGAGGAGCTGAAAGTCGGCATGAAGGTCAAACCGTACTGGCACCCGATCGGCGACGGCACGCATTTGCTGATGTTTCAGCCCGACAAAGGCGCTGCATGAGCGGACCGCAAGACGCACGCGGTCCGAAAGCTGTCGCCAAATTCCTGCGGCCACGTTCGGTCGCGATCATCGGCATGTCGACGCGTGCAGGCAGTGCCGGCCAGATCGTTCTGCAATGTCTGAAGGTCAACAAGTTCGCGGGTGACATTCATCTGGTCGGCCGCACCGACGAACCGATCGACGGCCGCTCGGTGCTGAAAAGTCCGGACGAACTACCGGAAGGCATTGATCTGGCCGTATTCACGCTGCCGGCAGCGGCGGTGCGCGAGGCGATCGAGGCGTGTGCGCGGCGCAAGGTCGGCTCCGCCATGGTGTTCGCCGCGGGCTTTGCCGAAGTCGGCGATCACGCCACGCAGGACGCTGTCACGACCACGGCGCGAGCCTCCGGGCTTGCCGTTGTCGGGCCGAACTGCCTTGGCGTTACCAACAATGTCGACGGCATGATGTTGCACATGCTGTATGCGCGCGAGGCGCTACGCGGCGTTACCGACGGCGTCGCCTTCGTCGGCCAGAGCGGCGGCCTGGTCGGCCACTTCCAGCGCGCCAGCGACGGCCGCGGCATTCCACTCTCTTACGTGGTCTCAACCGGCAACGAAGCTGGACTCGAATCCACCGATTTCCTCGAATTCCTCATCGAGGATTCTCGACCCGCGTGATCGCGCTCTACTGCGAGGAGATCAGACGACCGCAGGCGTTTCTTGCCGCCTGCCGGCGTGCCCGCGCCGTCGGCAAGCCTGTGGTCTTGATGCTGGCGGGCCGCAGCGCCAAGGCCCGAAAATCCGCGCAATCGCATACCGGCGCGCTGATCGGCGACTTCGCAACGATGCAAACGCAGGCCGAAGACGCCGGCGCCGTCGTCGTCTCCACCATGGACGAGGTGATGGACCTCGTCGAAATTTTGCAGCGTTTTCCGACGCCACCGACCAAAGGGCCCGGAATCCTCACCGCGTCCGGTGCCTATGTCGGACTGACCAATGATTTCGCCGAGGAGATCGGCCTCGAGATTCCGGACCTTGAGCCGGAAACGTTGAAAAAATTCAACGAAGCGTTGCCGCCATATGGCAATTACGGCAACCCGCTCGATACCACTGCCGGCTTCACGCCATCCATGCTTCCAGGCGTGGTGAAAGCCCTGATCGACGATCCCAATGTCGGGATGCTGTTCATCTCGTTTCCGATCAACACGCCAATTCCCATAAAGGCGTTCAACGCCGGCATGGCCCGCTCGTCAAAGCCAAAGGTGATGGTCGCGCTCGGCGACACGTGGCAACTCGGTCCCGACGTGGATGCGGCGGTAAAGGAAGGCTCGGCGGTCTATTCCCGTTCGTCCGACCGCATGCTGCGTGCGATCGCGCTGTATACAAAATACGGGCGTTCGCTGGCGCGCACGCGCGTCTCCGGTATACCCGCGCCAATTGCTCAACTGCCCAAGCTCGGCAACGGCGCCCAGCCGGAATGGCTCGGCAAGAAAGTGCTCGCGGCGGCCGGCATTCGCGTGCCCGACGGCGAACTTGCGCGCGCCCCGGACGAAGCAGCCGCGGTAGCCCAGCGGATCGGCTATCCAGTGGTTCTCAAGGCCCAGGCGGCGGCGCTGTCGCACAAGACCGAAGCGGGTGGCGTCGCACTCAATCTCGCCGATGAGGCGGCGCTTCGCGCAGCCTGGGACACCATGATGCGCAACGTCAAACGCGCCGCGCCCGATGTCAGCCTCGACGGCGCGCTCGTTGAAAAGATGTCACCCAAGGGGATCGAGCTGATGCTAGGCGCAAGGCGCGACCCCGGCTGGGGTACGGTGTTGCTGCTGGGCCTCGGCGGCATCTGGGTGGAGGCGTTGGGCGACGTCCAATTGCTCCCGGTCGATGCCGACGAAACGCAGATCCGTGAGGCCCTCAGTAAGCTCCGCTCGGCAAAGCTTTTGGCCGGCGTCCGTGGCGCACCGGCCGGCGACGTCGACGCAGTCGTGCAGACCGTGATGGCGATCGGCCGATTAATGCGGACTGTCCCCAAATTGACCGAGATCGACGTCAACCCGCTGATGGTGCATGCCAAGGGACAGGGAGCGACTGCTTTAGATGCATTGATCGTCGCGGAGTGAGGGCCGACTGCGATGCGGCCCATCTGACAATTGAGCCAAGCAGAACTATTTAAGCAGATCAAATTTCGGCAGAGCACATTCGAGAGCACATGCCCAACATCGAATTCGGTCTCGATACGTTCGGCGACGTCACTGCGGGCCCAGACGGCAAGCCGCAATCGCACGCGCAAGTCATCCGCGAAGTCATCGAACAGGCGGCGCTCGCCGACCAGCTTGGCATCGAGGCCTTCGGCGTCGGCGAGCATCACCGCCCGGACTTTGCGATTTCAGCTCCCGAAGTGGTGCTCGGAGCCATCGCGGGCCGCACCAAACGCATCCTGCTCGGCTCGGCGGTGACTGTGCTGTCGTCGGACGACCCGGTGCGCGTGTTCGAGCGGTTCTCGACGCTCAACGCCGCTTCCAGCGGCCGCGCCGAGATCACTGTGGGGCGCGGCTCGTTCACTGAGTCTTTTCCTCTGTTCGGCTACGATATGAAACAATACGAGCAACTATTCGAAGAAAAGCTCGAACTGTTCGTCGCCCTCCTGCGCAACGAGACGGTGACCTGGAGCGGCACGACCCGCTCGTCGCTGACCAACCAGCGCGTCTTTCCACCGATCGAAAACGGACCGCTCAAGACATGGATCGGCGTCGGCGGCAGTCCGGAGTCGGTCGTGCGTGCGGCGCATTACGATCTACCGATGATGCTCGCGATTATTGGCGGCGATCCTAAGCGCTTCCTGCCCTATATCGATCTCTACCGGCGCGCCTATGTGCAGCTTGGCCAGCCGGTGAAAGCCATCGGCTTGCACTCCCACGGTTACGTCGCGGACACCGACCAGCAGGCGCGCGAAGAGTTGTGGCCCCATCACAAGGCGATGCGCGATCGCATCGGCGCCGAGCGTGGCTGGCCGCCGGCAACACGGGCTTCGTTCGATCAGGAAGCCGACGGCGGCTCGCTCTACGTAGGCGCGCCCGAAACCGTCGCGCGCCGCATTGCCGCAGCCGCCAAGGCGCTCGGCATTGCACGCTTCGACATGAAATACTCGTCTGGCACCCTGCCCCACGACAAGCTCATGCGCAGCATCGAGCTTTACGGTACCAAGGTCATCCCGCTGGTGCGCGAAGCATTGGCCTAGGCGGCATTGCGATCGAGCACTTCGCTGCCGGGGAGCGAGCATCCCAGGTTCATGGCGTTGACCAAGGCTTCGATTTCGCGGCGGGCCGTGAGGTGCGAAAGCGTCGGCCGCGTGCCGAAGGTGGTGGCGTCAAGAGTGTCAAGCGCAGTCAATCCGCGGGCATAGAACTCGCGGAAGATCACCCGCTCGGCCAATCCTTCGACCAGCCGGAAGTTGAGCTGCCCCGACAGGTCCTCCAGCCCCTGACCGACACAGCGCGTATTGCGCGAGCCCAGCATCGACAACCGGTTGCGCAGGACGATCCAGTCGAACGCGACATCGTCGCGGAGCTGACGCTGCCGGCGCGCCTCCAACACCATGTCGGCGTAAAGGCTCGGGCCGGTGACGTTTAGGGTTTCGCGGTCGACGGTACCGAGCACGTCGAGGTCGACAAAGCTGTCGTTCAATGGCGTAACCAGCGTATCGGCCATGGAATGGGCCAGACGTCCCAGATAGCTGTCGCGGCCGGGCGTATCGATGACGATGAAGCGGTGGCTGCGCCCCAGCGCCTCGATCTGTCCAACCAGTGCTTCACCGTCCGCCGCCTCGTCCTCAGCGGTCGGGTGATCCATATTCTCGACGAAATAGCGATGGTCGGGAATTTCGAGGCTGAGCCCCGCTTGCTGTGCCCAGGCGTGTCTGTTCTCGATGTAGTGAGTGAAGGTCTTCTGTCGGGAGTCGAGGTCGAGAGTGGCGACCGACTGAAGTGATTTCATCAATGCGACCGTCACATGCATGGCAACCGTGGACTTGCCCGACCCGCCCTTCTCATTGCCAACCACAATCACGCGAGTACGCGAAGCCTGAGCTGCTGTTTCATGTGACATGCGTCGTCGCCCCCAATTGCATGAACTGCGCGGATTCTTTTTGGAGAAAAAAGCTTGATCTGATTCTAATGCGTTCGCAAGTTAACTAAGTACGAGGCGCGTGCGCCTAATCGCGCGATCAGATAATTCCGCCGCTACCGTTGCAAATCGGACACGCCGTCACGTTCCGACGAGCCCTAATTGTGGCGACGACGGCTCGGCGTGCGTGCGTTTCGCAATTCGCCCGGCGAGGCGCGACAATCGACCGGCTTCCACTGCCGCCCGCATGCTAGACGCCATCATCAACGGATCGCGCGCTTTCGATACCGCAGTGTTGATCAGCACTGCGGCGCAGCCGAGTTCCATGGCGAGCGTGGCGTCGGACGCGGTGCCGATGCCGGCGTCGAGCACAACCGGCACCGGAGAACGCGCACAAATGAGCTCGATCAGGTGCGGATTGCAGATGCCGAGACCTGACCCGATCGGCGAGCCGAGCGGCATCACGGCCGCGGCGCCAGCGTCGGCGAGTTTTCGGCAGGTCACCGGGTCGTCGGTGCAGTAGGGCAACACCACAAAACCCTCCGCAACCAGCGTCTGCGTGGCGCGAACAAGTTCCTCGACGTCGGGATAGAGCAATTCGCGGTCGCCGATCACTTCGAGCTTCACCCAGTTGGTGTCGAGGGCTTCGCGCGCCAGCTCTGCAGTGAGCACGGCGTCCTTCGCCGTCTGACAGCCGGCGGTGTTGGGCAGGAAGCGCACGCGGCCGGCCAAAAGCTCGACCAGGCTTTCGTCGTCGCCGGCGAGGCTGATGCGGCGGATCGAGGCGGTAACCATCTGCGTTCCGCTCGCCGCAATGGCATCGAGCATCAGCTTGCGGTTGGGATAGCCGGCGGTGCCGAGGAACAGCCGCGAGCCGAATTCCTGGCTGGCAATGACAAGAGGATCGGACATAACTCGCTCCTGAATGATTTCAGCCGCCCTGGCGGGCGCGCACGATCTCGACGCAGTCGCCCGGACGAAGCACGGTCTCACTCCATGCCGCGCGCGGAACCACGGCGCCGTTGAGCGCAACCGCAATGCCGCGCTGTCCGGTGTCGACGGTTTTCTCAGCGAGCAGAGCCGCAAGTGTCGCTGCACCGAACGGTTCGACTTCGCCGTTCACGCGGATCTCCGGTTGCGGCATCGCGCTCCCCTACTCCGCCGCCGCCCGCGACGGAAGAAAGCGCTCGAGCCCGAACGGTGCTATCGCCGGGTCGACCACATTGTCGAGAATGAGCCGGGCCATGGCATCGGCGGTCACCGGCGCCAGCAAGATGCCGTTGCGGTGGTGGCCAGTGGCATAGAACAAGCCTTCGAGCGGCCCCGGACCGAGGATCGGCGCGTCATCGCGGCTGCCAGGCCGATGGCCGACCCAGATTTCCTCGATCGCCAACTCCTCGATCGCCGGCACCGCGCGCCATGCGGCATCGAGCAGCGCCATCACGCCGCCGGCGGTGATGGTCTCGTCAAAACCCTTTTCCTCGACGGTGGCGCCGACGATCAGCCGGCCGTCGCGGCGCGGCACCAGATAGGCGTTGGGCGCCCACAGCACATGATTGAGCAGTGGGGCATTGGCATCCATGCGTAGCGCCAGCATCTGGCCCTTGACCGGACGCACCGGCGGACGCCTATCCGGCGGCAGCCCGGCAATGCCGCGCGACCAGGCGCCGGCAGCGAGCACGACGATGTCGGCGGGCGCGGTCGTGCCGTCTTCGAGCTTTACACCCGTGGCGCGCCCGCCTTGCACCGCGATTTCCTTCACGGGACAATACTCATGAATAGCCACGCCAGCGGCTTCCGCGGCGATGCGCAGCGCTCGAACGAGTTTGCGATTGTCGACCTGATGGTCTTCTGGGCTGAACACCGCGCCGGCGATTTTTCCCGCAAGATGCGGTTCCTTCACGCGGGTCGCGGCGGCGGTGAGCCATTCCAACGGCAGATTGAGCCGGCGCTGAAACTCCAGCCGATGCCCAAGCTCGCCCTGATCGTCGGACGTCAAAGCGACGACGAGCGTGCCTTCGCGGCGCAATTCGACGTCGATGCCGCTAGCTCGGAGAAGGTCCGCGGCAAAGCTCGGCCAGCGCGCCTGGCTCTCCCGGCCAAGAGCGACCAGCGCCTCCTCCCCCGGCTCGGCTTCGCAGCACGCGGCAAGCATGCCGGCAGCCGCATGGCTTGCGCCTCCGCCGGCCTGGCCGCGATCGAACACCGCGACCGACGCGCGGCCGGCAAGCCGCCAAGCGATGCCAAGCCCAACAACGCCGGCGCCGATGATCGCAACGCGCGGCCTATCGCCGATATAAGAAAGGTGCTCCGTCAGGCGCGGCTCCCTTCGCTGGAATGACCCAGACAGGTTCGATGGGTTTGATCTCAGCCGTGCTTTTCTTGCGCGGCACCCCAGGCCGGTACGCCATTGATAATGGGAGCTTTACGGCCCGTCGGCAAGGGCCGGCTCGCGCCGCCGATGCCGCAGGAAGCGGGCGCAGACCAAGCCGACGATGACAATCACGACGGCGCCAAACAGCGGCGGAATGTGAAGGCCCAGATAGCCAAACGCCAGGCCGTAATAGATCGGCCCGATCGCCTGACCCGTGAAAAAGAAGCTGGAATGCATCGACAGCGCCGCGCCACGCGCGGTCTGGGAAAGATCAGTGACGTGCACCTGGATATTGTTGTGCAGCATGTAGAAAGAAAAACCGAACAGTACGAATATTGCCGCCTCGATATACCAGGCGACCCCCAACGCAAGCAGAATGAAAGCGATTGCTGCTCCCGCAGCTCCTGTCAGCATAAGTTGCCGCTCGGTCAATCGTACCACCAGAAACGGAAGCGACAGCGAAAACAAAATACCGCCCAGACCAAAACCAGCAATGACGAGGCCGGCATAGGACGATTGCGTCAGACCGCTTGCGAGCAAAATCAGCGCGACATAGGGGAACATGCCGTGAATGACGATGCCCTCGAAGAATACCGAACCGAAGCAGATCTTGGCCCGCGGATCGGCGAACACGCCGCGAAATCCCGCGGCGGCCGCAGCGAGATTAAATCGCCTCGGCTTGCCAACGTTGAGGCCGCGAAACGCGAAATATGCGAGTACAGCGGTAATCAGTCCAAAGCTGCCGATAGAAAAGAAGACACCGCGCCAGCCCAGGAGATCGCCAATGCCGCCGGAGATCACCGCACCGACCAGGTTGCCGGTAAGCCCGACTGCAAGCAGCCGTCCTATTGCCACCTGCCGCGATTCAATCGGCACCAGGTCGCCGACCAGCGCCATTCCGATCGGAAAGATGCCGCCAGCACAAACCCCGGCGATCATGCGCATGATGACGAGCAATGTGAAATTGCTGGCGAAAGCGCAGATCAGGGTCGTCGTCACCACAGCGGCGAGGCTTATATTCATGAGCCGCGTCTTGCCGAAGAAATCGGCGATGGTGCCGAGCACCGGCTGCATCAGCGCGTAGGGGAATGTAAACGCGGTCGAAAGCAGCGCTGCGGTCTTCACATCGATCGCAAGATCGGCAGCAATCTTTGGAATGACGGGATCTACGGCGCGCGAAAAAAGCGTCGACGCGAAGATCACAAGGCTGACAACTCTGAGGATGGGAGGAATGGTACTCAGCCTTGCTTGGCCAACGCATCGAACTGCATCAGTCGTTCAAGAAGCGGCCGCAACCCGTTGAGCGGAATCATGTTTGGCCCATCGGATGGCGCCTTGTCGGGGTTCTCGTGGGTTTCAATGAAGAGGCCGGCAACTCCGACTGCCACGGCCGCGCGCGCCAACACCGGAACGTACTCGCGCTCGCCGCTGGATGAGGTGCCGTGCCCGCCCGGCTGCTGCACCGAATGAGTTGCATCGAAAATCACCGGTGCGCCGGTTTGCGCAAGCTGCGGCAGCGCGCGCATGTCGGACACCAGAGTGTTGTAGCCGAACGACACGCCGCGCTCCGTGACCAGCACATTGCGATTGCCGGCGCCGGTTATTTTCGCCACCACATTGACCATGTCCCACGGCGCCAGGAACTGACCCTTCTTCACGTTGACGACGCGTCCGGTCTTTGCTGCGGCAATCAGGAGATCGGTTTGGCGGCACAGGAATGCCGGGATTTGCAGAATGTCGACAACCTCGGCAACGGCGGCGCATTGCTGGGGCTCGTGCACGTCGGTTAGCACTGCGATGCCGAGCTTTTCGCGCAGTTCGGAAAAGATTTTCAACGCCTCGTCGAGGCCAAGCCCGCGCGTACTGTTGACGCTGGTGCGGTTTGCCTTGTCGAACGAGGTCTTGTAGACGAAACCAATGCCGAGCTTGGCGGTGAGCTCCTTGAGTGCGCCGGCCATATCGAACGCATGGCCGTGGCTTTCCAGCGCGCACGGTCCGGCAATGAGTGCCAGCGGCAGCTCATTGCCAAAGCGCACCTTGCCAACAGCGACGACGAGATTCGGCTTTGCGGTCATCAGCGTCCTCGCCGGCGACCATGAAGGCGGCGGCGAGCCGGGTCAACGGGCCTCACTTCACCGAAGAGAACCCCGTGGGCCGCAGGAATGCGCTCTTGATATTGGCGATAATCGGCCCGTCCTTCTCGCTGTCGTCGCGCGCCTTGTGCCAGGCCGGATCGGCTTGAAACGTGTTCCATTTCTTCTCGCGATCGGCAAGCGAGTCCCAGGCCAGCATGTAATGCAAGTCGTGGTTGCCGTCGCCGACCAATACGGTCCAGAAGCCGGCCTGCTTGATGCCGTGCTTCTCCCAGATTTTCATAGTCTGCTCATCGAAGCGTTTGAGCAGCGCCGGTAGCCGGCCCGGGATGCAGGTGTAGATGCGCAATTCATAAATCATGGACGTCCTCCGTTTTGTTTATTTGCGTTAAGATGAACTGATAAAGCCCCCGGCGTGCTTACACCAGCCGGCTCTGCTCCACCGCCGCCCCGATGAACGACGAGAACAGCGGGTGCGGCGCGAACGGCCGCGATTTCAGCTCGGGATGGAATTGCACGCCGATGAACCAGGGATGGTCGTCGAACTCGATGATTTCCGGCAGCAAGCCGTCGGGCGACATGCCCGAGAAGCGCATGCCGTGCTGCGCCAGCCGGTCCTTGTAGGCAGTGTTGACCTCATAGCGATGGCGATGGCGTTCAGAAATCTCTGTTGCGCCGTAGATATCGGAAATGCGCGAGCCGCGCTGCAGCACCGCCGGATAGGCGCCGAGCCGCATGGTGCCGCCGAGATCGCCGGTCATGCCGCGCTTTTGCAGCTCGTTGCCTTTCATCCATTCGGTCATCAGGCCAACCACCGGCTCGCTGGTCGGCACGAATTCAGTCGAGTTCGCCTGCTCAATGCCGCATAGATTTCGCGCCGCTTCGATCACCGCCATCTGCATGCCGAAGCAGATACCGAAATACGGCACCTTGCGTTCGCGGGCGAACTGCGCGGCGTGGATCTTGCCTTCGGCACCGCGCTGGCCGAAGCCCCCAGGCACCAAAATGCCGTCGACATGTTCAAGGAACGGTGCCGGATCTTCGTTCTCGAACACCTCGCTCTCAATCCAGTCGAGCTTGACCTTCACCTTGTTGGAAATACCGCCGTGGGACAGCGCCTCGATCAGCGATTTGTAGGCGTCTTTCATGCCGGTGTATTTGCCGACGATGGCAATCGTGACGTCGCCTTCGGGATTGCGGATGCGCTCGTTGATGAGATGCCAAGTCGCAAGATCGGGCGGCGGCGGGTTTTCAATCCTGAACGCGGCCAACACCTCGTCGTCAAGTCCACCGGCGTGATAGGCCTCGGGCACCGCGTAAATGTTGTCGACGTCGCGCGCCTCAATCACCGCGCTTTCGCGCACGTTGCAGAACAAAGCGAGTTTCTTACGTTCACTTTCGGGGATCGGCCGGTCGGTGCGGCAAAGCAGGATATCAGGCTGAATGCCGATGGCGCGTAATTCGCGGACCGAATGCTGGGTCGGTTTGGTCTTCGATTCGCCCGCGCTCGGGATGAACGGCAGCAGGGTAAGATGGATGTAGACCGCATGGCCCCGCGGTAGATCATTGCCGAGTTGGCGGATCGCCTCGAAAAACGGCAGGCCCTCGATGTCGCCGACCGTGCCGCCGATTTCGCACAGCACGAAGTCGAAGCCGTCGTTACCGTCGCGGATGAAGTCCTTGATGGCGTTGGTGACGTGCGGAATGACCTGGATGGTGGCGCCGAGATAGTCGCCGCGACGCTCCTTGGTGAGTATGTCCTGGTAGATGCGGCCGGTGGTGATGTTGTCCTGCCGCGTCGCCGGGCGACCGGTGAAACGCTCATAGTGGCCAAGGTCGAGATCGGTCTCGGCGCCGTCGTCGGTGACGAAAACCTCGCCGTGCTGGTACGGCGACATCGTGCCCGGATCGACGTTGAGATAGGGGTCGAGTTTACGCAGGCGGACCTTATAGCCGCGCGCTTGCAACAGTGCGCCGAGCGCGGCGAACACTAGACCCTTGCCAAGTGAGGAGACCACGCCGCCGGTGATGAAAATGTACCGCGCCATGGGGCGCAACCTTAGCGCCAGCCGTACGATTCGACGAGCGATTTTCCCGGAATATCTGCCGCGCATCAGCAATCGATCCACAGCTACGAAAATTAAACGCAAGATAACAATAGCTTATGCCGAACTCTGGGCAACTCCGGAACTCGCCGACATCAACGCCCGCTACTTCGATTCCGGAACCTGAGGTCCGCTTCGCGCCGGCGCCGATGCGGGCGGTGCGCCGGGTATACCGCCCTTCAACTGGTTGAGAACGCCACCGCCGGAGCTGAGCGGTTGCGCTCAGCGGCGCCTCCTGGGTTGCGCCGCCGCCGGTATTGAT
>CAVTFP010000007.1:0-146352 GCA_963733645.1 uncultured Alphaproteobacteria bacterium
CCATTGCGACAGCGGTCCGGCTTCCAATCCAATCCGCTTGAAGTGATAGGCGGAGTTCTTCAGCACCGCCAACAATGCTTCAGGTTCGCTCGCTACTTTCACTTCGCGAACGATCTTGCCCGTCTCATCCACAATGCAGACGAATAGGTCATGGCTGTACGAAACATTGAAGCTGTTCAACAGCTATCGGGTTCGGCGGTCAGGGCCGAAAGTCGCTCCGGCAGGATAGGTCCCATAAGCCTTGGGGCGAAGCAAACAGGAGAGCGTAGAGCGGGAAATCCGCACGCTGCGTTCGACGTGGCGGGGACTGGAAACGTGGCATGGTCGAGATGCTGTGACACTCGCAGACGAAAGGGCGAGACAAAGGCAACACGAACATCGACCTAAACCGGCGCGCCAGTCCTCGACCCTACCGATGAGCGGGGATGGGAAACGGAGCGATGGCCAAAGGCCTCAAGTTACCGCGCCCATCCTCGACTTTACCGTCGCGACCAATCGAGCTGCCGTAATATCTCGGTCGTTCTTGGTGGTACAGCCGACATCGGGCGCTGCTAAAGCGAAAGAGGCTCGGTGCGAATGACCCTGAACGAACATCGCGGCGACTTTCAATTTGCATTGCAGCAACCTTTGGGACGCTTACTCGATCACGTCGTCGGCACGCGCGAGTAGTTGAGCAGGCACCTCGAGGCTCAACTCCTTTGCCGTTTGCTGGTTGATGACGAACTCGAATTTGGTTGATTGCACTACCGGCAGATCGGCGGGTTTGGCACCCTTAAGTATTCTGCCGGTATAGCGCCGACTTGACGATACATCTCGACAAAAGTCGTCCCGTAGCTGATCAGGAGACCGGCTTCGACCATCTCACGCGCAGAATTAACTCGCGGGTATCCTGCCCGCGCCACCAACGTGGCAATCTGGACTTGACGGCCGGAAAAAAATGCATTGCCCATGATGAAAAGGCCATGGACCTGTTCGCGTGCGACGGCAGCAAAGGCCGCGTCGATCCGGCGGGGCTGCTGGCGTTAAAGAAAAGCAATTTCAGGCCGAGCACGGGAGCAGCTTCCTCAAGTTCTTCCGATACAGCCGCCACGGACAAAGCATTCGCAGGATTGATTAGAACCACGAAACGCATAACGCCTTGGGTTCAGCAACTCATGCATGATTCGAGTTGCTTGGTGCTAACCTCGCTCACGAAGAAATTTGTACCGGTTGCGTTGCCACCAGGATGGGCCAAACTCGCAACGAGACCTAGCGCCACAGGATCCTCGCTCACGCCGAACACTATCGGGATCGTTGCCGTTGCCGTTTTGGCGGCAAGCGTCGGAGGGTCGCCGGGTGTGGCGATCACAGACACCCGACGCTCGACTAGGTCCGCCATCAGGGTCGGCGCTCGCTCGTAATGGCCTTCCAGCCAATGGTACTCGACCGTGATATTTTGGCCCTCGATGTAGCCAGCTTCACTCAATCCTCTGCGGAAGGCCAAAGCGCGACCTTCCATGGCAGCACCGCCGTTGACAAATCCGA
This sequence comes from uncultured Alphaproteobacteria bacterium, assembly GCA_963733645.1. Taxonomy (GTDB): domain Bacteria; phylum Pseudomonadota; class Alphaproteobacteria; order Rhizobiales; family Xanthobacteraceae; genus BOG-931. The sequence goes on from CAVTFP010000007.1 coordinate 1,525, forward strand.
CCACCGGCATTGCGGGCTGCTGTGAACGCGCCGCGAGCGGCTGCGCGACGGCAGCGCCAGCAAGCGTGGTGATAAATGTTCGCCTTTCAACGCCGATTACCATTTGCCCCGCGCCCAATGCGATCACGTCCGCCGCAATGTGGAGAAGAATATCACGCCGCAAAACGCAGGTCTGTGGCCCCTTGCCGCCACTCCTAATATCGGGCTCGCGGCCGTTATCAGGGGCGTAGCTGCCGCGTGGCTCTATGATCGGTGCGGCCGTTCATCACCCATAGCGACGCTTTGCCATGCTCATTTACCGCATTGCGAACGGATCACTCGATCGCCTGATCTGCGCGCGCAAGTACGGTCGGCGGGATGGCAATCCCAAGCGCCTTGGCGGTCTTGAGATTGACCACAAGCTCGTATTTGGTCGGTGCCTGCACCGGCAAGTCGCCGGGCTTCTCGCCCTTGAGGATGCGATCGACATAGCCGGCCGCTTGCCGAAATTGATCGAAGAAATTTGCCCCAATGAGATCAAGCCGCCAGCGTCGACAAATTGGCGGTGGAAGTAGACCGCTGGCAGTTTGTTCTGGGCAGCAAGCGTGACAATCAGATCACGATGAAACACTGCCAATGCGGTCCCTGGCACGATCAGACCACCACGATTGCCGGAGCGCGCGAAGGCGGCGACCGCACGCTCGAATTCGGCCGTATCCCTCATGTTAATCGGGCTTACGTCCACGCCGACCGACGGCGCCACGGACTGGATGACGGCGAACTGACCGATCCGGAGGTATCGGTGGAATCCCGAAGGGCGGCCACTCGCGTAACGCCTGGCGCGATCTCCTTGAGCAGTTCCAACCATTTTCCGCACAAGCTGATTCGAATTGCATAAAGCCAGTCACGTTGCCACCCGGGCGCGACAGACTATCGACAAAGCCGGAGCCGATCGGGTCGGCGACAAGCGTGAATACGATCGGCACAGTGCGGGTTGCCTGGAGCAACGGCTCTACATCCGGGCCGCCAACAGCCAGGATGACGTCAGGCGCGAGCGTGACTAATTCCGCCGCGTGTTTGTGCATATCGGTGATATTGCCTGCGGCCCAGCGGGTGTCGATGCTCACGTTGTGGCCTTCGGTCCAGCCCAATTGCTGCAATCCTTGCTGGATGCCGCGATCAACGCCTGAGCGAACGGATCATTCTCAGCTCCCCCCGTGAGCACGCCAACGTGCCGCATCCGCTCCGACTGCTGCGCGCGCGCACAAGCGGCCATGCGACAGTTGCGCCGCCGAGCGCAGATACGAATTGCCGCCTACCAATACCGATTGCCATTTGACCCGCCCCACACAGGATCATGTCCGCCCCGATGTGCGTACGGTATCACGCACCAAACGGCGGTTGTCTGGTCGTCAAGAGCCTCGGCGAGGGATGACAGCGCGCGGCAGTTATCGAGGTAAGTACGGACACGCCAGCTTGTGACCGGCGCGGCAGAAGATGAGCCCATTTCGGCACTTCGACCCGCTGAATTACTGCTCCGCAAATCATAGTTGAACCCCATTTCGACGGCCGGGAAACCCTGCTGTAATTGTCGGCCAGCAGGAGGACTCGGATGGCCGCGCCCGAAGAAATCAACGCCGACATGCTTGCCTTTTGGAACGGGAAAGGTGGCGATATCTGGGTGGCTCGACAGGAGCACACCGACATCACGCTCGCGCCGGTGACGGACGCCTTGCTCGCCTTTGCCGCGCCACGTGCCGGCGAACGGGTGGCGGATATCGGCTGTGGCTGTGGCGCGCCCACGCTGGAGTTTGCGCGCGCAGTGGGTCCCTCCGGCCGCGTGGCGGGGTTGGACATTTCAGGGCCGATGCTTGCTGAGGGTAAAAGGCGCGCGAGCGCCGCCGGCATCGCCAATGTCGATTGGCGGCAGGCCGATCCCGCCACGGCCAGGCTGGACGAATACGATTTGTTGATCTCGGCCTTCGGAGTGATGTTCTTCGGCGATCGGGTGGCGGCGTTCACCAATATGCGCCGCGCTGCCACTTCGGATGCGCGCATGGCGCTCGCGTGCTGGCGCACGCTGGCCGAAAATCCGTGGATGGAGGTGCCGATGACTGCAGCCGCGCAGCACCTGCCGCCGCGGCCGAAGGCAGTCCCGAACGCTCCCGGAATGTTCGCCTTTGCCGATCGAGACCACGTGACCGAGGTGCTCACCGCGGCCGGCTGGACGCCGCCGCGCTTCGAGGAACTCGACATGGACCTTGATATCGCCGCCGGCCGGGGGCTGGAGGAGGCTGTGATTCAGTCGACCCAAATCGGCGCCGTGAACAGTTGGCTGCGCAACCAGCCACCTGAAGTCGTCTCGGCCGCCGTTGCCTCCCTCAACGAGGTGCTCGCGCCCTATGCGGACGGTGCGAGCGTGCGACTGCCAGGCGCGATGTGGTTGATCAGCAGCACGGCTGCCTGAGCGAGCGCCGCCGCTAACCAGCTTTTTTGCCGCGCGTGAGTCCACCTTTGGCACTGAGCGACCGGCCGGCAAGTCGTATTTGAATGTCAAAATGCGTCGCAAAGAAACCTTCGGCAGAGCTCGGGAGCTTGACAATGCAGGCAGATGAAACAGGGGAAATGGAAGCGGCATGCCACTGTGGCACCGTGCGCTTTCGAGTGAAATTAACTGACGGATTTGGCACCGCCCGCCGCTGCACATGTTCGTTTTGCCGGATGCGCGGCGCGGTAGCGGCGTCTGCCGACGTCGGCGGCATTACGTTCGACGCCGGCGAAGACGCGCTGACCGTTTACCGGTTCAATACCGGCGTGGCGCAGCACTACTTCTGTTCGCGATGTGGCATCTACACGCACCACCGTCGCCGATCCAACCCGAACCAGTATGGGGTCAACGTCGCGTGCCTTAAGGGTGTGAGCCCGTTCGATTTTGCCGACGTGCCGGTGATCGATGGCGTCAACCATCCGACGGACCGTGGCCGCGGCTACGAAATCGTCGGCCACCTGCGCTTCATTCGCAACGAAGATAATTCCGCTGCGAGCGCAGCTCAAGCGCGTACGAACTCCTTGCCCTTATTGGCGGCCGCAAAACCGTCGAATACCTCGTTGACCTGATGCCACGAGGCTAGCTTCTTCATGTTTGCGAGCCAGCGCATAATGTTGGGGTAGGCAGAGAAGTCGCAATCGATCAGTTCTCCGATCGAGACAAGGCCGGCGCCGAAATAATCAGCAATGGTAAGTTCATTACCGCAGAGATATTGATTTTTCGGCCCGATCCAGTGGTCGTTGAGAATTTGCAGCCAATTTTTGGCGCCTTGCTGTCCCCAAGCGACGGCACCGGCATGCGCCTCGTCACTACGGCGCTTGTGATGCGGAAAGAGCTGCGGGTAGACCAGTCCGTAACCAGAGTCCCGATAGAACTGCGTGTTAAGCCAGTCCATCACTTCATTGATCTTGGCGCGCTTCTTTAGATCCTTCGGATAGGATGGAAGGTCGTACTTGTCGGCGAGATATTTAGAATCGCCGAGCCTTCCGTTAGGCGGAAATCCCCATCCTCGAGCAGCGGCACCATCCGGTTCGGATTGAGCGAGGCGTACGGCTCCTGATAGTGGGCGCCATTAAGAATATCGATCGTCTCCTCGTCGCATTTGATGCCGTTCTCGGCGATGAGCAACCGTACAGGACGGCATGCAGTCGATACCGGGTGCATGTAGAGCTTCATCGTCACATCTCCCATATTCCTGCGGCCAAGTATGTTTTCTTAGCTCGTATGTGAATTGCGATCAATCCGACCGCTGGCGCCCCTTACCAATTTCCGCTCGCGCCGCAACACAATGTGAGAACCGGCTATTTCGCCTTGAGGACAATAATCTATCAAAAGGCGGTGCTTCGGATGCGCATCGTGAATTATTTGCCGACCGCGCCACGAATGACCCGCGCGACTTTCGCGGCGAATAGCTCGATCACGCGGGCAACTTCCGCAAACGGCAAGCCGCCGATGTCGATTTGTGCCAGGAAACGCTGGTGGCCGAAGAGCTCGCGCTCATACAGGATCTTGTCGATGATTTGCTGCGGGCTGCCGACGAAAATCGCACCTTGCGGGGCTGCGCGTTCATCATAATCGGCTCGTGTAACCTCCTGCGCGCGATATTGCGAGGGCGTGTGGGTGAAAAAATAGCCGGCATAGTGCGGAAAAAATGTGTTCAATGCGTCTTGCGAATTTTTGTTTATGTGCATGTGGGTGGCTATGCTGACCTTGAGTGCGCTGGCGGAGTGACCGGCTTGCATTCCCATGCGCCGATAGAGATCGGCGAGCGGCGCGAGTTTCGCCGGCGGCACGCTGATGTTGGCTAGCGCCAGCGGCAATCCAAGCGCGCCGGCGCGCAAGATGCTGCTCTCCGTGCCGCCGGTGCCGACCCAGATCGGCAGGCGAGTTTGCGCCGGTCGTGGCGGAATAGCCGCATCCTTCAGGGCAGGGCGAAATCGTCCATGCCACGTGACGCGCTCTGCGGTGTTGAGCTGCATGAGCAGCTCAAGTTTTTCCGCGAATAAATCGTCGTTGTCAGCAAAATCGTAGCCGAGCAGCGGAAACGATTCGGTGAAAATGCCTCGTCCGGCGATGATCTCGGCGCGTCCGCCAGAGATAAGGTCGATGGTCGCAAAGTCTTCGAATACTAGGACCGGATCTGCCGTGCTCAGGATGGTGACCGCACTCGCCAGGCGGATGCGCTCGGTCACCGCCGCGATTGCCGCCAATACAACAGGCGTGGCAGAAAACACCATATCCAGCCGGTGATGCTCGCCAACCGCGAAAACATCGAGACCCGACGCATCGGCAAGCTTCGCCGCCGCAAGGATTTCCGCCAGGCGTTGCTGGGCACCAACCGCGCTGCCCCCCTGCGTGCTCGGGATAAGATCGCCGAAGGTATAGAGCCCTAATTCGAATGCCATCGGATCGCTGCCCCTTTAGCTGATCGCATAGGGTCCGATTTGATGCGATAACTCAGCCGCCCCGCCTATCACTTTGCTTGGTGGCATTAATGAATGACGCTTGTATGATTTACACTATCAGACCCATTCGCAAAGCGGACATTGCGCAGGCATCGGAAATCAGTCGGTCATGACCCATATCGTCACTTCGCCACCTGAAATTGACGCACTGCAAAAGGCCCTGGCGCCTCAATGGTTGCCACCTTAGTCAGAGATTGAAGGCAGCGACGTATCGGGCAATCGCGTTGGGTCAGCGCTAAGATGCCTCGGATGCGATTTACTCGTTCCATCCAAGTTTGCGGATTGGTCCTGTGTCCGACACGGTTAAGGTGTTTTACGCACGCCCCATCGGCAAGGGCGAGCGATCGACAAATTCCATCTCGCGGTAGGCAAGACGCTCCATCAGGTCGGCGCGAGCGGCACGCTGCGCCGGATCGTCGAACAGATTATCCATCTCATCCGGATCGCTTTGCAGATCGTAAAGCTCGCCGTACGGGTCACCCTGCGCGATGGTCATGCGGTGACGCCGCGTAATCAACGTGCGCAGCCGCGATCCGGACGGAAGCCCGAAGATGGCGCGTTGTTGGTCGTCTTCGATGACCATCGAATCGCGAGACAGTCCCGCGCGCGCATCTTCCAGCACCGGCAGGAGGCTGACGCCCTGGATGCCGTTGTAGGGCTGCACCTTGAGCCCGATCGAGAATTGTCGCCGCAATATCGAGCGTGCCGGAAAGCACGTCGGTGCGTCGCGCCGCGCCGGCTCGGGGATCGGCCCAGATGAACGGGACGCGGGTGATGGCCTCATAATGAGCCGGGCCCTTCAGCAGTAATTGGTGATCGCCGAGAAAGTCGCCGTGGTCACTGTTGAAGATCACAATGGTATTGTCCGTTAATCCGCACGCCGCGAGGCGATCGAGCACGCGGCCGATCGCGTCATCGATCATGGTGATCATCCCGCAGGACAGCGCCATCGCCTCACGCGCTTCGCGCTCGTTGACCGCAAAAGCCCCCTGACTTGAAGTGTCGGCTTTACCGGCTTCCCGCTGCGCCAGGGCCCAGGCCACCGGCCGGGCCAGCGGCCGATTGCCGGAACGAAAGCTCGCCGGCAGCGCCATGTCATCCGGCTGGTACATCGACCAATAGTGTCCAGGCGGCGTGAACGGATGATGCGGATCGGGGAATGACGTCATCATAAAGAACGGCTTGCTACGATCTCCGGCGGCGTAGTGGTCGAGCCATTCGCAGCTTTTGTCTGCGATGTAGGCGGTCGGATAAAGGTCTTCAGGAATCGGCGTCCGGATCGCCTGCGGACAGATGTAATCGTGCGGCAACTGGTTTGCCGGGTCGCGCAGTGCGTCCGCATCCGGCCGCCTCGATTTGAGCCAGACGTAATAGTGTCCTCCAACCTGATCGCCGTGCGCGGTGCAGAGATCGACGTGATCGAAGCCATAGAACGGCAACTGCATCGGAAACTCGTGTCCGTCTTGCCAGCGTTTGGGGTGCTCCTGGTCGTAGGGCCCGTCACCTGTGGCAGGCTTGCGCGCTTCCGCGAACTCCGCACCAAGTACCTGGTCGCCCGGTCGAGGCGGTGGACGCTTCTGGATGGCCGGCTGGTCACCGAAATTCTGCAAATGGCTCTTGCCGACCAAGGCGGTTGCGTAGCCCGACGCCCGCAGCGCGTCGACGAAGGTATTCGATCGCAGCGGGAGCGGCGTGCCGTTCGAGCGAACGCCGTGCACTGATGGCATGCGTCCGGTCATTAGCGTTGACCGGTTCGGCATACACACCGGCGTCGCGACGTAAAACCGATCGAAGCAGGTGCCGCGCGCCGCAATCGAAATCGATGTGCGGTGTTTTCAGCACCGGGTGGCCGTAACAACCGAGATAGTCCGCCCGATGCTGATCGGTGATGAAGAACAAGACATTCGGTCGCGTCATGTTGTGATGGTCTTCAAGTTACTCGGCGTGGATGTTGGCGGTCGCGATGAAGCTGCGTATCTTCACTAGGTCGTCTGCGATCCGCTTTGAGAACGCGGGCCCCGCCAGCCATACGGTCTGGAAACCAATGGCGGTCAGTTTCATCTTGATGTCCGGATCCGCAGAGATTTTCTGAAATTCGTCGCGCAGTTTGTCGACGATCGCATCGGGCGTCTTCGCAGGCGCAAGCAACCCGAACCAGTTCGACAGCACAAGCCCGGGAAAGGTCGCCGAAAGTGGTGCGACTTCTGGCAGCAAAGGCGACGGTTCGGGGCCGGCGACGCCGAGTGGCACAACATTCCCGGCCCGGATGAATCCGAGGGCTTGGCCGATCGGCGCGCAGAACATGGTGACGTCGCCGGCCAATATCGCGTTCATTGACGGACCCGCACCCGTATAGGGCACGTGGATCATGTCGATGCCAGCCTGTTTGGCGATCATCGCGCCGCACAGATGACCCGGCGATCCGTTTCCTGCAGACGCATAGGTAAGCACGCCGGGCTTGGCCTTGGCGGCTGCGACCAGTTCGGCAAGCGAGTGGATTCCCGACTTCGCATTCACGACCACGACGTTTTGGCCTTCGACGACAGCCGCGATCGGGATCAGATCGCGCTGCGGATCGTAGGCAACCTTGAGCAGGTTGGGCGCCATGGTGATCGGCAGGTCGACAGTGAATAGCAGCGTATAACCATCAGGCGTGGCCTGCACGACGGCATTGGTGCCGATGGTGCCTGTGGCGCCGGGGCGGTTTTCGATGATGGCCGGCTGCCCCCAGTCTTGCGACATTTTCGGTGCATAAAGCCGGATCACAACGTCGGCCGGTCCCGGCGGGAAGGGAGTGATGAAATGGATCGCGCGCGACGGATAGTCTTGCGAAAATAGGCTGCTCGGGAAGGCGACGAGCCAAACAAGGACAGCGCCGGTCGCGATAGCAAAATGGAAGACGCGCTTGCTGAACATTGCTGCTCCGGATAGGGCGCAGCCAGGGACGTCAGGCCCGCCGCCAATGCGCATGGCATTCGCTATACTATAAGCCCGACAAAGCCGACGTAGGAACCGCCACATCGCGGCACGACTTCTAAGTGTCAATAGGCGATATTGCAATTAAACGCGCCGAGAACAGGCTCACATTCGGCACGAAGGCGTATCGTATGATCGGCATCTTCCGATAGGTTCGGAAGCGAAAATATCGACCGCTCGTGTTCGCTGAAACCTCTGCATCGAAAAATTCAATGCTGCGGCTTAGGACTCCTGTAAGCGGCAGGCACGCGCCGTTGCAATGCCGGCGAGATAGGCGATGCGCGCTGCGACGCGCGGCTCGTGGCCGATCTTCCAGGTGTTGCCGTCGGCGAGCGGCTCGCCGCTCTGCTTGACGATGCCGGCCTGCCGCGCTGCGATCGGCGGCGTCAGCCCGATAAGACGCAGATGTGCAAAGCGCTTGCGTCGCGGATCAGTCAACGGCTTCGCGGGATCGGGCAGAACAGCTCCAGCGCGACGTCCCATGTGACTCATGCTGTCGTCACACTCACGCTTACCGACTCATCTGGACTTAGATCTATTCATCAATGTGGCAAAGAAGACTCGGCGCCGCCAACCCAACAAAGCGATCTAGATACGATCGAGCAGCGGAGCATCAGCCGGCATTAAACTCCAAGCCGCGAACCTCTGACGATCGTCTGGCAATGTTAGGCTTCCGCGGCAGCCTGGAGGAATCCAAAATACCTGTGGCGGCCCCACGAGAGGTTTCAACTGCACACAAAACAGGCGTAGCCCGCAGCTTTTAACTGTCATGCGCGATCGCCCGAATCCGATGAGATGACCTCGGCGATAAAACGCTTTCGGACGCTTTGCGGAGCAAGTTGCCAAGCTCCATGTAACTGGCGGAGTAAGCGGGCGTGTCGGCGCTTCAATCCGCGCTGGCTTGCGGCTCGAATCCGGTCACGCACCACCGGCGATTTCATTTTTTCACGCGTTAATTGGGCCTGGGCCGCTCGAGCCCTCCGGTGTCCATTGCGCGCGCGCGAGCACGAGCAGACTCGCGAAACGCCTCGGTATTCCGCTTAGAGGGAGGTTTGTCGGGCGCGCCATGTCAGTGTCCTCGACGGTCTGGTTAGCAGCGCTTGCAGCTTGCAGCGCCGTGCGGTGTGCTTCCAGAATTTCGGTTTTCGCGACCTTCAACTCGCGACCGATCCAACGGTTTACGTTGGGCGATGGTCTCACGGGCCGGGGATAAGGCGATCATTCACCACGGAGAACGGCGTCGCTTCCGACGCGGCTAATAATAGAACCTTGACTTGATCAGGTGGAGTTTTCCTGGCGACATAGCTCAAGCGCACGATCGTCAAATAATCTTCGACTGCTTGGTGGTCATCAGGCCAATAACTCGTTGCTGCGACCGCAGCCCAGTCGAATTCTGGCGGAAGTCGCTCATCGGAAGAAATTTCGACTGTCAGCGGCATTACTGCGCCTCCTGCCTGCGCATTGGCACTATTTCGGCCGAATGACCCTCTAGAAGAGCTTCGATCCGGCTGGCCCACAGATCGAGCGCCGCACGCTTCTCCTTGTCGTAGCTGTACTGCGCATAGACGGAAAGCGTGACGCCGGCTCGCGTCACCGTACGGTGGTTGGCAACGTGCCCCAAGATAATCGGAGCTACGCCGAGGCGAGCCATGCCCGTTATAGGACTGTTTGGAATTACGGCGAAGTGAGTTGACTTATCGGTGACGATCGGAGCGGCAAGAATTGTGTCTTGAAGATTTTTAACGGAGAGTTCCGCGATATTCTGGGTTATTTCCGCTACTTGCAATTGAGCAAGGACAGGTTCGTGATTCTCGACGATCGTCTTGCGCAATGCATCTTCAAAATATTTTTCGGCCGCCGCGCGCGAAACACCCGGAAAGTTATCGGGCGCAATCCCGGCGAGGTCCGGTTCAAAGCTGCGGCACGAGCCGCCGCGTTGCGCATAATAAGCGCGATGCGCTCGTTTGGAGAAAGTCCCCACAGCCGATCGAGCCAGATTGGATCGGTCGCCTTAGGCTCACCGATCGCCTTTTTGCGAAGCGCGGCTCGTTGCGCGTCCACCTGACTTTTCGTGTAAGCCGTTTGCCGCTGCGCCTTTAGCAGTTCTGGAATTGCCGACTTTTTCACATGCGCTGCGAGCGCAATGCCGCGACCGTAAGGAGTAGTTGTGCGATCATGCGGCGCGATCATCATGTGCCGCTGTCGCAGCAACGCGCGAAAGCATCCATCTGGACCATGACCGCCTAGGCGTCACCGGGAGCCCCGACCTCGCCTGTACTATCTTTGAAAAATCGACGGCGCGGCGGTCTTCGTTGCGGGCGAGACCCTTGTCGGGACTTCCGATGACGGCTCAAAGCGGCTCGTCAACCCGAAGGTCGCAATCGAGCTACGGTCACGCTCACCATGCGCTGGGGGACGAAGCAATCCTGATGATCAGGAACGCGGCACTTCGGCGACCGCGACGCCCTTTCCTGCGGACCGGCATGTGTCTCCTCTCCGAGGCCGGCTCCTGCGCACAGTGGGCACAGCGCTAAACCAGCAAAATACTGCAATGTCTGACGACGATGCGTCGGTCATCTGCCTGTGATCGTCGACCCACCCGGCATTGCACGTGACGACACCTATAGCCAATTGGCATATTGTTTGGTCTCGATCCGGCGAAAAGATGGGGTAATCGGCCTGCGGCTTGTGGATAGCTGAAGATTTTGGGTGCTGCGCTTCAGGCTGATGGTTCAACGAGGTCCGTGTAGACGGCCTCAAGCATCAGAAGGAGAAGCGCAGCATGGACCATTTTGCGGGATTGGACGTTTCGGTCAAGGAGACCAGCGTCTGCATTGTGGATGAGACGGGCAAGATCGTTCGCGAAGTGAAGGTAGCGAGCGAACCTGAAGCGTTGTTGGCGGTGCTGAAGAACTCCGCCTATCACTTCAAGCGGATTGGATTGGAAGCCGGACCGCTGTCGCAATGGCTATTCAGCGGTCTAGCCGATGCAGAATTACCGGTGGTCTGTATCGAGACGCGGCACATGCAGGCGGTGCTGAAGGCGCAGATCAACAAGACAGACCGCAACGATGCGCGCGGTATCGCGCAGATGATCCGGGTCGGGATTTACCGTCCGGTGCACGTGAAGACGTTACGCAGTCAGAAACTGCGAACGCTGCTGACCCATCGCAAGCTGTTGCAGTCGAAGGCCATCGCTATAGAGAACGACTTGCGCGGTACTTTACGCAACTTCGGTCTCAAGGTGGGCATGGTTGGAACGGTGAAGTTCGAGGCGCGGATCAAGGAGCTGGTCGAGAACTTGCCCGACTTTGCCGAGTTGGTCGAACCACTGCTCATTGTCCGGCGGGCGCTACGCGAACAGATCGTCATCCTGCATCGCCGTTTGCTGGCCATCGTCCGAGATGATGAGGTATGCCGGCGCCTGATGACGACCCCCGGTGTCGGCCCGGTTGTGGCACTGACCTATCGCGCCACCGTCGACGTACCCACTCGATTCCGTAAATCCAAGGCAGTGGGGGCCGTGTTTGGGCTGACGTGCTCCAAGTATCAATCAGGCGAGATCGACCGAAGCGGTAGAATATCACGCCGCGGAGACGAGATGATGCGGTCGGGTGGGATCGAGGCGCGGACCGGGCTTCGAATGATGCCGACGTTTCCTCGATCCCCCCTATCATTCCGTACGGCGGGTTTTCCCCAGTACGGCTGGAAGGCTGGCGTACCAGACGAGACCTTCCCGGCGCGTCAACCAGCTTAAGCCTGCTCCCGACATGCGCTGGCCGACGACCGGTTTGTCTTCGCCCTTCGTGCACCTCGTGGTCGCTCCGGTAGTCCCGCACTGTGTCGGGCCGCGGACTCGATAATGCACTGCCGTGGTGGGTGACTACCCCACCGCCCCAGAGGCCCTCGCTCGAGTCCGGGTTGTTCTGTCCCGGTCCGTCATCACTTAATCGGCCTCATCCGCCCCACTCGCAGGCACATCGCGATTTCACCGCATGGCGGCTTATACGCAATGCCTTCGCTGTGCGGGAGCGCCGAGGCGACCCGCGAGTGGTTCCGAGCTTTCGCTGCACATTCCTTCCTGACATGCCGTCCTCTCCGACCCCGGGGAGTTCGACATCGATATCCAGAACTTCGATGCCGACATTGGCCTTCGCCGAATGACCACCGGCTCGGCACTCCCGACACTCCCGCAATCCGTTCCACGCGGGCGGTAGATTTCGTGGCTTCATCCGGTTCACTTCCGCTACAGCCTGCCAGGTTGCTCGCCCCCCTGTACGGATCAGACTGGAACGCCCAGCCTTCGGGGACTTTTACTTCCAGGCTTTCAACGGCTCGGTCTCCCTCCCCGTTGCTGGATATAACTACAACAGCGACTGGACTCCTCTGTTGGCGGGACTTTAACCCGCTGGAATGGCAGCTAGCCTCGCTGCACGGTCATGCTCTACGAAGCAGCACAGAGTATGCTGCGTTCGAAGAAATGGTCCTGGCTCAAGGCCTGGGCGATGCAGATCGCCAGGCGCCGCGGAATGAAGAAGGCGATCGTGGCTCTGGCACGCCGGCTCGCCGTGATCATGCACCGCATCTGGGTTGACGGCACTGAGTTCCGCTGGACCCGGGAACAAGCCGCAGCGGCACCATGAAAACCGTACAGGATCAGATCCAATAGAAGGAAACTCGAGCTCCACCGAGCGGTGGAATGATGTCCCTCGCGGGACGATGGATGAGGTGAGTTCGCATGTCCGCTTGGACCTGCCGTTACACTGACGGTAAGGCCGCCCAAAAGATTGTTCCACCTCGTCCTCGAATCCCATGATGGAACGGCCTTGGTGCCGATTCCGAAGAGAAGCACGAGCCCGTGAGCGACATCGACGCTGCAGAGGTGGATAGTCAGTCAGAAAGCGCTTGACCCCAAATGGCCGATTAGAGAAGCGGACATGACCCGGGCATGCAGATTTAGTCCGCCCAAGATCTATCCGGCGAGTGCCTGTCGTTTGGCAGTGCTCTGAAACTTATCCGCGCCGTAACGCCAGCCAAAACATTCGACTAGCAAGTCACTCCGCGGGCGCACCTGCTGGCGGCACGGCGGGCGTGAGTTCTCACGCAAACTCCGTTGACCTCATGCATACCTGCGCCACACGCTTCGCGGACGGTAATGACCGTCTTGTCTTGGTACTGGATCGGCGCGAGCGGCATGGCCTGTGCGGATGACACCAACGTCAAGGCAAAGGCAAGTGCTATCAACCTCGTCATTGCTTCTCTCCGATTTGCCCCTCACCAAAGCCTAGTAAAGCATGGGCTGGTTCGACGAGTTTGATGTAGGTCAAGCAAATGTTGAGTGGCCGTCGCAATGGATTGAAACCACCATTGCTGACCTCAAGTTGTGACGACGGTTCTCGACGGCAGTCCTAACAGAAGAAAAGTCGGCATCCGAATGAATGAGACGCATCCCTCTTGTCGCCGCACTTACGAATTCCGTGATGCCGAAAGCCAGTTTGATCCAGGTCAAATTATCGTGCATGTAGTTTGGCACATTGGTCGACGGAATTTGCTGGGCGGCCCCGGCCTTCAAGGATAGCCCGGCAAGAACTCTGGACCTTCTGCATGACTGAGCTACTTAACCCGGCCGCAACCCATCATCTTCCGTCATTCATCACAGCGCCGGGCGAAACCGACGTGCTGATGGTCATTATGACCTTTGTTCTGATTGGCGCGGTATTGATGTTTGGAATTCTGTTCTTCCGCCTACATGCCCTACCCGAGCGGATGGCGCACAAGGGCCAGAAGCTTCAGTTCGAGATCGTCGCTGTTTTGGGCTTGATCTCACTTTTCACGCATATGCATATCTTCTGGATCATAGGTCTGATACTCGCCCTGATCGAGTTCCCGGACTTTGGCACGCCGCTACGTCAAATAGCGCAATCGGTCGCCAAGATGGCCGGCACTGGACTGGACCGAGAAGCTGTGAGCGCGGACAACAACATTATGCAAGCAGACGTTTCACAAACACCAAAACTCGATTCGTCCGCGATGATGGCGGACGCCGCACAAGGCAGCAAAAAGGAGCTGGGCCATGCTTGAGCTTCTTTTCTGCTCTCTACTCACAATACTTCCCGATTATCTCTACCGCCGCTATGGACAGGGAAAGCGTATCGGGAAGGAGATAACTCTTTACTCCGTTTGGTTTGAGCTCAGATGGGGCATTACATCCTGCCTAATTCTCACGGTCTGCCTTATCCTCGTTATTTTTTACAATCATCCGTCAACCACCAACGTCACGCTCCTCTTTAGAACGGTTCCGATCGTTCCAGAGATAAACGGGAGAGTCTCGGAGGTCTATGTCGGCATCAGCGGCCCCGTTAATAAAGGCGATCCGATATTCAAGTTAGACAGCTCCAAACTAGAGGCCTCGGTTGAGGGCGCGAAACATAAAATCGCGGAGATAGATGCACAAATCGCGGTGGCAAAAGCTGATGCGCAAAAGGCCGACAGCCAGATCCGCGAGGCCATGAGCAACCACCAGCAAACTCTTGATGAATTGAATACCAAGCGGGAACTGCAGAGCCGCAATGCGGGCAATGTCGCATTCCGCGAAATCGAGCGCCTTGAGGTTCGGGCTGAAGGGCTGCTCGCACAGATCGATTCTGCTGTCGCTGCAAAACAGAGCATTGACGAAAGGATCGCGACGGTCCTGCCTGCGCAAAAGGCCGGCGCTCAGTCAGATCTCGACGAAGCCGAAGCAGACTTGAGAAAGACCGTCGTCCGGGCCGGTGTGAACGGCCGCGTCGAACAATTCACATTGCGCGTGGGCGACGTGGTCAATCCCCTGATGCGTCCGGCCGGCGTCCTGATCCCGGAGGGCGCGGGAGAAAAGGTCTTACAGGCCGGGTTCGACCAAATTGAAGGGCAGATCATGCAAGTCGGAATGATCGCCGAAGTCACCTGCGTGTCCAAGCCGTGGACTATCATCCCGATGGTGGTGACGAATGTTCAGAATTACATCGCTGCAGGTCAGTTTCGCGGTGGCGAGCAGCTGATCGATGTTCAGCAGATTTCCCGTCCCGGCACGTTGTTGGTCTTTCTCGAGCCCCTTTATGGAGGAGGTCTCGACGGCGTGACGCCGGGCAGCAGCTGCATAGCCAATGCTTATTCCAACAATCACGATATCATCGCCTCTCCCGATACTGGTGTGGTGCGAGCCGTGCTTCTGCATACCGTGGATGCGCTTGCATTGGTTCACGCGCTTATCTTGCGGCTGCAGGCACTCGTCCTCCCCTTCCAGAATCTCGTACTCGGCGGACACTAACGTTCCTCGCATGGACATCGTGTACCACAATTGTTTGTATTGTGGCTCTCCATAGGCAGCGAGTGATGCATGAGCACAGATCAAGCTAGAAATGATCGTGACCAGGAAGCGGCCCCCGCCCCACGGACCGTGCCGAAGAAGAACAGGCGACGGTTTGGATTTCGGATCGATCCGCAACCACACCTGCCATTCAATGATAAACTGCTTGTTACACTGACAATTCTGCTCTCGCTGCTGGTGTTCGTGGTTGCGCCGCTTCAGGCGAACGGAGTTCTGGAAGATCGCTACTTTGGTCTCGTTTTCGGGATGGCGCTTGTTCCCGCGGCCTTCATGCTGACAGCAAACTGGTATGCTGCCGGCTCGATCGTGGCCGCCATACTTCTCATGGTCATTGCATCAGAGACGCAACTACGGAATTCCACAATTATTGACAGTTATCTCGATGCTTTTGCTTGGCTAATTGCCGGCGTAACGCTGACCATAGTTGTCTCGCGCGCCGTCTTCGGACCGGGCAAGGTCACTGTTCATCGCATTATCGGCGGAATCCTGATTTACCTGACGCTTGGACTAACGTTCGTGGCGCTATTCGGAATTCTGGCTTTGAGTGTCCCCGAAGCCTTTAAAGGTATCGACGCCCCAAAGGGACAATTCGCAATCGCCGGAAACCTGATCTACTTCAGCTTCGTGACGCTCACCACGATTGGTTATGGCGATATCATTCCATTGCATCCATATGCGCGTGGGTTGGCGAACCTGGAGGCCGTGATCGGCCAGCTTTATCCTGCGACTTTGCTGGCGCGGCTTGTGACCCTTGAAATTTC
This sequence comes from uncultured Alphaproteobacteria bacterium, assembly GCA_963733645.1. Taxonomy (GTDB): domain Bacteria; phylum Pseudomonadota; class Alphaproteobacteria; order Rhizobiales; family Xanthobacteraceae; genus BOG-931. The sequence continues at coordinate 17,620 of CAVTFP010000007.1, forward strand.
CAGCAGGGCATAGCGAATAATCCATAGTAATGCCGACTGTGGCATCTATGGCTCACAGTCAAGTTCGTTGTTTCAGACCAAAACCGATGCTAATCCAGCCCAGTCCGGCGAATACAAGGTCAATCCCGAGAAATAATCCCAAGATGTAGAGCGACGAGATGGGCCAATGTGCGAGGATCACAAGGCCGAGGAGAAGCGTGATAACGCCTGAGGCAGCCACCGACAGCCAGGGTGTTCCCTGTTTCAAGCCGAAGCTTAAAATGATCCGCATGATTCCCGATGCGGTCAGCGCAAATCCGAGCAGGAGCGTCAGCAATGCCGCGGCGAGCAAAGGGTTATCGAATGCGGCAAACCCGGCGATAATGTAAAGTGCACCGAGCAATAGCCATAACACGAACTTGCCCCACGTCTTGATCTGGAACGAATTGAAGACCTCGGCAGCGCCGGCGATGATCATCATGATTCCGACGATGAAAACAGTCGCTGCCGTTGCGAACACCACGCTGCCCAGCGCTACCAGCCCCGCAACAATGTAGACGGCGCCAAGCGCGATGATCCAACCCGACTTGGCGCGTAGCAGCTCGAGCGTTGCGGCGATATCGGACGGCCTGGAGGCGGTTGATGCGGACATGCCGGCTACTCCCTTGAGATGTTCGCTGGGCTCACTGCACGCGAGGCGGCAACAGATAAAGCGTCACGGCAAATATCAGATACACAACGGTAACGAGGGCCCCGACGAACCAGGCCGAGCGACCGGTGTTCGTCACCAATGACGCAACCAGAGTTGCAATGAGCATCATCGCAACCGCGCCAGGCCAGAAATGGAGATCCATGGGTGTTGGCCCGATGAGGTAACTGCAAAGGACCAGCAGGGGCGCAACCAAAAGCGCGATCTGGGAAGCGCTGCCGAGGGCAATGCCAACGCTCAGGTCGAGGCGGTCTTTTCGTGCTGCGGACAGCGCCGCAGCCATCTCCGCGGCGCCTCCTACCAGCGCCACGACGATGAAGCCGACAAATGCGGGTGCGATTCCGAGTGTTGTCGCCGCCTGCTGCACAGACTCGACAAAAACCTCGCTGATCAGAGCGACAAGCACGGTAACCCCTGCCAGAGTCGAGAGCGCAAGCGCCATTGACCATTGTGCCTCATCTTGTTCTTCGTGTGAGGCGCCGGCAAAAAGCTCACGGTGCGTTTTGAGTGAAAAAATCAGCCCAAGTCCGTAAACGCAAATGAGCAATACAGACAACACCACGCTCAACGCCTGCGTAAATGTTGCAGTGTTAGCGACCACATCTGCGTCCGCAAGCATCGACGGTATCAGCATGGCTATTGTTGCCACAAAAAGCAGGCCAGCCTGCAGGCGCGCGCTATTCCTGTTATACTCCTGCACGTGATATTTGACGCCACCCAGCAGCAATGACATTCCCAACATAAACAGTGTGTTTGTGACGATCGCACCCGCAATGGTCGCTTTCACAAGCACGTACTGTCCAGCATGCAATGCCGTCAGCGCGATGAGCAATTCGGTCAGGTTTCCCAGCGTCGCATTAAGCAGCCCGCCAACCATATCGCCTGATTTGGAAGCCACGGCTTCCGTTGCGTGGCTCAACAATGCCGCCAGGGGCACGATGGCTCCGACTGAAAGCACGAAAAGGAGAGTGTGCGCTTCGGGACGCCACGACTGTACGGCCAAGACTATCGGCACCAGCACGAGGAGCCAGAGCACAGGGTTGCGTCGTACCTCTTGGATTAATGGCTTCATCCGTGCTCCATAAGATTAAGCTGAACGCAGACCGTGAGACGACCAGGCTCGACGGAGGAAGGCCGGTCCTCGGCGATCGCCATTTCAATATTCTCTGTTCTGCTTGCGCAGATAAATGAACCAATACACCGCGGCGACCATGACGGTACCTCCAATCAGATTACCTAGCGTCACAGGTACCAAATTTCCGACCAGGAAATTCCACCATGTGAGCGACGGAAAGTCCGATGGAGATTTTCCGATCGATGTCCAGAACGTGTCCGGCGCCCCGGACTTTATGAACAGGCCTATCGGCATGAAGTAGGCGTTCGCGATGCAGTGCTCGAAACCCGCGGCCGCAAAGGCCGTGATTGGCGGGATGATCGTGAAGATCCTATCGGCCGTCGTCCTGGCGGCGAAACACATCCACACCGCGAGGCAAACCAGGGCGTTGCACATCATGCCGAGGGTGAGTGCAGGGACGAATGCAAGTGATGCCTTCGCATTGGCGGTAGCCAAAGCCGTAAGTCCGACAGAACCATTGTCGAAGGTATATTGCGTCGTCTGAAACATCAGTACCGCGGTCAGAAATGCGCCGGTTAAATTGCCTCCCAGAGCGATGACCCAGTTAAGGAGCACATCCCGCGTCTTCACTTTGCCGCTTGCCCACGCAACGACGATCAGATTATTGCCCGTGAAGAGCTCAGCTCCTCCGACGACAATCAGTACCAGACCTACGGTAAAGGCGAGGCCCGACAAGAGGCGCACGACACCGTACGGCGGGCCTGCCGAAAATATTGCAGCGCCGTCGGGACCGATGGCAGATATGCTGCCGGAGCTAACCGTCGTAGCAAAGACTGCTCCGAAGGCGACGAAGGCGCCGCCCATAACACTCAATACGAGCAGGGTAATGGGATCGAGCGCCGCCCTCTTCACGCCGCTCGCTTCGACACGGGCCGCGATGGCCGACGGCATGATTGTATCGAAGGTTATTGCCTGAGGCGCTTCCGCTGTCAGATCCAACGGACTATTTTCCATCGGCGCATTTCCGTCTGCTAGACTTCCCAACAACAGGAACGGCGGTTCAGCCTGTTCCAGTTCCGGCCAGAATGGCAACAATCTGCACGGCGATGACTTTCACGATGGTCATTGAGGGAAAGATCATTGCGTAGCCGATATCCGGCCTTTCGGTTGGCGCCATCCGGGTAGAATAGACAAGGATCGCCGGATTACCTGTCGCGCCCGAGGCAACTCCGAGCAGGTCGTCGAAGGGAATCTTCATCAGGTAATAGCCGACGATCAGAACGATCAGCACCGTCGTCAGCAGGACCGCAGCGCCAATGAAAAGCATCGTTAAACCTGACTCAGCCACGGTGCGCACGAACGGCTGACCGGCATTGATGCCGACTGTCGCGAGGAAAATCGCCAACCCGTAATTGCGCAATACCATGTTTGCAGGCAACGGCATGACCCAGATCATCGGGCCGGTCCGGCGAAGTTTGCCGAGAATAAGTGCTACGATAAGCGGACCGCCACCGACGCCCAGCGTCACCGTACCGACTCCCGGAATTGGAATTGGAACGAGACCGAGCAGAAGGCCCAATGCCATTCCTACCCCGAGCGAAACATAGCTGAACTCGGCAGCCGATTTGACCGTGTCGCCGAAGAATTTTCGAATTTCTTCCTTGCGGTCTGGCGGGAGGAGTACGCCGACACGATCTCCGAACTCCAGCGTCAGGTCCGGTGTCGGAACAATATCGGCATCGTAACGCCTGATATGGAGGAGATTGGCGGGAAATCCGACTGGCAGTTTGAGTTGTGCCAATGGCACGCCAACCACATTTGCCCTGCCGACGAAGACGCGGATGTAATCGAGACTGGAGCGATCCTTGGCGATGCGACCCGGCGCCAAGCGGCCAAGTCTGGTCACGGCCTGGGACAGTGCTTCCTGCTGTTCGGCGACGAGCATGAGATCGTCGCCGGCGCTCAAGGTAAGGTCGTCTGACGGGAGCCGATTTTGGCCCGCGGTCCTGACGATGGTCACCTGCACTCCTGCGGGCAGTTCCTTGGTTAGATCTCCCAGAGTTCCGCCCGCCCAGCTCTCACCCAACGAGACCTCGCCCATATGAAATCGTTGCGATTTTGGCGAGAACTTCGGACCCACCATGCGAGTGAGGAAATAAATGCACAGGATCGGACCGATGACACCGAACGGATATGCAATCGAATAACCGATCGATGGATCCCGATTGCCGATGGAATCCAGCGCCGCCTGCAGCGTCGCGGTGCTTGTCATCGAACCGGCATAGATTCCCAGCGTGTGGCCGATTTTGATTCCGTAGACATGCCCAAGTCCCAGGGCAACCGCGAGGCCGCCAATACAGGCGACCAGAGCCAACAGGTTATATTTGCGGCCGGCAGCCCCGACCATTCCCTCAAAGAACTCTCGCCCGTAAAGAATGCCAATGCCGTAAAGAAACATGATCAAGCCGGTCAGACCGATCGGCCCGGCAATCTGTGCCTTCGGCGCGAAAGCTCCGATGGCTAGTCCGACGAAGAGGACTGCGCCTACACCGAGTGAAAAGGTCCCGATTTTGATTTGACCCACGAGATAACCGATCCCGATGGCCAGAAAGATCGTAAGAATGGGCTGGGTGCCGAGAATTTGGCGAGCTGTTTCCAACATGACGTCTTCTCCGGCTCCAATCAAAATTTCCAGATTCGATGCGGTGTCAGCGCGCGTTACAACCTGCCGCTCGAAACTGTCCGATCACGCGGTCGATCAGCTCCCGGCCCGGCCTTTGGGTTTCGCGGAGTTTGTATTCAAGGCTCATCGCCTTCCATTTGAAGGCGCCAAGCTGGTGAAACGGCTGCACTTCGACCCATTCGACGTTCTTCATCGGCGCCACAAAGCGTGCAATACCCTCCACGTTCGCGGGATCGTCTGTGAGGCCAGGCACGAGCGTAAAGCGCACCCACACCGGCCTGCCGAGCGCTGCCAGGCGTTCGGCAAAACGGAGCGTTGGAGCAAGATCGCGGCCTGTCACGTCACGATAGATTTTCGGATCCGAACTTTTGATATCGAGCAGCACCAGATCGACGTAAGAGAGATACTTCTCGTCGGCGCGGTCACCAAGAAAGCCCGACGTCTCGATCGCGGTGTGAAGTCCCATCTGCCTGGCGGCAGCAAAAATTCGTCGCGTAAAGGCAAGCTGCACCATCGCCTCACCGCCCGAGATGGTCAGGCCTCCGTCGAGTGAACGAAGCGCCGGAGCAAAGCTGCCGAGCCGATCGATAACCTGTTGTGCCGAAACGTACGTGCCATCCTTCAAATGCCAGGTATCAGGGTTATGGCAATAGGAACATCGCAGCAGACAGCCCGACAGAAACAACACCGCACGCAAGCCGGGTCCGTCATAGCGCGACGATGTCTCGTACGAATGCACGTAACCGAATGCACCGTCGGCATCATCGCGAAAATCACCCTCGTCGGGCGCATGAGGTGATGCACCAACACGCAGATCATGCCGGTTACCTGCCTGAAGTACCCCGACCTCGGACATCGCAAGTCCCCAGCCGCTCACTTATGAGCGTCTCACAGTTGGCCGTGGAACGTACGGCTGATGACGTCTTGCTGCTGTTCACGAGTCAACCGAACAAAGTTGACGGCATAGCCGGAAACCCGAATCGTCAGCTGCGGATATTTGTCAGGATTCTTCATGGCGTCTTCGAGCGTCGCCTTGTCGACGATGTTCAGGTTCATGTGGAACCCGCCATTACCAAAATAGACGTCGAATGCCTTGACCGCGGCGTCAATCAGCTCGGAGTCTGGCAAATGCGCCTTTTGCGGCGAGACCGAGACCGTGTAGCTGATGCCGTCTTGCGAGTCTTTGTAAGGCAGCTTTGCAACTGACAGGCAGGACGCCAGCCAGCCATGACTATCCCGACCGTGCATGGGATTGGCGCCAGGTCCGAACGGTTCGCCCGTGCGGCGGCCATCAGGCGTATTGCCGGTATGCTTGCCGTAGACGACGTTTGAGGTGATTGTCAGTACGCTCTGCGTGTGAACCGCATTGCGATAAGTCGTGTGCTTGCGGATCTTTCCCATGAACCGCGTGACAAGGCCCGCGGCAATACTGTCGACCCGGTCGTCATTATTGCCGAACTGCGGCACGGGATTCTTGCTTTCGTTCTCATAATCGATAGCAAGACCCGTGTTGTCGCGAATAACCCGGATTTTTCCATATTTTATGGCTGCAAGGCTGTCAGCAACAACCGAAAGACCGGCGATGCCGAACGCCATGGTGCGCAGGATATCGCGATCATGCAGAGCCATTTCGAGTCGTTCGTAGAAATATTTATCGTGCATATAGTGAATGCAATTCATGGCGTGCACATAGGTACGCGCAAGCCACTCCATCATCGAGTTGAATTTTGCGAACACCTCGTCATATTCGAGGATGTCACTCGTTACCGGGAGCGCGGGTGGCGCTATCTGGTCGCCCGAGATTTCGTCCCTGCCGCCATTGATCGCGTAAAGAAGCGCCTTTGCCAGATTGACCCGGGCGCCGAAGAATTGCATTTGCCGGCCAAGCTTCATGGCCGAGACGCAGCAGGCGATGCCGTAATCGTCGCCCCAGTTCGGCCGCATCAGATCGTCGTTCTCATATTGCAGCGACGACGTATCTCGACTGACTTTGACGCAATAGCGCTTGAAATTGTTCGGCAGATGCTTTGACCAAAGCACTGTAATATTCGGCTCCGGCGCCGGACCGAGGTTGTAAAGCGTGTGCAGCATGCGGTAGCTGCTCTTGGTTACCAGCGTGCGGCCATCCAGATCCATTCCGCCCACGCATTCCGTCGCCCAGTACGGGTCGCCGCTGAACAGGGCGTCGTAGTCGGGCGTGCGCAGAAAGCGAACAATGCGCAGTTTTTGGACCAGCTGATCCCACAATTCCTGGGCACCAGCTTCATCCAGCTTACCCTCGCGCATATCGCGCTCGATATAGACGTCCAGGAAGCTCGATATGCGGCCGATCGACATCGCGGCGCCGTTAGCCTCCTTAACCGCGGCGAGATAGGCGAGATATGTCCACTGAACCGCTTCGCGGGCGTTGGCCGCGGGTCGACTGATGTCGCAGTCATAGAGCTTCCCCATCTCGATGAGATCCTCGAGCGCACGCATTTGCTCGGAGAGCTCCTCGCGCACCCGTATAATCTCGTCGGTCGGCCACATATCATCGACCTGGGCCCGCTCGGCATGTTTCACTTCGAGCAGACGTGTGACGCCATAGAGCGCAACGCGGCGATAATCGCCGATGATCCGGCCCGCGACCATAAGCGTCGGGAAGCCCGGTGATAATGCCGGACCTGCGGCACTTCATGATTTCCGGAGTGTATGCATCGAAGACACCGTCGTTGTGCGTCTTCCGATATTTCGTGAAAACTTCATGTACGTGCGGATCGGCCGAAAAACCCGCAGCCTTCAGGCCCGCCTCGACCATACGCAGACCGCCATACGGAAAAATTGCCCGTTTGAAGGGCTGGTCTGTCTGCAATCCGACGATGATTTCATTCTCGCGATCGATATAACCGGCCTTGTGGGCCAGCATGGTCGATGGCGTTGCGGCATCGACGGCGAGGACGCCGTTTCTCCGCTCTTCTCTAAAAAATGGCTGAAGCTTTTCCCAGACTTTTCTCGTTCGCTGGGTAGCGTCTTTGAGAAAATTCTCCTCGCCTTCATAAGGCGTAACGTTGCGGACTATGAAATCGCGAACATCGACGCTGTTGCACCAATCGCCGGGCTTGAAATCGCGCCAGCAATTTTCGCTCGTAAGATTCTTGGCTATTGAACCTTCCATGGCGTTTCTCCTGGCGTTGGCGTCTTTCTTCGTTCGCCAATACATTCGCAAAGAATGCCTGCCGGGTCATTGCTGGCCCGTACCGGACATTTTCTAATCGCTCAGCGGTTTGGTGGTTTGACCAGGATCAACTTAGCGCTAGAATTATTCGGCAACAACTCTCCGACCTGAGACAAGTCATGTCTTAAGCAATGCAACAGTGTGACGTGCGATCATCAATTCTTCGTCGGTCGGGATGACATAAAGCCCAACCTTGCTTCCCGACCTCGAAATGATCGCCTGACCAGCTTCGTTAGCGGCGGGGTCCAATTCGGCGCCCAGCCATGCCAAGGTTTCGGCAATGCGGCCACGGACGATCGCAGAGCGCTCCCCTATTCCCGCCGTGAATACGAAGGCGTCAATTCCGCCCAATGCTGCCGCGAGCATCCCTGCATTTAGCCCGACCCTATATACAAAATAGTCCATCGCAAGCTTGGCTTGTGGTGTCGGACTCGACTGGAGTTCTCGCATATCGTTGCTGAGACCCGGAAAGGCCCTTCAGACCACTGTCACGATAGAGCAGATCTTGCACGGCAGCCGCAGTCATCCCCTTCTCGGCGATTAAATAGAGCAGCACGCCGGGATCGATCTGACCCGGTCGCGTGCCCATCGGCAGTCCATCAACGCAGTAAAGCCCATTGTTGATTCGACGCTGCGGCCGTTTAAAAGTCGCACACATCGAAGCCCCACTACCAAGGTGGGCGACGATCACCCGCCCTTTTGCGACCTCGGGTGCGACCTCGCGCATGCGCTCCGCAATGTATTCATAGGAAAGTCCGTGGAAGCCATATCGACGCACGCCCTCTGCATAAAGATGCGTAGGGATTGCGTAGTGGTCGGCAACCGCACTGTGGCCGCGATGGAAGGCGGTATCGAAGCAAGCAACCTGCGGCAGATTTGGAAATCGGGCCAGCAGAGCGCGGATGGCTGCAAGATTGTTGGGCTGATGCAATGGTGCGAGCGAAACATACTTTTCAAGGTCAGCGAGCACGCCGGTATCGACTCTCACCGGTCTATCGTATGCGGGCCCCCATGAACAACGCGATGCCCGACAGCGCCGGGTTGCAGATTCTGCGCATCGCGCAACCAGGCGCCGGCTGCCTGCAAAGCCGCGGGAACATCACTGACCTGTTCGTGCGAAAAAGCCTGATCGACCAGGAGCCGCTTATCGGCGTCCTCGCCCGCAAGTGCGGTCGCGTGCCAATGCCGTCCACCTGTCCCTTGATCAGGCATCGGGGCTGCTTTTCTCCGTCCGCACCGAATACCTGAAATTTGACGCTCGACGATCCGGCATTGACGACAAGGATGGTATTCACAGCCGTCAAGCCGCCGGCAGGGGCGCCATTCGCCGGCGCGCTTCAGCGTAGAGCACCGCCGCTGCGCAGGAGGCCATGCGACTACGCACGGAATCTGCGCGCGACGTGAGAATGATCGGTACCCGCGCGCCAAGCACTATTCCCGCCGCGTCGGCCCTGGCCAAGAACGTAAGATTCTTGGCGAGCATATTGCCCGCCTCCAGATCAGGAACGACCAGAATTTGCGCCCTGCCGGCGACTTCAGACTTGATACCTTTGATCCGCGCAGCTTCGGGATCGATTGCGTTGTCAAAGGCAAGTGGGCCATCGATGACGCAGCCAGTTATTTGGCCGCGATCCGCCATTTTGCAGAGTGCGGCCGCTTCGATGGTAGAAGGGATTTTCGGCGTCACTGTCTCCACCGCCGAAAGAATGGCTACGCGCGGGGTACCAAGACCGACCTGGTTAAACAGATCGACAACGTTCTGGATGATATCGCGCTTGGCGTCGAGATCTGGAAAAATATTGATTGCGGCATCGGTTATGAATAACGTCTCCGCATAGGTCGGCACGTCCATGATAAAGACGTGACTGATCCGCCGCGCCGTCCGCAGACCGGTCTTGCTCGCCGCGACTTCGCGCATAAGCTCGTCTGTGTGCAGACTGCCCTTCATCAAGAGCTCGCCCTTCAATTCTCTGATCAACTCGACTGATTTCGCTGCGGCAGCCTCGCTATGGGGGGCGTCAACGATCTCAAATTTACTAATATCGAGCTTGAATTGCCGGGCCGTCGCCTTGATCTTGGCCTCGGGACCGACAAGAATTGGGTCAATGATGCCTGCTTCTGCCGCTTCCGTGACGCCTCGCAGCGATGTCTCGTCGCACGGGTGCGCGACGATCGTTTTGGCAGGGATAGTAGCTTTTGCCCGTGCAATCAGGTGATCGTATTTTGAGGCCTGAGGCGAAGCTAAGGGACTTACCGTTCGAATTTTTCCGATCTCGCTCTCTGGCGCTGCGGGCATGAGCGTAGGTTCCTAAGCCATTGAACTATGCTGCTCGAAATCATAATGGCGCTTCGAGATTGCTGCTTGATCTGAATCAAACAGCACGCACGCTTTGCCTATTTTTTCGATCGTGTCTCACTCAACCCAATCGTCACATGCACAGAACCTCGATCGTGCCGAAGGCTGACGGGCATGCCGCTCTTTTCGAATACTTTCAGCATCGGTGTGTTGGTCGGCAATACCTCGGCAATCAGCTCAGAAAGCCCGGCCTCTCTCGCGAGGCTCGCCAGATGCCGCAGCAGCGCAGTGCCAATCGACTGACCTTGATAATCGTCGACCACAGCGAAAGCGACTTCGGCCTGTTCTGGCCGCACGACGACGATAGCGACCGCCTCCCGCTATCGTTGGCGTTCCATTTTCCTCCACCACAGCGACCAATGCGACGTGGCTTTTGAAGTCGACATTCAAGAAGAAACTCGACTTCCTTGTCTGAGAAGTGCCGCTTTACGCCGAAAAACCGCTTATAGAGCGATTGAGCGCTGATGCGCCCGACTGCGGCCAGCATCTCGGCTTTATCGCCTGGCTGAAGCGCTCTGATTTGCAGGCGGCGCCCGTCGCGGGTTTGCTCCACGATGGAGAACCTGGCTGGATCCGACTGACTCACCTTAGTGCCATGTCTGCAGCTCACCCGCGAATTCATCAGCACACGTCCGAAAGAAGACGACTGTCAGAAAGGCCGATGCGGGGAACACGTGTCCGCGAAACCCCGATCGGACCGCGCAAGTTCGTCGTTTTGGTTTTGTCAGCTTAAAATTTTACCAGCTTAAAAAATATGTTAGTTGACCAAGATCAAACTGATCTGGGGCCACCGTGTAGATTTCATTATCACGGCTATTGCATTCGCAAAGTCGCTGGCGATGCGCCGAGACAGCCCCTTCCCCCGGAGACCCCCTGCAACGGTCTCGGCGCATGCTCTATTCAAGATTGGATTCCACGTTTCCGGTTTTGCAGCAGTGTACCGGAGTACAATATGCGCTGCCGCGTCTTCCGTTCAACTGGCAGTGAGTTCGCTAATTTCGCGGCGATAACGGCAACGGTGTCGGCAGCGCCTGAGCCTAGAGAGCTTATTTGATCGTGCGCTGCGCCGAGACGACAATATTCGTTATAGACGACGACGCGGGCATGCGAAGAAGCCTGGCTGTCCTCCTCGACAAATCCGGGTACAGCACGAGGACCTTTGCCTCTGCGGAGGCGTTTCTCGCGAATGTCGAAACGTCAGAACCGCACCGTGGCTGTATCGTTTTGGACATCCATCTCGAGGGCATGTCCGGGGTCGAGTTGGCTTCGCGCCTGGCACGGACAGGAAATGCCCTGCCCATCATTTTTATGACAGGTAAGGACAGCGACATGGAACGACGGGCCGCACTCAAACCTAACTGTATGGCATATCTAACAAAACCATTTTCCGCTGCTTTGCTGCTCGACGCCATTGATCGGGCGTTAACGAACTGAGCTGGATTCAAGGAATATGAATATTCGGGCTGTACGGGATTGGCGGTGCGTCATAAACTCAGAATGCAACGGCGATACGAGGTTTTCTGATTTTTGCAAAGGCTGGCGAATGCCGCCGTTGATCCCCTCGGGAGATCATGTCGTGCCGGCAATCATTCACGTTGTTGACGACGACGCATCTTTTCGAAAATCCCTCGCATTACTGCTGCAAGCCGCCGGATATGAAGTACGGCTTTATGAATCCGCTGACCAAATGTTGCAGCTACCTCTCGACGCCGGCCCTGGCTGCATCCTGCTTGATGTCAAGATGCCAGGTTTGAGCGGCCCCGAATTGCAGAACGATCTCAACCGTCTGGGATCGCCGTTGCCGATCATATTCCTGAGTGGCCACGCAAGTATCTCAACGACCGTGCGCGCTATTAAGGCCGGAGCAGAGGACTTTCTGACAAAGCCGATTGCAAAAGCCGACCTGCTAATGGCCATCGAGCGTGCGCTCAGCCGCTACAACTCGGCACTAGTCGTGCGCGACCAGATTACTGCGTTGCGCATACGTCTCGGAAAGTTGACGCCGCGGGAACGCAGCGTCTTCGAACTGGTTGTACGAGGACAGATCAATAAGCAAATTGCCTTTCAACTGGGGACGACAGCGCGGACGATCAAGGCTCATCGGCAGAAAGTGATGCAGAAGCTCGACGCCCACTCGCTTCTTGACCTGGCCGCCATGGCCGAGAAACTTGGTTTTCTGAATTCGCAGGAAAATCATTCCGGCGAGCACCGTTTCGCCGCGACCAGACTCCCTGACTCTAAGCCCAGCTAAGACTTATCCCGATGTTGCCAGGCATGCCGCCCGGAAAGTCCACGATTTGGAGCCTCAATTTGTACCCACGCGGCTTCAAATATTCCTGCCAGAATTCATACAGCTCTTTGGGTACGCCGGTCAGCGTTTTTTCCCAACCTTGCTCTTGCTGATTGATTGCCCGCCCATGATCGGTACAAAGTACATTGGGAAAGCGCCCTACTTCCACTTCGGTTTTACCATTGTCCGCGGCACGCTTTATGATCGCCGCTGCGCGCTGAATTCTTTCCTCGTCTGACACGCCTGACGGTTTCGACAATTTTTCGATCAAGGCCTTCTTTTCCGCATCCTCAGCGGTTGCAGTCCGCATGGAATCCGTCGCCTTTGCAGCTTCTTTTCGAGCGATCTCCTTCATGAGATCTTTTGCGGTTGGCAACGCATCCAATGCGCTGGCTTCCTTTGATGATTTTGCCGGCATTCAAACCGCTCCATTGGCGAATAGAGGCTACAGCCAGAGGCGATTTGAATATCATAGGCGCGCGTTTGAAACTTGATCCAGGTCAAATAACTCGACAGAGGCTTGCCATATGATTTTTGTCTCTGCGGAGAATTCCTATGTCTTTTGAGATTGGCGACGGCATGGAGAAAATCACCGAATGGATCATGGCGATACCCAACAGCATACCCATCCTGTTGGGCGCCGACCCGCACAATGCCAGCCTAGTCCGCGCCATGGCTGCGTTGTTACTTATCGCATTTTTGGTCTACCTTATTGCTACCAATCCCCTACGCTCCATTCTCGCGCTGTTCAAAAACAGAAGCAGCAAGGGGGACAAGCCGGACTAGATTTTTCGCCTGGAGACTCCCTCCCAACTGAAAATCTACGGAAAATAGCTAACAGGCCGAAAGTGGCTCCTTGGCCAGCGGCATTGTGAACCTGAATACCGCACCACCGCCTTCCCGGTTCTCGGCCCAGATTCTGCCCCCATAAGTTTCGATGATTGTGCGGGCAATTGACAATCCCAATCCGGTTCCAGTCGATTTGGTCGTGTAGAAGGTCTCGAAAATACGCTTGAGTGCCTCTTTGGGAATTCCCGGCCCCCAGTCGGAGACCATGACTTCCACATCGGAATGGCCGCCCGGGATCGCCTGAATCATCAGCCGCCGCCGACTAGTTGGACAGCTCGAAACCGCATCCATGCCGTTGGCAACGAGGTTCAATATTACCTGCTGCAACTGCACTGGCTCGGCACGAACCGGGAACGAAGTGCGGGCATTCACGCTATCCAGAGCTATGTTCCGCTTACTTGCCTCCGGTTCCAAGATTTGGATTGCGACATTGACCGCATCGTTGAGGTTGAATGTCTGGAGATCGTTTTCGCTTTTTTGCTTCAATAATCCTCGCAAATTCTTGATTATCTCGCTGGCGCGCTGATCGTCTCGCCGAATGTCGGCAATGATTTCCTGCAGCAGCGTCACGTTCACCGCCTTTTCGGACAAGAGAATCTGCGCGGTCTCGGCGTAATTCAGTATTGCTCCCAGCGGCTGATTGAGCTCGTGAGCGACCGAGGCCGACATCGCGCCGGCGGTGGCTGTCCGGTTGAGATGAATGACTTGCCGGATCCGCTGACGCGATTCCTCTTCGGCAGCGTGCCGGCGATAACGCTCGATCATGAGAATCGTGAGCAGGATACTCTGGAGAGCCACAATCGCTAATCCAACCAAGATCTCGGTGTGGTATTGCTCCCACATGGTGGGATCACGAAAGCGAATTTCACTTCCCGGAGGGAGGTTCGCTTCCTTGACGTCCCATCTCTGCAATTCTCTCCAGTCAAAGATCGGTTTAACAGAATGGCCCGGGGCTATCGGATTATCGGATACGCTTTCACCATCAAGTATGCGAAGGGCAAGATTTGCGCCCTCCCGTCCCAAAATCTCAGGAGTTAGAACATAGCCGCCAACCGCACCCTGGCCGACAAATGTCTCGGCGCCTACTACGATTGGTCGATTAGCGACCTCAGCAATATACTTTAGTCCATCGATCGGGGGGAACGACGTGCCCTCTCCATCGGAAAAGATACTGGTGTATATGATCGCTGTGTGGTCTGGCAGAGTAGCGCTGCGCGTTTTTAGCTCGCGCATCGGTCGGCCCACAAAATCTATGATCTCCAATCCAGACGATGATTTCGGTATCTGCTCCCCGAGGTGCCGGAAAGCAGTCTGAATATTCCAGTCGTCTCCCAGTATCGCAACGTGCCGTAGTTTTGGTACCACCGCGCGAGCGGCCTTTAGCATATCCTCGAAGCTTACCCTTGTTGTGTAACCGGTCACGTTCGGCGGAATATCCAGTTGCCGCAGACTTGCTTCATCCACCATGACAAAGACGACGGGAACGCCCGACCAAAGGTCTTTCTGAAGGCGCAATATCACGTCCAGAGCGCCAAAGCCAAAGGCGACAATGACTCCGATCGGCTCGTTGCTGTACTTCGCCTGAAAATATGTCTTCAGCGACTGCTCGTATGAAGATCCATTAAATCGTTCCAATTCGAGCTGTTCGAGAAACAGCGAGACTGGTTTCACAGATTTATTGGCCAAGGAAGATCGTAGAGCCGCATAGGCAGCACTGTAAAATGGCCCGATCATTGCCGATTCATTGAGGACCAAAATCGATCTAGGCGGCAGGACTTTGTCCTGGCGACTAGAGATTGGATCGGCAATTGCAACTGATTGCGCAATGCACGCCGACCAAAATGCAAACGCCAGCGACGAGAAAATTCTGCGCACCAGACTGCCCCATCGTGCCATTGCAGCCATGGCATCTCCCAGAGCTTACCAAAATTCCTGCGCCGATAATACTCTTTAGCCTTTCATTTCGCGCTGCGGCAGCGAATTGATCCGCCAGAGAGACTTCACGATTCTGTCACAAAAACTGAGCGCAATTTTCAGAAGTTTTGCGACACTTCCACCAAGACACATTGTCCCTTGGTACAATGACCTTTCGGGCAATATCCGGATTATTATCGGGACAGTAGCGTTCCGCTCACACGGTGAAATCGGAGTGGGCCATGCAGTCGCTTATCGCAACAAGGGCCGAAAGATTCTCTAATTCCGTGCAACACACGGCATATCCATTTGCCGCGCGGCGGCCAAATGACGATCTTGTCGAAACGATCGAGATGATCGGAACGGACGTCGCTTTCGCCAAAAGCGCGCAAATCTATGGCGAGGGTGAACCGTCAATCTATTTTTACAAAATCACGAGCGGTCTGGCGCGGTGTTACAGGATGACACCTGACGGACGGCGGCAAATCGTCGCTTTCTATGTACCGGGTGATCTATTCGGTTTCGAAGTCGGTGACCGTCATACATTATCGGTCGAGGCCATAACGGATTGCCGTGTCTGCCTCATCAAGCGAACTTCCGTCATCAATGCTGCGCCCGTGACCATATCATGGCGCGCGAGCTATGGATGAACATCAGCCGGGAGATCCGACGCGGTCAGGAGCATATTCTGCAATTCGGCAGGCCAGCCTGCGCCCGGGTCGCAAGTTTCCTGCTCGAAATGGTGCGGCGCGTCCCAACTGCAAACGCCAAGGCCCTTGCAATATCGCGGCAGGATATCGCTGATTATCTCGACCTGAGAATCGAGACGGTATCAAGAGCGATGGCGCGCCTGGCTCGCGCCGGAGCGATCGCGCCATCCAGCCGTCGCAAGATTACTATTCGCGATCCTGGAGCGCTGCATCAGGTGGCAGATTAATAGGCCAATATTCACTCGTCCTGGCTCGCTATTCCGGGCCAACCACGCCGCACACTTCTGTCTGTTGCACAAAATAATTAAAGACAGGCCATTCGAAAGTGGAACGGGCACAAATACTGAAGAGCATATCCGACCAGTTTCGGTTTATGTCTCCGCTTCATTGGTTGGCCGGCTATCAAGCCAAGTGGATTACAAGCGATTGCATCGCCGGTATAACTCTCGCGGCCTACGCAATACCTGTCTCACTGGCCTACGCCGCTTTGGCAGGTTTGCCGCCACAGGCCGGTGTATATGGCTACCTACTCGGCGGCCTCGGCTACGCGTTGCTGGGCTCGTCGCGTCAATTGGCCGTCGGTCCAACGTCGGCGATTTCGCTGATGATCTCGGCAACCGTTGGAGCGATGGCCGAGGGCAGCGCTGAACGTTACATAGAGATTGCGGCTCTCGCGGCTTTCACAGTCGCAGCGCTTTGCTTCATCGCCTGGCTACTGCGCCTTGAGCGTAATCGTACGGCTGATCAGCGACAGCATCCTGGTTGGATTCAAGGCCGGGGCAGGCCTGACGATCATAATGACCCAACTGCCTGCCCTGTTCGGCCTTCCGGGAGGCGGCCATAACTTTTTGGAGCGGACAGGACTGTTGGTAAGCCAGATCGGCCAAACAAACCTTTTGGTACTGGCGTCGGCGGCAATCGCGATGATCGCACTCCTGATCGGCGAGCGAACATTACCCGGCCGACCGGTCGCACTCTGCATCGTCGCGCTGGCAATCATAATGGCCACACTTCTTGACCTTTCCGCACGCGGCGTTCCCACGACCGGGCTGGTTCCGCGCGGTCTGCCGTCTCTGTCATGGTCGGAACTGCGCTGGCGCGATGTCGACGGCATTTTTCCACTCGCCGCCGGCTGCCTTTTGCTGGCTTATATCGAAGGCGTTTCCGCGGCACGGACATTCGCGGCCAAACACGGCTACAATCTCGACCCGCGTCAGGAATTCCTCGGCATCGGCGCCGCCAACCTCGCGGTCGCACTTGGCCACGGCTATCCTGTCGCGGGCGGTCTGTCGCAGTCTGCCGTTAATGATAAAGCTGGCGCTCGAACGCCACTGGCATTGATATTTGCCTCGCTTACGCTCGCCATTTGCCTGCTGTTCTTTACGGGATTGCTCGCAAATCTGCCGAAGGCAGTTCTTGCAGCAGTCGTCGTGACTGCAGTACTCGGGCTGATTGATCTGCCTACGCTCGCTCGCATGTGGCGCATCAGCAAGATCGACTTCTCCACGGCCCTGATAGCTCTCGGCGCCGTTCTCCTTCTCGGAATCCTGCAGGGAATATTGCTCGCCGCTCTGGCTTCAATTCTGATCCTTCTTGGCCGGGCTTCCCAGCCCCATGTCGCGTTTCTGGGACGGATCCCCGGCACAAACAGCTTTTCCGATCTTGCCCGTCACCCCGACAACGAGCCGTTGTCTCACGTGGTGGCATTTCGGCCCGAAGCCTCATTGCTTTACATCAACGCCGAGTCCGTGGAAGCGGCCGTCGTCAATCGCCTCGCCGATGCCGGACCATCGATCCGCGCGGTCATCTGCGATCTGTCTGCCTCGCCATTCGTCGATATCTCAGGGTCGCGAATGTTGTATCGACTGCAAGGCACACTTTCGGCCCGCGGCATTGCGCTCCGTATTGTGGGAGCGCACGGCCGTTCTCGCGATCTTCTGCGAGCCGACGGTGTCGGCGAGAAAGTCGGCGGGTTGGATCGTCGTGTGACTCTCGACGATATGATCAAAAGTGCCGAAGAATAGCCACTCAGGGAGGATCGATGCCGTCTGCCTTCAAATTTCTGAGTGTCAGAGCTAGTCGCAATGGCAATTGCATTTGCTGCAATTGGCAATTGCACGACCGCTCTCGCGCAAAGTGCCCAAGTCCACATAGTTTTAGCGAAGTCCGGAAGAATTTTTTCGAGTCATGGCAGCGGTAATCTTTTCTTCAATTCGCGCCGGCAACGCTTTCGTATAGCAGGAATCAACATCGATGCGCTTCCACTTCCCGTCGTTCGATTTGGCGGCGCCGTATCGAATTTGAATGAAAAATTCGAGATCTCCGGCACATATCACGCCGCTCCGGGAGGAACTTCAGTCGTCACTTCCACAACAGTTGCGCACCTGGAGAACCAATACGGCGTCGTCCTTGAACTGCACGCCGTTGGGTTGAAGCAGGGTGTCACCATCGACCTTGCAGGAATGACTATAGCGCGCTGACAAGATTGTCATTTTTCGGTTCCAATTTGATCTCGATCAAATCGCACTCCTCCCAGAGTGCAAATACAATGTCTCGCCTTATTATGGGATCGTCGCGATGTCGCTTGACCCGTTCATGAGCAGGGGGACGTGATGACTGCGCCGCTGTTGAAGAGGCTTATGCTGACATTTGCGCTATTAGCGCCGGTCTGCGCGATGGCACAATCACCCCCGCCGCCATCGCCAGCGTCTGGAACCCAGCTGCTGAAGCCGGAAGAGCTTGATCAGTTGGTCGCGCCCTATTGCGCTCTATCCCGATCCGCTGCTGGCCGAAGTTCTGATGGCTTCAACATATCCGCTCGACGTCGTACAAGCCGAACGTTGGTTGCAACGCAACAAAAAACTAAAAGGTGATGAGCTGAAAGCAGGCGTCGACAAGCAAGATTGGGATGACAGCATCAAGTCTCTCATCGCAACGCCCGACGTTCTGGCGATGATGAGCGACAAGATTGACTGGACGGAGAAGCTTGGCGATGCCGTTAGTGCCCAACAGCCGGATGTGATGGACGCAGTTCAGCGGTTACGCGCAAGGGCCCAATCGAATAACAAGCTGACATCGAGCAAAGAGCAGACGGTCTCGGTCAAGCAAGTACAAAACAAGCAAGTCATAGCCATCGAACCCACGGATCCCGGTACGGTATACGTCCCGTATTATGACCCTGGCGTCGTCTATGGCGGATGGCCATATCCCGCATACCCGCCGTACTATTGGCCAGCGCCCGGCTATATTGCCGCCGGCGTTATTGCGACCGGCCTCGCATTCGGCGCCGGATATGCACTCGGCCGCTGGGCATCCGGCGGAAACTATTGGGGCGGTAGCGTCAACTGGAATAACAACAACATCAATATCAACCGCCCGGGAACTGGTGGTAGCGGCGAATAACTGGAAGCCACGCGTCGATCATCGCCAGGGTGCAGGCAACAGAGGCGGTCGCCAGCAAGGGCTCGACTTCCGCGGCAACCGCGGCCAGCAAGTGCTGAACCCCGGCGGCAATCGTGGCGGCAACCGCCCGAGCGCTGGTGGCGGCAACAATCGGCCAAGCGCAGGAACACGTCCGTCGGGGACCGGCGGCCGTCACCACGCGTCCACGCGTCCAAGCGGCGGAGCGGCGCACCGTGGCACCAATAACGCGGGCCGTGCTCAGCAGCGCGGAGGCGGCGCCCACCGCGCAACCCCGGTCCATCGCGGGGGCGGAGGCGCTGCTCACGCCCGGGCTAGCGGCGGCATGCGAGCGGCGGCGGCGGCGGTCACCGAGCCGTTGGTGGCGGTGGCGGCCATCGAGGTGGCGGAGGCGGCGGACGCGGTGGTGGCGGCGGACGGCGTTCCGACATCCGCCTGAAGCACGATATCGTCCTGCTCGGCTATCTCGATAACGGTCTTGGCTTTTACCGCTTCAGCTACAACGGCAGTGACCAGGCCTATGTCGGCGTCATGGCACAAGAGGTGCAGCAGCTTGACCCCCGAGCGGTCATCCAAGGTCGGGATGGCTATCTGCGGGTTTATTACGACAAGCTCGGTTTGACCTTCGAGAGCTATAACCAGTGGATCAGATCGGGAGGAAAAATCCCCTCAATCGGTAGCGACGCAGCACTAGGTCAACCTCGCAACGCAGAAAACCTAATGCGTTGCGGTCCCTCAAGGTCCCCTGGCGCGATTACGCCGAGCCAGCACATTGAACACTTCGACTGCGCTTGCAAATGCCATAGCGAAATAGATGTACCCGCGCGGCACGTGCACATCGAAGCCATCCGCAATGAGCGCCATGCCGATCAATAACAGAAAGGCAAGCGCCAGCATCTTGGTTGTTGGATGAGTTGAAACGAAAGAAGCAACGTGTCCAGAGGCAAAAAACATCACAAGCATCGCCACTAGAATCGCCGCGATCATAATCCCGATCTGATCCACCATGCCAATTGCGGTGATGATCGAGTCAAGCGAGAATACAATGTCGATGGCAATAAGCTGCATAACCAATAATGCGAACGCCCGGGTTCGGACGATCGCCACGCCATCGGCATGCTTGTCTAAAGGCTCGACCTCGCGGTGGATCTCGTGTGTGGCCTTGGCGATAAGAAAAAGTCCACCGCCAATCAGAATGACATCGCGCCAGGATATGGCCACTCCGAAAATAGAAAATAACGGTCTGGACAGCGTCATCAGCCAGGTAAGTCCAAACAGCATGACAATCCGGAATACGAAGGCGAGCGAAAGACCGATTTGCCGCGCGCGAAATACCTGATGTGGCGGGCAGCGCGATACAAGGATCGAGATAAACAGAATGTTGTCGATGCCAAGCACAATCTCGAGCGCGGTCAAACTGAACAGCGCCGCCCAAGCATCGAGGTCTGTCAAAATCGCGATCATCGACCCTGTTAACCCGCTCGGAGGATTGGCCGAGTAAAACTAGCCTGTCTTCAGCTTCCCTCTACTGTTTGACCCGAAAACATATTGACTGGCAATTGGAGTATCGAGAAATGGCGAAAAAGAAAGACAACGCTGACAGCAAAGCTGAAAAGATAGACCGCAAGGTCTATGAAAAAGAATTGAGAAAGCTCCAGATCGAACTCTGCCGTCTGCAGGATTGGGTTAAATCAACCGGCGCGAGAGTCATTATTGTGTTTGAAGGCCGCGACGCCGCCGGCAAAGGCGGAACAATAAAAGCACTTACTGAGCGCGTCAGTCCGCGGGTTTTCCGCGTCACCGCTTTGCCTGCGCCCTCCGACAGGCAAAAGAGCCAGCTATTCTTTCAGCGCTACTTTGAATGTTTCCCCGCGGCTGGCGAAATCATTGTCTTCGATCGCAGCTGGTATAATCGCGCTGGGGTCGAGTATGTCATGGGGTTCGTCACGCGTGAGCAGCATAAGCGATTCCTGGAACGCTGTCCCGAGGTCGAGAGCTTACATTGTCGACAGCGGAATCATTCTGATCAAAATTTGGCTCGAGGTCGGGCAGGAGGAACAGGAAAAGCGCTTCTTGAAACGTATCAGCGATCCGATGCGGCAGTGGAAGCTGAGCCCCATGGATCTCGAGTCGTATGGACGATGGTATGACTATTCCAAGGCTCGCGATCTTATGCTTGAAGCCACCGACACAAAGCTGGCGCCTTGGCATATTGTCCGCACTAACGACAAACGCCGCGGCCGCCTCAATTGCATTTCGCATATACTTTCCTTGATCCCCTATAAGAAAATCCGCCGGGAAAAGGTCAAACTGCCAAAACGCTCAAATAAAGGCAGGTATGACGATCTCAGTTCTCTCAAGCATCGGCGTTTTGTTGAAGAAAGATACTGATCGGTCTTGGCACTGCGAACGTATGGCGCTGCGGGCTCTGCTTCAGAGCACGGTTGTTTCGGGAGGATTCAAATGGACGCGAGAGGCGGAGACTCTCACACCGCTCCTTTCTCGGGCGAGGCACCTCTGATTTTTGTTATTCGAGCGGCCTGCCTGGGACTGCTTGCCTACTGGACGCTCGTCCTTCTACGTCCGTTCCTCGGGATCATGATCTGGAGTGTCGTGTTCACGGTGGCGCTCTATCCGGCATATGAATATCTTTCGGCACTTTTTTGGGGTCAGCCGCAAAGATGGCCGCTGCCGCGATTACGCTTGTCGGCTCTCGGGGTTATGTTCGGTCCAGCAACGTGGCTCGGGCTAAGTCTGGCTGAAAATATTCGAGCTGCTTATTCAGCACCTGGGTGACGGCAGCTTGGCTGTCCCTCCTCCGCCCGGTTCGGTGCGAAATTGGCCTTTGATCGGCGAGCGCATCTATGAAATCTGGCAGCTCGCCTCAACCAACATAAAGGACTTGATTGAGGAGATCGCCCCACAGCTGAAACCTGTAGGCGGACGTATGCTCGCCGCAGCCGGCAGCATCGGTGTAAACCTCGTCAAATTCGTGCTCGCCATCATTATTTCAGGCTTTCTCTTTGTCCCGGGGCGATCTCTTGTCATGGGAACCAAGAACTTTTTGAGTCATATAGCGACCAGGCAAGGTGGTGAATTCGTCGATATTGCTGGCGCAACAATTCGAAATATCTCTCGTGGCGTTATCGGGATCGCATTCCTACAGGCGCTTCTGGCCGGAATTGGGTTCTTGGTCGCCGGACTCCCTGCCGCAGGGCTTCTAAGTTTCCTGGTGTTGCTCCTCGGGATAATCCAGATAGGACCGGCGGTAATCATCCTTCCCGTGTTGGTCTGGTACTGGTTCACGAAAGATACCGTACCGGCGGCACTCTTCACCGTTTACATGATACCGGTGAGCCTCATGGACAACGTGTTGCGGCCATTGGTCATGGCTCATGGATTGAATACGCCGATACCGGTGATCTTTATCGGACTGATTGGCGGAACAATTGCGCACGGTCTCATCGGCTTGTTTGTGGGGCCGGTCGTGCTGGCAATTATGTGGCAAGTGCTTGTCGCCTGGACGTGCGATAAGGGAGAAGAGGAATCGCCGGCAGTATGAAGAAGCAGTCCAGCTGGAGAGAGACCTCGATCAGGAGGCCGCCGATTGCCGATCCGTTTTTACAGTCCGAAGCGGTAACATTGCCTTGTCGGCATTATCGACGCCAAACAGATCCGCGAACTCTTGCGAGATTATTTCTGTCCTGCCCAGACAAATCACCTCTGGCACTCAACACTGCTTTAATCAAATCAAATGCCTTGGTCCGGACTGTCACTTCATCCGGCAGCATTGATGGTATAGCAGCAAGCGCGCTGTCTGTGTCCAGCAGCAGAATACTGAATTGTTCTCGGACCAGCGATTTGAATTCTGCCAGCGGCGCATCGCTATACTCCTGCCGAATCCGACGTACCATTTCAAAGCCCCGCTCGTCGACAGCCGCACGCGGCATGCCCGCAAAGAGTAAAGCGCGTGTCATGGCGGCGGGAAGGCCGCCGACGCTAAACCTCGACCGTAATTCGTTCTTTGCCTTTTGCAGCAGGTGCTGGTGCAGTTTACTCTTTGGCATCTTGCGCACAGTGCGACTGTCCGCCGGATCTACCCCGACGGCCGATTGCAGAATTGGAGAGCCGTAAATGGTCATAAACATGCGCTCAGCCCATGCCTCGCTGGACTGCCGCCAGCCATCAAGCGCCGCAACTATCTGACGAGAGACATCCTCCTGAACTTGCACGAAGATATTAGTGGAATCGACGGGTCTCCGGCTCTGTCGCACCTGTTTCGCCAAGGCGGAGGCCGTAGCCATGACCGGATTAGCATCGCAGAACATCTCGTACTGCAAACGCAGTGGGTGCATCCGATGCATCCATTTGGCGAACGGCGTGGTAACCGCTGCACGAACCGCGGGCTGTACAAAAGCGCGATAGAGCGCGAGATTGACTTCTGATACGCGAGCGGCGGTCGCAAACCGCCGTTCGTCCGCCTCATCGTTGCCGCCGAGCGCGCGTATATCGTCCAGCGTGCGCGCCTCGCACCGCATCACCCAGTTGCCGCTGACAAGATCAGCATTAGCCACGTCCTCTGAACTTGCTTCGAATGTCGCCTCGTAGAGACCAGGCGGCAGGATATCGATGAGGTCAATGTTGCTGGAGAATTCCTGATGCTGCTTCTTTGCGACCCCGCCCGATACAAAAATGCCCAGATGGCCGATACTGTCATGGATCGCGTAAACGATGGTTTGCCCGTAAGAACGGATTTCATCGACGTCTTCGTAGATATCGAGAATCCAACCCAGCGCCTGTTGGGGCGGCGTGATGTTATCGCCCTCAGAGCAGAACACGACGATCGGAGAACAGATGTTGCGAAGATCGACGACCGTACCGTCTGACGCCTGAATCTTCCCGGCCACGAGATTGTTCCCGATAAAGAGATCGTCGACAATAAACTGAATTTCCTCCGCGTTCATATTGACGTGGCCGCCCCACCAGTTCTCAAAGCCCAGATAGCGCTCCGCCTCGGTATCGATCTT
The DNA here is from genome assembly GCA_963733645.1 of uncultured Alphaproteobacteria bacterium. GTDB lineage: Bacteria > Pseudomonadota > Alphaproteobacteria > Rhizobiales > Xanthobacteraceae > BOG-931. The sequence goes on from CAVTFP010000007.1 coordinate 41,846, forward strand.
GGAATACAGGCTGTATTGCTTGGTCCAGAGGGTATTTGCCGGGTTCTGGTTTTCGAAATTCTGCACAAGCCATGCGCCGTCAAATTTGCCATGGCCAAGATCGCTGGTGAACGCAGTAAGCCAGCTACCGCCAAGCAGGCCGCCGCTGTAGCGCATGGGATTCTTGCCCTGAACCCCCGCCCAGTATGACAACGGCGAACCAGCAATGATAATCGGCCCGAAGAGCTCAGGCCGAAGCGCCGCCAGCATCATGATAGCCCAACCGGCCTGACAGTTTCCGATCACGCATGGCTTGCCGTCGGCCTTCGGATTCAGCGCAATGACCTTTTCGAGAAATATCGCCTCTGCATGGGCAATGTCCTCAATGGTCTGGCCGGGCATCGGATCCGGCAGAAACCCCACGAAATAGCACGGATGGCCCGCTTTGAACGCCGCGCCAATTTCGCTGTCGGATTTGAATCCGCCAATGCCGGGCCCGTGCCCCGCACGCGGATCGACCACGACAAATGGCCGGCGCATCGGATCGATCTCGGCACCTCGCGGTGGCGAGACTTTCGCAAGAATGTAATTGACCGGCCGCGCAAATGTGCGACCGTCAAGAACAACCTCAACCTCGTAGTCGAGCACGTGCGGCGCTTGCTCTTTCAGGTGCTCACGATACTGGTTTCCACGCAGGCGCAGGGTGTCCCAGAACAGGATGCTGCGTTGCGCCGCATCGACCATGTAGTCGAACGCCGAACCACAGGCGCCAAAGAAAAACGGGGATTTCCTCGACGGCTGCTCAACATGCTGGGGTGTCATCAGGCCGTCTCCTGTTTCTAGACTTTGGATCAACGTTTTTATCAACCCATTGTCTCTACATGGCGAAGCTTGGCGCAACGGCTCGATGCCCACGACATCAGGGCAGACCACCTGCGTGGTCAAAGTAATTAGAAAAATCGGCCGCGCATTTGACCTAGGTCAATCACGTCAAAAGTGATCATGTTACCAAACTTGGCCTGAAGGCACCTTCGCCATGCTCCCGTCAGTAAACCTCAAACTCCTCAAGGGCAAAAAGGGCCTCATCGTCGGCGTTGCCAACGAGCAGTCGATCGCATGGGGTTGCGCCAAGGCATTCCGAGCGTTCGGCGCCGAACTTGCGATTACCTATCTGAACGATAAAGCAAAAAAGTTCGTCGAGCCTCTCGCGCGCAAATTAGAAGCTCCGATCGTGATGCCGCTTGATGTTAATCAGCCCGGGCACATGGAAGCGGTCTTTGAGAAAATCTCCAAGGAGTGGGGCAAGCTCGATTTCTTAGTGCACTCTATCGCGTTTTCTCCGAAAGATGCACTACAAGGCCGTGTCGTCGATGTCTCGCGTGACGGCTTTTTGGCGACGATGGACGTTTCCTGCTGGACGTTCATGCGCATGGCGCATCTTGCAGAACCGTTGATGCGCAGCGGCGGGACACTATTTACGATGACGTATTACGGCAGCCAAATGGTCGTCAAAAACTATAATATTATGGGCGTCGCCAAGGCAGCCCTCGAGTCCGCTGTGCGCTACATGGCAGCCGAACTCGGACCAAAAGGCATCCGCGTCCACGCAATTTCTCCCGGGCCGCTGGCGACACGCGCGGCATCGGGAATACCCGAGTTTGACGCGTTGCTCGACAAGGCGAAAGCCAAAGCTCCTGCGCGCAGTCTCGTCAGTATCGAAGACGTCGGCGCTGCCACCGCCTTTCTGGCGCACGATGCCGCGAGGCTCATCACTGGCGAGACGCTTTACATCGATGGCGGTTACCACATCATCGACTAGCGCACGGACCACCGGGCAGCAGCAACACACGCAGCAATTCTTCACAAACCTTCCGAAACGCGATTCTTTTCAACGCGCAAGCCATTCGTGTGAGGGAACGAATACCCCGGGCAACAAAGAAATTGGGCCTCCGAATGGTACCCTGCTTTCAGCGCCTCACCACAACAGGAGTGAATATGTTTCGAGTCTGATTAGCAGTTATCGCCGTGGTTCCCCTTCTTGTTGCGAGCGCTCCTTTGGCTGCGTAGGAAACACAGAAGGCAAAAGTCGGCATGCTGACTTGCCAGACGTCGGCAAGCATCGGCTTGATCGTTGGCTCGCATCAGAGATTGCGATGCCGCTTCGCACCCGATAACGGCGGCCCGCAAGAGTATTACTCAGGCCATGTTGGCCGGATAGGTCTCGACGTTGGCATAAGGGCGGCGGGCGTGCTTGCGTGGGCGGTATATGCGCCATCCAAGAGCATCCACTACGGATCGCTTGCCGGCACCTACGTCGGTGCAAGCGGCGATATTTCCCTTGGAATTGGCGTGGGCGCCAAGGCCCTAGTCGGCGGGGCGCACAATTCGGTTGCGCTGCAACCAATCTCACTCGAGGGCCAAGTCGGGATAAATGTTGCCTTGAGTATATCTAGTCTGAAATTGAGCGCGCAGTGAATGCTGCGTGTGCGAAATAAATGCAGCGTCACATTCGCTGCCATCCCCATTCGCTGCACCAACGGTCAGATTAGATGATCTAGATCAACGAAACTGAGTATCGAGAGTGCTATCCTAGGCCACAACTCGGGAGGAATACATGCTCAGAAAGTCCAATGCAGCGAGATCAATGCTTATTGCAGTAACGGTCGTGACCATGGTCGGCATGACCCACTCTGCGTTTGCGAATAAAATCAAGAAAAAGCTGACCTATGAGGAAGCTTGGACGCTTTGTACCGCTGAACTCGACCGAAGCAATGTTCTCAAAGTCGAGCCCGGCCAGCGCTATGCCGCAGGTGCAGCCTGCATGCTGAGGCATGGATATCGCATTTGAACGGGTGCGTCAGAAAATTGCTTGGCGAATGTTTCCCAAATCATTACGCCGCGAAGTCATCCTTTTGGTCTGCATCAAAGCAGCGGCCCTGATCCTTATTTATTACGCACTCGTTGCGCCGATGATGCCGTCCCAACCGAGTGGTGTCACAGTGGCCAAGCACCTCCTTAGCGGCAGTGGCATTTGAGGGGCAGTCATGGACATTGTGGAGCTCTCCCGTCTGCAATTCGCAACCACCGCGCTTTATCATTTTCTATTCGTACCGCTAACATTAGGGCTCTCCATTCTGCTCGGCATCATGGAGACCGTATTCGTGATGACGGGCCGACCAATCTGGCGCGAACTCGTTAAATTCTGGGGCGTGCTGTTTGGCATCAATTTCGCGATGGGCGTTGCGACCGGCATCACCATGGAGTTCCAGTTTGGCACAAACTGGGCCTATTACTCGCACTATGTGGGTGACATATTTGGAGCGCCGCTGGCCATTGAAGGCCTGATGGCGTTCTTCTTAGAAGCCACCTTCGTTGGCTTGTTTTTCTTTGCGTGGGATCGCTTGTCTCGTGTCCAGCACTTAATCGCGACATGGGCGCTTGCGCTAGGCACCAATTTCTCCGCGTTGTGGATTTTGATCGCCAACGGCTGGATGCAGTATCCGGTTGGTGCGCGCTTCAATGTCGATACCATGCGTATGGAGACGACGGATTTTATGGCCGTGCTTTTCAATCCCGTCGCACAGGCCAAATTTGTTCACACCATCAGTGCTGGTTATGTCACAGGCTCGATATTTGTCCTGGCGATCAGTGCTTATTATATGCTGCGTGGCCGTCACGTTGAATTCGCCAAGCGCTCCATGACGGCGGCTGCAAGCTTTGGGCTTGCCTCCGCCCTTTGCGTCGTCGTGCTGGGCGACAAGTCCGGCTATACTGCAGGTCTGAATCAAAAAATGAAGATCGCCGCCATCGAGGCAATGTGGGATACAGAACCCGCCCCCGCATCTTTCCTGCTATTTGGCTTACCCGATCTCAAGTCGCACACTACAAATTACGAAATCAAGGTGCCATGGGTGTTGGGTCTCATCGCGACGCGTTCAATCAGCACGCCCGTGCCTGGGATCGAAGACCTCGTTACGGTGGCACGCCAGCGAATAGAGGATGGCCTCGTCGCCTACAACACGCTGCTGGCCGTCAAGCAGAATCCCCGCGATAAGGATTTACGCGCAAAGCTCGACGCCCACGTCGCCGACCTCGGCTACGCCCTGCTTCTCAAGAGCGTGCGACCGGACATCGAAAATGCGACACCCGCACAAATTAACGAGGCCGCGAATAGCACGATTCCCAACGTTCCCGTCCTCTTCTGGTCGTTTCGCTTCATGGTGGGCGTCGGCTTTTGGTTCATCGCACTATTTTCGACTGCGTTCTGGTTCTCCGCAACTCGTCAGTTCGATCGCCATCGCTGGTTCCTCCGCGCGGCGCTTCTGAGCCTGCCTTTGCCTTGGCTCGCTGCCGAGCTTGGCTGGGTTGTGGCGGAATACGGCCGCCAGCCATGGGTGATCGAAGGCATTCTGCCGACTGCGCTTGGTGTCTCCTCAACCGGCGCAGGCGACGTCCTCTTCAGCCTTTTGGGATTTGCGCTTTTCTACACTTTGTTACTTGTCGCCGATCTCTATTTGCTCATGAAATATATCCGCATCGGTCCCGATGAGGCGCCAGCCTCCGCGCCTCACGTGCTCCAAGCTGCCCGCGGAGTAACGCCATGATTGATTACGAAATCCTTCGCTTAATCTGGTGGGCGCTGCTTGGCATCCTTCTCATTGGCTTTGCGATCATGGATGGCTTCGATCTTGGCACTGCGGCGCTTTTGCCTTTCGTCGCACGTAATGACATCGAACGGCGCGTCACGATCAACACGGTCGGGCCGGTGTGGGAAGGCAATCAGGTGTGGTTCATCCTTGGCGGCGGCGCGATCTTCGCCGCGTGGCCCACACTCTATGCAGCGAGCTTTTCCGGCTTTTATCTGGCGATGTTTTTGGTTCTGGCTACGCTCATCTTGCGGCCAGTCGGATTCAAGTATCGCAGCAAAATGGAGTCGCCGCGTTGGCGCTCGTTCTGGGACTACTCTCTATTTGCCGGCGGTATTGTGCCGGCGCTGGTCTTCGGCGTCGCCTTTGGCAATTTGTTCGAAGGTGTTCCGTTCGGGTTCGATAGTGATCTGCGGATGAATTCCACGATAACGTTGCTATCGCTGCTCAATCCTTTCGCACTTCTCGTTGGTCTCGTCAGCCTCAGCATGATTATTCTGCATGGCGCGGTTTGGCTGAATCTAAAAACCAACGGTACCGTAAAAACACGCGCCCGTGCTATTGTTCCCTATGCGGCGATGATTTTCGCGCTCCTGTTCACACTCGCCGGCTTGTGGTTGTCGTATCTGGAGGGTTTCCAGGTTGCGGGACAGATTGCACACGATGGGCCGTCCAATCCGTTGAACAAGTCTGTGATACTCATGCCTGGCGGATGGTTTGCAAATTTCATATCTCATCCGGCCTTGTGGATAATCGTCGCAGTTGCCTATTTGGGGGCACTTGGTGCGGTTCTCCTGCGGGCGCGACCTGGTCTCGCGTTCATCTCGTCGGCCTTGGTCCCGTTCGGCACGATTGCCACAGCGGGCGTAGCGCTGTTTCCGTTCCTGATGCCGTCGTCCAGTAACCCGAATGAGAGTCTCACAGTTTGGGACTCCTCTTCCAGTCAGCTTACTCTGGCAATCATGTTGGGGGCGGTCGTCATCTTTCTGCCGGTCATTCTTGCCTACACGGCGTGGGTCTATCGTGTCATGCGCGGGCCGGTCAGCGCCGACGACATCACTCGCAATTCAAAAACCGCTTATTAGGGGATCCTACGATGTGGTATTTCTCTTGGGTCTTAGGCCTCGGTTTTGCCTGCACCTTCGCTATCCTGAACGCCATGTGGCTGGAGAGCCGCGCAACCGACGATCACAATGGCTGACCTTTCCGAATGTCATAGTTCCGCCAAAACAACCAGACCAATTCGATATCGACCGCATATCCTGATAATTCAGTCATGCGAGTGTGCATCGGAGCGAGCAATTCCGCGGGTATTCGCCGCCAAAATCGCTCCCCGCACTTTTTTAAGATGCGCATCTCTTCGAAGCTGAGCCCTGCAGGTTCGACCAATGGTCCGCTCTTCCCCACGCTCATACTATCCCTAAATACGGTGCGCGTGCACGGTAGCGAACGACCCGAAGCAAAATCGCTCATCTGTTTCAAATCAGTCATTGCACAGGCCTGGCGAAAAGCGCCGCGACGCAGCGAACCGCCGCTTTGGGCCAGTTGGCGATCTGCCCTACCGTGCGGCTATTGCCTTCCCGAACCGACCCGGAATTCTTGGAAAATTGGTGTCGTTCGCTATTCGGGCCTCACGCCGGTTTCTTTCACCAGCGTGCACCTCGTTGGCGGCGAAACACCGGTTGGACAAGCCCGATGACGGTAGCGAAGTGAGGAGACACGGTGCCGAGATGCGGCCCTCTCTACCTCTCTCTCCGGTCGCCATCCGCTCGCTCTGACCTCTTCCTCAACCTCGGGCAAGGGGGAAGGCCACCCTATCGCAGATCATCGAAGTACTGCGTACTGAGATCCAAAATCGATACCTCGGTTGCGTCAAAGGCCTTCTCCAACGAGCGAGTAGGGCGTTGACGAGCGTGGATTTCAAATCTTTGAGTCCCAGTCGAGTGAATGTCTGCGCCCGATGCTGTGGGCGGCTCCGCCACCCGGCACGTGGCGAGCTCGATGTTCGCGACGGGTTGGAGCATTGAAATACCCGACTGCATAACTGTTTTACTTCTGGGAATGACGATTATTGGAAGTCATCGAGAGTCACGACGCGGGGCCAGCGGTCACACCGGCCGGCGATAGTCGTGGCAGCATTCGAGAAGCGGACACCCCAATTTCGCGGCAGCGCGGCCTCCCCTGACGGCTTCGGCAATTGCAACTGACTAATCGAAACCGATTGCTTCCGATAATGCCAATTATCGGAAGCAATCCGCTCCTACCCAGTTCCGCTTGAACTAACTGCGGCCGCGACGCTCAGATCGCCACTTCTTCCCAGGCGTAAGCTACGAAGCCGACACGGTCCCCACTGTGCACCACTGGATCGCGGCGGATCCCAATGACGACGATGTCGTTAGGTAGGCTGATGCGATCGACTATTTCGCCCCATACGGTCATCACCTCGCCGATCACCTCACCGGCTTTGACCACCTCTCCGGGCTTCCGTGACGCGCGGAATAAGCCACCATTCTTGAAGGTGACGTGACCACGCTTTGTGACGCGTCGTACCTTATGCGCCTTGTTGCCGCCTTCGAGCATTTTTAGCTCGCGCGCGACACCGAGAAAGCCTTCGACGCCTTGACGAATGTCGTCCGGCGTCGCACGGCCGCCGGCGCCGAGCTCTATCATGAACGTCGGAATGCCGATCTCATCCATCTGATAGTCGAGAGCGCCGGCGATATTGCCAGGCAGTTCGCCGTGTCCCGGCGCTACGTTCATGCGGCAAGCAACACTGGGCTTAAACGGCGCAATCAGGCGTAGCAGGTCATTTTCCTTCACGAGACCATTAGGATGCACCTTGTACACCGCATAGACCTTGGCCTCGAACGGCGACGACATGGTGTGCATGTTGATCATCGCATTGGCCGCGAGCTTCGCCTCGGAGAATAGCGCATGAGCAAGCTGCTCGGTGGTAAATCCGTTCGCGTTACCCGGAAAGCACTGGTCCATATCCAGATCGTCTTGAGGGGTCGTCTTGCGACGCGCATCGAAGGCGAGCGGATTGGCTGTCGCGGTCACTACCACCGAGCCGCCGAGCTTCGCAGGATCGAGCTCGTTGTAGAAATCCAGGGCCGCAAAGATGCCGTTGATCTCATTGCCGTGCACCTGACCGTTGATCCACAGGCACGGTCCCGGCTTCGCACCCTTCAGCGCCACATAAGGAATGGCGATGTCGGCTCCGCTCGCCATGGTGCCGGCCAAGATCTTTCCCTTGGTGCGGCTCACGGGCGCCATGGCGTCCAGCACTGTCTTGACGTTCACCGCTTCCTCCTCGAACCCTCACGTTTGATGCCGCACTCTCCAGATCCAGGCTCCGGATCTTTCGGCTTCGCTCATGGGGAAATCTGAAAGGCGCTGCGTTCCGCCTGATCGAGCTGGCTCACCAGGTTCACTTCCCAGCTCAGATATTGCAGCGCCGCTTCGCGATTTCCTTCGTGCCGGCCATGCGTGAAGAAAATAAAATCAATACATTCGGAGTCCGGCGGTGTATCCGAATTACTCTCTTGCGGCAGATCGCCGTGCAGCAAGAACACCACTGCGACGCCGGACTCGTAAAGGTCCAAGGCCGCCGCGCTCGCGATCATGGGCTCGTCGGCGATCAGCGCGACGCGATCCGCCCCGGCTGCCGCCGCAGCTTCGACAATGCGGGGCCGAATGCTCCAGATCGCACCTGCTGCATGCGACGCCCGATACGCCATGCTGCCGCGCAGATCGATCAAGGTCGCGCCTTGCAGGTCCTCCGGCCGTATGTCCGGCAATTGCGGCAACCGCGGCGGGGCAGCGGAGCGCGCCGCCAATTTCGCCTGTACACCATCAGCTAACACACAGGCCTCGTGGCCCATCTGCCGCAGCCATATCGCTATCGGCACCGCCCGCACGACCTCGCTGTCGGCCAAGAGAATGCGAGCACCGCGCGTCCCTACCCACTGATCGGTAGCCTGCACTAGTTGCCCGCCCGGCGCATGCGCCGCGCCCGGCAGACTGCCGGCGGCGAACTCCTCCGCGGTCCGCACGTCAAAGAGATAAGTCGTGCGCGTCGCATCGGCCAGCCAATCGATGGCTTTCGAAGTCTCGACGAGTGGCACACCCGCTGCGGCTGCGATCCGTTTGGCATGAGCTTGCAGCGGGTGGATGCTGGAACTCGGCGGAGCTTCGGGATACCTGCGCTTGGACCGATGCTCGAGCGGCAGCCCTGCCAGAAACCAGCCTTGGGTGCCATTTTCCAGGGCATAGACAGGGTTAGGCACGGCCATGCGGCGCAGCGTCTCCGCGCCGATGATGGACCGTGTGCGTCCGGCACAGTTGACTACGATGCGCGTCTTGGAATCTGGCGCGATCTTAGCGATGCGGATCGCAAGCTCGCCGTTCGGGCAACAGATGCTGCCGGGAATATTCATTTTCTGGTATTCCGCGTATGGCCGTCCGTCCACGATCACCAGGTTTTCGCCGTTCTTCACCATCGTGTGCAGCTCGTCCGCCGTCACACGAGGAGTGTGCAACTGGGTCTCGACGATTTCGCCAAACGCCTTACTCGGCACGTTGACGCCGGCAAACAACTTGAAGCCGGCCGCGAGCCAAGCCTTCGTTCCGCCCTCCAGCACATGCACGGCGGTATAGCCGAGCCCGTGCAACCGCCGCGCCGCCGAAGCCGCAACTGCTTCCTCGCCGCCATCGCACAGCACGATCCGCGTCGCCGGCCGCGGCACCAGCCGGCCAACATCGATTTCCAGCCGGCTATACGGCAGCGGCACCGCATAAAATAGGTGCGCTTCGCCGAACTGACCGGCTTCACGCACGTCGAGCAGCGCAATTTCACCTGGCTCATGCAGCCAGGTCTTGAGCGTTCGCGGCGTTACAGATGTAGCCATGACTCTCGGCACCCCTCAGTCGTCAACCGTGGCGCCGGATACTCTCACCAGATCGCCCCACTTCGTGAGTTCCTTATTGATGAAAGCCAGGAACTCCGCCGGCGAACTGCCAACCGGTTCGGCTCCGAATTGAATCAAGCGCTCCCTGACCCGCGGATCGGTAACCGCAGCGAGCATCGCGGCGTTGAGGCGCTGCAGCACCGGCGCCGGTAAGCCCGCAGGTCCGAATAATCCCTGCCAGGACGATAGATCAAAGCCAGGAGCGCCGGACTCATCGAAGGTTGGCGTGTCCGGCAGGATGGCAGCCCGCTTCAAGGTTGACACCGCGATGGCGCGGGCCTGGCCATTGTTGGCGAGCTGTGCCGCGGTGGTAATGTTATCCAGCACGATCTTGATCGTACCGCCCATCAGATCGTTCAGCGCCTGGCCGCCGCTCTTGTACGGCACATGCGTCATCTTCACGCCGTAACGCAGATTGACGAGTTCGCCGGTGAGATGCGGCGTGGAGCCGATGCCGGCCGTGCCGAACGCCGCACCGGGATTGGCTTTCAGCCAAGCAATAAATTCCACCGGGGTCTTCACCGGCACATCCAGATTCACCACCAGCACATTCGGCTGCGACAGGATTTGGCCGATGGCCGTGAAGTCCTGCGGAACGCGGAATGGCAGCTTGGTCCCGAACAGCGTCGGATTGATCGCATGCGTGCTGGCCGCGCCGATTCCGATCGTGTACCCGTCAGGGTCCGCGCGCGCGATCGCTTCCGAGCCAATATTGCCGCCGGCGCCGCCGCGATTCTCGACAACGATCGGTACGCCCAGCGACTGGGCCATCGGCTCCTGCATGAGACGAGCCAAGACGTCGGCTGAGCCACCAGGCGCGTAAGTCACGATTAGCTTGATCGGCCTATTCGGTGTCCAGGTTTGCTGCGACTGGACCGGCGCTGCGTAGAACAGCAACGCTAGAGCAAGGGCAAGAATTCTCCAGGGCTTTTCCGCGAATTGAAACATTCTGCGCTCCTTTTGCGCGACCGTGGATCGCGGCCTGCCGCAATGTACGTCCGCTTCCGGGGATAGCAGCTATCATACGCGTACAGCGTCACCGTCGCATCACCTTGCATTGGGCTAACGGATCACGATTGCCTCCGATAAAATCCGTTATCGGAACTAATTTGACCGCACCCGGTAGGTGCAAGGGACTCTTCTGATTGAACTTCAGGGTCAGGAGGTCTTGCTGATGCGGACATCCCGGTGTCGCTGGCCCGCAGCGCTTCCTTTGTGCCGCGCGTACATTGCAAATCGTCTCCGAAACAGCTACGCGCCCTCCCCCGCAATAGCTACGCGCCCTCCCCCGCCGACCCTATGAATTCTTTTTCACTTGCCGCAGCCGCACGCCCGGCCCTTCGGCGCCATCAGCATCGATGAATTCCACGCCTGCGGCCTCGAGCGTCCGCCGGATCGCCTGATCATTGACGCGGGTGAGCTTGGTCTCGCTGGGCTTGAGTTCGGCCCGCCGGATCGAGGTGGTGCTGACCGACGACTGCCGCGCCAGCTCCTCGGCGCTCCAACGGATGAGAGCCCGCGCGGCGCGAATTTGTGCGCTGGTGAGCGGTTTGGGGGTCTTGACATCCGATAGTGCAGACATATTTCCATCCATATGGAATGATTAGTAGCGAGTATGCAGGCCTCATCAAGAGGCCGATTCCAGCAGGAGGGGAAGCATGAAAAACGCCATGTGGAAAAATCGAGCCCAGGAACGCCGGGGCTTCATTGGTGGCTCCGACGCCCGGATCATCATGGGCAATGACGCCGATGCGCTGGTGCGGCTGTGGCAGGAGAAGCGCGGCGAGATCGAACCGGAGGATCTATCCGGCAATCTCATCGTCCAGCTCGGGGTGGTGACCGAGGATTTGAATCGCCGCTGGTACGAGGCCAATGCCGGGGCGGTCATTACCGACATTCAAAAGCGCGTGCGCCATCCCGCGGTGCGCTGGCTTGGGGCTACCTTGGATGGGAGGGTTGAGAGTAGCGGGGCGGTGTTCGAATCGAAGTTCATGCTGCCCTGGCAGTTCTCGGAAGAAGCAGCGCTGTCGAAATATGCCCCGCAGCTGCAGCACAATATGTGGGTGGTGAATACCAAGGCGGCGGTGCTCTCGATCATCACCGGCGGCGGCAAGTGGGTGGAGATCAAGACCACAGCCGACCCGCTCTATCAGCACCTGATCATCACCGCCGAGCGGAAGTTCTGGCGCTGTGTCGAGAGCGGTGAGCCGCCTCGCCTGTTCGGCATTGAGCCGCCAAAACCCCGGATCGAAGCAATCCGCATCGTCGACATGAGTTCGTCTAATGCCTGGGCGGAGTTTGCCGGGGTCTTTGCCCGCACCCGTCCGGCCTATCTGGAGCATGAACAGGCCAAGACCGAGCTCAAAGGCTTGATGCCGGAAGACGCCAAGGAGGCCATCGGGCATGGCATCCGGGCCAAGCGTTCAAAGTCCGGCGCCGTCAGCTTTGACATTCTTGCCACGGAGCAAAACCATGCAGCGGTCTAGTGCCTCGATCGCAAGTCTGGCTGCGGCTCTGGCCAAGGCGCAAGGCGAGCTGGTCAATCCGGAGAAGACGCTGGTCGGGACTATCCGTTCGGATGGTCCGAGCGGGACCGAACGAGCGTTTCGCTACGCGTCGCTCTCCAGCGGGCTCGATATTGTGCGCAAGACCCTGGGCCAGCATGAGATCGCGACCGTGCAGACCACCGCGATCGATCAGGCTGCTGGTGTCGTCAACCTGACGACGCTGTTGGCCCATTCATCCGGGGAATGGATTGCCTCGGATTGGCCGGTCTGCGCGGTCAGCCGAAACCGCAACGCCGCATCGAATGGGGGCGGCGCTGACCTATGCGCGGCGCTATGCGCTGTTCACGCTGGTTGGGATTGCGGGCGAGGACGATCTTGATGCGCCCGATTTGATCGCGCCCAAACCCGCAATGCCGGAGCCGCAACAGCCGAAGGCGGTGAGCGGCCACGGCGGCACTGGCCGAGCAAACGGCGGCTGGCGCCAATCCGCCGCCTCAAGTCGTCACAGCGGGATACCACCTGCAGCGGCGCTCGGTGCTGAAGCGTCTGTGGAGCTGCGCGATCGGCTGATTACGGAGCTTAACGCAATCGCCTCCGGCGACGATTTGGCGCTATGGGCAAAGCGCTCAATGGCTGAGAAGAACAAACTGACTGAAAACGATGCCAAGGCGGTCGAAGATGCGTTCGGAGCCAAACTAGCGATGGTCTCCTCGTCAACCGAGGAAATGGAGACACGCGCTAATCCAAATCCCGCCGCTCCCACCCCTAACGATCCGAAAGTGGATGCAAAACGTCCGAGCCGAACCCACCGGGCCCGGCGGAAAACGTCAGTCGACAAGTCAGCGCTGACGCTGGCGGGGCCACGGCGGGTCCGTGACCGCGACCACGTCAGGTTCGTCGCTCAGCAACCTTGCCTGATCTGCGGCCGCCAACCGTGTGATGCACACCATCTGCGCTTCGCCCAATCCCGCGCGCTCGGGCGAAAAGTCAGCGACGAGTTCACCGTGCCGCTCTGCCGCGGCCACCACCGCGAAGTCCACCGTCACGGCGATGAAGCCGCATGGTGGAGCAAGTCGGAAATCGATCCAACCGCGATTGCCCGAGCGCTTTGGCTCGAGACCCATCCACTGCGACACCGGAGCGGTGGGTCATCGTCTCGCGATCGGAGCACGCAAGGGCGAGGTCGCCCTCATACGCGCATTCCAGCAAGCAAGGTTTCTTGATGTCGAGGCCGACCGGCGGACTAGTCTGGCAGCAATTAAGTGAGGACTGCGGTGCGAGAACCTCACCTCGTCATGGCCTGTCGCGTGCCGATATCGATTTTTGGGCCGCCTGCTTCTCAGCGACTCGTTGCCGTATCTCCGCGGTCATTTTCTCATTATATTCCTCGATGGCGCGCAACTTCTCTTCCGGAGTCCTGGGAGGTTTGGTCGGATCGGGGTAGCACTTGCGCAACTCGTCGAGTTCGCTCTCTTCGGATGCGCTAAGCCCGCCTCCAAGACTTCGCGATTCTAATCCCTTAAAACGGCACCAATAGTATACCCGGACCCGCATCTCCAAGTGCGCTTCCTCGGTTACTTCCGCCTCCGAGACCGCGTTGTGGGGCGGCGTCATGCGCTTCATACTAAGTTGGTTTAATCGCTTTTCATCCTTTGCGACCTCCTCCGGACCGTAGCCTGCAGGACATTGCACTGTTTTCAGCCTTGCACTGATTTCGGGCTTTCAATTCCTCTCTCTCGGGGTCAGGCGTGAGAAGATCTAACATCCATTGATCTTTATTCGCTGGCTGTTTTTGATCATGATTCACGGTCTGTTTTTTGCGCCTAGGAAACTGGCGTAACCGCCGCACATCATCCCGTATCTCTGCTGACACTGCAGGATCGAACCCGAAGGGATCGTCGATCACGAGCGACATTTGATCCGGATGGGGAAGTGCGTTGGCATGAAGATACGGCGCCGCAATCCGAGCTGCCTTGATCCGCAGCCGTGGTTCAGCCTCCGCATCGGTCATAACGCTCAATAAATAATCCAACGGCGATAAATCGGCTGCGCCTTCAGGTTCCGTAGCATTTAACTTCGCATCCATTTTTTGTGCGCTAGACTTTGAGGGCACACTGGAAAGCCGAAAAGTAACTCTCGGCCCAACCCACCATGGGGGAATTGACGCGGGTCTCTCGAGCGTTGGCTTCGATAGACCTACGGTCTTATCCCTCCGCCTCACGTGAACCAACGGTGCAGCCGATTTGGCCATATCAATACGAAGATCAGCCGGCAGGTTCGGGGACCTCATGAGGCGCAGCATAAAATCGAGAGGTGACGAACCCGAACTAACACCGGCCGCGGCGATGACGGCGTCTTTCAAAACTTTCGTCTTGTTCGGCGTGCCGCGCTGCCGACCACCACGTCGCTCGCCGGGCTTGGAACCTCTTGGCATTTGCTACTTTGCTACTTTCCAGAATTGCGCGGTTAAGAATTCGTTAATGCTCGGAATAGCGGGCCTTTTCGCGAGCGTTCCCATCGAACTACGCGCTCATGATTGCTAAATGGTTACTACTTATTTCTATTTTTTCCGGAAAGTAGTGAAAGGCCTCGCCACAACAAAAAGTTGCTAGTCAGCGTAATGATCCCGAATTCTTACCGGACGTGATCGCAAGCACATTTCGAGGAGAAGCGGAGTTGGTTGGGCGGTTGAAGCCCGTGGGGAGAGGCCAAGTTTAGATATCGTCAATTTTGGTACGTTAGTTTCACGTAATGGCTGAAGATCTGTCGGCACCTTGTCCGAAATGTCACACCGAAATGACCTTTGTGACGGCGATGTCGCATCCCAATTCGCCAGAAATGCAGCGAACTACATTCGTCTGTTATGCCTGCAATCAGACGAGAAGCTATGCGCTGTCTGTTGAAATGGCCAATGCTTATGCGGCTACACACGCACCGGTCTGACCGACGACGGCCGTTATCATTAAGCGGCAGCCAGGCGGAAATCACCGCCGTCTGAGTGGACCGAGCCGTAGAATACTGAGTTAGCCTCGATTGTGGACGGGCGAGGAATTAAGGCCTTCGCCTTCACGTTGCCAAATGCGGCCGTGCCCTTCCCCTTTGCCTATCTGGCGTTTTTTTTCTGTTGAGCAGACGACGTGCGTTTTGGCGGCGGCTCCGGCGGCGGCGGCGGTTCCTCCGCTCCTATACACACGGGATCGAGTGACGAGGAATCCGGCGTCATCGAGACCGTGAACGTATCGGGATAATGATACATCGCACCGGAATGGGAATCGATGGCGAGGCTGACAAGATCACCGCTGGGCATTGATTCCGAGCTTGACCGAATGATGCTCAGCTCGTGCACGTAGCACGGCTTCACGCAAGAAATCGGAATCGGATCGGGGCCTTTTTTCAAGGAAACAGTACCTGGTGTAGCGACTATCTGCGGGCCGCTTTTCGTAGAGAGCGTGCAGGTCGCCCCGGGGACGCCGGGCGTATCAACGGCAACAACCTGAGTCGTGCCCTCGGTGATCGTGGCGCACGCCGCCAGAGCGAGGCCGATGGCCACCGCCAAGAGTACTCTAATAAGCACAACATCCCCCAGACGCCGCAAAGGCATCATCGGACAGCTTCAGCGGACGGGCAAGGGGAACCCGCTAGGCCCTTGAGACTGCTCCGCAAGGTAAATGCCAAGCCGCGAGGAAATCCTGATCTGCGCGATCGCTGAGACTCACCAACTAAGAAGGCGAATCCCAACGGGGCGCAGCGCACTCCGGCCCGGCGAGATCAACGCCGGCGGCAAACCGCCCAATTTACCGCCCAGTAACCATACCGATGCACCATCGTGGCTTCCTGCTACGAGGCTCGAATCATGACCTACATGTTGCCGCGCGCGGTCATAGTGCTCATCGCTTGGGGCACGACCTGTCTGATCATGAACACCTTCACGACTGTCGACCCGCTGATCTTTTATATCGCCGGCGGTGTCTGGTCGTTGGTCGGGCTCGTGTGTTTTGGCTATCTGCACAAGGTGCGCAGCGAAGACGATGCGCACTATGCCCGTTCGATCGCGCGGGCACGAGTTGCTACTCCGGCCGAATAGACGGCGCTATTTATCGTCAGGCTCGCCCGGCTCGGTTCCAGTCGCGGATGCGGTCGCCATAGATATCGAAGCCCGTCGGCGTGACTACGACCGTGTCTTCGAGCTTGATGAAGCCGCGGTGCGGATGTTGCAGCGTGGTTTCCACCGAAACCACCATACCCGTTTCCAGTGGCCGCTCTGCATCGTAGGCGTCGTACGGAACCGGACCGGAATTGGTCAGCCGCGGCGCCTCGTGGCTGACAAGTCCCATGCCGTGCGCGAGGAAATGGGTGTGATTGTGCACTTTTGACCTGTGCAGCACGGCGTTGGCCGCAGCGTAAATTTCCTTGCCCAACACGCCCGCCCTGATCGGCTTCATCGATGCCTGCTCGATGGCCTCGACCTCAGCCAACAGATCGACGAGTTCGGCGTCCGGCTCGCCGGCAACGCCCATGCGCGCCACATCGCCGATATAACCATGGTAGTTGCCGCCAGAATCGAGCGACAGTACATCGCCCTTTTCCCAGCGCTGGTCCGAGGGCGCGCGGTTGTGGCTCGATCCCGCCGCGATCAGGCAATAATCGAAGGTCAGGCCGCGTAAGGTCTCCTCGCGACGCAGTGCTTCGGTCATCTCATTCTTTGTGGCTCCCGGGCCGAAGTTGCGGAACACAATTTCCATTGAGTCGATCACGGCATCCGATGCGATGCGCAGCTTGTCCAGTTCATCAGGGGTCTTGATCGCGCGCAGCCGTTCGAGCACGAACAGCGCATCTTTTAGTTCGGCGTGGGGAAACGCTTTGCGCAACACGGCGGCAGAGTCGATCGGCAGGAACGCAGTCTCCACACCGATCCGTTTCGCGTTAGGGGCAAGCTTGCGAATATAGTCGACGGCCTTTTCCATGACGTCGACCGCGCCGGAACTCTTGGTATTTATTTCCGCGACCCAAAACGGGGTGTTCTCGTTCTGGAAGTTCTCCATGCGATGGCCGAAAAAACCTGCCTTTTGGGCCTCGCCTTTGGCGTAGACGAAAACCGGCAAATAGCGGCTCAACCCCATGGCATCCATGGATTCAAAAAAGAACGCGCGGTGACCGCCCATCAAATATTGAACATTGTGCTTGGACGTCGCGACCAGCACATCAATTCCGGCCTCGTCCATCTGCCGATCGAGCCGTTCGGTGTCGAATGGCGCTATGTGGGATCGCTTGGTGACGTCGAGCATGACCGAGTCTCCTGGTGGCCGGCATTTCATTCCGGAAGCGCAAGTTTACCAAATCTCACAACGCAGATGAACCCGTCCCTGGGGGCCCGCGCCCATGCTCCGGTAATTCCAATTGTGCCCAAAACTGCTACACTACCCATGATTGCATGAACTCGTTTTTATGGAAAATTTATGCGACCAGTGTGGCGGTTTACATGACCGCGATGGAAGGTGAATTTCTTTTCATCTTCCAGAAAGATATTCGCGACGCTATAGAGTAAAGAGAAAAAGGCGCAGCTGAAAAGCGCCGTAACGACCGGCGGTAGCGCACCTTTAGAGGGGAATCGTGGCATTAAACTCAAGGAGTGCCGGCCGTTTGAGCCGTCGCGGCACGCTGATCGCGGCTGGTGGCGCAGCTATTCTGGCCGCAGTTTTGTTCTATTGGTACTGGTCGCAAGGCCCCGATCCGGTACACGCGGCGCGCTCCCGCACCGCTGTGCCGGTCAGCGTTGCCAGTGCCTCGCGCGCCGACGTTCCGATCTATCTCACCGGCCTTGGCACGGTGCAAGCGCTCTATACCGTCGCGATCCACGCTCAGGTTGACGGCAAGTTGCAGGACGTGTTTTTCAAGGAAGGCCAACGCGTCAAAAAGGGTGATGTGCTCGCCAAAATCGACCCTCGCCTGTACCAGGCCGGGCTCGATCAGGCCAAGGCCCGCAAAGCTCAGGACGACGCGTCGCTCATCGCGGCTCAGAAAGACTTCGCTCGCTTCCAAACCCTGGTCCTGAAGAACGCCGAGACGCAACAGAACCTCGATCTGCAGCAGGCCAAGGTCGATCAAACCAAGGCCGCGATCGACGCCGACGTAGCCACCATCGAGACCGCCCAAACGAACCTCGACTACACTGACGTCAAGGCGACGACCGATGGTCGGATGGGCGTGCGCATGGTCGATCCAGGCAATATCGTCCATGCCAGCGATCAGGGCGCGATCGCCATTTTGATGCAAACCGAACCTACCGCCGTCACGTTCACGCTGCCGTCACAGACGCTGGACGACGTCCGTGCCGCGATGGCAAGCGGCACCGTCGAGGTCGCCGCCTATGATCGCAACAATGTGCGCCTGCTCAGCACCGGTTCCCTGTCAACGATAGACAATCTGATCGACCCGGCTACGGCGACTTACCGTCTAAAAGCAACGTTTGCCAACGCCGATGAAAAGTTGTGGCCGGGCGAGTTCGTCAATGCGCGGCTGCTACTCGAGACACGCAAGAACGCGATCGTCATCCCTCCCCTCGCAGTGCAGCGCGGACCGCATGGGCTGTTCGCCTGGGTGGTCAAGCCGGATAACACCGTCGAGCCGCGGCCGATTCAGACCAGCACCACGACCGGCAACGCCACCATCATAACGTCCGGTCTCGATGACGGTGAGCGCGTAGTGACGGATGGCCAATACAAATTGCAGACCAATGCTCCGGTGACGATCACGGCGCCCGCTACCGCCGCGGCGCCAGGCGGCTCAACGTGAGTATTTCGGAACCATTCATCCGGCGTCCGGTCGCGACCACGCTGCTGATGGCGGCGCTGGCCTTTGTCGGCATTGTCTCATTCCCTTTCTTGCCGGTTGCGCCGCTGCCGCAGGTCGATTTTCCCACCATTCAGGTCACCACGACCTGGACAGGAGCAAGCGCGGAGACGATGGCGACTTCGGTCGCTTCGCCGCTGGAGCAGCAATTCGGCCAGATCGCCGGCATCGCACAGATGACGTCGCAGAGCTCGCTTGGTGCCGCCACGATCGTTATTCAGTTCGATCTCGACCGCAACATCGATTCCGCCGCACAGGACGTGCAGGCAGCAATCACTGTCGCCGCCAAGCAATTGCCGCAGGCCCTGACGACGCCGCCGGCCTATAAAAAGGTCAATCCGGCTGATACGCCAATTCTCCTGCTGTCGGTGCATTCCGACACCGTGCCGCTCATTACTGTCGATGAATACGCCAACGTATTCCTCGCTCAGCAAATTTCGCAGGTTTCGGGCGTTGCCCAGGTTTCGGTCTTCGGCGACCGTACACCTTCAATCCGCATTCAGGTCGATCCCGCAAAGCTTGCCGCAACCGGGCTTACCCTCGAAGACATTCGCGGCACGCTTGTCAGCGCCACGACCAACGCCGCGAAGGGCGTGATCAATTCGGACAAGATCACCTTCACCATCTCCGCCAATGACCAAATTACCGACGCCGCCAAATACAACGACGTGGTGATCGCCTATCGCAACGGCGCGCCAATCAGAGTACGCGACGTCGGACAAGCAGTCGCCGACCAGGTCGACCGGACCGTGGCCGGCTATCAGAACAACAAGGACGGCGTCATCCTCGCTATTTTCAAGCAACCCGGCGCGAACGTTATCGACACTGTCGATCAGATCCAGGCTGAGCTGCCTCAGCTCACGGCGCGCATCCCGCCTGCGGTCAAGGTAGAAACCATTCTCGACCGCACCGTCACTATCCGCGCCTCCGTCGCCGACGTCGAGTTCACCTTGGTGCTCACGATCTGCCTTGTGGTGATGGTGATCCTGCTGTTTCTGCGCAATTTCTGGGCAACGCTGATCCCAAGCGTGACCGTGCCGCTGGCGCTCTCCGGCTCGTTCGCGGCGATGTATCTGATGCATTTCAGCCTCGACAACTTGTCGCTGATGGCGCTCACCATCGCCGTCGGCTTCGTAGTCGACGACGCCATCGTGGTGGTCGAAAACATTTACCGTCACGTCGAGCATGGCGAGCCACCCTTCACCGCAGCGCTCAAGGGCTCCCGCGAGATCGGTTTTACCGTAGTTTCGATCTCCTGCTCGCTGATTGCGGTCTTCATTCCGCTTTTGTTAATGAGTGGAATTATCGGCCGTCTGTTTCGTGAATTCGCGCTGACGGTCACCGCCTCGATTGCCGTTTCGGCACTGGTGTCGCTGACGCTCGCGCCGATGATGTGCTCGCGCTTCATGAAACGCGAGCCGGAAACGCATGGCCGTGTTTACCGCTTCATCGAAAGCGGGTTCACGGCGATGGCGAACTTCTATCGCCGCACGCTCGACGTCGTGCTGCGTCATCAGCCCATAGTGCTTGGCGTGTTCTTCGGAACCATGGCGCTTACCGTCATCCTCGCGATCGAAACCCCGAAGGGGTTTTTCCCGATTCAGGATACAGGCATGATTTCCGGGTTCGGCGAGGCGGCGCAGTCGACTTCACCGGAGGAGATGATGCGCTTGATGCACAAGCTCGGCGACGTGATCCTGAAAGATCCCGATGTCGAGGGTTTCGGCTCACAAACCGGCAGTACCGGCAGCGCGCAGTCGGCAAATACCGGCCGCTATTTCATCACGCTTAAGCCGCGTGATGAACGCAAGCTCAACTCCTCACAAGTCATCGACCGTTTGCGGCCGCAGCTTGCGAAAGTACAGGGCGCGAACCTGTTCCTGCAACCGACGCAAGACATCAACGTCGGCGCGCGTATCGCCCGCGGCAGTTTTCAGTACACATTGCAAGATACGAATATCGATGAGCTGAACGAGTGGTCGCAGAAGCTCCTGGATAAGCTCAAGGGCGTTCCTGTGCTCACCGACGTCACCAGTGACCTGCTGGCAAATGCGCCGAGGCTTCAGATCACCATCAATCGGGATCAAGCGTCGCGCTTCGGCATTTCCGCACAATTGATCGATGACACCTTGAATGACGCGTTCGGCCAGAGGCAGATCACGCAATATTTCACGCAGCTCAAAACATATTTCGTGGTTCTCGAAATCCTGCCGGAACTGCAAAAGGACATCTCCACGCTTGACCGCCTTTACGTCAAGTCGCCGCTCACCGGCGGTGCCGTACCGCTTTCCGCGCTCGTCGAGGTCAACAGCAACGGAGTGGGCCCGCTCCTGATTTCGCACCAGGGACAATTCCCCGCCGTTACCATCACATTCAACCTGGCGCGCGGGGTTGCTCTCGGTGAGGCGGTTAACGCCGTTAACCAGGCGTCACGCGAGATCGGTATGCCGGACACGATCATCCCGACGTTCCAGGGCAATGCGCAGGCGTTCCAGACCTCACTGCGCAGCGAGCCGGCCCTGATCGGGGCGGCGCTCATCGTCGTCTACATCATCCTAGGGATCCTCTATGAAAGCTTCATCCATCCGTTGACGATCCTCTCGACGCTTCCGTCGGCAGGCATCGGCGCGCTGCTTGCTTTGAATCTCGGTCATATGGATCTCTCGGTGATCGGCATCATCGGCATCATCCTCCTGATCGGCATCGTCAAGAAGAACGGCATCATGTTGGTCGATTTCGCGATCGCAGCCGAACGCGACCGCCACGCGACGCCGCTAGATGCGATCCGCGAAGCCTGCCTGCTGCGCTTCCGTCCGATCCTGATGACAACGGCAGCGGCGATGCTTGCCGGCCTTCCCCTTGCTCTCGGCAACGGCTCGGGCTCGGAAATGCGGCAGCCGCTGGGCTACGCCATGGTTGGCGGCCTGGCGCTGAGCCAGGTGCTGACTCTGTACACGACGCCCGTCGTTTATCTTTACCTTGATCGCCTGCAGACATGGCTGTTCGGGTCAAGACGCGACCCGATCGAAGAGGCGGAGCCGGTACATGCTGTTGCCGCCGAGTAACGGCGGCGGTCACTGGTTTGGGCTAATCCGCGTCAGCAGCCGGTCGAGCGCGCGCTCGACGTCGATGTAGTGCGCGGCGCCCGTTAGATTTAGCTCCGCTGCCGCTGCCAGGGCCGCCGACTCGCACGTTATTCCAGCAAAGCCGTAGATTCCGCCGGCCCCGGCCAGTGCATGGGCAATCGAGTTGACGCGGCGCATCGCCGGTTTGGCGTAGGACTTTGCCAAAGTTGCCCGGCACGCTGAGAGCGCGCGTGCGTCGGCGGCCAGGCGTTTGAGGAAGCTTTCGCGCAGAACCGAGAGGCTGCCCTCGACCGGCACGAAACGCCGCAGCGCGGCGGCAAGACCTGACGGGTCGAGCGGCTTTGCGATCATGCCGGCGGCGCCGAGCGCCTTGCATCGATCCCACTCGCACGTTCGCTCAGTCAGAAGCACGACCGAGATCGGGTCTGTGCGCTTATCGGAGCGCACTTGCGTCAGCACGGCTAAGGCGTCCATCCCCGACACCGTGTCATTGAGCAACATCAGGTCGGGTCGCCATTCGATGGCCGTCGCAAGCGCTTGGCTACCCGACGTGCAGCAGTGCAGGATAAAGAACGGGTCGCATGCCAGCGCCGCTTCGATGCCCTGTCGACTGTGCGAATCCTCATCGACGACTAGAACGCGAAGATTGAGCATGCGACCGCTCCGCTTGTTGACCCGTCTGCGGGTAGCAAACAGCGGCCGGGTCAACGATGCCTTAATCGCAGACGGAATCTCGCTTACGTAAAACACCGTATCACTTAAGTAGTAATACGTGCATGCATCACCGCCATAACTCTGCGCTGGCGAGCTTCGCGCCTTTGACCAGCGCGTCGAGTTTCGCCCACATGATGCTTGGATGTACGCGGCGATAAAACGGACCTTGCGCGAAGCCGCAGTCGGTACCGGCCATCACGTTCTCGCGGCCGACCAATTTGGCGAGCCGCACAATGCGCTCCGCCACAAGTTCCGGATGTTCGACGACGTTGGTGGCGTGACTGATCACACCGGGAATGAGCACCTTACCTTGGGGAAGCTTTGCGCTTTCCCATACCCGCCATTCATGCTCATGCCGCGGATTGGCTCCTTCCAGCACGAAGGCCCCGACATTCATGCTCAAGATCAGATCGACGATATCCTTGAGCGCTACGTCGGTGGTGTGCGGTCCGGGCCAACTTCCCCAGCAGACGTGGTAACGGATTCGGTCTTGCGGCAGACCGGCGATCGCTTCGTTGAGCACCTCGACCTGCAGGCCGAGCCATTTGCGATAATCGGCAAAGCTCGCTGGCGGCACCATGCGGTCATAGGTCACGGCAAAACGCGCATCGTCGAGCTGCAATACAAAACCCGCATCGATGATCATGCGGTATTCGGTGCGCATCGCCGCGCCGATCGCCCGGATCAGCTCCTCGTCGGTCTTGTAGTACTCGTTCTTGCGGTCCGGGATGACGCTTGCCGGCGCGGCAACCGGAAGAAACGCCTCGGCAACTTTGGCTTCCCTGAGCGCCGCTTTGAAATTGTCGATGTCGCGTTTGAGCTCCGCCTGCCCGGTGTAGGCTACGGGGCCGACGCAAACCGCTTCGACGGTGGTCGCGACGTTTTCGCGGGCGTCGAGTTCAGCGTAAAATTCGGCGAATTTTTCGCGGTCGACCCCGCGCGTGAATGGATTGGCGCCGGGTTGGATTGGGCGCCGCTCGAACCCGCTCAGGCGTTCGAGCACATATTGCGACCAGGAGATCGACTTGCCGAATTCACCGTCGCTGACGACGTCAATTCCGACCTCAGCCTGCTTGTGCACGACATCGACAACCAACTCAGTCAGGCATTTGTCGTAGGCCACTGCGTCGTATGGCTTGCCGGCCTGCTTTGCGCGCAGGTATTCTTGCAGCGCCATCGGGCGGATCAGGCTGCCGACGTGAGTGGTAAGGATACGGTCGGTACTGCGCTTCATTAGGCTCCCCGGAACATCCCCGCTTGACTGCGGGCCACACTGATACAGCACGCCGCGAGCCGTGCAATGGCGATCCACGATCCGAGCGCTTGGGCGGCGTCCCATCTCGTATGCGCCCGCACAGAGCGTTATTGTGGCGCTCACGCGCCCACAGCGACGCGAAACAAATGGGGGGAGGATTTCATGATGACATTTACGCGCCGTTCGTTGGCACTGATGCCGGCGATGGTGCCGCTTCTTTCGAGCAGGCTCGCGAACGCGATGGAACTCAATCCGGCCGCGGTCACCTACAAGCTGCCCGATCAGATCAAGTGGTCAGAGCCCAGCCCGAACGGCGCGCAGAACGCGGTGCTGGCGGGCACCCCGGACAAGGAAGGGATCTATGTCCAGATGGTCAAGTGGCTCGCCGGCAATCATTTCAGCCACCCGCATTTTCACCCGCACGATCGCTTCATCACTGTGTTGAAAGGAACATGGTGGGTCGGCACTGGCACAAAATTCGATCCAGCCGGTACGGTGCCGATGGCCGCCGGTAACTTCGTCACTCATTACGGCCAGCAGGTGCATTTCGACGGCGCCAAGGACGAGGACGCGGTTCTGCTGATTGTCGGCGAGGGTCCGGGAACCTCGACACCCGCCGAGGCCAAGTGAGACCTTAGCCGGATCAAAGCGGCTACGCCGCAGACTTCGCAGCGGACTTGGCGCCTGCGATGATGGCTCGCTCGGCCGCGGCAGCGCGCTTGACGCGATCAAGGATCAACTCGATCGATGCAATCTCGATGCGGTTGCGACCGTTGTCCTTGGCCCTGTAGAGCGCGTGATCGGCTTGCGCCAGAAGCGCTGAGAGGTCCAGCACTGCATCATAGCTGATGACAACACCGATGCTGACCGTGGCGACCACCGGCCTACCGTCGACCTCACGGGTTGCATCCGCAAACGTCGCCCGGATCTCCTCGGCCACCGCAAGCGCGCGTTCACGCGTCGTATTCACAAGCAACGCCGCGAACTCCTCGCCGCCAAGCCGGCCGAACACGTCGAAGCGATGCATGCAACCGGAGCCGATTTCGGCGAACATCTGCAACACGCGATCACCCATCACGTGGCCGAAACGGTCGTTGATGGACTTGAAATTATCGAGATCGAGCAACATCACCGCGGTCGGCAGTGGATCGTTCACCTGACGCTTGAGCTGGGCTTCGCCGTCTTGCAGGAAGGCGCGGCGATTGGCGATGCCGGTCAACGGGTCGATCAAAGAGGCGGTCTTATGGCGGTGCTCGGTACGCTCTTTGGCCATCGCGAGCAGAATGAACGCAATTGAAATCGTGAACAGCAGCGCTTCGAAGCTGAGGACGGTGAGCCAGACGCTCGCATAGATATTTCTGTTCACCGCCCCCAAAGGCAGCATGGCGCCGAACGGCGTGCGCAGAAGGTAGAGCGAGCCGTCGGCGAACAGCATGAAGATGGCCGGCCAGCGCGATACCAGCGGTTCGCTGCGGCCGCGCCAGAATTCGTATGCTGCTGCCCAAGTATAAGCAGTGATGATGCCCGAGCTGAGAAGGACTTGCAGGTCCCACGTATTGGCGATGCTCGGGACGTGGCAAAGCGCGAGCCAAAGCACCGCGCCGCCTAACATGAGAACCCATTGCGGCTTGCGATGATCGAATACCCGCGCACCGGTCCAGGTAAAAGCGAACGCTGTAAACAGAACTGCGTTGGCGAGATCGATAGAGATGAGGTCGGAGACCGAGCCATACATGCCGAACAGCACCACGGACGCGGCACGCAGCAAATCGGAAAAGCCCCACCACGCCACGGCGTAGATCGCGGTGTTCTGGACCCAGGCGAACAGCAGAAGCAATCCGAGGATTGTTTCCACATAGATGGTCACTAGGAAGAGTGTGTTGACGTCCAGATTCATCACGTTCGACCGGTTATCGACAGGCCAATGCTGATAATCGCGTTGTGAAATGCATAAAGCCGTGGCCGGAAACATTCGGTGAATTCCCATAGCGGCTGCGCCGCCATGCGCGGCTATGGTTTCGCGTTGCTTTCGGGGATATTCGGCATTTGAATCAGCCTTGTTTCCAAGGACTTGGTCATCTAGGGTCCGCCCGCAAGGACGCACGATCATGCAAACGAGCGACGGGATCATCGAGGCGATCGGCAACACCCCGTTAATCAAACTCGAACGCGTCTCTGCGGCGACCGGCTGTACGATTTTGGGCAAGGCCGAATTCATGAATCCCGGCCAATCGGTCAAGGATCGCGCGGCGCTGTTCATCATCGAGGACGCGGTCAAGAAGGGCGAACTGCGGCCGGGCGGCATCATCGTCGAAGGCACCGCCGGCAACACTGGCATCGGGCTGGCGTTGGTCGGCAATGCCCTGGGCTTTCGCTCCGTCATCGTCATTCCGGAGACCCAGAGCCAGGAGAAAAAGGATACGTTGCGGCTGTGCGGCGCCGAGTTGATCGAGGTGCCCGCTGCCCCCTATTCCAGCCCGAACAATTACGTGAAGGTCTCCGGCCGGCTTGCCGCGCAACTGGCGAAGACCGAAAAGAGTGGAGCCATCTGGGCCAATCAATTCGACAACGTCGCAAACCGGCAGGGCCACATCGAAACTACCGGGCCGGAAATCTGGCAACAGACCGACGGCAAAGTGGATGGCTTCGTTTGCGCCGTCGGCACAGGCGGTACGCTCGCCGGCGTCGCCATAGCGCTCAAAGCGCGCAGCAACACCGTGCGCATTGCCCTCGCCGATCCGATGGGCGCTGCGCTCTACAGCTACTACACGACCGGCAAGCTGAAGTCCGAAGGCTCCTCGATCACCGAAGGCATCGGTCAGGGCCGCATCACCAAGAATCTAGAGGATGCCCCGATCGACACGGCCTATCAGATTCCCGACGCCGAAGCCGTGCCTATCATCTTCGATCTGCTCGAGCACGAAGGATTGTGCCTTGGCGGCTCATCCGGCATCAACGTTGCGGGCGCAGTCCGGCTTGCGAAGGAGCTCGGCCGGGGCCACATTATCGTGACGATCCTTGCCGATTACGGCACGCGCTATCAGTCGAAGCTATTCAATCCGCAGTTCTTGCGCGAAAAGAACCTCCCGGTGCCGGAATGGCTCGAGCGCAAATCGAGCATCAAAGTGCCGTACGAATGAACCTCACGCCCCCGCGCGAGTTGTTCGTTAATTGAGAGAGAAAATGCTTAGAACCGATAACGCCTCCGTGCCGTCTCCGAAGAGCCGGTGGCTTATCTCCACCGATTGGCTTGCCGAGCATTTGCGGGACCGCAACGTCGCCGTGGTTGATGGCTCATATCTCGTACTGCAGAAGCGCGACGCGCACGCCGAATATCGCGACGGCCACATCCCCGGCGCCGTGTTCTTCGACATCGACGCCGTCAGCGATCATTCGACCGAATTGCCGCATATGCTGCCCGGACCGACGCATTTCGGTGAAGCCGTCGGCGCGCTCGGCATTGGCAACGACACGACCGTCGTGATCTACGACAGTCTCGGCCTCTACTCCGCACCGCGAGTGTGGTGGACGTTCCGCATCTTCGGCGCCAAAAACGTCTGCATTCTCGACGGTGGCCTGCCGAAGTGGAAATCCGAGGGCCGGCCGCTGGAATCCGGCGACGGCAAACGTACGCCGCAAAAATTTAATGCCGAAATGAACGTCGACGCCGTCGCCATGCTGGCCGATGTGCGCATGGCGCTCACCGACCAGAACACACAAATTATCGACGCCCGATCGGCCGAGCAATTCAGCGGCAAAGCGCCAGAGCCTCGCCCCGGCCTTCGATCGGGTCACATGCCGGGTGCGTTCAATGTGCCGTTCGACCGCGTACTCGATAAGGGCACGCTTGCGTCGCGAGAGCGGATCGAGGCCGCGTTCAAGGACGCCGGCGTTGATCTCGACAAGCCGATCATCACATCTTGCGGTTCCGGCCTAACCGCGGCGATTTTGACCTTCGCCCTCGATTCCATCGGTACCCCCCCGAAGCGCTTGTACGACGGCTCGTGGACCGAGTGGGGTTCGCGGCCCGATCTCCCGGTCGAGCACAACTGAATGACGAAAATCGCGTCATGGCGATTGCAAAACCCGTCGCCCTGATCACCGGTGGAGCGAACGGCATCGGTCGCGCCATTGCACGGCATCTGCTCGCCGCCGGCTGGCGCCTCTGCATCATCGATAAGCCGGGCAGCGGCTTGTCGCGCGCCTTACCGCAACGCAGCCGCCACGTTCTACTGGTGGAGGGCGACGTAAGCGACGAAGCAAGCGTTTCGGACGTGGTCGACGAGACCGTCGAGCAATTCGGCCGCCTCGATGCCGTAGTCTCCAATGCCGGCATCATGATCCGCAAACCGCTGTGCCGGCTCACGCTCGCCGAATGGCATTCGGTCATCGACACCAATCTGACTGCGGCATTTCTGCTGGCGCGCGCGGCCGAGAAAGCGCTACGCCGTGTGCACGGTGCCATGGTCTTGATTGCTTCGACGCGCGCGCTGATGTCGGAGCCCAACACGGAATCCTATTCGACGTCGAAAGGTGGACTTGTCGCACTCACGCACGCGCTCTCGACCAGCCTGGGCCCGGATGTGCGCGTCAACTGCGTGAGTCCCGGCTGGATCGCGACCCGGAACTACGGCGCCTTACGCCGCAAGGATCACACCCAACATCCTGCCGGCCGTGTCGGCAAGCCGCAGGATATCGCCGAAATCGTCGCTTGGCTGCTCGATTCCGAACGGTCAGGTTTCGTCACCGGCGCGAATTTCGTGATCGACGGTGGCATGACCCGAAAGATGATCTACGAAGAATAGCCGGCCTACCGGTCCGCCTCACTCTCCCCACCGTTGCGGCCAATCATGTATAATAGGCGCGAGGAGTCGCTCATGATCTTTCGCCAACTCTTCGAACTCAACGTCCGGGACCTACAGTTATCTGCTGGCAAGCCGCCGCGGTGGCGAAGCGCTCATTATCGACCCGGTCTTGGAAAGGGTCGACCGCTATCTCCAGCTTGTGCGCGAGCTCGATCTTAAGCTCGTGAAGGCGGTGGACACACATCTGCACGCCGACCACGTCACCGGTCTTGGCGCTCTGCGCGACCGCACCCATTGCATCACGGTGATGGGCGAGAACACCCATGCCGATGTCGTATCCATGCGTGTGGCCGAGGGCGATCGGATCGAAATCGAAGGCGTGAGCCTTGATGTGTTGTACACGCCCGGCCACACCGACAATTCCTATTCCTACCTGCTGGCCGACCGCGTGTTCACAGGCGATACCTTGCTCATTCGCGGCACCGGCCGCACCGATTTCCAGAACGGCGATCCACGCGCGCAATACGACTCTCTTTTCAACAAGCTATTGAAGCTGTCGGACGAGACGATGGTCTATCCCGCCCACGATTATAAGGGCGACACCGTCTCGACAATCGGCGAGGAGAAACAGTTCAATCCGCGCTTGCGGGTAAAGTCGATCGACGAATATGTCGACCTGATGAACAATCTGAATTTGCCCAATCCAAAGATGATGGACGTCGCTGTGCCGGCGAATATGCACGTCGGCCTTCACCAGGAAGAGATCGCGCGCAAGGGCTGGGCACTGTCCGCCGACGAGGCCGTCGCCCTGCGAGGCCGGCACGATGTGGCGATCGTAGATCTGCGCGAAAAGAGCGAGCGCGAAAAGCACGGCGTCATTCCCGGCTCGCTGCACGCTCCCTACCCCAATCTGCCGGAAAACATCCGCGCCGGCGGCATGCTCCACGAACTGGCCGCGGCGACCGGCAAGCGAATCGTTTTTTACTGTGCGTTCGGCGAGCGCTCGGCGATGGCCGTGCAGGCGGCGCAGGACGCCGGCCTCAAGTCCGCCTGCCATATCCAGGGCGGCATCGACGCCTGGAAGAAGGCTAACGGGCTGTTGGCACGCTGAGGGCTGTCGCGCCATTGCGAGGAACGAAAGGCCAAGCATTCCGGACCGGAACTATTTCGCGGAGCTTGGCATCAGGTCAGCCACTACGGGCCGGACCCGTTGGCTCGCAATGACGGCGCAAAATGCGAAAGCCGTAGGCGCATGTCCTGCGGCTTCCGATTTGGCGCTCGCTGCTGGGAGAGGCAAAAATTGAGCGAGCGCCCGGTAATTTGCGGTCGAACTAGAGCTGCGAGTCCTGATCGGCGTCGCCGCTAGTGCCGCTCATGTTGTGCATGCCGCCGCGGCCGTTTTGCCCGAAGTGGCGATGCCCCCAGACCTGACCGTCCGGACCGCCTTGGCCGTCCTGACCGAAGTGGCGCCGGCCCCAGCCCTGGCCATCTTGACCGCCGGGGCTGCCTTGATCGCCTTGTCCGAAGCGCTGATGGCCCCAACCTTGGCTATCGTGTCCACGGCCATAACCGCGACCTTCGCGCCAGCCGCCGCCGTTCATGGCATGCTGGTGCTCATGCGGACGTAGAATGCGTGCAAGCATCTTGAAGCGGGCCTTCTGGGCATCGTTGAGACTCTGATAGAGCGGCGCGCCGGCATCGGAAATCTGCTTGAGCGCGGCGCCGCGTTTGGTCATAGCGTCCGCCAGATGTGACATCCGGTCGAAGGGACCTGACGTCGGATTGGCGTTCGGGGTCTGCGACCCTGCTTGCGATCCTTGGGCTGCACCTTGACGGGCCTGGATACGCTGGATTCGCAACTGAACCATATTGCGCATGGCCTGTTCGAACGCCGGCCAGTTCTTCGCCTGGTCGGGCGTGAGTTCCAGTCCTGCCTTGAGCGCCGCAATTCGCGCATCGGCGAATGCGGCCGCATCTTCGGCACTCAGGTGACGGTGCTGATGTTCGGCGCGGGGAGCGCCATCGCCGAAACCACCACGGCCGTCAGAACGCTGCTGCGCATAGACAAGGGTAGAGCCGGCGAGAGCAAGGACTGCTGTCGCGGCGATTACGGGCTTGAGCATGTCATCCTCCTCAGATGTCGATGAGCGTAAATAATGGACCGCAGCGGCCCCAATACAAGTTAAACTTTGTACAGCCGCGCTAGATACCAAGATTACACCTTTGTAATCTTCATTAATACGTGTTCATCGCAAGTATATTGTAAGTATCTATGTTATAGATCCCGATCCAGGCCCACAATAACTTGAGACTTGTCGCGTCAGCGCAAAATTTGTTGTAGAAAAATCTTGGTTCTTTCGTGTTGAGGTGCGTCAAAAAAACCCTTCGGCTCGTTGATCTCCACGATCTGGCCGTCGGCCATGAATATGATCCGGTCTGCGACCTGCCGCGCAAAACCCATTTCGTGGGAGACCACGAGCATGGTGATGCCATCCGACGCTAGCTCGACCATGGTATCGAGTACCTCTTTGACCATTTCCGGATCGAGCGATGACGTCGGCTCGTCGAACAGCATGATGTTCGGATTCATGCACAGCGCGCGCGCAATCGCGACGCGCTGCTGCTGTCCGCCGGATAGGGTCGCCGGATATTTTTGTGCCTGTTCGGGAATCTTGACGCGTTCTA
Organism: uncultured Alphaproteobacteria bacterium; assembly: GCA_963733645.1. GTDB lineage: Bacteria > Pseudomonadota > Alphaproteobacteria > Rhizobiales > Xanthobacteraceae > BOG-931. The sequence goes on from CAVTFP010000007.1 coordinate 73,342, forward strand.
GATAGCGCATCGCGAGTGCTTCGGCGTCCTGCTTCGCCATACGGCGCACCCAGACCGGTGCCAGCGTGCAATTCTCAAGCACGGTGAGATGCGGAAAAAGATTGAATTGCTGAAACACCATGCCGACATCGCGGCGCACCGCGACAATATGTTTCGGATCATCGGTCAGCTCGATACCGTCGACGACGACGCGGCCGCGCTGCCAGTCTTCTAGCCGGTTGATGCAGCGGAGCAGTGTCGATTTGCCGCCGCCCGATGGGCCGCAGATGACGATGCGTTCCGCGCGAGTGACTTTCAAACCGATGTCACGCAACACGTGGAAATCGCCGTACCACTTGTTCAGCCCGATGATCTCGACCGCCACTTCGGCGCGCGGCGGAGCCGCTGTCTCGGTACCCGTCGGCATCACGGCCCCTTCGGCCCGGAACGGCGCGCCAGGCGCAACTCCACACGCTGCGCGTAGCGCGACATGCCATAGCAACAGACAAAATAGAACAGCGCGGCGAATACGTAGCCGGTGACGCTTGTGATCGGGCTTGCCCAGTTCGGATCGCCGCGCGCCGCTTCGATCGTACGCAGAAAATCAAAAATACCGACGACAAACACCAGAGTCGTGTCCTTGAACAGCGCGACAAATGTATTGACAATATTCGGCAGCGTCACTCGCAGCGCCTGCGGCAGGACCACAAGCGCCATCATCCGCCAATAGCTCAGTCCGAGCGCGTTCGCCGCCTCGTATTGACCGCGCGGGATCGCGGCAAGCCCGGCGCGCACCACTTCCGCCATGTTGGCCGACGCGAAGATGGCAACGCCGATGAGCGCACGCACCAGCTTATCGGGTGCAAAGCGCTCGGGAACAAACAGCGGCAACATCACGCTCGCCATGAACAGAACGGTTATCAATGGCACACCGCGGACAAATTCGATGAACGAAACCGAGAGGGTTCTGACGACAGGGAACCGCGAACGGCGTCCCAACGCCAGCAGAATGCCGAGTGGCAGTGAAAAAACCATTCCTATCGTCGAGACCACGATCGTCACCAAGATGCCGCCCCACAGCGTCGTCGATACGCTGACAAGACCGATCAGGGGAAAGCCGCTGAGTAGGATCAACGACAAAACAGGCAGCACGATGAAAAAATAGAGGGCGCCGAGATCGCGGCGAGGCGCCGACAGCCACAGCAGCCAGACCACGCCGAATGCGAGCGCGGCAAAGAATATGTCCACCCGCCAGCGTTGGCCCTGTGGATAAAAGCCGTAGACGAAATACGAAGACCACACCCGAACGAATGCCCAGCAAGCGCCCGGTTGCGGATTGACCGGCGATGCCAGGCAGGCCTGACGATCGCTTCCGGTCCAAACCGCGTCGATGAGGAGAAAGCGAACCAGCGGCGGTACGATCCAGGAGAGAAAAATCAGGCACAGCAGCGTCAACACTATATTAGCCGCCGACGACAGCAGATTGCCGCGCAACCAATCCCAGATGCCTGATCGCTCCATCGGCGGCGGTTGGCCTGCTACCGGCGCTTGACGCAGGAAAAGAGGCTGCATATTCGACACGGCTGCCATCGCCCTCAGCGCTCCACGATGGCGACCGAACGCCCGTAGAGATTCATCAGCAGCGATGTGACCAGGCTTATGGTCAGATAGACCGCCATAGTAATCGCGACCACTTCAACCGCCTGGCCGGTGATGTTCAGCACGCTGCCGGCGAAGACCTGGACCAGATCCGGATAGCCGATCGCGACGGCGAGCGACGAATTCTTCGTCAAATTGAGATACTGGCTGGTCAGCGGCGGAACGATGACTCGCATCGCTTGCGGCACGACGACGAGACGGAGTGTCGTCCGCGAGCGCAAGCCCAGAGCCTGCGCGGCCTCGATCTGACCGGGCGAAACCGCAAGCACACCGGCACGCACCACTTCGGCGATGAATGCGGCCGTATAAATTGAAAGCGCTATCAAGAGCGCGGCAAATTCCGGCAGGATCTCAAGACCGCCGCGGACGTTGAAGCGGCCTAGATCGGGACTGTGAAAGGATAGCGGAAAACGCCCCAGCGCGAAGACGATAAACGGCAGTCCGACAATCGCGCCGACCGCCGGCCAAATAACGCGAACCAGGGCACCCGTGCGCTCCTGGCGCCGACGTGCCCAGACGCGCATTGCAGCGGCGGCGATAATGCCGACCGCAAACGCAATGATAACGACATCGAAGCCCGCTCCGAATTCGGGCCGCGGCAAGAACAGGCCCCGATTGTTGAGATAGCCGCCGAACGGCAATTCGACGCTGCCACGCAATTCCGGCAAGGACTTCAAGACTGCGTTGTACCAGAACAGGATTTGCAGCAAGAGCGGTACATTGCGGATCAGTTGGACATAACCGCCGGCGAGTCGCGCCACGAGCCAGTTTCGAGACAGCCGCGCCAATCCGATAATGAAACCGAGGATGGTTGCGAAAATAATGCCGAGACCGGACACCAGCAGCGTATTGAGCAAGCCCACCCAAAAAGCGCGGCCGAATGTCGACGTACTCGAAGAATAGCCGATCAGCGTCTGACTGATGTCGAAGCCGGCGGTGTGGTTCCAAAAGCCGAAGCCGTGCGCAATATTGGCGTGTGCGAGGTTTTCCGCGGCATTGTAGACAGCGTCAGCGGCAAGGCCGCCGACGAGCAGTATTAGCATTGCCTGCAATGCGAGATTGCGGATCAATCCCCTGGAGCGATGCAACGGCCCAACGATATCAACCATGTGCCGCCCCGCAGCGGCGTCGGGCACTCAACGTCCGCGACCTAGCGAACAGGCATGCCGTATTGCAAGCCGCCCTTGGTCCAAAGCGCGTTCAGTCCGCGCGCAATCTTCAACGGGGAGCCTTGTCCGACGGTTCGTTCGAAGCTCTCGCCGTAATTGCCGACCGCTTTGATGATCCGAACACCCCAATCGTTGGTTAGTCCGAGCGCTTCGCCGAACTGCCCTTCGACGCCGAGCAGACGCCGGATTTCCGGGTTGGCCGATTTCAATTGGTCGTCCACGTTAGTTTTGGACACACCGAGCTCCTCGGCATCAACCATAGCATAGTGAGTTCCACCGCACTATGTCCTCCCAGGTGTCGTCGCCCTGGCGGACAGCGGGGCTTAACGGCTCCTTGGATATGATCTCCGGCAATATGATGCTGTCGTTTGGGTTACTGAGCAGCACGCGCTCGCCGTAAAGGCCTGACGAGTCCGTCGTATAAGAATCGCAGCGGCCGGATTCGTAGGCCTTGATCGCCTCATCCGCCGTGGCGAATGTCACGGTTTTCAGCGACATGTGATTGGAGCGGAAGTAATCGGCGAGATTAAGCTCGGTTGTGGTGCCCTGCTGCACGCAAACTGCGGCATCGTTGAGTTCAAGGGCAGAACTCACCTTGAGCGCCTTGTGCACCATGAATCCTTGACCGTCATAGTAATTGACGGCGGCGAAATCGACGCCGAGCGTAGTATCGCGCGACATCGTCCAGGTCGTATTGCGCGAAAGTACATCGATCTCGCCCGATTGCAGGGCGGTGAAACGGTTGGCCGCGGTCAGCGGCACGAATTTGACCTTGGTTGGATCGTTGAAAATAACTGCCGCGATAGCGCGGCAGAAATCGACGTCAAACCCGCCCCAATTGCCCTGCGGATCCGGCATGCCGAAACCGGCCAACGTGCCATTCGCCCCGCAGAGTAACTCGCCGCGGTCCTTGACGGCCTTAAGCGTCTGCGCGCTCGCCGCCTGCACCCCAAACGCAAGCAGTGTTGCAGTGGCAAATGCCGTGGCTAAACGTTTCATAATCAGGCCTTTCAGCATGAATGGCGTGCCAAAACCCCGAAGCCCGCGGCACGCCTGAGAGAGCCGGCCCATCTGAGAACGATCGCGCTGCTAGGTCAAGGGGTTGACGTAAGCGCCGGGAGCCGGGTTATGGCGTAATGGGCCGGGAATATAACAGGCAAGAGACAAGGGCATGAACAGCAACTCGAACGATCGGCGTTCCTCACCAGCGCCGGCACGGCAAACCGATACGCGACTGGTGACCGCCGGACGCGATCCTGCTTCCCAACATGGCTTCGTCAATCCGCCGGTCTACCACGCCTCGACCGTGCTCTATCCGACCGCGGAAGATTATGTCGCCCATCGCTCGCGCTACCAGTATGGTCGCCGTGGCACGCCGACCACCGAAGCGCTCGAAATCGCCATCCAAGAGCTGGAGGGTCCGCAATGTGCCGGCGTTTCGTTGCTGCCGTCCGGGCTCGCGGCGATTTCGACGGCCTTCCTTTCGGTGGTGAATGCTGGTGATCACTTGCTGGTCACGGACAGTGCTTACGGCCCGGCCCGGGAATACTGCGACCGTATTCTCAAGCGCTTCGGCGTGACGACCACCTATTTCGATCCGCTCATCGGCGCTGAAATCGCCGAGCAATTCCGCCCGAATACGCGTGCGGTCTATCTTGAATCTCCGGGCTCGATGAGCTTCGAGATCCAGGACGTCACCACGATCTCGAAGGTCGCGCACAACAAAGGCGCGCTGGTCTTGATGGACAATACCTGGGCCACACCGCTCTATTACCGCCCATTCGACCATGGCGTCGATCTCGTGATCCAGGCCGGCACCAAATATATCGGCGGCCATTCCGACGTGATGCTGGGCACCGTGTCGGCCAACAGCGCCGCAATTGCAAATCTAATGACCACCGTGCAACTGAGCGGGCTGTGTGAAGGACCAGACGACGTCTATCTCGGTCTTCGCGGCTTGCGCACTCTCTCTGTCCGGCTGGAGCGGCATTACAAATCCGGCCTCGCCGTCGGGCGATGGCTCGAGCGGCGGCCGGAAGTTTTGCGCATGCTACATCCAGCCATGGAGAGTCATCCGGGCCACGCATTGTGGAAGCGTGATTTCACCGGCGCCTCCGGCCTGTTCAGCATGATACTCAAGCCGGTGCCGCAGAAGGCGGTATATGCCTTCCTCGATACGCTGCAATTGTTCGGCATAGGCGCATCGTGGGGCGGCTACGAGAGTCTCGCCATACCGTTCGATTGTACGGTGGGGCGCACGGCCACACGCTGGCAGCCTGGCGGTCCGACGATACGTTTCCACATCGGGCTCGAAGCGGTCGAGGATTTGATTGCCGATCTTGAACGTGGCTTTGCCGCATTGACCGCTGCGGCTGCCTGAAATTCACGTAAAGGATGCGGTCTGTTTACGTTCGCGCATCACGAGATGCAGATTGCGCAGATAGACGAATACGCCGAATGCCTGACCGAGGATAAAAACCGCATCCTTCCGGTAGAGCGCATAGGCCAGCAGCAACGTGCCGCCCGCGATAGAAAACCACCAGAACGCCAACGGAATGACACTGCGGCCGGCGCGTTCGGAAGCGATCCACTGGACGAGAAAGCGCATCGTGAACAGACCTTGCGCGGCGAATCCCAGTATCACCCACCAATCGAGGCTGTTGACAAAAACGTCTTGCAGATAACCCCCGACCGCGTGCGCCATATCAATGAGCAAGGGTCACCTCCTGAGCGTCCGCAACGCGCTTCTTACGCCGAATGAGCCACCACACGCCGCCAAGGTCGAGGATGCCGATCCACAACCGATCCCAAAATCCATAATTCGACGTGCCGTGCCGGCGCTCCCGATCAACGACATCGACATAGCCGATGTCGAAGCCATCGCGCCGTATCAACGCCGGCATAAAACGGTGCAGCCCATCGAAATAGGGCAGCGCCAGAAAAACATCACGGCGGAACGCCTTGAGTCCACACCCGGTATCGCGCGTGCCGTCCTTAAGCACCGCGCTGCGCACCGCATTGGCAATGCGTGACTGCAATTTCTTAAAGCCTGTCGCCTTGCGGCCTACGCGTTGACCCGCGACCAGCCCGCATCGAAGCCCGCCCGCTTCAAGCCGCGCAATTAGCGCCGGAATGAACGACGGGTCGTTCTGACCGTCGCCATCGAGTGTCACCACGACAGGCGCGTGCGCCATCGCAACGCCAGTGCGTACCGCGGCCGATTGACCGCACGATTGCGCATGCCGAATTTGCCGAAGCCACGGGTGCTGCGCCATCAGTCCGCGCAATTCCTGCCCGGTGCCATCTTTCGAACCGTCGTCGACATAGACGATCTCGAAGACGCGGCCTTGCAATACCGCGGCGATCTCGCCAACCAGTGGCGCAATATTACCGGCTTCGTTGCGCACCGGCACGACCACGGAGATTGCGGGATCGAGCCCGTTGCTCAGCGACATGCCGCAAGCTTCTAAAGCTCATCCGGACCGGGTTCAACCGGGTGGAATCTCAGGCCTTTTGCCGCCCGCCAGATCCCAAACAGACCTCGCGGGCGGCAGCCCCTACCCGCTTGAAGGGCGGCCACGGAAAGGCCCGTAAATCGTTCGCGGAAAACAAAAGGCGCCGTGCCGCGAACCATCGGCGTACCAGTCCGGCGCCCACCACTCCGACCAATCCCCCGGCAATTACGTCGCTTGGGTGATGGGCAAGTACGACGACGCGGCTGAACATGATCATGATTGCATAGATCCACATCACGCCGCGCGCACGCGGCCAGAGCGCTCCAATCGCAATCGCTGCGGATGCCGCTGTGGTGGCGTGCCCCGACGGCATGCTGGCGTATTCCGGCTGCCAAATGAAAGGCATGTAGGCAAACGGATCGTCGTGGTTACCGACATAGGGGCGCGCTCGGCCGATGAGGCGCTTGACGATAGTGACGAGCAGTCCGGGTAGGCCGATTGCCAGGAACAGAAAGCCAAACCGCACGCTCAGCATTGCCAACAAGTTTTGTGTCCGCGTTGACAGAACTCGCGTCGTCGCGGCAGCAAGGCACAGCAGCACGAACCCGATCGGAAACAGGAACCAGCCGGACAGGCCGAAATCCGTGATCTGTTCGAAAATGTCGGTGAACCACACCGGCAGAGTGCGCGCCCAGTCGCTTGCGGCGACGTCGAGGAAGAACATGGACGCCACGGTAACGATCAGCGTCAGCACGATTGCGGCAAGCGTACTTGGCACCAGTCGCGGCACGCGTGCGCGCGGCGGCCGCAGGAGGATACCGCACCAGCGGATAATATTACTCAGTGTGAACGACTTTGGCGCGCTCGGCGCATTCACGGCGCAGTCGCCGACGCGAAGACCGCGATGCTGATCCGCTGGCCGTTGCTCATATTAAAGCCGTCGACATGCGGTCCGCGATCGTAACGCAGCCCGATCGCCTCGGCCCGCAGCGCAAAGGCACGCTCCTGGCGCGCCTCGATGAAGGCGAAGCGACACTCCCCGCCTTCGAGAAAATCGGCGGCGCTGGACGCATCGGTCAAATGGGTCGCAGTGCCGGCGAGAAAGACCAGGCTTGGCTCCTCGTAGCCGGCGCTCGCCGCAACCGGATGGGCACAACTGGCGTTGTGCAGAATACCGGCGAGCGTCACGCTCGGAAACACGGTCCTCAGCCACGGTATAGTTATCGAAAATACGCCGATTGCCATCAGAACCGCGCCCGCTGTTGCACGGACAATGGACAGTTCGGCGCCATCAGCCTCGTAGAGCAGCCACGCAAAAAGACCGCAGATGATGGCCACGGCAAAAAACGGCCACGCCGGGAATGCGGGATCACGGGCGACGAAGATCGCGAGCGTCACGGTAGCGACACTGATGAGCATCGGTGCGATGAACCACCACAGGGCGCCGCGCACCAGCCAAGACCGCCGAGACAGCACCTTGCTCTCGACGGCGCCGGCAATGAGGATTGCGATGGCGGGATAGAGCGGCAGCACGTAGTGCGGCAGCTTGGTCACAACCAGTTCGAACACAATCCACGACGGCACGAGCCATGCCAGGAGGAATTTTGCGGCGGGTTCTCGACGCACCGCCCACACCGCCGGCGCCGCGAGACCGGCAAGAATCGAGCCGGGGTAGAACGTCGCGAAGAACAGCAGGAAATAAAGTCCCGGCGGCGCGCCATGGGCTTCCTGCGCGCCGGCGATCTTGCCCAACATATCGTGACCCAACGCGCCGACCAGGAACGCGCTGCCGACACGGGCATAGATCACGATAAACCAGGGTAAAACGATGACGAAAAGCCAGCCAATTCCCGCAAGCGGCCGCAATGCCAACAGCCAGCGCGGGGAACGTTCCAAAATCGACAGCGTTAGCGCCGTCAGGCCGACGATCATCAGGTTGACCGGCCCCTTGATGAGAATGCCGATCGCGAGTGCAGTCCAGAAGATCGCCGGCAACTTCCATCCGAGTTGTCCGCTTCCTGCCTCCCGCGGGGTGAGGTACGCCCGCGCCAGCGCGCCCATCGCGAGGACGATCGTGAACAGCAACATGGCATCGGTCTTGGCGAGCCGCGCCTCGACGCCAAGCAGGGTCGAGGCCGCAAGCATCATTGCAGCCAGCACCGAGCCACGCCGGCTGACGAAGGCAAGCGCGCACCAGTACGTCGCGATCACCGCGCCGGCCGCCCCGATTAACGACGGCACCCGATACAGCCAAATCGTGGTGCGCGCGCGGCTATCGCCGAGCGCCTCGGCCGTTTTCACGACCGCTGCTTGCAGCCAATAGATGCCTACCGGTTTGCGATAGCGGACGTCGTCCTGATAGCGGATGTCGATGTAGTCGCCGGTCTCGATCATCTGCTTCGTGGCTTGCGCAAAATAGGCTTCGTCACGATCCACCGGAGGAATCTGGAAGAAGCCCGGTAGGAACAGCATCAGCGAGGCGACGATAAGCAGTCCCAGCGCCCGCTTGTGGGACGCCACGGCAAAATCGAAAAGCGATCCAAGGCCATTGGTCGGCCAGAGGGACGCCGCGCTAGTTGTGCTCATAGTCTGCGGTCAGATCCTAAGTGCACGCAGACCATAGAGAAATCCCCCTCAGCGGGGAAGCGCCGGGAGAGCGCCAGCATCGCCACGGAGTTACCGCGAGGTGGCTTCTATATTATTGTTATCACAAGGAGAATTAGCGCAGATCGCGGCGGTCGCCCGGACCTTGTTGCGCGTCGCGGATCCATCGTCAACGCGGACGACGACGCTATCCGTGCTATCCGCGGAATCGATGACGGTCACCCGCGAGAATCCCGGCCCATCCGGCTTGAAGAACAGCGGTCCGCGCTCCTGTGTCCCTACGGGGACGCCGTTGACCAGGACGGTGAGCGGCGCGGCCGCGCCGGTGACTTTGAGCGGAATGACGTCCGGCGCGTTGTTCGCCGCCATATCGAGCCGCGCACCGTCGGGCGGATACAAGATGTGCAGCGACCGCAGCCCCGCCCCGCCCGCGAACTGGCCAGAACGAAAGTGCCGGAGCGGCACCGGCAGTTTTGCACTCGACGTCACAAGCACTCCCTTGGGCGCCCCCGCCAACGTCGCAGACGGTGCGCCCAACCGCGCAAATGAATCGAATAGGATTGGGGCGGCGGCCTGCCGCCCGACGAGGCCAGGCACCGGCGCGCCGTCGGGGCGGCCGACCCAAACGCCGATCGTGTGCTTGCCGTCGAAGCCGATCGACCAAGCGTCGCGGTAGCCGTAACTCGTTCCGGTCTTGAAGGCGATGCGGCCCGCCACGCCATTTTCCGGCGGCGGCGATCCGAGCAGAATATTGCCGACATACCACGCCGCAACAGGCTCCATGAGGCGCCGCGCTTGCACCACGGACGCGGCTGCCCATTCGTTCAGCGGCACTGTGGTACCAAGCCGTGCCAAACCGGCATAGAGCATGACGAGATCGGAAAGGTTTATGCCGACGCCGCCGAGGCCGATAGCGAGACCCGGCGCTTCGCCAACCGGTAGCACCAGAGAACCACCGGCCTGCGCGATCCGCGCCGTGAGCCGGCTTGCGCCAACGGCGTCGAGCACGCCCACTGCCGGGGCGTTGAGAGATTGCTGCAGCGCCCGGCGCACCGTCACCGTGCCTTGGAAGCTGGAATCGAAATCCTTCGGTGCGTAGCCGTTGTAGCTCACCGGCTTATCGTCAATCAGCGTCTCCGGATGAATGAACCCGTCTTCAAAGCCAAGGCCGTAGATAAAAGGCTTGAGCGTCGAACCTGGCGATCGCAGCGCCTGCGTCATGTCAATCTGGCCAGCGCGGCGCATATCGAAATAATCGGGCGAGCCGACACGGGCCAAGACGTCGCCGGTCGCATTATCGACGGCGAGAATTGCCAACGAGACATCGGGTCCCAGCGTCGCGGCAAGGACACGTTCGCGTTCGCGGGCGAGTTGCTCCAAGTTTCTTTGTATGGCTGCATTTATCGAAAGCCGATGCTCCCGCAGCTCCGGCGATTTGGCGATCGCGCGGTCGGCGGCATGCGGCGCCAACATCGGCATCGCGTAACGCCCGCTTGGCACCGGTTCGGCCCTGGCCAAGGCGATCTCATCGGCCGGCACAATGCGGGTAGCGGCAAAGCGATCGAGCACGCGGTTACGTGCGGCGCGCGCGACATCCGGTGAGCGGTCCGGCCGACGCAATTCCGGCGATTGCGGCAACGCCACCAGCAGCGCCGTCTCGCCGAGTGAAAGCTTGCGCGGCTCCTTGCCGAAATAGGCAAGCGAAGCGGCGCGGACGCCTTCGATATTGCCGCCATAGGGCGCGAGCTTCAGATAGAGCGATAGCACCTGGTCTTTGCTCAGTACGCGTTCGATCTCGATCGCGCGTACGACCTGGCGCAGCTTGGCGGTGAATGTCCTGTTGGTGCGCGGCTCCAATAGACGCGCCACCTGCATGGTCAGCGTCGAGCCGCCGGATTCGATATGACCGGTGCTGACAAGCTGAAAAGCCGCGCGCATCAGGGCCAGCGGATCGACGCCGTGATGGCTTGGGAAGCGCTTGTCTTCGTAGGCGAATAGCACATCGAAAAATCGCGGATCGACGGCGGAGACCGTCACCGGCAATCGCCAGCGGCCTTCACTGGTGGCATAGGCGCGCAACAGGCGGCCTTCACGGTCAAGAACGGTTGCCGAAAACTCCAAATTCTTGCCGAGCGGCGCGGGACCGAGAGATTCGATCCACCAGGCGAGGCCGCCGACGAGCGCCATAATGCCGATGAGTGCCGTGGCGACAAAGGCAGACCACAGTCGCCGCTGGACACTCCACGCGTTCTCTCCCCGGTTCACGGAGGAAGTTGTCGAGGGGAACGTTACTGTCGGCAAGTCGGTCATGGCAAACAGCTTTACTTGCCTGCCACAACTTCGACCGCACCGGTTTCGGTGCGGCCATAACGCTCCGGACGGTACATGTCCTCGACGCTCGCTTGCGGGCGCACGTATTTTCCGAGCGACACCGCCCGCACCACATAGGCCACCGTGAAGACCGCGGGATCCCCGCGCTTGCGATCGAACGCCGCGGTGAAACGATCATCGCGGAATTCGGTGCTGACCGGGTCCACCGCGTCGGTGATCCAGGGCAGCGTGCCGGTATCGCCCGACGAGACAAGGCGCGGATTGTCGATCTCGAATCCCGCCGGTAGATAATCGGCAACGATCACACGGCCGAACTGCGGCTGTGCTTCGGTGATTTTCAACAGCACCACGAGCCGTGTGTTCTGCTTGACCTGCGCCGGATCGACCGTATCGCCATCGAGAGTGTAAGTCAGCCGTTCGATCTTGAAGCCGTTTGACGCCGCGGGCTCCGGCGTAACCGGCGCGCCACTGACCGTGACCACGGCCCGCACGGTGCTGTCGCCATTATTGGTGACGTGCAGCGGGTCCTTTAGATCGCCTGCGCGAACGGTCCGGTAAACCGGTTTTTGCGTCGCATCGCCGTTGACGTCGAGTGAGAGATTGCCGGCATCCTTCGCCATGGCGCTCGCCGCGAGCAGCAGCCACGCGTCTTCCTGGGTCGACGTCGGGCGCAAATCGGCCCGCGCTTTCTCGACGCGCTGCACTGCGGCCTGCACGGTGGCAGGTTCGGCGCCGCCTTCTGCGGCAAGCGTCACGATCGCGGCTGCGTCTCGCAGCGTCGAGCCATAGTCCACTTCGCTCGAAAAGTCGTCCTGTTGCGGTCCAAGCGCGGCCAGCGCCACGGCATAGACGCGTTCGGCCCGGGCCCGATCGCCCATCAGCGCAAGCGCGGCGGCGACCTGGGCCTTGGCGATTGGCGTCGTCAGGGTGTCCAGCCTGGCGTCGGCGAGATAGCGCAGATCGCCGATCGGCGCCGCCCCATTGCGCGCCAGCGCATAGAGCGCATAGGCGAGAGCGGTACCGCCGTCCTTGGTCGGCTCGTTGGTTGAGGCGACGACGTTGCGCAGCCGGTCGAGGGCTAATTTGAAGCCGGCATCGGGCACCGCGAATTTACGTTCGCGCGCGCGTGTGAGGAAATCGGTGATGTAGGAGTCGAGCCATACGTCATTGCCGCCAACGGCCCACAACCCGAACGAACCGGTCGAAATCCTGCCGAGTTAACAGCGCCGCGATGGCCTCACGCACGTGCTCATCCGCGTTGCCGTTGAGCGCTAGGTTAGCTTCGCTGGCGAGCTCGCTGACGTAGAGCAGCGGCAGCGCCCGGCTCGTGATCTGCTCCGAGCAGCGGTAAGGATAGCGATCGAGCGCGGCCAACAGGCTCGCGGCATCGAGGGCCGCCGAAGAGCCGACCGAAATCGAGACCGAACCTGTGCCCGGTACCAGGTCGGCAAACAGATCGCTCGACACTGTCAGGCTGTCACCCTTGGCAAGCGTCTTGTCGGTGCGCCTGGCAAGGATTTGCGCCGGCGGCCTGACCACAAGCGTATAGTTCCTCTCCAGCGCAAATCCCGACGGTCCGCCGACATTGACCTTGACGGTGCCGTTGCCGGCAGAACTGGCGGTCAGCGGAATAATCACCGCACCGCGCTGCTTTTCGCGCAATGCCAGCGTTTGCGTAGCGCCCGCTCCGGCCACGACTGCATCCTCGGTCGTCACCGTGATCGCGTAGTTGCCCGCCTGCCCTTCCACATTATCGAGATCGAGATGGACCGAAGAACGGTCGCCGGGCAACAGGAAGCGCGGCAGCGTCGCCGTCAGTACGACGGGATCGCGCACCGTAACGTCCGCAGTCGCCTGGCCGACTTTGTCCTTGCTCCATGCCACCGCCATGACGCGCGCGGTTCCGGCAAAATCCGGAATATCGAATGACACTTCAGCAGTGCCGTTGGCACCGACACTGACGATGCCGGAGAACAGCGCCATCGGTGGACCGGCGGGCGGACTACCCTGCAACTGCGCGCCGGCGTCGCCGCCTGTTCGGATCTGACCGCGCGTGCCCTGCATGCCGTCGATCAAATTGCCATAGAGATCGCGGATTTCCGTCGAGAGCGCGCGCTGGCCGAGATAGTAATCGCCTGCCGAAGGCGGCTTGTAATTTGTCAGGTTGAGAATCCCAACATCGACCGCGGCGACCGTGACTCTGGCTTCCTCGCCCGCCTTTAGCCCATCGATCTTGATCGGGATCTGCAAGGTCGAGTTCGGTCGCACCAATGCTGGCGGCTTGAGATTGACAGTCAGCGTCTTGGCCGCGCGATCGAGGGAAAACCACTGCACGCCGATGGCGCGGCCGGGCATCCGCTGCTCCGGCTCATCGAGCGGCCGTCGCAGCGTCGCGACGATGTATGCGCCGGCGCCCCAATCGGAGCCGACAGGAACCTTAACCTGCACGACACCCGGCTTGACGTCGGTCGATTGGCTGGCGAGCAGCCTATTGCCAATCACATTGACCGTCAGGCGACCGGCGGTGCGCGCGGTGATGGCGACCGTCATCGTATCGCCCGGCCTATACTCGCTCTTGTCCAGCGCCGTCTCGAGCATGTCGGGCGTGGCGGCGCTCGCATCGACGTACCAGCCGGAGTCGAACGTCGCCGAGCTCATCACGCCATTCGGATCTGGCACAGAAACATTGAGTTGGTAGCGGCCAAAATTCACCGGCAGCGTTATGTGGCCAGGCTTGTCCGGGCTGGTGTCGATGTTGCCGTCGGCGACACGCGTCGTCGTTTTGACCGGTTCGAAATGCCAATCGTTATCGCGCTTGTAGTACTGGTAACGCGTATCGATTCGCAGCAGTTCGTAGTGTAGACCGCTCTGCGCGACTACGGCGCCGTTCGGCGCGACGACCACGACGTCGAATGTCGCGTTTGCGCCGTCGCCGAGCGAGTGCCCGGTAAACAGCGGCTTGATGCCAATCATGTTGCCGCTCGCCGTGACCGGCAGCGTGACCGTGTGCTCGACGGCGCGCCCGCCGGGCTCGGCCATGCGTACGGCGATTTTGGCTTCGAGCGGGTGCGTGCTAGCCGGCAGCTTGTCGATGGTGACGCTGAAATTCGCTTTGCCAGTTTCATCGGTGGACGGCAAATCGTCGAGCGGCTGCTGCACTGCTTCGACATCTTCGTCGGCTAAACCGAACTGGTAACCTGCAAATCCGCTTCGCTCCTTCGCCACGTCGATCGTCATATCGCCTTCAAGATCGAGGTCGGCCGCAGGCGCGCCGTAGAGGAACCTGCCGGCCACGTTGATGGCGGCGGCCGATTTCTGCGAGACGGTGCCGCTCGTCGAATTGAGATCGAATTCGATGCGGTCGGGCACATAATCTTCGACCAGGAAGGTTGTCTCGCCGACCGGTGGGCGTTTCGGATCGGTGAACGCACGCACGTGCCACGTTCCGGTCGGTGCGGAAGCGGCAATCGGCAGGGTCAGGCCGTGAGCGCCCAGTCCCTGGTCCTGAACGAGTGTGCGCTGAAATTCGACCCCATCAGGGCGCTCGACGACTAGCGTGAGCGGTACGCCGAGCGCCGCGGCACCCCGCGCATCGCGCAACAGGCCGGTGACGTAGGCGGTTTCGCCGGAGCGGTAGACGCCGCGCTCGGCATAGACAAAAGCATCGAGCCCATTCGGCGCCGGCCGGCCGGAGACCCCGCGGTCGGTGAGATCGAAGGCGGATGCCGTCAAGCTGAGAAAGGCATAATCGCCTTTAGGATCGGTTGCCGCGAGCAGCGCTGGCGCGGCGGCTCCCTCGCCGCTGGCGAGCCCCGCCTCGAACCGCACCTGGCCGTTGGCGTCGGTCTTGCGGGTCGCCAGCACTTCATTGGCGCGCGAGATGAGTTGTACGTCGATGCCGTTCTTCGGCGTCGTTGACGCCAGCGAGTTAATGAAGGCATAGATGCCATCGTTGCCGGAGAACGATGAGAGGCCGAGATCGGAGACGATGAACCATTGTGTCGCCAATGAATCGTAGTCGGCGCCAGCGTTCTTCAGCTCCTTGGGTTGCGCCACCATCGCGTAGACGCCGGGTTTGAGTTCGCCGACCGCCTGATCGACCGGGAATGCGGTCGTTACATCCTGATTGAGCGGCGTATTGTCGACCGCCAGCTCGCCCTGCCAGACCGAGATGCCGCCTGACCCTTTGAGGCTGTCAATGTCGTAGCGGTCGAGACTGCGCTGGAAGTCCGTCTGGCCGTACCGGGTGCCCTGGATCGTGTCGATGAGGTTGCGGTCGCTGACACGATAAATCTCGACGGCGATTGTTTTTGAATTGACGCTGATGATCGGGATGCCGCGCTGGCCGGCGCGCGGCAACACGTAGTTCGACGTAGAGAATCGGGCAGCAGGCCGCCGATCGCGCACATAAATGGCAAAATCCGTCGATTTCGACAGCGTCTCATGCACCACCGACGGCAAACCGGCGCGCAGCGTAACGGTATAAGTGGCGCCGTGCTGTAGTCCCTCGACGCAAAGCTGCTTTTCGACAGTGGACAGCGCCGGCTTATCGGTGCCGGCCAGCACGACGAAGGGCGAGAAATCAGTTCGCGCCGGCAGATCCTCGGAGAATTGGAAACAGGCGCGCGGCGAAGCGGTGTCGGCGTCGATCGTGTAGTCGAGCACGCGGAAGCCATATTGCTCACGGAGCCGCTCGTACTGGGCGCGAATGCCGGCGGTCTCGCGCAATTCGAGCGACAGCCGCAGTGCATCAAGAGCGGGCCGCCATAGCTGGCGCTGGCTCATGACCGTGCCGAGAAACGCGAGACCGTCAGCCTCCTCGTTGCGATTGGTAGTACGTTGATAGGCGATGTAGGCGGCGGTAGAGGCCTTCTCCAGCAGCGTCGTTTTTTCCTCGTCGTTCGCAGGCCGGATTTGCATGACGGTACGTGCCAGGCGCAACCACGTCGTGGCATCGTTCGGTTCGGCGGCGACGATCTGGCCGAGCAACGCCATGCCGCTGCGGAAATCGTTCTTGGCGAAGGCCGCGTCCGCATCCTTGCGGATTTGCGCAACCGGCTTAGTCGCGGGTCCTGAGTCCGACTTAACCTGGGCTTCGAGCTGGATCGCACTGTCGGCGAGGTCGCTGTTCTGGAATGCCTTGTCGGCGGCGCGCGCCGAGAGCGAGAAGACCGTCAGAAACGCAGCCGCGAATGCTGCCGCAAATCCGGCGCGAAAAACCGCACGCATCGGTGAATTCCTCCCAAGGGTCATAATTTTTGACCCAGTGCGACGAGTTGAGGCAACGATCATGTCTAGGTCGTGACCAAACAAGCCGGTTCAAACTAAACAATTTGCAACCTTCCACAGCAACCCTAGGAAAGCGAGGCGCATCGGCGGCTACCGCAGCGCGCTCGCGAAACCTCGGCTGCCGATGTTAGTTGCGGTTGACGCGCCACGCGTTCACAGGCACGCCCAAGGCGCTATTAACCGGGCGTTGCGGTGCGAGATTCGATATATGCTGCCCGGCGGCATGGCCCCGTAGCTCAGGGGATAGAGCAACAGCCTTCTAAGCTGAAGGTCGCAGGTTCGAATCCTGCCGGGGTCGCCAATAATATCAATGGCTTGGCGACTGTTGAGGGCAGATGCTCGCGCAAAAGGCGCTTTGGCTCCTCCGGCCATATATCACCTCGCGCAAAGACACGGATCGAAGTCCCAAAGCACCAAGCCAGATATTAAGATGCTGTCCGATCATCTTGTGAAATAGAGCTAAACCCCGGAGTATAAATCCTGCCGGGCTCGGTGATGATGTCAGGGAGCAAACGTGCATTCTCAAGTGAGGCTCAAGCGATGAAAGCTGCATATCTCGATCAATTCGGCGGCCCGGAAGTGCTGCGCTACGGTGACCTGCCGGACCCTGTGGCAGCGGACGGCGAAGTCATCGTCGACGTTCACGCCGCAAGCATTAACGCCGCTGACTGGAAGTTTCGCGGCGGCGAATATGGGCGGCATGCAAACGTCAAATTTCCTCAGATCCCAGGGCGTGATTTTTCCGGCATGGTCGGCGCCGTCGGCAGCGGCGCAGACCTTAAGGTCGGCGACGCGGTCTTTGGCGTGATCGCAGGCGGCAAGGAAGGTACGTACTGCGAAAAGATCGCGATCAATGCCGTCATCGTCGCCAAGAAACCCGACGGGCTTTCGCATATCAACGCCGCGGCGCTAGCGCTCACGGGTCTCACCGCAATCAATTCCGTCGAGGACACGCTGAAACTTCAGCGCGGCGAGACGATCCTGATCCAAGGCGGTGCCGGCGGCGTCGCCGGCTTTGCCATACAGTTTGCCAAACATCTCGGCGCGCGGGTGATCACGACAACCAGTGCCGCGAACATCGACTATGTACGCGGCCTCGGCGCCGACCAGGTCATCGACTACAACGCCGAGGACTTCACCAAGGTGGTCAGCGGCTGCGACGCCGTGTTCGACACCGTCGGAGGCGACGTAGCGAAGAAATCGTACCTGGTGCTCAAGCCCGGTGGGCGCGCCGCGTTCATTGCGTCTGGGGCCGAGGCGCCGAAGCCGGACCGCACCGACGTCAGGGGACTTCGGCCGCCGGTGCCGCGGTCGCGCAAGGCAATGGAGCGCATCGCCGAGTTATTCGTGGCCGGCGCGATCCAGCCACCGGAAGTGAAGCTTTATAAGTTATCGCAGGCCGCCGAAGCCCATCGCCTGAGTCAGTCGCGACACTTCAGGGGCAAGCTAGTCTTTCAGGTGCGCTAGATAGCAGCAGGACCGTCATCGCTGTCATATTCGTCGCTGCAAAATGGTCCGCCCTGATACCAGTCGCCGATCGGATCGAGCGCGAGCTTCTTCTGCGCAGCCAAGGCCGCGGCGGCAAAATCTTCGCCGCGCCCGCTGGGGCTATAGCCGTAGCGATAGGCCGCCTCATTGTCCCACCAGCTTCGCTCGTTATGAGAGGCGCCAAAGAATATTTCATAGCGCAGGTCCGGATGATCAAGACCGATGCGGATGAGCTGCACCAGGTCCTCTGGACCGATCCAGATCGCCAGCCTGCGAAGATCGACGGGCGCATCGGCAAAGTTGCCGATCCGGATGCAGGTCACCCGCAAACCATGTTTGTAGGCGTAGAGCGCGCTGAGCGCTTCGCCGAACGCCTTGCTCACGCCGTAGCGGGAATCCGGGCGCACCGGTTCATCGGTACCGATCTTACGCTGCCGCGGATAGAAGCCGACCGCATGGTTTGATGAGGCAAACACCACGCGCCGCACTTTCTTGCGGCGCGCGGCTTCGAACAGATTGTAGCAGCCGATGATATTGGCTCGAAGGATGCGCTCCCACGATTGCTCAACCGATTCACCGCCGAGATGCACGATGCCGTCGACGCCGTCGACGAGCCTCTCGACCTGCTCCAGATCGGCGAGATCGGCCTGCACGAAACTGTGGTGGCTGGCCAAATCGTCGGGCTTGCGAATATCGCTCCATACGATGCGCGGATAGACGCCATCAAGCAGCTTGCGCAGCCGCGTGCCGATCCCCCCGGCCGCGCCGGTCACCAGAACTGCTTCCATGATGCCCCCTGCGTGAACTAAGATGCCTCGGCCGACACCGAAGGCAGGTCGCCGAATTCAGCAGCCAGTTTTTGGTAGCGTTTCCGGCTGTTTACCAGATGCCGCCGCATCGCCGTACGTGCTGCTGCCGGGGTATTCCCGCGAATTGCATCGAAAATTTCATGATGCTCGTTCTGAATGCGCGCGAGATAGGCGCGCTGGTCCCGAATCCTGGGCAGACTTTTGCGAATGCTCTGCCGCGGAATGATGAAACGTCCGAGATATTCTAGGAACTGTCTGAACCGCGCGTTGCCGGTGGCGTCTGCGATACTGCAATGAAAGGAAAAATCCTCGTCGACCGCCGTATCGCCGCGCGCAATTGCCTTTTCGATCCGCGCGTAAGCATCGGCAATCCTTGCGATCTGGGGCGCTTGCGCGCGTTCTGCCGCAAGCCCAGCGGATTCGATTTCCACTCCGGTGCGCAATTCCATGATTTCGAGCGCTTCATGCAGCGAGTGCAGTTCGTCGTCGGCGATGCGAAACGCCCTGCGGGCATGCTCGGCGACGAAGGCACCGACGCCGTGCCGCACATGAACCAAGCCTTCGGCCCGCAGGCACGCGACCGCCTCACGCACGACGGTACGGCTGACGCCGGTCCCGGTCATCATTTCCTTTTCGGTCGGTAGCCGCGATCCCGGCGACAGACGCCCGCCGGTGATGTCGGCGGCGATCCGCGCGACGAGTTGCTCGGTCAAGCCGCGCGGCGCCGAAAGTGGCCGAAACGTCGAGCGCTCTTGGTCGGAAGGCTGGTCCGTCAACTTGACTCCTTGATGTTATCTGGTCATCGTATGACCTGATAACATGGGGCGATGACTCCGATCAACCGCCCGAAAGGCCCGCGCCGTGGACACTGCACGCCGGCACAAAGGCCATCGTGGGAGGAGAGTAAACATGGATCGCCGCACGGTATTGCAACTGAGCGCTTTCACCGCGCTTGCGAGCGTCTCGGGCTTTGCGTCTGGCGCCCAGGCGCAACAGAAGATTACGTTCAAGGCCTCGGACGTTCACCCGGAGGGCTATCCGACTGTCGCCGCGGTAAAGAGCCTGAGCAAAAAGCTCGAAGCGGCGACCGATGGCCGGCTCAGCGTGCAAATGTACGCGGCGATGCAACTCGGCGGCGAGAAGGAGGCCATCGAGCAGGCCCAAGTCGGCGCCATTCAGATAGCGCGCGTGTCCGTCGGTGCCATGGGCCCGGTGATCGACGACCTCAACGTCTTCAACCTGCCATTCCTGTTCCGCAACACCGCGCACATGCAGAAAGTCATCGACGGCGACATCGGCACGGAGCTGCTCGACAAGGTCACCAACAACGACAAGGCCGGTCTCGTCGCGCTCTGCTGGATGGATGCCGGCGCGCGCAATCTCTACGACACCAAGAAGCCGATCCACACCATTGCCGATCTGAAGGGTCTGAAGATTCGCGTCATTGGCAATCCGATGTTTGTCGACATGATGAACGCGCTCGGTGGCAATGGCGTCGCGATGGGCTACGATCAGGTATTCAGCGCATTACAAACCGGTGTCATCGACGGCGCCGAGAATAACCTGCCGAGCTATGTGTTCGACAATCACTACACCGTCGCTAAATATTACACGCTGACCCAGCACCTCATCGTGCCTGAAATCCTCGTCTTCTCGCGAAAGACCTGGGACTCGCTCAGCAAGGACGATCAGGCGCTGCTCAAGAAATTAGGCCGCGAGGCGCAAGCCGAGGAACGCGAATTCTGGAATAAGTACGAGATGGCGGCGCTGGAAAAAGCCAAATCCGCCGGCAACGAAATCATCGACATGCCGGACAAAAAGCCGTTCCAGGATGCTGTGAAGCCGGTGTGGGACAAGTACGGTCCCCGCTTTGCCGACATGATCAAGCGCGTTCAGGCGGTCCAGTAGGGCTGTTCACGTGATAGCGCTTCTCTATCGCAAGCTGATGCATGCACTATATCTCGCCTGCGTGCTCATCGCCGGCAGCGCGCTGGTTCTGATTTCCGCTGTCATCCCCTGGGCGGTGTTTACCCGCTACGTGCTCAACAGCGCGGCGTCGTGGCCCGAGCCGACCGCGATTCTTTTGATGATTGTGCTGACATTCATTGGCTCGGCGGCTTGCTATCGCCGTCGGCTGCACATGAACGTATCGTTTTTCGTTCTCATGCTGCCCGCGACGTTGCGCATCGTGGCCGAATATCTGGCCGAACTTCTCGTCGCCGCGATGGCGGTCTTCATGGTGATCTATGGCGGCAAATTGGTCGATGTCACCTGGTACAACACGATCCCGGATTTCCCATCTCTGTCCGTCGGAGTCACTTACCTGCCGATCCCCCTCGGCGGCGCGCTTCTCCTGCTGTTCGTCATCGAGCGGGCGATCTTAGGTATGCCTGCCGAGTCGCAAACGCCACTTCTCGAAACCGCCGATTAGGCGGCGGGAGGCAGTCCGATGGATGTCGCCATCCTCCTGACAACGATGTTCGTCTGTTTCGCCATCGGCGTGCCAATCGCCTATTCGCTGGCGCTCGCCGCGATTGCCGGGGCGCTGTGGATCGGCATTCCGCTGGAAGCGGTAATGCTCAAAATCTCCGACGGCGTCAGCAAGGTCGCCATGCTGACCATTCCGTTTTTCGTATTGGCAGGCGCAATCATGGCCGAAGGCGGCATGGCGCGCCGCCTCGTTGCCTTCGCCGATGTCCTGGTCGGCTTCACCCGCGTGCGCGGCGGCCTTTCGGTGGTCAATGTGCTGGCGACGACTTTTCTGAGCGGCATTTCCGGTTCAGCAGTGGCGGACACTTCCGCCATCGGTTCGGTGATGATCCCGCAGATGGAGAAGAGCGGGTACCCTCGCGTGTTCGCTACCAATGTAACGATCACCGCCTCGGTACAGGCTCTCCTCGTGCCTCCGAGCCACAATGCGGTGATCTATTCGCTCGCCACCGGCGGCACCATCTCGATCATCAGCCTGTTCATGGCCGGCGTCGTGCCAGGCCTGCTGCTCGGCTTCTCGCTGATCGTGCTGTGCCTCGTCATCGCCTATCGCGACGGGCATCCGCGCGGACAGACCGTCCCGCTGCGCGACGCGATTAAGATCTCGATCGACGCGCTGTGGGGACTGATTACGCTCCTGATTATTCTCGGTGGCATTCTCGGCGGCGTGTTCACAGCGACCGAAGCCGGCGCGGTCGCCTGCGTGTGGGCGTTCCTGGTGACGATGTTCATCTACCGCGATTACCGCTGGCGCGATCTGCCGGAGCTCGTTCACCGCACCTTGCGAACAGTCGCAATGGTGCTCACGCTGATCGCCTGCGCTTCCAGCGTCGGCTATGTGATGGCGCTCACGCAAATGCCGGCAAAGATAACGGAGTTCTTTCTCACAATCTCGAGCGACAAGTACGTCATCCTGCTTCTCGTCAATGTCATGCTGCTCGTGCTCGGCTGCCTGCTCGACATGGCGCCGTCGATCCTGATCTGCACCCCGATCCTTTTGCCGGTGATGATGAACTTTGGCGTCAATCCGGTGCACTTCGGCATCATCATGATGCTCAATCTCGGTATCGGACTATGCCATCCGCCGGTTGGCGCAATCCTGTTTGTGGGCTGTGCGGTAGGAAAGACCACGATCGAAGACGTGATGCGTAAGATTTGGCCGTTCTACGGCGTCATGCTGGTCGTATTGATGCTGGTCACTTATTTCCCTGCGATTTCACTTTGGCTGCCGCGCGCACTCGGCCTGTAGGCCTGGTATCAACGCAATTGGCTGCACCGGAAATCGTCGGGAAGCCCAGTCTCGCCCCACGCCTACGATAGGCGTGGGTGCACGGCACAAACCGCGTTCCGGATTGCACTAAAGGCGCTCTAGCCGCCCCGCCGCGATAAGGGTATGTTCTCTTATCCGCCGATCATTAGAACAATAATTCCGGCGAACCCCTTGGGAGGACATGATGACCGATAGCTTGCTGACGCAATCTCGCCCGACCCGCCGCGGCCTTCTCAAGAGCGCGGCGCTCGGTTCCGCCGCCGCCATTGCCGCGCCCTATGTCAAAGACAGCTACGCCGCCGGCTCACTGTCGCTCGGCGTTTGGGACCATTGGGTTCCGGGCGCCAACAACACGCTGACGAAACTCTGCAATGAGTGGGGCGCCAAAAACAATTGCGAGGTCAAGATCGACTACATCACTTCGCAGGGCGAGAAGGACAAGTTGACGGCCGCTGCCGAGGCACAAGCCGGCACCGGTCACGACATCATGTCGCATCGCGACTGGAACATCCGCATTCATCAGAACGTGCTTGAGCCACTCGATGACTTGGTCGGCGGACTGATCAAGCAATATGGCCCGATCAGCCCGGTCGCCGAATACCTCGCCAAGATCAAAGGTACCTGGCGCGGCATTCCGACCGCGGTCGGCAGTCAGGTCAAGCCGTGCTGCTCGCGCTTCGACCTTTATCAGCAGCATGCCGGAATCGATGTGCGCGACCTGTTTCCGGCCGATGAGTTCAAGTGGGACAAAGCCAAGACCGATACCTGGACCTGGGACACCTATCTCACCTCTGCTCAAAAGCTCCACGCCGCCGGTTTCCCTGTCGGTCTGCCGATGGGACAGACGAGCGACGCGGTCGACTGGGTTGGCGCGCTTTACAACTCGTTCGGCGTGGTGCTGGTCGACGGCAAGGACAACATCAAGGTCAATTCCGACGAGACCCGGATGGCGTTGGAGTACTTGAAGAAGCTCATGGCGGTGAACCCGCCGGAAGTCTACGCTTGGGACGACGCCGGCAACAACCGCTGGCTGATCTCCGGCAAGGGCTCGAGTATCATGAACCCGCCGAGCGCCTGGGCGGTAGCGAAGCGCGACAACCCGACAGTGGCCGCGAATTGCTGGACCCATCCGATGCCGAAAGGTCCGAAGGGCCGCTTTGTCGGGCAATTGCCGCAGTTCTACGGCCTGTGGACGTTCTCGAAGAACAAGCCGGCGGCGAAAGATCTCCTGACCTACATCTCGCAGAAGGAGTCAGTCGCACAGCTTGTGCAGGCTTCGTTCGGGTACGATCTGCCCTCGTTCAAAACCATGTACGATCTGCCCACTTGGCAGACGGTCGAGCCGCCGGTCGGCACCGTCTACGGCTATCCGCCGCGCGGCGACGAGCAGACTTCGATCGCCGGCGCGCCGGCGCGCTCCGAGGTCGGCGCCCAGATTTACAACCAGGCGATCAACACCGTGATGGTCGCCAAGGTGACGCAGGGCAATGAAAAGATCGACGACGTGATCAAATGGGCCGAGAACGAGCTCGAAGGCACGCTTCGCGCCTGAGCTGTTTTCCAGCTAACGACCGCATGCCGGCCCGAAACGCTGGCATGCGCCATCACAACGCGCCGTGAGACTGATCCGGAAGGCGACGCAGGAATGGCAGATACAGCCCAGACATGGTCGCCGGGGATACGGGGCGCCGCCCTGCCCTCATCCGCAAGCCAAAACCTGCGACTATTCCTCCGCCGCCGCTCGACAATTGCCTTCCTGATGTGCCTGCCGCTGATCCTGATCATCGGTTGCCTCATCGTCTATCCGGCGTTCTATTCGATCTACCTGTCGATGCTGAACAAGGCACAGACCCGCTTTATCGGCCTCGGCAATTTCAGATTTCTGCTGTCGCGCGACACTTTCTGGATGGTGGTAGAGCAGACGGCAGTCTTCGCTCTCAGTGCGGTATTCTTCAAAGCACTAATCGGGCTTATCACCGCACATCTCATCAACAATCTGCCGGCCAAGGGCCAACGCAAATGGCGCGGCATGCTGCTAGTGCCGTGGGTCATTCCGCTAGCTTTGTCGTCACTCGGCTGGTGGTGGCTGTTCGATCCCACCCACTCAGCTTTCAACTACATCCTCGAAAGCCTGGGTTTCGATCAAATTCCGTGGCTGAGCAGTCCGTACTGGGCGCGTTTCTCCGTCATTCTGGTCAACGTCTGGTACGGCGCGCCGTTCTTTTTGATCATGTATCTGGCGGCGCTCAAATCGGTGCCCGAGCAGCTCTATGAAGCTGCATCCATCGACGGTGCCAGTGCCTGGCAGAAATTCATCCACATCACGTTGCCCATGATGCGCAACATCATCGCCATCACCGTGCTATTTTCACTGATCGTCACGTTCGCCAATTTCGACATCGTGCAGATCATGACAGCTGGCGGCCCGCGCAACATGACACATGTGTTCGCGACCTATGCCTTCATGCTCGGCATTCGTTCCGGCGACTTACCGCTCGGCGCCGCAACGTCGCTATTCATGTTCCCGATCCTCGGCATCGCGGCGATTCTGATCCTGCGCGGCGTGCGCAAGCGCGGCAGGGAGATTGGATGAGCACGGCCGCGATAACCGCTCCCGCCGGCCGTGGTCTTGGTATCGGCGCTAGCCTGAAGCGCAACCGGCGCTGGGCGCTGATAACGTCTTACGTGTTCCTGGTCATTTTCGCGATCTTCTTCCTGATTCCGCCCTATTACATGGTCGTCACGGCGCTCAAGAGCGATGCCGAAGTGGCGCGCATGGCGACCAATCCATGGATCATCGCCGACGGCGTTACGCTTGATCAATTCAAGATCCTACTAACGCAGACCGACTTTTTGATCTTCTTCAAGAACACCATCATCGTTACGGTGTCTGTCGTTGCGATCACCATGGTGGTCAGCGTGCTGGCCGCCTTCTCGCTCGGTCGCATGAAATTCTGGGGTTCGAGCATCCTGGCGACGGGAATCTTTCTCACCTACCTCGTTCCCGACACGCTCCTGTTCATCCCGCTGTTCCAGATCGTCAAGGCGGTCGGCCTGCTCAACTCCTATTGGGGCATGATCCTGGTCTATCCGACGCTGACGGTACCATTCTGCACCTGGATCATGATCGGCTACTTCCAGTCGATTCCCAAAGAGCTCGACGAGGCGGCGCTGATCGACGGCGCCGGCCACATGCAGATGCTCACCAAGATCTTTATTCCGGTGGCGCTGCCCGGCATCATCGCGGCGATGATCTTCGCTTTCACCGTATCCTGGGCGGCGTTCGTCTATCCGATGGCGTTTCTCTATTCCGCAGATCAGCAGGTCCTCACCGTCGGCACCGTAACGAGTCTGATCCGAGGCGACGTCTACAAGTGGGGTATGCTGATGGCGGGCGCGCTACTCGCCGCAGCGCCGCCGCTCGTGATCTACGCGTTCTTAATGGATTACTACATCGCGGGCCTGACCGCGGGCGCCACCAAAGGCTGATACCGATGGCTGAAGTCGCGCTGCGTAACGTGGTCAAGCGCTATGACGATGTGGAGGCCGTCCGCAGCATCAGCCTCGACATTCCGGACAACGAGTTCGTCGTGCTTGTCGGCCCATCGGGCTGCGGCAAGTCGACGACGTTGCGCATGATCGCGGGCCTCGAGGAAGTCACCTCGGGCGAGATCTATATCGGCGGCGAGGTTGTCAATGACCGGCCTCCGAAGGACCGCGATATCGCAATGGTGTTCCAGAACTACGCGCTTTATCCACACATGTCGGTGTTCGAGAACATGTCGTTCGGACTGAAGCTGCGCAAATTCCCAAAAGCCGAGATCAAGAAGCGCGTCGACCATGCCGCGCGTATTCTCGATATCACCGAGCTTCTGGATCGCAAGCCGAAGGCGCTGTCTGGCGGCCAGCGCCAGCGCGTCGCCATGGGCCGCGCCATCGTGCGCAATCCGAAGGTATTCCTGTTTGACGAGCCGCTGTCGAACCTCGACGCCAAGCTGCGGGTGCAGATGCGCACCGAGATCAAGCGCGTGCACCAGTTGGTGAAGACCACCACGGTTTACGTTACTCACGACCAGATCGAGGCGATGACGCTCGCCGACCGCGTCGTCGTCATGAACAACGGCGTGATCGAGCAGATCGCCACGCCGCAGGACCTCTATCATCACCCCAAAACGCGATTTGTTGCGGGTTTCATCGGCTCACCGGCGATGAATTTCATGCGCTGTCGCCTTGAGCAGAACGGCGTGGGCTTGCGCGTGCACGTTTCCGACAAGATCAGCCTGCCGGTGCCTGCGGCGCAAACGTTGCGCTTTCAGTCCATGACCGGAAGGGAGATGATCTTCGGGCTGCGGCCCGAGCACATCACCGAGCCGCGACGCAACGACCGCGACCAAAATTGCGAGTTTGCGGCCACCCTCGACGTCGTCGAACCGATGGGCATGGAAACGATGGTGTATTTCACCGTCGACGGCCAGGAAGTCTGCGGCCGGGTTGATCCCGACAGCGCTACTGGGCCGGGCGAACCGATGCGGCTCTATGCCGACATGGACCGCATGCACCTGATCGATCCGCAGACGGGGTTGGTGCTCTAAAACTTTTTCGGAGCCCAAATGAAAGGCGCCGGGACGTTGCCGCCCCGGCGTTGCTGTTTATTTTCGATGATGAGATTTATTCGGCCGGAACAACATGAGAGTCGTATTCGGCCGAAATATCCTTGCCGGTGTAGTCGGGCATCATTGCCGCCGAGATCAGGCTGATGACGGCGCATACGGCGATATAAACCGCAATCGCATAGCCCGAGTGATAGGTGGCGAACAGCCAGGTTGCGATAAGCGGCGACGGCCCGCCGGCGACCAGCGACGCAAGCTGGTAGCCGAGTGAGGCGCCGCTATAACGCAGCCTTGGCGTGAACAATTCCGCAATCAACGCCGCCTGCGGTCCGTATTGCATATCGTGCGGAATAAGTGAGATCACGATAGCAAGGAAAACCAGCGCCGGAGTCGCGGGGTCCATCATGGCGAAGTACAGGAACCCGAACAGGCCCATTGTGATGACGCCGATGATGTACATTTTTCTACGGCCGATCAGGTCCGAGATGTGACCGGAGATCGGAATGGTGAAGAACGACACGCAGGCCGCCGCGATCACCGCGCTTAGGATGAAATTTCGATCCATCTTCAGTGTGCCGACGGCATAGGCGAAGACGAACGCGGTGAAGATATAGAACGGCGCCTGCTCGGACATCCGCAGCAATGCCGAAAGAATGATCTCCTTTGGCTGCTTCTTGATGACCTCTAGAATCGGCGCCTTCTCGATCTTGTCGGTGTCGAGGAGCCTCTGGAATACCGGCGTCTCAAGAATGCCAAGACGAATCCACAGACCGATCCCAACCAGGACGATCGAAAGAGCGAACGGAATGCGCCAGCCCCAGACCAGGAAGTCGCTGCCCGACCATGCGCTGAAAACCATGACCGCGATTGTCGAAAGCAACAGTCCGCAGGGCACGCCGAATTGCGGCCATGCGGCAACCAGCCCGCGCTGGCTGTGCGTACGCGACCACTCCATCGATAGCAAAATGGAGCCGCCCCACTCGCCGCCGACGCCAATGCCCTGAAGCGCCCGCAAGACGGTCAAGATTACCGCGCCCCAGATACCGATCGAATCGTAAGTCGGCACAAAGGCAATAGCGAAGGTTGCAAGCCCCATGAACAGCAGCGTGGCGATCAGGGTCGCCTTGCGGCCAATGCGGTCGCCGTAGTGGCCGAAGATCGCAGCGCCGACAGGGCGCGCGGCAAAGCCGATGAAATAGGTTCCAAAGGCGAGAAGCGTCGCCGACAGCGGATCCTGATTGGGAAAGAAGAGTTTGCCGAAGACCAATCCGGCAGCGGTGCCGTACAGAAAGAAGTCGTACCACTCGATCGCCGTGCCGACCGTCGACGCGATGACCGCCTTGCGCAATTGCGCACTGTGCTCGACCTCGGACAGTCCCCCAACCGTTGTTGCCATAGCCATCTGGCTTCCTCCCCTTTACGTTCCTCACATTGCCCGGAGCGGGCTTCTAATTGGCCGCGCCCTAGTGAAAGGTACTGCACGTCATCGTCGATGACCAGAGATAATAGATTCGGGAACCGCGCCCCGGGAGTGGAGCGCGGACCACAGCGATTGTTGCAGTGCAAAAGTCTGAAGTTTCGGCCGCCGGCTACTGGCTTGGCTTGTTGGACGCCATCACCGTAACCGGCGTGTCGCGATACTCGTCCGCGAACAGACGCTTGAGGTTTTCTACCTTCGGCAGATCATTGAACACGATGTACGGATAGGTCGGATGCAGTACCAGAAAATCCTGGTGATAATCTTCGGCCGGATAGAAGCCGGTGAGCGGCTCAAGCTTGGTGACGACCGGCGACTTGAAGACGCGCGCCTGATCGAGCTGAACGATATAGGCCTCGGCTATCCGCTTCTGCTCGTCGTTGGCGAAGAAAATGGCCGAGCGGTACGAGGGGCCGCTGTCGGGGCCTTGGTAGTTCAGCTCGGTCGGATTGTGAGCGACCGAAAAATAAATCTGCAGGATCTTGCCGTAAGAAATCTGTTTCGGATCGAATGTGACCTGAACAAACTCGGCGTGGCCGGTCTGCTCGGTACCGACCATCTGGTAGTGGGCAGTTTCCTTTTTGCCCCCGGAATAGCCCGACACCGCCTGGGTTACCCCTTTGGTGTGCTCGAAGACACCTTGAACGCCCCAGAAGCAGCCGCCTGCCAGCACCACCGTCTGCGCACCCCCGCCGGTGGGCGTGGCCATGTCTTGCGCCGGAGCCGGAATGACCACAGCCGGCTCTTCGGCCCGGGCGAGATTTGCCGCGAGGCCGAGAAACGGAATCAGAATCAATGCGCCGACACTCGTCCACTTCAAGGCTGTCATCGGCTTCCTCCGCGCTGGCATCGCCGAGTCATTAGGGCATTTCGTGCCATGGACACCAATCACAATTGCCACGTAACGGCCTCGCTCCGCACTCACGAGATCGTGTTTCACTCGATGGTCTGATAGCCGCGAATGACGCGCTCGGATCCATAGCCCCAATAGTTGCGCAACGTTTCGGGACCCCACACTTTTGGATATTGCGGCCGGTCCTGATGCCACGGACGCGGATCGAAATAGCCGAGCGCCTCGTCGCGCATCTGGTCCATCTCGCAGAAGAACTCGACGCGGACCTTGTCGGCATTGCGATGATAGATCGCGATATTATGGCCGATGATATGCCGGCCCGGCCCCCAAACCAGGTGGATATCGTGCTTAGCCAGCGTTTCGGCGGCGCGCTGGATTTCCGCCCAGTCCTTGACCTCGAATGCGATGTGATGGAGTTGCGGTTCGGCGTCGTAAACGAAATTGACCGTGTGGTGATCGGAATTGCAGCGCAGGAAGGCAAAATCGTCGGCGCGCCAGTCCGAAACACGAAAGCCGAGTACATCGCAATAGAATTTGACGATTTTCTGCACGTCATCGACCCTGTACGCGACATGGCCGAGCTTCAGCGGCATGATGCCGGCGGTCCGATCGTCGTCCTTGGCAAAGACATAGTCGGAGAAGATCTCGATCCTGGTGCCTTTCGGGTCGGTGAAGACCACCGCCTCCGCGACGCCGGGCGATATTCCGCTGGCGCGCTCACTCTTCACGCCATCCTTGGCAAGCCCGCGCGCGACCTCGCCGAGTTCGGTCCCCGGCGCGACCTGCAAGGACAACGCCGACAGCGCATTGCCCTTGCCCGACTCCAGCGCCACCGCTTCGAGCCCAAGCTTGCTGGCGAGGTAGGCCCTGTCCTTGCCGCGCTCGACCAGAGCGAGACCGACGACGTCAGTGTAGTAGGCGATCTGCCTCTCGATATCAGGCGAGGTGAGCGTGGCGTGGCCGAGCCTTTTGACACTGATCACTTTAGCCTCCTGACGCCGCGCGCGGCAGGGGCACACGCTGCGTTTGCATGGCGTGGCGGCTTTGGGGACGTTTGAGGCCAAGATTCTCGCGCAAGGTCGCGCCCTCGTATTCGGTACGGAACAGTCCGCGCCGCTGCAATTCAGGTATCACCAGATCGACGAAGTCGTCGAGGCCGCCAGGCAGGAACGGCGGCATGATGTTGAAGCCGTCGCAGCCATCCTTGCGGAACCATGCTTCCATATAATCGGCGATCGTCTGCGGCGAGCCGCGAATGACTGCCTTGGCGCGCGCGCCGGCGACCCGCATGGCGAGCTGCCGGATGGTCAGCTTTTCGCGCCGCGCCATCTCAGTGACTTGTTGAAAAATGCTCAAACTCGCATTCGAGCGCGGCAGATTTTCCGGCAGCGGCCCATCGAACGGATAGGGGGTGAGGTCGACATTGCCGAGCGACATCGAGAGAATCTCGCGGGCGACGACCGGATGTACGAGCGAGTTGAGATACTCGTAGTTCTCCTCCGCCTCGGCGTCAGTGCGGCCGATAACACAGCTCAACCCCGGCATGATTTTCATCTGATCGGGCGTGCGGCCATGTTCGGCAAGCCGCCCCTTGATGTTGGCGTAAAAGGTCTGAGCCGCCTCGAGCGTCAGCGGCGCGCAAAAGATCACTTCGGCGAACTCTGCGGCAACGCCGATCATGTCCTCCGAACCGCCGGCCTGCACGACCACTGGGTGCCCTTGCGGGCTGCGCGGGATATTGAGCGCGCCGAGCACCGAAAAATGCTCGCCGCGGTGGTTGAGATTGTGCAGCTTGTCGGGATGGAAGAACTGCCCGGTATCCTTGTCGCGAACGAAGGCGTCGTCGTCCCAGCTGTCCCATAGTCCAAGCACGACCCGCGCAAATTCGCGGGCGCGATCGTAGCGCTCGCCGTGTTCATAGTGCTTCTCGCGATTGAAATTGTAAGCTTCGTTATCCTGACCGGACGTCACCAGATTCCACCCCGCCCTGCCGGCGCTCAAATGATCGAGCGAAGCGAATTTGCGGGCAACGTGGAATGGCTCATTGAAACTCGTCGAGGCGGTCGCAACAAGACCGATATGGCTGGTATGGGTGGCGAGGGCCGAGAGCAGCGTCAACGGCTCGAAATTGGCGATGTATTGCGCCGAGCGGCTGAGCGCCTCCATATGCGCCTGCCGGACGCCGAGGTTGTCGGCGAGAAACACCATGTCGAATTTGCCGCGCTCGGCCGTGCGCGTGATTTCGAGGTAATGCCGGAAATTGATGCCGGCATCCGCCTGGGCGCGCGGATGCCGCCATGACGCGACGTGATGCCCGGTCGGATTGAAGAAGGCGCCGAGCCGCATCTGGCGTTTAGCGGTCATGTCTCTCCCGGTGCCTCGCCTTACGATCGAGGTGTATACCCGGCTATTGCGAACGCACTCCGTTGTTCAAGAGCGGAATGTCGGCCGCCTTTTTCGGCTCCGGCAACGATTGCAGATAGGCGTAGATATCGGTGAGATCCGCATCGGAAATCACCGGCGCCCGGAATGGCGGCATCTGCCCGTTCGTCGTGCGCACGAAGGAGATGAACGCATCAATAGGCAGTTGCGTCCGCGCAATGACCCTGCCGCCGCTGGTCGCGATCGAGCCTTGGCCATTATAATCGTGGCATTGCCAGCAGCCGTACTTGACAAAGGTGATCTTGCCCTTTTGTGCGTCGCCGTCGGCCAGCGCGGCGCCTTGGCCGACAGCGCTGATGGCAAACGCTACGAGAAAGGATGCCGCAGATACACGTACAAAATTCATGTTCATCCCCTCAGCGCGGCTGCGTCAGCACGTTTACGAATGCCGGCTGGCCTTCCTTGACCACGTTGACCGCTTCCTTAATTGCGGGTCCAAGATCGGCCGGATCGGTGATCGGACCTTTCGACCACCAGCCCATCGACTTCGCCAGATCATGATACTGAATATCAGGGTTCATGATGCTGGTGCCAATCGGCGCCAGATCGTTGCCGGTGTTGACGACACGGTTGCGGAAGTTGGCGAACCGCTGCACATGCATCGCTTCCTGGTGGTAACCGCGGTTGTTGTGCATGACGGCCAGCAGCGGAATCTTGTGCCGCACGGCGGTCCACAACACGCCCGGCGCATACATCAAGTCGCCGTCGGACTGGATAGACACCGAAAACCGGCCCTGATCGCGGTTGCCGAGCGCCGCGCCTATGGACGCGGGTGCGCCGTAGCCGACGCCGTAGCCGCCGGAAGAACCGAGCCACTGATAATGCTTCTCCATCGGCCAAAGCCGGTTGGCCCAGTTGCTGGTGTTACCGGAGGTCGACACCAGCGACCAATCGAGGTCTTTGACCTGCGCATAGACCTCGGTGAGCAAGCGCGCGGTGTTGACGGGGTTCGCATCCCAAGCAATAGCGGCCGCCTGTTTGGTGGCATCCAGCCCCTTGGCATGCGCTTGCCGGATGGCATCGCCACGCTTCGACATCGCGTCCTTGCGATCGTTAGGGATGGCGGATTTGAGCGCCTCTATCAGCGAGGGCAGTGTCGCCTCGGCGTCACCCGGCATTGAGATGTCGATGCTCTGGAACCGCTGGAAGTCCTGGTAGTTCGATTTGGTGATCAAATCGACCGAGCTGATGCTGATCAGCTTGGTGCCGGGCTTGAGTTTGTGAAGATTCTTGCCGAAGCCATCGTCGCCGTTGTCGACGAAACCATTCACTGTGTTCCAGAAGTCGGACAGCTCCATGCCGATCACGACGTCCGCGTCGGCAATGACATTCGCCGGGCGGGACAGATAATGCGTGTTCGGGAAGTTCATCCGGCCGCCTTGATCGACGACAGGCGCTTGCAAAAGTTCGGCGAGTTCGACGAGCATCCGCACGCCATCCGGCGTGCGTGCGGCACGATCAACCACGATGACGGGGCGTTCGGCATTGGCGAGCAGGCGTGCGGCTTCCTTCACAGCGGCGTCATCACCCTGCGGCGGCGCGGCGGCAAAGAATTTCGGAATATAGAGCGGTTCGCCGAAGTCGCGGATCGCCTCGTTCTGCAACACGGCGTCAAGCGACATCATTACCGGGCCGTAGGGCGGCGTCGTCGCCTTATTGTACATGCGCACGAACGACTGCGCGAAATGCTGAGCCGAAACCGGGTTGTCGTCCCATTTGGTGTAATCGCGCACAATTGCGTTGATATCCTGCGCCGAATGGAAGGTCGGAACACCTGGTGGCCGATGCGCGGCGTCGAGATCGTTACCGCCGATGACCAGCACCGGCACGCGGTCGCACCAGGCATTGTAGATCGCCATGGTGGCGTGTTGCAGGCCGACCACGCCGTGAACCAGCGTCATGAGCGGCTTGCCGGTGGCCTTGAAGTAGCCGTGGCACATGCCGACCGCGGATTCTTCGTGCATGCAGGTAAGGAATTCCGGCATCGTATTCTTGCCGTAGTCGATCAGGGACTCGTGCAGTCCCCGATAGCTCGCCGCTGGATTGGCCGGCATGTACTTGATGTCGAGTGTCTTGATGACGTCGACCATGAAGTCAGAGGTCGGCCGACCGCCCTCGCCCTGCGGCATCTGCGGCGTGCCGCTTTCGTTGGCGGCGATATAGGCATTCGGCGGCAGCGCCGACGGCACCCGCTGCTGCGGATCCAGCCCGGTTGAAGTCGCGGCCTTGGCGGGGCTCACCGCCCCCGTTGCGCCTGCAACAGCCGCCGCGGCGAGGAATTTGCGACGGTCGAGTTTTGGGCTGGCATCTTTCTTGGGCATCGTCTTCTCCCCTTGGATTGATGGTCTGCCACGCCGACGAGCGGTAAAGCAGTTGCAGGCAACGTAGCATAACTCACGGATTGTCACAGCGGGCAGCCATTGCGCCCGCAATTGGGGTGGCATGCACGGATGTACGGCGCTGCGGCAATGAATGCGCTCAATTGCATCGCTCACCGCCAGCCGAAACGGGCAGTTAACAAATTTACACCAATGTCAGGGATATCCTATCCCGTCACCGCCCAAAACTCCGTCATGAGCGCAATCCCGGCGCAGTCATCTACCGAAGCGGCGCCGACACTGCCTCAAGCCGCCGCACCCGGCGACCTGGTTCACGCCCCGCTCTGCTTTGTGATCGACACTGATCCGAGCATCCGGCAGTTCCTCTCGCTCGTCCTGCATGGTGCTGGCGTCGACGCCGACGGATTTGCCGACTGCCGTGATATGCAGGCGGCGTTGAACGAGCGGATGCCAAGTCTTGTCTTCCTGAACATCGCTCTGGAGTCGGTTCAAGCCATCGAGTGCGTTGCCGCGCTCGGCAGAAGCGGCTACCGCGGCCACGTCCAGCTGATGAGCGGCCGTGGCTCGGCCGTGCTGGCCCACGTCAAAAGCATCGGCGAACACCACCTCCTGCAAATGCTGCCGGTGCTCAAAAAGCCATTCGAGACCAGCACCGTCCTGAAAATCTTGCAAGACCTGAACCTCGGCGATCCCCCGGCGCTTGCCGGACGCATAGACCTCGACGAGGCTTTGAAGAAGAACTGGATCGAATTCTGGTATCAGCCAAAAATCGATCTGCGCAGGAAGCAGCTTGTTGGCGTCGAGGCATTCGCTCGCGCGCGCCATCCGACCAACGGCATCTTGATGCCGAGCTCATTCATGCCGGGAGCCAGAGAGTCAAGCCTGGTCGCGCTTTCCGAACTCGCCTTAACGCGGTCGCTCGGCGCCAATATCCGGTTTGCCCAGCTCGGCGTTAATTTGCGACTGGCGGTGAACATCCCTATCAATGCCTTGGTGAAAGTCGCGGTACCCGATATCGTCCGCACCTATCTGCCGAAGTTCGAAAAATGGCCCGGCGTGATCATCGACATTCCGGAGGATCAGATCATCTCCGAGATGGCGCTCGCTACCGAGCTTCGCCAGAAGCTGCAACACCTCGACGTCAAGCTCGCGGTGGACGACTTCGGCCGCGGCTATTCGTCGTTTGCCAGCATGAAGGAATTGCCATTTGCCGAGCTCAAGCTCGCCCGCGCCTTCGTCACCGATGCCGGCACCGACAAGGTCAACACGCCGCTGTGCAAGACCGTCATCGACCTGGCGCATAATTTCGGCGCCATCGCGGTCGCGATCGGAATAGAAAAAGCGTCGGCCGCCCTGGCGTTGGTCAGCATGGGCTGCGACTACGGCCAGGGTTTTCTGCTCGGCCAGCCGATGCCGGAGGAGCGATTCGTATCGCTGCTGCGCCAGCGCGCCACGCCGCAACAAAGACCTCATCCCGCGCGGACGGTGCAGGCCAAGCGAGCATAAAGCCGCTGCCGCTCAGTGCGTCCAAGGACTGCGCCGCGTGAAAGAAAAATTGTCGGAGTAGGAAATCCGCAGGCGCTTCGGCGGCTTACTCTCGAAAACCTGACAAGCGATGCCGTGCCGCCCGCAGTAAGCGACGGCCTCTTCCTTGGTGTCGAACGACAGCCGCAGCTGCTGTTTCATGTCGCCGGAACTTGTCCAGCCCATAAGCGGCTCGACGACGCGCGGCTGCTCCGGCTCGAAGTCGAGCACCCACTCTTTTGTCTTTGCGGTGCCCGATTGCATCGCGGTGCGCGCCGGCTTGTAGATGCGCGCTGTCATAGCTCTGTTTCCTCGGTCATTCACGCCGTAGCGATGGCGGATGGTCGGGGCAGCAGGATTCGAACCTGCCCCAACTCTATGTAATCGCTCGATGCGGTTCTGACAATCAGACTAACAGCGGTGGCGGTCGCGGCCGAAAGCAGCTCCAGATTCTGACCATTCTCCACCGCAGCTATCTACGGGTCCTCACCGTTCAAAGGCATGTTCGCTGGCGGTGCGGCGTGAGCCCCGGGTCGGCCGCCTGTATTGAGCGAAAGCTGTTGCCATTGGCGCCGGTGGCTGTGGGGACGTGCCGGGAATGCGGAGCGTCGTCATGACCCGCATGACACGCTGGTTCCGCGTCTACGATGGTCTTGTTGATGACCCGAAAGTGCAGCGGCTCGAGCTGTCGCTGTTCAAGGCACTTATCAATTTATGGTGCCTGACTTCGGTAAATCGTGGCGTCCTCCCGCCAATCGACGAGATAGCGTTCAAGCTGCGCACGAAGCCTGAGAAAGCGCAGCGCATCCTTGATGTCCTGAAGGGTGCTGGACTGTTTGAAGACGACGACACGGGAACGCATCCCCATAACTGGCAAAGGCGCCAGCACAAGAGTGACGTTGAGGACCCGACGGCCGTCGAACGGATGCGACGTTACCGTAACAAGCAGCGTAACAACAACGTAACTAAGCCAGTAACGTCACGGTCCCCAGAGACAGAGGCAGAATCAGAAGCAGAAAGGAAGGCTCCTAGCCAAGGAAGCACGAGCTTTAGGGATGAGGCACCAGCCCGTACGAACGGGAAGGATGCCGTCATGAAGCGGGAGCTGCGACCACACCAGGCCGGCGCGATCGAAAAGGTGAGGCAATCCCTTGGCTCGGGCAAACGCAGGCTCGTCTTGCAAGCGCCTACCGGCTTCGGAAAAACACTGCTTGCCGCAGCGATTGATCGGAGGGGGCGTTAGCCAAGAAGAAGCGGGTGACTCTTCACGGTTCCGGCACTCTCACTTGTCGACCAAGCTGTGAAGGCATTCTGGGATGAGGGCATCCGCGACGTCGGCGTAATCCAGGGTACGCACGCAATGACGGATTGGTCGCGGCCGGTACAGGTCGCGAGCGTACAGACCTTGCAGCGTCGCCCGATCCCGGAAGCCGACGTAGTAATGATCGACGAGTGCCATCGCTGGTTCGATTTTTACCGAAGTGGATGACCGATCTAGAGTGGCAAAAGCCGCCATTCATCGGCCTGTCTGCGACGCCGTGGACGCGGGGCCTCGGGCAGTATTTTGACGACTTAATCATCGCGGCGACAACACAGGATTTGATCTCCGAAGGCTATCTATCGCCATTTCGCGTGTTCGCGCCGTCGCATCCGGATTTGACCGGAGTTCGTACCGTGGCCGGCGATTACCACGAGGGCGATCTGTCCGGCGTGATGAACGACGCGCCCCTCTGTCGCAGACATCGTGGATACTTGGCTGCGGCGAGCTGAAAACCGACCGACGTTTTGTTTTGCCGTTGATAGCGCGCACGCAAAACATCTGCAAACGAAATTCACCGAAGCCGGCGTTTCAACGGGCTACATTGACGCCTACACACCGACCAATGAGCGCGCCGAGATCAAGCGGCAATTTCACAATGGCGATATTAGCGTGGTGTGCAACGTCGGATGCCTGACGACGGGCATCGATTGGGATGTGCGCTGCATCGTCCTTGCGAGGCCCACGAAATCGGAAATCCTGTTCGTACAAATGATCGGTCGTGGACTACGAACGGCTGAAGGCAAGGAAGACTGTTTGATCCTAGACCACTCCGACACGCATCTGCGGCTTGGCTTTGTAACCGACATCCACCACGAAACACTTGACGACGGCCGTCCGCGCGCAAAAGCGAAGGCTTCCGATCGTATTCGTCTTGCCGAAAGAATGTCCGCAGTGTTCATTCCTTAAAACCGCCGCGGACGCCAGAGTGTCCAGCATGTGGCTTCAAGGCCGAGGCAGTCGACAACACACAAGTCGCCGACGGTGAGCTCGTTGAGATCACGGGGCGAAAGAAGGCGGAGACGGCGGCGTCGAAGGATGAGAAAGCGGATTTTATGCGCAATTGAGGGGACACGCTCAAGCAAATGGCTATTCGACTGGATGGGTCGCCCACAAATTCCGCGAAAAGTTCGGCGTTTGGCCGAACGGCTTCAAGAGACGTTCCGGCGATGCAGCCGACACCCAAAGTCTTGTCATGGATCAAATCCCGCCAAATCGCATGGGCAAAGAGCAAGCAACGTCATGCTCAACAAGCCACCGCTTAAAGATCGCGCTCGAGGGCGTTGGTTGGGAATTTTGCCAGCGCTGGGCATCGGAGAATCATTCCTCACCGGCAAGCATGGGCCTTGCCCTTTGTGCGGCGGTAAGGATCGCTGGCGCTGGGATAATCTCGAAGGAAGGGGCACATGGATTTGCTCGAAATGCGGCGGTGGCGACGGCATTTCTTTGGTGATGCAAAAGAGCGGATGGGAGTTTCGCGAGGCAGCAAGACAAATCGAGAGCCCTTATCGGATCGGCGCCGGCAGATTTTAGTCCGACGCGAACGGACCGATCGCGACAAACGCGATGCGATGAATAAGCATATGGCGATCGAGCCAGACGATTAGGCCCAATGACCCGGCAGGTCGGTATCTTGTTCGTCGCACCGGCTTGACCTCCTTTCCCTCCTGCCTGCGCATCGCCTACAACGTCCGTTATCAATCCGATTGCCCTTCGTTTCATCCCGCGATGATTGCGATGGTGACTGGGCCGGATGGCAAACCTTCGATCCTGCACCGGACGTACCTCACGGAGGATGGGCGTAAGGCGCCGGTCGTAGAGCCGCGGCGGTTGATGCCGGGCACGATCGCAAAAGGGGCTGCTATCCGCCTTGCGCCTGCCGGAGAGGTGCTCGGAATTGCGGAGGGAATAGAAACTGCACTTTCTGCGTCCGCGCTATTCGGTGTGCCTTGCTGGGCTGCCGTGAGTGCCGGGATGCTGGCTGCGTGGCAGCCGCCTTCCGAGGCAAAGCGGATCATCATCTTTGGCGACAACGATCCAAACTATGCCGGCCAGGCCGCAGCTTACGCTCTCGCCAAACGGCTCGGGATGGATGGGCGCGTGGTCAAGGTACAGATCCCCGCCGAAGTCGGCACTGACTGGAACAACGTCCACGAGTTGGAGCTCAATCAAACCGAAGGCGCTAACCATGGCTGAGTGCGTCGCGGCCGCTCTCGGGCCGGCGAAGATCGCAGTCAAAATAGGAGATCGCGCAAATAAGACCGTTGTCGTCCGCCCCGCCGCTGAAGGCGGGATCATCATCTTTGCCGACAACGCTAAACCAAAGCGGACATTTCAACTGTGGCGCCGCGTAATTTTTAGAGCGGAGATATGACAATGGAAAAGGAAAAGATGAATCTTCTCGTTGATGATCAGGTTGAGGCAGAAACTGAGCCTCCACACACTGTGCCGTGCACTGCGCGGCGCGGGCGAGTGGAAATGCGAGACAACGGTATTTTTCTACATTTCTGCGCGACATGCGGCAGATGGGGCAGCTTCGGCTATGGCGTAAAGCTGCGCATCGGGCAACTAGGCCGATGGTACTGCGCGGAGCACCGGCCGGATTGATACCCTACTGGTAGGCAGGACGACGCTAACAGACACCTTAGCAACCAAATAGGAGGCTCAAATGTCAACCGACTGGCGACCAATTCCAGATATTCCGTTTGTTAAGCTGTTTGACGGGTGCTTGGAGAAATACGGCATTAAAGAAGCAATAGGGGAGAGCGTGAGAGACGACGTGCGATATCTGCAAGGTCCAGATGGCTATCTACAGGCACACCGAGAAGAGGATGGCACCTCCTACTTCACACGCCGCGGTGATGTCCCATGGGCGATTTTTGATGCGATAGCCGAAGAGTTTGGAATCGAATGGGTGAGCGAATCCGACTACCGCTTTTGGGGGTTCGCCACGGAGAAAGAGTGGGACGACTTCTGGAATGAGGAAAATAAGAAGTCGGATGACAATTTTTACAACAATCTTCTCCACTATCTACGCGACGAACCTAACGACATACGCCCGGAGACCATTGGCATGATAAAGGCAAAAATTGCAAAAACCCTCGTTGAAGGCAATCCGGGATTAGCGACACCTGAAAAGCGCGATGCACTTCTTGAGGCTATCGAGGCTATCTATGATCGAGATCACGGCGTACGCATCACGCTGAGCGAAGAGGATTTGGCTTCGGCCGTCTTGAGGGTGACCCGGACCAACGATCTGCCCAAGGCGTAGACCCGCTTGCCCACCACCGCCGCCGGTAGAGCAACGAACTAGGAATTCAGCAATGGCTGATGACGAAAAGCATATTCGCGGACGTGATGCCGCACGTATGGCCGAGGAGAACGACAAACGCCGGCTCTTTTAGACCGCTTTCGAAATCTTCCAGTGCGTCGCGCGGTGGAACGCTCGCGCCCGGACCTTCGCCCCCGGCGACAAGGTCATGCAGGTCGAGAACGATTGCGGCAAGGAGGTCCAGGAGTAAGCCGCTAAATCTGTCTCACGGGCGCTGATGCCGGATAGTTCGACGTTGGCTATTTCTCGCCAACAACTCCTCCGGACCATTGACCGGCGGTTTCAATTTCCGCTTTGCTGGCGATCGGCAGGCGTTGCAGGGCGCGAAGGCGCCGCGGATCAACGACGATCTCACTTTCCATCCTTTCAACGAAAACCGCGAAGATGTGTTGCTTGGGAATCTCGGCGCGCAGCAACGTTGGGACCTTGTTGACGCAACGCCGACCTGCCGCGAATCCCTCGGCAACTGCCCGATCTGTTGTCCAAGACAGACCACGCTCTCTGCCCCTTTCGCATCCCCGCCAGATCTCGACGATATTGGCTAACGCGTCATAGAAACAGCGAGGTTCCGGCGTCAGAAAGTCCGCCAGCAAAACCTCCGCGCAAGCCTTGCGTAGACATTCGGCAATCGACGAACGGTTTAGCCACCGCGCATCGCACACACAGCCCCACTCGAGGTACGCCCGCAGACAGCACGCACTCGTTGGAGCGCGCGACAGAACCAAAGCCAAAGCCGGAGATCGATCGTAGCTATCGAACGTTGTGAGACGCGCGACAGCCGCGTCAAACGATAGCCCCTGCAGCCGATCCACAATCTGCCGCCGCTTGCTGAGCATTCTACAGGCCTCTCGCGTCATTCAAGGTGGAAATTTGCGTCTTAATCGAGGTCCCGCCAAGTGGCGGACACCCTCGGCATCGCAGGATTCGCGACGGGCTAAACTAGCCAGGTGGAGCGCACTGTTGAGGGTAGGCCAATTGGCCTATCCCCATCGCTCGGTTGATACGGCTCAGGCTCATCTTGGGGGCACGAGACCGTGGCGCCCGCCGTTAACTCATCTTGGCTATATTTCCACCATGACTGATCGAACCAAAGCTGACCGGATGCGGCGCTATCGCCAGCGCAAGCGTCGCGGCCTAACCTGCCTAATGGTATGGCTGAACAAGGTCGAGATCGATCGGCTGGTGAAAGCCAAGTATCTCGATGAAGACCAGACCGGCGATCAGATGGCACTTCAGGAGGCGGCGACGGCCTTCGTGTCGGACGCGTTCTTCTCGATGGTCGTTTGACCCCCCGGCGACACTGGTGTCGCGGGCTCCGACACCCCTGTCGGTTCCTCGGTGATGTTGAAGCCCGCCTCGACGTCATAACAACCAACGATGGGTTTGGTCGGCCAGTTGTCATCGTCGGATGGCGTAGACGCGTCTACGGTCTGTTCGGCTGCGTTACTCTAGGCGGTAGACGCGTCTACAGCCTCGAAATAGGCCCCGACATTATAACAACCGAGGATAGTTTTCATGGCAGGTCGTCCGCGTCGAAGTGCGATCCCCGCTGCCCTCGCGAAGCCGGCCGCTAAGGACTGGAGCCTCAAGAATCTAATTGGAACGCAGCACGAGAGATTCCGCACAAGCCAATGCGATTACACGGATTTACCCAAAGGTCAGGCGCCCGCCTGCATGTCCGTGAGAGCAAATTTCGAGATAGGCATAAAACCCCATCTACTGGTCCCAAAACCTCTCGCGTCAAGATTGCAAGCCTGGCGTGACGCGTAGCGTCCCTGCGGTGGGCAAGTTCGGCTGCAACCCCGTACCTAGGGCGCCAGATCAAGGTTTCAGTAATCTCGTGGCGCAGGCCGACGATCGGTTGCTCCATGGTGGCGTGTCTCATGGGTCCGGCATCACGCGTGATGGAGACGCGTCTACGGTCCGCTCTGCCGAGTAATTCTCGGCGGTAGACGCGTCTACAGTCTCAATGTCGGCCCCGGCGTCATAACAACCTAGGATAGGTTTCATGGCAGGTCGATCGCGTCGGAGTGCGATCCCTGTTGCCCTCGCGAAGCCGGCAGTTAAGGACGGGAATCTCAAGAAGCTAATTGGAACGTAACATTAGAGAATATGCACAAGCCGATGATATGAAATCGATTACACGGACTTACCCATTGGTCGGGCATGTCCGTGAGAGGAAATTTCGTGACCGGCACAAACCCCCGTCGGGTGGTCCGGAAAACCTCTCGCGTAAATTGCACGCCTGGCGTGACGTGTAACGTCCCTGCGGTGGGCGAGCTCGGCTGCAACCCCCGACCTAGGGGCGCCAGATCAAGGCATCAGTAATCTCCTGGCGTAGTAGGTCGACGATCATGGGTCCGGCGTCACGCGTGATGGAGACGCGTCTACAGTCTACCCGGCCGCGGTACTCGGCGGTAGACGCGTCGACAGTCTCGAAATCGGCCTCGACGCCCTGACAACCTTGGATAGGTTTCATGGGCTGGTCGTCCTCGTCAGAGCGCGATCCCCGTTACACCTCACGCCCCGTCGGCTAACCTGTCGAATAATCGAGCGCCAGGCGCCGGGCACCATGAAGACGCAGGCCCATCCGTCCGATCGAGAGGTGCTGGCCGGGCTGGTGGAGCGCGTCACCTACCAGAACGCCGAGAACGGCTTTTGTGTCATTCGGGTCAAGGCGCGAAGCCACCGCGACCTCGTCACCGTAGTGGGGCATGCCGCCACAATAGCCGCCGGCGAGTGGATCACCGCATCGGGGGACTGGGTCAACGATCGCACCCATGGGCAGCAGTTTAGGGCCCAGTTTCTCAAAACCTCGGAGCCCACGACGGTTGAGGGCATCGAGAAGTACCTTGCCTCGGGCATGATCCGGGGCATCGGCCCGGCCTACGCCAAGAAGCTCCTGCGCGCCTTCGGCGAGAAGGTGTTCGAGGTCATCGAGACCCAGGCCGATCGGCTGCGAGAAGTCGACGGCATTGGGCCGGTGCGTGCGGCTCGGATTGTCGCCGCCTGGGCCGAGCAGAAGGCAGTGCGGGAAATCATGGTCTTCCTGCACAGCCACGGCGTCGGCACGGCGCGGGCGGTACGGATCTTCAAGACCTATGGTGCCGACGCCATCCAGGTCATGACCGAGAACCCGTATCGCCTGGCACGCGATATTCGTGGCATCGGCTTCAAGACCGCCGACGCCATCGCCATGAAGCTCGGCATCGAGAAGACCGCCATAGTGCGGGTCCGCGCTGGTATCTCCTATGCGCTGACCGAGGCGATGGACGAAGGCCACTGCGGCCTGCCAACCGATGAACTCCTTCCGCTGGCGGAGAAGCTGCTCGAGGTGCCGAAAGAACTCGTCCGCACCGCCCTCGACCTCGAGCTACAGGAGGGCACGGTGATCGCCGACCGAGTTGGCGATACGCCCTGTGTATTTCTGGCCGGCCTGCATCGCGCAGAGCGCACCATTGCCGAGCGGCTAATGCGTCTTGCGAACGGCACGCTGCCTTGGCCATGGATCGATCCGGGCAAGGCATTGTCATGGGTCGAGCAACGCATCGGGATTGCTCTTGCGGAAA
The DNA here is from genome assembly GCA_963733645.1 of uncultured Alphaproteobacteria bacterium. Classification (GTDB taxonomy): domain Bacteria; phylum Pseudomonadota; class Alphaproteobacteria; order Rhizobiales; family Xanthobacteraceae; genus BOG-931. Next base: position 117,348 of record CAVTFP010000007.1, read on the forward strand.
GCCAGATGGCCGCGATCCGGCTCGCACTCATGTCCAAGGTGCTGGTCATGACCGGCGGTCCCGGCGTCGGCAAGACGACGATCGTCAATGCCATTCTGCGCATCCTCGCAGCAAAGGACGTGAGGCTTCTGCTCTGCGCGCCAACCGGCCGTGCGGCCAAGCGCATGAAAGAGGCAACCGGCTTGGAGGCGAAGACCATCCACCGGCTGCTCGAAGTCGACCCTAAGGGCGGCGGCTTCAAGCGCGGTGAAGACAACCCGCTCGACTGTGACTTGCTGGTTGTCGACGAGACCTCCATGGTCGACGTCATGTTGATGCAGGCGCTTATGAAGGCGCTGCCGGACAAGGCCGCCCTCTTGCTGGTTGGCGACATTGACCAGCTTCCTTCGGTCGGTCCCGGCCAAGTGCTGGCCGATGTGATCTCATCCGGCGCAGTGCCGGTAGTACGCCTCACTGAAGTATTCCGGCAGTCCGCGCAGAGCCGCATCATCACCAGTGCCCATCGCATCAACCAGGGCACCATCCCCGATCTCAACCCACCCGAATCCGAGACCGACTTCTACTTCGTGCAAGCGGATGACCCGGAGAGTGCAGTTAGCCGCATCATCGAGTTGGTGAAGACGCGGATTCCGCGGCGGTTCGGTTTCGATCCGATCCGCGACATTCAGGTGCTTTGTCCGATGAACCGAGGCGGCGTAGGCGCACGGTCGTTGAACATCGAACTTCAAGCTGCGCTCAATCCTGCCGGCGACCGCAAGGTGGAGCGGTTCGGCTGGACCTTCGCCCCCGGCGACAAGGTCATGCAGATCGAGAACGATTACGACAAGGAGGTCTACAACGGCGACATCGGCTTTGTGACGGGGGTTGAGCCTGATGAAGGCGAACTCACTGCCAGTTTCGACGACCGCACGGTCAGCTACAGCTTCGGTGAACTCGACACCCTGGTTCCTGCGTATGCCGCGACCATCCACAAGAGCCAAGGGTCGGAATACCCCGCGGTGGTGATCCCGGTCATGACGCAGCATTACGCCATGTTGCAGCGTAATCTGCTCTACACTGGCGTCACCCGCGGCAAGCGGCTGGTCGTTTTGGTCGGGCAGAAGAAGGCCGTCGCCATCGCGGTGCGCAATGTCTCTGGTCGGCGGCGCTGGTCGAAGCTGGCCGAATGGCTGAACAGCAAATCTAAAACTGGCGTGGACAGTATCCCGAGCGATTGATTTGGCCAACGACCTATGAACAGGAAAGCAGTCGAAGCCGCGCGGATCGAGTTTAACCGAGCAAGGGACAATATCGAAGCACTTGCCACGCTCAAGCCGGCGACGGACCTTGAGGAAATACAAACCCGCTGGGCGGCGTTCTTATCGGCGGCCGACCGCATGTTCAACAAGCTAAAGGAAGGCGCGCACGTGTCGCCGCAAAGCAAGCACTGGTACGGGACAAAAGTTCAACAGCGGCGCACCAATCCGATGCTTTGTTATTTGCTGCACGCTCGCAATGCCGATGAACACACACTGGAAGTCGTTACAAAAAATCAGCATGGCTTCATTCGCGAAGTAGAGCCAACGCCGGAGGAGCGCGAGGCAAAGCCCGGACATGCCTTTTTAGAAATAACTGAGCCGCATGTGCGCCTTCTCGACGTGACTGACCGTGGCGTGCGCTACAGTCCGCCGCCGGGTTGCTTCAAGCCATACAATACCGGGATGCTCGCGCTGTCTATTTTGGAGCCGATCTTGTTTGAAGCCGAGGCGTTAGTGACATGATCGGCCGCTGGCACTTTCCCGGCGGACCTTAATCTTTGTGAGAAATTCGATTCCAACGCCCGATTTCATTGGGTGCAATAAGCCCGCGTGCCTGCCCCGACCTCTGACAATCCCCGACGCCGCCGGCTATTCGCCGATCACTGCTCAATTACCCTCTGTGACAGTACGCCCGCGGCAGTGCGACGTTACGGCACTGAAACGCCAGCAGCGAACCGTGGTTGAGTTGGCTGGGGGCGCACAGGGAGAGCGACATGGAAGTCGATGCGGCACTCTGGGTGTTAATGGCGGTCGCGGTCGCGTTCGTAATCTGTGGCTGCATTCTTACCGAGCAAACCAGGTTTCACGGACTAGGCGGTGCGGAACCCAGTTAAGGCAACCCGGCCACTGCTTCCCGCCGCCCAGGTCGATCGGGCGCGAACGGCCAGCCGCTTGCCTAATCGGACGATCTGGAACGGGGATAGGGAGGCATTACTGGCCAATAGGCTTCTCCGCTGGTACGGTGCCTTCGTGCGGGTTTGTAAGCATGTTGGTGGCAAAAATGTCAGAGCTTGACGTCGTCGAATTTTTTCGAAAAAACGCCCTTCCCTTCAAGAGACAAGTGTCCCTCAATCGCGACGGCCAGGATTTTGTCGTAGCGTTCCAACCCGACAACATTATCGCTCTGAGGCACAGTGAAGCCAACGCGCTGCGAAAGATGTGTCATACCTTGCGATGGGAAATCGTAAGTGACACGACCCCCGAGCCAAGCGACCCAGCATCATGGTAGGAACGTACACTGTTCCGTGATGCCCCGCCGCTTCCAGCCGCCCCTCATTTGTTGCTAGTATGAAGGTGAGCCTCGCTGCCGATTGTTCGCCAAACAGTCCCCCATCCTTCTCCAAAGGAGGCAGCGAGGCTCACCTTCACTTCCCGTCGGCCTTGTTGATTGAAGATAACAGCGATTTGGGCCGCGTTCGATTAGTGGCGGCTGCACTTGATCGCCCCAATCCCTAGCGGCTGGCAAATTGCCGCCGCGCGCTCAAACCATGAGCGGCGAGCCTACTAATTTCACTCCGCGCGACATGGCCTATTGGGAATCGCGGTGGAAGCCGCGGCGCAGCCGGCCGGGCCGACGCCCTACACTCAATGAACTGCGCCGCTCATGCTCGTGGTGTTGGGTTTGGTGCGAACGCTGCCAGCACCACGCACCGATGGCAATTGTGCCGCTGGTTATCCGGTGGGGCCCAATACATCGAGCGATGTGCTCCGCCGTTCGGCCCGCTGCACCGTCTGTGGCACCAAGGGCGCGACGTTGAAGCATCCGAGCTGGGCGGGCGAGCAGATCGGCTTTGCGCCGTTTCCCGTCCCGAAGATCGCCGCCGAGGCCAGACCCGATGAGTGACATCCCGCGCGGCAAGTTCATCGACGGGAGGATCGACGGGAAACCATCGAACGAGGCCGAGCATTTCATGCGCTGCCCAACGTGCGGCGGATGGCTAGACATGCGTGACCTTGGTCAAGTGTTCGACCACGAAGGCCCGCTGCCGCATCCAGCCGGTGATAAACCGCAATGAGGCGCGCCGGCTGGTCGACGCCCTTGCCCCGGCCGCTGGTCATTCCCGAACTGATGACGCTGCGCACGCTGGCAGACGTGCGCAAGCTGCTTGGGCATCTGCCGGCGGCACATCGTGCAAGCACGACGTGGCGCTATGTTGCCGATCGGCTCGACGAGGCCGCCCGCGGCGCGGAACTGATCGATCTTGTTGTGCCGCTGCGCATGGGCTGTCGATTGAAGGCATCGCGTGCCGGGTGGAATAGCATATCGGCCACTTCCCGCCGAAAGCGCGCCGGATCAGAAACAAAAGAGGCCGCCAACTGAGGCGGCCTTCGGGGATCAAGATGGCAGTTCATATAAACCCAATTTCCGCCCAACACGTAGGCGTCCGGGCTTTTTCGGCCGGCGATAAGGTTGATACTTGGAAGGTAACATTTCAAATAGATGGAGACGAGTTGCACACAGTCATCGTCGTCCCAGTTGAAGGACCACCCACTGCAGGTGCAGCGGTGAAAAAGGCGCTGAATAAGCTCTATGAATTTTTCCGCGAGGCGGAACGAGTTGCGGAATTGGAAAAGGACAATCCTAGCTTCAAAATGGTATTTTGATGTTACCCGGACATGAATCTCAGGTGTCCAAACCGGACATTTCAAAGAAAATGCTGGCATTCGTCGAAACAGTAGCATCAGGACTGGGATATAGGATTATACGTAGGGGCAATCTTCTAAGGCTTTGCCCATGCGGGATTTAGTGCTCACGTTGAGCCCGTTAGCCGCCGTTCTCTACTTTCTGGTCAACCATGACCAGCTTAATGAACTGGTGGCGTGGCTCGCAACATTCGTTCACTGAACTCAATAGCAGGGCATGCGCGGCCGGCTTGACGCTGTCGGGCACACGCTTGGGGGCTTTCCTTTGGCAAGCGCAGGTCGGATGCGATCGATGATGCACCGCAGGCGCACTCGGAAAGTAATCAGGGTGCGTCCGGCCGAAGCCGACAGGACGCGCTGTGAATAAGGTCCCCGCATCCCACAGCGATGAGGGCCTTCACCTGCGCCGGAATGGTTCGCCCAGTGCGCGCGGTGCCGTCTGACGTCCGGCGAGTCCGCCGACGGCGAGCAAAGCCAGCAAATACGGCAGCATAATGAGCAGGGCGTTGGGCACGTCGACGCCGAGCGTTGGTAGCTGAAACTGCAACGCGGTGGCTGCGCCGAACAGCAGGCAGGCGAGGATCGTGCCTCCGATTTTCCATTTGCCGAAGATCACGGAGGCGATCGCGAGATAGCCGGCACCCCGCGTCATGCCCTCCGTGAATGTATGGATGTCGCCAATCGATATAAAGGCGCCACCCAGCGCCGACATGAAGCCGGTGAATAGCACAGCGCAGTAACGAATGAGCGCGACGGAAAGGCCCGATTTGTCGACTGCACGCGGTTCGGCGCCCGCCGCGTGGATGGCGATACCGTAGGAGGTATAGCGCAGCACTAGCCCCGTGAGGATAATGATGACAAAGCCGGCATAGAGCAGCCAAACTTGTTGAAACACAGCCGGCCCGAAAATCGGAATGTCGCCGAACAGCGGTGGGCTCCATATCGAGAGGCCGGGTATCTCCTCGCGAGACCGTTCACCAAAAATCTCGCGATAGGCTAGCGTCGTCGCGCCCAGGACGAGAATGTTGATGCCGATACCGCTGACGATCTGATTGGCGCGAAGTGTGTTGCTCAACACCGCCTGGATGAGCGCCACCGGAACGACCGCGATGACGCCGATGAAGAGTCCTACCGATGGGTCGCCGGTCGCCCAGGAGCCGACGGCGGCGGCGAAGGCGCCCGTGAGCATCATGCCTTCGACGCTCATGTTGAGTACGCCGGCGCGTTCGCTGACAAGTTCGCCGATACCGGCCATCAGCAGCGGCGCCGCAAGCCGCAGGGACGATCCGAAGAAGACCGCGAGCAATTCCCAGCTCATGCGCGCCGCCGGTCGAGGAAGAAGGAGGCCCCGGCGAGAGTGACGACGATCAAGCCTTGGATGACCATCACCAGCGCCGTCGGCACGGCGGCGACCATCTCCATGTTGATACCGCCCGAGCGCAGGAAGCCGAACAAAAGCGCTGCTGCGATCACGCCGACCACCGAGCCGCGCGCCAGCAGCCCGGCAACCAGGCCGTCGAAACCGTAACCGGACGAGAAACCGTCTTTGAGAACATATTGTTCTCCGAGCAACATGAAGCCGCCGGCAAGTCCGCCGAGCGCGCCGGCCACTGCGAGCGAGATCAGCACCATGCGCGCATAGGAAATGCCGGCGCGGCTCGCAGCGACGGCATTGAGACCGACCGCGCGCAATTGCAGTCCGATCACCGTCTTCGACAGCACGATGGCCGCGACGACAGCAATGATGATCGTTATCGGCAAGCCGATATGCAGCGGAAAGGAGTAGTCACCGGTCAATAGCGGCAGCTTTGTCGGGTCGGGAATTTCCAGCGATTCCGGCAGCGTGGCGGAGGTTGTCATCGGCTTGCGCAGGAGGTGTTCCGATTGCACCGTCCAATAAAGCAGCCAAACGGCGATGAACGAAAGCAATAACGTGCTGATCACCTCATTGGTGCCCGCCTTGATTTTCAGGACGGCGGCGATCGAACCCCAAAGCGCACCGGCGACAGTCGCCGCGATCAGCGGCAGAACGAAAGCGAGACCGAACGGAAGGCCAGCCACATGGCCGTAAAGTGCGACGGCGGCCGCGGCCACGCCACCCATTGCGATCTGGCCCTCGCCGCCGACATTCACCAGATTGGCCCGATTGGCGATCACGAATCCGATTCCGACCAGTGCGAAAGCGATGCTGCGGTTGATCGAGGCGGCGATTGAGTAGGGCGAGCCGACGGTGCCGTCGATGAAAGCGGCGATCGCATCGGGCACCGACACTTTCATGAAAAAGATCAGTGCGATCCCGACCAGCATTGCCGCAAGCACAGCGGCGAGCGAAATGAGGATAGACGGGCTTAACAATCGCGCGAGATGCTGTGTCGGCGTCGTCAAGGCGTCGCTCATTGCGTCTGACCCGCCATCATCGCACCGATCTTGCCGCGTTCGGCCGGATCGGCGGCGCAAGTGCCCATGATGCGGCCGCGATAAAGCACGACAATGCGATCGGCGACCGCGATCAATTCATCGAGTTCGGACGAGATCAAGAGCACCGCCGCGCCGCGATCGCAGGCCTTGCGGATGTGGCCGTACACCGCGGTGACGGCGCCGACGTCGAGACCGCGCGTCGGCTGAGCCGCGAGCAGGAACAGCAGATTAGGCAAAGTCAGCTCGCGCGCGAGGACTGCCTTCTGCTGATTGCCGCCGGAGAGCGCCGAGAAAGCCACGCCCGGGCTCTGGGCGCGGACATCAAACCGCGTCATCAACTCGCCGGCGGCGGCGTCAAGCGCCCTGCGGCGCAGGAAGCCGTATGACGTGAAATCCTTGAGCCGATTGAGGAACATGTTTTCAGCCAAGGGCATTTCGACGATGCAGCCAACTGCATGGCGATCCTCGGGCACGACGCCAATGCCGGCTGCAGTGAGCTGTTTAGGTGTCAGCATGGTGGTTTCGGTCTCGCCCAGATAGATGTGCCCGCTGGAAGGCGCTCCCATGCCTGACAGCGCCGCGCCCAGTTCGCTCTGGCCATTGCCTTCGACGCCAGCGACGCCGACGATTTCGCCTCGGCCGATCGTCAAGGTGAAATTGTCGAGCCGCTTGACGCCCTGGCCGTCGACGACGCTGAGGCCGTCGATCTGTACGATCTGATTATTCGTCGTTTCGCGTATCGGTTCACGATGGAGTGCGTGCGAGCCGTTTGCGCCGTCCACCGGCGCGCCGAGCACCGACGCTGCGGTTTTGTCCAACGACCGCAGGTCGCCCTGGATCATCGCGCGAACAAGGCTGTCGATGTCGTCGGCCGGATGACCGGAATGGGCGACGACGCGGCCGCCGCGCAAAACCGTGACGCAGTCTGCCGCCTTCTTGATCTCGGCAAGCTTGTGCGTCACCAGCACCACGGCGCTGCCAGTATCCGCGACGCGGCGACACACGTCGAGCAAAGCGGAAATCTCGTCAGGTAGCAGGACTGCCGTAGGCTCGTCGAGCACAAACAGGCGGGGCTCGCGGATCAGGCATTTGATGATCTCGACGCGCTGCCGTTCACCGACCGAGAGGTCGTCGATTTTGGCGTGGGGATCGAGTGAGAAGCCGTAAGTGTTCGCCAGCTTTTCGATCCGTCCCGCCCACGTCTTGGTGTTGACGATGCCGCGCCCCTGGCCAAGGATCACATTGTCGGCCACCGTCATGTCGTGCACAAGGCTGAAATGCTGATGCACCATTGCTATGCCGCTTGCCAACGCGTCGGCTGGTCCCGAAGGCCGATAGGGCTTTCCGAGATAGCGCATCGTGCCGTCGTCCGGCGCTTGCACGCCGAAGATCACATTGCACAGCGTCGACTTCCCGGCACCGTTCTCGCCGAGGATGCAGTGCACCTCTCCCGGCATGATGGCGAGGGAGGCGTCGGAGAGCGCCACCAGCGAACCGAACCGCTTGGTGACGCGCTGCAACGCCAGGAGCGGTTCGGCCTGCGGTCGTTCCGGATTCTGCGCCGGGCCGGGACCTGCAAGCATTCTAGGATCAAGACGTCCAGGATCAGCCTTTGAGCACCGTGATCTTGCCTGAGAGAATATCCTTTTTGATCGCGTCGATCTTGGCGTTTTGCTCCGGTGTGCCATTGCAGATGATCATGTCCGAAGCCTGTGGACCCATCTTCAAGCCGAATTCCTTGTAGCCCGCTTGCCAGGTACCGCTAACCGCCTGGTCGATTGCGTATTCGACCTGAAATCCGACACCGGTGATGGAATACGCGACATAGAGCGGATCGGTACCGCATCGGTCGGTATAGCTGCCGATGATATGCGTGCCTTTTTCCCGCGCCGCCTGTTCCATGCCGCGCAAGCCGAGATTGAGAATGTGATAGTGGACATCGGCGCCTTGCGCGATCGCTGCGAGGGTTGCTTCCTTCGCCTTTGCGACGTCGTCGAAGTCGCCGGTGTAATTTTCGAAATATTTGATATTGGCGTTGACGTATTTGGCGCCCAAGCCGAATTCCTTGCCGGCATTGACGATGGAGGGGATTTCCAGGCCGCCAACATAACTGACTGCGCCGTTCTTCGACAGCATAGCCGCCGCAGCGCCGGCGGCGAACGCGATCTCGGCCTGTTTGACGTCGTAACCGGCGACGTTGGGCAGCGAGTCACCCTCGTTACCGCCGACGATGGAGAATTTCACGTTCGGAAAGCGCTTGGCGATCTTGTAGACGGAAGCTTGCGTTTGGCCGCCGACGCCGATCACCAGATCGTTTTTCGAGGCAAGATTGCTAAGCGCCTGGTCCATGTCGGCGTAATTGATGTTTTCGATCATCTGGACCTTGATCTTATCGCCGTATTTTTTTTCGGAAGCGACAAGGCCGTCATAGCCGGATTCCATCCACCCTTTATCGGATTTAGAGCCGGGAATGAGAATGCCGACCTTGATCGGTCCTGCCGCTTGCGCGAGGTGCGGTAGAACTGCGGAGAGCGGGAGCGCGGTCACGGCGGACGCGGCTTTCAGGAGGAGGCGTCGGGAAAGCATGGGTTCCTCTGCGAAAATTCGGTGATGGACCGGCAACGCGATCAAAAGCAAGCGTCGTGCCATCAACTTATATCATTGAGTTGAAAAGCATTTCACGGATGATCGCCCTTTCAAAATAAGTATATGCTTACTATTTACGCAAGAAACCCAATCGTTATGGTCATTTGGAGAGCATTTGTGATCGTGCCCGCGTCCGGCATCACGTAATCCTTTAGATTTGGCGGAGCTTTTTGGGTGGCAACGATTTTGCTAATAGGATTCTACAGAGCGGGCTTAAGTCTTTGCCGCGGTTGCTCTGACGAAAGGCGACAAATGGCAGCGACGGAAAAATCAGTGCTGGAAAAGTGTCCGAACGAGGCCGCGGGCGGCCTGCTGGGATTCGGTGCGAATTATCGCTGGCGGGCAAACGCGCACACCGTCGATATGGCGGTGCCGGCGCCCGCGCCAGTACCGCTGACGATCCAGTGTGAGCCCCAGCACGTCGTCGTGGATCTCCTCCGGACCGCCATCATCGTGATCGATATGCAGAACGATTTCTGCGCCAGGAATGGCTGGGTCGATCATCTCGGCGCGGACTATACTTCGGACCGCGCACCGATTGCGCCGCTGCAGCGCCTGTTGCCAGTCTTGCGCAGAGCGGCGGTGCCGGTCATTTGGGTCAATTGGGGCAACCGTCCTGATCTCGCCAACATGCCGCCAAATCAAATCCATCTCTACAAGCCGCACGGCGTCGGCATCGGTCTCGGCGACCCGCTGCCGGGAAGCGGCGCGCACGTGCTGGAAAAGGACTCCTGGGCGGCCGCCGTCGTCGATGAACTGAAACAGGAGCCACAAGACATTAAGGTCGACAAATATCGCATCAGCGGCTTCTGGGACACGCCACTCGACAGCATTCTGCGTAATCTGGGCACCAGATCGATTCTGTTCGCCGGAGTTAATACGGATCAATGTGTGCTGCATTCGCTTACTGACGCGAATTTCCTCGGTTATGGCTGCGTCATGTTGGAGGATTGCTGCGCGACGACATCGCCGGATTTCTGCACCGAGGCGACAATCTGGAACGTGAAGAAGTGCTTCGGTTTTGTGACCCATTCCGAGAAGATCATCGCAGCATTGGCCGGCTTCGCGTCGCGTTGAACATGCCTTTGGAAGCTGGGCAGGACATGCCATCGCCACATGATTTTGGTGCATTCGTACCGAACCTGGTCTGCGAGCATGAGGCTACGGGGGCGGGGCCGCTCAATGGCTTGCGATTTGCGGTGAAGGACCTCATCGACGTCGCCGGCTGCCGGACCGGTGGCGGCAATCCACAATGGCTACGCGACCAGCGGTCGGCGGAGCGCTCGTCGCCCGTGGTGGACACGCTGCTCGCTTCGGGTGCTTCGCTGGCGGGCAAGACGATCACTGACGAACTCGCCTTCAGCCTGGAAGGCTGCAATGTCCATTTCGGCACGCCAATCAATCCCGCTTGCCCGGACCGGATTCCTGGCGGTTCATCGAGCGGATCAGCCGTGGCGGTGGCCGGCGACCTTGTCGATTTTGCGCTGGGTACCGACACCGGCGGCTCGGTGCGAATACCGGCAAGTTTCGTCGGCGCGTTCGGCATTCGTCCGACGCACGGCGCTATCTCGTTTGAGGGCGTCATGCCTTTCGCGCCTTCTTACGACACCATCGGTTGGTTCGCGCGCGACGCCGGGATGTTGGCGCATGTCGGCGCGGCGGTCTTGCCGCACCGTGACACGCCACCGATCTCACGGCTGGTACTGGTGCGCGACGCATTTGCGCTTGCGGATCCCGAGGTCGCTCGCCTGTTGCGGACGGCAATGGCAGGTTGGGACATTACCGGCGATTTGACGATCTTCGAGTCTGAAGAATACGCATGGCGCGAATGCTACCGCGTGTTGCAAGGCGCGGAAGCTTGGCAAAGCCTCGGCGTGTGGATCGCAACCGCGCGTCCTAGCTTTGGCGAAGCCATTGCGGCGCGCTTCGCCGAAGCGGCAACGATCACGCCGGACCAGGTCAATCACTTTCGGCCGGTTCGCGCCAAAATCGCGGCGCGGATACGGGAATTCGTGCCGCTGGATACGGCGCTCGTGATTCCAACCGCCTCGCGCGCGGCGCTCCCGCTCTCCTCTTCGAACGAGGCCGTCTCCGACTTCTATCGCCGGACGCTGACGCTGACTTCGATAGCGGGCCATGCCGGTGCGCCACAGGTAACGCTACCCGCGGCCCGTGACCATGGCTGTCCGGTCGGTTTGTCGCTCGTCGGCTCGCCAGGGTGCGATTTGGCGCTCCTTGATCTTGCGAAACAACTTTCCCCGATAATGTCAGATGCGAACTCGGCATGACGTACCGCGATGTCGGACCCGAGAGCGCACAACGGCCGTTGGTTCGCCGGCGGCCACGGCGCACTCCCGCACAAGGCCGCGAGCAGCTTCTGCGTGCGGCAACTATGGAATTCGTGACGCATGGATTCGCTGGGGCAAGGATCAGTCGCATCGTCAAGAAAGCGGGCAGCAATCCGCGTATGGTCTATCATTATTTCGGCAGCAAGTCGCAGCTCTATGTCGCCGTACTGGAGGAGGCGCTGGGTGGTTTGCGCAGACAAGAGCTTCAGATCGATGTCGATCATCTCGATCCGCAGGAAGGATTGCTGCAACTGTTCGACTTCATGGCCAATCATTTCGAGCGCGCTCAGCATCTTGTCCGGTTGCTCTCGGCCGAAAATCTGCTGAAGGCGAAATACATGCGCAAGTCCTCGCGCATTCCAGAAATGTCATCGCCGGTACTGACCATGATCGAGCATCTGATCGAACGCGGCGCGCATGCGGGGCAGTTGGCAAAGGGCCTCGACGGACTCCGGCTTTATATTTTGATGGTGGCGCTAAGCCAATTCCATCTCTCCAATGTCCACACGCTGTCGACGATCTTCGGACGCGATCTCTCAGATCCGGCTTGGCGCCGCGAACGAATGGCCGACGCACGCTGTATGCTCGCCCGCTTTCTCATGGGTGGCCAAGCAGTCGTCTTGAACAACAGCTAGGCCGTTGATTGAGAGTCTTTTTTGGGTGACGGGGCGGGCAGAGCCGCATCATCACCAGTGCCCATCGTATCAACCAGGGCACCATCCCCGCCCTCCCGAAGCCGAGAGCACTCCCGCGGTGGTCATCGTGTACTCAGACCGCGTTCGCGCCTCCGCGCTGATGCGACAATCTCACCAAACGGCGCGTTCGCCGGCAGAGCGGTAATTAGTGTCGACCTTCCCTGGTGCGCCCATCCCTAGAGGCTGGCATTTTTGTGCCGCGCGCATACGCTCAAACCATGAGCGGCGAGCCTCCCAGAATTGATCGGCGCGAATTGGCCTATTGGGAATCTCGGCATCGCGCGAATTATTAGTCATGGGAATTGGCATGATCGATCGTCCCCGCTGGTGTGTCGCACTAATCCTGCGGCTGCCTAGAGGCAGTTTGTTCAAAAGTGACCACTTTCAAAACCGGCCACCTCGATTTTCAAAGAAACCAGCCACTAGGTATGGAAACCGGCCAGTACGCGCTAATATTGGCTGTTCCAAAAACACTTTTTTCGGAACACGTGATCCCGCTTTCGCCGTCTGTTGAATTCAGGGTGTTTTTCTTGACGACCGCGGATGGGGTTTCGGAACACCCTCGATGCTGCTCTCAGGGCATCAATCGCCGAGTAGGTGCCTGCCCTCTCCTGCTTTCGACGTGCTACCGTGGCATGGGCCGGGAGGTCGCAGGTTCGAATCCTGCCGGCGTTGCCAGGAAAATCTCAATGCGAGAGCGTGCCGTCGGCCAGACCCATGACAAAAGATGAAGCGAAAAGCGAGGTCGAAGGAAAGCTTCATAAACAGCAACTGACGAAGCCGATGACTGAAAAGGAAATGAACGCATTCTGTGAGGCTATGTCAGGAATCTGGAATTGGATTACAGCGCGCTACCGGACGTTCGCAGTTGGGCACGAAGCTGGCAGTCCACATGGCTCCGCTCCCCACCCAACTCGAATTAGCCTAGTGGCCGCGGCACTGAGCTCCCCGTTCGAGTTTCCAATTCGCCAGCGACTGCTGCTACGCGATAACGCAAAAAAATCCCGCCGCGACGTAGCGGCGGGAACTCTTGGAGGTTCAATCCAGAAGGAAACACGCGCTGAATATCACAGGTCTATGAAAGATGGATGCCTTTGTTATTATCAGCTTGATTAAGCGGTAGGCACGGCGAGCGGATGCACGGGACCTAAGACGCTTTGGAAGCTTCGGTGTTATTTGCCGTCGTCTTTTCCAGGCCAGTCACTAGCTCGTTTAAAGCCTTACTGCCTGCACTCCTCGCGGCAGTCTGAGACTTATAGCCGCCGCCATCGAGTTTGATGCCCATCGGTTTAGACCGCCTGAGGATTCGCCATTCCCAGGTGATTCCAACGGATCTGACGCTAACGTAATAATTGCTGTAATTGCTCATCGGCCTAAGGAATGGGAATGCCGCCAGTATCACTGTACCCGAAGAAAAAAATTGAGTGCAAGGGCCAGCGCCCCGGTCGATCGAAGCAGTGCCCCGCCGAATCGGATAGGTTCCGGGCCAATGACTTTCAACTTAACTGACGAGGAAATCCGGCTTTTGAAGGAGTTGAGGGGGGCCGGCGAGCGCGGTCGCCCTGTTCCTCAAGCGCCGCTGTTGCTCGCACGACTGATAAAGGCGCCTATGTCGAGCGTCGGGTGATCGAAGGGGCGTCGCCCCGCTACGTCATTACAGACTTTGGTAGGAAGGCTCTCGATACTGTGATGGCGCGACACTGATGCCCCGCCCCTTCCCGCCACCCCAGTCGCAGATCGCGGCAGCGCGACGTTGTGGTACTGAAACGTCTGCAGCGAACCGTGGTTGATTTAGTAGGGGGCGTATCGGGAGAACGACATGGAAATTTGCAGCCCTTTGGGTGTTAATGGCGGTCGCGGTCGGGTTCGTAATCTGCGGCTGTGTTCTTACCGGGCGCGGCGAGCGGCACAATTTTAAAGCAACCCGGGCTACCGCTTCCCGCCGCCCTGGTCCATCGAAGAGCAACATGAAAGTCGCCCCATGACCAAAGATGAAGCGAAAGGCGAGCTGGAAGCCAAGCTTCGTCAACAGCAACTGACGAAGCCGATGACTGAAAAGGAAATAAAAGCGCTATCGGACGTTCGCCGTTGGGCAGAAAGCTGGCAGTCCATATTGCCCCGCTCCCCTCGCAGCTAGGTTAGTGGCGGCTGCACTCGATTGCCCCAATCCCTAGCGGCTGGCTTTCGGCGCGACGCTGGCATCAAATCGCGCCATGGCTGGAAACATCGACCCATATCGCCGCTATAAACCGATCCGTTTGGGCATCCATGTCTTTGCCTCCGATGATCAAAGCGGCGAGTCGGTCACGGTTCGCAATTACGACCTGCCGAGCCCCGAACTTGCACGGCTGCGCTTTGAGGCCGCGCGCCTCGCGTGCCTGCGGCCGGCGGACAATGACAATCCCGAACTCGTCGTTGAGCTCATCAGCGGCGGCAACATCCTCGACGCCTTTCCGATGCGCCGCGGCGCGCTGGAGCAGTTGAGGAATATCGTGGATCCGCCACCGCCCCCGATGCCGGACCGCTATCGCATTTATCTCTGCACCAGCGGCTCGCCTGGTTGAGAGCCCGGAGCGCGAGCTTGGCCGCGCCGACACGCTTCCTGATGCAAAGCGCCGCTACGATGAGGAGGTCGAACGCCGTCCTGGCCGCCTTGTGGTGCTGCGCGATAGCGTCGTCTGGGCCAGCTATCCGGCCAGCGTCATGTGCCGGAGCGACGGCAAGCCCCGCGACCTGGTGATTTAGCGGCCGATAGTTACGCGATAATCCCAGCATGAGCGGCTGCGCGGACAATTCCGCTGGCGCGGGATACGTTCAAGGCAGAGGAAATGCGCACTGCAAAGGGGGAGCAATGAAATTCCATCTCACTCTTTTTGCGGCGATCGGACTCGCTGCACTAATTTCTTCGGATCAGGCTAAAGCACAGTTGCTTGATCTCGGCACGACCTACACAATCGAAGGTCAAGGCTTCACAGGTACGGGTTCTCCCCCCAACTTTTCCGAACAGGTCGAGCTCAGTTCCTCGCCGGTGATCTTCGACAATCGCAAGCTTCTAATAACGGTAACACAGACGCCCTGGCACACCTGGGCGCCCATTCGAAGCGGCGTGTTTGCTGAGTTCTACATCCGCGCGCCCCGCCATAGTCGCGTATCATCGCCGCCTCCTCTGGTTGACCCGAGCACCGACACCGTCGCCAGCAACCTGTTGTTCGAGGTAGGAGTAAGCGGCGTACAGCTAAAGAGCCCGGCAATTTACAATTTCAATTCCGTGTACTGGAACTTCACGAGGAACGGCGTTGCCGACGCTGAAATCACTGTTATCCCCGGTGTGGGGTTCCCTCCCGGTATTAAGGCCAATCCGAACCCGGGCAGCATCGGTGCGGGAAAGAACGTGTTCTATCTTCCCAATTGCTTCATGTGCAATGAAACGCCGTCCTCGCAAATTCGCGTCGTTTTAGGCCAAGATAGCTTCAGTAACTTCCTCAAGAATTCGAATATCGATCCGAAATTCAATGGTTATTTCCTTGGTTTAAAACTGGAGTATCCGGCGTTCCAGCGTCTTTGAGGCTGCAAGGAGATTATTTGGCGAGCGCGCCCCTTGCGGCGCAGATTTGCAAAAGTGGCCCCGATGAGTACATCCCGCGCGGCAAGTTCATCGGCGAGAGGATCGACGGGACGAGGCAAATTCACTTACTAAAATGTAATTAGCAACTTTCCGAATGGAGGCTGATACAAGGCCGCCTGCTACTGTTCGAAACTCAACACCAGTCAAAAACCGGGTGTTCCATGGGGGACCGTGGGAGAAAAGAGCTTTCGGATTCTGAGCCATTCGAGCGCTCGGATGGTTCGTGGGGCGTGGCTACCTATCGCCATGGTGTCCGCGACATCGTTGGGAGGTTTCAGTCCCGACAAGACGCCCTGACTTGGATTAAAAAGGGCATAGGTACGGAAAGCCAGCGCCAGAAGCGGGATGACGCTCCGACGCTGATTGATCCGATGGCTTGATGGCAAAACGTCCCAGCTGGTCGACGCCCCTGCCCCAGCCTCTGACAATCCCCGACGTCATGACGCTCAAGACGCTCGCCGACGTGCGCAAGCTGCTCGGTCACATTCCGAAGGGACGGCGGCAGCTATCGACGTGGCAGTACGTCGAAACAACTCTACAAGCTTGCGCGGACGGCGAGGACACCATGAGCATCAGCGCCACGCTTCGAACTCGTGCTACAGATTGAGGGTGTGCCGTACAGGCTTCACAGGTGAATCGGGGACGTGACAAGTGAAAATACGGTCAGTGGCTATCGCCTTGGCTGGTTTTTTGATCAGCGCTCCCGTGCATGCCAAAACATTTGTCGGTGTGCTTTGGCCATTGTTTGGACCACTGCCGGCGATCGGGCTCGTAGAACTGGTCGCCGAACTTAGGATGATGCCGGATGTCGAAGTCGAAACTTATGAGCATACGGGATGGCCATCTTTGGTTGAGGATCTCGACCGTCAGCCTGCCGGAACGCACATGGTCGTCGTCGGCTATAGTTTGGGAGCGAATAGTTCGATTTTGGTAGCCAATACCGCGAAATATGTAGACCTGATCATCGCACTGCAGCCCTCTATGCTGATTTCGAATCCACCGCTCACAGGAAAAGTGGGCCGAGTGATTGAAATCTATAATCCCAATCGGTGGATGACTTTTGGCGGCATGGGATCGGGGAAACTGGTCGGCGAAAATATCGAGTACATTACGAACAATGACACCCATCTGGGGGCGCCGTTCAATTCGGATTTTCGCAATTTGGTGATGAGCGAAATCGCCAAATTCAACGCCCAGGATCGCTTGCAAGACGCCCCCCTGCAAACCACGCAACCTGTAACGCCAGCGGAAGTCGAGCCTGCACGGCCGGCGCAATCGACCTCGCTTGGGTTTGCAGGCGAGCACTGACTGAGTAGCCGCCGGGCAAGCGTGGGACTGAGGTGGCCTAGCGCCCGTGGCGCAGCAGGTAAATCACGAGAGCAAGGGCCAGCACCGCCACCACCACAGGCTTCCATTCATGTGGTAACTCTGGCACCCAAAGGAAATCCCACATAAAGCGCCAACTGACTGAGCGCCCCCCTTGGACAACCTATACCAACGTGCAGTGGTACTGGGACTAATGGGCAATAGTCGCATTCAACGCCGCTCCGCTACTCTCACATTGTTCTGGAGCGTGCCCACCCCCGACCCCCCCCAACGCATCCGGAGCGGCCTTAAGTCGTAAGGCAGAAACCCCCAAGCGACCCCCTCGCCTGGGGGTTTTCCTTTGACAAGCGCGGGCCGGCCGAAAATATACGCCGGGCAAAATCACTTAGATGCGCGATCTAAGATTTGCCGCACCTGCACGTGCGTCCAGCGACCACCCCGCGCCGTGGCCACCTTGCGGGAATTGAGCTGGCCGGCGATCGCGTTGTGACTGGTGTGGCCGGCTGCCTGAACCTCCCGGATGAGGGGCAGGACGTTGGCCGCAAATTGACTCGTTAGCGCCTTGAGGGCTTTCCCCATACGCTTTACCGCGCCCACCGGGTCCGGAGTGCCAAGCCGCTTCCCGCGCGCCTTCGCCGCTGCAAGAGCCGCCTTGGTGCGCTCCGAAATAACTTCGCGCTCGTGCTCGGCCACCGCCCCCAGAATATGTAATGTCAGCTTGGTCGCGTGCGGGTTATCGACCGCAATGAACTCAACGCCGGATTCCATCATGGTCGCGATGAACGCGAGATTTCGGGAAAGCCGATCTAGCTTGGCGATGACCAGCTTGGCCTTGTTCTTTCGGCAGGTGTCGAGTGCGCGCGCTAGTTCGGGGCGATCGGCACGCTTGCCGCTTTCGACCTCGACAAATTCGCCCGTCAGCTCCCAAGCACCGCCGTTGAGGTAGTCGCGGACGGCCTTTTGCTGGGCCTCCAAGCCAAGGCCGCTGCGGCCCTGGCGGTCAGTGCTGACGCGGTAGTAGGCGACGAAGCGGCGTGCGGGGCGAGCGTTCACGGTCAAATCCCCCTGTTGTCTTGATCCTGAAACATTCTAAACCTCCGTTTAGATTATTTCAAGTGAGAGATTATGTTCCTATTCTGCTGGGAAGCGAAGCTGGCCGAAGGAGCGAGGACAAGGAACGTCCCACGACATCCGGGATTAATTGTCGATGCTTCCCCAAACGTAGGAAAACCCCCCATGGCGCAAACCCAAGGTCAAAAGCAGGGCGGCCAGCAAGATAGCGGCATAAACAACCCCAAACAGCAGGGCGATGAAGTTGATCAGAGGCGTCAGCAAGGAGCGGCCGGCGAGCTTCCCAAGCAGCAGAACCAAGACCCAAGCCGCCGCGGTGGCCCGCGAAACGATCAGCAGGACGATCCGAAAAATAATCAGCGATAGTCGGTCACCTGAAGTCTCTAGGGCGTTTGGTGGGCTTGGTCATCGGCCAGCCGCCAATCTGAAGCGACCGTCATTGGTCAAAACGAGGCCGCCAAGACGCTCTACGATGTAACCGAGAGAAATCAGGCGTTCCCGATGCTCAATGGGAATTGCGGCTTGCATCATCCCCTTGGAAACTTCACGGAGAGAGGCCCATTCATCGGGACTCAGTGGCGCGGTCACATTAGGTGCCATACTGGCGAATATGCCCCGCTGAATAGCGTCGGCAAGCCCTATTCCGGTTTGCCTTATTCAAAGGAGCCCACTACCGACCGAGCGGCCAAGCTGGTCATCGACGTGGCTACCGGCCAGGAGAGGCGGCCAACTGAGGCGGCCTGCCGTACGAAAGTGTACGGCAACCTTATGGTCGTTCAACTATTCTCTACGAATGCCGCGATATTTTTTCAATATCGTAGTGCGCGGGCGCAAGGCTATCCCTGACCCCGAAGGCGATCTGCTTGCCAATGATAAGGAGGCGCAGGCGCACGCCCTCATGGTGGCGCGAGAGATGATGGCTGGGCACCACAAGTATAAGCGCGGCCTTGAGCACTGGACATTTGTGGTCACGGACAAAGACGAACGGCTGGTTGCTGTTGTGCAGTTTGATCCCGCAAAGTCAAAAAAGCCACGCACTGACCGGCGGCGCGCCTAACCAATCTCCAAAATTTCGGCATTCTCTCCGGAGATTTCGACGTGATCGCCGACGGACTTCCCTAAAACTGCATGTGCGAACGGCGAAACATAGGAGATCGTGCCACCCGAAGGCTCGGCCTCATCTTCGCCCACAATGCGAAATGTCTGGACACGGCCATCGTGTCTTCGGACCGTTACCGTCGCTCCAAACTGCACCTGATCAGGACTTGAGCTCGTCGGCACCAGAACGGCACTGTTCTTTCGGCTCGACCAATAGCGGATCTCTCGAGCCGTCAACTCGATGGCAGATTTATTCTCCTTCGAAATTGCTGCGGTGTGCGCGGCTTCAAACTTCGTCAACGCCAGTTCGATCTGCTTTAACCCATTCGGCGTTACGTAATTGGGCTGGGTAGAGACCGGCCGGGCTAACACCTCCTCCGGCTTCTCATCGATTTCCTTGGTGAAGGCGCGGCTCATTTAAACCTCGTCAGACGTGCTCCCACGGGCCGGCCCGAATCTCCTGGGAAGAACAGGTATGACGAGAGGCAGTTCCGTGCAGACCAGACGAAAGTCTACTCTCAACGTGCGCACGATCGGATATTGATGGATCCCTCAGTGCAAAGCCGGGCGCTGCGTGGATGGCGCAGGCCCGGCTTTGCGATGACACACGAACTGAGGAGACGATCAGTTCGGCATCAGCACCTTATCGACGACCATAATGACGCCATTGCTCTGCATCACGTTGGCGATCGTGACTTCGGCGGTATTGCCCTTCTCGTCGGTCACGGTGAGATCCTTGCCGCTTCCGGCGACGGTGAGCGTTCCACCTTGCACGGTTGTCAGGATTGCCTTGCCACCGCCCTTTTGGATGTCGGCATCGAGCTTTGCGGTATCAAGCCGGCCAGGCACGACGTGGTAGGTCAGGATCTTGTCGAGCGTCGTCTTGTTCTCGGGCTTGAGCAGAGTGTCGACCGTGCCGGACGGCAGCGCCGAGAAGGCTTCATTGGTCGGCGCGAACACAGTGAACGGCCCCTTCCCTTCCAGTGTGTCGACCAAACCGCCGGCCTTGACTGCGGCAACAAGCGTGGTGTGGTCCTTCGAGTTCACGGCGTTTTGGATGATGTTCTTGCTGGGATACATCGCGGCGCCGCCGACCATAGGCTCGCCAGCGGCAAACGCCGTTCCGGAGAGCAGCGCCGTCGAAAGCGCCAGAAGTGCTAATCTTTTCATTTTCAGGTTCCTTGGTGTTGTTATCCAGCCCTGTGAAGAGATACGGGCGGCAACTCGCAATAGTTTCGCGGCTGCGAAAATACTTTACGCACTGCGGCTAGGCCGCCTTACTCTAACTGTTCTTCAAGGTCGCGGATCAGCCGCGTAATCCGTTCTAGTGTGACCGGGTCGGTGATCCCGGCTGGCAGCCGGCGCGCCTGTTCCAGACGCCGTTCCAGTTCTTTGCGGTCGCTCTTTTCAGTCTCAGTCATTGGGCTAGCTCACGCGGAGTCCGATAATTGCCGTTTCCGGAAGTAAACTCGAGGAATCACATAATCTCCTTCTTTCAGGCCAACCCTCGTCTCAAACAGATGTTTGAATTTCAATCGGCCGTTTGAAAACGGCGCTACAAGAGGGTGTGCCATGTTGGCAGTTCAAACGTTGACGCGACAGGGTGGCGGCGGCACCGTACTTCGACCGGCTTGTCTTAACTGCGGCAGATCAATGCACATGTCGCGCATCACGCCAGGTACGGACGGCCTTCCTGACGTGGCGACCTTTCGCTGCGGGGAGTGCGGCGTTTGGCTAACTGAGGCTGCCGGCAACCGAAGGGGTCGCCTCACTGATTGGAGCGCGCCCAGTTGGTGCGAGCCGAAGGAATAGGCAACCCCTGGCAATCCCGCTTGGCGTGTTCGGCGATGAGCGCGGCCGACGCCAATTGATGGTCGAGCCGCAGCGTCAGGCAGCAGGCGGAGCCGCCGCTCTTCAGGAATACGTCGAGCGGCGTCTCGATCACGGCATAACCGCGCTGCTCCAACACCTTCCGCAGTGCGCCGCTGCACCGCGACAGGATGATGTTGCGCCCGACGCAAACCGCGTTGGCAGCGAAGCGCTCGGCGTCGGCGCGGTCGAGCGCAATGCGGTCGCCGGGGACGACATAATCGTGAATGAGCGTCAGCGCGGTCGCCGTAAAAGCTTGCGGATAATAGATTACGCCACCGCACGGCAGAGCGCAGAAGGCGGTGTCGAGGTGATAGAACTTTGGATCGGCAAGCGGCATCGTCAGGCAGTGGGCGCCAAACAGTTCGGCCAAGATGCCGGCAGCGGCAGCGTCAGAGCGAAAGGCGCAGCCAACCCAAAACAAGTTGCGACGCCGATCCCAGATGCAATCGCCAGCGCCTTCGAGCGTTACGCCCTCGGGCATAGTTATGACTTCCGCAATCACTCCCTTCGCGATAAGCGCGCGAAAGACCTTGTCGTTCGGCGGCTCTTCCCCCTGGCGCTCGCCATGACGGAAACGCGCCAGTAAGACCTTGCCGTCGAGTACGACGGCGGAATTAGCGGTGAACACGAGATCGGGCAAACCGGGTTCCGGCGGCAAGATTTCGATCGCTGCGCCGGCTGAATGCGTATTCCGACGCAAAGCGACCACTGATTCCAACGCAAGCCGGCCACTGATTCCGAGGGAAGTCGGCCACTCATTCCGATCGAAGCCGGCCGCCCTGGTGAGACCGGCGTGAAGCTCTCGATGTCGGCGATCGAATCGCGGACGAGACGCCCTTTGTTGCCATGCAAGGGGAGGTCCGATGCCCGCCGAGAGAGCGCCGATGCGGAAGGTACGAGAAGTTCTGAGATTGCGGCACGCCATTGGCGTGAGCGAGCGGCAGATCGCCATCACAACCGGGCTGAGCCGGTCGACGGTTGGCGAATATCTGCGTCGCACCGCCGTTATCGGCATCACCTGGCCGGTGCCGGACGGACTGGACGATGCCGAACTTGAACGGCGGCTGTTCATGCTACCGACGTTCGACGAGAGGCTGGCGCGGCCGCTGCCCGATTGGCCGTACGTCCACAAGGAGCTGAAGCGGCGCGCCGTGACGCTGCTGTTGCTGTGGGAGGAATATCGGGGCGAGCACGCCGACGGCTACGGCTACAGCAGGTTCTGCGACCTCTACCGCGATTGGTGCAAGAGTATCTCGGCCACCATGCGTCAGACGCACGGCGCCGCCGAGAAGCTGTTCGTCGACTTCGCTGGCGACACGGTGCCGGTATTCGACACCGCGACAGCGACGGAACGTTGCGCCCATATCTTCGTCGCGGTGCTGGGAGCGTCCAACTACACCTATGCGGAGGCGCGCTGGTCGGAAGGGCTTGCCGATTGGATCGGAGCTCACGTCAACGCCTTGAATATGATCGGCGGCGTGCCAAAGGCGGTGGTCTGCGACAATCTCAAGGCCGGCGTCACCGTGGCCTGCCGCTATGAGCCTGGAATCAACCGCACCTACCAGGAGCTGGCCGAGCATTACGCCACCGCGATCCTTCCCGCGCGTCCGCGACGGCCGCGCGATAAGGCCAAGGTCGAAGTGGCCGTGCAAATTGTCCAGCGCTTTGTGCTGGCCAGGCTGCGCAACCGCCGCTTCTTCTCGCTCCATGAACTCAATACATCGATCCGCGAGACCGTTGCCGACCTCAACGCCAAGATCATGCGCAAGCTCGGTGTCAGCCGCAATGAGCTGTTCGCAGAGATCGATCGGCCGGCACTCAAAGCCCTTCCGACGACGCCCTATCAGTTTGCCGAATGGAAGAAGTGCCGGGTCGCGCCCGACTATCACGTCGAGATCGCCGATCACTATTACTCCGTGCCGTCTCGCCTGATCCGCGAGCAACTCGAAGCGCGCATCACCGACACTACGATCGAGATCCTGCACAAGGGCGCTCGTGTGGCGAGCCATGTTCGTTCGCATGCGCGGCGTCGTCACACGACAATCCTGGAGCACATGCCGAGTGCGCACCGGCGCTACGCCGAGTGGACGCCGGCTCGAATGATGCGGGAAGCGGCCAAAATTGGCTCCGCCACCACCGCCCTCGTCGAGGCGATCATGAAAGCCAAACCGCATCCCGAGCAAGGCTTCCGTGCCTGTCTTGGCATCCTGCGGCTCGCCCGCAGTTACGGTTCGGCACGCATCGAGGCGGCCTGCCGCCGCGGCAATGACATCGGCGCCACCACCTACGGCTCGATCAAATCGATCCTCCAGCATGGGCTCGATCGCGCCTACGCCAACGAGAAGCCGCCGGACGGATCACCAATCCAACACCGCAACATCCGCGGCACTGGCTACTACCACTGAGGAAAGGACAGACGATGTTGACACATCCCACCCACGGCCGCCTCGTTACGCTCGGGCTCACCGGCATGGCGAAGGCGCTCGACGAACAGCAACGACAGCCCGATATCGCGACGTTGGCCTTCGATGAGCGGCTTGCTCTGCTGGTCGACCGCGAGGCGACCGAGCGCGACAACAAACGGCTGATCAGCCGCTTGCGCTTCGCAAGCCTCAGGCAAACCGCCGTCGTCGAGGATATCGACATGAGGGCGCCGCGCGGCCTCGACAAGGCGCTGTTCCAAAAGCTCATCGCCGGCGAATGGATCGAACGGCACCAGAACCTGCTCATCATCGGCCCGACCGGCGTCGGTAAGAGTTGGATTGCCTGCGCGCTCGGCCATAAGGCTTGTCGGGACAACCGCTCGGTCCTCTATCAACGCCTGCCGCGGCTCTTCGATGCGCTCGCGCTGGCACGCGGCGACGGCCATCATCCTCGGCTCCTCAAAAGCCTGGCGCGCGTCGAGCTTCTGATCCTCGACGATTGGGGACTCGCTCCTATGACCGCCGAGCAACGGCGCGACCTCTTGGAGATCATGGAGGATCGGCACGGCCGCGGCTCAACCATGGTGACCAGCCAGCTTCCGGTCGAACATTGGCATGAGATCATCGGTGACCCGACCCTGGCCGATGCCATTCTCGATCGCCTGGTACACAACGCTCACCGGCTCACGCTCAAGGGCGAGAGCCTCCGAAAAGCCGAAGCCAAACGTCACAAGCTTGACGCCGAACCTGCCAACTGACCTGATGACCACGTCGACATGAGAGCAGCGCCTAAAGAGATGGCCGGGATCATCGGTATCCCCGGCCGGCTTCAATCGGAATGGGCGGCCGACTTCGTCGGAATACGCAGGCTGAAAGCAGCGCCCGCCGCAAGCCATCCCACTGGCGCTCCGCCGTCTCGCGTAGTGGCGCACCTGCGTTGTTCCACGCCTGAGGGTCCATCCACGGATTTATGCTGTAAGTGACTGCGAAATAACGCGGCGGACACATCAGATAGCGAAACTGTGCGTCGGGGTTGAGGGTCGCGTGAATATTCATCGCTGGATAAAGGCCTCTTTGCACTGTGAAAAGGAGCCCCGAACGAATCATTCCCCTGGAAAGATTTATAACATGAGGGACGGTGCGGTTTGCTGGCGCTTTCGCGGACGGAGATTGCGGCAAGAAATATTCCAGGACCAAACCGAGGCGCAACGAGGCTTTACAAATGCGAATATCTAAAAACGCGAGGCCTATCTGCCTGGGAGCGGCACAATGCCGATGATGGAACTCCTTATCTCGCTGCTGGAAGTGGTACGGATACCACAGCGTTCGGCAATGTTTCCGATTTGCTGCCAAAATTCGCGCCTGCCTAACGCCCAGCCGAACTTTTAGGCAAACTAAGTATTGCACCAACGACTCACTGCGGTGTCCAATCGAAAAAGGGCTAGTGCTGATTCGCGATCGAACTGCGCGGATACGCCTGGATGGCGGCCCACTGCGCAGAAAAACCGATCAGACGCAGGAGATTAGAATCATGTACAATGATTCTCTGTTCAACGCTTTCGTGCGGACATTCGAAGCGCGCGGCGAAAGCGACATGTCGATGGCCGAGTACTTGGAGTCGTGTCGGGACGACCCGATGCGATACGCCAATGTGGCGGAACGCATACTGGCGGCAATTGGCGAGCCGCAGATCGTTGACACGGCCAAGGATCCACGCCTTGGCCGTATTTTTTTGAACAGGACGGTGCGGATCTACCCGGCGTTTACCGGCTTCCACGGCATGGAAGACACCATCGAGCGCATCGTCGCCTTCTTCCGGCATGCGGCGCAGGGCTTGGAGGAGCGCAAACAGATACTCTACCTGCTCGGCCCAGTAGGCGGCGGCAAATCATCTCTTGCCGAGCGGCTGAAGTCGCTGATGGAAGTCAGTCCGATCTACGTTCTCAAGGCCGGTGATGAACTAAGCCCGGTGTTCGAGAGCCCGCTTGGCCTGTTCGATCCAGAAGCATTAGGCCCGATCATCGAGGAGAAATACGGCATCCCGCGTCGCTATCTGACCGGACTGATGTCGCCGTGGTGCTATAAGCGCCTGCAGGCCTTTGGCGGCGATATTTCCCGGTTCCGCGTCACGAAGACCCAACCCTCGCGGCTTCGACAGATCGCCGTCGCCAAGACCGAACCAGGCGACGAAAATAATCAGGACATCTCCTCGCTCGTCGGTAAGGTCGATATTCGCAAACTCGAAACTTTCGCGCAAAACGATCCCGATGCCTACAGCTATTCGGGTGGTCTCAATCGCGCAAATCAAGGCGTGCTTGAATTTGTCGAAATGTTCAAAGCGCCGATCAAGATGCTGCATCCATTGCTGACCGCGACGCAGGAAGGCAACTACATCGGCACCGAGAACATCGGCGCCATTCCGTTCACCGGCGCGATACTCGCGCACTCCAACGAGGCCGAGTGGCAAAGTTTCAAGGCCAACAAAAACAACGAGGCCTTCATCGATCGAATTTGTGTGATCAAGGTGCCTTACTGCCTGCGCGTCGCCGAGGAACAGAAAATTTACGAGAAACTCATCGAGGGATCGAGCCTGGCCAGTGCGCCTTGTGCTCCGGCGACGTTGCAGACGCTAGCCCGCTTTTCAGTGGCATCGCGCCTTCGCAAACACGAAAATTCGAACTTGTTTTCCAAGATGCGGGTCTACGACGGCGAGAGCCTCAGAGAGACCGATCCCAAGGCACGGAGCGTCCAGGAATATAAGGACGCCGCCGGCATCGACGAAGGCATGGACGGCGTCTCGACGCGGTTTGCCTTCAAGGTGCTGGCTTCGACCTTCAATCACGACACCGCCGAGATCGGTGCTGATCCGGTTCATCTGATGTATGTGCTTGAGCTCGCCATCCGGCGCGAGCAGTTACACGAAGAGGTCGAGAAACGTTATCTCGAATTCATCAAGGCGGAACTCGTGCCGCGCTACGCCGAGTTCATTGGGCACGAAATCCAGAAAGCCTATCTCGAATCCTACTCCGACTACGGCCAGAACCTGTTCGACCGCTATGTCGACTACGCTGACGCCTGGATCGAGGATCAGGACTTCAAGGATCCTGACACCGGCCAGATGCTTAATCGTGAGCTGCTCAATCAAGAACTGACCAAGACTGAAAAGCCGGCGGGCATCGCCAATCCGAAGGACTTTCGTAACGAGGTCGTCAAGTTTGCGCTGCGCGCTCGCGCCAACAATGCGGGGAAAAACCCGTCTTGGACCAGCTATGAAAAAATCCGCGAAGTCATCGAGAAGCGAATATTCTCGCAAGTCGAGGATCTCCTCCCTGTCGTCTCGTTTGGATCGAAAAAGGACGGTGACACCGAAAAGAAACACGGTGAATTCGTCATACGAATGGTCGAACGCGGCTATACCGAGCGTCAGGTTCGCCGTCTTGTCGAATGGTACATGCGCGTGAAGCAAGCCGGCTGAGGTGAACCCGGACTGTGGCCATGCATATCGTTGATCGGCGGCGGAACCCGAACAACAAGAGCCTGGAAAACCGCCAGAGGTTTTTGCGCCGTGCCAAGGCTTTAGTTCAGGGCGCCGTCAAGAAATCGTCCGGGGGCCGCGACATCAAGGACGTGTTGGGCGGAGGCGAAATCAGCATTCCGATTGAAGGATTGCGCGAGCCGCGGTTCCATCGCCAGGGCGGTACGCGCGACCTTGTTTTGCCGGGCAATACAAAGTTTCTCGAGGGAGATATCATCCCGCGTTCGAACCAGGGAGGCGGCAATCCGGCGGATTCTGGTGACGGCGACGGAGAGGACGCCTTTCGTTTCGAACTGAGCCGGGACGAATTCGTCGACTTGTTTCTCGATGATCTTGAGCTGCCGGATCTTGCCAAACGGAAGCTCGCGGAAACCGAGCCTGAGGGCCGGCGCCGGGCCGGATATACCAACTCGGGCTCGCCTACGAATATAGCCATTACCAAAACCATGCGGCTAGCTCTCGCGCGGCGGGTCGCGCTCGGCCGGCCGCGGCCGGTGGCGATCGAGAAACTCGAGGCTGCTCTCGCCGACTGTCACGACGAACAGCGTGCCGAGCTCACGTTGCAGATCGAAGCGCTCAAATCCAAGGCGCGGCGAATTCCGTTCATCGATCCGATCGATATTCGCTATCGCCGCTTCGAAACGACGCGAAAACCCATCGCGCAGGCGGTCATGTTTTGTCTCATGGATGTGTCCGGTTCGATGACGGAACACATGAAAGATCTGGCGAAGCGGTTCTACATGCTGCTCTACGTTTTTCTTAATCGACGTTATCGTTACGTAGAGATCGTGTTCATTCGCCACACCGATCGAGCGGAGGAAGTGGACGAACGGACGTTCTTTCACGACCCGGCTTCAGGCGGCACGCAGGTCTCGAGCGCGCTGCAGACGATGCATGAAATTATTCGCGCCCGCTACCACCCGGCCGACTGGAACATCTATGCAGCGCAGGCGTCAGACGGCGACAATTCTTATGAAGATTCCGAGCGGACCGGGCATCTGCTGACCGAACTGATATTACCGGTAACGCAGTTCTTCGCCTACCTCGAGGTCGGCGACGTCGGATCCGGGGTCGGCCTTGAATCGAAGTCTTCGCTGTGGCAGCTCTATGAGAGCCTGCGCTCCGAGAGCGCATCGCTCTCCATGCGCAAGGTACGGGATCGCAGCGAGATTTTCCCGGTGTTTCACGAGCTGTTCAGCCGGCGGCAAAATGAGAAAGAAGCCGCTGCATCATGACCAAGGGCGCTCTGTATCACGGAGCCGATTGGGATTTCGCGACGCTGCAGCGCATTCATGATGCCTGCGAGACGATCGCTGAGACGAAGCTTGGGCTCGACGTCTATTCCAATCAGATCGAGGTTATCACCGCAGAGCAGATGCTGGACGCCTACTCCTCGATCGGCATGCCGCTATTCTACAAGCATTGGTCATTCGGCAAACAGTTTGCCCACCAGGAGACGCTGTATCGCAAGGGACTAAAGGGCCTCGCCTACGAAATCGTGATCAACAGCTCGCCTTGCATTTCCTACCTGATGGAAGAGAACACGGCGACCATGCAGACGCTCGTCATCGCGCATGCCGCTTTCGGCCATAACCACTTCTTCAAGAACAATTACACATTTAAGCAATGGACCGATGCCGACGGCATCCTCGATTATCTCGCCTTTGCCAAGAGCTATGTCGCTCAGTGCGAGGAACGGCACGGCCGT
The DNA here is from genome assembly GCA_963733645.1 of uncultured Alphaproteobacteria bacterium. GTDB lineage: Bacteria > Pseudomonadota > Alphaproteobacteria > Rhizobiales > Xanthobacteraceae > BOG-931. The sequence continues at coordinate 146,054 of CAVTFP010000007.1, forward strand.
ATTGCAGTCGAGCAGACGCTAGACGCTGCACATGCCCTGATGTCACACGGCATCGATCGCTATCCCGGCAAGAGAAAACTCGATCTACGGGCGGAAGAGCAGCGCGCTAAGGATCGCCGTACAAATGAGGAAAGCACCTTTAATGATCTTTGGCGAACCGTTCCTTCCGGCCCGGTGAAGACCGCTTCCGAACTCAGCACCGAAAGGCGCCGCGCACTCTTGGGGCTGCCGCAGGAAAACCTACTCTACTTTCTGGAAAAGTCGGCCCCCCGCCTATATACGTGGCAGCGAGAACTCAT
>CAVTFP010000008.1:0-189936 GCA_963733645.1 uncultured Alphaproteobacteria bacterium
CGTCTTAGCTCGCCTCGCGCAGCTTCACCGCGCCTTGCAGATCGACCGATACGAGCTGCGACACGCCGCGTTCCGCCATGGTGACGCCATAGAGCCGGTTCATGCGCGCCATGGTGATTGGGTTGTGCGTGATGATGATGAAGCGCGTATCGGTCGAGCGCGTCATCTCGTCGAGCAGATCGCAAAAGCGTTCGACGTTGTAGTCGTCGAGCGGCGCGTCGACCTCGTCGAGGATGCAGATCGGCGCCGGATTGGTCAGGAACACGGCGAAGATCAGGGCGAGCGCGGTCAGCGCCTGCTCGCCGCCGGATAACAGCGACAGCGTCGAAGGCTTCTTGCCCGGCGGCTTGGCGAAAATCTCGAGGCCGGCTTCGAGCGGATCGTCGCTCTCGATGAGTTGCAATTCGGCATTGCCGCCGCCGAACAATTCGCCGAATAGCTTCTTGAAGTTCTCGTTGACGGTCACGAACGAAGCAAGAAGGCGCTCGCGCGCTTCGCTGTTGAGGCTGGTGATGCCCTGGCGCAGCCGCCGGATAGCTTCGACGAGGTCGTCGCGTTCGCCGCAGAGCTTGGCGTGCTGTTCCTCGACCTCGCGCAATTCCTGTTCGGCGAGCAGATTGACGGCGCCGAGCCGTTCGCGTTCGCGCTGGATGCGTTCGAGGCGGGCCTCGATCTCGGCGATCTGCGGCAGTTCGGATCCGGCTTTCACTTCGGCGAGCTCGGCGACGCCGTCCGGCTCGATCTGGAGCCGGTCGCGAATTTCATGCTCGACGTCGGCGAATCGGCGCTTGGCGGCTTCGCAGCGTTCCTCGCTGCGTGCGGCCTCGGCGCGTGCTTCGCCGACCGCTTCGAGCGCAGCGCGGGCAACCTTGTCGGCTTCGGCGAGTGCGGTTTCCGCCTCGGCCAACCGGTCCGCCGCGGCGCGGCGCCCAGTGGAAGCGTTGTCGATTTCTCCGATCAGCGCCTGACGCTGCCCGGCGAATTTCTGCGGCGCGTTGGCGAGCTCGGTTCGTTCGCTGGTTGCCGCCTCGGTGCGCTGCGCGATGGTGGCGATCTGTGTCGCAGCGTTGTCATTGCGCTCGTTCCAGCCTTGCCGCTCCTCGGCGATGGCTTGCAGCCGGCGACTGGCGAGTTCGGTCTCGCGCGTGATGCCTTGCGCCTCGACCCGCACTTCGGCAAGCAAGCCGCGTTCCTTGGCGATGACCTCGTTGATTTCTGCGAGCTTGGCTTCGAGGTCGGCGGCCGCGGGCAAAGCGGCTAATGCGCTTACCGCTTCGTGGTGCGCGGCGGCCGCTTCGTCGCGGCCGGCACTGATGCGCTGTCTGGCTTCCTTGAGCGCCGAGATACGCGCCGCATTGCGGCTGATCTCGCGCTCGGCGGCGGCGTGCTCTTCGCGCGCCGTATCGGTCAGACGCTGGGTTTCGCGCCAGCGTTCGCGGGCTTGCGTTTCCGTCGCTGCCGCAGCAGCAAGCGCTGTTTCTGCGGCATCCGCCGCGTGCCGCTTGGTCTCGACATCGCTGCGGGCGGTCGCAAGCTCGGCGGCGATAGCGTCGAGCCGGCTGCGCTGGGCGAGCCGCTGCGCGGCGCCGCTCGGCGCTTGTGCGGCAACCGCAAAGCCGTCCCAGCGCCAGAAGTCGCCTCCGCGCGACACCAGCCGCTGGCCGGGCTTGAGCAGCACCGCAAGTTGCGGTCCCTCACTGCGATCGACGACGCCGATCTGAGCGAGCCGCCGCGCCAATTGCGGCGGCGCCTCGACGTATTGTGCCAGCGTCGCAACGCCGTCCGGCATTTTTGGATCGGAAGATTCGGTGATCGAACCGCCCCAGCGCAGCGGCGCGCCATCGCCCACCGAGGCGTCGAGGTCGTCGCCGAGTGCGGCACCCAGAGCCTTCTCGTAGCCCTTGGTGACGACGAGCGCATCCATCACCGGCGGCCAGAGGTTCTTGCTGTCGACGTCCAGGAGCCGGCCGATGGTTTTGGCTTCGGTTTCGAGCCGATGCACGCCGCGCTCCGCACTGGCGAGAGGCTCGCGCACGGCGTCGCGTTGATTGCGCGCCAGCGCATGGGCGGCTTCTGCTGCGTGAGCGGCGGTCTCGGCGTCGGCCAGCGCCGCTTGCGCGCTTGCGAGCGCCGTATCGAGTGCGGCCAGGTCCGGTTGTTCGCTGCCGGTCGCGACCAGACCGGCTTCGATGTTGGTGAGCTCGGATTGCAGCCGGGCGGCGCGCTGCTCGTGCTCCTGCTGCGCGGCCTGGAGCTGATTGCGGCGGGCGCTGAGATCGGCCAGCGCTCCGGTTAAATCGGCAAATGTCTTTTCCGAGACGGAAAGCGCCGCGTCGGCCGTGGCCACGCGCGTATTCACGCCGATCAGGCGCTCGGCGCTGGCCAACGCCTCGGCCGTCAGTGCCGTCTCCTCGGTCGCGAGGCGATGCAGCGCGGCTTGCGCGTCGGCGGCAAGATTGCGCTCGCGTTCGAGGTCGGCGGCGAACTGCTCGAGCCGGCGATCGAGTTCCTCGATACGCGCCTTGGCGCGCGCCTCCTCCTGTTCGAGCGTCTCGCGCGCGACGATCAGGCGCTGCAAGGCCGCGGCCGCTCTCGCTTCGGCCTCGCGCAGCGTCGGCAGGCCGGCGGCGACCTCAGTTTGGCGCGTGGTGGCGACGGTCTGCTCGCCGGTTCGTGCGGCGACCACGCGAACCGCTTCGTCCCGGGTGTGCTCGGCCGTGCCGACTTCGTCCCGGGCGGCGATCCAGCGTAGGTGCAGCAGCAGCGCCTCGGTCTTGCGTACCTGTCCGGAAATGTTGCGGTAGCGCACAGCCTGCCGCGCCTGGGTCTTCAGCGACGCGACCTGCGCCGCGAGCTGGCCGATGACGTCCTCGACCCGCGTCAGATTGTGCTCGGCGGCCTTGAGCCGCAGTTCGGCCTCGTGCCGCCGCGCATGCAGTCCGGAAATACCGGCCGCTTCCTCCAGCACGCGGCGCCGCTGGTCGGGGCGGGCCTGAATGATCTCGCCGATGCGGCCTTGATGAACGAGAGCCGGCGACCGCGACCCGGTCGAGGCGTCGGCGAACAGCACGGTGACGTCGCGGGCGCGAACCTCGCGGCCGTTGACGCGGAACGTCGAGCCCTGTTCGCGCATGATCCGGCGCGACACTTCGAGCGCCTCGGAATCGTTGAAGGCCGCTGGCGCAGTACGGTCGCTATTGTCGATCGCGACCGACACTTCGGCATGGTTGCGTGCCGGACGCTCGGTGTTTCCGGAAAAGATCACGTCGTCCATTTCGGACGCGCGCATGGCCTTATAGGAGGCCTCGCCCATGACCCAGCGCACGGCCTCGACCAGATTGGACTTGCCGCAGCCGTTCGGACCGACCACGCCGGTCAGTCCGGGTTCGATCACGAAATCTGTCGGTTCGACAAAGGATTTGAAGCCGATCAGGCGCAGCCGCGTGAGCTTCATGCGGGTGTTATTTCCATGTCCCAAGCCGCGGCCGCCAAGGGAATCGTTGAAGGCTCACGCCTTGTCAGCGTGTTGAAGCCTGCCGCATCGGCGCGGAGAATGAATCGTCGGGACTCCAAGCGCAACAGGAACGCCGGGTTTTCCAGACCTTATGCAATGGAGCGTTCGCGCTGGGGGCAGCGCAAGGGCCTCTGGGGAGCCCGGGCCGGAGACAAAAAACCCTTACCCTTCCTTGAGATAGGGGTCGATCTCCTTGGCCATCGCGTCGATCGAAACGTCGCCCTGGAGCCGCTTGCCGTTGATAAAAAAAGTCGGAGTTGAGTTGACCCCGAGCTTCTCGGAGGCACGGTCGCGGACGGCTTGGATGTTATCCAGCACCTTTTGATTCGCCAGGCACTGGTTGAAGGATTCCTCGGTGAAGCCGAATTGCTTGGCGATTGCCTTGAGCGGTTCGATCGGCTGTTGCACAACCCAATCCTGCTGTTTGGCGAACAACGTCTCGATGATCGGCATGAACTTGTCCTTGCCGGCACAGCGCGCCAGCATGAAACCGGCCGCCGCCAGCGCATCGAGCGGGAATTCGCGGAAAATGAAGCGGACCTTGCCGGTATCGATGTAGCGCTTTTGCAGCTCGGGGAACGTGTCCATCGAGAAGTGCGCGCAGTGCGGGCAAGTCATCGAGGCATATTCGATGATGGTCACTGGCGCCTTGTCGGAACCAAGCACCACGTCGCCGTCCGGACCTTCCTTCGCAAGTTCGTCAGGCGACGGCTCATCGGCCCGCGCGACGGCCATGAAGGGGGGCAGCACGTTGCCGGCGATTCCGGCTATGCCGAACAGTGCGGTGGCCGTCAGCATTTCGCGGCGAGTGAGCGTCACTGGCGTAACTCCTAAGCGTGCAGGCGAGGAGATTTCTCTGCCACCAATGTGGCATTAGCACGCCATTGCGCCAAGGCCATCGCGGTCGCTGCGAAGGCTCGTAAATTGTCCGTGAAATCGGACCCGCCGCAGCTACGAACGTCTCTTGGTGCCCGAGCTTCAGCCGCGTTTAACCGCGGCACCAAGACGGGCCAGAGCCTGCCGCAGATCGTCGTCGCCGACGTCTGCAAGGCTCTCGGCGATGCGTTGCACGGCCGCGGCATCGGGCGTGCGCACGACTTTACGCTCGCCGCGCCGCAGCGGCGCCTGGCGCAGGCCGATGCGCGCGATGGCGCGCCAGCCGAGAAAGCGATTGACCCGTTCGCAGATCACGCCGGCGAGATGCTGAATTTCGATTGCGGCCGGGCCTTCGACCCGCAGCACCAGCGTGCCAGGTTCGCGCTCCTCGCCGTCGGCCGGCCGCGGCCATTGGATTTTGATGGGCTGGCTGTGCGCGGCAATCTCCGCACCGGCGATTTCGGTCCAGCGCGTGACCAGTTCGGCAGAGGCAAAGCCCTGCCGCCTGAAGGTTTCGCCGACGGCCTTGCCGACGAGATCGCGCAGCGGTCTGGCGAAAGAGCGGGAGGGCTTGTTCATGTTGTGGCGCTCTGTCATCCCTCGGAACATGACCGTAGCAGCCATGCTCAGCGAGCGACAGCGCCACAGGCGCCCCGCGGCGGCGTTGTCACCGCAACCCACCGCGTTGCTTGACTGGTACGACCGGCATCGTCGCCGGCTGCCGTGGCGCGCCTTGCCGGGCCAACCAGCCGATCCGTACCGGGTCTGGCTCTCCGAGATCATGCTGCAACAGACGACGGTCAAAACCGTGGCGCCGTACTATGCGCGGTTTCTCGAGCGCTGGAGCGACGTGCATGCACTCGCCGCGGCGCCGCTCGATGATGTGCTCAAGGGCTGGGCCGGACTTGGCTACTACGCCCGCGCCCGCAACCTGCATGCCTGCGCCATTGCGGTCGTGGAGCACCACGGCGGCGAATTTCCGGCGAATGAGGCAGCGCTACGGGCGTTGCCCGGGATCGGCGCTTACACCGCGGCCGCCATCGCGGCGATTGCCTTTGGCCAGCTAGCGACGCCGGTCGACGGCAATATCGAACGTGTCATTGCACGGCTCTATGCGATCGAGACGCCGCTGCCCGCCGCCAAACCGGAAATCGCCCGGCTCGCCGGCGCTCTGACGCCAAACAAGCGCGCCGGCGATTTCGCGCAGGCCATGATGGATCTCGGCGCCACCATTTGCTCGCCGAAGACTCCGGCCTGCGTCTTGTGCCCATGGAACGGCGCATGTGCCGCTTACGCCCGCGGCGATGCCGAGACGCTGCCGCGGCGAACGCCGAAACGCGAAGGCGCGTTGCGCCGTGGCGCCGCCTTTGTCGCCCGCCGCGTCGATGGCTTCGTGCTGTTGCGGACACGGCCAGCGAAGGGTCTTCTCGGCGGCATGACCGAAGTGCCGACGTCGGAATGGTCGCACGACTTTGACGAGCGCGCCGCACAGCATGCCGCGCCGTCGTTTCCCGCGACCAAGCAAGTGAAATGGCGCCGCACTCCCGGTATCGTGCGGCATGTCTTTACTCATTTTCCGCTGGAATTGGCTGTCTATACGGCCGAGCTTCCCGCACGCACACGCGCGCCCTCGGGGACGCGTTGGACCAAAATCTCCGACCTGTCCGACGAGGCGCTGCCGAGCCTGATGCGCAAAGTGGTGGCGCACGCACTGCCATCGGATTGAATAGCGTCCAAGATATCGAACAAGACATCAAACCTGGAGAGGATCAGTCATGACAATTCAACGTCACGAAGCCGGCCCGCGCATGAGCAAGGCCGTCGTCCACGGCGACACGGCCTATCTCGCCGGCATCGTCGCCGACGCGCCGAAGGGCAAGAGCATGGCCGAGCAGACCAAAAGCATCCTGGCGCAGATCGACGGATTCCTGGCTCAGGCCGGCACCGACAAAAGCAAGCTGCTGTCGGCCAATATCTGGATTACCGACATGGCTAAATTCGCCGAGATGAATGCGGTGTGGGATGCCTGGGTGTCGCCCGGCAACACGCCGGCGCGCGCGACCGTCGAGGCCAAGCTCGCCTCCCCCGACTATCTGGTCGAGATCATGGTGGTGGCGGCGCGATGACGCCTGAGCCCGGCATACTGGCGATTTTCAACGATTGCAGCGCCGGCCGCGAGGCGGAATTCGAAGCCTGGTTTCAGGGCGAGCATCTGATCGAGCGGCTGTCCGTGCCGGGCTTCTGGTACGGACGCCGTCACAGGGCGATTTCAGGCTCGTGCGGCTATTTCAATTTCTATCTGGTCGAGACGCCCGAGGTGCTAACCTCAAAGCCGTATCTCGAGCGGCTCGACCATCCGACGCCGATGACACACACCATCATGTCGGAAGTCTTCACCAACATGAATCGCACCGTGTGCCGGCGCACCGAACGGCGCGGCAGCCTTCGCGGCGCCTTCACCGTCACAGCGCGGTTCGACAAGATGCCGGACGAGCCGGCGTTGTCGGATACGCTGGCGAAGCTTACCGCCGATACCAAGGTCGCCGGCGGCGAAATCTGGATCGCGCTCGATGCGGCGGCCATGCCGGTGTCGAAGGAAGAACAATTGCGCGGCGGCGATAAGAAGATCGCCGGCGCGCTGGTGATCGATGCGCTCTATCAGGACGACGCGGCGGCAATCGGGACGCAATTGGCGAAACAATTTTCCGGCGCGGATATCGGCGTGTTTCGCGTGCTCTGCCAGATCGGACGAGGAGACCTATGAAAACACTGTTGCCGCTGGCAGAGACGATTGCGCGGCGCCTGATCGCGCGCCGCGAGACCATCGCGATTGCCGAGTCTTCGACAGGCGGATTGATCGCCGCAGCCTTGCTGTCGGTGCCGGGCGCGTCGGCCTATTTTCTCGGCGGCGCAGTTGTCTACACAAAGTCGGCGCGCGCGGCATTGCTCGGTTTCGGCGATGCCGAGATGGCAGACATGCGGGCCGCGACCGAAGCCTATGCGCTGTTCATCGCGCGCCGTGTACGGGATCGTCACAGTGCGATCTGGGGGCTCGGCGAAACCGGCGCGACCGGACCAACCGGCAACCGGTATGGCGATCCGGCGGGCCACACCTGTATCGCTGTCGTCGGTCCGGTGGAGCGGGCGACCACGCTGCGCACCGGCAGTGCTGACCGGCAGGCGAATATGGATGCGTTCGCCAGGCGCGCGCTGGATTTGCTTGTCGAAACGATACCGGCTTAAGCGGCGCGTGCGGCTCGGCTATGCGGCGACCGCTTCATTCTGCGGCACCGGCGGTTTGCGCCGGGCATTCTCGAAGTAGGGCGTGAGCAGGTCGACCGCCTGCTCGTCATTCAGGCCGAACTGGTGCGGAAAGAATGACAGCCCTTCGTGGGCATCGCGGCGAGATTGCAAGAACACCTGCCGGTTCCACGACACTGGAAAGGTCGCCGAGACAAACCAGTCGGCGCGGATCGCCGTCACGTTTTCCCATGAGACGCTGCGTTTGCGGAACATCAGGCAGCGCGTGATGCCGTCACCGTCGATTTCCAGATAGGTCGCGCCCGGAGTCACGGTGACGACCGCCATGCAAAAGACAGCGACGAAAGCAGCGGCAGCGCCGAATATCAGAAATGGATTGAACGGCAATGTGACGAGACCGAGTGCAATCAAGGCTGAAGAGCCGCAGGCATAGGCGATTGCGAAACTGCGGCTACCTGCAAGCGTGAGCGGTTCAGATGCGCGTGCGGATTTTTGCAGTTCGGCAAAATCGCTCATGTTGGACTCTTGCCAGCCTCCGCGGCGGGCGCGATCAAACGGCGCCCATCTCCGAGCGCACTTGCGCGCGCAGCGTGTCGATCACGGTCAGGCCGGCCGGCGTCTCGATGTGCCAGAAGGTCCAGCCGTTGCAGGCTTCGAGGCCCTGCGCCAGCGCGCCGATGCGGTGGATCGAACCGACGGCTTCACCAAATGCCAGCGCGCCATCGGCGCGGACCAGCGCGCGATGCCGTCGTTTGGCGTCGACAAGTTTGATGCCGGGCGAAACCAGGCCACGCTCGATCAACGCCGCGAACGGCACCCGCGGTGCTTCGCGCGCGGTCATGAACGTGCTCAGCGACGGTTCGGGCATCGGCTCGATCGCGGCGATGCGCCGTTCGGCGGCGGCCGCGTATTCCGCCTCGCGCTCGAAACCGATGAAACGGCGGCGCAGCCGCTGCGCCACCGCGCCGGTCGTCCCGGTGCCGCAGAACGGGTCGAGCACCAGATCGTCCGGCCGCGACGCCGCCAGGATGACGCGCGCGAGCAAAGCTTCCGGCTTCTGCGTCGGATGCAGTTTCTTGCCGTCGCGGCCTTTCAGGCGTTCCTCGCCAGTGCACAGCGGGATGAACCAGTCGGAGCGCATCTGGATATCTTCGTTGCCGGCTTTGAGCGCTTCGTAGTTGAACGTGTAACTCTTGTGCTCGGCCTGCCGCGTCGCCCAAATCATGGTCTCGTGAGCGTTGGTGAAGCGGCGGCCGCGAAAATTCGGCATCGGATTGGATTTTCGCCAGACGATGTCGTTGAGGATCCAGAAGCCGAGATCCTGCAGCAGCGTGCCGACGCGGAAAATGTTGTGATAGGAGCCGATCACCCACAGCGTCGCGCTGGGCTTCATCACGCGGCGGCAGGCGGTGAGCCAGGCGCGCGTGAAATCGTCATAGGCGGCGAAGCTTGCGAACTTGTCCCAGTCGTCGTCGACGGCGTCGACGCGCGAATTGTCGGGACGCTTGAGATCGCCTTGAAGCTGAAGATTGTACGGAGGATCGGCGAAAACGAGATCGACGGAGGCCGCCGGCAGCTTTGCCATTTCGGCAACGCAATCTCCGACGAGAATGCGAGCGGACGGCGCGGAGTCAATACTCACGCGGGGCGTCCTGACGGACGCCCCGCGACGCGACACAACCATGACTCAGAACTCTGACTCAGGCGAACGCGGCCGGCGACGCGGGACCTACAACCGACGCAGCGGATAATGCTCCGCCAAGGTAAAAAACGAGTTACTTGCTTCTCGCCGCAACTAGGCAATAAATGCCGGGAAATACTTAGTTAATTGGGCGCCGTCGGCGAGAGTTTCGGGGCTCGACATGACAAGGTCACAAGCCGCCGGGCAGAATGGAATTGCATAGGAGAATGGCGCATGCGCATCGATGATTTCCGTCCCAGCAGCAACGTCGAAGACGATCGCGAAGCCAGTGCATCCCGCGGCGGCATGCCGGGCGGTGCCGGCGGGCTCGGCATCGGCACGGTCATCATTATCGGGCTGATCAGCTGGTACTTCGGTATTGACCCGAGCGTCCTGCTCAACGGCGCGCAGATTCTGTCGGGCGGCGGCACCCAGCAAACCACTCAGGCACCGCCGGTCTCGACCGGCACCCCGCAAGACGCCACCGGCCGGTTCGTCGCTCTGGTGCTCGGCGACACCGAGGATCGCTGGACGGAAATCTTTGCCGCCAGTAATAAGACCTACCATCCGCCCAAGCTGCGCCTGTTCTCGGGCTCGGAGCCGGGCGGTTGCGGCATGGCGCAGTCGGCGATGGGGCCGTTCTATTGCCCGCGCGACCAGCGCATCTATCTCGACACATCGTTCTTCGAGGACCTGCAAAACAAGTTCGGCGGCTGCTCGAACAGCACGGCCTGCCGGTTCTCGGAGGCCTATGTCATCGCGCACGAGGTCGGCCATCACGTCCAGGACGAGCTCGGTATCCTGCCGCGGGTGACGCAAATGCAGCAGGCCGCCTCGGACCGGACAGAGGCCAATGCGCTCCAGGTCCGCATCGAACTGCAAGCCGATTGCCTCGCCGGCGTGTGGGCGAACCGCGCTCAAGCCAAGCACAATTTCCTCGAAGCGGGCGACGTCGATCAGGCCTTGCAGACCGCTTCCGCAATCGGCGACGACCGGTTGCAGAAACAGGCGCAGGGCTATGTGGTGCCCGACAGCTTCACCCACGGCTCTTCGGAGCAGCGCAAACGCTGGTTCCAGAACGGCTTCACGGGCGGCCAGGTCTCGGGCTGCGACACGCTGTCGGCCAAAACGCTTTAGTGTAACCGGGTCGCTTTGGTGTAATATCCGAGCGTTGTACCCAGTTGCGTGAGGCGTGCGGATGCCGGGGCTCGACGAAACCAAGCAGTTCGTGCCGCTCAAGATCGCGGTGCTGACGATCTCCGACTCGCGTTCGCTCAAGGACGACAAGTCGGGGGCAGTGCTGGTGCAGCGCATCGTCGCCGCCGGTCACTACGTTGCCGAACGCAGCATCGTCACCGACGACATCGAATCGATTCGCGCCCGCGTCAAAGCCTGGGTCGCTGACTCCGTGATCGACGTGATCATCACCACCGGCGGCACCGGATTCACCGGCCGCGACGTCACGCCCGAGGCGGTCGAGCCGCTGTTCGACAAGAAGATGGACGGTTTCTCTGCACTGTTCCTGGTGGTGAGCTTCGAGAAGATCGGCACCTCGGCGATCCAGTCGCGCGCCACCGCTGGTGTTGCTGGTTCGACCTATATCTTCTGCCTGCCGGGCTCGCCGGGCGCCTGCAAGGACGCTTGGGACGAGATTTTGGTGCACCAGCTCGATTATCGTTACGGGCCGTGCAACTTCGTCGAGATCATGCCGCGGCTGGATGAACATCTGCGCCGGCCGAAGGCTCAAGGCTCGACGGTGTAGCTGCCTTCCGTCATTGTGAGGAGCGAAGCGACGAAGCAATCCAGTGCGGCTTGCTTTGAGCGCTGGATTGCTTCGCGGAGCCTGTCGTCGGGACGCGCGACTTCGCGCGGTCCCGTTAGCTCGCAATGACGAACTACAACACCAAATCCCAATACTCGCTGACGACCGGCGGTCCCCAGCTTTTGTGCTGCTCGCTGCGTATCAGCTTGAAACCGGCCTTCTGATAGATGTGGCGCGCGGCAGTGAGAATGCTGTGAGTCCACAGCGTGATCTTGTTGTAGCCCGAGCGGCGGGCGAAGCGGATACATTCGTCGGTGAGCCGCGCTCCGAGCCCAAGTCCGCGCGCCTTCGGGTCGACCAGAAGCAGCCTGATGCGGGCGACGCTCGGTGAATCCTTGGCGAGAAACACGCAGCCAACATTTTCACCGTTCATTTCGGCGATCCAGCAGCGTTCGCGCTTGGCGTCGAATTTGTTGACGAAGTCGGCGACGATTTGCGCGCAGACGCCTTCGAACGGCTCACCCCACCGGTATTCCTGCGCGTAAAGCTCGGCGTGGCGCTTGACCACCCAGCCGAAGTCACCGTGCCGCGGCGCGCGCAGAACATGATCAGATCGCGGCTTCTCTTCCGGATCGCCGCCGAGCAGCGATTCGATCGTATGCATCGCCGCAATCAATCGTGCCTGATCTGAAGCGTCGAGCTTACCGAGCATGTCGGACACGTCGCGCTGCGAGCGGGCGTCCAGCGGTGCGATGGTCCTTTTGCCCCGCATTGATAGCGCAAGATAGCTGCGGCGGGCATCGCTCGCCGACGCGGTCCGCTCGATCAGGCCGCTCTTTTCGAAATTGCGCAGGACGCGGCTCAGATATCCGGCATCGAGACCAAGCTCCCGGCCGATATCGCTTGCCGTCGGCAGGCGCCGCCGCCCGATCTCGTAAAGCACGCGCGCTTCGCCGAGTGTGTACGGGCTGTCGAGGAAATTCTTCCGCAGCACGCCGATCTGCCGCGTGTAGAAGCGGTTGAAGCTGCGCACGGCCGCGACGCGGCGCTGCTGTTGCGGAAGGGCCGGCATATATGGGAACTTCGACCAGATACTTGACTTAGTCAAGTATCTTCGGCGCTGGCCGCGCTGTAGGCCAGGCTTGGCAGGATGACGCGGCGCCGCCGGCCGATCCGCCGCAGCAAATCGATTTCGGGGTCGGCGGCCAACTGTGAGTGGCCGCCGAGGCTGGTGTAAAGCGGTTTTGCGATGAGCAGGCCCTGCTCGGGGCTTGGCCGCTTGCCGAGCGTCGCCGCCAGAAGCGACAGCGCGTCACGCAATCCTGCCCGTGCAGGATCGCCGCGCCGGAACACCGCGGCGGTGCCGGTGTTGGCAGGCCGTTCCACGAAGCGTTGGGTGTCACCAGTCCAAGTCGCATCGAGCACGGTGCCCGGCCGCAGGAACAGGAGCCAGCGCGCCCGCGCCGCTTCTGCCGCCCGGTTGAGCCGCAACGCCAATGCGCCTTCGACCATCATGAACTTACAGCCGGCGTGCTCGGCTACGACTTCGGTGTCGTCTTGCGAACCGCCGTCGGCCACCACCACGTCGCTGACCAGTCCGGTCATCGCGCCCGGCACCAAAGCCGCCAATGTCGGCATCAGTGTCCGTTCGGAATCGTGGGTCGCAATAATGATGCTCAACATGCCTGGCGGTTCACGATGGCAAAAAGTGCAGTCGGCCGCAGCGTTTTCTATCGCTCGGCGTTGATAGCTCACGTTCTTTAGGCTCCGGGGGTTCGAGTTCCAAGATTTGTGATTTCCCAGACTTGCGAATTCCAGGCCGCGGTGGATCACGGCAAGTTGTTCTTGTTTTGTTCAGGGCACGGGATTATGTTGGGAGCCATGAGTAACTCTTCCGCTTTGAGACGCCCGCCGGTGCCGCTGTCCTCCGCGCCGGCGGGCGAGCCTGGAAGTTTTGTCGACCGCGAACGTCGTCGCGGCCGCGGCACTGTGACGAATGCGACCGGCCGTTACGAGCCGCTGGCGCGCATCGCTTTCGACGACGGCTGGGAAAGCCTGGAAGAACTGCCGCCGTTTCAAACCAGCGTGACGGCGGATTCCACCCGCAAGATCATCACCCGCAACGACTCGCCGGATATTTCCTTCGATCGCTCGATCAATCCGTATCGCGGGTGCGAGCACGGCTGCGTCTATTGTTTCGCGCGACCGACCCACGCCTATCTCGGGCTGTCGCCGGGGCTCGATTTCGAATCGAAGCTGTTTATGAAGCCGAATGCGCCTGAGCTCCTCGAGCGCGAACTGTCGGCGCCCGGCTACGAGCCGAAGATCATCGCCATCGGCACCAATACCGATCCGTACCAGCCGATCGAACGGCGCTACAAGATCATGCGGCGTATTCTCGAAGTGTTGGAGCGCGCCGGTCATCCGGTCGGCATCGTGACGAAATCGGCGCTGGTCCTGCGCGACCTCGACATTCTCGCGCGCATGGCCAAGCGCGATCTGGTCAAGGTCGCGCTCTCGGTCACCACGCTCGATCCGAAGCTCGCGCGTGTCATGGAGCCGCGCGCCGCGACGCCGGCGCGGCGGCTCGATACTTTGCGGCAACTGGCGAAGGCCGGTGTGCCCACTGCGGCTATGGTCGCTCCGGTCATTCCGGCGATTAACGATGCGGAGATCGAGCGCATTCTCGAGGCCGTCGCTGCGGCCGGCGTGCGCCACGCCGGCTATGTGCTGCTGCGCCTGCCACTCGAAATCCGCGATCTGTTCAGTGAGTGGCTGAAGGAGAATTTTCCCGACCGTCACGACCACGTCTTCAAGCTTGTGCGCGACACGCGCGGTGGCAAGGACTACGATTCGACGTGGGGCAAGCGTCAGACCGGCACCGGTCCGGTCGCCTGGATGATCGGCCGCCGCTTCGAGGTCGCCTGCGAACGGCTCGGCTTCAACACCACGCATCGGAAGATCACGACCGAGCACTTCCAGCCGCCGCGGCCGGCGTCGCGGCAGCTCGATTTGTTTTAGCTGTAGCCCGGATTGAGTGTAGCGAAATCCGGATTCCGTCCGGGTCGTCCCCGGGGTTCACTTTACTCAACCCGGCTACATTTTCGTCCCCGTTATTCTCTGCGTGTGTAGTTCGCGTTGCGGATCCCGTGGCGTCGTGATCATCATGGCGCATGAGTCGCAACGGCAACGGAACCCAAGCCGCGCGCCTGCCGCTTGACGGGGAAATCGTCCGGCCGACGTTTCGCCGTGAGCGCTCGGCGTTCAGGCGCGGCGTCTGGCCGGTCGCCGGCTGCGACGAAGCGGGCAGGGGTCCGCTGGCCGGGCCGGTGGTCGCCGCCGCGGTGGTCCTCGATCCCGACGACGTGCCGCGCGGGCTCGACGATTCGAAACGGCTGACGCCCGAGCGGCGCGAAGTGCTTTATGAGCGCATCTGCGCCCGCGCTCAGGTCGCGGTGGCGATGGCGCCGCCGTGGCGGATCGACCGCGACAATATTTTGCGCGCCTCGCTGTGGGCGCTGGCGCGCGCGGTGCGGGCGTTGCCGGTGACGCCGCGCCTGGTTTTCGTCGATGGCCGCGACCGCATCGATGCCGGCTGCGACTGCGAGGCGGTGATCGGCGGCGACGGCTTGGTGGCTTCAATCGCCGCCGCCTCGATCGTCGCCAAGGTCACGCGCGATCGTCTGATGGCGTGTCTCGGCGCGGCGCATCCCGGCTATGGGTTCGAGCGGCACATGGGCTACAGCGTGCCGGAACACTTTTCCGCGCTCGACCGGCTCGGCCCGACTGTACACCACCGCCGCTCGTTCTCGCCGGTCGCAATCGCCTGGGGCCTGCTGGCCGCTGATGCCGCGAAGGCTACGGCGGACATATTGCCTCTCTAGCAAGTCGGCCCTATACGCACGCGGTTCGCCGCAGGCCGCTTTCGCGCAGGGCCCGATGTTTTTTGTACCGCTTTACGTTGAGATCTTGCGCTCGCGCCCGGTGCTGCTGTTCTGGGTGGCAACGCTGGTCCAGGCGTTGATCTGGATCGTGGTGCCGATGGTATTTTATGCGGCGCCGCCCGGCGATCTGCCGCAATTGCTCGCTATCGGCCACGAATTCCAGCTTCGCGGCGACGTCGGCCCTCCGCTTGCCTATTGGCTCGGCGAAATCGCATTCCGCGTCGCCGGCCTGTTCGGCGTTTACGTGCTGTCGCAGCTTTGCGTCGTCACTGCTTATTGGTGCGTGTTCGCACTGGGCAGAGCGATTGTTGGTCCGCCGCAAGCAGCTATAGCGGTGCTGCTCATGGTCGGCATTTCGCCGTTCACGGTGCCGACGCCGGATTTCGGCCCGCCGATCCTCGCCATGGCGCTCTGGGCGGTCGTGCTGCTGCAGTATTGGCAGGCCGCCATGCAGGGCCGGCGCCGGTCGTGGTATGCGCTGGGCGCTGCCGCCGCGCTCCTGATGCTGACTAGCGACGCCGCGTTGATCCTGCTTGGCGCGCTCGTCGTGTTCATTGCGATGACCGAGCGCGGTCGCGCGGCGCTGAACACGAAAGAACCATGGATTGTCGGGATTGTGCTGGTCCCTTTCCTGTTCGTGCACCTGTTGTGGCTGATGGCTGCGAGCAATGGTTTAGCGCCCGTGCTTGAGCGGCTGCACGATGCCGTCTCCGGGAGCCAGAACACCTATGCGTGGCTGCGGCTCCTTGGCGTGCTGGCGCTAGCTCACGCCGGTCTCGCTATTCTGATTGTGCTGGCGAGCGGCTGGCCGCGAGCGGCAGCTAATCCGGCGCCAACTATTGCGCGAAGGCCGGTCGCCGCCGATTCCGTTACTTTCGTCAAAGTCCTGGCGCTGGTACCGGCACTCGCGGCGACGGTCGGTGCGGTTCTGCTCGCAGAGCCGTTGCCGATCGGCGGCGCGGCGCCTCTCGTCGTGCTGTCGGGTCTCGCCGTCGTCATGGCCGCCGGCACAGGCATCGCGATCTTCCATCAGCGCGCCGTCGGTTATGCCTGGGCCGGCCTGCTGATCGTGCCGGCGCTGTTCGTCCCGGCTGTAATGGTGCTGCTGCCATGGACCGTCGGCACCGAGCTCAAGGTCGAGGAGCCTGCCAAGGCCATGGGCCATTTCTTTGCGGATAGTTTCGAACGCAGGACCGGACGGCCGCTCGCGGTCGTTACCGGCGATCCGCGCACCGCGGCCCTCATCGCGCTTGCCGCGCCAAGCCGGCCGAGCGTTTATTTCGAACTCCGACCCCGCGCGCTCACCGTGGGTGACGCCCGACGACATCCGGCAAAAGGGCGCGGTCGTGGTCTGGCTCACAGCCGATACGACGCCAACGCCGCCCGCCGGGATCAAAGCGCGATTTCCCGACCTCGTTCCGGAAGTGCCGCGCGCGTTCGACCGCCCGGTGCGAGGCAGACTGCCGACATTGCGTATCGGCTGGGGCGTGATCAGGCCGGGCAGCGTGCCATCGGCCGCCGCGCGCTAGCGCCGCGCTCGGGCTGCAACCTAGGAGAACCACTCCGATGAACGCCAGCGCCCTGTCATCATCGTGGCAACTATGGGCCGTGCTCTCGGCGGTGTTCGCCGCGCTCACGGCGATCTTCGCCAAGGTCGGCGTCGAGAACGTCAACTCCGATCTTGCGACCTTCATACGCACCATCGTCGTCATCTGCATCCTGGCATTGATCGTTCTCGCCACGCGCCAGTTCCAGAACCCGGCGGAAATCTCCGGGCGCACATATTTGTTTCTGCTGTTGTCCGGGCTCGGCACGGGAGCTTCGTGGCTGTGCTACTTCCGCGCGCTGAAGCTCGGCAATGCGGCGCAAGTTGCGCCGATCGATAAATTGAGTGTGGTGCTTGTCGCTGTTTTCGGCGTGCTGTTTCTCGGCGAAAAGCTCACTGCGGTGAACTGGTTCGGCGTCGCGCTGGTTGCGAGCGGCGCCATCTTAGTGGCACTACGCTAAGACTACTACGGTGCAAGCGCCTTCTTGATCGCCAGAAAATCACGCCAGGCCAGTCGCTTCTGCAGTGGGCTGCGCAACAGGAAGGCGGGATGGAAAGTCGCCAGCGCGCGGATTTCGCGCTTGCCGGTGTCGTAGGTGAACCAGCGTCCGCGCGTGCGCGTGATGCCGTCCTTGATGCCGAGCAATGTTTGCGCCGACGGTCCGCCGAGACACACCAGAATGTCGGGGTTGGCGAGCTCGATCTGGCGGCGGATGAACGGCAGGCAGATCGCGGTCTCCTGCGGCGTCGGCGTGCGATTGCCGGGCGGCCGCCACGGCACCACGTTGGTGATATAGACCGAGGTGCGGTCCAGTCCGATGGATTCGATCATGCGATCGAGCAATTTGCCGGAGCGGCCGACGAATGGGCGGCCCGAAATGTCTTCTTCGTAACCGGGGGCTTCGCCGACGAACATCACACGCGATTGCGGATTGCCGTCGGCGAACACGATCTGGGTCGCCGTGTTGCGCAGCGGGCAGCCGGTAAAATTATCCAGGAGTGCGCGCAGGTCGTCGAGGTTCGCGGCGGTCTTGGCGGCTTCGCGCGCCGCCATGATGGCGGAGTCCGGCGACGCGAGGGCGGCCGGCTGGAAAAATGTCCGCGCAGCATCCGTGCGGGCCTGTGGTTGCTGAGGCGGCGGCCGAACGGCGGGAGGCGCTGGCGGCGGCGCTTCGTCGGCCATGCGGTCGACCGGCTCCTCGCCGACAAGCGCATCGGCCCCGGCGTCGAGGTAGAAGGACAGAAGTTCGCGCGCTTCCCGGTTGACGTAATTCATGGTTGCTGCGTTGTCGTCGGCAATGTCATCTCGGCGTCAAGTCTATCCGAGTGAATGCAGGCATGAAACACTGACGTGGGTTTGAATGGCTACGGATAAAACGAAAATGTCCCGTTACAGGGTGATGATCGACGATAACTTTCATTCCGGCAGCGAGGGCGATCGCTCCGAGCACGGTATCTATGCGACTGCCGCAGAAGCGACCGAGGCCTGCCAAACCATTGTCGATGACTCGCTGATTTGGGAATACCAGCAATGTGCAACGGCGGAAGGCGGCCCGACCGGGCAGCAACTCTACGACCGTTTTGCGGATTTCGGCGAGAGTCCATTTGTGGTGGCGGATGGCGCACCCAAGGTCGATTTCGCGGTCAGAGCCTATGCGCGCAAGCGCGCCGAGGAATTGACGGCGCCGGGCGAGGCGTCTGCGCTTCTGCGCCAGACATTGCAGGAACGCAAAGACGACCGCCTAAGAGAACGCGGGCTGGAGCGCAAAGCCGAACTCGGGAAGGAGTCGGAACCCGAGAACGAGCAGTTGTCAGCAGCCGAGATTCGTGAAGAATCTTCGCCCATCGCCCGGGATACGGAGCCAGCCATGACGACGCCGGAGCTTCCGGCCCGGGAGGCGATGGAATTCGACGTTGTCATTGTCGGCGCCGGCCCGGCTGGGTTGGCCGCCGCGATCCGGCTGAAGCAACTCGCTCCGGAAAAATCCGTCGTCGTGGTGGAGAAGGGCTCCGAGGTCGGCGCCCATATCCTGTCCGGCGCGGTGATCGATCCGATCGGGCTCGACAGTCTGATCCCGGAATGGCGCAACGAAGACACCCCGATCAAGACGGCGGTCACGGACGATCGCTTTTACGTCCTCGGTGCTTCCGCCGCGTTGCGGCTGCCGAACCTCCTGATGCCGCCGCTAATGAGCAATCACGGCAATTTCATTGTCTCGCTCGGCGACGTCTGCCGCTATCTCGCGCGCAAGGCCGAAGCGCTCGGCGTCGAAATCTATCCGGGATTTGCCGCAGCCGAGCTTTTGTTTGAAGGCGGTGCTGTCGCCGGCATCGCTACCGGCGACATGGGCGTCGCCAAGGATGGCCAGCCGAAATCGGGCTTCACCCGCGGCATGGAGTTGCGCGGCAAGTACACATTGCTCGCCGAAGGCGCGCGCGGCAGCCTGACCAAGATTCTGATCGAGCGCTTCAACCTGGCGAAGGATCGCGAGCCGCAAAAATTCGGCATCGGCTTGAAGGAGCTGTGGCAGGTCGCGCCCGACAAGCACCGCAAGGGTCTGGTGCAGCACACGATGGGCTGGCCGCTTGACAATGGCACCGGCGGCGGCTCGTTCCTCTACCACCTCGATGACAATCTGGTCTCGGTCGGCTTCGTGGTGCATCTCAATTATCAAAATCCGTATCTGTCGCCGTTCGAGGAATTCCAACGTTTCAAGACCCATCCGCTGGTGTGCGATACTTTTGCCGGCGCCAAACGGATCAGCTATGGCGCGCGCGCCATTACCGAGGGCGGTTATCAGTCGGTGCCGAAGCTGACGTTTCCTGGCGGCGCGCTGATCGGCTGCGCCGCCGGCTTCGTCAATGTGCCGCGCATCAAGGGCAGCCACAACGCGATGCTGTCGGGCAAGCTCGCCGCCGAGCATGTTGCCGCGGCGCTGGCCCACGACCGCAGCCTCGACGAGCTTGCCGATTACGAAGCGGCGTGGCGTTCATCGCCGGTCGGCCGCGACTTGTGGAAGGTGCGCAACGCCAAGCCGCTGTGGTCGAAGCTCGGCACCCTTGCGGGCGTTGTGCTCGGCGCGTTCGATATGTGGACCAATACGCTCGGCTTCTCGCTGTTCGGCACGCTCAAGCACGGCAAGGCGGATTTCGCGACGCTCAAGCCGGCGGCGCAGTGCCGGCGCATTGCCTACGCCAAGCCCGACGGCAAATTGACGTTCGACCGGCTGTCGTCGGTCTATCTGTCGAATACCAATCATGAGGAGGATCAGCCCGTGCATCTCATCGTGCGCGATCCGACTTTGCAGAAATCCTCCGAGCACGATGTCTATGCCGGGCCGTCGGCGCGCTATTGCCCGGCCGGAGTCTACGAGTGGGTCGAGGATGGCGGCAGTCCGCGCTACGTCATCAACGCGCAGAACTGCGTCCACTGCAAAACCTGCGACATCAAGGATCCCAATCAGAACATCAATTGGGTGCCGCCCGAGGGCGGCGGCGGGCCGAATTATCCGAATATGTGATGCAGGCCGGGTGCTCACAAACCGGCAGCGCCGGTTTGCAGTGAAGCCTTTATTCAAAGTCCGCTCGCTCTGGCGAGCGACTGTTTTGAGTAAGGCGCGGTAGCGCGTCAAAGCATTGCAGCCGGCTGGTCTCCCCGCGAAGCGTCATACGACAAATCACATCGGCCTTTAGTGTGTTTTTCCTTGCATGCCGTCCTGATGGCCCAGTAGCATAACAACCTTGGCGGGTGAGGTTTTTGGCTGTTCATCGGGCGTGAGGGGGCGGGGGGGCAATCAAATAGTATGAGATGCCGCGGTGTGCATTGTCTGCGCGCCAAGCGAGTGCTAGCCGCGGTTTTGCGCGCGGCGGCATTTACCACACAGCGTTCGGCGTGCTCGGTGTGCACGCTTGGTGCCATTGCGGTCGCGGCGCGGCCGGGCTGGGTCAAGCGGATCGCAACGAGCGTGGCCGCGATCGCGGCTGTCGCGGCGCTGTCGTTCGCCGCGCAGCCGGCATCCGCCCAGGACGCCTACATCACGAACGAATCCGGCAACAACGTCTCGGTCATTGCGACGGCGAACAACATCGTGAAAGCCACCATCCCGGTCGGCAGCGAGCCGTCCGGCGTGGGGGTGACCCCGGACGGCAGCAGGGTGTATGTCGCGAACGTCACCTCGAACAGCGTCTCGGTCATTGCGACGGCGAGCAACACCGTGGCAGCCACCATCCCGGTCGGCAGCTTCCCGACCGGCGTGGCGGTGACCCCGGACGGCAGCACGGTGTATGTCGCGAACCTTTTCGACAACACCGTCTCGGTCATTGCGACGGCGAGCAACACCGTGGCAACCACCATCGCGGTGGGCGACTTCCCGACCGGCGTGGCGGTGACCCCGGACGGCAGTGCGGTTTATGTCGTGAACAGCCTCGACGGCTCCGTCTCGGTCATCGCGACGGCGAGCAACACCGTGGCAGCCACCATCGCGGTCGGCGGCTCGCCTGACGGCGTGGCGGTGACCCCGGACGGCAGCAAAGTTTATGTCGCGAACAATGGCGACAACACCGTCTCGGTCATTGCGACGGCGAGCAACACCGTGACCAGCACCATCACGGTCGGCAACACCCCGGAAGGCGTGGCGGTGACCCCGGACGGCAGCACGGTTTACGTCACGAACACTGGCGGCAACGCCGTCTCGGTCATTGCGACGGCGAGCAACACCGTGGCAGCCACCATCGCGGTCGGCGGCTCGCCTGACGGCGTGGCGGTGACCCCGGACGGCAGCAAAGTTTATGTCGCGAACAATGGCGACAACACCGTCTCGGTCATTGCGACGGCGAGCAACACCGTGATAGCCACCATCGCGGTCGGCAGCGGGCCGGCTGCATTCGGCAGCTTCATTCGACCGCCCCCGGCAATAGCGTCGATTTTGCCCTCCAGTGGCCCGGCGACCGGCGGCACCAGCGTCACCATCACCGGGACGGGTTTCACCGGCACGACGGTGGTCAAATTCGGCGGCACGGCGGCGTCGTTCGAGGTCAACAGTGTCAGCTCGATCACGGCCATCGCGCCGGCGGGCAGCGGCACCGTCGACGTAACGGTAACCAACGCGCTCGCCACGAGCGCCACCAGCGCGGCCGATCGGTTCACCTACGCCGGGCCGACACCGACGGTGACGGCGATCTCGCCGACCAACGGGCCGGCCGCGGGCGGCACCAGCGTTACCATCGCCGGCACGAACTTCAGCGGTGTGATCGCGGTGAAGTTTGGCTCGGATTTTGCGCCGACCTTTACGGTCAACAGTTCAACGTCGATCACCGCGACATCGCCGGCCGGCACTGGAACGGTCGATGTGACGGTGACGACGTCGAACGGCACCAGCGCCACCAGCGCGGCCGATCAATACACCTATGTCACCGGGCCGACGGTGACCGCGGTATCGCCAAACAGCGGCCCGACTGCGGGCGGCATCACTGTGACAGTCAACGGGACAAACTTCACCGGCGCGACCGGCGTGAGCTTTGGCGGCGCGGCGGCGATCGCGTTCACGGTCAACAGCGCGACTTCGATCACTGCGACCTCGCCGGCCGGCAGCGCCGGCACGGTCGACGTCACGGTGACGACGGCCGGCGGAACGAGCGCTGCCAGCGCGGCCGACGGCTTCACTTACATTGCCGGACCCGCGGTGACCTCAGTGTCGCCGTCCAGCGGACCGTCGGCGGGCGGAACGGTTGTGACGATCACCGGCGCCAATTTCAGCGGTGCGAGCGCCGTCAAGTTCGGCGGCGCCAGCGCGATCTGGTTCAGCGTGCAAAGCGCGACGTCGATACTGGCAAAATCGCCGGCAGACGCCGGCGTCGTCGATGTGACGGTGACAACGGCAGACGGGACCAGCGCCACCGGCGCGGTCGACCTGTTCACTTACAATTCTTCGGCGCAGCGGAGTTGGGTTTCGGCAGTGTCGGGCAACGATTCCAATCCGTGTACGGTCACGTCGCCGTGCCTGACGTTCGCCGCTGCACTCACCAACACGACGGCGGGCGGCGAGATCGACGTGCTCACTCCGGGCGATTACGGCCCGGTGACCATTACCAAGGCGATCAGCATCTATGATGACGGCGCCGGCACCGCCGGTGCGCTCACGACGTCCGGGACAAGCGGCATCACCATCAATGCCGGCGCCAACGACGCCGTCAATCTGCGCGGCCTGAGCTTCAACGGCTTGACGGCGTCCGGCGCCTCAGGCGTGAACTTCATCAGCGGCGCGCGATTGCACATCGAGAAGTGCTCGTTCCAGAGTTTTGCCACGTCGGGCATTACATTCGCTCCTGGCGGCGGCAGCGCCGCGACCGTGGCGATGGTCATCGAGGACACAACGCTCATTAACAACACGGTCGGTCTGTCGATCAGGCCGACCGGCGGCATTGCGGCGAATGTCGCATTGCGCCGGATCAAGCTCGACAAGAACATCAGCGGCGGACTGAGTATCGATGGCACGGACGGCGGCGGTCCGATCAACGCCGCGCTCTCCGACAGCTCCGCAGAGTCTGAACTCCGGCAACGGCATCACCACGACCGGCGGCCCAAATGGCGTGACATTGAACATGATGCGCGTGGTTGCCGCGTCGAATGGCGCGGTCGGCATCCAGTCGAGCCAGAGCGACGGCGGCACCGCGACCGTCACTGTCGGCGAGTCCACGGTGTACGGCAACGCCGTCGGCACCCAATCGCTCGATGGTGGCGCGCTGCTCAGCTACGCGACCACGCAGCTCACCGGCAACGCGACGAACGGCAGCTTCACTGGCTCCGCCAGCCTGAAGTGACACGCTTATCTTTTGCGAATGAAAAGGCGAGGCGCCTGGCGGACGACTGGTTGCGAACCTATAAGTCCGCCGCCCGGATACGCCTTGCAACAAGATACGGTCGCCTGGGAAGACCTCGCCAGGCCGTTGAAACATGGGCCAAGGTGTCGCAATTGGAGTTGCCGCGATTTCGCCTCCCTTCGGGCCTAATAGGCCTGCGTCCTTGCGGGGGCCGGGCAAAACGTTCATTCTCGCGCGCGCGGCGCCCGGGCGTCCAATTCTCAAATTCGCCAATGGAGCTCTCGTGACTCACACGCTGTCCTGGCAAGCCGCCGTTGTCGGCGTTGCCGTAACTTTTGGTCTGCCATCAGCTCTCGCCGCCCAGGCGCCCGAACCGCCGGACTTGTCACATTTCTCGACTGCGGGCAGCTATCTGGCCGCGCGGCACGCCGGGTCCGAGCGCGACGCCGGCGCGGCGGCGGCCTATTACCTCAATGTCCTCAAGGCCGATCCGAAAAACCCCGATTTGCTAAGCCGGACGTTTCTTTCGGTCTTGAGCGACGGCGATATCGACGATGCCGGCAAGCTAGCCGACCGCGTGCTGCAGACGGACAAGACCGATCGCATTTCGCGACTGGTGGTCGGCATTCGCGCGCTCAAGCAGAAAGACTACGGGGCGGCGCGGCAGAATTTTTCCCAGTCGGTTCGCGGTCCGGTGACCGATCTGACGGCGACGCTGCTGTCGGCATGGGCGCAATACGGCGCCGGCGACACGCGAAGCGCGACCGATACGCTCGACAAGCTTTCCGGTCCCGATTGGTACGGCATCTTCAAGGATCTGCACGCCGGCCTCATCCTCGACCTCGCCAACAACAAGAAGGATGCGCTCAAGCGCTTTGACCGCGCCTACAAGGTCGATCCTACGGCGGTACGCACGGTCGAGGCCTATGGGCGTTTCCTGTCGCGCAACGGCAGCAAGGACGATGCGCTGAAGATCTATCAGGCCTTCGACAAAGTGCTGCCGGATCATCCGCTGATCACCGAGGAGATGAAGGCAGTCTCGAACGGCGATAAGCTGCCGCCGCTCGTTGAATCGCCACAGGCCGGCGCCGCCGAGGCGCTTTACGGTCTCGGCGCTTCGATCGGGCGCCGCGGCGGCGAAGATCTGGCGCTGATCTATTTGCAGTTGGCGCTCTACCTTCAGCCAAATCACGCCATGGCACTGTTGTCGCTGGCCGATCTCTACAAGTCGCTCAAGAAGCCCGAACTCGCGATCAAGATTTACGATCGGGTGCCGCCGACGTCGCCGCTGTCGCGCAACGCCCAGATTCAGCTTGCCGGAGATCTCGATTCGCTCGACCGCACGGACGAAGCCAAGAAGCGGCTGGACGATCTTATTGCCAAGCGTCCGAAGGATACCGAAGCGATCCTTGCGCTCGGAAACATCGAGCGCGCGCGCAAGGATTTTGCCGGCTGCGCCGACACCTACAGCAAGGCAATCGACACGGTGCCGACGCCGGACAAATCGAACTGGGTGATGTTCTATTTCCGCGGCATTTGTTACGAGCGCTCGCATCAATGGCCGAGCGCCGAGGCCGATATGAAGAAGGCGCTGCAACTGTATCCCGACCAGCCGCTGGTGCTCAATTATCTCGGTTACTCATGGGTCGATCAGGGCATGCATCTCGATGAGGGCATGGACATGATCCGCCGCGCGGTCGAGCAGCGGCCGGACGACGGCTATATCGTCAACTCGCTCGGCTGGGCCTACTTCCGCACCGGCAATTACGACGAAGCCGTCAAGAACCTCGAACGCGCCGTCGAACTGAAGCCGGACGATCCGACCATCAACGACCATCTGGGCGACGCCTACTGGCGCATCGGCCGCACGCTGGAAGCGCACTATCAGTGGCAGCAATCCAAAGACCTCGGTGCGGATCCTGAAGACTTGCCGAAGATCGAAGCCAAGCTCAAAAATGGATTGCCCGAGAACAACGCGTCGGCGGCTGACGCCGCCAAACCGGATTCCGGCGACGACGCCGACAAGTCGAAGAAGCCCGGAAACGGCGGATGAGGGGCGTCCTTGCCCGATCCGCTCGTTGAGGCTGCACCGGCCAAGGTCAACCTGACGCTGCGGGTGCTTGGCCGCCGCAGCGACGGCTATCACGAGATCGAAAGCCTGGTGGCGTTCGCGCGCTGCGGCGACACATTGAGCTTTTCGTCGGGCGGCGAGCTCGGTTTGACGGTGCGCGGCCCGAGCGCGGCGCTGGCGGGAGAGAACGCCGACAACCTCGTGCTCAAAGCCGCCCGCGCTCTTGCCGTGCGCATTCCCGACCTCGGGTTGGGCGCCTACCATCTCGAAAAAAGCCTTCCCGTCGCCGCTGGGCTTGGTGGCGGTTCGTCCGATGCAGCGGCGGCGCTGCGGCTTCTCGCGCGCGCCAATCACCTGCCGCTCGACGATCCCATGCTTTTTGCGGCGGCGCGCGAGACCGGCGCCGACGTGCCGGTCTGCATCGATCCGCGCGCGCGGATGATGCGCGGGATCGGCGATGTGCTGTCCCAGCCGCTGGAGTTGCTGCCGCTCCAGGCGGTGCTCGTCAATCCAGGCATAGCGCTCGCGACCAAGGCCGTGTTCACGGCTTGGCGCCCGCATGCGGTGCCGCCCATCCCCGCCGATGTCGGCGAGATCGCGCGGATGACGAGCCGGAAGCAACTGGTGCAATTCCTGATCGGGCAGCGCAACGACCTCGAGGCGGTGGCGGTCGGGCTTGCGCCGGTTGTTGCTGACGTGCTTGCGGCATTACGCGCATTGCCGGGATGCGCGCTTGCCCGCATGTCGGGCTCCGGCACGACCTGCTTTGGAGTGTTCTCGTCAGCCGCGGAGGCCATTACCGGGGCGGAGGCGCTGCACGCCGAATATCCGGCGTGGTGGGTGCGCGCGACTGGTTTGAACTAACTAGACCTAATGCGAGCGGGCGATGCAGAACTCGACGGTCTCGGCGAGCGCCTTTTTCATCGCTGAAATCGGGGAACAGCGCGAGCGCATCGCGGGCAATCGCGCCGTAATGGTGGGCGCGCCCGATCGTGTCTTCGAGCGCGCGGTGCTTGACCATCAGGCCGATGGCGTGTTCCAGGTCGGCGTCGCCGGCTTCGCCGCGCTCGAGTGTGCGCCGCCAGAATTCCCGCTCGGCGTCGGAACCGCGGCGGAACGCGAGCACCACCGGCAACGTGATCTTGCCCTCGCGGAAATCGTCGCCGACATTCTTGCCGAGCTTGGCCGCGGCGCCGCCGTAGTCCAGCACGTCGTCGACCAGCTGGAAGGTGATGCCGAGATTCATGCCGAACGAGCGGCAGGCGGCCTCTTCGTCGCGCGAGCGCGCCGACAGCACGGGGCCGACTTCGCAGGCTGCGGCGAACAATTCGGCGGTCTTGGCGCGGATGACGGCGATGTATTCGTCTTCCGTCGTCGCCGTATTTTTGGCGGCGGCAAGCTGCATGACTTCGCCTTCGGCAATCACGGCTGCGGCGGCGGAGAGGATTTCCAGCGCCTTGAGGTTGCCGACCTCGACCATCATTTTGAACGCCTGGCCGAGCAGAAAGTCGCCGACCAGCACGCTCGCCTCGTTGCCCCACAGCATGCGCGCGGCGAGCCGGCCGCGCCGCAATTCGCTTTCATCGACAACGTCGTCATGCAGCAGCGTTGCCGTGTGCATGAACTCGACCGCGGCGGCGAGCTTGATGTGGCCGTCACCGGCATAATTGGTCAGCCGGGCCAGCGCCAGCGTAAGGATCGGCCGCAACCTTTTGCCGCCGGAATTGATCAGGTGGTTGGCCACTTCCGGGATCATCGTGACCTGTGAGCCGGTCCGCGCCAGGATCGCGCCGTTGACGCGTTCCATGTCCGTCGCGACCAGATCGACCAGTGGGTCGATCGAGGCCACTCCAGGACTTCCGAACGGCAGGACAACGGCCACTTAAGCTTTCTCCACTAAGGACGCATAAGCATAGAAACGCTATGATGAGGCGGCAAGAGAGGCGGCAAGTTGGGCAGCCGGTGCAGCGGCAATCAGACCGTCCGTGACAGCGGTTTATTCCCGGTCACGTCTTCGACGTGGCGGTCGAGAGGGGCAATGTCAAGTCACGAACACGATGGCGGATGAGCATGCAAGAACGCCGGATTGACGTGGCCGTTCTGGTGCCTTGCTACAACGAGGATCGCGCGATCGCCAAGGTCGTCGCCGACTTCCGCGCGGCGCTGCCGGACGCAACCGTCTATGTCTATGACAATAATTCGACAGACGGTACGGCCGACGCCGCGGCCAGAGCCGGCGCCGTGGTCCGGCGCGAGAAACATCAAGGCAAGGGTCATGTCGTGCGGCGAATGTTCAACGACATCGAAGCCGATATCTACGTACTGGTCGACGGCGATGCCACCTATGATGCGCCGAGCGCGCCGGCGATGATCAGCATGCTGACCGACGATCGGCTCGACATGGTGGTGGGCTGCCGTGTCGATCGCGATCAGGGCGCCTATCGTCCCGGTCATCGTGCCGGCAACCTGATGCTGACCGGCTTTGTCGCACATATTTTCGGCCGCGCTTTCACCGATATCCTGTCGGGCTATCGCGCCTTCTCGCGGCGCTTCGTGAAATCGTTCCCGATTTTGTCCGGCGGCTTCGAGATCGAAACCGAACTGACGGTCCATGCGCTCGAACTGGAATTGCCGGTCGGCGAAATCGCGACACCGTATTATTCGCGCCCGGACGGGTCGGCTTCGAAGCTCAGCACCTGGACCGACGGCTTCCGTATTCTCTGGACGGTGCTCAAGCTCTATCGCGCCGAGCGGCCTCTGGCGCTGTTCGGCTCGCTCGGCATTGCGCTTGCCATCGTCTCGGTCGGTCTCGCAATCCCGGTCGTCATTACCTACGTGCAGGAGGGACTGGTGCCGCGCCTGCCCACGGCGCTGCTCTCGACAGGACTGATGCTGCTGGGCTTCCTGTCGATCGGCTGCGGCCTCATACTCGATACCGTCACGCGCGGTCGGCGCGAGATGAAATTGCTCGCCTATCTGGCGCTGCGCGCGCCGGGTGAAGACCGGCGTCGGAGTTAGGTCATTGCGCGAACTCGTTCGCACCAACAATCTCGTCCTGATCTCCGCGATCGAAGCGCTGCTCGACGGCGCCGATATCGCGCATATGATCGTCGATCAGAACATGAGCGTGCTGGAAGGCTCGATCGGAATTTTCCCGCGGCGGATTCTGGTCGAGGAAGACCAGCTTACGGCGGCGCGCCGGCTACTTAAGGAAGCGGGCCTCGCCGATGAACTCCGTCCCGATGCCCGTTAGAGAGACCGAGACCAGCGAGGACGCTATCCTCGCCGGCCGGCTCGTCCTGCACCAGCCGTTGCGCGGCCACCGCGTGGGCCACGACGCCTTGCTTCTCGCCGCCGCGGTTGCGATGACGGCGCGGGAACATGCCGTCGATCTCGGCTCGGGCGTCGGAGCGGCCGGACTGGCACTGGCCCGGCGTGTCGACGGCGTGTCGGTCAGCCTCGTTGAGATCGACCCGGAGCTCGCGGCATTGGCCGCGGCCAATGCGGAGCGCAACGGTCTGAGTGACCGCGTGCGCGCGATCTGTCTTGATGTCAGCGCGCCGCCTGCTGCCTTCACCGCCGCGGGCCTGCCGCCGGGATGCGCGGCCCAGGTTCTGATGAACCCGCCATTCAATGTCGCACAGCATAATCCGTCGCCGGATCGCGACCGCCGCGCCGCCCACGTCGGGTCGCCGCAGACGCTGCGTGAATGGCTGCACGCAGCGACGCAGTTGCTCCGCCCGCACGGCGTTGTCACGCTGATCTGGCGCGCTGACGGTCTCGCCGACGTGCTCGTGGCGTTGGCGCGGGATTTTGGCGCGGTCTCGATCCTGCCGGTTTATCCAAAGCCGGACGCGCCGGCGATCCGCGTATTGGCGCGCGCGGTCAAGGCCAGCCGGGCGCCGCTGACGCTGCGGCCGGGCTTGGTGCTCGCCGAGGCGGACGGCACGCCAACGGCGCAGGCCGAAGCGCTTCTGCGCGAAAATTCAGCACTGCCGATGAATGGAAACTGATACTCGGGCGTTGCTTAGCGGTTAGGCACTAAGCTGGCATCGAATCGGGCGCTACAGCAGCCGCCTTCTTTGCCCGGACGCGGATGGGAAAATGCGAAAGGCCAACAATCACGCCAATCAGCATCAGAAGGATATATATCTTCATTTCCGCTATCGTTCCTGTCGTCCCGGCTACCACAGACTAAGCAAGAAGCGTTCCAATCAATTAACAAAGCTTTACTTGCCCGCTTTAACGGCAATTCATATGTGGATTTCATGAGTGAGACTTTGTCGCCGCAGCGCGCTTCTGGCTTTTCCACCCGCGCGCTGTCAGCGCTGCGGCGGTTCGTTCCGAGGCGCTTCCGCCGCAGCGAGCCGGTCGTGCCGGTGGTCCGGCTGAACGGCATCATCGGGTTTTCGACGCCGCTGCGGCCGGGTCTGACGCTGGCCGGCATCGCGCGCACGCTCGATCGCGCCTTCGCTGTCCGCAACGCTTCCGCGGTGGCGCTGGCGATCAATTCGCCGGGCGGATCGCCGGTACAGTCGCATCTGATCTTCCGCCGTATTCGCGAACTCGCGGCCGAGAAGAACTGCCGCGTTATCGCCTTCATCGAAGACGCTGCCGCGTCGGGTGGCTACATGATCGCCTGCGCCGCCGATGAGATCATCGCCGATCCGTATTCGATCGTCGGTTCGATCGGCGTCGTCGGCGGTTCGTTCGGCTTTGACAAGCTGATCGCAAAGATCGGCGTCGAGCGCCGGCTCTATACATCGGGCGAGCACAAGGCGATGCTCGATCCGTTCCTGCCGGAGGAGCCAGGCGACGTCGAACGGCTCAAGAAGCTGCAACGGGAAATCCACGACAGCTTCATCGCCCTGGTGAAATCGCGCCGCGGCGGCAAGCTGAACGGTCCAGAAAATGACTTGTTTTCCGGGGAATACTGGACCGGGACTCGAGGTCTCGAACTCGGGCTGGTCGACGCTATCGGCGATTTGCGCGGCGTATTACGGCAACGCTTCGGCGACAAGCTCGTTACGCCTTTGATCAGCGCCGAACGCGGTTGGTTCGGGCGGCGTGTCGCCGGGGTGGCCCGCGACGGGCTGATGCAGGGAATGCCAGTGGGGCTTGCCGACGACCTGATCTCTGCGCTTGAAGCGCGCGCGATCTGGGCGCGGTTTGGCCTTTAACTCGGAGAGGGAAGATGCACCCGCTGCTCGTTGTGACCTTTGGAATGCTGGGAGGCGCCGCACTGGTGCGCTGGTGCGTGCGCGAAGTGCAGCGCGTCAGCAGTGAGCTCGACCATGCCCGCGCGCAGGCCGCCGTCGAACCGATCGACCGCAACACGCTGCCGAAGCTCAAGCAGGATCCGAAAAGCGGCGAATACCGGCCGGGGTGAAATCGGGCACCCGGCTGTTGAACCGTCACCCTGAGGTGCGAGCCAACGGGTCCGGCCCGAAGTGGCCGGCCCGATGATAAACTCCGCGAGCCTCGAAGGGCGACGGTGATAAGCCTCACTGCCCGGGATCCTTGATCCCGCGGTCTTTGACGATCTTTCCCCACTTCTCATATTCGGCTTTGAGGAACGTGCCGAACGAGTTCCGGCGTGCCGCCGACCGGCGTCGCGCCGACATTGACCAGTTTGTCGTGGACGCCAGGATCGGTAAGCGCGTCGTTGACCGCTTTGTTCAGCGTCGCGACCACCGCAGGTGGTGTCTTCGCCGGCGCCAGCAATCCGTACCAGCTCGACGCGTCGGTGTTTGGATAGCCTTGTTCCGCGAATGTCGGAACGTCGGGCAGGGTCGGATCGCGCTTGTCTGCCGCGACGCCGATCGGCACCAGCGTGCCGGCGCGAATTTGCGAGATCACCACCGGCATATCGAGTACGACGACCTGCACCTGGCCGCCGAGCAGGTCGGTCAATGCCGGCGCGGCGCCACGATAGGGAACGTGGAGGAATTGCACGCCGGCGGAGGCGTCGAGCATTTCCTGCGCTAGATGCGGCGGCGAGCCGATGCCGGTCGAGGCGAACGTGATTGTGCCGGGTTTCTCCTTGGCCATCGCCACGAGATCCTTGACCGACTTGATGCCGAGGCCGGGCTTCACCACCATCACCTCGGTGACTTTGGTCACGAGCGCGACCGGCACGAAGTCCTTCAGCGTGTCGTACGGCATGCTCGCCATGATATGCGGCGACACCACCACCGCGCCGGCGGTGGTGAGAAACAGCGCGTAGCCATCGGGATCGGATTTGGCGATGTCGCCGCCGCCCAGCGTGCCATTGGCGCCGGGCTTGTTGTCGATATAGACGCGCTGGCCGAGCAGCGCTGTCATCTTGTCCGCCACCAGGCGGCCGACGAAGTCGGTTGGACCGCCGGGCGGGAAGGCGACGACGATGCGGAGAGGCCGGGTCGGAAAATCCTGCGCTTGTGTAATTTGCGTTCCGCACAAAGACAGCGCGGCGCAGACAGCCGCCAACATGTAGTGGACCTTTCGCACGTCTTCCCTCCCGTCATCCGGCGTCGTTATTGCCGATTTCTGCTACTACCATAGCGGACGCGTGGCGAATCGCCATCATCGCCAGCCCATGTACCAAGACTTGACGGCCAGACTTGACTGCAACCCGCGATCCACCAACAACGTCTCCATGCCGCCCGCGCCGACCGTCGAATTGCCGCAATACATGCGCCCCGAACGCTCGTTCCAGGGCCTGATCCTGGCATTGCAGCGCTATTGGGCGGATCGGGGCTGCGTCATTTTGCAGCCGTACGACATGGAGGTCGGTGCCGGCACGTTTCATCCGGCGACGACATTACGGGCGCTCGGGCCGAAGCCGTGGAAGGCCGCCTATGTGCAGCCGTCGCGCCGGCCGAAGGACGGCCGTTACGGCGAAAACCCGAACCGCTTGCAGCACTACTATCAGATGCAAGTGATCCTCAAACCGTCGCCTGACGATCTGCAGGACCTCTATCTGAACTCGCTCTACGCCATCGGCATCAATGCGAAAATCCACGACATCCGTTTCGTCGAGGACGACTGGGAAAGCCCGACGCTCGGCGCCTGGGGCCTCGGCTGGGAGTGCTGGTGCGACGGCATGGAAGTTTCGCAGTTCACTTATTTTCAGCAGGTCGCCGGTTTCGAATGTGCGCCGGTGGCGGGCGAACTGACCTACGGGCTCGAACGGCTGGCAATGTATGTGCAGGGCGTCGAGAATGTTTTTGATCTCAACTTCAACGGCCGCGACGGCGCCGAGCGGGTCAGCTATGGCGACGTGTTCCTGCAAGCCGAGCAGGAATATTCGCGGCACAATTTCGAATTTGCCGATACCGACATGCTGTTCGAGCAATTTCGCATGGCGGAGCATGCCTGTCAGAAATATCTCAAGGATGGCTGGGGCGATAGCGACGAGCGCAGCAATCGCGGCCGGCATCTGATGGCGTTGCCGGCTTACGACCAGTGCATCAAGGCGAGCCACGTGTTCAATCTGCTCGACGCGCGCGGCGTGATTTCGGTGACCGAGCGGCAGAGCTATATCCTGCGCGTGCGCGAACTCGCCAAAGCCTGCGGCGAAGCGTGGCTCGCAACCGAAGGCGGCGGCAAAGGCACATGAGCGGAGCGGGGATTCAGAAATGAGCGGAGCGGAGAAGCTAAAATGAGCGAACCTGAAATCGGCGGACGGCAGCCACTTCCCATCAATGTCGTCGCCGGCGAAAGCTACTGGTGGTGCGCCTGCGGACGCTCGAAGACGCAGCCGTTCTGCGACGGCTCGCACAAGGGCACCGAATTCCGGCCGCAGGAATGGAAGGCGACATCGAACGAAGAGGTGTGGTTCTGCGCCTGCAAGCGCTCCCAGCACCAGCCAATGTGCGACGGGAGTCACAAAACCCTCCCCTGAATGGGGAGGGTCGACTTACCCCTCCCCCTTGTGGGGAGGGGTAGGGGTGGGGGTGGGTCGAGAGGCGGCGTGATGACTCAGAGGCAATCGCGGGACATTGAGCCACGTGTTTGGGCGTTGCGCGACAGAACGATCGTGACGGCCAACAAACTTCGCGCGCGCACGATGCGCGCAAACCCGACTGAAGCGGAAAGAAAACTGTGGTGGCACATACGACACCGGCTGACGTTGCCAAGCTCGCATTTTCGCCGGCAGGTCCGCCTTGGCCGTTACATTGTCGATTTTGCCAACCATCATGTGAAGATCGTGATCGAAATCGACGGCGGCCAACATGCAGAGCACAGTAAACGCGACGCCGGCCGGACAAGATTTATCGAGTCGGAAGGCTATCGCGTCTTGCGTTTCTGGAACAATGAAGTCCTGGGCAACATCGATGGTGTGCTTGAAATGATTCAGAGTGCTTGCCTCGCGACCCCCACCCCTACCCCTCCCCACAAGGGGGAGGGGAAAGAGCGCGCGCCGTAATTCATGCCCGAACTCCTGCTCGAGCTGTTCTCCGAGGAAATCCCCGCCCGCATGCAGGCGCGGGCGGCGGAGGATTTGCGCAAGGCAGTCACCGACGGGCTGGTCGCCGCCGGGCTCGTCTACGAAGGCGCCAAGGCGTTCGTGACGCCGCGGCGGCTTGCGCTCTCGGTGCACGGCGTGCCGGCGCGGCAGCCGGACATCAAGGATGAGCGCAAGGGTCCGAAGGTCGGTGCGCCAGAGCAGGCCATCGCCGGCTTCTTGCGCGCCGTGGGACTGAAATCGATTTCCGAAGCCAAGGTGCAGCCCGACAAGAAGGGTGACTTTTATGTCGCGGTGATCGAGAAGCCGGGCCGCGCCGCGATCGAAGTGCTTGGCGAGATTTTGCCCGACGTCATCAAGGGCTTTCCGTGGCCGAAGTCGATGCGCTGGGGCGAGCAATCGAAGGAGCCCGGCGCGCTCACCTGGGTGCGGCCGCTGCATGCCATCGTCGCCACCTTCGGCCCGGAGACCGAGGACCCTGACGTCGTCGCCTTCTCGGTCGGCGGCATCACGGCCGGCAACCAGACGCGCGGCCACCGCTTTCTGGCGCCGGAACCGTTCGCGGTGCGCCGGCTCGACGACTATGCGGCAAAGCTCCACAAGGCCAAGGTCGTGCTCGATGCCGATCGCCGCCGCGACATCATCCTCGCCGAGGCGAAGCAGCTTGCCTTCGCGCAGGGGCTCGAACTCGTGCAGGACGACGGCCTGCTCGCCGAAGTTTCCGGTCTCGTCGAATGGCCGGTGGTGCTGATGGGCTCGTTCGACCAGAACTTTCTCAGCATCCCCGAGGAAGTGATCCGCGCCACCATCCGCAACAACCAGAAATGTTTTGTGTTGCGCGACGCCGCGCACGCCAAGCTGGTCGACAAGTTCATTCTCGTTTCTAACCTCGAAGCCGAAGACGGTGGCAAAGCCATCGTCGCCGGCAATGAGCGCGTCATCCGCGCCCGGCTCTCGGATGCGAAATTTTTCTACGAGACGGATTTGAAGACGCGGCTGGAGGACAGGCTGCCGAAGTTCGAGCACATCGTTTTCCACGAGAAGCTTGGCACGCAGGCGGAGCGGATCAAACGCATCGAGCGGTTTGCCGGCGAGCTTGCGCCGCTGGTTGGCGCCGATGTGGAAAAGGCCAAACGCGCCGCGCGATTGTGCAAGGCGGATTTGCTCACGGAAGTCGTCGGCGAATTTCCCGAACTGCAAGGGTTGATGGGAAAATATTACGCTGAGGAGCAGGGCGAGGATGAAGCTGTCGCCCATGCTTGTGAGGATCATTACCGGCCGAAAGGGCCGGACGATCTGGTGCCGAGCGATCCGGTTTCGATCGCTGTCGCGCTGGCCGACAAGATTGACATGCTGGTGGGCTTCTGGGCGATCGATGAAAAGCCGACGGGAAGCAAAGATCCCTATGCGCTGCGAAGTGCGGCACTTGGGGTGATCCGCATAGTTTTGCAAAATCGCACTTCCAATTCTCGTCAGAACTGATGCGCGCCGAGAATGGCTTTGCGGCTGCGCGTGCGACTGCTTTCAGCGCGGATTAGTCGATAGGTTTAAAAAATTCCACCAAGCGATTGATATACGCAAGTATGAAACGAGTGTCTGGATGGATATGTATCAGAAGATCGGCTTATCGGGGCGAGCGAGAAAAGCAGGAATTGCGCGTGTAGAGAGTGAATTGCTGTCCTTCTTCGCCGAACGCCTGAAAGTTCAGCTCCGAGATCAAGGTGCGCAGCACGATCTCGTCGATGCGGTGTTCGCCCTTAAAGGCCAGGACGATTTTCTGCACATCGTCCGCCGGGTCGAAGCACTCGGAAAATTTCTCGACACTGAAGATGGCAAGAATCTGCTCGCTGGCACCGGCGAGCTAGCAACATCTTGCGTATCGAGGAGAAAAAAGATAAACGAGACTATACCGGCGACCGAAGCCGAAGCTTTATTCAAGCAGATGAGACAAGCGCTGCCTGGCCAACGACACCGCCAAGACGGAAGCGACGCGCGAAATCGACAACATCGGAAGATTTCGCGTAGCCGCGATGACCACTATGCGACACTGCGTCCGGCACGTTGACGCCTTCTTCGACAAGGTCACCGTCAATGTCGACGACAAGGCGCTGCGCGAGAACCGGCTAAAACTCCTCAACGAGATCCGCGCCGCCACCCGCGCGGTCGCGGATTTTTCAAAGATCGAAGGCTGATCGCCTTCGCTTCGTCATTGCGAGCGAAGCGAAGCAATCCAGCGCTCAATGCCAGCGGCCCCTGGATTGCTTCGGCCCTTCGGGCCTCGCAATGACGTCTCCGGTCGCCAGCACCAACGCGTGTTTTGCGAATCTTTATTTTCAAAAATCGATCGCGTGCCGGCTCTCGCGCTCTGCGATGTTGCGCCTAACCCCTTATTTTATCGGCAGAAATGGACAGGAAATAATTCCTTTGACACCGCCGCTGCGATTTGAATAACAGCGGCCAGCCCGCTCTTCGTGAGGGACGTCAACCGGAGACGCCGACTGACGGAGCGGGTGCGGTTCCTGCGGGCGGAGTTCGTCACTTTTTGCTTGCAGGCGGCTTGGGCATCGTCCCGTCCACCACCTGGTCGTGGTCTGCGAGGTGCTCGCTGCACTGGCGCCGGAGAGGGTCCTCCCGTTTGGATCCGGTGATTCCAGGAAGCGCGGCCCGAGCCGACCAGGGTGTGAAAACCTTGGCCAGAACCGCAGTGGAGCGCCGGAAGGCGTGCGGTCCCGCTTTGGGCCGCGGCCGCGCCTGCTTTCAGGTGCGGCAATCGGAACTGGATGCGCCATTCGGCGCTCCGCTTCCCTCGCTTTTGTTCGAGGGACTTTTCTTGAAGCGTGAAGAGTGCCTCGGGCGCGAACCGCGTCGCGAGAACGGGATCGCTCGTCATTGCGAGGAGCGCTGGCGACGAAGCAATCCAGGGGCGGCTTGCATTGAGCGCTGGATTGCTTCGCTACCGCTCGCAATGACGAAAAGCATTCGCCCCCGCTATCGCGTGACAGGATGAAGGCTTGCCAACGGATGTTGAGAAGTCGCCGCATGCCGCGCCACCCCGCTTCCACCGGTTGCGTTTGTCGCATAGAACCGAACGGCGGTTTGTGCGTTACCGGTGTGCCGGTTTCGAGCCGCGACGAGCGTATTCCCCTAAGCCATTCCAAACCCGAGGCAAACCCATGGTCATCACCGCCGAACATATTACACCGCTTGTCGCTCTTATTGCCGGCATCCTCATCCTGATCATGCCGCGCCTTTTGAACTTCATCGTCGCGATTTATCTCATTATTGTCGGATTGATGGGGCTGAACGGCATCTATCACTTCGTCCATTAGGTTTGATCCAATAGATTGATCCATGATCATGCGGCGCCGCCGGGAACGTCGTCAGCAGCGATAGAAACGACCGGACTCAGTACGGCAAGCAATGGCTAAATCGCGGTCCAAGAAATCCCGTCAGGCGCTGAAGAAATCCCCGCGCGTCGCGGGCAAGAAGCCCGGCAAGGGCAGGTGGGTCTACGCGTTCGGCGGCGGTAAAGCCGCGGGCCGTGCGTCGATGCGCAATCTGCTTGGCGGCAAGGGCGCCGGCCTCGCCGAGATGGCGCATCTCGGTTTGCCGGTGCCGCCCGGCTTCACCATCACCACCGAGGTCTGTACCTATTTCTACGACAACGGCAAAACCTACCCGAAGGATCTGAAAGCACAGGTCGACACCGCGCTCGCGGAGGTCGGCCGCATCACCAAAAAGAAATTCGGCGATGCCGAAAATCCGCTCCTGGTTTCGGTGCGCTCGGGCGGGCGGGCGTCGATGCCGGGCATGATGGACACCGTACTCAATCTCGGCCTCAACGATGAGACGGTGAACGCGCTTGCGGAGAAATCAGGCGACCGGCGCTTTGCCTATGACAGCTATCGGCGCTTCATCACCATGTATTCCGACGTGGTGCTCGGCATCGGTCATCATCACTTCGAGGAGATTCTCGACGAGCATAAGGACCGCAACGGTTACACGCTCGATACCGATCTCGACGCCAGCGACTGGTCCGAAATCATCGTTCACTACAAGGAGCGCGTCGAAGAAGAAAGCGGCAAGCCGTTTCCACAGGATGTTCATGCGCAGTTGTGGGGTGCCATCGGCGCGGTGTTCGGCTCGTGGATGAACCAGCGCGCGATCACCTATCGGCGCCTGCACGCCATTCCTGAAAGCTGGGGCACCGCAGTCAACGTGCAGGCCATGGTCTTCGGTAATATGGGCGACACCTCGGCGACCGGCGTCGCCTTCACCCGTAATCCCTCGACCGGCGAGAAAAAGCTCTACGGCGAGTTCTTGATCAATGCGCAAGGCGAAGACGTTGTCGCCGGTATCCGCACGCCGCAGGAGATCACCGAGGAAGCGCGCAAGCAGGCCGGTTCCGACAAGCCGTCGATGCAAGCGGCGCTGCCGGAAGCGTTCGCCGAGCTCAAGCGCATCCACGCCAAGCTCGAGAAGCATTATCGCGACATGCAGGATCTCGAATTCACGGTGGAGCAGGGCAAGCTGTGGATGCTGCAGACACGAAGCGGCAAGCGCACCGGGCTGGCCGCGCTGCGCATCGCCGTCGAGCTGGCTCAGGAAAAGCTCATCACGCGGAATGAAGCGGTGGCGAGGATCGATCCATCAGCGCTCGATCAGCTTTTGCATCCGACCATCGATCCCGATGCACACCGCAAGGTGTTCGCCACCGGGCTGCCGGCGTCGCCGGGCGCCGCCTGCGGCGAGATCGTGTTTTCCTCGGAAGACGCCGAGATGCTCAAGAGCCAGGGCCGCAAGGTCATCCTGGTGCGCGTGGAGACATCGCCAGAGGACATCCACGGCATGCATGCCGCCGAAGGCATTCTCACGACCCGCGGCGGCATGACATCGCACGCCGCGGTGGTGGCGCGCGGCATGGGCAAGCCCTGCGTCTCCGGCGCCGGCGCGCTGCGCGTCGATTACCGCGCCCAGACCATGACGGCTGGCGGCGCGACGATGAAGAAGGGCGATATCCTCACCATCGACGGCTCGACCGGCCAGGTGCTCGTCGGACGGGTACCGATGCAGGAGCCGGCGATGGCCGGCGAATTCGCCACGGTCATGAAGTGGGCCGACGACGTGCGCAAGCTCAAAGTGCGCGCCAACGCCGACACGCCGGACGACGCGCGCACCGCGATCAAATTCGGCGCCGAGGGCATCGGCCTGTGCCGTACCGAGCACATGTTCTTCGACGATGAGCGCATCCGCGCCGTGCGCGAAATGATTCTGGCGGACGATGAAAAGTCGCGCCGCGCAGCGCTGGCGAAACTGCTGCCGATGCAGCGCTCCGATTTCGTCGAGCTGTTCAAGATCATGGGCAGCCTGCCGGTGACGATCCGGCTGCTCGACCCGCCGCTGCACGAATTCCTGCCGCACAGCGAAGCAGAGATTGCCGAGGTCGCGCAGGCGATGGGCGCCGATCCAAAGAAGCTCGCCGACCGGGCGCGCGAGCTGCACGAGTTCAATCCGATGCTCGGTTTTCGCGGCTGCCGGCTCGCTATCGCCTATCCGGAAATCGCCGAGATGCAAGCGCGCGCCATCTTCGAGGCGGCGGTGGAAGCCGAGAAGGCGACCGGCAAGCCGGTCGCGCCGGAAATCATGGTGCCGCTCATCGCCAGCAAGGCGGAGCTCGATCTGGTGAAACAGAGCATCGACGCCATGGCGAAAACCGTCGCCGCCGAGACCAAGGTCAAGCTCAAATACCAGGTCGGCACCATGATCGAGTTGCCGCGCGCGGCGCTGATGGCCGGCGAGATTGCGCAATCCGCCGAGTTCTTTTCGTTCGGCACCAACGATCTGACGCAAACCGCGTTCGGCATCAGCCGCGACGATGCGGCGAGCTTTCTGAACATCTACACGGCGAAAGGCATCCTGCCGACCGATCCGTTCGTGTCGATCGACCGCGACGGCGTCGGCGAATTGATCCGCATCGCGACGATGCGGGGCCGCAAGGTACGGTCAAATATAAAACTCGGGATCTGCGGCGAGCACGGTGGCGATCCCGCCTCGGTCGCGTTCTGTCACGAGGTCGGCCTCGACTACGTATCGTGTTCGCCGTTCCGCGTGCCGATCGCGCGGCTTGCCGCCGCACAGGCCGCGCTCGGCAAAGGCGCAGCCTCCGAAAGCTAGATCTCATTTTGTTCTGATTTGGAACCGGAAGCGCGTGCGTGTTTGTGCGCGCGCGTCCGCAATGTTGAAACTTTTTTTACCATACGCGTCGTGTTCGCCGCGAGTTCCACGCGCGCGCGGCGCGATTAACACGTTCGCAAGGTTAACCCGACAATAGATTGAACTGTCGCATTCGCGCCACAGCCGCAGGTTTCTCATAACTACGTGCGCGTTGCGTGCAGGCGTTGGGGTACGGGGTAATGGTTGCGTCGCGTGTCCGGACGATGGGCGCCTCATCCGCGCCCTACTGGTTCAGTGCGTTTTTCATCGCGCTGATGCCGACCTCGATCGGATATCAGGATCTCGCCGCGCTGTTCGCGCACCAGCAGGGCATTACGCAGCGCATGAGCGAGCATCTGCTCGCTTCGCCGTTCGGCACCATCGAACACGCGACATTCAGCTACGCTCGCCCGATCGGGACTTCGATGCCGGAGCCGCCCGGCTATCAGACGGTGAACTTCGATCCGAACGCGCTCAATTCGAACAGCTTTCAAATCGACGCGCCGCTGAACGCGCCGTCGACGCAGCTCGATTATCCCGTGGTCGACCGCAGCCACAAAGGCGATCGCCTGCCGGTGGTCAGCCCGGCACCCGCGGCGGCCGAGCCGGCAAGCCTGCCGCAATTACAGCCGATCGATGCGTTGCCTGCGGCGCAGCCGGCGACTTCGCCGCCTGCCGCGCCCGCGCCGGTGTTGCCGCTCAAGAGCACCGAGCTCGACGACAGCGTGCCGCCGATCGCACAGCCGGCGCAATTGCTGCCGTCAGCGCCGGTTCTGCAATTGCAGGAAGCCGGTCAAAACGTCTCGCCGCCGGTGGCCATGATGCAGTCCGCGAGTATGGATGGAGGCATTGCGCCTGCCGACGACGATGTCGCGCTCGCCGACAAGCCGCCGGAAATTCCGCCGGTGAGCGAAATGTATCCGAACGGGAAGCCGTCCTCGCTGGCGATGATGTCTTTCCTCAACGACGATTTCGCCGAAACCAGCAGCCAGACGTTTTTCGGCGCCGGCACGATGGGTTCGCCGAGCGGATTACAGCGCTGGGCGCCCGGCGCCGCGCCGGTCCTGGTCTCGCCGGTCGATTCCGGCATCAAGCTCGCGGCGCTCGAAGGCGACGACAGCGAAGCAGGCGAGGGCGGCAAGACGACAGCGGGCAAGAACGACTCCGTGCTGCTGAGAACTCCTGGGGATCGCCTCGGTCTCGGCGGCAAGCCGCGCGCCCAGGCCGAGAAGTGCCTCGCGGACGCGGTTTATTTCGAAGCGCGCGGTGAACCGGAGAAAGGTCAGGAGGCGGTCGCCCAGGTGGTCATGAACCGCGTGTTCTCGGGTTATTACCCGAACAACGTTTGCGGCGTCGTCTACCAGAACGCCAACCGGCATCTCGCCTGTCAGTTCACCTTCGCCTGCGAAGGCAAGGATCTCAACAAGATCGACGAACCTGACATGTGGGAGCAAGCCAAGCGCATCGCCAAGGATATGCTCGACGGCAAAATCTGGCTCGCCGAAGTCGGCCACGCCACGCATTACCACGCCTATTGGGTGCATCCGAGCTGGGTGCATGAGATGGCACGGCTGTACAGTCTTGGCGTCCACACATTCTATCGCCCGCGCAATTGGGGCGATGGCGTTGACGATTGGGGCCCGAGCGCGCTCAAGGCAGAAACCTTGCGGCCCGATCCCGAGGCGTTCAAGGAAAACCCGATCGCTCAGCCGAAAGCTGCCGATACGGTGGCAAAATCCCAGGCCTCAACATCGACCACCGCGACTGCGAAGCTGTAATGGATCGTGCTATCGTTTGTTCGCCGGATCGGTCGACGATGCGGCGCAGGGAGGAATAACGATGACGAATGCCATCAGAACAACGATTGCCGTTGTGCTCGCGCTGGGTTTCGTTGCTGCTTACGCGCAGAGCGCTACGGCGGCGGCAAAGAGCAAGCATCACACAGCCAAGCCGAAGGTTGAATATATGCGTTCGGCGGCGCCGGCCGACACCAAGCAGAAATAGCGCCGCGCAGCCTACATGTCGATATCGAGACCGATGTCGAGATTTTGCGCTGAATGGGTGAGCGCGCCGGAGGACAGATAATCCACTCCGGTCTCGGCGATGGCGGCGGCACTGTCGAGCGTGATGCCGCCGGAGGCTTCGATGACGAGGCGTCCCGCAACCATCGCAACCGCCTTGCGCATCGAATCGAGATCGAAATTGTCGATCAACACGACATCGGCGAGGCCGACGTCGAGCACTTCCCTGAGCTGATCGAGCGAGTCGACCTCGATCTCGATCTTCACCAGATGACCGCATGCCGCCTTGGCGCCGGCAAGCACCGCGCGGATGCCGCCGGCCACCGCGATGTGGTTGTCCTTGATCAGCACCGCGTCATCGAGCCCGAAGCGGTGATTGAAGCCGCCGCCGCAGCGCACGGCGTATTTCTCCAGCGCCCGCAGCCCGGGCGTGGTCTTGCGCGTGCAGATGACGCGCGCCTTGGTATGGGCGATGCGCCGCACGAATTCGGCCGTGCCGGTGGCGATGCCGGAGAGGTGGCCGAGGAAATTCAGCGCGGTACGCTCTGCGGACAGGATGGCGCGGGCGTTGCCGGAAATCGTCATCAAGCCGGTCCCGGGCTTGACCGTCATGCCGTCGCGGCCGTGCGGCTCGATCTCGATCTGGGGCGACAGCCGGCGGAATGTCATCTCCACCAGCGGCAGGCCGGCGATCACACCCGGCTTGCGCGC
The DNA here is from genome assembly GCA_963733645.1 of uncultured Alphaproteobacteria bacterium. Taxonomy (GTDB): domain Bacteria; phylum Pseudomonadota; class Alphaproteobacteria; order Rhizobiales; family Xanthobacteraceae; genus BOG-931. The sequence continues at coordinate 42,869 of CAVTFP010000008.1, forward strand.
AACGACGGCGGCGCGGCCCCGCGCGTCCTCCGGCACCGTCGCGGTCGAAGTGATATCACCGGCGCGTCCAAGGTCCTCTTCGAGCGCGCGCGTCACCGCGGCTTCGATTTCGAGCGGCGAGATAAAGGCGTCGGGGCGAAAGAGCGACATTGGGGAAATCCATAGCCAGCACGGCATTATATGGCAAACCCATGCGTCAGGGGTTGGGCCAGCCATGCGCAGGGGAGGGAATAGGAGTTTTCGTTTGGGTGTTTAAGCCTCGCGAACTATAGTGCGCGGCTTTTTGAAATTACTAGCGCTGCCGGGGCGATAATGACGACGACGACCAATCATCGACCCAACCTCAATCCGTCTGACGCCCGGGCGGCGGGCTGGCGCACGCCGGCGCTGGTCATCGGCTTCGGTTGCCTGATCACGCTGATTGCCTTCGGCCCGCGGTCGACGCTGGGATTTTTCCTGACGCCGCTGTCGAGCGCCAATCACTGGGGCCGCGACGTATTTGCGTTCGCGCTGGCGCTGCAAAATTTGCTGTGGGGCATCGGCCAGCCGCTCGGCGGCATGATTGCCGACCGTTTCGGCACGATTCGGGTCGTCTGCGTCGGTGCTTTGCTCTACGCCAGCGGTCTTGTTCTGATGTCGCACGCGACCAGCGCGCCGGTACTCGATGCGTCGGCGGGTGTGTTGATCGGTTTCGGCCTTGCCGGCTGCTCTTTTCCGGTCGTGCTCGCGGCTTTCGGCAAGATCCTGCCGAAGGAGTGGCGATCCCTCGCTTTCGGTTTTGGCACTGCGGCGGGATCGTTTGGCCAGTTCCTCTATTCGCCGATCGCTGTCTTGCTGATGGATACATTTGGCTGGCAGCAAACGCTGGTCATCTTTGCGGTCAGCTTGCTCGGCGTTTTGCCGCTGTCCCTGGCGCTGGCCACGCCGAAGTCGATGCCAGCGGGCGAGGTGTTGTCGACACAATCGCTTAGGCAGGCGCTGAGCGAAGCATTTGCGCACCGCTCGTATCTTCTGCTTGTGCTTGGATTCTTCACCTGCGGCTTCCAACTTCAGTTCATCACCGTGCACATGCCGTCTTATCTAATCGATCGCGGTCTCTCCGCGCAGGTCGGCGGCTGGACCATCGCGACCATCGGACTGTTCAACATCATCGGGTCGGTCACGGCCGGCTGGCTCGGCGACCGCATGCCCAAGCGTTATCTGCTTTCGATCATTTATTTTGTCCGTGCTGCGGCGATCCTGGCGTTCATCTCCTTTCCAGTCACGACGGTTACTTGCCTGATATTCGGCGCGACCATGGGGCTGATGTGGCTGTCGACCGTGCCGCCGACCAACGGCATCATCGCGCTGATATTCGGCACGCGCTGGCTGGCGACGCTCGCCGGCTTTGCCTTCTTCAGCCACCAGGTCGGCGGCTTCCTCGGCGTTTTGCTCGGCGGCATCGTGTTCGACCGCACCGGTTCGTATAATGTGGTGTGGTGGCTCGCTATCCTGTTCGGCGTCCTCTCGGCGCTGATCAACGTGCCGATCGTGGAAAAGCCGGTAGAGCGCGCGGTCGCCGTGCCGGCCTAAGCAAAGCCGGCCATGACGAATGAGGTTCAGTACGGTCATGACGACATTCAAAGCCATCGTCGTTGACAAGACGGACTCCGGCCAGACCGTCCAGCTTAAGGACTTCGACGAAAGAGACCTCATGGACGGCGACGTCACCGTCCGGGTCGAATATTCCACCGTGAATTACAAAGACGGACTCGCGGTCACCGGAAAGGCGCCGGTGGTGCGCCGCTTTCCGATGATCGCCGGCGTCGATTTTGCCGGCGCTGTCGAATCCTCCTCCCACCCCGCGTGGGAGCGCGGCGACAAAGTCATTCTCAACGGCTGGGGTCTCGGCGAAACCCATCTCGGCGCCTATGCGCAGAAGGCGCGGGTCAAAGGCGACTGGCTGGTGCGGCTGCCGGCCAGCATGACCGCGCGCGACGCCATGGCGATCGGTACAGCCGGCTATACCGCGATGCTATCGGTGATGGCGCTCGAGCGCGCCGGCATCACAGCCCAGCGCGGGCCGATCGTCGTTACCGGCGCTGCCGGCGGGGTCGGTTCGGTCGCGATCGCCATCCTCGCCAAGCTTGGCTACCAGGTCATCGCTTCGACCGGACGTCCCGCCGAAGCGGTGTATCTGAAAGGTCTCGGCGCTTCCGAGGTGATCGACCGCAAGGAGCTCAGCGGCCCGCCGCGTCCGCTCGCCAAGGAGCGCTGGGCCGGCGGCATCGACGCCGTGGGCTCGACGACGCTTGCCAACGTGCTGTCGATGACGCGCTACGGCGGCGCAGTGGCCGCCTGTGGACTTGCCGGCGGCATGGACTTGCCCGGCTCGGTTGCCCCGTTCATTCTACGTGGGGTTTCGCTTTTGGGCATCGATTCTGTCATGTGCCCGCTGCCGCTGCGTCAGGAGGCGTGGCGCCGTCTGGAGGGGGATTTGTCGCGGGACAAGATCGCGGCGATGACCACCGAGATCGGGCTTGCCGAAGTTATCGAGGCCGGCCGCCGCATCGTCGAGGGGCAGGTACGCGGACGGATTGTGGTAAAGATCGGGTAAACAGCCGCGAGAGGCGGCCACACTAACGCCGGACTACGGGGCTGGTATGGTAAGGGGACGCTTAAGAAATTTTGTTAACGTCGCTCTCGTGTCGGGGTTGGAGTTGGTAATGTTGCTGCGTGTGGCGTTAGTTTTTGCGTGCGTTTTCGGAGCCGGAGTGGCTGCAGCCGAGGATCTCGCGCCGGAACAGGCGCGCGCTTTCGTCGTCGGCAAGCTGTTCTCCTATACCTGCTTCGATGGCACGGTGGGGATGGGCCGTATCTTCACCGACGGCTCCGTGGTCGGAACGATCCGGCCAGGAGGCCAGGGCCCAATGCGCTTTGCATCGCTGCCGGCGGGCACGCTCAAGGTCAACGGCGCGGCGATGTGCGCACATCTTTCGGGGCTGCCGCTCGAGCCCTGCTTTCGGGTGCAGAAGCTCGACTACCGCAGCTTCCGCGGCTCGATTTCCGGGTTGTCGTTCGCCTATTGCGACTTCCAGCAGCACAACCCGCGCACTCAACTCACGACCGGTAATCCGCTGCGCCCGCGAGCGACGCCAGTCGCTGGCGGCCTTCGCCCGGCCATCCAAGAGTAATCGATCCGGGTTCCAGTCAGTCGAGGTCGAGCCGGAACGGCGCGGCCTCCTCGGCCATGACGCCGCGGCCGATTCCCTCGATGGCGGCAATCATGCGGCCGTTGCGGCCGAGCAAATTGTCGGCGAGCGACACGATCCGGATATTGGGCGTCGCCGTCGGCGATGCCTGGCGGAGCGCCTGCGCAATGTCATCCTCGCCCCGCTGCGGGTTGAGCGCGCAGACGCTGGCATAGGCACTCGCCGTCGAGCGGCTGATGCCCATGTAGCAGTGCACCACGAGCGGCGCCTGCCGGTCCCAGCCACGTACAAAGCGGATGAGATCGGCGATTTGCGCCTCGCCAGGCATGATGTAGCCGTCGAGCGGCATGGAAATGTCATGCAGCCGCAGCCACAAATGATTTTCCGGTGCGACTGCGGCCGGACGCTGCACATTGGCCTCGTCGCCGATCAGCGACACGATGTGGCGTGCGCCGGTGTTTTCAACAGTCCGGTGCAGGCGGGCGAGCGAGCAGACGTGAATCATGGGCCAAGATTTGATTGAATTATTCTTTCACATAGCGATCGGCGGCGGCACAAGTGTGACGTTCATTCAGCGAGAAGTGTTTTGAAGCGCTCCAGGTAGCGCATTTGCGCGCTCTCCGCAGGCCAAGGCTTGAGATAATCGCGTTCCATGGATTGCGAAATTGCCGGCGGACGCCCGAAGAAACGGCGTGCCTCTGCCATTTCGAAGCCGGCGAGACGTGTCGCTTCGAGATAAGCCGCGCCGCGGTCGGCCAGCTTGATTAGGGCCTCGACCTCAGGCGGAGTATGCGCCGGCAGGCCAAAGCGGCGATGAATGGCTGAAAGAAGACGCTGCTCGACCAGTTTGTAATCGCCGCCGATCACCGATTTGAACGGCGAGATCATGTCGCCGATGACGTATTCGGGCGCATCATGCAGCAGCACCGCGAGGCGGCCGCCGCGATCGAGCCGCGGCGTGCGAATGCGGGCAACCGTCTCGACCAACAAGCAATGCTGGGCGACGGAATAGATATGCGCGCCGTCGGTCTGGCCGTTCCAGCGCGCCACCCGCGCCAGGCCGTGGGCGATATCCTCGATTTCGATATCGAGCGGCGAGGGGTCGAGCAGATCGAGCCGCCGGCCCGATAACATTCGCTGCCAAGCGCGCGGCGCGCCGATGCGGCGCGCCGGCGGCTTATTTTTCTTCAGCTCACTTGGCAATTTTATTCGCAGCTTTCTTGGCAACTTTCTGCACGGCCTCGTGGCGGTAGCATGTCACCAGATGGTCGTTGACCATGCCCACGGCCTGCATAAAGGCGTAAACAATGGTCGGCCCGCAAAACTTGAAACCGCGCTGCGCCAGCTCCTTTGACAGTGCGCGCGACGTTGCGGTCTCTGCCGGTACCTGCCGCGTGCTCTTGTAGTGGTTGACTTTGGGTTTGCCGTCGACGAAATCCCACAGCAGCTTGGAAAATCCGGGGCCCTTTTCCATAATGTCGAGCCAAGCCCTTGCCGATTGTACCGTGCCTTCGATCTTGGCGCGGTTGCGCACGATGCCGGCGTCTCCCATCAAACGCTCGACCTTGGCCGGCCGGTAACGCGCGATTTTTTCCGGCACAAAACCGTCGAAGGCGCGGCGGAAATTCTCGCGCTTGCGCAGGATCGTGATCCACGACAAGCCGGCCTGAAAGCCGTCGAGTATCAGCTTTTCGTACAACGCGCGGTCGTCGTATTCCGGCACACCCCATTCGGTGTCGTGATAGGCGACGTAGAGCGCGTCCTCTTCCTTAGGCCACGGACAACGCACGATGCCGTCGGCGTGAACGAGAGAATTCATTCGGCCGCCTCGGATTCACCCGGAAAGGCAAAATGCGCCCAGTCCGGTTTGACGAGGTGGATCGGAACGCCGCCGGCGGTCAGCGGCTCGCCGCGCGACATCGCCTCCGCGACACGGTCGAGACGAAGCAGCGCAACGGCGCGGCCAGCGGCGGCCGAGCCGATGGTGCCGAGCTGGCGCTCGCCTGCAATTACGGCGGCGCCGGCAAGCGGCGCGGCGCCGTCATAACGTATCGGCACCGCGCGGGTGCGTGCCGTGCCGCGGTGCTGCATGCGCGACACCACTTCCTGGCCGATATAACAGCCTTTGTCGAAGTCGACGCCGCCGAGCTGGTCCATGTCGCTCTCATGCGGGAAAGCGTCACCGTAGCTGAAATCGGATCCGCCCTGCGGTACGCCGAGCGCGATGCGATGGGCCTCGTAAGAGCTGGCGTCGACAAGCTCCGCGCCCGACTCCGCCGCGGCTGCGGCGACCTGCTGCCGTGACAGAATCACACGCATTCCGAGCGCCGATAACCGCGGGTCGGCGTAAGCCAGGCCATGTTTGGCGGAGCCGTTGCCGTCCCATATGGCAAGCACGCCTAGACTTTCGGACAGGTCTTCGATGAGGACCTTGGCGCGTAATTTGTACAGGTTGAGCTTGCCGATGAGCGTCGCACCGACCGCTCGCGGAATATCGAGAAAGAAGCCGCCACCGTAGGCTGCCTGCGCTTCGGTCACGATGAAATCCGCAATGATCTTGCCTTGCGGGGTCAGGAGCGCGCAAAACCGCGCCGCGCCCGGTACGAGCGCGAGGATGTCGGCAGTGAGGAGCCCATGCAGATAGTCACGCGCGCCGTCGCCGGAAACCTTGACCACGCCACGGTCCGCAAGCAGGGCGGCTTTCATATCAAAAATCTTCCATTGGGTGCTTCAACCTACGGCACCGGCCGAAGTCGCTCAAGGGCACGCAAACTCATCGCGCGCAGGCTTTTCGTGCGCCCAACCGGAGAAGTTAAGCACTAGCCATCAGCGTTTGTAGCGGCGACAGGGGAAGCGCGACATTCAACCGATGTCGACAGGTACTGGACCCGGCATGACGGTTTGACCGCACTCAAACTGTAGCGCGTAAAGCCGGCTATCTTTGACCGGAGCGGCTATTGCCGCATGATCTGTACAGAGAACTCGCCGTTGCGGATACGAACGCCGAGATTTTCCGCATAACGAGCGGCGGCTTCTTCGCCGTAGGTCGTGGTGAGCTCGGCCAGCGCCAGGAAAAGCGCGGTCTGTGCCAGGCAATCGCCGTCGATGCCGTGGTGAGTCGCTTCGAGCCAGGCATCATGAAGATAGCCGAGCGCGAGCTTTTTTTGCTCGTGGTCGGCCAACGGTTCGCGCGCAATCAGATTAGCTGTCGCCGTCGTCATTTTGATCTTTTTCGCCCCCGCGCGGCGTCCCTGTCCGCAGTCAAACTAGCACGCGGGAATGGCGGGCAAAGATCGAAGTTTAAGGCAGGGTTAATGCGTAAAGCTGCGTATTTTCAAGGCTAATTCGCGTAGCGGGCGGTGACATCGCGAGCGATATTGGCACCCTCCTGGAGATATCGGCGAATGACGACAAGGGCGGCCGGGGTGCAACTGCGGTAGCTTTGCTGGAAGCCGCGATAGCCGCGATTGAAGCTTGCCACCATTTGATCGTGACGATCGCCGGCCGGCGCCTCGGCATCGATCAGCGCCTGCGCCTCGGTGCGCCACTTCTGGCCCTCGTTGGTGCCGCAGATGCTGCGCAGGAAGTGCAGCGCGCCGAGTATTTCCGAAAGCCGCTGCAGGTCGTGATCGTAAGGCGCCGGTCCCGTTTGGGCCGGCTGCACCGGAGGCGATTGCGCCTGAGGCTGGCCTTGCGTTTGCCCCTGCGGCTGCGTTCTTGGCGGCGGAGGTGGCGGGAACGGTTTTGGCTGCGGCGACGGCTGCGCCTGTGGGGGCGCTGTCGGCGCCGGCGGATAGCCAAACAATTGCGCGTTGGCGGTGCCAGCGGCGAGACACAGCGCGAGCGACAGGGCGGTGCAGGCTTTGCGCATTGACGAGAACATAGGTGCCGGGTGGATCACCCAGCAAGCATCAGAACGCGGCATGGTTGAGGCGCCGGTTTTGGCTCGCGACACGCAGGTCATGCTTTGGCCGCGGCAATCCGCTCGAAGGCGGCGTGAACGATCAGCGCAAGCCCTTCGGTGGTTTCCAATCCGGACAGTCCGGATGGCTCGAGCCAATGCGCTTCGCCCAATTCCTCGTTGAGCGAGACTTCGCCGGCGATCCAACGCGCCGCGAACGGCAGGATGACGAAATGCCGTTCAACGCTGCCCGTGGTGTCGCGCGTGATGGCCTGCCGATAACCGGCGAGTGCGACCGGTTCGACCTCGAGGCTGGTCTCCTCGCGGACCTCGCGGATGACGGCTTCTTCCAGCGTCTCACCAAGTTCGACGCCGCCGCCCGGCAGCGTGTAGAGTCCGTGGGCAGGCGGCCGCGCCCGGCGGACGATCAGCACGCGCCCGTCGCGAAAGATGGCAGCGCTCACCGCCAGATAGGGACGCGTCGGATAAGTGCGCGATCGTTCGTCGTTGCTCATCAATTCCCACTTGATGTCGGTCAATCTGGAAGTGTTGGTCAGGCCCTATGGATTTTTCGATCGAGGATTATTTGCGATGACCAGAGGTTCTTAGACCATGTGCGGACGCTATGTCATCATCTCGACGCCGGAGGCGATCAGGGCGCTGTTCGGCTATGGCGAGCTGCCGAATTTTCCACCGCGCTACAATGTCGCCCCGACGCAGCCGATTCCCATTGTGCGCCTGGTCGAGGGCAAGCGCTCATTCTCGCTGATGCGCTGGGGGATGTTGCCGTCCTGGGTGAAGGATCCGAAGACGTTTCCGCTTCTGATCAATGCGCGGGGCGAATCCGTGCTCGAAAAGCCGGCCTTCCGCAATGCGATGCGGCGGCGGCGCTGCCTGATCCCGACCGACGGTTTCTACGAATGGCAAACCGGCACGCCGAAGCGGCCCTATTTCGTGCGGGCGAAGCGGGACGGCGACGACGCGCCGCCGCTTGCCTTCGCCGGCCTGTACGAAACCTGGACCGGACCGAACGGCGAGGAAATCGACACCGCAGCAATTATCACAACGAAGGCGAACCACACACTTTCCGCCATTCACGATCGCATGCCGGTTTTTGTGCCGCCGCAAGCGTTCGATCTGTGGCTCGACTGCGCCAATGTCGAAGCGGATGTTGCGGCAGCGCTGATTGCGCCGGCCGAAGAGGCACTGCTCGAAGTTTATGAAATATCGACCGCGGTCAACCGCGTCGCCAACAATTCGGCTGCCCTAATTGCTCCGGTCTCGGCCGAGGCGCCGCGCGTCGCGCCGCCGCCTTCTGTCGATGCTTTCGCCAAGGAAAAAAAGCCGAGGCCGAAAAAGGCGAAAGTGCCGGACGGTCAGGCCTCATTGTTTTAGTTCGCTTCGGGTCGTGACGTGGCCAGTGACCGCGGTGCTCGAAGATCGTGCCGTCGCAGCCATGATGATGGATAGTCACGGCCGTGTCCCTTCGCTTTGCGCCAATATCGGGAGACGCGCCGGGAATAGCCACCCGATTTGCTTCGATCGCAAGGAGATGTTGGCTGTTCCGTGCCCTGCGTGTGGTTGTTCCCCAGGTCGGCAGTGATGCTAAGTTGTCGCCAGATGCTGGGAGGTCGCCAGATGCTGGGAGAAAGCGATGGCCGGGACTGATCTGACGCGGCGCATGCTGTTGGCTGCCTTAGCGGCGGCACCCTTGGCCGAGAGAGCCGCCGCGCAGGATACATGGCCCAGCCGGCCGGTGCGCGTCATGGTGCCTTATCCGCCCGCCGGTGGTGCCGACACAACGGCGCGCATCGTCTATGCCAAGCTTTCCGAGAATCTTGGCCAGCCTTTCGCCATTGAGAACCGCGGCGGCGCGGGCGGCACCATCGGCGAAGCGGTGATCGCCAAAGCGGACCCGGACGGATACGCAATTCTCCACGACGCCACCGCCTTTTCGGTGAATGGTTCGCTGTATCAGGATTTGCCATTCGACTACCGCAGGGATTTCGAGCCGGTCATTCTTATCGGCGAGGTAGCGAATATCCTCGTCGCGACGCCGTCGCTGCCGGTGACGACGGTCGCGGAGGTCATTGCCTATGCGAAAGCCAAGCCTGACGGCATCGACATGGCGTCATCCGGCAATGGCACGTTGCAGCATCTTCTGCTCGAACTGTTCGCCCGCAGGGCCGGCGTCACGATCCATCACATCCCGTATCGCGGCGGTGGAGTCGCAATCACGGACGTCATGGCGGGCCAGGTGCCATTCCTGTTCTCCAACGCTTCGTCGTCATTCGGCTTGATCAAGTCCGGAAAAGTGAAGGCGATCGCGCACACCGGTAAAGGCCGGTTAGCGAGTTTTCCCGACATTCCGGCAATGTCCGACACGTTGCCCGGATTTGAAGGCTACGACTGGAACGGCGTCTTCGTCCCGCACGGTACGCCCGTGCCGGTCGTGCAGAAGCTCAACGTATCTCTCAACGCCGTGATCGCGTCACAGCTGGTGATCGACCGTTTCGCCGAACTCAACATTCAATCGCATAAGAACACGCCGGCCGAATTCGGCGCCTACATCGAGGCGCAGATGATGCTGTGGAGCCGGGTGGTGAAGGAAGCGAATATCAAACTTGGGTGAAGACGTAGCCGCCGCCGAGGCGTGCTTGACCCCTCGGACGCGCGGTTATAGCGTTTTGGCAACAAATACCGCGTGGGAGGATTTGACATGACGTCCTTCGCCATCGCGCCGCTTACCCATCATACCGGCGCCGAAGTCACCGGCATTGATTTCACCCAATCGATCGACGCGAAGCTGCAAGCCTCGCTAAACCAGGCCTTTACCGAGCATCACGTGTTGGTCATGCGCGAGCAGCACTTCGAGCCGGATCAGTTTAAGGTTGCCGTGCAGCTATTCGGTGAACTTCAACCACATGATAAAAAGGAACGTCACGTACCCGGTCATCCCGATGTGGAATGCATAACCAACCAGGAAATCGTCAACGGCAGGCGGATCATTCCCGGCGAGACCTTCCACACCGATCACTCCAACCATCCACGACCGCCCAAAGCAACAACACTGTTTGCGATCGAGCTGCCGTCGAGCGGCGGCGACACGCAATACGTCAATATGCACGAGGCCTATGACGATTTGCCGGCGTCCACCAAGCAACGGATCGACGGGCTCAAGGCGATGCATGTCTACCAGAGCAAGCACAGCCCACGCCCGCTCGCCGGACTCAATGAGGAGAGCCGCCGCAGCCTGCCGCCGCCGGGGATTCATCCCTTGGTGCGCACACATCCCGAGAACGGCCGCAAGGCGCTGTTTCTCAATCCAGTCCGCATGGAGTCGATTATCGGCATGGAAGACGCCGATGCGCTCAAGCTGATCGCCGAACTGATGGCGCACGCGACGCAGAAAAAGTACGAGTACCGGCACAAATGGCGCTATGGCGATTGGGTCATGTGGGACAATCGCAGCGTCATGCATCAAGCCAATCCCGACTACGACATGAGCCAGCGCCGCTTTCTTTACCGGCTGATGCTCAAGGGCGAAGTCCCGGCCTGAGGAGACTTGCGATCATGCCTGTCAGAATAGTCGGCATGATCGGAGTCTCGCCGCCGAAGAGCGATGCCACGTTGCACGTCATCGAGGGCGGCCTATCACCCGCCTATGTGGCGGACGCCGCGCGCGCCCATGAAGCATCCGGCTTCGATCTGGTGCTGGTCGGCTATTCGTCCTCGTCGGCCGAAGGCTTTCTTGTCGCGCTGCACGCGGCGGCACACACGCAACGCCTCGGCTATCTGGTGGCGCACCGGCCGGGTTTCGTGGCGCCGACGCTGATGGCGCGCAAGATCGCGACCTTCGACCATCTGGCGGGCGGCCGGCTTGCCGTGCACATCATCACAGGCAAGACCGATGACGAGCAGGAGGGTGACGGCGATTTCACGCCGAAGGCGGAGCGCTACCGCCGCGCGGCGGAATATCTCGAACTGGTGAAGCTCGCGTGGGCGAGGGAAAAGCCTTTCGATTTCACCGGCGAATTCTATCGGGTGCAGGGCGCTCATTCCGACGTGCGGCCGCTGCAAAAGCCGCATCCGCTATTGTTTTTCGGCGGTGCCTCCGAAGGTGCGCTCGAGATGGGGGCGCGGCTTTGCGACGTCTATGCCATCTATGCCGAGCCACTCGCCTCGACGCGTGAGCGCATGGCACAATTTCGCGCTCAGGCCGCGGCCTTTGGCCGGAAGCCCGGTTTCAATGTCTCGGTACGTCCGATCATCGCTGCGACCGAAGGTGTCGCCTGGGACAAAGCCAACAAGATTCTAGCCGGCATGATCGGCAACAAAGGCTGGAGCAGGCAGGAGGCGACGTCGGGGCCGGTCGATAATGCAGGCAAACGGTTGATGAGCTTTGCGCTTGAAAGCGACATTCACGATGAGCGGTTGTGGATGCCGATTGCGCGGGCGACCGGCGCGCTCGGCAATACGTCGTGCCTCGTCGGCACGCCCGAGCAGGTTGCCCAGGCAATTCTGGAATATTACCGGCTCGGCGTCGGCTCGTTCCTGATCCGCGGCTTCGATCCGTTCAACGATACGGTCGATTTCGGCCGTGAACTTATTCCCCGAATCAAGGCAGGCGCCGCGGAGATTGATCGGCTTTAGGCCGCCGGCTGAGCCAGGCGCGGCATGATGAGCGGACGTCTGCCGGATTCGAGCTCGGCAATCTTTTTGCCACGCCGGATGTATGGATTGGCGTAGATCAGCCGCAAGCGTTCGGCCAGGCGATCGCCATCAAGAACGAGCGGAAAATTGAACATGTCGTGGAACATGAAGTGGCGCGACGTCGGTGACGGGCGTGTACATTCGAAGGCAAATTGCGAAGCGAGTTGCTCCGACGGCCAGCGAAAGCCGCGTTGTTCGAGCGCCGGCCGATAGTGGCGGCACAGCACGCCGTCCTCGGGCATGCGCATCGGGAAGGTATCCTTGTTGTCGATGAGGTATCGCATCAGCCGCATCGAGCGCAGGCCGGAACCGTTGCCGACGTTCCAGGCGTCGTTGTACCACCACGGCGCGCCGACATAGTCGTAGTCGAGGAATTCAGGACGCCAGCAGTCGACGTGGAGCACCCAGGCATCCCACTGCACGATCATCCAGTGGCTGGTCTTGATGTGATTGGGCAACTCGTACCAGACGAATTCGCAACATCGCTCCACGCTCGGCCAGGGTTCGACTTTCACCCAACGAGTGCCCGACACATGGATCGGCAAGTCGGAAAAGATGATAACGTCGCCGAAGTCGATGTCGCGGATCGAGTCCTCGATCGCAAGGCGGGCCAGTTCATGACACTTCGTGTCCATGATCAGCAAGCTGACGTCGGGTAATTGCAGCTTCGCCATCGGTGTATTGCCTGCGCTCGAGATGTGTTGAGGGGCCGATCAACTCCGAACGAATTGACGCAATGCAGCCTGTACGCGCGTCATGACATCATTCCAGTCGCGCCGCTCGTCCTGCCGGAACTGCCTCGCGGTCGGGTACCAGGGGCTGTCGTCGCGATCGAGCAGCCATCGCCAGCATGTCGTGTAGCGATTGAGCAGCCAGAACGGCTTCGCCAGCGCGCCGGCGAGATGCGCCACGGACGTATCGACGGCGATGACGAGGTCCAGGTTCTCGATCAGCGCGGCAGTATCGGAGAAATCTTGCAGTTCGTCGGTCCAGTCGACGACGCGGTCGCGCAATTTGCTGCCGCGGAGCTGCATCACGGCGTCGTCGCCTTTTTGCATGCTGTAGAATTCGCAGCCGGCAATATCAAGAACCGGTGCGAGCTGCTCGAACCGGATGCTGCGTTGCTGGTCGATGCGATTTGAGCCGGGCAGTTCCTTGCGCGGATTGCCGGCCCAGACCAAGCCGACCCTCGGTCTTTTGCGTTCACCAAGACGATCGCGCCACGCGGCGATCTTGCCATCGGGAGCAGCGAGGTACGGAATCTTTGACGGGATGGTTTCGAGCCGCGTCGCGAAGGCCAAGGGCAGGCTCAACAGTGGGCAATGCATGTCGAAGTCCGGCAACGGGTCGCCCATTGCCACGATCTGCACCGCGCCGTGGAGCGTGCTCATCGTCGCGAGCAGCGGCTTCGGCACTTCAAAGATCACGTTTGCGCCGCGCTCGGCGACATCCGGGACATAGCGGCAGAACTGAAGCGTGTCGCCGAGGCCCTGCTCGGCATGGATGAGGACAGTCTTGCCGGCAATGTCGGCGGTTCCGCGCCATTGCGGCTCGGCAAAATTCCGCTTTGCCGCCACGAGCTGTTCAGTGTCCCAACGCCATTCGTATTCCTCCCAGCCGCGCGCAAAGTCGCCGCTGAGCAGCCGGGCAGCTCCCAGATTGAAACGGGCGTGGGCAAAATCGGGGCGTATCGCAATGGCGTGGTCGTAGGCCGCTACCGCGTCATCGAATCGGTTGAGTTCCTGCAACACGCTGCCACGGTTGCAATGCGCTTCGACGAAGTCCTGAAGCAGCGCGATAGCCCTGTCGTAGCTCGCCAGCGCCTCGTCGAATCGCGACAGGTGGCGTAGCGCGTTGCCGCGATTGGAATGCGCCTCGGCAAAGTTCGGCCGCAGCGTGATGGCGCGCTCGAAGTGCGCCAAGGCTTCCCCGAACCGGTTGAGCTCGTGCAGCGCGTTGCCGCGATTGGAATATGCGAGCGCGAAGTCCGGCTGCAACGCCAGCGCGCGGTCGTAGTTCGCCAGCGCCTCCTCGAACCGCTTGAGCCCGTGCAACGCGCTGCCGCGATTGCAGTATGCCGCCGGATAATTCGGCCACAGCGCAATGGCGCGGTCGCAGCTTACCAGCGCCTCGTCATAGCGCTTGAGGGCGTGCAGGACGCTGGCCCGGTTGGAATGTGCTTCGGCATAGTCCGGCCGTGCCGCGATGGCGCGGTCCAAGCTCGCCAGTGCCTCCTCGTAGCGGCTCAATTCCTTGAGAATGTTGCCGCGATTCGACAAGGCATCGGCATAGTCCGGCTTGACTGCAAGCGCACGGTCGTAGCTCGCCAGCGCCTCGTCGAGCCGATCGAGTTCCTTAAGCGCGCTGCCGCGGTTGTTCAGGGCATGAATGTTATTGCGGTCGCGCCGCAACGCGATATCGAATTGCCGGACGGCTTCGGCGTGTTTGCCGCGCTGATAATAGACGACGCCGAGCAGATGGCGGCCGTCGAAATGATCCGGCCGCGTTGCAAGGACGCTGGTATAAAGTCGCTCCGCCTCCGCCAGCCGGCCGGCCTGGTGGTGCGCCAGACCGTCGGCAAACAGCGTGTTGATCCGGGATGGTTCCGGCCGCGGCGCAGGCGCGAAGGCCTTCGGCAATCGATTGAATTGAAAATTTGATTTTTTCACGGGCGCCTGTCGCATAAGTCGCGGAATAGCTCACGCGAAATCGACGCAACGCTCGCGAATCGCACCCGTTAGAGTGAGCAGATTTGCCGTTAACGGTCAGTTAAGGACGCGGACCTAGAGCACCTTGCCCGGGTTGAGAATGCCCTTGGGATCAAGCATTTGCTTGAGGCTGTGCATCAGGTCGAGCGCCACCGGATCCTTGACCGACGGCAACAGGTCGCGCTTGACCACACCGACGCCATGCTCGGCCGAGATCGAGCCGCCGTATTTCTTGACCACCGCGAACACCACGCCATTCACATCGTCCCAGCGCTTGAGATACTCGGCCTTGTCGGCGCCTACCGGCTGGGTGACGTTGTAATGGATATTGCCGTCGCCCAGATGGCCGAACGGCAGCGGACGCGCGCCGGGAATGAGCTTGATGACGGCCTCGTTGGCCTCCCTGATGAAGGCCGGCACCGCGGCGACCGGCACCGAGACGTCGTGCTTGATCGAGCCGCCGGCAAAGCGTTGCACCTCGCCGAACATTTCGCGGATACGCCAGTACATCTTTGCCTGTTCGATACTGTCGGCGATGGTGGCGTCGAATACCAGGCCCTGTTCCAAGCCTTGCGCAAGGATTTCTTCCATCACGTCGCGCAGCCCTTCGCGCTGTTGCGACGACAGCTCGATCAGCGCGTACCAGTCGTGCGGCGAAGCGAGCGGATCGCGGACACCCTGGCCGTGTTCCAGCACCAGCTCGATGCCGCGGCGCGTCATGATCTCGAAGCTGGTGACGCCACCGGCGGTGCGCTCGGTGGCGATGCCGAGCAGTTCCAGCGCCGCTTCCGGCGACTTTATTCCGGCGAACGCGGTCTCGACCGAGCGCGGACGCGGCACCAGCCGCAATACTGCCGCCGTGATAATACCGAGCGTGCCTTCGGCGCCGATGAAGAGGTTCTTCAAATCGTAGCCGGTGTTGTCCTTCTTCAACTTGTTGAGGTTGTTCATGACGCGGCCGTCGGCCAGTACCACTTCGATGCCGAGCGCATGCGAGCGCGCGATGCCGTGCGCGATGGCGGCGGTGCCCCCGGCATTGGTCGAAAGATTGCCGCCGATGGTGCAGGTGCCTTCCGACGGCAGCAATTGCGGGTAAAGCCGATCCACCGCAGCGGCGGCCTCACGGGTGCGCTGCAAAGTGACGCCGGCCTCGCAAGTGATGGTGTTCGAGGTCGGATCGACTTCGCGGATACGGTCGAGCCGGTTGAGCGACAGCACGATCTCGTTGTGCAGCGGGATCTGGCCGCCGACCAAACCGGTATTGCCGCCTTGCGGCACGATCGGCGTGCCGGTGTCGTTGGCAAGCTTGGCGATGGCCGACACCTCGGCGACCGTCGATGGCCGCAACACCACGGGGGTGTGGCCCTGGAACATGTTTCGCTGCTCGACGAGATACGGCGCCTGAATATCCGGATCGGTGATGGCAAATTTCTCGCCGACGATCGCGGTGAAGCGGGCGAGGAGCACGGGATCGATCTTGGGCTTGTCGAGCATCGGAACATCCACTTAAAGCCAGAGTGGAAAATGGCAGCCGGGCAGGCGCCGCGCAAGCGCATCGTTTATCGCGGTGCGGCAGCGCGCTTGAGCCGGTCATTGATGGCGTCGCCAAGTCCACCATGGGGGATCGGCATCACCGCGATGGTCGTTGCGCCAGACGTATCCAGCGCGCGCAAATGCGAGAACAGATTTGCCGCCGCCTCGATCAGGTCGCCGCGCTCTGACAGATTGAGGACGAATTTGGCGTTGGCGGCGCCTTCAGCGGGCGGCATCGCGAATGCGAGCAAGCTCTCACCGGCCGCGACACTGCGGGCATCGAGCCGCAGCGGCGTCCGCGGCGCATAATGTGATGCGAGCATGCCGGGAGCGAGCGGCACGTCGTCCGCCGCAGCCGCCTCGAGCGGTGAATTGGCGAGCGGATGGCCGAGCATGTTCTCGATCGCCTCTCGCGGCACGCCGCCCGGCCGCAATAGCATCGGTTCGTCGAGACAGGCGACGATCGTCGAATTCGACGCCAACCGGCGTCGCGCCGCCATCGACGATAAACTCGATGCGGCCGCGCAGGTCGGCGAGCACATGCGCCGCCGTGGTCGGCGAGACGTGGCCGGAGCGATTGGCCGACGGCGCCGCGATTGGGCGTCCGAATGCGGCGAGGATTTTCTGTGCCACATCGTGATGCGGCACGCGCACGGCGATGCTGCCGAGGCCGGCGGTTGCGAGGTCGACAACTGGGCAGCCGTCAGCCTTCGGCAACACCAGTGTCAGCGGGCCCGGCCAAAACGCCGCCGCGAGTTTCGCCGCGTCGGTGTCGAAGTGCGCCAGCGCCCGCGCCGCCGGCGCATCGGTAACGTGGGCGATGAGCGGGTTAAACGCAGGCCTGCTCTTGGCGTCGTAGAGCCGTGCAATAGCGTGGGCGCTGGTCGCGTCGGCGCCGAGGCCGTAAACCGTTTCGGTCGGAAAGGCGACGAGACCGCCGGCTTTGAGGCAGCGCACAGCGTCGCCGACCGCGGCGGCGTCCGCCCGCGATACGCGCGTCATCAGCGGGGCAGTGGTTCGGGCTGTCATGGCGCGGCATCAGTGCTTAAATACCCGGGGCGTGCAAGGGTAGAGCGGCGGCGCTTGCAGGCCCGCAATGCCGCTTGTATAAGCCGCGGCATCAGTGGCGGAGTGTAGCGCAGTCTGGTAGCGCACCTCGTTCGGGACGAGGGGGTCGCAGGTTCAAATCCTGCCACTCCGACCATTTTCCCGCATCAACAAAACTTTTCGGGGAACGATTATGGGGAACGAAACACCCCAACGCCCGATAACGCCGAAACCGTCTATGTGTTTCCGGGGCGTCGTCGATGAAATCAGGCCACGGATCGGCCCACATCTGGTCAAGGTGCTCGCTCGTTGAGAAAGCCACGCGTCTCGGCGCGCTTGAGGATATATCTTTCGAGCGCGTCGATAGTATTTACATCGACTGGTCCTCTCACGACATTGAGCATCGGAGATGGCTGCGGCCGACCGCTGTCGCGAACGGTGATCGCCACGCCCCAAAATTCAGTTTCCGTTGCCCGGAGGATGGTAGTACGGCGACGTCGCATTGCCGCCGTTATCAAAAAAGTGATTGCCGCTCTGAAAACCGCTGGATGGCCCCGTCTGGCCCCCTTCAACGCTGAAGTGGAACCCCGGACCATTCGAATCAGTCGGAGGCGAACTCTGGCCGGTGGTAGCCGGATGGTTCGGATCTGAATAGTTGAAGTTATAATTGCCGTTTCCGCCCGGTCCAAGCGTTTGCTGACTGAACGCCCACCCGGAGGCGGTCGTCGACACAATTATGGCCGCTGCAATCATCGCAATCGCAGCGAACCGAAGCCGCGCAAATCGAGCCATGATGATCCCCAAATCGGCGCCCCCAGCACCCGGTTGGAAGCTAATGTCGTAACCTGCTTCGGGTCAAGGCAACCTGGCTGTCGCGGACGAACCGACGTCGCTAACCGCGTTATTGACCGGCCAAATTGTCAATCCGCACTGACAGGTCAATCGCTCGAAAAATCCCGCGACGAGGCGGTCGCGCCGGCGTAAGCTATTGTAATATTGCTGGAAGCTTTTGGGATCGGGGGAAGGGCCATGCGTAGGGCGTTTTTCGTCCTGTGTGTTTTCGGCTTCGTCACTGGCTGCTCAGCAATAAAGCGGTTCAATCCTGCTCCTGCTCCGTCGCTCCTGCTCTCCTGCGCGATTTGACGCCTGATGAGAGAGCGCTGTTGATCGCAGGCTTCACCACAGAGATGAAGGATCCTAATACCGTACAACTCAAGTGGAATCGCATTGGACAGCCTGATGAGAAAGGGGTTGCCGAATATTGCGCGATGATCGACGGCAAGAACGACTATGGCACTTATGTCGGATTTCAACCGTTCATCGCTCAGGTGTTTTTCATCGGCGGCAAAATAGCCGGTGCCAAGGTGACATCGGTCGCCTACGACGCAGCGAGCGCACAGGCAGTGGAGCGCGACTGCAAAGCCCACGGTATCGATCCGCATTCCGCAATTTGAGTTCGGCGAACACGACGCGCGGTAGGCGCCCCGCGACCGGCTGCGACAATAATTTTGCGCTGCGCGGCGGTATCGGATCACCGATATGAACGCGAGTTAATCTGCCGGACATCAGCCCTCAATCTGCGCGTCCTTATGTTTTCAACTAGCGTTCGGGGATTCTCCTCTGGTCTTAGTGCCAAACAAAAGGAGTTCGCCATGAAATCGCTCTTCAACAAATCGCTAGTTTCAACTGGGCTTATCATTTTCTCCTTCGCGCTGAATAGAGGCGCCGCAACAGCTGCCAATCTGCCGGTCCATAGGGGCGCCACGGCTGCGCAGGTTACGCACGCGCATGCGCCAGTCCACGTTGCGGCGCGCCGGCGAGCGCCTGCCGCTCAACTCAATTTCGATATCGGGCAATTCGTCCAGGCCATGCTCGGCGGCCCGCTGCCGCCGCAGTACGCCCAGATCGTCCGCAACGCCATGAAGGAGTCGGCGTCTCATCGCTACGCTGGTTCGTCGGATACGTCGGGCTACTCGCCGTCCTATGACTCGCCCTCGCCCACGTCGACGTCGATAACAGTCTGTCACAGGCGGCCATCGACGCCTCGGACCAGGCCATGCAGCAGGAGGACCAGGCCCTCCAGCAGTTGGATGATTCCATCGCCGCGGCGGAAGCGCAGAACGACGCGGCCAACGCGGCGGCGGTGCAGACGGAAATCAACGCTGGCATGTAGTAAAGGCTGGGCGTGAACGACGCTGCGGGGCGGCATCAACCGCCGCCTCGTATCGTTTTGAACTGGCCGCGACGTGGCTGTGGGATTTGCCAAAACTATCGTTATTTCGCAGCGAATCTAAAGGCCCCAGGTAATCGGGGCCTCCGCAGAGAAGGATTGCGGATGGTCAGGCTGCATCGGGACAGCAATGGCAACTATCGGACAAGAAGTTCCGGATGAGCTTCGAGAAACGGCTTCGCAGGAAGAGCGGCCCCAAAATTGATAGGATCATGTGCCATCACGGTACGGTATTGTTTGGTCAGCGGGTCCTGTTCATCCAGCCGCCGCACTTGTCCGTCCATACAATCGAGTTTGTAAGCGACGGCGGCGCGAATGTCGTCAGCTGTATTGTCGATTACCTGATAGCCTCTCTGCGATAGCATCGTCGCACTGACCAATAGCGATCGAAATCGGCTCCTGGCATATTTCGCCAAGCGTTAAATATCGCCCGCGCCTGCGATCGAAAATCGACTT
Source organism: uncultured Alphaproteobacteria bacterium (assembly GCA_963733645.1). Classification (GTDB taxonomy): domain Bacteria; phylum Pseudomonadota; class Alphaproteobacteria; order Rhizobiales; family Xanthobacteraceae; genus BOG-931. The sequence goes on from CAVTFP010000008.1 coordinate 62,648, forward strand.
CACCGTGAAGTCGGTCTCCTGTGTCCAAAAGTGGGGCTCGGCGGCAATGCAATTGACAAGGAGCATCGGGGTGCCAAAGGCCATTGTTGCGGTAGCCGGTCCAGATGTGGTTCCGATGACGAACCGACTTGTGGCCATCAAGAATACATCCATTCTCGGCGACTTTTCGGCGCTGTGCGCATAATCCACGACGTGCGGCATACTCGGTAATGGCTTCATCGATTTGTCGCCTAGCCGAATGACCCAGCCGCCACGATCGACTATTTCTCTGATGCCCGAAAAATAACTATCAATAGCCGCGATGCGGTGGGCGGTCATTGTGCCGCTGTTATCGCCATGAAAGCCGCCCTCGCGGACGTGCAGGCTGACGTACCAAGCATCCGGCGGCAGACCAAGTCGCCTTAGCGCAGCGTTGCCAAATTCCCTGTCCTCGTCCGAAATTGAAAGTTGCGGCGGAAGCATCTTTTCAGTCCAGAGACGCTGGGCGCGTGCGGCTGCGTGCGGCCACGGTTCAGCCAACTCGCCGTCATCCGCCGGAAAGGCGATGAACTGGTCGCCGAAGAAGCGCTGATAGGGAAAAAGCTCATCGACGAGAGAAGGATCCCGTACCACACAACAGATGCTCTCAAGGCAATTGAGCATGGCCGTGTTGGCGACTTTACCTGGGGGAGCGAGAAGAACGTAATTTGCCTGCGGCAGCATTTCGAGCCGCACCATCCGCATATGCCAGTCGACACAGCCCATATGACCAATAAGTACGGCCCACTCCGACCCGAGTAGCCGGACCGTCTTACCGGGATCAAAGGAGCTGGATTGCTCCGCCAGTTTGTTCAACAACTCCGTCGGAAGCGAAACCGAACGGGAGATTTTGGTCTGATATCGCAATGCACGCTGATACGCCCGCATGCTCTCATCGCCCTGACCCAGCCAATAGAATTGCTCTCCCAGCCGGACAAGATTGTCATAGATCAGCAATCTGCCAGCGTCGATCAATTCCCAACTCTTCGGCAGATAACTGCTCATTTCGTTGCGGGCGGCGTAGCTATGGTGCGGCATTACTGACGCCGGGTACAACTCTACGGATCTTTGAAATTCCCGTGCAGCCGCATTCTCATCGTGGGCGAGCAAATAACTGCAACCAAGCCGGCGCCGCGCTTCATATGATCGATCGTGCGCCAGCGCCACGGCTCGCGACAGGAAATACTGAGCGATGGGCTCATTCAGCATATAAAGATGGCCAGTGCCGACGGCAAAATTAATCAAATAATTCTCGCACTCCTCCCGCCTAGGTATTTCGCGTACCAGCCTTTCATAGGCGGCACTTAGCAGAAGAATCTGAAAATAAATCCTGGCTAGCAACCCGCGACGGGATTGAATCTCTGGTCGAAAGAGGATTTTCATTATCCTCGCGCATTTGATCGCACTTCCCCGCTTGCTGGCCCCTAGGTGAAGTACGGCAGCTAGCATCAGTCCCCAGCGCAGGACCAAACGCGCTCCCCGCGAAGCTAGGCTGCCGCGCCCAACCCGGCCACCCCGATAGGCGATTTTAATCAGTCGACTGCCTAAGCGGTCCTCCGCAAACGTGTCATCAACCCACTGAGATATCGCCCCGATTGCCGGTTTAAGACGGCGTCGAGTTCCAATTAATTTCCTATAGATAAACGAATCGACGGAGAGCGTTGAATCAAAAAGGCGAGCCGCAGTAGACGGCCGCGTTGAGGACGAAGGGACTTGATTGTTCACTGGCTAATTATAGCAAGCCGGCCTTTGCATGACCAAGCGTCTCGTTTCCGATGCCAGTTGGCTACTACCGCTCCAGCGCGACCAACGGAGCATTTGCCCGGCGTGGCCAGCGAGATAGCGCGCGAATGAGACGACTCACCGCGCGCAGTTCGCTTAACTTGGCGGCTTCCGCGAATTTGGCTTGATTATATGGCTTATCGTTATCAGGTGATCGATGCCATCGGGCGGGAGCATGCCCGTCCATCGATAACGATCGCGCAAGCTCGCCAAACAGAATTTACGCCGTAATTTTGACTTAACGGAGGGCGCTTGGGTTACGCGCCGCGCACTTCTTGAGTCGTCTCCGGATCGCCGGCTGAAAGTTTAAAGCGCGTTCTGGATGGTCGTGAAGACGGTGACAAGTTTGTTGCCGACGTTGTGGACGCCGGGGATGATGACGACCGAAATGCTCGAAGTGATAAGGCCATATTCGATGGCCGCCGCGCCGGACTGGTCTTTCGCGAAACGCTTGATCATATTAATCATCGGGTGCCTCTTTGTGTTTGCCGCCTGAGGCACGATCAAATAACAGAAAGTTTTAGGTAAATAAATCGGTATCGCCGTTAAGAGTGAACGGCAAAACAGTAACCCTATGATTTTGAGCGCATGATCTGGAAAAATTAAATCCAATTTTCCGAAACGATCATGCTCCAAAGAAATCCAGATGAGAGTTCGATCCAAGCTGATCGGATCATGGTCTAGATGCCGAGATAGCGGTGCTGAATGTCGGCCGCGCGCGCCAATTCGGCGGAGCTTCCGGTCCACACCACGCGGCCGCGTTCGATGATGGTGTGGCGGTCGGCGACGCGGGTGAGTGCATCAACATTCTTGTCGATGACCAGGATCGATTGGCCGGCGGCGCGCAGGCTTTGCAGGCAGCGCCAGATTTCGTCGCGCACCAGCGGCGCAAGACCTTCAGTTGCTTCGTCGAGGATGAGCAGGCGCGGATTGGTCATCAGCGCGCGCCCAATCGCCAGCATTTGCTGCTCACCGCCGGACAAGAGGTTCGCCATGGCGCCGGCGCGGCTGGCAAGCCGCGGAAATAGCGCGAAGATCTTCTCGATCGTCCACGGCTCTGCCGCGGCGCTACGGTTTGCCGCGGTGGCGACAAGATTTTCCCGCGCGGTGAGATTGGGAAACACCTGGCGGCCTTCGGGCACCAGCCCGACGCCGAGCTTGGCGACGCGATAGGACGGCAGGTCGCGGATTTCTTCGCCGTCGAACCGGATCGAGCCCGCCGTCGCGCGCGTCAGTCCCATGATCGAGCGCACGGTGGTGGTCTTGCCCATGCCGTTGCGGCCCATCAGCGTTACCATTTCACCCGATGCAATGGCAAAGGAAATGCCGAACAGCACGCGGCTCAAGCCATAGCTCGTTTCGATGCCGGTGACTTCGAGCAGGGGGTGTTTAGCCGATGTTCGTTCGGCCAGTGCTTGTTCAACCATGGCCGCTCGCGTCCTGCTCGCCGAGATAGGCTTCGCGCACCATGGCGTCGCCCCGCACGGTCGCGGGGTCGCCCGACGCGATCACCCGGCCATAGACCAGAACGGTGATGCGGTCGGCCAATGCGAACACCGTTTCCATGTCGTGCTCGATCAGCAGCGTGGTGATGTCGCCCTTGAGCTCGCGCAGAATTCCAACCATGCGCGCCGATTCGTCCGGTCCCATGCCGGCCATCGGCTCGTCGAGCAGGAGGAGGCGCGGCTGGGTCGCCAGCGCTACGGCAATCTCGAGCTGACGGTGTTCACCGTGACTGAGCCTGTCGACGCGCGTATCGGCACGGCCCGAAAGGCCGACGCGGGCCAGCGCCGCGGCCGCTGGTCCACGCAAGGAATCGTCGCGGCGCGCTTCCTGCCAGAAGCGGAACGAGTGGCCGGAATGCGCCTGTACCGCCAGCGCCACGTTGTCGAGCGCCGAGAATTCTCGAAACAGCGACGTGATCTGGAACGATCTGGCGATCCCGAGCCGGCTGCGGCGGTGAATCGGCAGGCTCGTAATATCGGCGCCGTCAAACCTGATCGTCCCGCCTTGCGGCGCGATCTCGCCGGCTAGAAGCCCGATAAGCGTCGTCTTGCCGGCGCCATTCGGGCCGATAATGGCGTGGAATTCGCCGCGCGGAATGTCGAGCGTAATGGCGTCGGACGCGATCACGCCGCCGAAGCGCTTGTTCAGGCCGTCGATCCGGAGCAGCAATTCAGCCACGGCGCGGGCCTCCGATAAGTCCGTCGATGCCGCCGCGCAGGTAGAGCGCGACCAGGAGCAGGCCCGGGCCGAGGAACAGTCCGGAATATTCGGTGACGCGCGACAGTGCTTCTTCCAGCAGCAAATATGTCGCGGTGCCGATCAGGGGACCGAACGGCGTGCCGAGCCCGCCCAGCACCACAAACACCATGAGGTCGCCTGAGCGGGTCCAGAACATCATCGCTGGACTGACGAAGTTGGTGTGGTTGGCCAACAGCGCGCCGGCAAGTCCGCACATGGCGCCGGCGATCGTGAAGCACGCCAGCCGGTAGCGAAAAACCGGGAAACCGATCGCGCGCATGCGCCGCTCATTGGAGCGTGCACCTTGCACGACCAGACCGAAGCGCGAATTGACCAGACGCGATACCAGATAAATGCTGGCAAGCAGCAGCGCGAAACACAGATAGTAGAACAGCGTCCTGTTGTTGAGGTCGGTGAAACTGCCGAATTGGCTGCGCTGGCGAATAGTCATGCCGTCGTCGCCGCCGTAACGGTCCATTCCAAGCGCGGCATAATAAATCATCTGGGCGAATGCCAACGTGATCATGATGAAATAAACGCCGCGCGTGCGCAGGCTCAGTGCTCCAACCGCGAGCGCAAACAGCGCCGCGACGCCGATCGCAGCCGGCCATTGCACGAAGCCGGAGCCGAAGCCCTCCTTCCACAGGATGCCGACGGCGTAAGCGCCGATGCCGAGATAGGCGGCGTGGCCGAAGCTCACCATGCCGCCATAGCCCATGATGAGATCGAGGCTGACCGCGGCGATTGCCATGATGATGATGCGCGTGAACAGCGTCATCGCGAACTGATCGCCGCTTAACGAGGCATAGACCGGCAGCAATGCGAGGATGGCCAGCAAACCGGCGGTTATGGCGCCCCGCGGATTGAGCCAGGCGCTCATCGATTCGCCGCCGGGAACAAACCCTCCGGCCGGAATACCAGGATTCCCGCCATCAGCATGTAGATCAGCATCGACGCCAGCGCCGGGCCCAGCGTGCTTGCGCTATCGTTACTGAGAATCGACCGCAGCATGTCAGGCACAAAGGCGCGGCCAATCGTGTCGATGATGCCGACCAGAATTGCAGCCACGAATGCGCCGCGGATCGAGCCGACGCCGCCGATAATGATGACGACGAAAGCGAGGATCAGAATGTTCTCGCCCATGCCGATCTGTACGGTGAGGATCGGCGCCTGCATCAGACCGGCAAAACCGGCGAGCGTGGCGCCGAGGCCGAACACCAGCGTATAGAGCAGTTTGATATTAATGCCGAGCGCACCGACCATCTCGCGGTTCGATGCGCCGGCGCGGATCAGCATACCGAGTCGCGTGCGCATCACGGTGACGTAGAGCAGCAGCGCGACGGCGAGCGTCACGCCGATGATCACGAGGCGATAGACGGGGTAATAGACACCCGGAATCACCTGCACGGCATTGAGCATCTCGCTCGGCAGCGACAGCGTCATGCCGGCGGGCCCCCAGATCAGCCGCACCAGATCGTTGAAAAAGATGAGGATGCCGAATGTGCCGAGCACGTGGTCAAGATGGTTGCGTCCGTACAGCGGCCGTATGGCGATGATCTCGAGCACGACGCCGGAGACGAACGTGGCGGCGAGTGCTAGGATCGCGCCAAGCACGAAACTATCGGTCGCCTCGGCGAAGGTGGCGGCAAAATAGGCGCCGAGCATGTAGAGCGAGCCGTGCGCCAGATTGACCAGGTCCATGATGCCGAAGATCAGCGTCAGGCCAGCCGCGAGCAGAAACAACAGCATGCCAAGCTGGATGCCGTTCAAAGACTGCTCGATGAAATAGAGCATGGAACAGAAGCTCCCGGCGATCCCCCGGCCGGTACGTCCGAATCGAACGGCGGCGGGCGCATGCGCCCGCCGCCGCCAGAACGTTACTAAGCGACTACTTCATCGGGCATTGACTGTGATACGCGTCCTGGTCGTCTTTGACGATTGTCGAGATGGTGTGCAGCGAATAGCTGCCGTCAGCATCTTTGCGCGCTTCCTCGAGGTAGAAGTTCTGGATCGGCAGATGGTTGTTGCCGAACTTGAAGTTGCCGCGCACTGATTTGAAGTCGGCCTTTTCCATCTCCTTGCGCATGCCCTCTTTGTTGCTGAGGTCGCCCTTCACCGCGGTCACGGCGCTATTAATTAATCCAACGGCATCGTAGGTATCCGCGCCATAGAACGATGGCAACGTCTTGTACTTGGCCTTGTAATCGGCAACGAATTTCTTGTTGGCGTCATTCGGCAGATCGCTGACCCACAACATTGCGCTCGGATTACCGACGGCGAGGTCTTTCAACCGCGGCAACGACAGATCGTCGATGGTGAAACCAGAATAGAGCGGAATTTGTCCCTTCATGCCGGATTGCGCGTATTGCGTCATGAACTGGACGCCGGGGCCGCCGGGGTAGAACACGTACATGGCATCGGGCTTCGCCGCACGCGCCTTGGAAAGCTCGGCGGAGAAATCGAGTTGATCCGGCCAGCGCGTCAGCTCCTCGCCGACGATCTGGCCTTTGAAAGTCGACTTGAAGCCGGTGACCATGTCCTTGCCGGCGGTGTAGTTCGGCGCCATCAGGAACACCGACTTGATGCCCTTGTTGTTCATGTACGTGGCGACCGCGGCCGGCACCTGGTCATTCTGGAACGAGGTCGAGAACACGTAGGGCGAGCATTGGTTGCCGGCGAGCTGTGAAGCGCCGGCATTGGTCACGACCGTCATCGTCTTGGAGTCGATCAGCGCCGGCAGCGATGCCAACAGCACGTTCGACCAGATGTAGCCGACTACGAAATCGACGTGGTCAGACTGGAGCAGCTTCTGGGTCTTTTGCAGACCGACGTCCGGCTTGATCTCGTCGTCCTCGTAGATGACCTCGACCGGCAGGCCGCCGAGCTTGCGGCCAACCTGGTCCAGGCCCAGCTCGAAGGAGTTGCGCATATCGTTGCCGATAACGGCGACGGGGCCGCTAAAGCTGGAAATGAGGCCTATTTTGACCGTTTTTTGCTGTGATAGGGCCGGCACTGCGAGAAGCGCAAGCGCCGTTGTCCCCAAAAGCAATGGCCTGATCATCGCGTAAATCCCTCTGATTGTCCCACGGAGCGCGCGGGTTTATCCCGGCGAATTTGTCCCAGCCGCATTTGTAGAAAGCGGCTTGAATTTGCGCAACATCGATACCGGGGGCTGCGGCGTTGCGGCCGGAAGGGACCGGCTGCTGCCATTATCCCGTTAACGTTCCATTCACCATAATATCTTAGGGACCAAAGGGGCAGCCCTCACGGAGGACATGATGCGCAGATTGCTTCTTGTGGCTCTCGCAGTGGCCATGCTGGCGTCAAACGGCTTTGTCCTCCACCGCGCCGCGGCCATGACGCTCGCGCCGCCGTCAGCGCTTGGAGTGGCAACGCCCGGTGCAGGCCTGGTCGAAAAAGCCACTGCCGTCTGCGGCAATAACGGCTGTGTGACCGTTCAGGTCAAACGCCTCGACAAGCACCAGTTGCGCAAACCGCCACCGATGGTGCCGGCGCGTCCTCCGTCATAATTTCTCGGCGAGGAAGCGAAGCAGCCGCGGGGCCAGAAAGCCGGAGTAACTGCCCGGCTCGTCGATCGGATCATTCATCCAGTAATGTGGCGCGCCCTGCACGATGCACGGCCGAACGAAGAAGTTCGCCTCCTTGAGGGCGAGCTGGAATAGCTCCGTATGAGCCTTGGGATCGACCAGGTCATCGTGGGTGCCGGTGACCAGCAGCACGCCGATCTTGTTATTGGCGAATGTCGCGTAGCTGATCGGTGATGCGTCGAAATAGAGCTGGCGATTTTCCGCCGGTGGCGCACCGAGAAATTTCTGGATGTTGTTCTCGGCACCGCCCTGGATCTGGTAGGTGGTCCACATCGCCGCCAGATTGTAGACGCCGTAGACGCCGATGAGGGCCTTCACCTCTGCGCTGACGGACGCGAAGACGTCCTGCGGGTAGCCGCCGCTGAATTTTTTCCCGCTCAGCGCTGCAAGCGCCGCCAGATGGCCGCCGGCGGATGCGCCGAGAAGGCCGATGCGCGCCGGGTCGACGCCGAATTCGCTCGCCTTGCCGCGCATGAATTGCACGCCGGCAAGCACGTCCTGCACCGCTTGCGGGAACATCTTGCCCTTGACCGCGAGCCGGTAGCTGATGGCGAACATCGCAATGCCACGTGCGGCAAGATGCGGACCCCAATACTGGAACGCCGAGCGCGCGCCCTGAACCCAGCCGCCGCCATGTACGGCGACCAGCGCCGGTGCTGCTTTCGCGCCTTTCGGCAGAAAAAGATCGCCCACGAGCTCGACGCCGTCATGATTGGCGTAAGCGATACCGGCGTGGTTGATGACACCGTTCTCAGTCATTTTTTTCTCCCTGTCGTAGGCGTCGGCCTGTCGCGCCTTGATCTTGCCGGCAGTGTCAATCGGCCGCTCATGCCGGTCACGCAAGCCAAGCCTGTCGGATCGGCCGGCACTCGTGCGCTGGCAAACTGCATATCACGTGGTAAAACAACAAACCGGGATTGAAAAGCGCGCAAGGCACGGTCCTCGCAAGTTTGAAGTTTCGTATGGGAGGTGGAATGTCAGTGGCGTCACCGAGTGAGGCGCAGTCGCTGGTCGTCAATGCAACGCGGGTCGATTTGATCGAACGGGGATCGGGACATCCGCTGCTTTTCCTGCACGCTGAAAACGGCATCGAACCGGCCGCGGCGGTGATCGAGGAACTGGCAAAGGGCGCCCACGTCATTGCGCCGACCCATCCCGGCTACGGCCGTTCCGAATTGCCCAAAGGCATGCGTTCGGTCGACGATCTGTCGTATTTTTATCTCGACTTGCTCGATCAGCTCGATCTCCAGAACCTGACGGTCGTCGGCGTCGGGCTTGGCGCGTGGATCGCCGCAGAGATCGCGGTGAAAACCACGGCGCGAATGTCGCGCCTGGTGATGGCCAACGCCGTCGGCATCAAAGTATCCGACCGCGAGACGCGCGACATTGCCGACATATTCGCGTTGACGGAGCCGGAATATATCGCACTCACCTATTGCGATCCGAAAGCCGGCACGCGCGATTACAAGGCGCTTCCGGACAGCGAGGTGCTCGCCGCCGCGCGGGCGAAAGAGGCTACGGCGCGGATTGCATGGAATCCGTATTTCCACAATCCCCGGCTCAAAAGCCGACTGCACCGCATCCACATCCCGACGCTGTTTTTGTGGGGCACCCACGACCGAATGCTCAGCGAGGCCTACGGCCGCGCCTATTGCGCGATGATTTTGGGCGCCCGTTTCGAACCGATCGACCGCGCCGGGCATTTTCCCGATCACGAACGGCCGAAGGCTTTTGCCGAAAAGGTGCTTGCCTTTGCCAAGGCTAACTGACGGCAACGCAGGAAGACACGCCATGAAGTCTATCAGTTCACCGAACAGCCCTACTTCCCCGGCTGGGACAAACATTCCGGCTCATTGCGCGTCAATTTCCTCAACCGCAATTGCGACCCGCGCATCGCCGCGGATCTATTCCATCGTTATTATGACGAGTGGCAGCTCTCCGACGAACTCGGCCTCGACATCATGCTCAACGAGCATCATCAGACCGCGACCTGCATGTCGTCGACGGTGGTGGTGGGGCTTTCGGTCCTCGCCCGCATCACCAAGCGCGCGCGGCTCCTGGTGCTCGGTTATCCGATCGGACACCGGCCGGATCCGCTCCGCGTTGCCGAAGAATTATCGACTATCGACGTCATTTCGCGCGGCCGCCTCGACATGGGATTCATCAAAGGGGTGCCTTACGAGTTTCCGTCTTCCAATCAGAACCCGGTCGGCGTCATGGACCGCTTCTGGGAAGCGCTCGAATTCATCATCAAGGCGATGACAACGCATGACGAAGTGTTCAACTGGGAAGGCGAGTATTTCAATTACCGGCAGGTGAATGTCTGGCCGCGAGTGTGGCAGGAGCCGCATCCGCCGATCTGGAGCACGACCGGTAGCACCACGCAGGCAAGGTTGTTAGGCGAGCGCGGCTACGTAATGTCGACGCTCGGCTCCGGCTACAATACCCGCCCACTCTATGACGCTTATCGCCGCGGCTACCTTGCCAAGTGGGGCAAGGCGCCTGGCCCGGACCGGTTCGGCTATCTCGGCCTCGTCGGCGTTGCCAAAGATAAAGACGAGGCGCGCCGCCGCGGCGATCTGGTTGCAGGCTATTTGCGTTCCAGCGGCATCGTGCACGTGCCGTTTCGAAATCCGCCGGGCTTCCTTTCGGCCGAGGACAACGCGCGGATGTTACGCGGGCAAACGGCGCCGCGCAGCTATACTAAAGATCGCCGCGTCATCAATATGCAAACCGCGAGCGTCGAGGATTTGATCGCGGCAGGCATTCTATTCTGCGGCACGCCCGATGAGGTCTACGAGCAGATCGTCGATTTCTGCCAGTACTGCGGCGGCATGGGCAACCTCTTGATGATGGGACACGCCGGCTATCTCACCCACGAGCAAACGGTCGACAATCTGTCGCTGTTCGCCCGCGAGGTCTATCCGCGGCTCAAGGCTTGGCAGCAGCCCAACCCCGAGCAGATTGCAGCCGAGGCCGCGGCCTAAAATGCGGATGAGATGACGTAGGGGATCAGGGAACGCGCCCCATGCGGGTCTATCACTTCAGCGAGCAGGCCTATCACCCGGCATGGAACGAACATTCCGGCACGCTGCGCGTCACCTTCCCGAACCGTAAATGCGATCCGCACACGGCCGCCGACCTTTTTCACCGTTACTACGACGAGTGGCAGCTCTGTGACGAGCTTGGGCTCGACGTTATGCTAAACGAGCATCATCAGAGCGCGACCTGCATGTCGTCGACGGTGGCGGTCGGGCTTGCGGTGCTCGCGCGCATCACCCAAAGAGCGCGGCTCTTGGTACTCGGCTATCCGATCGGCCATCGGCCCGATCCGCTTCGGGTCGCCGAGGAATTATCGACCATCGACGTGATCTCGCGCGGCCGGCTGGATATGGGATTTATCAAGGGCATCCCGTATGAGATCGCCGCCTCTAACCGCAATCCTGTCGAGCTCATGGAGCGCTTCTGGGAGGCCCATGATTTCATTCTCAAGGCGATGACGACGCACGACGAAGTCTTCAATTGGGAGGGCGAGTTTTTCCAGTACCGGCAGGTTAACGTCTGGCCGCGGGTGTGGCAGGAACCGCATCCGCCGATCTGGTCGACCACCGGAAGCTCGACGCAGGCGCGGGTGCTCGGCGATCGCGGCTACGTCATGGCGACGCTCGGCACCGGCTACGGTACGCGCAAAATCTACGACGCCTATCGCAAGAGCTATGTGGCGAAATTCGGCAAGGCGCCGGGCGCCGACCGCTTCGCCTATCTGGGCCTGGTAGCGGTCTCACATGACAGGGAGGAAGCACGCCGGCGTGGCCATCTGATCGCCGGCTATCTGCGCACCAGCCCGATCGTGGCGCTGCCGTTCCGTAATCCTCCGGGCTATTTGCCGCCCGAGGACAACGCGCGGATGCTGCGCGGCGAAACGCCGCCACGCACCTACTCCCGGCAAGGCCGCGTCATCAGCATGCAAACCGCGAGCGTCGATGAATTGATGGATGCTGGCGTGTTGTTCTGCGGCACGCCCGACGAGGTCTACGAGCAGATCGTCGACTTTTGCAGCCATTGCGGCGGCATGGGCAATCTTCTGGTGATGGGGCAGGGCGGCGAACTCACTCACACGCAAACTGTCGATAACCTCACGCTGTTCGCTCGTGAGGTTTTCCCGCGGCTCAAGGATTGGAAGCAGCCGGACGCGGAGGAGGCCGCCAAGGCCGTGGCGGCGTAGGATCGACCTCGGAGCCTCACCGCCGTCATGGCGGGCTCGTCCCGGCCATGCCTCTGATTTCATAAACGATTAAGACGTAGATCCCGGCAGCCAGTGCCGACATGACGTAGAAGTCTGTTCAAAAATTGGAACAAATCTTGATTTTGGTACGCCACCAGCGCATGGAAGGGTGCGGTGGGCCGGATGAATTGAGTAACGACCATGGCGGGCGAGCCATTTGCGTCAGATCCGTTTGTCGTCGGCAGGAGCGGGTCTGCCACCGAGCCGCGTCCAATCCCGGCAGAAGAGTCGCTATGCCCGGTGGTGTCGCATGACTGGGTCAATGCCGAATACAAGCATCTGATCGTCGAGGCGTCGCCGAAGGCGCTCGCGGTCAATCCCGGTCAGTTCTTCAATCTGCTGTGCCCGTCGCCCGATGTCGGCGAATTGTTTTTCCGCCGGCCGCAAAGCGTCTATCGCATCGACCGCGCCAAGGGCCGTATCGAATTTCTCTACAAGTGCGTGGGCCGGGGGACCCGTGGGCTGGCCACGCTCAAGCCTGGTGACGACCTCAATATGGTCGGCCCGCTCGGCGTCGGCTTTCATCTCGACCCGGCGTGCCGGTATATCGTCGTGCTTGGCCGCGGCGTCGGCATTGCCACGCTCGGGCCGATCTCGCAGCTTGCGAAAGCAAACGGCGTGGGTGTCACCGCGATCCTGTCCGCGCGCGACAAGGATTTCGTCATGGCCGGCGCATTCTTCCGCGAAGCCGGTGATGTCATCAGCGTGCTGGACACCGACGGTTCGAGCGCGGTGGAGAATGTCGAGAAACTCATCCAGGATCTGATTGAGGAAAAGCGCGCCGATGCCTTTTTCACCTGCGGCTCGAACCGGCTGTTTCAACTGATGAAGCGGCTCGGCAAGGCGCACAAGATTCGCGGACAGGTGGCGATGGAGCAGGTGATGGCGTGCGGGCTGGGCCCTTGCTACGTCTGTGTGCGCACGTTTGAGGTCGACGGCAAGAAAGAGCTGCGCCGGGTCTGCATCGAGGGCCCGGTGTTCGATATGCAGGAGGCGGTCGGATGGTAGATATGAGCGTCAAGATCGGATCGGTGACGCTGAAAAATCCGGTCATGCCTGGCTCCGGCTGCTTCTCGACCGATCTCGCCCAGGTCATGGATATCAACCGTCTCGGCGCGATGGTGGCGAAGACGGTGTCCCGCGACTATCGCGCCGGCAATCCACCGCCGCGCGCCGCCGAGGTCGAAGGCGGCATGATCAATTCGATCGGGCTGCCGACCAAGGGCATCAAATATTTCTTCGAACACCAGGTGCCGGACTTGCGGCGCTTCACGCCGCCCCTGGTCGCTTCGATCTCGGGGACAACAATCGACGAATTCGAGTCCATGGGACGCGATGTGACGAAGGCCGACATCGACGTGCTCGAGGTCAACATCTCCTGTCCGACGCGCGATCCCAAGGGCGGCAATTTCGCCCTGCACGCCGAACACACCTACGACGTGGTCAGGCTTATTCGCGCCACCACCGACAAGCCGATCTGGGTCAAGCTGTCGCCCAATGCCGGCGACATCGTGACCGTTGCCCAGGCTGCAGAGCGTGCCGGCGCCAATGCGCTCGTCGTCGCCAACACGATCCTCGGCTTGAAGATCAATACCGATACGTTCCGCCCGGCGATCGGCAATAAGTTCGGCGGCCTCTCCGGTCCTGGCATCAAGCCGGTCATTCTGCGCATGGTCTACCAGTGCGCCAAGTCGGTGAAGATTCCGATCATCGGCTGCGGCGGTATCGTCAAGGTCGAGGACGCAGTAGAATATATGCTGGCCGGGGCGACTGCGGTGATGATCGGCTATCTCACCTTCCGCAATCCCACCGGCATGATCGCCATTATCGACGGTCTCGAACAATGGTGCGCCAAACGCGGCTTCAAGCGCGTTGCCGACCTCACCGGCGCAATGATCGATGAAGCGCCGATGGAGACTTTCGCCGCCGCTGCGGCGCCGATAGGCTAGGGCTCTCGCGGCGAACCGAAGCAATGACCACGCGTATCACCATCCGTAAACCTGACGATTGGCATCTGCACGTCCGCGACGGCGAAATGCTCAAGGTGGTGCTGCCGTATACGGCAAAACATTTTGGCCGCGCCATTCTGATGCCGAATCTGATCCCGCCGGTGCGCACGACTGAGGATTGCGCCGCCTATCGCGAGCGCGTCATGGCGGCGCTGCCGCTGGGCTCGAAATTCACGCCGCTACTGACTTGTTATCTCACCGACGACACCGACCCCGATGATGTCGAGCGCGGCTTTCGCGACGGCTTGTTCACCGGCGTGAAGCTTTATCCGGCCAATGCCACGACCAATTCGGCTGCGGGTGTCACCGACTACAAGAAAGTCATGCCTGTCCTCGAACGCATGGAAAAGATCGACATGCCGTTCCTGATGCACGGCGAGGATACCGACCCGGCCGTCGATATTTTCGACCGCGAGAAGTCGTTCATTGACCGGTATCTGACGCAATGGGTGAAGCGGTTTCCCGGCTTGCGCTTCATCCTGGAGCATCTGTCGTCCAAGGATGGTGTTGATTTCGTACGTAGCGCGGCGCCGCAGGTCGGCGGCACGATCACGCCTTATCACCTGATCCTGACCCGCACCGATTGGCTCGGTCATGGACTAAAGCCGTACATGTACGTCATGCCGGTCATCAAAACCGCGAAAGATCGCGACGCGTTGCGCAGGGCCGCGACCTCGGGCGAGGCCTGCTATTTCCTCGGCACCGATTCCGCGCCGCATCCTTATGCGAAGAAAGTGTCGATCAACGGCATTCCCGGCATGTTCAATGCGCCGGTCGCAATCGAGACCTATGCCAAGGTATTCGAGGAGGAAGGCGCACTCGACAAGCTCGAAGCCTTTGCTTCGCTCAACGGATCGAAGCATTATCGGATGCTGCCGAACGACGAGCGGATCACGCTGGAGAAGACCTCCTGGACAGCGCCCGAGGAGGTCAAGGTTCCGGGTCCCGACGAGCGCGCCATCGTCTATCGTGGCGGCGAAACGATCGAATGGAGAGTGGTGCACTGATGGCTGGCTTCCCCGACAAAGCGGTGATGGCCGAGTTGACCGCGAAGATGCTGATCGAGGTCGAGGCGATCCGCTTCATGACCGATAAGCCGTTCGTCTTCACCTCAGGCTGGGCGAGTCCGGTTTACACCGACTGCCGGCGCCTGATTTCGTTTCCGCGCGTGCGCAATACATTGATCGATTTCGGCGTGGCGACAGTCCTGCGCGACGTCGGCTTCGAGCAATTCGACGCGGTCGCCGGCGGCGAGACCGCCGGTATTCCATTTGCGGCCTGGATGGCGGACCGGCTGATGCTGCCCATGCAATATGTACGCAAGAAGCCGAAGGGGTTTGGCCGCAACGCCCAGATCGAAGGTCACATCGAAGCCGGCGATCGCCTGCTCCTGGTCGAGGACATGACGACTGATGGTCGCAGCAAGATCAATTTCTGCAAGGCTTTGCGGCACGCCGGCGCGACCGTCGACCACGTCTTTGTGTTCTTCTTCTACGACATCTTCTTCGAGAGCAAAAAAATCTTCAGCGATCTCGGTGTGAAACTGCACTACCTCGCCACTTGGTGGGATGTGCTCGACGTGGCGAAGAAGAGCGGCAAATTCGACAAGGATAAGCTCAAGGAAGTCGAAAAGTTCATGAAAAATCCGGCCGGCTGGTCGAAGGCGCACGGCGGCGTCGCGCAAGCAGCGGAGTAAAAACAGCGTCATGGCCGGCCTTGTGCCGGGCATCTCGATGGATAGGGCGCGGCTGTGCATTCATGATCGGGATGGCCGGGACATAGGCGAGCGAAGCGGCGCCGTTCTTCGAACGGCTATGCCCTGCGATGACGGCGATGAGTTGAGGGTGGTCAGGAAATGCCAAATCAAGTTGCGGATGTGATTGTTGTCGGCGCTGGCAATGCGGCGTTTTGCGCGGCGCTTGCGGCGCGGGAGCAGGGCGCCAAAGTTCTCATGTGTGAGGCGGCGCCGGAGGATGAGTCCGGCGGCAATAGCCGCTTCACCGCGGGCTCGATCCGCGTCGTCTATAACGGTATCGACGATATCAAGACGCTGGTGCCCGACCTCACGCCGGCGGAAATCGAAACCACGGATTTCGGCACCTACACCGCCGACCAGTTCTTCGACGACATGGCGCGCATCACGCAGAACCGCGCCGACCCGGATCTGGTCGAGCTTCTGGTCACCAAGAGCTTCGATTCGCTAAACTGGATGCGCGAGAAGGGCATCCGGCTCATTCCGATCTACGGCCGGCAGGCTTTCAAGATCGACGGCAAGTTCAAGTTCTGGGGCGGCCTCACCGTCGAATCCGTCGGCGGCGGGCCGGGTCTCATCGCCATGCATACCGCGTCGGCGAAGAAGCGCGGCATTGAAATCCGCTATGCCACGCGCGGCCTCGACCTGTTGTTCGACGGCAACCGCGTCGAGGGCGTCAAGGTGCGCGAAAATGGCGAGGTGCGCGAATTGCGCGCCCGATCGGTCGTGCTGGCGTGCGGTGGCTTCGAGGCCAATCCGGAATGGCGTACCCGCTATCTCGGGCCGGGCTGGGATCTCGCGAAAGTGCGCGGCAGCCGTTACAACACCGGCGACGGCATTCGCATGGCGATCGACATCGGCGCCGCACCACGCGGCAACTGGTCCGGTTGCCACGCCGTGCAATGGGAAATGAATGCGCCCGAATTCGGCGATCTTGCCGTCGGCGATCAGTTCCAGAAGCACTCTTATCCGTTCTGCGTCCTGGTCAATGCCACCGGCAAGCGCTTCGTCGACGAGGGCGCCGATTTTCGCAACTACACTTATGCGAAGTACGGCCGCGTGGTGCTCGAGCAGCCCGGACAATTCGCCTGGCAGATTTTTGATCAAAGGACCAAGCACCTGCAACGCGACGAATATCGCATCCGCCAAATCACCAAAGTGACGGCGAATACGATCGAGGAATTCGCGCAAAAGCTCGAAGGCGTGAACGCCGCCGAATTCGTGAAGACGATCAAGGAATACAATGCGGCCGTGCGCACCGACGTGCCGTTCAATCCGAACGTTAAGGACGGCCGCAGCACCAAGGGCCTCGCCGTGAACAAGAGCAATTGGGCAAACACTATCGACGCGCCGCCATTCGAGGGCTACGCCGTGACCTGCGGCGTCACTTTCACGTTCGGCGGCGTCCGCATCAATACCGATGGCGAAGTGCTCAACACCGACTATCAGCCGATCCGTGGCCTTTATGCCGCGGGCGAACTGGTCGGCGGCCTGTTTTATTTCAATTATCCCGGCGGCTCGGGCCTGATGGCGGGCACGGTGTTCGGCAAGATCGCCGGTGCCTCGGCTGGTCAGGCTGGCAAAAATTGAATAGGCACTGACAATGGACGTCAAGGTCAAGCGCCCGCTTAACGAATTTAGCGCCGCCGAAGTCGCGCAAAAGATCGCGGTGGGAGAGACGACATCCGAGGCGGTTGTGCGCGATTGTCTCGCGCGCATCACGGCGCGTGACGATGTCGTCAAGGCGTGGGTGAATTTCAATCCGGAATTGGCGCTGGCGCAGGCTCGCACGCTCGACCGCGGTCCAAAGCGCGGCCCGCTGCACGGCGTGCCGATCGGCATCAAGGACATCATCGATACTTTCGACATGCCGACCGAGATGGGATCGCCGATCTATCGCGGGCACCGGCCACCGACGGATGCGTCCTGTGTGGCGCTTTTGCGCCGCGCGGGCGCGATGATCCTTGGCAAGACGGTGACGTGTGAATTCGCCGGCATGGCGCCGGGAGTGACCACCAATCCGCACGATGCCGCGCACACGCCGGGCGGCTCGTCGAGTGGTTCGGCAGCGGCGGTCGCCGATCACATGGTGCACGCTGCGCTTGGCACTCAGACCGGCGGCTCGGTGCTGCGGCCGAGTTCTTATTGCGGCATTTTCGGCTTCAAGCCGACCTACAACACCTTTAATAAGATGGGCGTCTGGCCCGCGGCGGAAACGATCGACACCATCGGCCTACATGCCCGCTCGCTTGACGACATTTCCCTCATCACCGCGGTGCTGCGCATGCAGGAGCCGGAGCCGCCGCGCGCGTCCGGCGGCGCGCCACGGATCGGGCTGTGCCGTACTGAAGTTTGGGATACGGCACAGTCGGAATCGAAAGTCGCGGTTGAAGGCGCTGCGGCGGCGCTCAGCAAAGCCGGTGCAGCAGTGCGCGAGATCACGTTGCCGCCGGCCTTCAAGGGAATGCACGACGTTGCGCGTGGCACGGTCAATTTTGTCGAGCGGGCCGCCTGCATGGCGTCTCTCTGGGATCGTCATCGCGAAGCGCTGTCGCCGCAAATGCGCCGCTACGTCGAAACCGGCCAGAAGACACCGCGCGAGGAATACATCGCCGCCCTGCAGCGGATCGACGAATGCCGCGCGCAGCTGCCCACAGTGTTCGAAGACATCGATGTGCTGCTGGTACCGTGCGTGCTCGGCGAGGCGCCGAAGGGTCTCGAAGTGACCGGCGATCCGAGCATGCAGGCGATCTGGACGGCGTTGCATACACCGGCAATCGCCTTGCCGACCCATCGCGGCCCGAACAATCTTCCTGTCGGAATTCAGCTGGTCGCACAGCGTTACGACGACGACCGTCTGCTCGCTTGCGCGCGATGGGTGTGGGAGAAGATCGGCTCACCGGAGATGGTGGGCACGTCCCCCTAGGCCGGAGCAGGCGATGGAATTCGACAATTCATTCGACGTTCCTTTGGCACCGGCCGACGCCTGGGCGGTGTTGATGGATATCCGTCGAATCGCGCCATGCATGCCGGGCGCGGCGCTCACCGAAATCATCGATCGGCAGAATTTTCGCGGCAAGATCGCGGTTCGGCTCGGCCCGGTGGCGCTGGCATTTGCGGGTGCCTTGAAGCTCGAGAATATCGATGAGGTCAATCGCAGCGCCCAGGTGAAGGCGCAGGGCGCCGACGACAAAGGCCGCGGCTCGGCTAATGCCATGGCGACGTTTCGTATCGAACCTTCGGGTACCGGTTCGCGTGTCTTAATCCACACCGATCTGATGCTGTCAGGCGCCGTTGCGCAATACGGGCGCGGGGTCGGCATGATCCAGGCAACGGCTTCGCAAATCATCGGCCAGTTCGCAGCCAACCTGCGAAAGCAACTCGAAGACCAGCGTCCCGCGGCCGCGGCCGCGGCTCCGGCAGCCGCGGCTGCGCAATCACGCGCGCCGATTCCCATACCTGTGCCTCAGCGCAATGCTGCGCCGGCGCCTCCTGACGGGCCTTTACCGACACCGGCAAAACCGATCTCGGGTCTGTCGCTGATCGCCGCCGTATTCTGGCGACGCCTCGTTTCGCTGTTCGGCGGCGGCAAAGATTAGGTATCATTGCCGCCGACTGGGCCGCGAGGGATCATGATCAGGCGTCAAATTTTACCAAAAGCGATCGGCGGTCTCGCCGTCGTTTTCGCGCTAGCCGGCCTTGCCGCGGCGTCCAGCGTCGAGGATTTTTATAAAGGCCGCACTGTCTCGCTCGCCATCGGCTACAGTGCTGGCGGCGGCTATGATGCCTATGCGCGTTTGTTGGCGCGCTATATGGGCAAACATATTCCGGGTAGTCCCTCGATCGTTCCGCAGCAGATGGCCGGCGCCGGCAGCCTTCGTGCGGCCAATTACATCTTTACGGTAGCGCCGAAGGATGGCTCGGTATTCGGCACGTTTTCGCGCAGCATGGGCATTTCGCCACTGGTTGATAAGGCTGAATTTGACAGCCGCAAGTTCACCTGGCTCGGCAGCGTCACCGCCGACAATACGATCTGCGTCACCGGCAGTACATCGCCGGTGAGGAACTGGGATGATTTCCTCAATAAGCCCTCCAATTTCGGTGGTGAAGGCGCCGGTTCCGATCCGGACATCTGGGTGCTGCTTTACAAGAATGTGTTCGGCGCCAAGGCGAAGCTGGTCAGCGGTTATCCCGGCACCAACGACATTGTTCTGGCTTTGGAGCGCGGAGAGATCGACGGTCTTTGCGGCATTTCGTGGAGCACGATCAAAACGGAGCATCCACAATGGCTGGCCAATCATTCGGTCAACTTCATCGTACAGGCCGCGCTGAAGAAGGCGCCCGAACTTTCATCGATTCCACTCGCAACCGAGCTCGCAAAATCGCCCGAGCAGCTTCAGATCGTCAAGCTGCTTCTGGTCAGTCAGGCGATGGCGCGGCCATTCGCGGCGCCGCCCGATATCCCGGCCGATCGCAAAGCGGCGCTTCTGGCGGCGTTCGACGGCACGATGAAGGATGACGATTTTCTCACCGAAGCCAAGAAGCTTAACTTCGACGTGCGACCGGTCAGCGCCGCGGCTATCGATACGATACTGGCCGATGTCTATGCCACGCCGAAGGACGTCATCGCCCGCGCGGCGAAAGCGATTTCGAGCGAGGGCCAGTGAAGGAGCTGATCGGAGCACGCGTTCCACGGCTTGAGGATCGGGCGCTGCTTACGGGCAGTGCGCGCTTCGTCGATGACGTCGTTTCGCCAGGCGTTCTGCATGCCGCTTTTGTGCGCAGCCCGCATCCGCATGCACTGATCCGCGGTATCGATGCGGGCGTCGCGCGGGCGAAACCTGGCGTTGTCGCCGTGCTGTCGCTCGACGATCTCGCGCCGGTGCTTAGGCAGCGGCGCATGATGCGCACCTCCAATTCCGGCACCGGGCTCGACCAGAGCTGGCCGTTCGCGCTTGCCGATGGCGAAGTATCTTTTGTTGGCGAGCCGGTCGCTATTGTAGTCGCCGGCGACCGTTATGCCGCCGAGGATGCCGCAGCGCTCGTCACGGTCGACTACGAGCTCCTTCCGGCGGCGACCGATTGCCGGATCGAACACGCGCCGCCGGTACGCCGCGAGCTGAAAACGAACCGCGTCATCATGTATAAGGTCGGCTACGGTGACGCCGAGGCTGCATTCGCCAAGGCCGCGCACGTTTTGCATGAAGATCTTTGGATCCACCGCGGCGCCGCGCATTCGATGGAAGGTCGCGGCATTGTTGCGCAAATTTCCGGCCGCGAGACGCAAGTGTGGGCCTCGACCCAGAAGGCGCATGATCTGCGTAACGCGTTGGCCGATTACATCGATCTCGACGAAACCCGGCTGCGGGTGGCGACGCCGGATGTCGGCGGCGGTTTCGGGCCGAAGCTTTGTGTCTATCCTGAGGACGTCGCGACTGTCGCCGCCGCGACACTGCTGCGCCGCTCGGTCAAATGGATCGAGGACCGCCGCGAGCATTTCACCAATGCGGCGCAGGAGCGCGATCAGTTCTGGTCGATCGAGATCGCCGCGGATGCAGAAGGCCACGTACGCGGTGTGCGCGGCCGGCTCATCCACGATATTGGCGCCTATGCGCTGCAGGACGTGAACATCCCGTACAACTCCGCGACCACGCTCAGCGGTCCCTATATGGTGCCGGCATTGGCGATCGACGTGGTCGCGACCCACACCAACAAGGCGCCGGTTTCCTCTGTGCGTGGCGCCGGCTATCCGCAGGCCGCGTTCGCCATGGAGCGCCTGATGGACCGGCTGGCGTACACGCTCAGCGTCGATCGCGCCGAACTGCGCCGCCGCAATCTCATTCCGGCGGAGAAAATGCCCTATCTCAAACCGCTGAAATCGCGGGCCGGCGAGCAGGTGCAGTACGACAGCGGCGACTATCCGGGCTGCCAGGCCGACATTCTGAGTGCCGCGGCCTGGGACGAATTTCCGCAGCGTCAGGCGCAGGCGCGCGCGGCGGGCCGCTATATCGGCATCGGCCTTGCGCACGGCATTAAAGGCACCGGACGCGGTCCGTTCGAATTCGGTGGCGTTCGGGTCTCGCCGACCGGTCACATCACGGTTTCAACCGGTGCTGCGGCGATGGGCCAGGGCGTCGGTACTGCGTTGGCGCAAATCTGCGCCGAGGCCTTCGGTTTGCATGCCGACAAGGTCACGGTCGTTACGGGAGACACGGCAGCGACCCCGCTTGGTCTTGGCGGTTTCGCCAGCCGCCAGACGGTGACTGCCGGTTCTTCGGTGCAGATCGCCGCCAAGGCCGTGGCGGCAAAAGCGCGCAAGCTCGCTTCGCATATGCTGGAGGCTGCGGAGGATGATCTCGAAATCGTCGACGGCGAGGTGCGGGTCGTCGGCGCGCCGCAGCTGGCGGTCAAGCTCGGCGAACTCGCGCGCGTGCTCAAGGGGGCGCCGGGCTACGCCTTTCCGAAGGATATCGATCCCGGTCTTGAAGCCAGTGCAACGTTCCGCGTCGATCAGCTCGCTTATTCAAATGCCTGCCACGTCGTCGAAGTCGAGGTTGATATCGAAACCGGTGGCGTCACCATCCTGCGCTACCTGGCGATCCAGGACTCCGGCCGCCGCGTTAATCCGATGATCGTCGAGGGCCAGGTCCACGGCGGCATCGCTCACGGCATCGGCAATGCGATGTTCGAATGGATGGGCTATGACGAGTCAGGCCAGCCTGTCACCACCACCTTCGCGGATTATCTGTTGCCGACTGCAACGGAAGTGCCGATGTTTGAGACCCTCTATAAGGAGTCGCCGTCGCCGCATAATCCGCTCGGCGTCAAAGGTGTCGGCGAGGTTGGCGTCATCCCGGCCGCCGCCGCGATCATTTCGGCCATCGAGGATGCGCTTTCGCCCTTCAACGTGCACATTGCGCAGATGCCGATCACCCCGCCGAAGCTTGTCGAATTGATTGGCAGTGGCCGCGCTGCCAGAGCAATATGAATTCAGGACCCGTTTCTGGAAATGGAGAATGTGATGAGCCGCCTAAAATTCACCGCAAGCATTCTGGCCTGCTTGTCGCTGGTCCTCACCGCGTCTCAGCCGGCTTACGCCCAGTTTCCGGAACGGCCGGTTCATCTGATTATCCCCTACGGGCCTGGCGGTATCGTCGATTTCGCCGGCCGCGTGCTGGCGCAAAAGATCGGTGAGGCGCTCGGGCAGACCGTCGTTCCTGAAAACAAGCCGGGCGCCGGCGGCATCGTCGGGGTCGACTACGTCGCGCATTCAGCCCCGGACGGTTACAACATGGCGCTGATGGATCCGGGCATCGTAGCCAATCCGTCGCTGCAAAAATCGATGCCTTACGATATCTTCAAGGATTTGGTGACGCTCTCGGTCGTGAGCTCGTCGCCGGAAGTGCTGGTCGTGGCGCCGCAACTGGGCATCAAGACTTATGCCGAGTTGGTCGCCTACGGCAAAGCTAATCCCGGCAAACTGAACTACGCGTCAGCCGGCGTTGGGACGACGCCGCACCTCGCCGCAGAAATGTGGAAGCTGCGCACCGGTATCGAGGCTGTCCATGTTCCCTACAAGGGCATCGGCGGCTCGTTCACGGATATGATGAGCAACAAGGTGCAGATGGCGTTTTCGAGCATAGCCGGCGCCCTGCCATTCACAAGCGATAACCGTATCGTTGCTCTGGCAACGACCGGGACTGCCCGCTCACCGGTTTATCCCGATCTGCCGACTGTTGCCGAAGCGGGCCTGCCCGGATATTCGGTCGATCTCTGGCTCGCC
Organism: uncultured Alphaproteobacteria bacterium; assembly: GCA_963733645.1. Classification (GTDB taxonomy): domain Bacteria; phylum Pseudomonadota; class Alphaproteobacteria; order Rhizobiales; family Xanthobacteraceae; genus BOG-931. Next base: position 86,130 of record CAVTFP010000008.1, read on the forward strand.
CTGTACGGTACCGCCGGTACTCCGCCCGACGTGCTCGCCAAGCTCAACGGGGCCATCGCCAAAGCGCTCCAGGACAGCGAACTCAAAACGGCATTCGCCAAGTTCGGACTGACGCCGCGTGGTACAACGCTCGCGGAGGGCGCCGCTTTCACCAAATCGGAATACGAGAAGTGGAATAAAGTGATAACCGACGGTCACATCACGCTTGATTGACCGTTGTTCACGCCGATGAGTGATCCCTGGCCGACGGAATTGCGCCTACACAAGGATCGCCAAGTCCTCACAGTGGCTTTCGACAATGGCGACCGCTTCGATCTCGCCGCCGAATATCTGCGCGTGCGCAGTCCGAGCGCCGAGGTTCAGGGACATTCGCCAAGCGAACGACGTACGGTCGGCGGCAAGCAGAATGTGCAAATCCTCGAATTGCATCCGATCGGCAATTATGCGGTGAGGCTTGCCTTTGACGACATGCACTCGACCGGGATTTTTAGTTGGGAATATCTTTTCGAACTCGGTCGCAATCGAGAAAAATATTGGAACGAATATCTCGCCGAGCTTGCACAAAAGGGCCTTTCCCGCGCGGCGGCGGGATAACCCGGCGATATTGCCGGTTATTTCGCGGCATATTTGCGTAGAATTTTTGCGACGCCAATAACAGTTCTATGGAACCACGTCCGTAGATTTGCGTACGCGCGTTCGGCACGCGCACTCGAGCAAGGCTTCTGCACGAGGGGCGACTTCAGCAAGGGAAAGGATCAAGTCGTGCGCACAATGCTGTGGACTCTATACGCGGATGAAGAAGGGGCGGCCGCTATCGAATATGGTCTGCTGGCGGCAGGCATAGCGGTCGCCATTATCGCCGTTGTCGCTGGACTCGGTACCCAGCTCAATTCGACCTTCACCACTGTCTCCAGTGCCCTCAGATAGCCGGCCATTCGCGCCGGTATCCGGCCCAAACCTGTCACGATCGGTCAACCTCAGCGAGGCATCATCGAGGCAGTATTGGGGTGGGGCGGTCGATGGGCTCCTTCCGGCATCAGAACGGCCCCGTCCCCTTCCCTCGGGACCTGGGCCGTTCGTGCTTTTGCGCAGCTTTCCCGCCACGAACAGCGTGACTGCCTGAATCGCTCCTGCCTGGAAGTTGTCGCCAGCGGCAGCTTCGTCTATTCCGTTGTATAGTCGCCGGTCCGGCAACCGACCTCAGCGGGAAGAGAGATCCTGTTTTGTGAAATCGTCAGGGCTGGCGCGCCGTTTACCGAAAGCGAACTACCCGCGATCCCTGTCGATCCACTCCGAACTGGCCTGCATGGCCTGGTAAAGGTCGCAGGTTGAACATGGAATATCGCCGCGCGGCGGCTTTTGGCCTCGCAGCATGCCGCGCGCATAGCGCATCTTCTCGTGATTGAGACACGCGGTGAGTCCATCCTTGAAAGCGTTGCCGCCGAAGTCTCCCCAGAAATTCCGACAGCATCCCAGGTTCTTTCCGTCCCAATTGATTTGCGGGTGATCCCATAACTGAAGGCAGGTTTCCCGGACGTATTTGTGGCCGTGAATTTGTTCGTATTCCTTCCGCGTGACGGCTTGCTCACCGGTTTCAGCGCGCACGAAGTCCTTGTCTCGGATCGGCGAGAACTTGTCATCCCAGCTCATCTTGGTGTGAAACGTCATGCCAAGTCCGGCCGCCATGGCGCGCGCGGTGGGGATCTCATGCTCGTTGTGGCCGAATACGATGAACTGCCAGTGCAGCCGTGGAACCTCCGAACGATAGATGTCCTTGAAATGATTGATCCGCCGGATATTGGCGATGACACGGTCAAAATGACCGCGTACACGGTAAATACCGTAGGTGTCTTGGCTCGCGCCGTCGATCGAGCAGGTGACCTCCTGGACCTGATATTTGACAAGCGCCTCGAGCAATTCGTCCCGGCAATTGTTCAAATTGACGCCGTTGTGGAAATTGATCGTGACGGATTTTTGCTGGGCATATTGCAAGATTGTGATGAGATCGGGATTGAGCAGAGCTTCACCGTAATTGGAGAGCTCCACCGCGCTGGTCGCCGGATTGGCATCGATCAGCGCACGAAAGTCATCGAACCGAAGAAAACCGTTGCCGACGGCGGGATTAATCGCGCCGGCCGTCGTCGGGCACGACGGGCAACGCAACTGGCAGAATGACGAGGCTTCGATACGAAGGCGCGGCGGTGCTATTTCGGGGTCCTGCGGCCGACGATAATGGGTGAACCGGTCCCGCACTTGCGCCGCGGTTTCTGCAATCTTCGACGCGAGGCTCGTTCCGAGATCGAAAAGCTTCCTTCTCAGGATGCGCAGCGGCTGGGTTATTCTCCAGCTATTTGATTGCTTAATGATTTGCAATTCCCGGCGAAGAGCCCCGGCTTCGCCGGTCAGTACCTCAACTGCGCCGGTCAGGGAATAAACCTCGTCAGTCAGTGCGCTAACTTCGCCAACCAGAGAATGAACCTCGTCAGTCAACGGTCGAGTTTCGCCCAAAAGGCAGTTGCGCTTGGGATCGTCGAACGGAATCGCGGACGGGCCGTGGCCGCAGATCATCCCGAACGCATGGACAAAGGTTCTCGGTCCAAGATTCTCGTTGAACGTCCTAGCCAGCGTGGCGAAAATCTGACTGGGTGTTTCCCCGATCGGGCCATATTTCCATCGGCCGTGGATGAGCTTGATAGGACCGCGCGCGTAGCCAGAGCAAACAAGGCGGAAGTTATATTCTGGTGGCAGAACGGCGACTCGCAGCCCGGACTCATAGACGGCGCGGCGGAATGACGGTTGGTCCTGGGTATGAGGAACTGGCGCTTGGCGCGCCTCCCCGCATAGCGTCAACCAGCGCGCGAACATCTTAAAAACTTCGGGCTCGCGGCGAAAGGCGATGACACCGGAATTGTATTCGGGGAAACACTCAGGCAGATCGAGGTCGCGGACAAAGACCTCAGTGCCGGCTTCCCATCGGGTCGCAAAACGCCCTGCTTCATGCCCGACAGCAAGATCGAAACGATCGAGCATTTCGAATAGTTCGGGCAGCGGATACAGGCAATAATGTCGCTGTCGAGGAAAAGCGTGCGTTCAAACGGTGTCTCCGCCAGATGGCGTACTTTGGCGAGATTATCGGGACCGTCTGAAATAAAATCGATCTGGTCGAAGCAGCCTTTTTCAACCGGACCGTCGGTCTTGATGGCGATCGGAATTTCGGGCCACGCGGCCTTGACCGATCGCGCCGAAAACACGGCCTCGGCACGGCACGCGGCGCCAGTCGCCACATAGAAGACGCCGTAGTTTTTCAGCCGGGTATCGCTAACCGGCACGGCCGCTGCGCTTTATCGCTCCAAACTGCATGCCGCGCCAATATCGCCCGAAGCGGAGCGTTTCAACCAGGACAAGAGGCCGCCGTCAGTCTAGCCGGGATTCCCCAGATGAATCCCGACTTGACATGGATGTTTGCGCTTTTCCAGCTTTCCCGCAAGACACGCGCGCGGTGCAGACGGTTACCCATAACCTCGGGCAGCTTTTGAGGTCTGATCTGGCCGTTTTCCCGGCATTCTGACGCACTCCTGCCGTCGGTTGTCGTTACGTGCAAGACCGTCGGGCGTTTCATGCTGGCGCTGGTGGTGGCTGCGGTCACGGCTCCGTGCTGCATTGTCGACAGGGAATCCACGGCAAGGATGATTTGTTCTAATCACAAACAGTGTCGATGCAGATAATCGCGTCCGACACGCTCAAATCCTTTACTTAAGAATCTGGCGCCACGCCTTACCTTTTTCCAAGCGCTCCGGTCGTATGACTGGGCATTATCATGAGCGTTGCAACGTACCAGCGCCCGTTCTACCCAACAAACACGTGGCTAGACACTGCGGCAGCGGCCGGATAAAAGTCCCTCAATACGAAGGGGACCCGATGTCTTTTAAATTTCTAGTTGGACAAGCGGTTGAGTATACGCCCATGGGCGGAAAAATCGGACTTTATCGAATTGTGCGGCAAATGCCGACGGAAGAGCAGGCGTTTGACTTGAGATACCGTATCAAGAGCGAGACCGAAATCTACGAGCGCAATGTTCTCGAATGCCAGCTGAGCGCGGATGTGGGTGCTGAAGGCGAGTACGCCACGCCGAACCTTCGTCTCTCGAAGGGCTCACGCGGATATTGAAATGCCCTCATTCGAGACGGTCGCTAGCCCAGTCTAACGAGCTCGGGTTTCTGCTCTTGCACCAATGCCAATCGATAGTGCGGCATTCGCATACCAATTATCGGACTTGAAAGCTGCTGATCGTCTCGCAATCTTGCGCCGAGCGCCGGTCGCTTTCTTGGATTTCGCACTCTGTGATCCCTGCTTTAGACTTTTTGATGCGGCTCGACCTACTCGCACTCTCGTACGCACGAAACACCTCCCCGTAACTCAACACTCGGCACCTTATGAAATGACGCCGTTATTCCGACATTATGCTGCAGGGGCGTCAAAGGTCAACATTTTCGTTGCGAACCGCCAATTCGAAGACATGCAAAAAGTCTTGATTTGAAAGCTAAACGCTGGTGGGCGCTGTAGGGATTGAACCTACGACCTCTCCCGTGTGAAGGGAACGCTCTCCCGCTGAGCTAAGCGCCCGATGCGATCAGGGTTTAAGGAACGGCTCGGCAGGGTGTCAAGCGAAGCTTAAAGCATGATCCCGAAAATGCCTGTCCTCGGACTTCATCCGAGGATGGTCACCGGCTTTCGAAAGAGATGATGCTCCGTCTAATTCGACGACGCGGCGCGTGAGGCGGTGGATTGAAGCGCGCGAATGCGGTCGGCAAGCGTGCTCTTGTTCTCGCGCGCGGATTCGATCCCGGTGACTTCCGCCGTGCTGCGGCCGCCGTTGATCTCAGATGTGGGCTGAACCGGTGCCTGAGCGGCGGTCGAACCGGCGCCCTGCGCCAATGCGGGCGCATCGACGGCAAGCATCGACATGATGGCCGAGCCCGGGCCTTCCAGTGTGGCGGTCAGTCGCGCGACTTCGGCGGCGACGTCGTTGATGCGTTCCCGCAAGAGCGCGTTCTCGACGCGCTCGGACGCCCAAGTCGATTCAGTGTCGCGCTTAATCGTTGCGATCTCGCGTTGCAGCTTCGAGCGCTCTTCGATCGCCGCGGCAAGCTGTGCCTCGAGTTGGGAAATGTCGGAGCGGAACTTACCCACGGCGGCGCTGTTGCGGCCGCCCACCGAAGCAAGCTCGGCGCGCAGATCAGCCTCGGTCTGGCGCACGGTGTCGAGGTCGCCGCCGAGCTTGGCGATCTGATAATCGCGTTCGGCTAGTACGCGGCCCTGGTCGCCGAGCTTCGATTCCAGTTCCTGCGCGCGGCGGCTGAGAACCTCGGCCTCGGCCGTATGAATCAAAAGCTGCCGTTCGAGCTCGTTGGTGCGCGCGCCGAGGTTGCCAAGCTGGTCGCGCGCCTCTTTGAGGTTCGCGGTCGCGACCTCGGCGTCCTCGCGTTCGCGTAACAGCCGGATCTCGGTATCGTGAACCATGCGCTCGTAATCGGCGACGCTGACCTTCATCGCTTCGACTTGCGTGCGCAATGTGGCGAGCTCGACGCGCTGATTGTCGGCGACGATCGAGTGCTCGCCGAGTTCGGCGACGAGCTTTACCAGTTCGGCCTCCTTGTCGGCCAGCGTGCGCTCCGCTTCGCGCAACGATCCGCTCTTGATGCCAAACTCTTCCTCGGTGGAGCGCAATTGCTCGCGCAAGGTCTTGTCGCGGGCTTCGAGCGCAAAGATGGTCGACGTCTTTTCGCCGAGTTCCTTCTTGAGATGATTGATGGCGTCGGTCTTCTTGCCGAGGTCGGCAAGCTGCGACGTCGTCTTGGTCTTCATTTGCGCCACGCTCATTTCGAGGCGGCGGGTCGACATTGCAAATTCGGCGCGCAACTGGTCCTTGTCGGCGCGGATTTCGGCGATCGAGAGCGGTGTCGCCGCTTCGAGGCGGCGCATGGTCAGCCGTACGGCGCGGTTGTGTACGAGCGGAACGAACAGCAGTCCGAGCAGAGCTGCAACAAGAAATCCGATCCCGAAATACATTACGGGTTCAATCATGACGCTACGCCTCCAGCCGCACCGCTGCCGTGGTCAGACCATGCCACGCGGGTTCAAGCCGCACCACATTCACCGGACGTTAACCTAAACCGACTTTCGCCGGCGCGCCATTGCAACGATCAGACGCCGCGTTGTCGTGTCCGCGCCGCTAGCAACAACGTGATCACGGCGATCAGAACGGGTTCCAGGTCGGCCGCGAGGTGAATTTAAGGTAGCCCAGGTTGGCGCCAAGCCGCAGCCCCACACCCGAACGGATCGGAACGAGGACGATGTTGTTGGCAGTAAGCGCCGTCATGCCGAGCCCGCCGATAAAATAGGCGGAGCCGGCGACGCCGCCGAAGCGGTCGAAAATCGCCGCGGTTCGCGGCAGGTTGTAAACCAGCATCATGGTACGCGCGCCGTCGGCGCCGGCATCGAAACCCAGCGTTGGGCCTTCCCAGAAGACTCGGACATCGCCAGCATTCTTGGTATAGAGCGTACCGTCGCCGTAGCGCAGGCCGCCGACGAAGGCGCCGCCGGCCTCTTCGCCAAGAACATAGCCGTTCGGCAGTCCCCACCGGCTCGCAGCCTTCTGGACGATCTCGGCGAGGCCGCGCGACACGCCGCCGAAGAAATGATGTCCGGCGTCGATGATCTCGTTCGGCGAATACTGATTGGCGGATGGCGGCTGCGCCTCAACCGGTACCGGCTGCTGCTGGGCGGCGCAGGGCGCGGCCAGTAGGCCGACAAATAGCGCGCCCACCACGGCGAGGCGCGAGGTTGAATTCATCACTCGATCCCCCTTAACCCCTTGCTCACGCGCTTAAGTTTAAATCCAGATCGGTCCGTTCCGAATCACTCCACCATTCGCCACAACTATGACGGCAGCACGGCAGAAACGGAAGCAATACTGCGCCTGGATTCTGGCCGCGGCGGGCGTCGCGCTGGCGCTGTCGGCTACTGCATCAGGCTCGATAGCCGCCACCACCGAACAGATCGTGGTTGATTGGCATACCGGTCTCGCGATTAGCGGTTATGACCCGGTCGCCTTTTTCACCGACGGCAAGCCGATGACCGGCAGCGCCGACTTTGAATTCCATTATGGCGGCGCGATCTGGCGTTTTTGCAATGTCGGCAATCGCGAAGCATTTGCCGCTCGGCCGGATATCTATCTGCCGCAATTCGGCGGCTACGATCCGACTGGCGTTGCCCGCGGCGTCGCGGTGTCGGGCAATCCCAATGTGTGGCTGATCAGCGGCCAGCACCTGTACTTGTTCTACGATCACGCCGGATTGGAAAAATTCACCGTCGATACGGATAGCGTGATCGCCGAGGCCAAGCGCAAATGGCCGGCCGTGGTCCGCACACTCAGTCCCTGATGTCGCCCCGGGCGATAAATCCGGGGATGAGCAGTTCTTTGGTGCCGTAGACGAGTGCCGCGCCGTCTGGTGCCGTCACGCTGCCGCCGGCCGCTCGCAGAATCGCATGCCCGGCCGCGATGTCCCAGTCGTGCGTCGGCGCGAGCCGCGGATAAAGGTCGGCGCTGCCTTCGGCGATCCGACAGAATTTTATCGACGAGCCGCTTTGCAACGTCTTGGCGTGCGGTATGTCCTCGACATAGGCCCGCGTGTCGACGTCCAGGTGCGAGCGGCTGACCACGACGACAGTTTCGCCCTGCGGCCGCGGCCGGATGTGGATCGGGATCGGCGGGTTGTTTGCGGTCTTGGGGATCCGATCGGCGCCTTTGCCGACGACGCCGCGCCAACAGTCTCCAAGCGCTGGCGCGCAAATGATCCCGACTACCGGCATACCATTTGCGACGAGCGCAATATTGATCGTATATTCGTCGCGGCCGGCAATGAATTCCCGCGTGCCATCGAGCGGATCGACAAGAAAGTAGCTGCCGCGCACGGCTGCTGTCGGCGTTTCTCGCGCGGATTGTTCCTCGGAAATGACCGAGACGCCCGGAGCAATACGCGCGAGACTTTCGCAAATGATAGCTTCAGCAGCCTCGTCCGCGTCGGTCACCGGCGAACCATCGGCCTTGATGCGCATCCCGGTGGCTGTGGACCGCGCCAGGACCGCTGCCGCGGCGTGCGCCACGATTTTGGTTAGCTCGTCAATCAGTGCAGCGCCGGCGGTGGCATCGAAGGTGGGCACGAGCTTGTCCTGGGGGTTAGGCGGGTGGGTGCCATCTAGCACGGCTTGGATGAGAGGGCACGATTGCCGAATCGGCTAGGTTATGACAGGCACAGCCGATATTCCTGCAGCGGGGTTGCTCATGTCTGCACCTATGACCGGTCCCATCGCCATTGGCGCCCTCGATCTTGCGGCGCTGTTGTGTTCGCGCGTCTGCCACGACCTGATCAGCCCGGTCGGCGCGATCGTCAACGGGTTGGAGGTTCTGGAAGAGGACAAGAACGAGGAAACCAAGGTCTTTGCGCTTGAATTAATCAAGAAGAGTGCGCATCAGGCCTCGGCCAAGCTGCAATTCTGCCGGCTGGCGTTCGGCGCGGCGGGTTCGGCCGGCGCACAGATCGACCTGGGCGACGCGGAAAAGGTGACGCGCGGGCTGCTGGCCGACGACAAGACCAAGATCACCTGGAACCTGCCCCGGGAATTAATGCCGAAAAACCGGGTCAAACTGCTGCTGAACATGCTGCTGATCGCCGTCGGGACCATTCCCCGAGGCGGTATGATCACAGTCGATCCGGCCGATGGCGGTAAGGGATTCCGGATTGCCTCGTCCGGCCATAATGCCCGACTGTCCGAGGCCACGGCCGAATTGATCGTGGGCAGCCCTGATCGGGCAGTCGATGCCCACGCCATCCAGCCTCTCTATACGGGCATCCTGGCCCGCGATTGCGGACTGGTGTTGTCCGCCGCCGTCGAGACCGAGGCCGTGGTGCTGAACGCCCTCTAAAGCGGGTTTTGACCTGTTTTATTCCGGTGACGGCGGTATTTACCCGCCTGCCGCAACAGAAATTAAACCGTTTGCCAACAGACTGAGGCTGTCCGATCAGGCGCGGCCCGCCTGACGACGAGAGCGCGCGTCTGGCGCGGTTCTCTGTAATTCTACAGGCTTTGCGTGTGCCGTCCGGCGGCGCTGGGCTGGTGTCAAGGGTGCCTCGTATGGACGACCTGCTCCGGGAGTTCCTGACCGAGACCACCGAGAGTCTCAATTTGGTCGACGCCGAGCTCGTCCGTTTCGAGCAAGAGCCAAATAACGGCCAGATTCTCGGTAACATCTTTCGCCTCGTACACACCATCAAAGGCACCTGCGGCTTTCTCGCGTTGCCGCGCCTCGAGACCCTGGCGCACGCCGCCGAAAACGTGATGGGCAAATTCCGCGACGGGATGCCGGTCACCGCAGAAGCGGTATCACTCATTCTCGCCACCATCGATCGCATCAAGGCCATCCTCGAAGCGATCGAGGCCAGCGAGCGGGAACCCGACGGCGACGACGTCGATCTCATCGAGCCGCTTGGCCATATGGCGCGGGGCGAAACTGCGGCGGCGAAGCCAGCGATGGCTCCGGCCGAACTGAAGCGCCCGGAGCCGCCGAAGAATCCGCAAAAGCCTGACAAGCCCGATAAGGCGCCTCCGGAGCGTACCGAGGACGAACGCGGCGAGCGGCTCGCTAACCATTCGATCCAAGTCAATGTCGATACGCTCGATCATCTCATGACTACGGTTTCCGAACTCGTGCTCACGCGGAATCAGTTACTCGAGATCGTGCGGCGAAACGAGGATTCCGATTTCAAGGTACCTTTGCAGCGTCTCTCGAACGTCACCGCTGAGCTTCAGGAAGGCGTGATGAAGACGCGCATGCAGCCGATTGGCAATGCTTGGCAAAAGCTGCCGCGCATTGTGCGCGACCTGAGTGCCGAGCTCGGCAAGGACATCGAGCTCGAAATGCGCGGCGCCGATACCGAACTCGATCGTCAGGTGTTGGAACTGGTCAAAGATCCGCTCACGCATCTCGTTCGCAACTGCGCCGATCACGGTATCGAGCGTTCGGCCGAGCGGCTCGCCGCAGGCAAGACCGTCAAGGGCACTATCAGACTATCCGCCTGGCATCAGGGCGGCCATATCATCATCGAGATATCGGACAACGGCCGCGGCCTCGATCTCGCCGGCATCCGGGCGAAGGCAGTCGAGAATGGGTTAGCCAGCGACGCCGATCTCGCCGCCAAATCCGAGTCGGAAATCTGCAATTTCATTTTCATGCCAGGCTTTTCGACGGCCGCGCATGTGACAAATATTTCCGGCCGCGGCGTCGGCATGGATGTCGTGCGCAGCAATATCGAACAGATTGGCGGCACGGTAGATCTGAAGTCCGCTGCCGGGCTCGGCGCCACGTTCACAATCAAAATTCCGCTCACGCTCGCGATCGTACCCTCGCTTATCGTCGAAGCCGGAGGCGAGCGCTTCGCCATCCCGCAGCTTTCCGTTCTCGAACTGGTGCGGGCGGACAACGGCGGCGAGCACCGCATCGAGCGCATCAAGGACGCGCCGGTGCTACGGTTGCGCAACAGACTATTGCCGCTCATCCGCCTGAAGGAAGTTCTCTGCCTTGGCGAATGCGACAATGAGGCCGGCTTCGTGGTGGTGATGCAGGCCGGCAATCAAGTGTTCGGTGCTGTAGTCGATGGTGTTTTCCACACCGAGGAAATCGTCATCAAGCCGATGTCGTCAAAGCTGCGGCACATTCCGGCTTTTTCCGGTACCACCATCCTAGGCGACGGTTCGGTCATCATGATCATCGATCCGAACGGCGTCGCGCAGGCGCTGGGCCAAGTCGTGACGGCCGGTTATGCCGACCGACCCGAAAAGGAGAGTCACGAGGAAGATAGCGAAGCCGACACCGTTTCGCTGCTCGTGTTCCGCGCCGGCTCGCAGCAGCCGAAAGCCGTGCCGCTTTCGCTGGTCACGCGCCTCGAGGAGATCGATTGCCGCAAGATCGAGGTCTCGGACGGCCGCCATCTCGTACAGTACCGCAATCAGCTTATGCCACTATTGCCGATCGACAGCGAAACGCACCTGAGGAAAGAGGGCGCTCAGCCGATCCTAGTGTTTTCCGACCGGGGCCGGTCTTTGGGCTTGGTGGTCGACGAAATCATCGACATCGTAGAAAGTCGGCTCGATATCGAGGTGGCAAGCGACCGACCCGGCCTGCTCGGTTTTGCCGTGATAAAGGGCGCAACCACCGAGATCATCGACGTTGGGCATTTCTTGCCGCAGGCCTTCGAGGATTGGTTCCGCAGGCCGGATGCCTCGACAATGCGCCAGGGCCGCACGGTACTGCTGGTCGATGACTCAATATTCTTCCGCGAACTGCTCACGCCCTTGATCAGGGCGGTCGGCTATCGCGTGGTGGCGGCGGCGTCCGCCGCCGACGCGCTCGCGGCGCTTAAATCTGACGGCCGGTTCGACCTGATCGTCACCGACATCGACATGCCGGAAATGGACGGGTTCGTGCTCGCCGAGGCGATCCGCGCCATGCCGGGCCGAGCCACGCTGCCAATCATCGCGCTCGCCGCCATGGTTTCCGCCGAGGCCATAGAGCGCGGCAGGGTGCTTGGCTTCCATGATTTCGTCGCCAAGTTCGACCGGACCGGACTGATCGCGGCAATCAAGGAGCAGAGCGCCGATCTTAATCGCGCGGCATGACGATGAACGATTCAACCGGGCTCAATGATTACGTGACCTTCACGATAGCCGGCCAGATGTTCGGCCTGCCGATCGAGCGCGTCCAGGACGTGTTCAAGCCGACGCGCATCACACGTGTGCCGCTGGCCGGAGCCGAGATCGCGGGCGTCCTCAATCTGCGCGGCCGTATCGTCACCGTGATCGAGTTGCGCACCCGGCTCGGCCTTGGCGCGCGCGACGGCGGGGAAGGTCCGATGGCAATCGGCATCGAATTACGCGGCGAATCATTCGGCCTGCTCGTCGATGCAGTCGGTGAGGTGCTCAAATTGTCGGGCGCCGAGCGCGAAGCCAATCCCATCAATCTCGATCGTAATCTCGGACGTGTTTCGGCTGGCGTCTATCGCCTCGACGGACACCTTCTTGTCATTCTCGACATCGAACGGGTTCTCGATCTCGGTGCCGAGGCGGTTGCGGCGTGAGTTCAGTGGTGCGCCGACATGATCGGCGTGCGAGTGCAATCAAAGCGGGTTCGCCCGCGAAGCGTGGAGTGAGGACGTTATGAAAACCTGTTTGGTTGTCGACAACTCGAGCGTCATCCGTAAAGTGGCGCGCCGAATTCTGGAGGGACTCGAGTTCCAGATCATGGAAGCCGAGAACGGCGAAGAGGCCATCGAAACATGCAAGCGCCAATTGCCGGATGCAATTCTTCTCGATTGGAACATGCCGAAAATGGACGGCTATGATTTCCTGCGGGTGCTCCGGCGGCTTCCGGGCGGCGACGGCCCAAAGGTGGTGTTCTGCACCACAGAGAATGACGTCGCTCACATCGCGCGGGCGCTTCACGCCGGAGCCAACGAGTACATCATGAAACCGTTCGACAAGGACATTGTCGAGGCGAAGTTCCAGGAAGTCGGCCTGATCTGAATGCCGGCGCATGCGATCGCGTCCTTGTGCGCCTGAACTGTAAAGTCAGCGTGTGAAGTAGAGTACATGAGTATCGCACTTGCCGCCGCCAGCCACGCGGCTGCTGCCGCCGATCCGATCCGCGTCATGGTCGTTGACGATGCCGTCGTCGCGCGCAGCCTAGTAACGCGCTGGGTCGACGCCGAACCCGACATGACAATCACGGCGTCGCTGCGCACCGGTCGTGAAGCCGTCGATCAGATTGAAAAATGCGATCCCGATGTTGTCGTGCTCGACGTTGAAATGCCCGATCTCGACGGCATTTCGGCGCTGCCGCTTCTTCTGAAGAAGAAGCGCGATCTGGTGGTGATCATGGCGTCCGCGGTGACGCGCCGCGGCGCCGAAGTCAGCTTGCGCGCGCTGTCGCTCGGCGCCGCCGACTATATCCCAAAACCAGCGACCACGCGCGAGGCAACGACGTCGTCCGCGTTCCGACGCGAGTTGATTGAAAAAATCCGCAATCTCGGCAATCGCCGCCGCGTGCCACAGCGCCGTTTTATGCCGGCGCCCGTAGATGACAGTTTAATAAGGCAACGGCCGTTCGCTACGCTTGCCGTGCGCGGGGCCGTGATACCGAAGCCGGAGTCACACGCCTTCACGTTACGGCCGTTCACTACGGCGATCCCTCGTGTCCTACTGATCGGCTCTTCGACGGGCGGTCCTCAGGCGCTCGCCGTATTGCTCGAGAAATTACCGGCGGCGATCGACCGCGCGCCGTTGTTGATCACCCAACACATGCCGCCCACTTTCACCACCGTACTGGCCGAGCACCTGTCGCGCGTCGGTGGTCGCGGCGCTCACGAGGCCGAGCACGGCGAACCGGTCCTGGCCGGCGGCATTTACGTGGCCCCCGGCGGCCGTCACATGCGTATCGTTCGCGACCGCGACAGTATCAGGATTGCGCTTGGCGACGACCCGCCGATTAATTTTTGCCGGCCGGCTGTCGATCCAATGTTCTCGACGGCGGCGCAGGTGTGGGGCGCGAGCGCGCTCGCGATCGTTCTCACCGGCATGGGCAGCGACGGCACCAACGGCGCGGCCAATATCGTGGCCGCTGGCGGCAGCGTGATCGCGCAGGACGAAGCCTCGAGCGTCGTCTGGGGAATGCCGCGTTCGGTGGCGCAGGCCGGCCTGTGCTCCGCGGTGCTGGGCGTCACGGATATTGCGCCGAGGGTGCTACGGCTGTTTTCAGGGGCGCGTGCATGACGCCGGCCGATTACGACTATTTGCGCAAGCGCCTCAAGGAACGCTCGGGGCTCGTGCTGTCCGCCGACAAGCAGTATTTGGTCGAAAGTCGCCTCCTGCCGATCGCGCGCGCTGCCGGATTACCCGGTCTCTCCGACCTGGTGCGAGCGCTTATGCGTGGCGACGACGCGTTGATGACAGCCGTCGTCGAAGCGATGATGACGCACGAATCGTTCTTTTTTCGCGACAGGATACCATTCGACCTGTTCCGTTCGACGATCATGCCGGCGCTCATTGCCGCACGCAAAAATACCCGCACGATCCGCATCTGGTGCGCGGCCGCATCGACCGGCCAGGAACCCTATTCGCTGGCGATGTGTCTTCAGGAGCTGGAGCATAAGATCGCCGGCTGGCGTATCGAGCTTCTGGCAACGGATCTGGGCAACGAGGTCTTGGAAAAAGCCCAGCAAGGACTTTACACACAGTTCGAGGTGCAGCGCGGGCTGCCGATCCAGCTTCTGATCAAGCATTTCACGCAGGTTGGTGAATTGTGGAAGATAGCGCCGGCTATTCGAGCCATGGTCAAATTCCAGCAGCTCAATCTGTTGTCCGATTTCAGCAAACTCGGCAGGTTCGATTTGATTTTCTGCCGCAACGTTCTGATCTATTTCGACAACGAAACCAAGATCGGCGTGCTCAACCGCCTGGCACGGTCGATGGCCGGCGACGGCTATCTCGTGCTCGGCGCCGCCGAAACGGTGTTGGGTTTGACCGAAAGCTTCAAGACTGTGCCGGATAAGCGCGGGCTTTATACGCCGAATCTGAACGCGTCCGGCTTTTTTGCCACCGCTAAACCGGCGCCGCGTCTGGTCGCGATCAACGGCGGGCGATAGAGCATGATTTCCGAAAAAAGCCTGCCCTCGAATTGGATCCGAGGGTGGTCACCGGTTTTAGTTCAGCTCAAAAAACTCTAGCCGGCAAACAAAAACCCCGGCCTTGCGGTCGGGGTTTTGCAGTCTCGGTCCCGGAACTTCTAGGCTGGAATTTTTGTCTCTTCCTCGCTCGGCTCGCGTAGCACATAGCCGCGGCCCCACACCGTTTCGATATAGTTCTTGCCGCTCGAGGCATTGGCGAGCTTTTTACGAAGCTTGCAGATGAAGACGTCGATGATCTTCAGCTCTGGCTCGTCCATGCCGCCATAAAGGTGATTGAGGAACATTTCCTTGGTCAGCGTCGTGCCCTTGCGCAGGCTCAGGAGCTCCAGCATCTGGTACTCCTTGCCGGTCAGATGCACGCGGGCTCCGTTGACCTCGACCGTCTTAGTGTCGAGGTTGACGCACAGGTCGCCGGTATTAATGACCGACTGAGCGTGACCCTTGGACCGGCGCACGATGGCGTGGATTCGCGCAACCAATTCGTCCTTGTGGAACGGCTTGGTCATGTAGTCGTCAGCGCCAAATCCGAGCCCTCTGACCTTGTCTTCGATGCCGGCCAGTCCCGACAGGATCAGGATCGGCGTCTTGACCTTCGAAACGCGCAAGGAGCGCAACACTTCGAAGCCCGACATGTCCGGTAGGTTCAAGTCGAGAAGGATAATGTCGTAGTCGTAGATTTTGCCGAGATCGATCCCTTCTTCGCCGAGATCGGTCGTGTAGACATTGAAGCTCTCGGACTTGAGCATCAATTCGATCGATTGCGCCGTGGCGCTATCGTCTTCAATCAATAGAACGCGCATGCCAGTCCCCTTCCTCGCCGCGAAGGCTTAAGGTCGGCACGCCGCAGTGGCGGCAGCCCCTGGAAAACGCCTTGGGACAAACTGATTCGAGACACTAGCGAATCTATGGTTAACAAAACCTGATTCCCTCACGCAAGCATTCTGTAGGCAAATTCGTCCAAATCGCCATAAGATGTTGCGAGACAGCGATTTTATAGCCACGTAGCCGCTCATGTATCAAATTAAGTTCTGGCTCTAACCGACTCAAGCGACTCGCTTCGCCATCCTGGCTCGGCGAGTTGCCTTAATCCCCAAGGACGATAACTGGATGATTAACGGCCCGGGTAAATACACCGTTAAGACCGAGGTCTCTGGAGTAACCATTTCTACGTGCTTGAGGCGGCGGGGTGGCCGGCGATGACGGCCGGTCCATGAAAGCCAAACCATGAAAGCACTGGCCGAGCAGATCAATGAGCTCGACGGTATCGAGATTTACGGCCGCGTCGTTGGCGTGCGCGGCCTGATGGTCGAAGTCTCGGGGCCGCTGCACGCGATGTCTGTGGGCGCCCGCGTGATCGTCGAGAGCCAGACCAAGTCAATTCCATGCGAAGTGGTCGGTTTCACCGGTGCCAATGCCTTGCTGATGCCGTTCGCGCCACTCGAAGGCGTTCGGCGGGGATGCCGCGCGCTGGTTACCTCGGTGGCCGGATCGGTGCGGCCGTCGGGCGGTTGGCTCGGGCGGGTGGTCAATGCGCTTGGCGAGCCGATCGACGGCAAGGGTCCTTTACTGCTCGGGCCATCGCCTTTTACGTTCCGCAACACGCCGCCGCTGGCGCATGCCCGCCGCCGGGTCGGCGCGCCGCTAGACCTCGGCGTGCGGGCCCTTAATACATTCGTGACCTGCTGCCGCGGCCAACGCATGGGTATTTTCTCAGGCTCCGGCGTCGGCAAATCGGTGCTGTTGTCAATGCTGGCGCGCAACGTAGCGGCCGACGTCACCGTTATTGGGCTGATCGGCGAACGCGGCCGCGAGGTGCAGGAATTCTTGCAGGACGATCTGGGCGACGTCGGTCTCGCACGCTCGGTCGTCGTAGTCTCCACCTCCGACGAGCCGGCATTGATGCGCCGCCAAGCCGCCCACCTGACGCTCGCTATCGCCGAGTATTTTCGCGACGGCGGCAAGGACGTGCTGGTGCTGATGGATTCGGTTACTCGCTTCGCCATGGCGCAGCGAGAAATAGGCTTATCCGCTGGCGAGCCGCCAACGGCCAAGGGTTATACGCCCACGGTGTTCACCGAGTTGCCGCGGCTCCTCGAGCGGGCAGGGCCCGGCACTGAGCAGGGCACCATTACCGGCATCTTCACCGTGCTGGTTGACGGCGACGACTACAATGAGCCGATCGCCGATGCAGTCCGCGGCATTCTCGACGGTCACATTGTCATGGAGCGCGCCATCGCGGAGCGCGGACGTTATCCGGCGATCAACGTACTTAAGTCGGTGTCGCGCACCATGCCGCGGGCAGCCGACCAGGACTATCTGCCGGTCCTCACACGGGCGCGCCAAGTGATGGCGACATATACCGATATGGAGGAGCTCATTCGGCTCGGCGCCTATCGGGCCGGGACCAGCCCCGAAGTCGATGAGGCTATCCGCTTGCACAGGCCGCTGGAGGACTTCCTGTCCCAAGGTAAGGAAGAAGCAACCAACCTGGCGGATGGTTACCGCCGTCTTGCCGAAATCCTTTCCGGTTCGGAAACCGAACGCTAACGATATAGCGCCACAATCCAGGCGAAATGGGACGTCGCGCCGGGGTTGGCGGCGTCTTTGTCCAGTGGCTTCGGGGGAGTAACAGTCGATGAAGTCCCGAGAGACGCTCATTCGTCTGAAGAAGTTTCAGGTCGATGAGAGGCGGCGCAAAGTCGCGCAGATCGAAACCATGATCGCTGAGTTTGAGCGTATGGCCGCCGATCTCGAGCGTGAGATCAAGGTCGAGCAGGATCGCGCCGGAATCCACGATCCGGGGCATTTTGCCTATCCGACGTATGCTAAGGCTGCGATCGGACGCCGCGAGAATCTCAAGCGTTCGGCGGACGAGCTCCGCACCCAGCTTGAAGACGCCAAATTGGCGCTCGCAGAAGCGTTCGAGGAGCTCAAGAAGGTCGAGCTGCTGGACGAGCGCGACCAGATGCGCGAGCGCGAGGCCGAAAGCGACGCCGAGCAGGCCGAGCTCGACGATATAGCGCTGATGCGCATGCGCGGTGTCGCGCCGGCCTGATCGCCAGCCAATTTTGACGGTAATTCGTCGTGCCCGGCCCGCGCCGGGCACGGGCGTTTATGGGCCGGGGATTGCAAGCGGTCCCGAAGATGCCGTTTCATCCTCCTTTCGCTCTCGACGAGCGGGCGCCTCCGCGGCGATAATCAGCCGGGGCCAGCTTTCCAGGGTGAGGCTTCTTGCGGGTAGGCATTCCGGGGGGGCCAGGGGCAGTCATGTTGATGCAGGCGGAACTCGTCTGGCTGCTTGGAGCGGTCGCCAAGGGCGACGCCGCCGCATTCGAGCGGCTTTATGGCGCTACACGGGCGAAACTTTATGGGGTGCTTCTCCGTATATTGGGCAGACCCGAATTAGCCGAAGAGGTCATGCAGGAGACCTACCTGAAGGTCTGGAAAATGGCGGATAAATTCGACCCGGCGCTCGCGAGCCCGATCACCTGGATGGTGGCAATGGCGCGCAACCGCGCTATCGACATCGTTCGCAAGCGCGGCGAATTCTCGATCGAGGATGAGCCGGAGGCGCAGAACGTCGCGGCCGAAACGCCGGCGCCGCTCGCCCGCCGTGAAATGACCGAGGAGCTCAAACGTCTGCTGTCGTGCCTCGGCAAGCTCGATCCGGAAAAGCAGCGCATCGTGCTCCTGGCCTATTACAGCGGTTGGAGCCGGGAGCAACTCTCGACCAAGCTCGACATTCCGGTGAACACGATCAAGACATGGTTACGCCGCAGCCTGCTTGAAATTCGCGAGTGTATGGGGAAGTAACTGCTCAAGTGAGAACAGGACGGCTCTCGTGATATATGACGACGCTCAAGATGCCCTCGCCGCCGAATATGTTCTCGGCACTCTTTCCGGCGACGAACGCGAGCACGCCGAGGCTCTGCTCGAGATCGATCCTGGATTTGTGGAACTCCGTCCAACTCTGGGAGCGGCGGCTTGGCGAGCTCAACGTCATGGTCGAGGCGGTCGAGCCGCCGCCGGCCGTATGGCAAAAGATCAGCAAGGAAATCGGTTACGTTGTGCCGGCAAGCACAGGTTCGCTAGCGCCGGCAGAGGCGGCCGCTGTCATACCGGCTGCAGCGCCTCCGCCGTTTCAGACGGACGAAACGCCGATACCCGCTTTGGCGGAGGAGGCGAAGCACGAGCCGCCGGTGGCGGTGCCACCCGCCGGGCAGCTTGCGGATACTGTTTCAAACTCCATTACGGCTTCGCTGGCCAAGTCGCTCGCCGAGCCGCCAGTCGAGGCTGCAGGGGCTCCGCCATTCCAGACGGACGAAACGCCGATACCCGCTTTGGCGGAGGAGGCGACGCACGAGCCGCCGGCTGCGATGCCACCCGCCGAGCAGCTTGCGGATGCTGTTTCAGACCCCATTACGGTTTCGCTGGCCAAGTCGCTCGCCGAGCCGGTCGAAGCTGTACTGCCTCCGCACCTGTCGCAGGATAAGATCGAGCGGACAGCGGATGTCGAGCTCAACGCTAACGTCGTGCAGCTCTCCGGGCGCGTCAAACAATGGCGCAGTATGGCGATCGCGATGCAGGCTATTGCGGCGCTGCTGGCGATCTACGTTGTCGCCGCGCAGTTCTATCCCGGTCTTATTCCGCTTCGCGGCCGCCAGAGCGAGCCACAGACCGCTCAGGCTCCGGCGCAATTGGCGGCGCAACTCGTCGCCGTATTGCAGCGAGAGCCGAATGCGCCGGCATTCTTGCTCAGCGTTGATCCGCAAAGCCGCACCCTGGTTGTGCGCCGGGTTTCGGCCACTCCCGAACAAGGCCGCAGTTACGAGCTCTGGCTGATTGCGAAGGGAGCCCCGACGCCGAAATCGCTCGGCCTTGTCGGCAGTGACGAATTCACCCAACGAACAATCCCAGGCAATCTCGACCTCGCGACGCTGCGGTCGGCGCACTACGCGGTTTCGCTGGAGCCCGCCGGAGGCTCGCCAAGCGGCGTACCGACCGGTCCGGTGCTGTTCACGGGCAACATTGTCGAATCTGTCCCGACAGCACCGCGCACCTAAGCTCTTTCTTTTCTGTCTCTCCAAAACGCGTGTGCCCGGCGCGAGGCCGGGCACGTAGAGGTAGAGTCAGAGTAGAACCTGGAAATGCGAAGGGTTATCGGATGGTCGGCGGCTGGCCGCTCATGGTCGTGGGATGGCCGGCACTGACCAGCTCGGTGGTGCCGAGATCAAGGTTGCTCACATGGGCGAATATGCCCACCACCGCGACGATAGTCGCGCATAGCAGGCCAAGGATCACGATCTTCAGGTGGGTGCCTCGGTCGGCGCTATACATCGAATGGTTCATTGCCACCTCCCGTTTTCTGCCTATTAGTCGCGGCAGTCGGGCTAAAAAGTTCACGCCAGAGAACCAAATGGGTACTGGGATTCACCCACAAAATGGGTCTTCACTGAACGGTGAAGCACCGTGATAACGGTTGATGGGGAGCTTGGTTCCGGCTCGGCAGAATGCCCTGTTTTGGGCAAGCTCCCGTGGCCAGGCCGGACATGGAGGGTTGAATTATGAGCCAAATCGTGGCCGAACTTGCGCCGACGGGGGTCCTGCGCGCCGGGATCAACATGAGCAATTTCCTGCTGGTCACGGGGAAAACCGCGTCCGGCGACCCGCAAGGCGTTTCGCCCGACATGGCCGCGGAGATCGCCCGCCGGCTTGGCGTGCCGGTCGCCTACGTCCAGTTCGAGCGTCCTTCAAAGCTGGCGGACGCCGCCGGAACCAACACGTGGGATATCGGCCTGATCGGTGCTGAGCCGCAGCGGGCGGAAAAGATTACGTTCACCGCCGCCTATTGCGAGATCGAAGCGACCTATCTGGTGCCGAATGGTTCGCCGATTTCCAACATTGCTGAGGTCGACCGCCCGGGCGTGCGCATTACGGTGCGGCGCGGCGCCGCTTACGACCTCTGGCTGGAGCGCAATATCAAGCAGGCGACTATTTTGCGGTCGAGACTCGGCCGATGGGCCGTTCAATCAGTTTGTCAGCGAAAAACTGGAAGCCTACGCGGCATTGCGGCCCCAGCTTCTGACAGACGTCGAAAAGCTTCCCGGCTCAAAAATCCTTCCGGGCAACTTCATGGCGGTGCAACAGGCGATCGGCACCGCGAAGCCGAACACTGCCGGCGCCGCGTTCCTGAGCGAATTTGTGGAAGACGCCAAGCGGTCGGGCCTGGTGGCGCGCCTCATCGAGAAACATCACGTAAAAGGTCTGTCGGTTGCCGCTTGAGCATGATCCCGAAAAAGCCTGTCCTTGGACTTGATCCGAGGGTGGCCGCCGGTTTTCGGAACAGATCATGCTCAAATAGAAATCAGATACTGGCGACAGTCTTCAGGCGGGCCCGTGGGTGAATCTCCGATTGCGCCAACACGCTGGTCTGCGCCCGGAAGCGTTCGATGATGCCACGCACGAACGGCCGGATGCCGGGTGACGTAACCAGCACAGGCGCTTCGCCTTCTTGCGCGGCATGCTCGAATTTCTCGCGCACCGCGTTGATGAATTCCGTGAGCCGCGACGGTTGCATGGCGAGGCTGCGGTCGTCGCCCTGACCGACAATCAATTCCGCGAAGGCCTGTTCCCACTTGGCGGTTAGCGCGATGATCGGCAGGTGGCCGGCGGGCGTCGTGTGCTGGGCGCAAAGCTGGCGCGCGAGCCGGGCGCGGACGTGTTCGGCCAGCATCGCAGGGTTGCGCGTCGAGCCCAAACCGTCGGCTATGCCTTCGAGGATGGTCGCAAGATCGCAAATCGATACCCGCTCGGCGAGCAGAATCTGCAACACGCGCTGGATACCGGAGATCGTGATCAAAGACGGCACGATGTCCTTGATCAACTCGCCCTGCTCCTTGGGCAACTCCTTGATCAGCTTCTGCACCTCGCCGTAGGACAGCAGCTCCGACATGTTGGCCTTGATCAGTTCGGTCAGGTGGGTCGCGAGCACCGTTGCCGCATCGACGACGGTGTAGCCTTTCACCGATGCTTCCTCTTTCAGCGCCGCGTCGACCCACGTTGCCGGTAAGCCGAAGGTCGGCTCGGTGGTGTGGACGCCGGGCAGCGTCACCTGATTGCCGGCCGGATCCATGACCATGTATTGGCCGTGCCACACTTTGCCGATGCCTGCTTCGACCTCCTTGATCTTGATGACATAGCTGTTGGCGTCGAGCTGCACGTTATCGAGGATGCGTACCGCCGGCATGACGAAACCCATCTCGATCGCCAGCGACCGGCGCAGCGCCTTGATCTGCTCGGTCAGGCGATCGGAACCGTCGGGCGCGTTGACCAGCGGCAGCAGCGCGTAACCGAGCTCTATCTTGAGGTCGTCGATTTTGAGCGCAGCTGACATCGGCTCGTCGACCGGCGCGGCGGCCGCCTTGGCGGTCTCGACATTCTTCGCTTCCGTAACGATTGCCTGCTTGTTGCGACGGTCGATCACATAAGCGAGGCTCGCAGTGCCGCCGCCGAGAATAAGGAACGGTATCATCGGAATGCCGGGCAGGAGCGCCATGACCAGCATGACGGCACCCGACATGCCGAGCGCCTTCGGGTAACCGGAAAGCTGGCCGAGCAGCGCCTTGTCGGCAGCACCTGCGACTCCCGCTTTTGACACCAGCAAGCCCGCGGCCATCGAGACGATGAGCGCGGGAACCTGCGTCACCAGTCCGTCGCCGACCGTCAGGAGCGTGTAGGCGTGGGCGGCTTCGGCAAAGCTGAGGCTCTGCTGGAGTATGCCGATGACCATGCCGCCGATGACGTTGATCAGAACGACAAGGAGCCCGGCGATGGCGTCGCCACGTACGAATTTGGAGGCGCCGTCCATGGCGCCGAAGAAGCCCGATTCGTCTTCGAGGTTCCTGCGCCGGCGCCGTGCTTCCTTCTCGTCGATGAGGCCGGCGGACATGTCGGCGTCGATTGCCATCTGCTTGCCAGGCATGGCGTCCAAGTGGAAGCGCGCCGCCACTTCTGCGATGCGGCCGGAGCCCTTGGTGATGACGACGAAATTCACGATTACTAGGATGGTGAAAACGATGATGCCGATGACGAAGTTGCCGCCCATCACGAAGTTGCCGAATGCCTCGATGACATGTCCGGCGGCGGCGGAGCCTTCATGGCCATGCGCGAGAATGAGTCGCGTAGAAGCCAGATTCAGCGCCAGGCGGAGCATTGTCGCGATGAGCAGCACCGTCGGGAAAGAGGAGAATTCGAGCGGCGTCTGGATGAACAGCGACGTCATCAGGATCAGCACCGAGAATGTGATCGAGATGGCGAGCGAGAAATCGAGCAAGATCGCCGGCAATGGCAGGATGAGGACGACAAGGATCGCCATCATGCCGACGGCGAGCGCGATGTCGCTTCGCCGCAGCATGGTGCCAAGGTCGACGAGGCGCGACAACGCCGTCTCTCCGCCCTGCGCCGATGGTGCGTCGGTCATGCCGGTTGTTCGATTCCGTCGGTCGTGCGATTCAAAGCTGTGCGCGGCGGCCGAAGGGCCACCGGCACGAATGGCTTGTGCCGCGCTCGCTTCCAAGGCTGTCCTCGAAGAGTTCAGTGGAAACGCGTACGCCTCCCAGGCAAAATGTGCCGGGTATATGGTTACCGGGTGGTTAACGCTGGGTCAGGTTCCGCGTCTGACCAGCCAAGAGGACTGAAAAGGCGTGAATCCACGTATTTTGCTGTTTGTCGTAATCGTTGTGCTTGTCGCCACGGCGGCGCAGGCCGACGGCATCGAACCAGGACTGTGGCGGATCATCAACCGGACCGAGACCGGCGGCGTCATCGGCCCGCCGCACGAAAGCTCGAAGTGCCTGACGGCTGAGCAGACGCGCGACCTCGGCACGACGTTTTCGCCAGTGCCGTCCACGGTGAACTCGGTGTGCGCGCCAATCGAGCGCAGTCTCAACGGTGACAAGCTGACGTGGCGGCTGACCTGCAAAGGCCAGCTCGACATGGAACTGACCGGCGATTTCACCTTCGACGGTCCGCACCACTACACGGCAATTATGCGTACCAAGGCCACGATGGCCGGCATGCAGATGGTCAATTCGCAAAACACGCTCGAAGGGCAATGGCTCTCAGCGTGCCCGCAATCGCAATAATGGAATAGGTGTCCTATGCATTCGCATTCGATTTCGCCCTGGACGCACGATCATGCTTTTCTCGGCGAGCGTCATGGTCAACATGAACGGCGGACCTGGAGCGTGGTGGCGCTGACAGCCGCAATGATGGTTGCTGAAATCACGGGCGGAACACTGTTCGGCTCGATCGCGCTGGTCGCCGACGGCTGGCATATGGCGACCCATGTCGCGGCGCTGGCAATTGCGGGGCTGGCCTATTTGTTTGCCCGCCACCATACCGACGACACGCGCTTTTCGCTCGGGACCGGTAAGTTCGGCGAGCTTGCGGCATTCGGCAGCGCCATCATTCTCGGCATGATCGCGCTCGGCATCGGCTACGAATCGATTTTGCGGCTCCTTCACCCCGTCACCATTCATTTCCAGGAGGCGATCCCGATCGCGACGCTTGGGCTCTGCGTCAACCTGCTCAGCGCTTGGCTGCTGCACGAGGGCCATGAGGACGATCACGAGCACCATCACGGCCATGCTGACCACGACCATCATCACCATCCCACGCACCATCGCGACACTAATATTCGCGCGGCCTATGTCCACGTTCTGGCCGACGCGATGACTTCGGTTCTGGCTATTGTTGGGCTATCGGCAGCTTGGCTGTTCGGATGGACGGTCATGGATCCGCTGGTCGGACTGGTCGGCACGGCGGTGATCGCAAGCTGGGCGCTCGGGCTAATGCGCGCCGCCGGCAGCGTGCTGCTCGACACCGTTCCGGACGGCGAACTCACCCACAGCATTCGTCAGCGGATGGAAATCGGCGGCGATCGGCTGGCTGACCTGCATGTGTGGCAATTGGGTCCGGGTCATGCTGCGGTGATCGCCTCGGTCGTCTCCGACGCCCCACAGGCCCCGGCAGTCTACAAGCAGCGGCTCGATGGGCTTGCCGGGCTGTCGCATGTCACCGTGGAAGTGAATGCGTGTTCGCATTGAATTTGTTGCACATGCGCATGGTGAGAATCTCACTCGTGCTGATTTTAACGTTTTTTGCGCGAGCGGTGATCGCGGAGGACCGTCCTGCCTCCTTTGTCGATGCAGCTTCGGTGGTGCCCGGACTGATGACCGACATTCGCTACGCCGGCGCGCATAACTTTGTCGGCCGGCCGATCGACGGCTACGAAGCGCCGCGCTGCTTGTTGACGCAAGCCGCGGCCGAGGCGCTTGCCGCGGTGGCGCGCGACTTGGCGCCGCGCGGTCTGCATATCCAAGTGTTCGACTGCTACCGGCCGACGCGAGCGGTAGCGAATTTCGTGCGCTGGGCGCGCGATCTCAACGACACCGCCGGCAAGGTGGAATTCTATCCTAATGTCGACAAGCGCACGCTGTTTCACGACGGCTACATCGCCTCGCAGTCCGGCCATTCGCGCGGTTCGACTACCGACCTGACGTTGGCGCAGGCCGACGGCCGTGAACTCGATATGGGCACGCCGTTCGATTTCTTTAGCCCGAAGTCGTGGACTGCCGATCCAAGCATCAGCCCCGAGGCGCACGCCAATCGGATGCTGCTCGCCACTGCAATGCGCCGCGACGGCTTTCGCGGCTACGACAAGGAATGGTGGCACTTCACGTTGCGCGGCGAACCGTTTCCGGATACTTTTTTCGATTTTCCGGTGAAATAAGAGTCGTGTTTCACAGTCCCAGATAAAATTTCTTGATCAGATCGTTGTTGTTGAGCTCGTCGGTGGTGCGGCCCTCGAAGGCGATCTTGCCGTGCACGATGACATAGCCGCGATTGGCGATGCGGATGGCTTGCGTGAAATTCTGCTCGGCCATCAGGACGGTAAGCTGATAGCGCTGTTTCATTTCGTTGATGGCGTCGATGGTGCGGCTCACCAGGATCGGCGCCAGGCCCACCGAGGGTTCGTCGACCAGAAGGATTTTCGGCGCCAGCATCAGCGCGCGGCCAAGCGCAACCATCTGTTGCTCGCCGCCGGATAGGCTGCCGGCGAGTTGCCCGCGGCGTTCGGCGAGGCGGGGGAAAGTTTCAAAGCAGACCGCCAGATTGCGCGCCAGCTCCCGGCGCGCCACGGGGCGGTAGGCGCCAAGCAGCAGATTTTCCTCTACCGTCAACTTCGGAAACAGGCGGCGACCCTCCGGCACCAGCGCAATACCGAGATCGACAATCTCCTCGGTGGTGCGGCCGACGAGATCGTGATGAATGCCATCGATCTCGGCGACGATCGAGCCCTGGCTCGGCCGCACCATGCCCATGATGCATTTCATGAGCGTTGATTTGCCGTTGCCGTTGGTGCCGAGCAGCACGACGGTTTCGCCGCCGCCAACTTTGATCGAGACATCATCGATCACGCGCACCGCCCCATAGGCGGCGTGAATGCCGGCGATGGTGACGCTGCTAGCCAAGATACGCCCTCTCTACTTCGGGATTGCGCACAACTTCATCGGGAGAGCCGTCGGCGATCTTGTGACCGGAGACCAGCACCACGAGCCGCCGCGAAAAGCTCATCACCGCGCGCATGATGTGCTCGATCAGAATGACGGTGACGCCGCGTTCGTTCAGGCGCACCAGGAGCGTCAGGATTTCCTCAATCTCCGAGTGGGTGAGGCCAGCCATCAACTCGTCGGCAATCAGGAGTTTTGGTTCCGCCGCCATGGCGCGCGCCAGTTCGAGTTTGCGCATTTCGCACTGGGTAAGATCGCGCGGCAGATGCCGCGCTTTCGGTTCGAGGCCCACTTCATGCAGTAGATCGGCGCAGCGATCCTCGACTTCGCCCGTGGTCCGCAGGCTGCCCCGCGTCGCGACCGTATAGAGCAGCGGAATGCGAATATTGTCGATCAGGCTGAGGCTGGCGAACGGACGGGGCAACTGAAAGCTCCGCGACAGCCCGATGTGGGTACGTTGGTGCGCGGACAGCCCGTCGAGCTTGCGGCCGTCGAAGCGCACTGCGCCTTGCTCGTTGCGCAGCGTGCCGCAAATGCAATTGACCAGCGTCGACTTGCCGGAGCCGTTCGGCCCGATCAGGCCGAGGCGTTCGCCGGCTGGCACCGAGAGTGAAATATTTTCCAGTGCAACGAAACCGCCAAAACGCTTGCCGAGATTGTCGATCTCAAGGAGGTTGCTCGTTGTGCCGGTGTCGGCGCCGGTCATGGCACGGCTCCGGATGCGTCGGTCTCGACGCGGCGCCGGCCGACAAATTCCTCCGGCTTGCGCTGCCAATATTTGTGGACGAGGCCAAGGATGCCGTTGGGCGCGACGATGACGAAGCCGACCAGCAGACAGCCGACTATCAGCAGGTTGACGGCTGATGAGATAGTGACCGTGGCGATCTGTTGCAGCGAGCCGAGCAGAATGGCGCCGATCAGCGGACCGACCCAGCTCGTGGTGCCGCCGATCAGCGGCATGGCGATCGAGTTGACGGCATAGTCGAGTCCGAACGTCGAATCCGGTTGCAGATAGCCGATGTAATAGGGGAACGGCGCGCCGGCCATGCCCATCAGCGCGCCGGAGATCGTCGTCGCTATCAATTTCAGCCGCAGCGTCGGCACGCCGGAGGCCTCTGCCGCCAATTCGTCGTCGCGAATCGTGGCGAAGCCGTAGCCCAGCCGCGAATTCTCGATGAGCCGCGCAATTGTCAGTGCGGTGACGGACAGAAGCAGCATGACCAGGAAAAGATATTTGATGTAGGAGCCGACGATCGGGACGGACTCGGGCCGGATGATGTAGGCGCCACGCGAGCCGCCGACATAATCCCAATTGATGACCAGGGTCTGCAGCACCACGGCGAGCGCCAGCGTCGCGATGGCAAAGAACGCGCCGCGCAAGCGCAGCGTCAGATAACCCATGCCGAAACCGATGATGCCCGAAGCTGCGCCGCCGATCAGCATGAGGACCGGTAACGGCATCCGATAGAAGTCGTTCTCAGTGATGAACTTGTAAATCGCGACCGTCGAATAGGCTCCAACCGCGAAGAAAGCCGCTGTGCCGAAATTTACATAGCCGCAATAGCCGCCGAGGATGTTCCAGGCAGTCGACAGCACGACGTATTGCAACACGACATAGCCGGCGAAGAACACGTAATCATTGCCGACCGCGCTTGCGGCGGCGAACACCAGGCCGGCGACCACAAGGCAGACAATGAGGAAGCCCGGCGTGCGCATGGTCACCGTCCCAACAGGCCGGCCGGCCGGACTGCCAGCGTTAGCAACAAAAATCCGAACGAGACCGCTGGCGCCCACGACGGGCCGTAGAAAGTCGAGGTCAGGCTCTCGACAATGCCGATCAGCATTGCCGCAATAACGGTTCCTGGCAGGCTGCCCATGCCGCCCAACACGCAGATGGCGAACACGCGGCCGATATATTGGCGGCCGACCGAAGGCTCGACCGGCTGGATGATGATGAGAAAGGCGCCGGCGAGCGACGCTGTCGCAATCGAAATACCGAAGGCGATTCGCTTGATACGGATCGGATCGACGGCCATCAGCCGCAACGCAAGCTGATCCTGCGCCACCGCCATGATGGCGCGACCCACGAACGTGCGCGTGAGAATGAGTTGCAGCACGGCGATCAACAGCAACGAGACCAGGAAGGGCACCAGGATGCGGAAGGGAATGTCGACGTAGCCGAAATGCCAGGTCGGACCGATATAAGGCGCCTCGACATACCGGTAATCGACGCCGAAATAAAGCACGAGCGAGACTTCGGTGATGAACAGCACGCCGAAGAAGAAGGCCAGTCCGCGCAGGGATTCCTGGCCGTGCTTTTCGAACGAAACGTAGTAGATCTGGTAGATGCCTGCGCCGAGCACATAAAAAGCCGGCGTCATCACGATCGCGGTGAGTATCGGGTCGAACCCAAAACTGATGTTGACGATATAGGCGACGTAGGAGCCAAGGATGATAAACGCGGGATGGGCAATGTTGACGATGTCGAGGATGCCGAACGAGATCGATACGCCGCATGTTACCGCAGCGTAGAAGCCGCCGATCAGGATGCCCGAGATAATGGCATTGACCAGAAGATCGACCGAAAAGATCATTACTCAACACCCAGCCTTGCCCAAGTGTGCAGGAAGCGCACCGTCTTGGCTATCGGAACCTCTCCCACAGACAGGGAGAGAATGTCGCGCGTACGGGCTACGCCGCGGCGCGGACCCGATCCGGAATGGCGAGCGGCTTGTTGGCGCTGTTGATGAATTCGACGGTCATGAAGACCATTTCCTTGTCGCCAAGATTTTCGAGGTCGTGGACCTTGTATTGGCCTGTCCCATAGGTTTCGTGACGGGTTTCACCCGGCTTGTAGGTGTATTCGACCGTCGTACCATCATGGATGTGCTGGCGGCCGCGCCCGCCGGAGACCGCTGTCCAGAAATAGTCGAGGACATGGCGGTGGAAGCCAATCCGCTCGCCGGGGGCGAGGCGAATGATCCATACCCGAACCTTGCCGTCCTCTGAGAGCAGCGTGGAGCCGACGCAACCGTTGTTGTTCTGCTTTTCGCGCTCGAACTCCGCTGTGATCGCGGGCGGCCATGGCGACTCGTCGGCGCGGTCGGTTGCCTTGTCCAGCATGCTCAAAGCCATGGCGTTCCTCCGATTATTATTGTCACAATATAGAAAACCTTTCCGGCTTGGGAAATAGCGGGAATTAGCAGGATTAACCCATGGAACGCGGGCGCCGCGCGCTGATCATTGGCGGATCGATGAGCGGGCTCCTGGCCGGCATCATGCTCGAACGGCGCGGCTGGGCCGTCGATATATTCGAGCGCGTCACCAGCGAGCTCTCCGGCCGCGGCGCCGGCATCGTCGCGCAAGGCGAGTTGATCGCGCGCCTGGACGCCCTCGGGCTCGACACCCGCGACCTCGGCGTCGCGACGACCGCACGCAAAATCCTCAATCACGAGGGCAAAGTCACCGCAACTATCGAATGTCCGCAGGTGCTGACGGCCTGGGAGCGTCTCTACCGCGTCTTGCGCGACGCTTTTCCGCCGCAGCTTTATCACCGCGGCGTCGGTCTGAGAGGGTTCGAACAGAGCGATGCGCGCGTCATCGCCCATCTGAGCGACGGTTCGGCCGTAGAGGCCGATGTTCTGATCGGTGCCGACGGATTGCGCTCGACGGTGCGCCGGCAGTGCTCGCCCGACGTGGCGCCACTTTATGCCGGCTACGTGGCTTGGCGCGCGCTGCTGGCCGAAAGCGCGATCCCGCCGGGCATCCATCGCGAACTGTTCGAGCAGATGGTGTTCTGTCTGCCTCCAGGCGAGCAGTGCCTCGGCTATCCGGTCGCCGGCCCGAACGACGAGTTACGGGTGGGGCAGCGCCGCTACAATGTGGTGTGGTATCGGCCGGCGGATGAGGTCAAGGAGCTGCCAGGACTCCTGACCGACGCGGCCGGAATCACGCACGCGATCTCCATACCACCTCCGCTCATTCGCCGCGAACACATCGCCGCAATGCGCGCTGCCGCCGAGCGGTTGCTGGCGCCGCAATTCCGCGAGATCGTGCGGTTGATCGATGAGCCGATCCTACAACCGATCTACGATCTTGCGAGCCCGCGCCTCGCTTTCGGACGCGTCGCCATCATCGGCGACGCGGCCTTCGTGGCGAGGCCCCACGTCGCCGCCGGTGTCTCAAAGGCCGCGGACGACGCCGCGGCCCTCGCACAAGTCCTCGACGCAAGCGATGTCGAAGCCGCGTTGCGCCGCTTCGAGGCTGAGCGCCTGCCGGACAACAACAGGATCATCGAGCGGGCCCGCCACCTCGGAGCTTACTTGCAGGCGACGCAGACGGCGGAAGAACGCGCCCGCTCCGAGCGCCACAGCATTCCCGAAGCGGTGCTTGCCGAAACCGCGATGATCGATTTCTTGCACAATTGACGAAGGCGGTTGCTTACGCTTCGCCAGAAAAATTCTGCGGGATGCAGCAGTGCGCAACTCTGGCTTTGCGGATCGTCTCTGGCGTATTGCGGCTGCGCCCGACAAAGCGTGGCACGCCATCGGAGATGACCGCGCCGACACCCATGATGTCGCCGTTCCTCAGTGCTGAAAGTGCGTCGTTCTGCGAACCGCCGAGGCAGGCATCAACCAGGACGATGTCGCCATCGCGTCCAGGTGCAATGACGCCGGTATTGAGCCGATAAATTCTGGCATTGTTTCCAGTCGCCATCGCCACCGTGATTTCCGGCGGAACGCCGGCAAGGGCGGCGAGATGGCTCATGGTGTAGAGCATGCCAAGCGGCATGACACCGGTGCCCGTTGGCGTGTCGGTCGCGATTAGGAGCCGTTCTTCCTGGCCGGCCGCCTTGAGCAATTTCGCTACCAGCAACGCGGTGCGCAGATTGCCGGCGGTGCAGATCTGCATCGCCAGATCGCTTTCATTGGCCAGCCGGGGGAAATCGGCGTCGGGCATCGCGATCGGCCCGCCGTTGACGTGATAGGACACGTCGGGCTGCATCTTGAGCACGTGATCGGCCCAAATCCCCGCCGAACCGGGAATCGACGAGCCCCCGGTGTGCACCATGGTCACCATGCCGTGCCGCTTCGCCATCGCGACATAGGGTGCGTAATCGTAGGGCGTCGCGAATGCGCCGAACCCCGCTTTGGCCAGCCACACGCCTTGGCTCGCCAGTTCGGCGAAGTCGGCGTCGGTTAGTCCCGGTTCGAGAATGATCGAGCCGGCATGAACGCGCATGCCGCCCGGACGGTAATGCTCGAACGATTTTCGCGCCGCGATCGCCAGCGCCTTGACGCCGGCGGGGTCGCGCGGCCGGCCTGGCACGTGGACCTCCGAAGCGCTGATGCAGGTCGTCACGCCGCCGTGCACGTAGCTTTCGAGAAATCCGACGGTCTTCTGGCGCGGGGTGTAGTCGCCGAACGTAATGTGGACATGGGAATCGATGAGGCCCGGCATCGCCATCATGCCACCAGCGTCGATGGCGACATCGCAATCCGGCGCACTGCCGGTTCCGACCGAGGCGATTTTCCCGCCTTCTAAGACAATGGTGTCGCCCGCCGCGACCGGCGAGTAGATATCGCCTGAGAGAATTCTTGCGATGTTGAAGATCGCTACCTTCACGGTTGCCGGTCCTTTGCAGACAATTTCGATACTCGCTACTGTCGAAAAGCCTGTCAAACCTCGCGCGCACTTTCAAAAACGATCATGAGCGATATTCGGCGTGTCCTAGTGGTCGGCGGCGGCGTAGGCGGCCTTACCGCCGCCACCGCGTTCGCGCGGCGCGGCGTCGAGGTCGTGCTCATCGAGCGACGGCCGGGCTTCGACGTGTCCGGCGTCGGGCTCGGCCAGCCGGCGAATGCGCTGCGTGTCTATGATGCGCTGGGCGTTCTGCCGGACATCCTGGCCTCGGGGTTTTCTTACGACCGGATGTACATTTTCGATTCCAGCCGGGAACCGATCGCCGAGCACAAGTTCCTGCTTGGCGATGAGGCTGTCCCGGCTTTCTGCGCGCTGTCGCGCCTGCGCTTGCACGAGATACTGCTGGCTGCGTCAGAGCGTGCCGGAGTGGACGTGCGCACCGGCGTTACAGTCAGTGAAATCCACGACGAACAAGACCGGGTCACCGTCAAGTTTTCCGATAATCGGACGGATAGTTTCGATCTGCTTGCCGGCTTCGATGGCATTCGGTCGACGACCCGGCAGCATCTCTTCGGCACTGCCTTCGTGCCGCGGCCGTCTGGTTACGGCGCCTGGCGCGTGCAAGTGCCGAGGCCCGATGATGTGCGCGGCATGGAATTCTGGCAGGGGATCGGCAGCAAAACCGGCGCAATGCCGCTGAGCGACGATCTCATGTATGTCTTCCACATCCGCCCGGAAGCGCCGGATGCCGTGTTCAAGCGCGAAGATTATCCGGATTTGTTCAGGGCGCGCCTGTCTCAATACGGCGGCTATGTTGCGGAGGTTTCGGCATCGCTCGGCGCGAATTCCGATATCGTCTATAGCCCGATCGAGCCGATCCTGGTGCCGTGGCCGTGGTTTCGCGGCCGTGTCGTCATTGGCGGCGACGCCGCGCACACCTCGCCTCCGCACCTCACGCAAGGCGCGGCGATGGCCGCGGAAGACGGCTGGGTGCTCGCACGCGAAATGCTTGCTGACGATGCTTCGATCGAGGCCCGGCTGACACGATATTCGCAGAAACGTTACGCCCGTTGTGCTTTCGTCTATGCATTTTCGTATCAATGGATGCTGGATGAACAGTCCGTCCGAACGCCTGCCGATTTTGCCGCCGCGCGGCTGGAATTAGCGCAGAACGTATCGGTACGCATCGCCACAAGCGATCGCATCCTCGACAGTTGCATCATTTAGGAATTGCTCCGGGCTTGTCGGAACAAACGGAAGGTCAGACGTGCTGGCCGCCATTGATGTGGATTTCCGCGCCGTTCACGTAAGACGCGGTGTCCGTGCAAAGCACGTAGATTATCTTCGCCACTTCGTCCGGCGTGCCGAGACGGTGCATTGGAATGTTCTCGACGATCTTTTCCGTTCCGGGCGACAGCATTGCGGTGTCGATCTCGCCTGGCGCGATGGCGTTGACCCGGACGCCGCGCGAGCCGAAGTCGGCGGCCATCTCGCGTGTCAGTGCGGCGAGCGCCGCTTTCGAAGTCGAATACGCGGTGCCGGCGAATGGGTGCACCCGCGAGCCAGCAATCGAAGTGACATTGACGACGGATCCCTTGGCAGCACTCAATTCATCGAGCAAGCCGCGCGCCAGCATGATCGGCGCGAAAAAGTTCACCTGGAAAATGTGATGCCAGTCGTCGCGCGAGGTTTCGATCGAACCGAGCCTTTTGCCGCCAGCGGCCTTCGGCGAGATTGCGGCATTGTTGACCAGCGCATGGAGCTCGCCGTTGAGCCGGCGCTTCGTTTCCGCAATAGCCGCTTCCGTATTTTCGGGATTCGAAAGATCGACCTGAATATGGTCCTCCGGTCCAGCCTCCCAGGGGCAGTTCTCCGGAAACGGGTGCCTTGAGCAGGTAATGACGCGCCAGCCAGCCGCCGAGAAGCGCTTCACCGTGGCATGGCCAATGCCGCGGCTTGCCCCGGTCAGGAGCAGCGTGCGGCGCGGTTGGTTGGTGGTCGGCATGGTCGTTATCTTAAGCTCACGGGTATAGTCGCGTCTTGATCCACGGTGCGGTCAAGCTCGTGCGCGTAAACGAAACACGGTCGTGCAGCCGGAACGCCCGCTCCTGCCAAAACTCGATCTCCTGCGGCATGACGCGATAGCCAGACCAATACAGGGGGCGCGGCACGGTGCCGACGGCATATTTCGCCGTGAAAAGCGCGATCTTTTTTTCGAACGCCAGCCTGCTTTCCAGCGCCGAGGATTGTTTGCTTGCCCAGGCACCGATCTGCGCCATCCGCGAACGCGTCGCGAAATAGGCGTCGGCTTCTTCCTTCGATACCGCTTCCACGGTGCCGCGCGCGCGCACCTGGCGTTGCAGCGATTTCCAATAAAACGTCAGGGCCGCCTTAGGCGCGTCTTTCAGCTCGTGGCCCTTCACGCTATCGGCGTTGGTGTAGAACACGAAACCGCGCTCGTCGAAGCCCTTCAACAGCACCATTCGCGCATTGGGCAGCCCGTCGGGGTCGACGGTCGCGAGCGCCATGGCATCGGGATTCACTGACTCCGCGCGCTTGGCCTCAGCGAACCAGTCCGCAAACAGCCGCGCCGGCTCCTCGGCCTCGGTGAAGTCACCGCCTGTTAACCACGTTGGGTGTTCTATCGGAGCCGCGTCGGACATTGTACGGGGTATCCAAGTGCTCGCGTGGCGTGACCGGCATGCGAGTAGCCGGTCTTTATATAGTGGAACAGAGGCGCTGCGCCTATGTTGGTGGTGGCGTCGCTTGCCCGGTGTCGCCGCCCTGATATGTGGGCTGGCCGCCGGCGGTTGTTCTTTCCAACTGCATTCGCTGCTTGCCAAGGATGAGGCGGACGTCGACCAGACCGGCTCGATCAGCCGTCCTGTCGGTCTTCCGGCCAAGCGGCCGGCCGCAGCGGTAGTGCCGTCCGAGACGGACCTTGCCTATGCGCGCGCGGCCGCCTCTGACGTGCTGGCCCATGACGGTAAGGATGCCAGCGTGCCCTGGCAAAATCCGATTACCGGCGCCGGCGGAAATATCACCCCGCTCGCCACCGCCTACATCGAAGGCGGCCAGTCGTGCCGCGATTTCATGGCGAGCTATGTTCACGGCGAATCGCAGGACTGGCTCAGGGGCGCCGCTTGCCGTAAGAGCCAGGGCAGTTGGGAAGTCAAAAGCCTCAAGTCCCTCAAACAGGGATGATCGGCTTATTAACACGGCAGCGGAGCGCCAATTCGGCGCCACATTGCGTGACGGCGGCTTTCATCCCACATTCAGCTGTGAATGGGCGGCGGGGCCAGCCCGAATTGGAGCGGAGTCGAAAGGGGATGCGTGATCCCTACGAGGTGTTGGGGGTCGACCGCAAGGCAAGTGCGGGCGACATCAAGAGCGCTTACCGGCGACTCGCCAAGAAGCTGCATCCCGACGCTAACAAGAACGACCCGAAGGCAGCGACGCGCTTTGCTGAACTGAATGCCGCCAACGAACTGCTTGGCGACGATGACAAGCGCAAGGCGTTCGACCGCGGCGAGATCGACGCCGAGGGCAAGCCGCGTTTCCAAGGCTTTGCCGGTGGCGGCGCGGGCCCCGGCGGCGGCTTCCGTCCAGATTCAAACTTCGAAAATTTCAATTTCGGTCCCGAGGGCTTCACCCGTGCGACACGGCGCGGAAAGGCTGGTGGCGGCGCCGGCGGCGGCTTCGGCGGTTTTGAAGACATTTTGCGCGACGCGTTCGGCGGCCGCGGCGGTGCTGGTGCACGCTCGACCTTCGAGCAGGAAGATTTTGGCGTCGGCGCCGATGTTCAAGCCGAGATGTCGGTTTCACTGCTGGATGCGGCCAACGGAGCGACGCAGCGCCTGCACTTGCCGAACGGCAAGGACGTCGACGTGAAAATCCCGGTGGGAATCATGAGCGGCCAGCATATCCGGCTGAAGGGCCAGGGTATGCCGGGGCAGGGAGGCGCCGGTGATTTGCTCATCACCGTCAACATCGCGCCGCATCCGATCTTCGCCCTCGAGGTCGCCGATGTCAGGCTCGAACTGCCAATCACGCTTTACGAAGCTGCGCTCGGCGCCAAGGTGCGCGTGCCGACGCTCGACAAGCCGGTCGACATCACGATCCCGCCGTGGACCTCGAGCGGACGCACTTTCCGCCTCAAGGGGAAGGGGTTCCCGGCCAAGGCCGGCCGCGGCGATTTGCTCGCCACCGTGCGTATCGTGCTTCCGGAAAAGAGCGACGCCGAGTTCGAAGCGCTGATGAAACAGTGGCAGCACGACAAGGCCTACGATCCGCGCAAGGGCATGTAAATGCCATTCCCTCGCCCGTAATCGCAGGCCGCCGCGCCGAGGGCCTATCCGAACCGATTACTGCTATCGGTCCGGATGAATCTCGGCGGCCTGTCAGCACGCCCCAAACCGTGGCGAAGGGCATTGGCGCGTCGCCGTTCCCCTAACCGCCTTGCGGCGGCATGTGCGCGTCGATCTGGTCGTAGGCTGCCTGAGCGATATTGTGCAACTTATCTCGCTCCGCCGGGCCGCTGAGCACATAAGCGATATTCTGATCGACCCAGTAATAAGCCGCGTTCTGATCGCCTGATGTGTAGCGCAATGCGGTTTCTTGATCGCTGGTGTGCCCGCAATAGAGCGTGAAGCGGTCGCCAGACGGTCCTTCGTACATGAAGAATGCCGTCGCTCCGGTCGGGCCCGGCAGCAGCCGGCCGCCGACAAGTTTCAATCCCACCTTGTCGAGTTGCGGTGCCAGCAACGGCGAGCCAAGCCGTTTCGATAGCCATTCGACGAGATGCGGCCGCTGGTCGCCCGGCACTTCGACCGGGTGACGGACCTCGACCACGTAGAGCCGATAGGCTTCGAGTGCATCCGTGGTGAACTGTGTGAGGCTGGAGCGCGCCGGGGTTTCAACGCCGCGCACCATCCAGCCGACGATTCCACCGGCGACGAATGTTGCCAGCGCGGCCGCGGACGCCAACGCGATCCATCCGTTGCGGCGGCGGCAGGCCATTCGCGCGATGTCGAGCTGCGGTGGAATTTTCTCGTCGACGACAGCGCCGTAACGTGCCTGAATGAGCGCGGCTTGCTTGCGCCATGCCGCGACTTTCGCATCGTCTTCCGGATGCGTCGCCAGCCAGCTTTCGATTGCACCGCGTCGTTCGGCGGCAAGCCCGCCATCGACATAGGCGTGGAGTTCGTCTTCGCTAACGTTCAGGTGCTCGATCATCGTTCGCTCTTCTTTATTTCACGCGGCGCAGCGCCGGGCGCTCGCCGTCCAGATAAGCTTTGATTTGCTGGCGAGCGCGGGCGAGTCGCGACATCACCGTTCCTATCGGCACACCTTGCACCTCCGCAACCTCGCGATAGGTGAGTCCCTCAAGCACGACGAGGAGCAATGCCGAGCGTTGCTCCTCGGCTAGCTCGTCGAGGGCGCGGCCAATATCGCGGCTGCCGCCGTCCGATCCGCCGATGGCGGCATCGCCATCATTGATCGGCATCAGCGTCGGGCGGCGGGACATCGACCGCAGCCGGTTGCGGTTGAGATTGGTCAAGATCGTATAGAGCCATGCCCGCACGTCTCCGCCGTAAAACAGATGCTCGGAGCGTAGCGCGCGCACCAGCGTGTCCTGCACGATGTCGTCGGCGGTTTCGGTATCGCGGGTCAGCGCACGGGCATAGCGGCGCAGAGCAGGGATTGTCGCCTCGATCTGCTGCCGGAATTCGCTCAACTGTCCGCTCCCGATTCGATGCCCGAAATGTCTATCAAAACAACACCGCCGCCCGCCGACTATTCCAGGATCGCTCGGGCGCCGCTCCGGCAGGCCGCGCGCTTGCTGGCTGCCACGGGCCTATGCCATAGGAACTACCTGGGAGAAAGCCGCCGAAAGAGGTCAGTTAGATGCCGGAAGTCTCTGGCCTGATGCGCGGCAAGCGCGGCCTCGTTATGGGGGTCGCTAACCATCGCTCGCTCGCCTGGGGTATTGCCAAGGCCTGCCGCGGACACGGCGCCGATCTGGCATTCACTTATCAGGGTGGCGCTCTGAAAAAGCGGGTCGAGCCGCTGGCCCAGGAGGTCGGTGGCATCGTCGTGGGCGACTGCGACGTGACTGATCCGGCGACCATCGACGCTGCATTCGCGGCCGTGAATGCGGCCTGGGGCTCGATCGATTTTCTGGTCCATGCGATCGCATTTTCGGACAAGGATCAGCTCGACGGACGTTACGTCGATACCACGGCCGACAATTTCACCAAGACCATGCTGATAAGCTGCTATTCGCTTACGGCGATCGCGCAGCGCGCGGAAAAAATGATGCCGAACGGCGGCGCCATGCTGACCCTGACCTACTACGGGTCGGAGAAATGGATGCCCCATTATAATGTAATGGGGGTCGCCAAATCCGCGCTCGAAGCGTCGGTGCGTTATCTCGCCGCCGATCTCGGCGTGAAGAACATTCGCGTCAACGCCATTTCGTCAGGACCGATTAAGACTCTGGCGGCTTCCGGAATCGGTGATTTCCGCTACATCCTCAAGTGGAACGAACACAACGCGCCGCTGCGGCGCAGCGTCACTATCGAGGAGGTGGGAGAAGCCGGTGCATATCTTCTGTCCGATATGTCGCGCGGCGTGACCGGCGAGGTGCACCACGTCGACGCCGGCTATCACATCGTTGGCATGAAGCACCCCGACGCGCCCGATATCGCCGTCGGCAAAGAGGAATAATCAGCCAGTGCCGGTGCTCTATTTTGTTCGTCACGGTGAAACCGATTTCAACGTCGCACAACGCTTACAGGGACAGTACCAAACAAGTCTCAACATCCACGGGCGGCAGCAAGCAGCGCGTTGCGGCGAATTGCTCGATGACTTGTTCGCGCGCGACCGGCTTCGAGCCCGCGATTTTGCCTATGTGTCGAGCCCGCTCAACCGGGCGCGCGAGACCATGGAAATTTTGCGCAGCACGCTGGGGCTTGATCCGGCTGCCTACGACACCGACGACAGGCTGATGGAGATTTCCTACGGCGCGTGGGAAGGACTGACGCTGGCGGAAGTCAAGGCGCGTGAACCGGGAGTGTTGACGCGGCGTGACCGCGATAAATGGGATTTTGCGCCGCCCGGTGGTGAGTCATATCGCGACGTCGCAAAGCGCGTTGCCGACTGGTACGCGTCGGCTACGCGCGATACCGTCGTCACTGCGCACGGCGGCGTGGCGCGTGTACTGATGGCGAACTTTCACATCTTGCCGAGTGAGGAAGCGACCCACGCCGAGGTCGCTCAAGGCGTTGTGTCCGTGTTCTCCGCAAACACGATGGCGCGGTACGCCTAGTCAAAAACGAAAGCGGCCGAACCTTGGTCCGGCCGCTTTGCGAACCACCATAGAGGCGTTCGCGAAAACCAAAGCTGACAGCGCTGCCCCAATACGAGGCTCGCGCTCATGTCATTTACTTCGATTTCTTCTTCTTCTTTGCCTTCTTCGCCATGACTTGGATCCTCGTTGCGTGTTGAACCAACGGCAGGGTTGAGTTCAAGCTGTTCGAGCGGTGTCTCGGTCCCCCTCGGGCCTTCGTCCCCTTGCCACTTACGACCATGCCATAAGAGCGCTACCTCTGCAATCGAAAAATGCCAAATAACTCTTATTTTTCCGTAACTTAACAGACGTTCAGCTTGCCATTAATCGTTATTCAGCGAGATGAATGCGAAATGAACATTTCAGAAAAGTAGCCAGCAATTCTGCCTGATTGATTGGCGCTGTCTCGCAACAGCGAAAGATGCAAAAGGTTTCTGCCGCAGTTGCGAACATCGGCGATACGAAAATGAGCCGCTCCGGCCAGCCGCGGGCATTTGACCCAGTGACACTCGCGGGCTACGTCGTTCGCCATGTCATTCAATACGTTCGGACATTTGTTTCGGGTCACGACCTTTGGCGAGAGCCACGGGCCTGCAATCGGCTGCGTGGTTGATGGCTGTCCGCCGCGCCTTCCGCTCACTGAAGCCGACATTCAGCCCTATCTTGACCGGCGGCGGCCCGGGCAATCGCGTTTCACGACGCAACGGCAGGAGCCGGACGCGGTCAGGATTATCTCTGGCGTTTTCAGCGACGAGGCGACGGGACAACAGGTAACGACCGGCACGCCGATCGCACTGCTCATCGACAATGTCGATCAACGCTCGAAGGACTACTCTGATATCAAGGACAAATATCGTCCCGGCCACGCCGACTACACGTATGACGCCAAATATGGCCTGCGCGACTACCGCGGTGGCGGCCGGCAATCAGCTCGCGAGACCGCGATGCGGGTCGCTGCCGGCGCCATAGCGCGCAAAATCGTGCCGGCTTTGCAGGTTCGTGGCGCACTGGTGCAAATGGGGCCACACCGAATCGACCGCACGCGCTGGGATTGGGCCGAAATCGGACGCAATGCGTTCTTTTGTCCCGATGCCGAGAAGGCTGCATTCTACGAGGATTATCTCGACGGCGTGCGCAAGCGCGGCTCGTCAACGGGCGCGGTGATCGAGATCGTCGCCGACGGCGTGCCGCCGGGTCTCGGCGCCCCTATATACGGCAAGCTCGATGCCGATCTGGCTGCGGCCTTGATGGGCATCAATGCAGTCAAGGGTGTCGAGATCGGTGCGGGTTTTGGCGCAGCGGAGCTTTCCGGAGAGGAAAACGGCGACGAAATGCGACTGGGCAACGACGGCAAGCCGCTGTTCCTGTCCAATAATGCCGGCGGCATCCTCGGCGGCATATCCACCGGCCAGCCGGTGGTTGCCCGCTTTGCGGTGAAGCCGACCTCGTCGATCCTCACGTCGCGCCGTACCGTCGATCGCTACGGCCACGAAACGGAGATTTCAACCAAAGGACGCCACGATCCGTGTGTCGGCATTCGCGCCGTGCCGATCGGCGAGGCTATGGTGGCATGCGTGATTGCCGATCATTATCTGCGGCAACGCGGGCAGACCGGCGATACCCCTATTTGGCCATTCGCGCCGCCCGGGCGTTGACGAAAGCAACGATGGAAGACGCTCACCAACGCATCCGTAACGCCGTCGCCGCATTCGCGCGTGGCGAGATCATCATCGTCGCCGATGATGACGATCGCGAGAACGAGGGCGACCTGTTCGTCGCCGCCAGTCTATGCACGCCGGAAAAGATGGCGTTCATCATCCGCAATACCTCGGGCATCGTATGTGCGCCGCTGTCTTCGGAAGAAGCGCGCCGGCTGCACCTCGATCCGATGGTTGCGTTCAATGACGCGCCACTTGGTACTGCATTCACCGTATCGGTGGATGTGCGCCACGGTCTCACCACGGGTATTTCCGCCGAAGAGCGTACCAACACGGTGCGCGCTCTCGCCAACGGCAATAGCGGGGCATCGGACTTCGTCCGGCCCGGCCATGTCTTTCCGCTGGTGGCGAAGGAGGGCGGCGTGCTGATGCGCTCGGGCCATACCGAAGCCTGCGTCGATTTGTGCCGGCTTGCAGGAATGCCGAGCGTCGGCGTGCTGTCCGAGCTGATGAACGACGACGGAACGGTGATGCGTGGGCCTGAAATCAACGCATTCGCCGAGCGCCACAAGCTTTTGCGCGTGTCAATCGCCGATCTGATCGCCTACCGCCAGGCGCGCGACAAACTTATCGAGCGCGCCGGCGAATTCCCCGTCGAATCCGAAATCGGCACACTAACCGGCTACGCCTTCCTGACCCCGTTCGATCCGGTCTATCATATGGCGTTCGTCTATGGCCGCATCGGCGACGGCAAGAACGTGCTGACGCGCCTGCACCGCGCCAACATCATTTCGGACGTTTTCGGCGGCGCCAAGCCGATCCACCAATCGTTGGCGAAGTTCAAGGCGGAGGGCCGGGGAATTTTGGTGTTGCTGCGCGACGGCACCGCGGGCGTGCCGGTGGTCTCCATACCCAAAACCGATACCGCCTCAGGCGAGGCGAGGACTCGGCAATGGCGCGAGATCGGTCTTGGCGCGCAAATCCTCAAGGAACTCGGCGTCAATTCAATACGTCTGCTGACCTCGTCGCGCCACACCACCTATGTCGGGCTGTCCGGCTTTGGCATCGAGATTGTGGGTACTGAGCCGGTCGACGGAGCATGAACGACCAGGGGTGGGGTGGACGCAAGAACCGGAGGGCGGAGTGACCAACATCGTTTCTCGAATTCGCATCTTGCTTGGGGTCGTCGCTGTGAGCGTGGCGCTTTCGAGCTGCGGCTATAACACTATCCCGACACTCGAAGAACAGGCCAAGGCGCGCTGGTCCGACGTGCAGAACCAGTATCAGCGCCGCGCCGACCTGATTCCCAATCTGGTCGCCACCGTTCAGGGTTACGCCGTCCAGGAAAAGAGCGTGCTCACCGCCGTAGTCGAAGCCCGCGCCAAGGCGACGCAGATCAAGCTCGACGCGTCCGATTTGACCGATCCTGACAAACTCAAAGCCTTCCAGGATGCGCAGAATCAATTGACCGGAGTGCTCGGCCGGTTGCTCGCGGTGACGGAGAATTATCCCGATCTGAAATCCAACGCGAATTTCCTGGCACTACAGTCTCAACTCGAAGGCACCGAGAACCGCATTGCGGTGGCGCGACGCGACTACATCGACGCAGTGCGCGCATATAATACGGCGCTGCGCACGTTCCCGACCGTCATCTGGGCCAAAACGGCGTTTTCAAACGAAAAGCCGATGGCGGAATTCACCGCGAATGAAGGCACGCAAACCCCGCCGCAGGTGAAATTCTGATCGTCGGTCACTGACATGCTTGCGCTGTTCCGGGGTGCCGCAATCGTCTGCTGCCTCGCGGCAGCGGCGTTTGCGCTCGATTTCCCCCAACTTACCGGCCGCATCGTCGACCAGGCGAACGTCATGACGCCCGAAAGTCGGGTCGATCTCGAGTCGAAGCTCAAGGATCTCGAAGACAAATCCGGCATCCAGCTTGTCGTTGCCACTGTGAAGTCGCTGCAAGGCAGCGACATCGAAACCTACGCCAATGAGCTGTTCCGCACATGGAAGCTCGGTCAGGCGCAAAAAAACAACGGCGTGCTTCTCCTTGTCGCGCCGGCCGAACACAAAGTGCGCATCGAGGTCGGCTACGGCCTGGAGGGCACACTTACCGACGCCCTGTCGTCGGTAATCATTTCCAGCGCCATGGTCCCGCGTTTTAAGGCGAACGACTATTCCGGAGGCATCGAACGTGGGGTCGACGGTATCGTAAGCGTGCTCGGCGGCGACACCGCGGACTGGCAGCCCAAGGTCAACGTGCGGTCGGATCAGGACGATCAGGGCATTGCGATCTTTCCAGTCATCATCCTCTTACTCATCATCTACATCATCTGGACCGGTTATCGTAACAGCACGTCCGGCCGCTATGGCACGCGCGGCGGCGGTCCGTGGTTCATCCCCACGGGCCGATTGTCACGGGGGTCGTCCGACTGGGGCGGCGGCGGCGGGGGCTTCTCTGACGGCGGAGGTTTTTCCGGCGGCGGCGGTTCGTCGGGTGGCGGCGGCGCATCGGGGAGCTGGTGATGAAGCTTTCGCGTGAAGACCATGAAGCCGTCTCGTCCGCAATAAGGAGCGCGGAACAGCATACCTGCGGGCAGATCGTCTGCGTGCTCTGTCACGCCTCGTCGGACTATGCGTTTGTGCCCCTCCTGCTGGCCAGCGTGCTGGCACTGCTATCGCCGTGGCCGCTCATTCATTTCACGCCCTGGAGTGTCGAGCGGATTTTCATCGTGCAGATCGCGTTGTTCATCATCACCGGTTTGGTCTTTTCCTGGCCGCCGCTGCACATTGCCCTTGTGCCGCGACCCATGCGGCGCGCTCTGGCGCATCGCGCCGCACTCGAGCAATTCGTCGTTCGGCGGATCGCCAACACCAAGAATCGTTGCGGGATTCTTATTTTTGTTTCGCTGGCGGAGCACTATGCGCGGATCATTGCCGACGAGGGCATTGCTGCGAAAGTGAACCGCGCCGAGTGGCAGGCGGCAATCGATGCCCTGACGGGTCACATGCGCGACGGCCGGATCGCACAAGGCTTCATCGCGGCCATCGACCGCTGCGGCGCAGTGCTCGCCGCGCACGCGCCGCCGGACGGCTCACCGAACGCCCTGCCGGATCGCCTCTACGTCATTTAGCACGCCAGCATCAGGCGCACCTCGCGCCGTCTCACAACGTCTCGGTGAAGAAGTCGCGCATCAGCATGTAGGACTTGCGGCACAACTTTTCGTCGTAGCGCGTGGGTCCTGAGTGGACGGTCGGATCGCAAAACGAATGGACAGCGCCGCCGAACATCATCACCTGCCAATCGATATTGGCCTCTGTCATTTCTTCTTCGAAGGCGTCCATCATTGGCTTGGGCGTCACTGGATCCGCGGAGCCATGTATCGCCAGCACCCGGCCCTTGATGTTGCAGGGCGTGCCCGGAACCACCGGATTGGGATTGGTGACGTGGAATACGACGCATGCCTTGAAATCGGCGCCGGCGCGCGCCTGCTCGAGCACATAGCCACCGCCGGCGCAGTAGCCGATCGCCACCTTCTTCTCGGCGTCGATCAGGCCGAGCTTGTTCGCCTCGGCGAATAGCGCCTCGTGAGCGGCGCCGCCGCAAGCGAT
The DNA here is from genome assembly GCA_963733645.1 of uncultured Alphaproteobacteria bacterium. Classification (GTDB taxonomy): domain Bacteria; phylum Pseudomonadota; class Alphaproteobacteria; order Rhizobiales; family Xanthobacteraceae; genus BOG-931. The sequence continues at coordinate 130,765 of CAVTFP010000008.1, forward strand.
AGTGAAGGCACGATCCTTGTGCACGGCGAGCATACCTGCGCGCAGTTCATCCGGTGCCTTCGGTTTTTGGCCGTAACCCGCGCCGAACATGTCGGCCATCAGCACGACATAGTCCTTGCCGGCGACGGTGCCGGCCTGGCCGATGGTGTCGGCGCAAACGCCTTTCCAGTCCGGCTGCATGAAAATGACCGGGCGCCTTGCCTTCACGCTGTCATCGAAGACGATCATTCCCTCAAACTGCCTGCCGTTGACCTGATATGGCACCTTTTTCTCGGTCATCGTGCGCTCCCAATCGATTGCGGTCCGGCGAGATTAGCAAGAAAACTCCATGGAAACAGGCGTCACGCGCGCGTCACGAAACCATCATAGTAATGCAATGCGCTTTTGAGGGCGGGCTGTCGTCGGGCCGTGGATCAGGGACCGCGCTACGCAATCTACTTTGTGCCCGCAGCGCAATCTCCGTTCTATCGGTACGGCAGCGCTATTCTCGGCTACGATTGCTATGGCGGCAAGGCGGTGGCCTTTCCCGACAAGTCTTGCGGCACGGCGGTGAATTGGAATGAATTTAGCGCGGAGCCGCGTCGCTACGGCTTCCATGCTACGCTGAAGGCGCCGTTCCATCTGCTGCCGTCGCATTCCGAGCGGCAGCTCATCAATGCTTTGCGGAATTTTGCCGCTCTCGGCCACACGGTTCATACTTTTGTGCCGGCGGTGCGTATGATCGCCGGATTCTTCGCCGTGGTGCCGCGCGAGCCCGAGACCGCACTCGATGCTTTGGCCGAGTCCTGCACGACATAATCCTGCTCAAGACGTTTCGGCAAAGCGGCATCGAAGCTGCGGTCGCAGTGGTCCGCGTCACGCTGGTCAAGCAGGAGACCCCGGACGCGGCCTTTCGCGTGGTGAGCGACGCCGCCCTCGGCGCCGGCACTTAAATTGCCGCGGCAGTTTGCCTATCGGATCGGTGCCGACCTGAACTATACTCTCCTTAAAAATGGGGGCCAGTTAGGGGACGGACACCGTGGATGCGCGGTTTTGGCTGATTTAAACCTTTAATGGCGTTTCCTACGGTGCGCTCCTGTTCCTCGTGGGCAGCGGGCTGTCGCTGATTTTCGGCGTCATGCGGATCGTCAATTTGTCCCACGGCTCCTACTTTCTGCTCGGCGGCTACGTTGCATTGTCGGTGATCTGGACCACCGGATCGTGGCTGCTGGCGATTCCGGTAGCAGCACTGACCGTCGCCTGCATCGGCCTCGTCATGGAGCGCGTGTTTCTGCGGCCCTTGGGGTTCGATCCGCTGCGGCAGGTCTTGCTGACGGTCGGTTTCGCATTCCTGTTTCAGCAGGCCGCGCTTGATATCTGGACCGGCAATCCATTCGACATTAATCCGCCGGAGGTATTGACCCGAACTATCGTGGTCGGCGGGCTTCATCTGCCGCTCTATCGCATCTTCATGATCTGCGTTGCCCTGGCGATCGGACTCACATTATGGCTGATCATGGAGCGGACCCGATTGGGCGCAGAGATTCGCGCCACCGTTGACGATGCGCAAATGGCGCGCGGGGTCGGCATCGATACGTCGCGCATCTCCATGCTGATATTTGCGCTGGGTGCGTTTCTTGCGGCACTGGGCGGAGTGATCGGCGGCGCTTTTCTCGGCGTCTATCCGGGCCTCGACTTTGAAATGCTGCCGATCGCGTTTGCGGTGGTGATCATCGGTGGCATGGGCAGCCTCGGCGGCGCCGCCATCGGCGCTCTGCTTGTCGGGCTTGCCGACAATTTCGGCAAGGCGCTCTTTCCGGAGGTATCCTACTTCACGCTCTATGCGCCGATGGCGCTGATCCTCGCCGTGAAGCCGACGGGATTGTTCGGGCGGGAATGAGGTTGGTCAGACTGGAATAAATATGTCGCGTGATCGTACCAAGATTCTCGTCGTCGTTGTCGTTCTCGCCGCGATTGCAGTGGTCGTTCCACACGCGAGCTCATTTGTCGTTCTCCTGGCGACGCGCGCGTTCGCTTTTTCCATTCTGGTGATGAGCCTCGACCTGCTGCTCGGCTTTACCGGTCTCGCGTCGCTCGGTCAGGCCGCCTATCTCGGCATCGGCGCGTACCTCACAGCCATCCTGGCGACACGCTATCAAATCGGGTTGGGTTATGATTTCGGCTTGGTGGTGTTGCTCGGTATGCTCGGCGGCGCTGCGCTAGCTGCAGTGTTCGGCTTGCTCGCTATCCGCGCCGCCGGCGTTTATTTTCTGATGATCACATTAGCGCTTGGGCAATGTGTCTGGGGGCTCGCCTACCGGTGGAATTCGCTGACAGGCGGCGACAACGGGATTAATTTGCAGCATCGGCCGCAAATCGGTATCGACCTCGCCAATAACGTGACGTTCTTCTTTGTAGTCTTTGGCTTCTTCACGATCTCGCTTCTCGTTCTGTACACAATCGTGCGCTCGCCGTTCGGCCGCAGCCTCGCTGGCATTCGCGAGCGCGAGCTGCGCATGAAAATCCTCGGCTACAATACCTGGCTGCACAAATATATTGCCTTCGTCATCGCCGGAGCTTTCGGCGGCCTTTCCGGCGTGTTGTGGGCGCATACCGCCGGCATCGTCAGCCCGGAGAACGTAGTGCTGACCACGTCGGTCGATGCACTGCTCATGGCAGTCCTGGGCGGCGCCGGAACGCTGGTCGGCGGAGCAATCGGCGCCAGCGTCGTCCTGTTTATCCGCGAATATCTCAGTACGCTCGTGCACTGGTGGCAATACGTGCTCGGCGGCGTCTACGTGCTGGTCATTCTTTATCTGCCGGGCGGGTTGATGAGTATACCGGAGCGAATTCGTCAGTGGCGTGGGGTGCAGGAGCAGTCGACCGTCGCACAGAAACTGGCGCCCGCTCCGCCGTGAGAGAGAAGCCAGTAAACAGGAGAGTGAAAATCATGAAAAGCATTCTACTAAGGCGAGCCGGTCTGTTGGTAGGGGCGGGTCTTGCGATTGCGGCCGGATTTGCACCGGCTGCGGCCCAGGAAGAGTTACGCATCGGCATCATTGCGCCGGTGACCGGTCCGTTCGCACAGGTCGGCGCAGACATGACCAACGGTTTCAAAATGTATCTCGACGAGACCAACAGCACCTTTGCCGGCGCCAAGGTCGTTCCGATCATCGAGGACAGTCAGGGTAAGCCTGATACTGCCGTGACAAAAGCAAGGAAGCTCATTCTGGAAGATCACGTGCAGATGCTGGTCGGTGGCGTGCTGGCGCCTGAGGGTTATGCGCTGGCGCCGGTGTCGACCGCAGAGAAGACCGTCTACATCGCTTCGGTGCCAGCGGCCGACGATCTCACGCAGCGTCAGCTCGGCAATTATCCATATTTCATTCGAACCAGCTGGACCTCATCGCAGCCGCATCATCCGCTCGGCCAATGGGCCTGCGACCAGGGCTACAAGAAAGTTATCATTGTCGCTGCCGACTATGCATTCGGTTATGAAGCTGCGGGCGGTTTCCAGAAGGCATTCGAAGATTGCGGCGGCCAAATCGTCCAAAAAATCTGGCCTCCGCTCAACACCAAGGATTTTGGACCGTATATCCCGACCTTCAAGGCCGATGCGGATGCTGTGTTCTCGTTGATGGTTGGGCCGATGCCGCTGCAATTCCCGAAGCAATTGCGCGCGTCGGGTTATACCAAGCCGATTATCGGTGGTGGCACGAGCTACGACGAATCGGTATTACCATTCATGGGCGACGAGGTTATCGGCGACGTCTCGGCGTTGCAGTACAGCGCCGGGCTACAGACGCCGAAGAACGAGGCCTTCGTAAAGGCCTTCCGCACCAAGTATGGCAAGGTACCGTCGTATTTCTCCGAGAGCAATTACACGACTGCAATGATGATCGACGACGTCATGAAGCAGACCGGCGGCAAGTGGCCGGGGCCTGAAGCCTTCATCGCCAAAATGTTGGCGCTCAAGGTCGATGCGCCGCGCGGGCCGGTCACCTTCGACGACATGCGCAATCCTGTTCAGAACATCTACATCAAGAAGGTCGAGAAGACGACGATGTTCGGTTACGACAAGCCGGAGCTTTGGAACGTCGTCATCAAGACTTATCCGGCTGTCAGCCAGTTCTGGACTTATGGCAAGGATGCGTTCCTCAAGCAGCCGGTCTATAGCCGCGACTTCCCGCCCTGCAAGTATTGCGAATAACCGGTATTAGCGCCGGGGTCTGCTGCAGGCCCCCGGCGCGATTTCCCCAAACGGGACGCCCGTGGATCAAAACTCTCCCATCAACGGCGGCGCGCCTGTGCTCGAACTGAAAGGCCTGTCAAAGGCCTTCGGCGGGTTGCAAGCCGTGCGTGGCGTGTCGCTGAAAATCATGCCCGGTGACCGCAAGGCGATCATCGGCCCGAACGGTGCCGGCAAGACGACGTTGTTCAATCTCATCAGCGGAATTTTTCCGGCGACGTCGGGAAACGTGTTGCTGTTCGGCCAAGATGTCACGTCCTGGCCGAGCCATCGGCGCGCTGCGCTCGGCATGGCGCGCACGTTTCAGGTCACGAGCCTGTTCCCGAGGCTGACCGTGCTCGACAACGTGCTGTTGGCCATCAAAGGCAGACGTGTATCGAAATTCGTCATGTGGCGGTTTCTCTCGTCGTATCGTGACGTTTACGACAAGGCATACGAATTATTGCAGCGTGCCGGCTTCATCGACCGCAAGGACACCGAAGTCCGTTACTTGTCCCATGGCGAACAGCGGCAGCTCGAAATCGTGGTCGGGCTCGCCGGCGATCCGGATATCCTGCTGCTTGATGAGCCGGCCGCCGGACTGTCCTCGGGAGAATCGGCGGAGATGTCGAAATTTCTGCAAGGTCTCGACCGGAAGATGGCGATGCTGCTGATCGAACACGACATGGACGTCGTGTTCGGCGTCGCCGACGACATTTCGGTTCTGCATTTCGGTGAAGTGCTGGAGAGCGGGCCGATGGATCGCATCCGCTCCAGTGCCAAGGTGCAAGAGATTTACCTGGGAGCCGGTTGAGGCATTGGACGGTCATGGCGATCCTCGAGGTCCAGGACATTCATACCTATTATGGCGACGCCTATGTGTTGCAGGGGCTGTCGCTGCAACTCGAACAGGGCCAGATTCTCGGCCTGATTGGCAGGAACGGCGTCGGCAAGACCACGATCGTCAATTCCATCATCGGCTTTGCGCCGCCGCGGCGCGGCAAAATCTACTTCAAGGGCACCGATATCACCGGAAATTCTTCGTTCGCCATTGTGCGCAGCGGAATGGGGCTGGTGCCGCAGGGGCGCCGCGTTTTTCCGACGCTCAGCGTCGAGGACAATCTTATGGTGGCCGAGCGCAGTCTGGAGCGGCACGGCTGGAGCCTCAAGCGCGTCTATGCACTGTTTCCGCGGCTCCGCGAGCGCCGCAACCAGCGCGCCAAGACGCTTTCGGGCGGCGAGCAGCAGATGCTCGCCATCGGCCGCGGGCTGATGACCAATCCGGATTGTCTGATCATGGATGAGCCCTCGGAAGGCCTTGCGCCGATCATCATCCAGGGACTGTGGCAGGCAATTGCAAAGCTCAAGCAAGAAGGACTTTCAATTCTTCTTGTCGAGCAGAATGCGGCGCTCGCGCTCAAGCTTGTCGATTTCGTGCACGTGATCTCGAAGGGTCGCGTGGTTTACTCCGGCCAGCCGGACGATTTGCGGCGGGATGACGAGATCAAATCGCGGTTTCTCGGTATTTGACGTCAGGAGATCGTGGAACCACCGCCTGCTTTGCGGGGGCACGTTAAGCCGCATTGCTCGTCGTCTGCCGCTGCAGCCAGCGCTGCACGCGCGTGTCGTCACAAATGGCCACATTAAATCGCATCCACGGCGAACGCTCGAGATGCGGACGGAATATAGCTCCGGGCGCAAGCATGATGCCGTCCAGCCTTGAAGCTTCCGCTAGGGTGAGTGCGTCCGCGATATGCGGCATTCGGGCCCAGACGAACATGCCATCAGCAGGCTCCACGAACAGTTCCAGCCCCATGCGCTCGAAGCTGCGGACAACATTGAGACGCACCTCGCCCAGACGCTCGTGCAAGCGTGACAGGTATTTGCGATAGTGCCCATCAACCAGCATCAGATAGACAAGCCGCTCGGTGAATTGCGAGGTTGTTATGCTCGTCAGCATCTTGATGTCCGCAAGATCGCTAACGATGTCCTTTGCGCCGGCGACAAACCCGACGCGCAGGCTACCTGACAGTGTTTTGGAGAAACTGCGCGCGTAGATTACCCGGTTGAGCTGGTCGAGAGTCGCAAGCCGCGGCGTCGTCTTCACCTGCAGATCGCAGAAGATGTCATCCTCCACGATCGTGAAGTTGTGGCGCTCGGCGGCCTGCAGCACCTTGAATGTCACGTGCGGGCTCATGTCGGTCCCAGTCGGGTTCTGCATCACCGATTGGGTGAAATAAGCTTTTGGCCGGTGTACGGTGGCGAGCTTTTCGAGAGTTGCGATATCCGGTCCATCGGGGTTGCGGGGCACCGCCAGCATCTGGACACCGTGCAGGCGAAGATTGCCGAACATGTTGTAATAGCCGGGGTCATCAACCAATGCTGTGTCGCCGGGCTTGAGCAGGTAGCGGATGATGAGTTCGAGCGCTTGGCTGGTGCCCTGCGTCAGCAGGATCTGCCCTGGATGGGCGGTAATGCCGAGCCCTGATAACATCAGCGCAAGATGCTCGCGTAGCGGCAGGTAGCCGAATGCGTGCCCATACTCGAGTAAGTAAGCCCCGTTCTTGCGCGCAAGCACATTGAGACTTTGGCGGATTCCCGCTTCATCGAGCCACGAATTCGGCAGCCACGGACCGCCCGCAAGCAGAGTGTTCTCGTCGGCTTCCAGCAGACGGCGGACGAGCCAGACCAGTTCCTCGTTGCGCTTGAGGCTGTCGGAGGATGTGGGATTGGCGGCCTCCGCTGGCGCGGCCGGGGCGGCAATGTAGAAGCCCGAACCTCGGCGCGACTGCAGATAACCCATCGCGACAAGCCGGTCGTAGGCTTCGACCACCGTGAACCGGCTGACATTATAGCTTTCCGCGAAGTTGCGGATCGACGGCAGCTTAGTCCCGGGCCGCAGGTGCCGATCCTCAATCTGTCGCTTGATGCCGGCCACAATCTGGTCGGCGAGCGGCTGGTCGCTTCTCGGGCTGATGGTCAGGGAGAACACGCCGGTTCCTGCTTCGCTGAATTGGACTGGTCGGGGCACCGATACAGTTATGCCAAGTGACAGCTAAACTGTCTATTACCGATCAGGTAAGTGTTCGGCAGTATGGGATGGGTGTCAAGCAGAGAGACGGAAAGAATCGTGTGATCTCACTGCGGCAACCAAGAGCAAGCTCACAGGACAAGAAGGAAGATATCCAATGCCGCTCATCCAGGTACGAGTGATTAAGGACGTGTTCAGCAAAGAGCAGAAGCGCCAGATCATCAGCAAACTGACCGACGCGATGGTTTCAATCGAAGGTGAAGCCATGCGCGGTGTCACCTGGTGTGTGGTCGAGGAAGTGGACAGCGGTGACTGGGGAATCGGCGGCAAGGCCCTGACCACCGCGGATGTGCAGGCCTTGGCGCGCGGAAAAGCTGCGTGACAAATCGTTCTCGCGCTGCACCCGAAGCCTAAAATGCCGAGTCCTGACTTTTCGGCATTTGACGTGCGCGCCCGGCTTCGCAGCACAAAGCCGTTGCCGGCCGCGCCTCAAATCTTCAACAGCCGCTTAGCGTTCTCGTAATACACCTTGTTTTCGTCGGCCTGCGACATGCCGATCTTCTTGATGACTTCGACGCCCTGTTTCTTCAGCACCTTCAGCGGTGGCGCATCGGTTCCGAAAATGAAATGGTCGGCCCCAACCGTCTCGAAGCCGCACCGTGCCGCCGGCGGGTGGTAGCACGTTGATTCGAGATACATCATCTTCAGATAATGGCTCGGCGGATGCTTGATCAGCATCGGCTCATAGGAGCCGAGGAAGTAGGCCTCGTCCTGGAGATTATAGGCGTAATCCATGCGCCCGATCATCTCGCAGATACCGCCGGCAAGATGGGTGCCGACAAGCTTCAGCGTCGGAAATTTCTCGAATATGCCGCGCACGATGAGCCGCGCGATCGCCAGCGCGTTGTCCATCGGCCGGCCAACGCTTGAGGCGAGGCGGTAGTCCTTCAACCGTTCCTCGCCGAAACCGACCGAGGGCGGATGGATCACGACCGGCACATCGAGTTCCGTCGCCAGTTGGAAGAACGGCAGGCAGTCGTCGTCATCGGGATAGTGCCCTGGCAGGCTGGAGAGGATCCAGGCGCCCTTGAGCCCGTCCTCCTTGATGGCGCGCTCCCACTCGCGCAGGAACGCATCGCCACCGTGCGGCACCGTGGAGGCCATGCCGTAGATAGTCGGGTATTTATCCTGCAAGGAAGCGATGTAGCGGTTCACCTTCTTGACCAGCGCAAGCTGGTGATCGGGCTCCATATGGCGCAGCTCGTGCATCGCCTGGCTGATAAGCGTGAAATCGACGCCGCCTTCCTGTTGGGCTTCGAGAACGTTTTCGATCGTCATCGGGCAGCGGCCGCGCCACATTGGATCGGCCTGTTGTTCCGGCATCTGAACGTGGGTATGGAAATCGAGGATCATGAAGGGTCTCAGTGTGAAGTAGCGGGAGCGATGGTCGGCGAGAGTTCTTCGAGAGTCTTGCCCGCGGTTTCCATCGAGAACCGGGCGCAGATGATGCCGCCGATGATGGCAAAGCCGGCAAACATGCCGTAGACACCGCCGACGCCATAGGCCGGCAGGATAATGCCGACCAGAAACGGACTGATGACCGACGACATGCGCTGCGAGACACTGGTTGCACCGCTGCCCAGGGCGCGCAGGTGATTGGGATAATTCTCAGCCGTGTACATGCCGAGCGAACCCGGAATCATTCCCATTGCGCCGAAGGCAAGCGTTGCCAGAATCGCGAGCCCGAGCGCGCTGAGGTTCGGCGCGAATGCGGCAATCAAGAGTGGGATTGCCGCCAGAAAGAAACCGCCGGCGAAGGCAACCTTGCGGCCGATGCGGTCGATCGTGAATACCGCGGTCAGCAAGACCAGCAGCCCGACGATGTTCAATGCGAAGCCGTAAAGATTCGATTGCGAGATTGGCTGATGATAGACCGTACGCATAATGCTCGGCAGCCATCCGGTCATCGCGTAAGTGATGCCGTAAGTACAGAACCACAACACCCAGAGCGAGAACGTGCGCTGACGATAGATTCCGGCGAACAGATCCCGGAAGCGACCGACCGCCGGCACCGCCGGTGTGACATTGATCGGCATCGGCGGCAACGGAATCGCCCCATCCCGCGAGACTATCGCCTCCAGCCGCGTCAGCACGCGATCCGCCTCCGCCTCACGGCCGCGACTGACGAGCCAGCGGGGCGATTCCGGCAATACCCGGATCATCGGTAGAGCAAGCAGGACAGGAAGGCCGCCGAGTACAAACATCCACTGCCAGCCGAGGAGCGGCACGACGAAAACCCCGACGAGACCGACCGTCGTCAGCCCGATAGGAAACATCAATTGCTGCATCAGGACGAAGCGGCCGCGCCCAGTCGATTTGGCGAACTCGCTGACATAAGTGTTGGCGATCGGAACCTCGCCGCCAAGCCCTATGCCTTGTACGAAACGCAAGGCGAACAGCATGTAATAGCTGTCGGCTAGAATGCAGGCGAAACTCAGTAGCGAGAACAGGATGATATTTCCGATCAGGACCGGGACGCGGCCGTATTTCTCGGCAAGACAGCCCGACAAAAGGCCGCCGACAACCTGGCCCGCATAGCCGATCGAGATGAGCGCGCCGATTTCCGCGGGCGCCAGGTGCCACAACGGGATGATCGCCGGCAAAACGTAAGCAATGGTCAGCGCGTCGAAGGCGTCGGAAAAATTCGTGCTGCCGACGATCAGGCGCATCTTGTTGTGCCAGGCCGACAGTGGCAGCCGTTCCATACGTGCTGCGATTTGATAGCGGTCGACAACTGCGGCTGCGGTCATGGCTTCCCCCCGTGCCTGGTGCCGTCCGGTGTTTCCCAGGATCTGATTGGCACCGCAGGATGGTGAGCCAATTCACCATTGCAGACAAGACGGGCGGGCAGGGCGCGCGAGACCGCTATTTCTCAAGCCGGGCGACGATTTCGACATGCGCCGAATAGCGGAATTGATCGACCGGCGTGACCGACGTGAGTCGATAGCCGCCATCGATCAGGAGCCGGATGTCGCGGGCGAACGTGCCCGGATTGCACGACACCGCCATGATGACGGGCACGCGGCTCTCCGCAAGCGCGCGTGCTTGCGCTGGCGCGCCCTGGCGCGGCGGGTCGAACACGACGGCGTCGAAGCCGTCGAGTTCTTCCGGCAGCAGCGGATTCTTGAACAGATCGCGCACTTTGACGTCGATAGGCTTGAGGCCGGCCGTGGTGGCGGCAGCGCGCTTGAGCGCAGCGGATGCGTTTCCATCGTCGTCGACCGCGGTGGCGCGCGCTTGTGCCGCGAGCCGTAGCGCAAACGGACCAATGCCAGCGAATAAATCTGCGACATTTTTCACCCCGGTGCAGGCGGCGAGAATTAGCCGTGCCAGAGCGGCTTCACCCTCTGCGGTGGCTTGCAGGAACGAGGCAGGCGGTAGCGCCACCGTTGCCGTGCCGATCTGCAACGCCGGTGGACGCGCTTGCGCGATGAGTTCGCCGTGGCGCGTGAGGCGGGCGAGGTCCTGCACCGCCGCGACTTTCGCTAACGTGGCCGTAAGTGGCGCGGTTAATGGGCCGGACCCTCGCACATCGATATCGAGGCCGGTGTCTGTCGCGGTCACTTGAATATCCAGCGGCTTTCTCGCCGGCAGAAGGACCTCGGCGATGGCCCAAGCAGCTTTCAATGCGCCATCGAGACTTTTGGCCAAAACCGGGCAGCGGTCGATCGCGACCACGCGGTGGGCACGAGCGGCGGAGTAGCCGACCTCCAGCAAATCGCCAGCGCTACGGGCATGGAAGACGGCGCGGCGGCGGCCTTCGCCGTGGGCGTCAATCAGTTCCGCGACCGGCGCTTCGATGCCAGCCTGCCGCAGCACCGAGACGACGAGATCGCGCTTCCATGCTCGATAGGCAGTCATTTCAAGGTGCTGCACGGCGCAGCCGCCGCAAACACCGAAGTGCGGGCAGAGCGGAGTAATGCGCTCAGCGCTCGGCTTTTCAATGCGGAGAAGTTGCCGCCGGTCGGGGTGGCCGGGAACGCTGTCAACCTCGACCGCTTCTCCGGGCAAAGCGCCAGGGACGAAGATCGGCTCGACCGCGCCGTCCACCACGCCATCGCCGCGATGGCCGAGCCGGTCGATCACAAGTCGCTCAACCACGCCCGGCCTCGATAAAGAACTCGCGATTGCCGTCGCCGCCAAGGATCGGCGACGGCATTAGACCCCCGGTACGCCAGTTGAGCGATGTCAGAAATGCGCGAATTTCATCACAGACCGCGGTGTGGATCGCCGCGTCACGCACAATGCCTTTTTTGCCGGCGCTACGCCGCGTCTCGAATTGCGGTTTGATCAATGCGACGAGCGTGGCGCGCGCATTGAGCAAGTTACCGATTGCTGGCAATACAAGCTTCAGCGAGATGAAGCTGACGTCCACTGTCGCCAAATTGGGCCGCGTCATCAGGCGGGAGGGGTCGAGCGTGCGAATGTCGGTCTGCTCAAAGGAACAAATATCGGCGCGGCCGCGCAAGCGGGCGTGAAGCTGATCACGGCCGACGTCGACGGCATAGACCTGCCGAGCGCCGCGCCGGACCAGAATTTCCGAAAAACCGCCGGTCGAAGCGCCAACATCGAGGCAAACCCGTCCATTGACGTCGAGTGAAAAGTGATCGAGCGCAGCCTCAAGTTTGACGCCGCCGCGCGACACATACGGATGCTCGGGCCTTGCCGCGATATCGGCGGTGGACGAAATCTCCTCCGACGCTTTGCGCACCGGCACGCCGTCAGCGGTCACCAGCCCCGCCGCGATGGCGGCCTGCGCGCGGGTACGGCTTTCAAACAAGCCGCGCGCGACCAAAAGGCGATCGGCACGTTCTCGAACGGTCATGGCTGCAATTATAAGCAAGATGCCCGGATTTGAACCGGGCATCTGACGTCTCTGTCCGGTGTCGGCCGTGTGGCGATCAGAACCGACGTGCCTCCGGCAGCTTGACGACTTCGCCGCGCAAATTCTGGCCAAGCGCTTCGAACGCCTTGGCGACGATGCCTTTGGCGTCGAGACCTGCGCGTGCGTACATAGCGACCGGCGAATCTTGGTCGATGAACAGGTCCGGTAGTACCATCGAGCGAACCTTGAGGCCACGATCGAGAACGCCGTGCTCGGCGAGCGTCTGCAACACAAATGAGCCGAAGCCGCCGATCGAGCCTTCCTCGATGGTCAGCAGCACCTCATGTTCGCGGGCGAGGCGGAGCAGGAGATCAACATCGAGCGGCTTGGCGAACCGCGCATCGGCGACCGTCGTCGGCAGGCCAGCGGCGGCAAGCTCATCGGCTGCCTTCAAGCATTCGGCGAGCCGCGCGCCATATGAGAACAGCGCGACCTTGGTGCCTTCGCGCAGGATGCGGCCCTTGCCGATTTCCAGCGGTTTGCCTTCCGCCGGCATCGGCACGCCGGTGCCTTCACCGCGCGGATAGCGCAACGCCGACGGCCGATCATCGATCGCGACAGCCGTTGCCACCATGTGTACCAACTCGGCTTCATCAGCCGCCGCCATCAACACGAAACCGGGCAGGCAGCCGAGATAGGCGATATCGAAAGCGCCCGCATGGGTCGGTCCGTCGGCGCCGACCAGGCCGGCGCGGTCCATGGCAAAGCGCACCGGCAGGCGCTGGATAGCGACGTCATGCACCACCTGGTCGTAGGCTCGTTGCAGGAACGTCGAGTAAATGGTGGCGAACGGCTTGAAACCTTCGGTGGCGAGGCCGGCGGCGAAGGTCACGCCATGCTGCTCGGCAATGCCGACGTCGAACGTGCGATTCGGAAACTCCTTCTGGAATAGATCGATGCCGGTGCCGGACGGCATCGCCGCCGTGATGGCGACGATCTTGTCATCCTTGCGCGCTTCCTTGATCAGGCTTTCGCCATAGACCTTCTGGTAGGCGGGGGCGGACGGTTTGGATTTCACCTGCGCGCCGGTCGCGACGTCGAATTTGACGACGCCGTGATATTTGTCGGCGGATTTCTCCGCCGGCTCATAACCTTTGCCCTTTTGCGTCACGACATGAACGAGGACCGGCCCGTTCTTCATGTCGCGGACGTTTTTGAGCACTGGCAGCAGGTGGTCGATATTGTGGCCGTCAATCGGGCCGACATAGAAGAAACCCATTTCGTCAAACAATGTGCCGCCGGTGACGAGGCCGCGCGCGTATTCCTCCATCGCCAAGGCCCGCTTCTCGAGCATTTTCGTCGGCATACGCTTGGCGACCTGGCGAAAGATTTTGCGCACGCGATTGTAGGCGCGGCCGGAGACGCGACGGGCGAGATAGGCCGACAGCGCGCCGACCGGCGGCGCGATCGACATGTCGTTATCGTTGAGAACCACGATGAGGCGCGAATCCATTGCGCCGGCATTGTTCATCGCTTCATAGGCCATGCCGGCTGACATGGCGCCGTCGCCGATCACGGCGATGACGTTGTTCTGCTTGCCTTGCAGGTCACGGGCGACGGCCATGCCGAGACCTGCCGAAATCGAGGTCGAGGAATGGGCAGCGCCAAACGGATCGTATTCGCTCTCCGTGCGCTTGGTGAAACCGGAAAGCCCGCCCCCGGTCCGCAGCGTGCGGATACGCTCGCGGCGGTTGGTAAGAATTTTGTGCGGATAGGCCTGGTGGCCGACGTCCCAAATGAGGCGGTCAGTGGGAGTGTCGAATACGTAGTGCAGCGCGACGGTCAGTTCGATGACGCCAAGACCGGCGCCGAGGTGGCCGCCCGTAACGGCGACAGCGTCGATCGTTTCTTTTCGCAGTTCATCGGCCACTTGACGGAGCTGGTCCGGCTTGAGGCGCCTTAGGCCATCGGGGGTCTTGATGAGGTCGAGCAAAGGGGTCTTCGAGGCAACAGTCACGCTATGCTCCTTAATTACCGTCTTCTTGCCTAACGGGTAATCGCCAAACGGCATTTATGGGGTTATGTGCGCCCCCAAGCCCGCGCACATACACGAATTTCCAGCCTGTACACCCTTCGGGCGCGAAGGGCAATTTCAGCCAGTTCCCACCTCAGGAACTCTGAGGCACAGTAGGCCCTTATATGTTGGGTATTGTCCGGAGTATTGCCATGGCACCAAGGGCCAATTGGAAGGGTTTTTTGAAGCTTCCATTCGTGTCCTGCAACATAGCTATGGTTCAGGCTACCTCTACCAGAGAGCGAATCCGCTTCAATATCATCAATCGGGATACAGGTAACCGCGTGCGGTATAGGCTGGTAGACGCCGAAACCGGGGAAGAGGTTCCGCAGGAGGACCGGGTCAGAGGCTACAAGGCGGCTGACGGCTCCTACATGTTGCTCAATCCCGAAGAACTCGACGAAGTGGCCTTGGAAAGCACCCATACGATCGATATCGAGGCTTTTGTCCGTGCGGTCCGACCGCGACGGCGGCGCAGGCTCGTCTGGCCGGGGCTGCAAGGCCCGAGCGACACGATCGCACCGGAAGGCGCGCAAGGCCGCTGGCAGAAGCAAGCGCCCTAAACGCGCAAGCTGACCAATACTGGCGAGGATCGTGTGGCGCTCGAAGTCTATCGCAAGAAGCGGAAGTTCGGTGTTACGACCGAACCGCGCGGCCGCAAAGGGCCGCGTGCTGGCAACGCCTTCGTTATCCAAAAACATGCGGCACGTCGCCTGCATTACGATTTGCGGCTCGAACTCGACGGCGTGATGAAGAGCTGGGCCGTGACTCGCGGCCCGAGCCTCGATCCCGGCGAGAAACGGCTCGCTGTGCACGTCGAGGATCACCCGGTCGAATACAACAAATTCGAAGGGACCATTCCGAAAGGCGAATATGGCGGCGGCAGCGTGATGATCTGGGATCGCGGCCAGTGGCGACCTGAGGGTGATCCGCGCAAAGGCTATGCCAAGGGACATCTGATTTTCGATCTCGATGGCGAAAAACTTCACGGCCGCTGGCACTTGGTGCGCATGCGTTCACGTCCGAAGGATCGTCACCAGAACTGGTTGCTCATCAAAGCCAAAGACGACGCAGCGCGGGGCTCGCGCGGCAAGGACATTCTTGATGAACGGCCGTTGTCTGCTGTTACCGGCCGTTCGATCGAGGAAATAGCCGCCGGTAAAGGCAGTAAGCGGGTGTGGCACAGCAATCGCGCTGGTGGGCGCGTGGCGGCGAAAAAAAGCAGGAAGGCTGGGCCGCTCTCGCAACACGCACGGGCCAAAGCCTTTACGGCAGCCATCACGCGCAAGAGGAGCGGGGGTACAGCCAAATCGCATCTTCCCGCTTTTGTTCCGCCGAGCCTCGCCACGCTGCACAGCGCGGCGCCGAACGGGACTGAATGGCTACACGAGATCAAGTTTGATGGCTACCGCATCGAAGCCAGACTCGATCGCGGCAAGGTACGATTGCTCACGCGCAAAGGTCTGGACTGGACGCATCGTTTCAAGCCGATCGCGGAGGCCATGACGGCGCTCGACGCCGATACCGCGCTCATCGACGGCGAGTTAGTGTCGGAAGATGAGCGTGGCATTTCGAGCTTCTCGCAGCTGCAAACCGACTTGAGAGACGGCAGAAGCGACCGATTGTGTTATTTCATATTCGATCTGCTCTATCTCGACGGCCGCGACCTCCGCAATCAACCTCTGATCGAACGCAAAGCCGCGCTTGAACGGCTGACAAGGTCCGCCGGACCGAACGGCCGCATCCGCTACGCCGAACATTTCGACGAGGATGGCGAGATGATCCTCAGGCATTCCTGCAGCCTAGGCCTGGAAGGCATCGTGTCGAAGTTGCGCGATGCTCCATACCGCTCAGGCAGGTCGGAAAACTTTATCAAGAGCAAATGCCACAATGCGCAGGAATTCGTCGTGGTAGGCTTCACGCCCTCGACGGCGGAGCCGAACGCAGTCGGCGCGCTCACCGTGGCAGCGCATGAAAACGGCGAGCTTTGCTATGCCGGACGGGTTGGTACCGGCTACAGCCGTAAAATCGCGCGCGATCTTTGGCGCCGTCTCAAGCCACTAAAGAGCGGCCATGCGCCCGTCGTCCTGCCGACGGACGAGCGGCGCAAGAATGTCATCTGGGTGAAGCCGCAAGTCGTCATCGAGGCCGAATTCCGCGGCGTCACCCATGGCAACTTGCTCCGCCAGGCGTCATACAAGGGGTTGCGCGAGGACAAGCCGGCGAGCGAAGTTTTCCGCGAGGCGGCTGTGCCGGCAGCGATGGCGCAGCGGCAGACAATGCAAAAATCGGCACCGGCCAAAACGACGAAGTCCCCGGCGAAGCGGGCAACGCGGAGTAAGGCAACCAAGCTAGGCGCCGGAAAAAGCTCCGCCGTCGGAAGTTTTCATTTGACCCACCCTGACCGCGTTTATTGGGTCGATGTCGGGGTGACCAAAGAAGATTTGGCCGAATATTACGTCAGTGTCTGGGATTGGATGGCGCCGCACGTCGTCGACCGGCCGCTCGCGTTGCTGCGCTGCCCGGGCGGTATCAAAGGCGAGTGTTTCTTCCAGAAGCACGTTGCGGCGAATGTGAAGGATTCACCACTGCGTCATCCCGTCGACGCCAAGGAGCACGACGTCATTGCCGTCGAGAAGCTCGACGATGTCGCTACGCTGGTACAATCGGGTGCGCTCGAAATACACGTCCGCGGCTCTCGGCTGGAAAGCCTGGAACAGTGCGACCGGATGGTGTTCGACCTCGATCCGGGCGAAGGCGTGAGCTGGAAAGACATCGTTGCCGGCGCGCGAGAAACGCGCGAGCGACTCGATACGCTGAAATTAAAAAGTTTCGTAAAACTGTCGGGTGGAAAGGGAGTCCATGTGGTCGTGCCGATCCAGGGTGCCGATTGGGATGCGGCAAAGAATTTCACCCAGTGCCTCGCACTGGCGATGGCCACCGATAGCCCGCAACGCTACGTCGGCAAGATGACGAAATCGCTGCGCAAGGGCAAAATCTTCATTGATTATTTTCGCAATTCGCGCGAGGCGACCTCGGTCGCACCCTATTCGACACGCGCGCGGCCTGGCGCCGCGGTCTCGGCGCCACTGTCATGGGAGCTACTCGGCCGCAGCAAAAGTGCCGCAGATTTCACCGTGCTTAACCTGAAAAAGCACTTCGAGCGCGACCCCTGGGCCGACATGGCAAAGGTGAGGCAGAAGTTGCCGGTGAAGTAAATTGCATCACCCTGCGAGCTTGAAGCGTTCCGCTTTCGGCTCGAACCGCGAGCGGAAAATCTCAGCGTCGAGTGGATCTTCGAAGCAGTAGCGGACGAACGCCGCATATTCGTCCTCGACGTACATGTCGAACTTGCCGACGTAGCTGATGAGGAAGTTCATGATCTCGCCGTCATCGGCGAGCTGCCGCCGTGGCAGCACGACCTGATGTGGGCATTCCTCATCGAGCTTGCGCAGCCATGCGCTCCGTTTGTCCGAATCCATTGTCTTCCGGCCCCTGATCCGAACCGGCAAATGTTCACTATTTGTTCTGAGATGTCAAGAGCTTTATTTGCGCTGGAATTGCAGCAGCCGCGATTATGCGCACAGCGAACTTACGACTTCGCGCGCGCTACTCGACGTCGAGCGGCTCGCTCCCAGTCGGTTTGCCCTCAGCGTTGAGCGTGATCTTCTCGACGCGCGCCTCGGCCTGCCGCAGCAGTTCCTCGCAGCGCCGCTTGAGTGCTTCACCGCGCTCATATATCGCGACGGATTCCTCGAGTGGCACCTTGCCTTCTTCGAGCCGCTTGACGATCGATTCGAGTTCTTCGATCGCACGCTCGAACGGCAACTGTCCGACTTCGCTATTAGGTTTTTGCGCCATCATCGGCTCTCCAGCCCCAAATTGTAGCCCGGATTGCGCGACGCGTAATCCGGGTTGCGCCTATCCCTGCATCAGTGCCGTGACATGGGCGGCGACAGAATTGCCAAGCGCCAGCAGGTCGTAGCCGCCCTCCAGCACCGAGACGATCCGGCCGTCGGCGCAGCGGTCGGCAACGTCCATCAGCTTCTGCGTCGCCCAAACAAAATCGTTCTCGCTGAGATTGATGCTGGCGAGCGGATCGCGCATGTGCGCGTCGAATCCGGCGGAAATGATGATGAGTTCCGGTCGGAAATCCGCAAGCCGCGGCAAGATTCTCGTTTCGAGCGCGGCGCGAAACAACTCGCCGCCGTCGCCAGGCCGCAGCGGCGCGTTGACCACGGTGTCGTGCTCGCCGGATTCGATGACCGCGCCGGTCCCCGGAAATAGCGGCATCTGATGGGTCGAACAATACATCACCGACTTATCGGACCAGAAGATCTCCTGCGAGCCGTTACCGTGGTGCACATCGAAATCGACGATGGCGGCGCGGGTGATACCGTGACGCTGCTGCGCATAACGCGCGGCGATGGCGACGTTATCAAAGAAGCAGAAACCCATCGGCCGCGCCGTCTCGGCATGGTGCCCCGGCGGCCGTGTGGCGACGAAGGCGTTGCTCGCCTTTTTTGCCATAACCTCGTCCACAGCGAATATCGCGCCGCCGGCTGCGCGCAGCGCCGCCTCGAAACTGCCGGGCGACATCGAGGTATCGGCATCGAGATGCACGATGCCTTCGTTTGGCGTCGCGTCGCGAATTTCCTCGACGTAGTCCATGGGATGGCACAGCGCGATGTTTTCGAGCGATGCCATGGGCGCCTTCTCGCGGGCCAGCGACTGAAATATTTCCGCATCGAGCGCCTGTTCAACGGCGCGCAACCGATCGGGCCGCTCGGGATGGCCGAGCGGCGTGAGGTGCTCAAGACAGGCGGGATGGCTGACGAGCAGCGTGGACATGTCACTCACTTATGATGAAGCCGCCGGCGAGGGAAGGCGGGCGGGGGGTTTTTCCGCAGTTACGGAGCGAGCGCCGCATCGGCGGCGATCAGGCCGGGCCCGCCTTCGATGATGATGCGTTCGAGCGCGGTGACCTGAACCGCATGATGCTCGGCGAAGAACCGCGCCAGCGTCAGGCGCGGCTGTGCGGCGTTGCCGAGCCGCAAGGCGGTCAGCGTCTGTTGCGCCAGATAGCAGCCGCCGGTCGTGAGGCCAAACAGCCGCAAATACGGAGTGGCACCGGCGAGCGCCAGATCCGGTTGCTTATCCAGTGCGCCGGCCAGCCATGTCGTTGCATTGGTCAGGCTGTGGAGCGCTTCTTCAAGTCGCAACGCCGTCCAGCCGAAGCCCGGATCGTTACTGGCGCTCACGGCATCGACGATACCGCGGAGTTCTTTGATGTGCGCCTCGACCGCGCCGCCGCCGGAGAGTGGCAATTTGCGCGTGACGAGATCGATGGCCTGGATGCCGTTGGTTCCCTCGTAGATAGCTGCGATCCGCGCGTCGCGGAAGAACTGCGCGGCGCCGGTCTCCTCGATAAAACCCATGCCGCCATGGACCTGCACGCCGAGCGAGGTGACTTCGTTGGCGATGTCGGTCGAGAATGCCTTGGCGACCGGTGTGAGCAACGACAGCCGGTCGCTGGCGGTCTTTCGCGCCGCGGCGTCGGTCGAGCGCTCGGCCCGATCGAGCGCCATTGCGGTCGCGTAGCAGATAGCGCGCGCTGCGTGCGTGAGCGCGCGCATCGTAAGCAGCATGCGTTTGACGTCTGGATAAGCGATGAGCGGCGCGGAGTCCGTTGCCTTCATTCCGGCAGTGCGGCCCTGCTTGCGCTCGCGGGCGTAGGCGAGCGCCTGCTGCATGGCGCGCTCCGCGATGCCGACGCCTTGAACGCCGATCGCGAGCCGCGCCCGATTCATCATGGTGAACATGCACGCCATGCCGGCATTTTCTTCGCCGATCAGAAATCCGGTCGCGCCGCCTTCGTCGCCAAAAATCATCGTGCAGGTCGGCGAGCCATGGATGCCGAGCTTGTGCTCTACCGAATGCGCGCACACGTCGTTGCGCTTACCCAGCGAGCCATCCGCATTGACCAGGAATTTCGGCACGAGGAACAATGATATGCCACGGGTGCCGGGTGGTGCATCAGGCAGCCGCGCCAGGACGAAATGTATAATGTTATCAGTTAGATCATGCTCACCATAGGTGATGAAAATCTTTTGGCCTTTGATGCGGTAGGTACCGTCAAGCGCGCGCTCGGCGCGGGTGCGCAGCGCTCCGACGTCGGAGCCTGCCTGCGGCTCGGTGAGTTGCATCGTTCCGGCCCATTCGCCGGACACGAGCTTTGTTAGATAAGTTGTCTTGAGTACCTCGGAGCCGTGCGCATAGAGCGCGTCGACCGCCGCGATGGTCAGGAGCGGACCGACCGCAAAAGCCATAGCTGCTGAATTCCACATTTCGATGCAGGCGATGTTGATCGACTGCGGCAGCGCTTGGCCGCCCCATTCCGCCGGCGCGGCTAAGCCGTTCCAGCCGCCATCGCGCCAGGTGCGATAGGCCTCTTTCCAGCCGGGAGCGGTTGTCACGACGCCGTTGTTGAACGGCGTGCCGAATTCATCGCCGACCCTGTTGAGCGGTGCGATGACCTCGCCGGCAAGGCGTCCCGCCTCCGCTAGTACGGCATCGACCACATCGATCGTGAGATCGCCGAACAGACCTTCCTCGACCGCCGACGCGAGTCCCGCACCGTATTTGAGCGTGAAGCCGATGTCGTCGAGCGGCGCCTGATAAGTCACCGTCGGTCCCCATAGGTTTCAACGGTTTGCACACCCAGCGGCGGCGGGACGTCGTCCGGCAAAAAGAAGTCCTGCGCCAACCGCTGCGTCGGATCGACGCGATAGTGGTCGAAATCGGAGACGCCCTGCTCGGCCAGAAAATTATCGTCGATGAGGAAGCGGCCAGTGAGTTCGCGGGACGGGCTGGTAAAAACGGCATAGGCCGCGTCGGCCATGATCTCAGGCGAGCGCGCCTGGCGCAGCCTCGTTTCGCCGCCGAGCAGATTCTTGATCGCGGCGGTGGCGATGATCGTCCGCGGCCACAATGCGTTGACGGCAACGCCTTTCGGCCGAAGCTCGCCGGCGAGACCGAGCACGACCAGGCTCATGCCGAACTTCGCCATGCTATAGGCGGTATGCGGGGCAAACCATTTCTCTTTCATATCGAGCGGCGGCGAGATCATCAGGATATGAGGATTGGCGGCCTTCTCGAGATAGGGGATGGCCCACTTCGACACGACGAAGGTGCCGCGCGCGTTGATCTGATGCATCAGGTCGAAGCGGCGCATGTCGGTGTCGGCGACGCTCGTGAGCTGGATCGCGCTTGCGTTATTGACCACGATGTCGAGGCCGCCGAATTTCTGAGATGTGCGGTCCAGCGCGTCCTTCACCATGGCTTCATCGCGGACGTCGACAACGAGCGGCAGCGCCTTGCCGCCGGCGCGTTCGATATCTTCTGCGGCCGTGTAGATCGTGCCGTCAAGCTTCGGATGCGGCTGCGTGGTTTTCGCCGCGATCGCGATATTGGCGCCGTCGCGCGCCGCCCGTAGCGCGATGGCAAGCCCGATGCCGCGCGACGCGCCGGTGATGAACAGTGTCTTTCCCGCAAGCGACATCGCCGGCCTCACTTCTTGCGCGCCAGAAACGCGGAAAACGCGGCACGTGCCTCGTCCGACGTCAAACGGTCCTTGAAGTGCATTACTTCGGTATCGATCTGCTTGGTGACAGCGTCAAGATGCCCGCGCATCAGCCGCCGCGACACTGCGACGGCGCCGGCCGGAAGCGCGGCAATCTCCTGTGCCGCTTTCAGCGCCGCGGCTTCTACCTGCGCGGCATCGACCACCTCGTTGACGATGCCGGCCTCCTTTGCCTGTTCGGCTGAAAGTGGGCGACCCATCACCAGCATCGAAAAAGCGCGCGCATAGCCCATGCGCATCGGCGCCAGCAGACTCGACGCCGCCTCTGGGATGAGCGCAAGCTTGAGGAACGGTGTCGTGAATGTCGCGTTGGCGGCAGCAACGACATAGTCGCAGTGGAATAGCATGGTTACGCCGATGCCGACGGCAAGGCCACCGACGGCGGCGACCAGCGGCTTTTCGTTGTGAGCGAGAGCCTTGAGAAATTCCAGAGTGTGCGGCCGAAGACCGCCACTTTGCGCCGATTCGAGAAACTCGCCGATATCGGCTCCGGCCGAAAACACGCCTTGGCCACCGGTGAGGATCACGGCGCGGATTGCCGCGCCGGCCTGCGCCTCGTGCAGCGCCCCCGTTATCGCGGCATACATCGGCTGCGTCAGCGCATTCTTCTTCTCCGGACGGTTAAACCGGATGATGCGGACGGCGCCCTCGTCGGTCACGATTACGGAATCGGTCATGTTTCCTCAGGCGATGGTCTGCTTGGCCGTGGCGAGGTCACTATTAGACATTATTATTAGGGTGCGCGGCTGGCGTCGATAGATGCGTAATCATTGATCCGCCGGGATCGCACGGGTATGTTCCGGCCGCCGCCCGGCTCATCGGCGGCGGCAATCCGAGGGCGTCTTGGGGCGTAGCCAAGTGGTAAGGCAGCGGATTTTGATTCCGCCATTCCCTGGTTCGAATCCAGGCGCCCCAGCCAATACTTTCAATGACTTAGCGAATTACTTTAGTCGGCTTTCCGGCGCTGGGAATCACCTGGGGTATCACCTGGTATCACGTGAGTGAATTGGGGTGTTCCGGCCCCGGTAGGGGCCGTTGAAGGGCCTACTGATCCTCCGTACTCTCGTAGTGGCTTTTGTCGGGCAAATGACGGAGCTCAGTTATGCGACCAAATTCGGATCCAGTTGCGGCGCGCTGGATGACCTTGATTGAAGCACTTGAGCACATTGAGTTGGTCGAAAATGTGACCGTGTTGCAGCTCAGGTGCTCCTCAAACATCGAATCGGGCACAGGGTAATTCCAGTCAAGTGGGCTGACTCGGAAGGGCCAAATGACATGCCCAACGTTACCGAACTACAGCGCTCGCAACTTGTTCTTTCAGGCCCTGGTCTTGCTCCAAGCGATCTATCCCTTCGTCCCCTGTCAGTTTTGCGCCCGGCAATTCACGCGGCGTGGTCTCGAACAACTGGCGAGGCCGCTGGGCTCCTAGAAGCGAATCAAAATGCAAAAAACGCTTCAGGAGAATGGAAAGTGGAAGAAACAGACGAGCAATGGATGAGCTTGGTTGAAGCAGCCGAGCACATTCAAATGTCTCAACATTGCGATTCGATTGAAGCCTTGCGCCAGCTCAAACGTGAGATAAGCGATGGGTTAGTTCCGGTGCGGTGGGAGAACTCTGAAGGGCCGAGGGATTGCCCCGATTGTCGCTATTTGCAGAGGTCAGAACTGCTGCTTGTTGGCACCGGTCTCGCGCCCGATAATGTTCAGAAAATATTACGGCCCTTGTTAGTCGAGCGCTCTGCCGCGCAGAAGCTTTGGCCATTGTCGAAACACCGGCGCGAAGATTTCCATAGGACAGACTTGCAGCCTGCTGCCCAACCCCAACTTCAAAGCCGGCCATTCGTATCCCAAGCACAAATCCGAGAAATTCTTAAAAAGATTTACTCCGATCCCCGCAATAATCAGCCAAACATGAATAAGGCCTGGGCCCTCCTAAGGGCCATTGAACCAAATGCTCGAAGGCAGTTGGTTATGGTCATCCTCGAGGAACCCGAGTTCGCCAACCAGCGGCGCCGCGCTGGCAATCAACCTAAAGGCTGAATTTCCCGGTATTTTTTTCTGCAAATTTGGGAAGACCTTCCCGGCAAATTTGAGTGCACGTAGTTCTGCTGACGAACTCGAATTGCAGTGGCAGAACACACATGACCTCCCTTCTGACCCAAAAGCACGCAGCACGAATCCTCGGCCTCTCGGTCCGCACGTTGGAACGGCATCGTCTCGCCGGGACCGGGCCCCGCTATGCCCGCCTCGGGCGCCTAATCCGTTATCGCCAAGGCGACCTCACTGAATGGGTCGACGGCAACTTGCGAAATTCGACTTCGGAAACGTCAAGGCCGCACTGACGTGAAGCTCTACCATTGGACCGCCGAGGAGAACCTACTTGGCATCGTTGTGAGCGGGCTTACGACGGCTCACGCCGACTACTACGGGAAACTGACGGACGGCACGCCCGTTGTCTGGCTCACGCAAAACGAAAGCCGCGTACCATCGGCGGCCGATCTAGCGCTGTTTGACCGCGCGGCCGTTGAAGATGACAAGCCGGAGTTGTTGGGGCGACTTTGTTGTTTGGTTATCCGGGCGACGTGCGGCTAACGATCAAGTTTAACTCGACGAATAGCCGGAAGCTCAAACGCTGGTATCCGTGGATGATGAACTGGTATCCGTGGACGATGAAAAGGCCTGCGCTTGGAAATATCGCCCCAAGCATGAAGCAGGATTTTTATGTGCACCTTGGGACGATCGCGCCGAGTCAAATCGAGTTTCCGCCGATCACGGCCCGCATTGCGTTGCTTGGCTTAGCTCCCGACGCGCCGCAGCGTGCGGCGCTGGAAAGTGTGCCGCCAAATACGTTGATTGGATTTTAAATGTCTGGCCAACGATTGGCCCAACCGCATTTCCACGCGCGCGGACGGTAAGTGCGTATTCATATGAGCGTTTCAGTCAAGTCAAAACATGGAGGAGAATAGTGACACACGCTAATGCGAGACCAAGCCGGGCAAAATTTATCGTCGTCGAGAAAGTCAGACGCCGAGTATTACGACCGCTTGAGGCCAATGCACAAGACGCCGTGCGGCAGGCCGCCGATTACACCAAGGTTGCGGATACAGCCGCAACCGTTACCCGCGGGGCCGAAAGCGCGGTCGCCAACAATTCGCGAGAACTCGTCGGCATCGATGCCTTCAACATGAAGGATGCCGCCGCCGCTGACATTAAATTTCCCCTCTGCGATGCGGCTATCCGGAAGAAGGAAGGCGGCGAATGGGACCTCGCCGACGCGATATCGGCCGAGTGCCCGGAAACCGGAGAAGACGGGGAGCGGAATGGTTCATACGCCAAAATGACGGCGATGCGGGACGAGATCGCCAAAAACCACGGCGTCGTTCTCTCGTTTGAGCGAATTCGCAAGCTGCGGAAGGTGGCTTCCGCCTTTCCACCCGGTCGCCGGCGACCGGCTATATCGCTCGAAGCCCATCTGGAAGCGGGCACGCCCGAGGTGCTGGACGAACTCATCAAGGCCGCGGCCGGTACCGCTCTCACACGCGACTATGTCCGGCAGCAGAAGTACCCGACCGAAAAGGCCCAGCAGGATCAGCAGAAGGCAGAACGCCGCCACCAAGTCGAGGACCAGCGAACAGCTTTGCAAACGCTTGTCCGGCAACTGGAACGCGAAAAGGAGGAGCGCGAGCAGCGCTACATTGACCTGTGCCACAGTGTTGAAAAGGAGCCGGAATTGTTTTCGCAGCCGTTGTCACCGGCGAAAGAGCCGGCGGTCACCGTTGCCGAAGACCTTGAGCAAGGTCTTCGCGGGCTGCTGCTGTCACGCGGATTCGATCCCGCGGTAACCTGAAGCGGGCGATTGCCGACTTCGTGAACGCAGCCTTGGCGCAGCAGCAATGACGGCCTCACTCACCAATGACAAGGCCCTAACGCTGCCAGTACCTCCTGGGCTGAGCTGTTGCCACACCAGGAGGACGGCATCCGGTTCGCCATTAGTCGGCTGCGAACCAATCGCGGCTCGATGTTCGGCGACGTAATGGGACTCGGCAAAACCATCGAAGCAATAGGGACGGCCAATGCGATGGGACCAGCGCGCATCCTGGTAGTGTGTCCGGCGAGCGTCCTGTTCACGTGGCGGCGCGAAATCTGGAAATGGCAGACGCTCGGATTACCGGTGTTGCTGGTCGAAGCGGGTCGTGGACATGACGATCAATCATGAGTTGATCGGATGGGGTGCCCATGGCTGGTACATCATCAACTACGACATCTTGGAGACTATCCGGAGATCAAGAGCGGCAAAGCATGGGATTTGCTGATCCTCGATGAATTCCACAAGCTGAAAAACCTTAAGGCGATCCGCACTCAGCACGTGTTCGGCAGCGACACGATTGCTCCGATCCCAGCCGAGAAGGCGTTGCTGTTGACCGGCACGCCGATGATCAATTACGTCCACGACCTTTACACCCAACTCCACTACCTCGACCCGGCCAAGTGGCCATCGTTTGAGCAGTTCGTCGCGGATCAATATTTTCCAGGCTGCAAGATCATTGCGCCATCTCAGGTCATCGGTACCGAGCGCAATCTGGAGCAGCTTCGGCGCCAATTGTCGGCGGTTATGATTCGCCGCCCCAAGTCGGTATTGAACTTGCCGCCGAAGATGAGAGAAATCGTCGAAGTTGATATCGATGATAACGAGTTCTGGTCGATCTTAGGCCGGCAGAGGAAATCCCTGAGTCATCTACAACGCCAATTGATGAAGCTATTGGACGTCCAAAGACCGAAGAGATACGGGCCGCAATTCGAGACCTTGACGGGAAGATAAACGCACTGATCAGCCGTATTCGGCATCAAGTCGGAATGAGCAAGCTGCCGGCCGTGATCGACATACTTGAAGGGGTGCACCGGCAAAACCTCGTCTTTGCCTATCACCATGACGTCATCGAGAGATTGATGGAGGCATTGGCGGACCGAGGTGTATCTGGATTCACTGGAAGGTCGTCGCTAAGGGATCGTGACCGAGCTGCCGAGAAATTCCAGAATGATCCTAACCGCCAGTTCTTTGTTGGCAACATCGAGGCAGCAGGCCAGGGAATTACCCTCACGGCGGCACGTCACGTTGTGTTTGCTGAACCGGATTGGCGCGGCACATATCTTGAACAGGCTGAAGATAGAGCTCACCGCATCGGTCAAACGCATCCGGTGCTGGTCACATATCTCCTGCTGCAACTGAGCGAATGGTCAACTGACTCTTGGATGGACTTGAAGATCAAAGTAAAGCAGGCCGCCATCGATGCAGTGTTGGGTTCTACAGAAGAGGATAACAGCATTCGAAGGTTGGGGATAAGTAGAGTGCCGCTCTCGTCGGCAGGTAACTCGTGAGGGGTATCGCGAAGGTTTGGCGACTAGCCAAACTGGGCATCACAGATTTCGAGACGGTGGCTGCAGCGGGGCGGCTCCAGAACGACATGTTGCGGCGGCTGAAGCGGGCTCGGTTCAATCCCAGCCGATTAGGCGGTTTGAAGCGCTGCACTGGATCCCAATGCAGCAGCAAAAAATGCGCCGAAGTATGCCAATTTGGTGCCCGCCGCCGTCGGCTCATGGAAATACCAGCAGCCCATCGTCTCCTTCGTAAGGCCGCTGGACCAGTCTATGAGGTCCGAGTTGGCCGTGGAGCTTGGACACGGCCTGCCGGCAAGCTGAATGAAGTCAGCATTGCCG
The DNA here is from genome assembly GCA_963733645.1 of uncultured Alphaproteobacteria bacterium. GTDB lineage: Bacteria > Pseudomonadota > Alphaproteobacteria > Rhizobiales > Xanthobacteraceae > BOG-931. The sequence continues at coordinate 158,319 of CAVTFP010000008.1, forward strand.
CCGCCAAGAAGTTGAACCGCTGGGCCCTGGACCGGCTAAACATGGCCACCCTCGTTGCCGTCGGCACGTTCAAAGTGTCGGTAGCTCCTCAGCATGAGGGCAGGGGTTGGAAATGTGAAATCCATCAAATCATTGCAGGCGTGAATAAGAAGGAGTTGGAAAAGGCATTTTCCACCAGTCGCTACGCTTCAGGAAATTTCCTCAGTGTGAGGGAGGTCCCAAATCTTGGGCAAGCAATCAGCGACGTGCTCAAACGCGACGTCGACGGTTGGCGACACCCGTACAGAACCGAAACAACTCCGGAACGGCCAAAGAAGCGTCACCGGGCTGAATACTATGAGTGGCTTTCGGACCTGAAGCCCGGGGACCGCATCGTTCGATATGTCTGCGACCGGTATTTCAACAGTCTGAAAAAGAAACCCCGCGAAGTACGCCGAAAGATCCGGAAGGGGCATCCAACGCCGATTTGGCTACACCGGTTCTGGTTTGGCAGCCATCCGTCGAGTTGCACATGTGATCGCTGCAAGGGACGATATCCGCTAAATTGATCTTCCGCTCTGCTGACAAACTCCGAGGTGCCCGAAAATCTCAATCTACAAAGAATACGAAGCATCTACAAAACCTATTCTATAAGCTGCGTGTACACAGCAATACGTGTCAAGTCCCTAGATCCCGACATCGCAATATCAAAACCGCGCTTCTTTAATGGCATCGTCCCGCATCCGTTGCGCCATCTCGTCCGACATATTAAAGCGAGATTGAATATCCTTCAGGAATCGATCCCTGGGGTCAAAGGTTGGTCTCTTCTTTGCTGGAAGCTCGGTGACGGATCTTGGTAGAACGATAATATCTTCCTCGTTCGTCCTGTCATACTTGATGTTCTTCGCTGCGTAGTCGGCTAGACCTGCAATGTCACCACCCACCTTTATATGAATTCGTTCAATTCCATGCCGGGCATACGTGCCTTGATTTTCTACGAGATACTTGATCGGGCATTCCAGAAAACGTGAAACGGGGCGAATTAACAACGGCCCATTATAATGTAAGCCACCATTGATTGTGACCTCACGCAGCGAGTTTCTATCATTCTTGTGAACCGGCAAGTCCGGAAAAAGCCAAAACCTCGGCATGTGTTCCTGTTCGCTCGTGGCACGGCCATCATGAACAAACTCTGTGCAGAACCGACCGTAGAATTTATGAATTCCTCGACGCATTTTTGGAATTATCGCAGCCGGTGGTCCCCGAAATGGTTCGAACATGAAATTGACGTAGTATAACTTCCAACCGCTCAGCACCAATTTATAAGCCCACTGGGTGCAAGCCGTTATCCAGACGGCAGCAGGATCTGCCTGACTGCCCGACCGGCCATTCTTTTGTTTCCTTCTCGAAGACTTACCCATGGCGTTCCTACTGAATTGCTCTGATGAGTTGATGTGATGAAATTAGCATCTGAATTTGGACGATTAGACTGTGATTTGTGCTATCCATTGGCTTAATCTGGGTATGAATAAATGCTCTGTCTGTATCTCCGTGTCTGTCTTTATTTACATAAATCAACTCAATCGCTGACTGTCTTACATGTATCAACTCAATAGTAGTTCATATGCTTCGCACATAAATCGGAGCATCATCCAACTGATGTAGCGGCAGAGGCGTTTAATCAGCCGCTTCATAGCTCTCCGATTAAAGCCGTAAGCCGCATTTTTCATTATCAAAATTAGTACTTTACAAGACCGCTTGGTCTGGCATTTCGCCTTAAACGATGAAGGAATCGCCTGAAATTCGAAACCCTTGATTTATGGTTCCCCGAATTCAAAAGGTGCGACCTAATAATCAAGTCGACTACTACGTGCACACAACAAAACGATGCGCACTGCGGCCAGTGAAAGCCGAAATAAATAGACCTGAAAATTGGATAATAAGCTGCGGATCAAGCGCGAGTGGCAATTAGAGCGAATTAATCGGTCCTGTTTTTGACATCGCCGTCAGCCGAAATTATCGCGCGCTTTTAGGCGAAAATTTGCGGTCCTTTGGCCAATCCTGAGGGAGAGAAAATCCTGTAAAGGGGACATAGCGACGGAAACTCGCTTCCACATAAGTTCGTCGTCAGTACCAGATGAGGAAAAGATCGTGCAAAGCAAAATTGTCGCGTTTGTAGGCTATCAGCGATTTAGATGTGTCGGAATGGAAACGGAGGTTACCAAAGACGGAAGAAAGTTTCGGTTGATGAGAATGCAAAGCTATTGTCCCGATTGTGGGAATAAATATGAGATTACGATTACAGCAAAGTCCCTCAAAAAAAGAGGGAAATTGAACCGTCGTTGCAGTGACTGCAAACAACCAGGTGTGAGCTACCGGCAACGCGCAAAAACTTGTTCGGTCTCTGATGCATCATCCGGAAGTCGCGATCAAACCATCTTGTGGAATTTCTGTAATTTCCCCATCAGTCTCGGCTAAGGACCCGAACCCGAACCCGCTCATCTAGTCGCGAACTAGCGCAGACGCCGCCCCGTTAAGGCGACACCAGTCGGGTCATAAAACCCCCAATCTTCGCCTCAAACGGTTAGTTTTTGCCTGAGGCGTTACCTGAAGCTAATTGGACGACGAGGAAAATGCTGCTCTGAGCAAATCCATAAACGCACGAGGGAGGCCGCAATCACCGACGAATATTTCAGAGAAATAATCCTAGACTTGGAAAGGCGACCAATCACCAACGGTCCCGTTCCCCGCCCGTTCGCTCCAAAGTAGCGTTATTTTGGCCAATCGTTCGCCCAGGCGATCCTTTTAAATAACGTTTGCAACGATGCGACGAAGACGTTGCGCAACAAAATGGAAAAAAAATGTATCAGATAAAACTAAACTGATCGATCCAATTGACCCTTGGTCTGCATCCCGAAAAACCCCAGCAAACATCGCTTATGTTGATTATCGAGCCACAATTGGTAGAGGCGGTTGTTCGCAGTCATCAAATGGATAGGAAGGCATATGAAATATTCAGTCTCGTTGCTCGGAAAGACGCTTGTTGTTACGCGACGCAATAGCGGGAGAGAAGTCGCCCTTGTAAATCTAGGCAGCCCAGAGGCGCTCGTTTTCGCCTTAGGAACGTCAGCATCACAGCCGATAGGGAGTCTGGTGGCGTAAATACGTTCATCACGGACTTGCCGGCAAGCCTTCGAAGGCTTCGGAAAAAGCAAGTCGCTGCCGACGGCGGAAGTTAAAATCCTCTGTGCGGTTGAGCATTCGGGGATTAGTATTCGATTTTCACCCTGGCGCTAATATAAAAAGGATTACAGAGAAATTTGTCACGGTAATCGAGGACATCGCTCCGCTGTTTGACTTAGGCAAAATTGTCATCGGGCAGCTCGAAAACAAGCCATTAAACACCGCGGCGAGTTCAATGACGCTCTTCAAGCCGCCAGAATATGTTGGTTCAGTGCCTTTTGAAGAGTGGGTCGAAATTCGGAGGCAAGCCGCACTCGACATTGACCCAGCTAAGGTAAATGTCATGTGTGAAGACAGAGCGGCTTTCGACCCATACAATATATACCCCAACAACATATACCCAGATGTTAGTGAAAGCTGGCATACCGAGAAGCAGTGGTTTGCTGTGCTCCTGGTAGCAACGTCTGGGTGTGGTTTGGTGATCCGCCGAGCACGACAGAGAAGGCATTGTGGAAGGCACTTGAGCAAGAGCAATCTTTAAATACCAATTGATCTCGTGCCGACTTCCTGAGAACTGCGAAATCAAACCTCATAGTCGAGAACGGAATGTACGCTGGGTCGCCGGCTTCGCACTTGTCGTATTACGAAAACGTCGATTAACAAATTACATGGAGAAAGATCGTGAAAAAGAGTTCTGGAGGATTGAATCCCTTAGCCCGTGGTGATTTTACCGAATCGCCGGTGAACGGCGCCGTCTGAAAGCATCCATTCACGCGGGTAATCACGGTGCCTACAGGAACATAGTTCCTCGCCTCAAACGGACGGTTTTCGCCTGAAACGTGACCTGTGACGATACTAATTTTATGACGCGAACATAACACTCGAACTGAACAAAGTTATAAACGGCAATAAGGAGGCTGCAATCACCGACGAATATCTTCGGAGAATAATCAAGAGATTAAAAAAATCAGCTTTGAAGCATCGGAACGATACTCGGCCAGGGAAGCGGCGGTTTGGTTTGTATCGATATTTGCGTGACGTTTATCAGGTCTACCGCGACCTACGCTCAAGGCGAATTGCTGGAGTAGCTTCGCGGCGAATTGCGAAAATATATAAGCTGTCAATTCAGAGACAGTCCCACCCGCTTCGGATTTTAATCGAGGCATCGGCTGGTCGAGAGGATACGCGGCAAAAGAGTTGATGGACCCAGGCGCTGAGATACGCGCACGGCTGGACCCAGAAGCCAGAGCGACTGAAATGGTTTTTCAAAGTGAATGGCGGGATTGCCGGCTCCGCCAGGAAATATGCCGCCAATAAAGCTACTACACGTCGGAAAAACCAACCATTAACGGATCAGGCATCCCAAATGCCAATTCAAACACCAGAATCCAATCTTGTAAAATGATTGCAGTGGCGTTCAGCCGCAAAACGGCAACTGAGGAGTAGTGAAATGACCAATATGGCGAACGGCGATATTCGGAGAATATCAGCGACGAGCTCTAGGCACGATGTGGGGAAATTTATCGGTGCGGCAAAGAGGGATCACTTAAAGAATTCGCAGTCGGTGTATACCCACGCCGCGATGATGGAATTTTTAGAAGAGGACTGCGTAAAAATATCCGTATCCTTGAGATTGGTAGCTAAATCGTACTCGAGATCAATGCGGAAGAAGAGCGACCGCGCAGAGGACAACGTGATCGATTCTCCCATGGTCCAGGCGAACCTCGAAACGTTGAGCGATGACTTATTGGCATTTAACGAAAAGGTTGGAATGATTAAATCGGAATGTGAAAAGCTGACCGATTACATTGAAGAGGAAGTGTTTCCGTCATCATACGATCTGAGAAAACGCCTTTGCTCAATATTGGGAACATTGACGGGAGACAGTCAGGAAAAGTGCTCGCGGAGAATAGAGCGCAAATCCGCGCGCATCGTCGCCCCACCGCTACAATTGAGGTAATAGGTGCGGGCTCGGCTGACGGTGGCCGAGCCAGTACCGGAAAAATGAGAGTATGGGGCAACTTATGGCATTTGCCGATTTTCTTAACGAGTCAGAGAATGGTTCCGACGGGCCCGCTGCCGTTTTCATCGATATCATTGGCAGGCCGCTTACGCCCCTGTCCTATGCGGGCGTCGCGCGCCGCACTGCCTATCGCGGCGCCATGCTGTTCGAGATTGAAAAGGTAAAACAACCGGCTCTGATCGCCGCTCTGCCGCCCCATCATGATCCGACCTCGCCGCCAAAACCCTCAACGAAACGGAATCATGATTCGCCGATTACCTCGACGACTTTTTCAACAGCTCGGTCAAAAACCGCCTCGCTCGTCACCGACAGGCGCGGCAGTTTGGCACCCAATAACAGACACGCAGGCGAACAGTTGCGCAACCGTCTCGGGCCGGGAGTGGCCACGACGACCACCTGCAGCGCGCCGAATTTGCGTAGCGCGCGGAAGCCGTTCCCAGTAATCACGTGCGCAGCGGGCGCGCATCTGGTAGGGAAATTAGGGCCTGCTAGCGATGATCGAGTGCGTTCGCCTCACAATTCCTTGGTTTCGAACTAGTCGCCCAACGGGTCATTATGAAATCCAAAGAGCAAATCGTGAAGCTGCTTTCGCTCACGTTGGCCGCTTTGGCGACGATGGCCGTAATCCTTAGCGGTGAGGCTCGTGCTGAATGGCCGGAGCACGCCATTATTATCATTGTTCCGTTTCCTGCCGGCGGAGCTAATGACTTGGTTGGCCGGTTGCTGGCCGCAGAGCTGGCGCCGAAGTTGGGTCAGGACGTCATCGTTGATAATCGCGTCGGTGCAGTTGGCAATATTGGTCTGAGCGCTGCGGCGCGGGCTCCAGCGAGCGGTTACACGTTGCTAGTCACCACCAATGCAGCGCTGATCAATCCACTGTTCGATTCAAGCTTGTCGAAGACTGCCTACGACCCGTTCAAAGATTTTATGCCGATCGCCTATCTCGGTGCCGCACCAAACTTTATTGTTACCAAGCCATCCTCCGCTATCACAAGCCTCGCGGATCTTATCGCAAAGGCGAAGGCCAATCCGGGCAAGCTTACCTATGCCTCGCCGGGCGTCGGCAGTTCCTCGCAGCTTGCGGCGGAGCTCTTTAAACTGCGCGCTAATATCGACATCTCGCATATTCCCTATGACGGCTCAGAGCCGGCTATGATGGCCATGCTTTCCGGCAAGACCGATATCGCTGCGATCGGCGTTGCAGGGTTGCTCGGCCACCTCCGCTCTGGCGAGTTCAAAGGGCTAGTGCAGACCGGCGGTGAGAGATGGTTTCAGCTATCCGATGTGCCGACCATGGCGGAAGCCGGCATTCCAAACGTGGTGGCAGTGACTTCGCAGATGTTTCTCGCCCCGGCCGGGACGCCAACCTCTATCACTGAAAAACTCGCACGGGCGACCCAGGAAATTATGCAAAGATCGGATATCCAAGCCAAAATGATCCAGGCCGGTTTCCTGGTGCAATACGAAGGGCCCTACGAACTCCACATGCGCATGGTGCGCGAGTCGTCGATGTGGAAGGAGATCATCGGACGCGCAGGCCTCCACACGAAATAGCTTCGGAATTTCCTTTTCCTTTATGGGCCAAATGACATCGCTGTGTCGCCGAATTTGGCCTGACCGTACCGCCGTCGCTGCTTGCTACCGCCGACGAGGTGATCGAATGAATTTTTCGCATTGCGGCAATGGGCGATTGCGAAGCGCCGCTGTGGGTCGATGCTGTTGAAAAAGTCGTCGAGATAATGGGCGAATCATGATTCCATTTCGTTGAGGTATTCAACGATGAGGTCGGGTCATGATGGGTCGGCAGAGCGGCGATCAGAGCCGGTTGTTTTACCTTTTCAATCTCGAACGGCGCATTCCGGCGGGCCATCTGTTGCGCCGGATCAACCCGGTTGTGACCCAGATACTGGGTGACCTTCGCGAGAAGCTGGTGCCGTTCTACAGCGAGATCGGCCGACCATCGATCGACCCCGAGTTGATGATCCGGATGCTGATCATTGGCTACTGCTACGGCATTCGATTTGAGCGGCGGCTGTGCGAGGAGGTCGAGTTACACCTCGCATACCGCTGGTTCTGCCGCCTCGACCTTGAGGACAAGGTTCCTGATCATTCGACTTTCTCGGTCAATCGTCACGGCCGGTTCCGCGACAGTGATCTGTTTCGTCAGGTCTTTGAGGCGGTGGTGCGGGCCTGCATGGATGGCGGTCTGGTCAAGGGTGAAGCCTTCGCGGTCGATGCCAGCGTCATGGAAGCGGACGCCAGTCGTTATCATGCCAAGGCACCCGACGAGATCGACTGGTCGTTGCCGGAACGTCAGACGCGTGCGGTTGCCGAGTTTCTCGGAGCTCTTGATGACGAAGATCCCGACGCGGATCGCAAGCTGCCAAAGGCGATCTCGCCGGTAGACCCGTGCTCGGCCTGGACCGCCAAAGCCAACAAGCGCGTTCAGTTTGGCAATGGGCTCAATTATCTGATCGACATCGAGCACGCGGTCATCGTCGATGTGGAGGCCACTCCGGCCCGCACCTACGACGAGGTGGCCGCGACCAAGACCATGATCAAGCGTACCGAAGCAGACGCAAGGCTTGAAGCCCAAACGACTATTGGCCGATACGGCCTATGGCACCGGCAAGTTCCTCGGCTGGCTGATCGGCACAGGCATCACGCCTCATATCCCGGTCTGGGATAAGAGTGGTCGCGAGGATGGCACCTTCTCAAGCAACGACTTCACGTTCGACCATGAGTGTAACGTCTACGTCTGCCCCGCGAACAAACTGCTAAAGACCACCGGCAATGCGGGCGCCGACCACAAGGTGCGCTATCGTGCATCGCGGCGCGATTGCCGCGCGTGTCCACTCAAGCCGAAATGCAGTCCGAACACGCCCTCGCGCAAGATCACACGCGACGTCCATGAGGACGCCCGCGATCATGCCCGCAGCTTCGTGGGCACGCCGGAGTTCGACCGATCACGCAATGAGCGCAAGAAGGTAGAGATGCGATTTGCGCACCTGAAGACCCATCATCGCTTCGAGCGCATGCGGCTGCGGGGTCTCTCCGGCGCGCGCGACGAGTTCCACCTCGCCGCCATCGTGCAGAACCTTAAGACCTTGGCGCTGCGAACCTTCGAGCCACCACCTGACCAGCGGTGCATAGCGTTTGCCTGAGGTCACTTATAAGTACAGCAGTCGCCTCCGCATCGAGATATCGCCAATCCAGCGGACGCAAGGCCCGACAACCGGCTCACCTCAGCCGCGGCAAACCGCCCAAAAAGCATGAAGCCAAACGAACGACCTGCTTTTTCAACGCTATCGACCCACAACGGCGCTTTACCTCTGCAAATTGCCGCATTGCGAAACGATCATTCGATCACCTCATCGGCGGTAGCCAGCAGCGCCGCCGGTACGGTCAAGCCGAGCGCCTTGGCGGTCTTTAGGTTGATCACCAAGTCGAATTTGGTCGGCTGTTCGATCGGCAGATCCGCCGGCTTGGCGCCTTTGAGGATTTTATCGACGAACCTGGCGGCGCGCCGGTACAAGTCGGACCGATCCACCCCGTATGACAACAAACCGCCATCGTTCGCGAATTCTCGCAGGTGAAACATCGAAGGCAGTTTGTTTTGTAAGGCAAAGTCCGCGATCTGTTTTAGATTGGTCACGAATACCGGATTGGGCATGATGGCGAGGGCGCCGACGCGCGCCGTAGCTGCAGCGTGCAGCGCTTTGTCCAAATCGACAGGATTGCGCACCTCCCACGCATGCACTTCGACGGCCAGCTTCCGGGCCGACGGCTGCATTTCGTGCAAACCAAGCGCGGAGATCGGGTCATCGGGACTGAAAAGGACGGCCACCGAGGCGACGTTAGGGGCGATTTCTCTGAGCAACTCAAGCCGCTTTCCGGCGAGGTCGGGGGTCATTTGCGACAACCCGGTGATGTTGCCGCCGGGCCGCGACAGGCTCTCGACAATCCCGATCGCCACCGGGTCGCCCGCAGCCGCCATCACGATAGGGATTTCCTTGGTCGCGTTTTTGGCAGCCAGACTATCGTTGCTGACGGACGTGACGATGAGGTCGACCTTGAGCCGGACGAGATCGGCAACGAGTTCGGGAAGGCGATCATTTTTCCCGTCGGCATAGCGGCGTTCAATGACGATGCTCTTACCGTCCACCCATCCGAGGTCACGGAGTCCTTGCAGGAAGGCTTCATCCCACAACACCGTATCGGAGGGAGAGAACGGCGATAGAAATCCGATCCGCGGAATCTTATTCGGCTGCTGCGCGCGGGCAACCAGCGGCCAAGCGATTGCCGCGCCGCCGAGCGCGGTTATCAATTCCCGCCGTCCTATGCTGATTGTCATTGATCCCGCCCGTTGGGGGCACGAGGCCCTTGGGCAAGAAGCACCATTACCACACCTTGATCGCAGGATGCGCGAAATCAGCGTCGGCTGGCCCAGTGCAACGAGTTGTCCGCTATGAGGAGTCTTTCTGCCGCGCCGGCCAGTGACGGGCGCGGCGGTTCCTGACCCGAAGCGGCGCTTTGCCGCCGCCAATTTTTGCGCTGCGATAGGTCAATTCGATCGCAATAAACGAAAATCGGTCATTCCAGACCCAACTTCCTAATTAAAATGATCAGCGCCACATAGAGGCCTTTACTTCCAGCCGGGTACGCCATCTACGCGCATCGTCTCGAGTTCGGGCAGATCGAACCCGAAGTGCCGCGCGACGAGCGCGCGTAGGGCTTTGCGATCCGCCAACTGCGTCGGTTCGACAGAGCCGTTGCGGATGATGTGGACGCCCTGGTTCATGATGTTGACGCGGCCTTCCTGAGTGACGGCACTGGCGAGAATGTTGTGGGTGAAGAAGGAGGCCGGGTGGGTGGCGATGTAGTGGTTCATCATCTCGAAATCGACGGGATATTCCTCTTCCATGGTGGAGACCCAGCCCGGCATTTGTTCGCCGTCGCGGGTAACGTAGAGGGACCAGTCGTTCCCTTCGCGGGCGAGGCGATGGGTCGGCGCGCTCGCCGGAACGGGAGTACCGTCGACCGGAATCGGGACCGGACAGGCAAAGGGGCCGAAGTCAGGATCGACAATGTAGGTGGCGCCGCCGGTTGTAACGGTGAGGAACATGTCCTGGCGCACGCTTTCGTGGCGCGGTTCGAAGACGAGCACGCGGGAGCAGTGCCTGACGGGGGCGAAGCCAATTGCCACGAGAGCTGCGTGCATGAGGCTTGCGTGTTCGAAGCAGTAGCCACCGCGGCGGCCGGCGACGATCTTGGCTTGCAGGCCTTCGGTGTCGAGCCGGATGGGTCGGCCGAGAAGAACGTCGAAGCTTTCGAAGGGGACGCTGGCGATGTGGGCTTTGAGGATGCCGGCGAGGACGTCGTAGGTCGGTGTGCGGGGACCAGTATAGTTGATGCGTGCGAGGTAGGAGTTGAGGTCCAGGGGTTGCGCCATCTCGGCTGGCTCCTTGCGTTGGTGCGATGTTTTTGAGGACGCGATGATAACAGCGCTTAGGCGGAGGCGACAATAAAACCGTCAGCCGGATCGCTTCGAGAGTGGATGGCTAACGAAGGAGCAAAACATCACGGCGCCCGTGTCCGTCACTGGCGGTGATAGCTGCCGCGCCAACGAGTGAAGGGCGCGGCGGTTGATGACCCTGAACGTCGATACACCATCATCAAATGATGCGTTGCGAAAGAGCTTATTCGATCACTTCGTCGGCGCGGGCAAGCAGCGTCGGCGGCACTTCAAGACCGATCGCCCTCGCTACTTTGAGGTTGATTACCATCTGATACTTAGTAGGCAGTTGTACCGGCAGGTCGCCGGGTTTCTCGCCTTTGAGAATACGATCTACATACGAGGCCGCCTGTCGGAACTGATCATCCTGGTCAAAGCCGTAGGAAAAGAGACCTCCGCCATCTGTGAATGACCGTAACGGATAGATTGCTGGCATGCGGTAGCGCGTCGCGAAGGCTGCGATGGATTGTCGATGAGTGGTGGTGAAAGCATTGAACGCGACGACTAGGCCGCCATCGGGCTTTAGTGCGAACTCTTGGATGGCGACTTCGATCTCTGCGTCGTTGTCAGTCGATCCTTCAACTAAAGTGACGCCCACTGCCGAGGCGTCTTTCAGGATTTGCGCGGACAATTCCGCTGTTCGGACACCAACGCGCTTGCTCGTTATGTATAGAACTCGAACAGTGCGGGGGCTTATCTCGCGCAATAACCCAAGCCGTTTGCCAACTAGCGCGAGTTCATCACTCGCAAATCCGGTGACGTTGCCTCCAGGGTGCGCAAAAGTCTTGACGTAGTCCTGAACGCCCGAATCGCTTAGGAGTACAAATACGATCGGGATTGTAGCGGTCATTTCCCGCGCGGCCGGTAGGTTCGCGCCCTTTACAACGATCACATCGGGCGCCTGGCTGATGATTTCACGCGCATTGGCTGCCATGCGCTGTGGATCGCCTGCACCCCAGCGATACACGATCTCAAAATTTCGCCCCACGACCTGTCCAAGATTCCCGAGCGCGTCAACGAAGGCGGCAACACTCGACCTCTCTCTGAGATCGGTTTCATCGGTGCTCATCAACACACCAATACGCTGCATCCGCTCGGGCTGCTGCGCGAGGGCGGCGAAGGGCCCCGCTACCGCCGCACCACCGAGGAGCGATGTGAAGTGCCGTCTGCCGATGCCGATTGCCATTTGCAACGCCTCAACGAGATTATGCCTGCTGCAATATGGGGGAAGAATATCACGCCTCAAAATTGAGGTCTGTGGCGCTCAAGCATAACGAAGTTGGGCGACCGGCGCCGCGGCTTTCGGGAGTACTTCGGCCGCGACTGGGACGAAACGGCGCGGCAGTAGATGACCCACAACGTCACTTCACCCCGCAAATTTCCGCAGTGCGAAAGGATCACTCAATTACCTCGTCCGCACGGGCGAGCAAGGTTGTCCGCTGTCGCTGCGGCGGCACGTCCTGAACAACATAGCTGAGAACGAAAGCAAAGATCCTAATCGTAGGTGCCGCCGAGGTCGGGAAATTCCGGCTTGTGGCTCAATCCAAGCCGCACGAGTTCCAGCAAGAACAGCGGCGGCGCCGCCTGTTTGGCGAGCTCGGTCGCCCAGGCTTGCAATTCCTTGACTTTGTCCGGGTTTTGCTCGGCAAGGTTGGTCAACTCCGAGACATCTTTCGAGAGATCGAACAGTTCGACGCGCTGCGGCAGGAGCGTCGTCCACACCAGCTTCCAGTTCCCTCTGCGCACGCCGGCGCGGTAGGGCTCGACGTTATAGACCATGGCGTCGCGCGGGCTGGACTTGCCCTCGCTAATGGTCGGCCAGACGTCGATGCCATCGAGGGGCTTGGTCTTGCCGAGGTTCGCGCCGGCAAGACCAGCCAGCGTCGGATACATGTCGACGATGTGCATCATCTCGTCGACCACGCCCGGCTTGATACGCCCGGGCCAATTCGCCAGCGCCACCACGCGGGTGCCGCCTTCGTAGACCGAACCTTTGCCATCGCGATAAGGACTGTTGTTCGGCGGCAGCTCGCCCTTCATCTCCGCCTCACCGACGAACAAATTCGAGCGGGTGCCGCCGTTGTCGCTGGCAAAGACGATTAGGGTGTTGTCGCGCATGCCGCGCCGTTCGAGCGCCGCGACCACTTTGCCGATTTCGTCGTCCATGCAGGTGATTTGCGCCGCATAGGCGCGGCGCGGCGGATCGGCGATGTCTTTATAGCGGTCGAGATAATCCTGCGGCGCCTGATAGGGCGTGTGCGGGGCGGTGAAGGCGAGATAGAGGAAAAGCGGCGACTTGGCGTCGTGCGCCTCGATCTGACGAACTGCGTCGGCGCCGAACAATTGCGTGTCGTAGCCCGGCTCTTTTACCGGTTTGTTGTTGCGGTACCAGTCCGTGACGCCGTGCGGACTCGTGCTTGAAGTGATCGATTTCGCCGATCAGCGGGCCGTAGGAATAATCGAAGCCGCGCTGGTTCGGCCAATATTTTCTGTCGATGTGGCCGAGATGCCATTTGCCGATAATTGCCGTTCGGTAGCCCGCCTGCTTCAGTGCCTGCGGCAGGAGCCATTCGTCGGTGGCGAGCCCATAGCGTCCGGCCGACGGTATCACCGCCATCTGCAAGCCGTAGCGCAGCGGATAACGCCCGGTCATGAACGCGGCGCGCGCAGGCGTGCAGATCTGCTGCGAATAGAATTGTTCGAGCCGGGCACCGGTTTGTGCCAGCTTGTCGAGATTGGGGGTTTTGATGTCGGAGCCATGAAAGCCGACGTCCTTCCAGCCGAGATCATCGGCCAGGATGAAGACGATATTTGCCTTGACGCCAGCCATGGCCGCCGTTGCCGATACGAGACTGAGCGCGGATAAACCGACGGTTCCCCCGACCAGCGCGCCGCCCATCAACACATCGCGGCGGTGGAGTGCGGTATCCGCCTTTTCAGGGGCGCTTTTCTCGCTGCTCATGACGTGCCATTCCCTCTTTCGTTATTCCGGGCGAATTGATGGCGCGCTTGATACCATCGGAGCCAGCGGAAGACCAACCCCATGGCTGCCGCAGTATGGTTGAGACTGCCCGTGCCTTCATATTTCGGGATGAGTATTTGACGTCGCCTGTCAGCCCACTCTACGTGTTTGGCCGCCGAGAGGACGTAACCTGCCGATCGAGCAGCCAACGAAATTTGAGTTTGTCCTCAATCTTAAGACGGCAACGGCCATCGGCCTTCCCACACCCACCAGTCTGCTGTTGCGCGCCGACGAGGTGATCGAATAGGTGCGCCAGCCGCAAGCTGGTGCGATCCTGCCGGTGAAAGTCCGGCCCAAGTAAGGGGTAGCGCCCGCTTGGTAGCGAGTGTTGCGTGGCCACCGGCGACGGTGGTTGCGAAGCGTACACAGCGATTGCATGGGGTGTGGGATTGAGCCACGAAAGATCAGATATCGCAGGGGCCGAGAGTTTCTATTCGCTCGAAGGCAATATGTGCGGCACCGTTATGCGAGGTGCTGACGCTCTGCCGGGGTCTAAGGCCACCTCACGTGCAAAAGGATCGCATCGGAAGCTGGGAGGTCTCGGGTCTGACCGGAGCGGGGTTGCCGCTGCCGGCCCGCATCGGGAAGGTGAGGAGCCGTAGCCGATGATGCACGGACCCGAGAAGTCTGACCCTGCCATAGTAGCTGTGAAGCCGACGAACAAAGCGGAGCGATCCGCAGCGGAGTTGGTAGAGCCAAGGGCAGGGACCAGGGAAATGCGTATCAGCAAAGCATGCACTGGACTCAGAGCCAGGGTCGCGTGTCACAGGCGCTGGAACGCATACGGCGAGTATCTGCCGTCACACACCCGAGGTGGGAGAAGCTATGGGGTGGGCGGCGGAGGTCGTGGCACCTTCATCGTTCATACGAACTGATGGAGGTTGCCCCGTGGCCCAAGTCAATGATCTCAGCCGAAGCCTGACCGCTTTTGATCCGAACTCGACCTTGGTGGTGGTCGTCGAGATGAGCAAGGCTATCTGGCTGGTGAGCGGCGCTGTTCCCGGCGTCGAGCGCCAGCCGTTGAAGAAATTGGAGCCGGATGCGACGGAACTGTTGCGATTGATCGAGCGGTGGCGGAACGAGGCGGTGCGTGCTGGCCGGCCAATCAGCCGGATCGCGCTGGCCTATGAGGCTGGCCGTGACGGCTTCTGGCTGGCGCGCTGGCTCATTGCTCGCGGGACTGAGGCGCATGTCATCCATTCGGCAAGCGTTGCGGTGTCACGCGAGCGCAAGCGGGCGAAGACGGATCGTCTGGATGCGCGCCTGGATCAAGCTCCTTGAGGATTTCTAAATACTTCACCGTCGTCTCAATCTGCATGCTGGTGAATCCCGTCACGTTGCCCCCAGGACGGGCAAGACTTTCGACGAGACCCAATTCGACCGGGTCGGACGAGGCGCCAAACAGGATCGGTATGGTTCGCGTCTCGTCGTGGAGCGCGCTCACCAATTGCACGCTCGCCGTCAGAACGAGATCGGGCGCAAGTGCCACGAGTTCCTTGGCGTAGGTTTGTACAAGATCGTTGCTGCCTGCTGTCCAGCGATAGTCGAAGGTCACGTTTTGGCCTTCGATCCAGCCCCAGGCCAGTCAACGCGCCGCGAAACGCAATAAGCTGGGGCTGTACCGCGGCATCGTCTTGCAGATAGGGCAAGAGCACGCCGATCCGCCGAATGGGATCTGGCCGTTGAGCTTGAACCGAAAGTGGCCATGACACGGCTACACCACCGAGCAGTGATATAAAATTTCTTCGCGGAATTTTCACTCGATCACCTCGTCGGCGGTTGCGAGCAGCGACTGCGGAACGGTCAGGCCGAGCGCCTTGGCGGTTTTGAGGTTGATTACAAGTTCAAATTTAGTTGGCGCCTGAACCGGCAGGTCACCTGGCTTTTCCCCCTCGAGGATGCGAGCAATATAAGACGCAGAGCGGCGGAATATATCGGTTTGATCCGGCGCGTAGGACATCATGCCCCCATCGTCAACGAAATCGCGCAAGCCGTAGGTTGCGGGTAGGCGGAATTGCGCCGCCAACTCAACAACCAGCTTGTGATGTGCGGACAGGAACGGCTCTGGCGGAGCGATCAGCCCGCCGCCTGGCGTACCTGAGAGGCCTTCGAGTGCTTGTTTTATCTCCGCTTCGGAACGCACCCGCAATGGTGCCAGATCAAGGGTAAGTTCATGCAGCTGCGTACGAAGCGAATCCAGATAGACCTCGTAATATGGATAGGTGTCCGGATTGAACATGAAGCCGACGCGGTTCATGCTTGGCGCTACCTGCTTGAGTAATTGCAGAGCCTTTCCGAGCATCGAGAAGTCGATGTAGCTGAAGCCGGTGATATTGCCGCCTGGGTGTGCAACGCTCGGAACAAACCCTTGAGCGACCGGATCGTTCACGATGACGAAAACAAGCGGGATAGAGCTTGTCATCTGTTTAAGCGTTGCAATAGAGGTAGTCCCACCGGCGAGGATGACTTCCGGCGCAAATGTCACCAATTCGCTTGCAAAGGCGCGTGCGCGATCCACATTACCGGCTGACCAGCGAACCTCCAACCGGACGTTGCTGCCCTCCTTCCAGCCCAAATCCCGCAAGGCATTGCGAAATGCCGCCAGGCGGGCTTGAGAGCCCGAATCGCTTTCGTTCGGACCCGCCAAGAGAAGTCCGACCACACGAACGCGATTTTCGTTCTGCGAAAGGGCTGCGAGCGGCCAGGCAGCAGTCGCCCCGCTGAGCAGCGTAATGAACTCGCGCCGCCTCATTCGATCACGTCGTCGGCGATGGCGAGTACGCCTGAAGGAACGGTCAGGCCAAGTGTCTTCGCGGTCTTAAGGTTGATCGCCAGTTCGAACTTGGTCGATTGCACCACCGGCAGGTCGGCGGGCTTGGTGCCCTTGAGAATTTGCCCGGTATAGATGCCGAGTTGATGATACATGTCCGCGAAGTCGGTGCCGTAGCTCATCAACCCACCGGCTTCGACCAAATGACGGTCGTCATAGGTCGCCGGAATCTGCGCGCGCGCCGCAAGCGTGGCAAGTTGTGTAGCGCTGTTATAGAAGAACCCGTCGGGAGCGACGAACAGGGCGTCGGGGCGCTCGCGCGCGAATGTTGCAAATACCGCATCGATCTCATCGACCGTACTAGCTTTGAGAGTCGTCTGGACTTGCAGCCCGATGGCGGGCGCGGCTTGTTTTATCTCCCGTAGCGTGGATTTGGCGGATGAAGCATTGGCCGGATTGACGAGCACAGCAATCCGCATTGCCTTCGGCACCAGGTCGTGCAGCAGCCGCAGCCGCTTAGATTGTATCTCCTCGAAGAAAAAATTGACGCCGGTCGCATTGCCTCCGGGTCGGGCGAGGCTGACGACGAGGCCAAGGCGGACCGGATCTCCACCGGCCCCGAACACGATTGGGATTGTCCCGGTGGCTGCTTTGGCCGCAAGTGAGGGCACGCTACCGGGCGTGACGATCAAAGCCACTTGTCGGCGGACCAGATTGGCCATCACTGTCGGCGCCTGATCGAAGCGGCCCGCTAACCAGTGGTACTCCACCGTCGCATTTTGGCCTTCGATTGTGCCGCTTTCGTTGAGGCCCTTGCGGAACGCGGTGAGCTCGCGTGTGACGGCGTCGGCCGCGTTGCCACTGACAAATCCGACCACCGGCATCGGCTGCTGTTCCGCACGCGCCGCGAGCGGCCACACGGCCGCTGCGCCGCCGAGTGCGGATAGAAATTGCCGCCGTCCGATGCCGATTGCCATCCGACCCGCCCCGCTGGGTTAGGACGAAGAATATCACGCCTCAAAATGCTGGTCTTTGACGTGCCGCACAGGGCGGGATCGGTCGCCGCAATCTCGATTCCGCCGCTATCAGATGAATACTGCGCAGCCTGCCAGTAGCTACGCTCGGGTGTTATTTGAGGCGTTCGCTGATCTTGTCGAGTCCGGCTTTAGAGCAGGCTTCGTCCTTGTCGCCGCCGGGGGCGCCGCCGACCCCTACTGCCGCGATCGCCTCGCTGCCGACTTTGATGAGCAGCGCGCCTTGCTGAATGATCACATGCGGCACCTTGACGATCCCGCCAGGCGGCTGATTGTTGCCTATTCGCTGCGCGATTGCGCCGCTGGAGTCCTCGTTGCGCGTCGCACCGAGCATTATCACCGTATAGGCTTTATCGTAGGCGGTAAGCACCGCGACCATGCCGGCGCCGTCGCCGCGCAACCCCGCCTGTTCCACGCCATCAGTATCGATGATCGTTGCCGCGACATGGTAGCCTTGCTTGGCGCAGGCGGCGACCGCCTCGGTCACTGCCTCGGCGGCGAGCGCTGCTGACAGGCGGTGCGTGGCGATCACCCCCTGGGCGCGGCTTGGGGCCGTCAGTGCAACGGCGAGGGCCGAGGCGCAGATCAGCGTGGTGACAAGTTTGTTGCTCATGATGGTCCTCCCTCTATGGTCCGCCATATTGTAGGGTGACTTCTCCAAAGGCGCGAAATCCAGACCGCAACGTTCTCTCCTGGCTGGATTCGAACTGACGCTTTCGGGAAAAGCCGACATCGGGGCGACCGTCGCAAATCGGCGGCTCGGGACCCGGAACCGCCGCGCCAGTCAACGGCTTTCGGGTCGGCCACGCGCACAGCACACGGCGACACCATGCAAAAACAGGTGACCCACGACGACAAAGATAAAGCGCCTCAGTGCGCCAAAAGTTAGGGCGCGTCGTAACCCCGTAATGACGGACGCCCGGTGCAGCAGTTATCGGGGAAGTCTGGACACGCCAGCTTATAATGGGCGCGGCAGAAGATGACCAAAGCGGTCGTCAAAGATTTACTCGATCACCTCGTCAGCGCGGGCGAGCAGCGTGGCGGGGATCGTAAGGCCGAGCGCTTTGGAAGTCTTCAGATTGATGACCAGCTCGAACCGCGATGACTGAACAACCGGTAGATCTCCAGGTTTGGCACCATTGAGGATCTGTCCGGTATAGCTCCCGATTTGCTGCCCGCTCTCCGCTACATTCGTGCTGTAGCTCATTAATCCGCCCACTGCGACGAACTCGCGCCATTCGTACATAGCTGGAATAGATTGCCGTGCGGCGAGAGCGATAAGGCGGTCTTTAACGACCTGAAAGGAGGTAGAAGCCCCATACAGGAGCGCGTTGACTTTTTGTCGTGACATCACGGCGAATGCAGCATCGATCTCACTTTCAGTTCCTGCATTTAACACAAGCAACGGCTGTCCCACGGCCTTGGCCGCCGTTTGCATTTCTTCAATCTGAGTTGGCGTTGACCCATTATGTGGGTCTACGACAAAGGCGATTACGCCAGGCTTTGGGAGAAGGTCGCGGAGCAGACCGAGACGTTTAGGACCCAGCTCGGTCGTGAACAAAGCAACACCGGTGGCGTTGCCGCCAGGGTGGTTCAGGCTGGCGACAAGGCCAATGGCAACCGGGTCCTCTCCACTGGTGAAGACGATCGGGATGTTGGCTGTCGCAGATTTAGCAGCGATGGCCGCAGGCCTGCTTGTGGCTACGAGAACGGCCACCTTGACTCCGGACAAACTCGGCAGCCACTTGCGGCAACTGGCTTTCGTCGCCTCCAGAATATCTATAGTCGATCACAACATTCTGGTTCGGCACAAAACCTGCTGCTTCCAAGCCCTTTAGAAATGGCACTCGCCACGGGGCCTCGGCATCGGAGGACCGACTGCTGATATATCCGATCATCGGCATCGCTGGCCGTTGCGCACGCGCGGCGAGCGGCCAACCGGTCATTCCTCCGCCGAGCGCGGAAATAAATTGCCGCCTGCCAATGTGGATGGTCATTTAACGCGTCCCCAACGGGTCATTCCTGCCGCAATGTGGTGAAGAATATCACGTGCCAATCGGCAGGTCTGTGACCGACTTCGCGGCAGTCCGACGGCGAAAAGCTCGCCGCTTTTGCTGCGAGTGCGTGCGGCAGAAATTGGCCCGAAGTGGCGTTCGTTGCGCGCACCAACCTGGTCGCGATTGGGGGCAAAGCAGACGCCGCTGGAAGTCGCGCGAATGACGCGATTGATGACCCGCAACGGCGCTCGGCTGTGAAACTGCATTGCAGTGCAGTATGAGCATCTGCGACATCGGCTGCCCCCAATCGCCTAACGGGAGTTACGGAATATCCGATCGCGGCCGATTGCTCGCATCACACTGGCTGAATGCCCGCAAACTTGATCACCTTCCGCCACTTCTCAGTTTCGTCGGCGATGAGCTTGCCGAATTCGATGGGTGTCATCGACATCGGCTCGACGCCTAAGCCGACAAGGTGCGCCTTTACATTGGGATCGGCGACGATGCCGTTGATTTCTCTGTTGAGAATCGCGGTGATCTCGGTGGACGTGTCCTTGGGCGCGCCGATACCCCACCATCCGCTCGCCTCGTAGCCAGGCACAGATTCGCCGACGGTCGGGATGTCCGGCAATACCTCCTGACGCTTTGCAGTGGTGACCGCCAGCGCAGGTAGTTTGCCGGCCCTGACGTATGCGCTCGCTTCAACTATTCCATCAAAGGCCACCTGAACCTGTCCGCCGAGCAGATCAGGCAGGAAACTGCTGCGATACGGCACATGAACTAGGTTCACGCTGGTCATCATTTCGAACAATTCGCCACAGAGATGGGGCGCGGTGCCGATGCCGGGGGAAGCCATGTTGATCTTACCGGGGTTGGCCTTGGCGTAGGCAATGAACTCGGGAACGGTTTTGGCCGGAAGTGTTGGATTCACGACCATGACGAAGCAATTACGGTCGATGCTCGCAACTGGAGCTATATCCCGGCCAAAATTGAAAGGCAGGTTCGCGTAGAGCGTCGCATTGATAGCATTGCTCGCGACCGCCAGCAGGAGCGTGTAGCCGTCCGGCGGCGCCCGCACGACTGCCTCCACGGCGATATTGGTGCCGGCACCGGGCCGGTTCTCGATGAGGAACGGCTGACCCAGCCGCTCCGACAGCGATTGAGCCACGAGGCGTGCGCCGGTGTCCGGCGCGCTGCCGGCCGGCAAGCCGACGATTATACGAACTGGCCGCGAGGGATAAGAATCCGCCTTTGCGATCCGCGATACTGTCGGGAGCGCGGCAGCGCCCGCTGCCAGATGCAGAAATTTTCGGCGGGGAAGTTTCATGATCCCTTCCACTAAAGAACGCGACGGCATGGCCGGATCACTCCGCTTTGATATTGGCCGCACGGATCACCTTGCCCCACTTCTCGGTTTCTTCGGCGATGAGCTTGCCGAAGTCGGCGGGCGAGCCAGCGAGTATGGTGCTGCCGAGGTCGGCGAAGCCGCGTCCTGAGCGCCGGGATCGGCGAGAGCCGCATTGATCGTCCTTGTTTAGCCTATCAACGATTTCGGCAGGCGTGTCCTTGGGAGCGCCGACCCCAAGCCACCCGCTCGCCAAATAGCCCGGTACGAAGTCGCCAATCGGCGGCGACATCCGGCAACACATCCAAGCGTGTCGCAGTCGTCACTGCGAGCGCCCGCAGCTTGCCGGCCTTGATGAACCCGAGTCGACGGAGGAAGAGCGTCGAAGATGACCTGGACCTGCCCGCCGATCAGATCGTTCAGCGCCGGTGGGTCGCCGCGATAATGCACTGGCGTCAGATTGACACCGGTCATCGTCATAAACAGCTCGCCGGAAATATGCTGCGCGGACTCCAATACCGTCGGTGGCCATGTTGATCTTGCCCGGATTGGCCTTGGCATAGGCGATGAACTCGGGAACGGTCTTGGCCGGAACCGATGGATTGACCACCATGACTAGGGGCGTGCGGACAATGCTCGCGACTGGCGCAATATCGCGGATGAAATTGAAATTGAGATTGTCGTAGAGCGTCGCGTTGAACGCATAAGCCGCAACGACCAGAAGAAGCGTATAGCCGTCCGGCGGCGCACGCACGACCGCTTCTGTGGCAACATTGCCGCCAGCGCCCGGCGATTTTCGATGATGAACGGCTGGCCAAGCCGCTCCGACAGCCATTGACCCATCAGCCGTGCATGATGTCGCTGCCGCTCCCGGCGGCGAAGCCGACGATCAAGCGCACCGGCCGCGAAGGATAGGTTTGCGCCCAAGCGATGCGCGACATAGCCGGGAGCGCGGCAGTACCCGCTGCCAGATGCAGAAATTTTCGGCGGGGAAGTTTCATTCGATCACTTCGTCGGCGAGCGCAATCAACTGCGGCGGCACATCAAGCCCAATCGCTTTGGCGGCTTTGAGATTAATGACCAGCTCGAACTTCGTCGGCTGCACGACAGGCAGGTCCGCAGGCTTCTCACCCTTGAGAATTCGCCCAACGTAGATGCCAATCTGCCGATACGTATCATCTAAATCGCGCCATAACTCATTAGCCCGCCGGACGTGGTAAAATCACGGATTGCATAAATTGCAGGCAACTTCTTACCAAGCGCCAGCGTCACGATCTGCTCGCGCCGAACCGTGAAGAACGGGTCTATGGTGGAGAGAACGGCGGCCATTCCCTGCTGGGCGAATGCGGCAAAAGCCGAGTCGATTTCAGTTTCGGTACTGGCGCGAACGATTAGTGTTTGTCGCCTTGTCACCGCTGCCGCCTGTTGCAGCTCCCTCAATTCAAGATCGGCATCCGGATAGTTCGGGTTTACCAGGATGCCAATCGGCGCAGTTCCGGGAACAAGTTGTTGCAAATGCCGAGGCCCTTTGCTTCTATCACCGAGCCGACAATGCTCACGCCCGTGACGTTGCCTCCCGGCCGATTGATGCTGGCGACGAGGCCGGCCTTAACCGGATCAGCGCCACTGCCAAAGACGATCGGAATTATATCGGTGGCCGCCTTGGCCGCTTTCGCCGGCTCGCTGCCCCCAGCAGCCACAATCACGGCAGACTTGAGATTGATCAGCTCAGCCACCAATTCAGGGAGGCGGTCATAGTGACCATCCGCCGAACGATATTCGACTACGACGTTCTGCCCTTCAATGTATCCGGTTTCCTTTAAGCCTTGGCTGAACGCCGGCGCGTACCGCTTCATGAAGGATGACGAGAGGCTATGTAGAAACCCCACCACCGGCGTCGCCGGCTGCTGCGCGCGAGCCGCGAGCGGCCAAGCGACCGCAGCGCCGCCGAGCGCAGCTATCAATCGCCGCCGTCCGATTTCGATTGCCATCGACCGCTACCCAAATTTAGGGTCACGGGCGCCGCCCCACTTGATCAACAACGATAGCACGCCTCACCACCGGTGTATGTGACATACTTCACAGTCCGCGGGACCTTATGGGATGTCCAATTATGTGCGTTGGCCCTTTTCGACATCTGCTGCGAGGCTGCGACATGTCGGATGTTGGGTGAACATCAGACATTCGGCAAAACGTCCAAAACGACGCGAAAGACCCAAACCGGACATTGCAGCCCCAGGGTTAGCGAATGCCCTTTCCGAGACCCGCGTCGCGAGCGAGGGCCACCGCATGGGCGCGACTCTTTATCTGGAGCTTGCTGAAGATGGTCGAAACATGGTTGCGCACGGTCTTCTCGCTGATGTCGAGCCGCGCAGCGATCTCGTAGTTGTCGAGGCCCTCGGCCACGACCTCAAGGATCTCCCGCTCACGCGCCGTGAGATCATCGAGAGCGGGCAGGGCAAGACTGCCGGCCGAGTGCGGCGGCAGAAAATCGCCGAACGTCTCGACCAGTCGCTGCCACGCCGGCTCAGTATCCAATAGGATGCGATTGCGGCTTTCCACCGGCACGAACCGCGCTCCCGGAATCAGCGCGGCCACGCTGCGGCCCTGATCAAGAGGAATGATGGAATCGCCGCGCGAATGCAACACCAGCGTCGGACAGCGGACCTCGGGCACCACGTCCTGCACGTTGTTGCGCAGATACGCGTTCAGCAATGCGACGATGTTGGCCGGTGAGGTGGTTTCCCGCAGCAGATCGTTGAACGAGCGGCTTTGTTCGGCCGTTGCATCGGGAATGTGCAGCAATGCGCAGAACTGGCCGTAACCCGGATTCTCGTTCGGCCAGCCGAGTTCGTAGACCTTGAGCCGCGCCTGTGCCTCGGCCTCTTGCTCGGCAGTCGGGGCGTCTCCCAGGTCGCCACGCATGTTGCAGCCATAAAGCACGAGGTGTGTGACGCGGTTCGGATGGCGTACCGCGTAGCGCATGGCGATGGCGCCGCCGGCCCCTCCCATCGCGAACAGCACGAAGCGATCGACGCCCGAGGCGGCAATGACCGCATCCAGGTCCTCAGCGAATCCGGTGAAGGAAAATCGCACGCGCTTGCGATCGGACAGCCCGCAGCCGCGCCAGTCATAGCGGATGAGCGTATTGTGCCTCGTCAGCAGCGACAGCCACGGACGCCAGACCGGGCTCTCCCAATCGAGCTCCAGGTGATGAATCCAGTGTTGCACCCAGATCAGCGCCGGACCCGAGCCGCACGTCGCATAGGCGATGCGCGTGCCGTCGGCGCTCGCACAGAAGCGAATTTTCTGCTGGGATTGCGACATGCGGATCGGACCTTAGGCCGATCCTAGAGCAGATTCCGCTGAATTTCGATGATCGTAGGATAGACAAAGGCCCCCGAAGTCTTTCAGCGCGACACAGCGGCAGACGTGCCGATACCCCGTCAGAGGCCTCTATCTCCCTGCCCCTCTGGGCACGGCAGGCGCTTTCGCGCACGCTACGTGGCACCGACCAACTTGCTCCAAAGCATATCGGGGTCATGGGGCGGCCGGTTGCCCCGCCAGGCCACATGCTGGTCGGGACGAATGAGCACCAGATCGCGCTCGTAGAGATCGCGCGCTGCGTCGCCGGGGTGATCGAGGACCTCAAGCGGAATGCCGCGGCGGCGCGCCGCTGCTTCGAGCGCGGCGCTGCCGGCGGCGTGGCCACCGAGCCTGAGCAATGTGAAGCCGATGCCCAAGCGATCGTAGAGCGAGCTGCCGCGCCCGCGCCGCTTCGTCCAGCCAGATATGCGGGGCGCGTCCGCCAGGGACGCTCGATGGGGTGTACCGCGAGAAGTTGTCGGCGGGCGGCGCGCCATCCGGCACGATGATTGGCGAGCCGTCATAGCGCGCGCCGAGCTGCAAACCGATGGATGCGAAGGCCTCGCCGAAAGTCGACAAATGTGCTCCGACCTTGCGCCGGGCGGCCTCGCCCTCGGCATTATCTTCCTCCATTGCGGGCGAGGTCGGGATCGTCCCGTTGCGCTTGGCCAGCTCGCGCGCCGCGATTGTGTTGCGCACGGCGACGGGTTTGCGTTCGAGCTCGTACGAGTTGACTAGACTCGCACCACCCCATCCGTGCACCATCGCCGCGAGCTTCCATGAAAGATTCGCGGCGTCATCGATGCCGGTGTTCATGCCAAAGCCGCCGGTCGGCGTGAACAGATGCACGGCATCGCCTGCGAGGAGCACGCGGCCTTCGCCGAAGCGCTCTGAGACTAGCGCCACCCCGCCGGTCCACGGCCGATGGCCGAGCATCTCTAGCGGGACATCGGCCCCGGCTGCGCGTTGCACCATGGTCGCGACGGTCGCGTCATGGGACCCCAGCTCCGGATTTGCCGGCTGGCTGAACACGAGGAACTCGTCGCGCCCGTTGAGCGAGGCGAGCATTAACTGGGCTTCCGGCGTCACCGACCAATACTGCCAGGCATGACGATCGCGCAGGACGCTGCGGACGAGCGTGCGCGCGCGGATGTGTGAGGCGATCATGCGGCCGCCCATGTATTGCTGCTGCAGGGCATCGAAGCCGCGATAGTGAGCGCCGAGCATCCGGCGCACGAAACTGTGGCCGCCGTCGCAGCCGACTACATAGCTGACGCGCCAGGATTCGCGCGCGCCGTCGCTGCTCCTTTCCGCCTCGACTACAGCCCCGTCCGCTTCCATTGCAAGGTGGTCGACCTGCCAGCCGAAGCGCAGCGTGATATTGGGCCGCGTGCGTGCATGGTCGAGCAGGAACGCCTCGACATACATCTGGTTCGCCCGCAGGATCGGCTCGGGGACCTGATCGGTCGCCGGCGCGGCGGCGACGGCGCGCATCTTCTCCGCCTCGGACGGCATGCGGATGCGCGCGAGCTCCCACGCGTTGAAGCGGGTGAAGTAGGCGACGTCGGTCGGATGATCGGCCGGCAGGCCTAGTCGGCGCACAGGCTCGGAGATGCCTAGGCGCCGGAAATGCTCCAGCGTCCGCGCATTCTGCGTGCTGCCCTTGGGGTGCGCCCGCTGGCCCTCCTCGGAATTGAACAGCACCGAGCGCACGCCGTATCGATCGAGAAACAGCGCCAGCACCAGCCCGACCGGGCCACCTCCGACGATAGCTATTGGAGTCGTCGAGCGCTCACTCCCGGAGTCCAAAGGTGCCGTCCTCTGCTCTACTCGACCTTGATCCCCGCCGAAACGATGGCCGACCGCCAACGCTCCCGCTCTTGGGCGAAGAAGGCAGCGGTATCGGCAGGCGATGAGCCGACCGGCGTGGCATAGAGATCGCGAAAGCGGTTGGTGACATCAGCTGTCTTGAGAATTCCGGCGATGGCTGCAGACAGCTTCTCTGCGATCACCGCCGGAGTCCTGGGTGGCGCAACGACAGCGAACCAGGTGACGGAGCGAAATCCCGGAACTGCCTCTGACACAGACGGCAGATCGGGCAGGAACGCATTGCGCCGCTCGCTGCCGACGGCGATGGCCTTCAGGTTGCCACTCTTGATCAGTGGGGCGGCGCTGCCGAGATTGTCGAATAGCAAGTCGACGTGGCCACCCACCACATCGTTGACGGCCTCGGGCAGGTCTTTGTACGGCACGTGCACGAGCGCAATTCCGGTCATCGACGCCAGCAGCTCCATGCTTAGGTGTTGCACGCTGCCGACTCCGGGGGACGCGTAGGTCAGCTTTTCCGGATTGGCTTTGGCGAACGCGATCAAACCCTGCACGGTCGAGAACGGCAGCTTGGGGTTAGCGACCAAAACATTGGGCTGATCGGCGAGGACCGTAACGGGTACGAAGGCGGTCAGATCGAACGTCAGCTTCGGGAAAAGACTTGGATTGACTGCAAGCGTCGTCGCCGGCGCGGCGAGCAAGGTGTACCCGTCCGGCTCGGCCCGGGCTGCCGCCTCGGCGCCGATGTTGGTGTTTCCGCCAGGCCGATTCTCGACATAGACGGGACCACCCCATTGGCCGGCCAGCTTCTCGGCGACAAGGCGCGGCACTAGATCTGCGACGCTGCCAGCCCCCACCGGGGCGATAATCTTGATCGCCCTGCTGGGATAAGCGTCCTGCGCGAACACCGAGGTGGATGTCAGACACATGCATGCCGTTAACGCAATCCGCCGCGCTAACCTCGACTGAATGATTACGGTGCTCACAGCCAAGCCCTCCAGCGTTGCTCTTCAGACCTGATCTTGTTCGATCACGCTATGGTGCGAAGGGACGAGCCGATGTCATGATGCCTCAGTCCCACATGTCTACCGGGACTGAGTTGTCCGTCTAACCATCAACTGGGACTGGGGTCCCAAATCAAACGCGAGGCCATGCTACCTGGTCAAATTACGTTAGCTTTGGACAACGCCAATCGCCTCGGCTTGTGTCCGCTCATGGCCGTGCGCCCCGAAGGCGCGAACTATCAGTGGAGGAAGATTCCACCCAGAGAGTTGTCGATTGATCTGGTTGTGACAGCGGCCTGGCCGGGTAATGGAGCAACCATGCTTGGCATCTCCGGTCGATACAGCCACTTTGTTTTTGGGACCATTCAGGCTGGATTAACGTCTCTCATTGCTGCCGGGATCGCGAGCGCGTCCTTTATAAGTCAGGCCCACTTTTTGTCCCACTGGCTCTTGTCGTGGCTGATCTCATGGGGGGCAATGCTTCCAGTCGTGTTGTTTGCCGCGCCTACCATTCGTTCACTGTCGATTCTGATGACGAAGGAGCTTGAAACGAAAGAGGCCGCCAACTGAGGCGGCCTCAAAATCCGACGCGGAATAGCCATTCGCAACAGATAAATGCTGCCAAGCTTAGGGCGAATGCGTACACCAAAGTGCGTACGGGCATTTAGTCCTCGGCGCTAAGGCAGCTATCGGAAACTCCCAAAAATTTTCGACATAGGCGGCGAAGGCCAATCCTATGATGGATTTCCCGAACCAGCAAGCGCGGGTCGGCCGAAATTAACCGCAACGACTAAAATGCGTTGCAGTGGCACAGACGTTTTGGTGACAATCAAGACCAAGCCGACGGATAATGTTCCCGCCATCCTCCGATGGTCGCCGGCTAGCCCTGCCGCGTGCTTGCCCCCCGCGGCGGGGCGCTTGCCGTTGCCCCGGCCTATTCGTCAGTTTCGCCTATAACCTTTCCGTTTTTCGGATTGACCAAATGAGTATGCGTGCAGACCAGGCACGATACGGATTTATAGGTCTCGGGCCGTCATCGGTCGGTTCGTCGGCGACCCAGCCTTGCACCTTCATGCCGGTATTGGGGCAGCGGTAGATGAAAGGTGCCATTAGAAGCAAAAACGGTCATGCCAAGGGTGAGCGGCCAGGATCGGGGCCGAAAAGGTGCCGGCTTTTCGGTTCGGTCGCTGGCCGCCCGCTCTCGGGCAATGTTCCCCCGCTAGCTGATTCACGTTACGTGGCCGTTCCGTGAATGGCGTTGATGTGGATCAAAAGAGTTCTCTATTTTGTGGTCAATCAGGACCTCGCTTAGAGAACTGTTGGCTTGGCTCGGAACATTCGTTCGCTGAGAGAGTAACGCCGAGCAAAGCGGGCCGGCCTGCCGCGACTGCGAGTGACCGGCGCGGCGATTTCATGACCGGCGCTTCGTCGCTATAAATTACTGCACTGCGAAAGGTCTATTCGATAATTTCGTCGGCGGTTGCAAGGAAAGCCTGCGGGACTGTCAGACCGAGGGTCTTGGCGGTCTTGAGGTTGATTACCAGTTCAAATTTGGTGGGTAGCTGAACCGGCAGGTCAGTGGGTTTTTCGCCCTTGAGAATCCGGCCAGCGTAAATACCCGCCTGCCGATAGGCGTCGATGATGCTCGCGCCGTAACTAATCAGGCCACCAGCCGGTGCGAAATCGCGAAGGTAATATGCGGTCGGTAATGTGTATCTCGCCGCTAGATGTATCAGTTGCGTTGGACGGCTATCGAAGAATGGGTCGACGCTCACAAGCAGTGAGGAGTTAGACAGCTTGCTCAATGCTGCAAAGGCTCCATCAATCTCATTTTCGTTACTAGCGTTAAGCACATGCAGCTCGCGTCCGATGCCGCCAGCCGCAGATTGCGCATCACGCACTTGCGTGGCGACACTTGTGCCGTTGGGATCGACGAGGAGGCCGAACGTTGTGGTCTTCGGCGCCAGCGCGATCAGGAATTCCATTTGTTTGGCGCTCAATGCACCAGAATAGAAAGTTGCGCCGGTGACATTGCCGTCGGGCCGGTTCAGGCTGCTCACGAGGCCGGCAGATACCGGGTCGAAGCCGGTCGTAAATACGATCGGGATCGTCTTAGTTGCGGCGATCGCCGGACCCGACGTGCCGCCCGCCACGATGACGGTGACCTGGCGATCCACCAAGCCTGCCGCAAGCGCCGGAAGCCGTTCGTAATGGCTCTCGGCGTAGCGATACTCAATCGCGACGTTCTGGCCTTCGACATAGCCGGCTTCTTTGAGACCGTCCCGGAGGGCCGTAACGAGATACTCCGCTTGTGCGGGCGTCCGGCTCGTGAGGAAGCCGATAATCGGTAAATTCGCTGCCCGCTGTGCGCCCGCGACAAGCGGCCATGCGACTGTTGCGCCGCCGAGCGCAGAAATAAATCGCCGCCTTCCGATGCGGATCGCCATTATCTCGCCCCCCACCGGGATCATGCCCGTGCAATGGAAGATACCACGCCTCAAATTGGCGGTCTGTGGTCCTCAGCCGTCCCGACGCTGGATGACAAGCGCGGCTGTTGTGGAAGACCTGCCGCCACAGCCTTTCTCAGTCGCGGCAGTTCGTGACCCTTATCGACGTTTTGACGCCATCAATTGCCGCAGCGCAATAAGCTCATTCGATGAAAGTGGAAGTCGCTGGCGGAAGTTCAAAACGTTCTTGGGGGGCGAGCGGCGTCGCCGCAAATTCTAGACCGATCGCAGCCTTGGACAGAACTTCAGCCCTTGATCTGCGCCAACACGCCGGCGATGTCGCCCATACCCCAATGCTCAGCGATCTTGCCACGCGCCACACGGAAGATGTCGCAGGAGGTGAAGCGCAGGCTTTTCCCAGTCGGCGGTACGCCGAACAGTACGCCCTGCTGCGTGCCGCTATAAACGAAGCTCGCCGCGACGTGGTCCTTGGTGGCGACTAGCACCTCGATGGCCACTTTTAGATCGGGGATCCCTTTCAGACGTGCGGCGAAGAACGCGACCGAGCCCTGCTTGGGCGTGACGCCGGCGGCCGGCGGCGGTGCCGCGGCACTCTGCTGATGATTGATATAGTCCTCCGCGAAAAGTGCCGCGAAGGCGTCGATGTTGTGGGCACTCAGTGTTGCGGCGAATTGGCTGGCAAGCTCGCGCGGGCTCGCTACCGAAGCCGCCGCGACACCTGGCACGCTCAGGGCGGCGCCAACGCCCATCAAGGCTAAAACAGATCTACGGTCCGTCATGAGAACCCCCTCATAGGATGATGCCGATGGTCGCACAAGAGATTGGCAGCGGGAAGTGACGAGCCATTGCCGAGCCTCATTCGAGGTGCCGCCACTTCAGCTATGACAGCCGCTATTAGGGCCAAAGCCGACGAAGGGCGAATGCGCCAGAAGTGGCGTTCATGCGAAAGGTTCATTCGCTTGATGTCGGGCCCCCCTCGCCAGCTTCGATTGCTAGCGGGGTAGGAGCACGGCCGGACGATCCCAATGGCCGATGTACGATCAAAGATGCCCTTGGCCGGCGGCGGCTGAGGTCGCTGGGTGGGAATCGTCTCCGCGCCCGATGAGGACGTAAAAACTCGCAGCCAGGATTGCAGACGATCGAGGTAGAGATAAATGACCGGCGTGGTATAGAGCGTCAGCAGTTGGCTCAATGCAAGCCCGCCAACCATTGCGTATCCGAGCGGTTGGCGCAGTTCCGATCGGGGCCGTGACCGACTGCGAGCGGCAGCCCCGCCATCATTGCAGCTGCCGTCGTCATCATGATGGGGCGGAAGCGTTGCAAGCACGCTTGCCGGATTGCTTCCAGCGGCGGCAGATGGTGATCACGTTCAGCGACGATGGCGAAATCCACCAGAATGATGCCGTTCTTCTTGACTATGCCGATCAGCAGGATGATGGCGATGATGCCAATCACTGACAAATCCATGTGGCCAAACCGAAGCGCCAACAGTGCGCCAACGCCGGCGGATGGCAGTGTCGACAATATGGTGAGAGGGTGGATGTAGCTCTCGTAAAGCATGCCGAGAATGATATAGACCGCGATCAGCGCCGCGCCGATGAGCGCCGGTTCGCCGGCAAGCGAACTCTGGAACGCCTGTGCATTGCCTTGAAACGTGCCGATTACCGTATCCGGCAGTGCGATGTCGCTCGACGCCGCAGTGATGGCGT
This sequence comes from uncultured Alphaproteobacteria bacterium, assembly GCA_963733645.1. Classification (GTDB taxonomy): domain Bacteria; phylum Pseudomonadota; class Alphaproteobacteria; order Rhizobiales; family Xanthobacteraceae; genus BOG-931. The sequence goes on from CAVTFP010000008.1 coordinate 189,561, forward strand.
CAACCGCCTGTCCGAGCGCAACGCCGGGGGCGAGGCTGAACGATAGCGTGATGGCCGGGAACTGTCCCTGATGCGAAATCGACAAGGGGCCGACCCGACTGCGGTCAATATGGACCAGCATGGAAAGCGGCACCGCTTGGCCGCTCAGCGCGATTTGATGTAGATGCGATCGAGCGATGCGAAGCTGTCCTGCAGGTCCGGCAGGACCTCTAAGATGATCCAATAGGTATTGAGCTGGGTGAAGTACTGGGTGATCTGCCGCTGGCCATAAGCGTCGTTCAGCGTTTCGTCGATGGCTTGCGGGGTTATACCAAAGCGCGCCGCCTGGTCGCGGTTGATAGTGATCTTGAGCCGCGGCGCATTCGCCAGCAGGTCG
>CAVTFP010000009.1:0-74116 GCA_963733645.1 uncultured Alphaproteobacteria bacterium
GGCTCAACGAGATTTATGTCCGGCATACCGGACAGCCGCTCAAGAAGATCGAGGATGCCCTCGAGCGCGATATGTTCCTGACGTCGGAGATGGCAAAGGACTTCGGCCTGATCGACAAGGTGATCGAGAAACGGCCGGAGGAACCGAGCCTGAAAACCGAACCGATCCTTAAAGGGGTGAGCTAGCAAGTTGCTTGCCGCCATCAAATGGGCTCATTCGGCCGCCCTAAACGGTTCTCCGGACACGTCAAGCGGCATTCCTGCCAGTGTGATGCGGAAAACACACAGGTCCAAAGTCGCGTTATCGTTAATGGATTCTTGGTTGGCACGCCGCTAGCATGGCGCCTTGTGCTGCGTCCCAGGGTGTAGTGACTGTTGCGTACCAGCCTGACGCAGAAAGGGTCCACGCTACGGTTTCTTAGCGCGGCGAGATTTAGGGTGTGAGGTCGCGCCCTCGCAGGCAAGACGGAGACTGGAATGAGCAAGGTTGGCGGCGGCGGCTCCAAGAATACGCTGTATTGCTCTTTCTGTGGAAAGAGCCAGCACGAAGTGCGCAAGCTCATCGCCGGGCCGACCGTTTTCATTTGCGACGAATGCGTCGAACTGTGCATGGACATCATCCGTGAGGAGAACAAATCCTCGCTGGTGAAGTCGCGCGACGGGATTCCGACCCCGCGCGAAATCCGCAAGGTGCTCGACGACTACGTTATCGGCCAGGACCACGCCAAGAAGGTGCTCTCGGTCGCGGTCCACAATCACTACAAGCGGCTCAATCATCAGAGCAAGCACAGCGACGTTGAACTTGCGAAGTCGAATATTTTGCTGATCGGACCGACCGGTTCGGGCAAGACCCTGCTCGCCCAGACGCTGGCGCGCATCCTCGACGTGCCGTTCACGATGGCGGATGCGACGACGCTCACCGAAGCCGGCTACGTCGGCGAGGACGTCGAGAACATCATCCTGAAGCTCCTGCAGTCGGCCGACTACAACGTCGAGCGGGCGCAGCGCGGCATCGTCTATATCGACGAAATCGACAAGATTTCGCGCAAGTCCGACAATCCCTCGATCACGCGCGACGTGTCGGGCGAGGGCGTGCAGCAGGCGCTGCTGAAGATCATGGAAGGAACTATTGCCAGCGTACCGCCGCAGGGCGGCCGCAAGCATCCGCAGCAGGAATTCCTTCAGGTCGATACCACGAATATCCTTTTCGTCTGCGGCGGCGCATTTTCGGGCCTGGAAAAGATCATCTCGGCACGCGGCCGCTCCACGTCGATTGGTTTCGGCGCCAAGGTTTCTGCGCCGGAGGATCGCAAGCAGGGCGAGATTTTCCGCGAGGTCGAGCCCGAGGATTTGTTGAAGTACGGCCTCATTCCGGAGTTCGTCGGCCGCCTTCCGGTCGTAGCGACGCTGGAGGATCTCGACGAGCCTTCTCTCAAGCGCATCCTCACCGAGCCGAAGAACGCGCTGGTCAAGCAATACCAGCGCATGTTCGAGATGGAGACGGTGGATCTCACGCTGGCCGACGAGGCGCTTTCGGCGATCGCCCGCAAGGCTATCGACCGCAAGACCGGCGCCCGCGGGTTGCGGTCGATCATGGAGACTATCCTGCTGGATACCATGTTCGACCTGCCGAGCCTCGAAGGCGTGGAGGAAGTGGTGATCTCGCGCGAGGTCGTCGAGGGCAGCGCCCGGCCGCTTTACATCTATGCCGACCGTTCCGATCGCGCGAGCGATGCCGGCGGCGCGAGTGCGTGAGTGGTAACCGGCCCGCCCGGTGTCCTCGATTCGGCACGCGGCTGGCCGCAGCGTCTTCCCGATGTGGCGTTTTGCTTGGAAAACCAGGCTTTCTTGACACGCCCGTGTCGCGTCGCCACCTATAGTAATCGTATGACATTGTCGTACGAAGTCTTGCGTGGACTACTCCGGGTTGGGTTTAGTATCCGCGTTCGGGGTACCGAAATCTCCCGGCTTAATGGCAGTTCGTTGCGGCAGCGCATCCTGCGGGTTGCGGCGAAGGTGCACAACAATAAGGAAATGGGGCCATGACTAGTGCCGCCAAACCAAAGCCAGTCCTGACCGCCGGCGAAACCCGTGCCTACCCGGTTTTGCCGCTGCGGGACATCGTTGTCTTCCCGCACATGATCGTGCCGCTGTTCGTCGGCCGCGAAAAGTCGATCAAGGCGCTGGAAGAGGTGATGCGCTCGGATACATTCATCCTGCTCGCGACGCAGAAGAATGCGTCCGATGACGATCCAGCGACAGACGCTATTTTCAGTGTCGGTACGCTCGCGAGTGTGCTGCAACTGCTCAAGCTGCCCGACGGCACCGTGAAGGTGCTGGTTGAGGGCGCGGCGCGCGCGCGCGTCAACAAATACACCGACCGCGAGGAGTATTTTGAGGCCGAGGCGGTCGTGCTCGCGGACTTTTCGGGCGATCAGGTTGAGGCCGAAGCGCTGGCGCGCTCAGTCATCAACGAGTTTGAAGGCTATGTGAAGCTCAACAAGAAGGTGTCGCCGGAAGTGATCGGCGTGGTCCAGCAGATCGAGGACTACGCTAAACTCGCCGATACGGTGGCTTCGCATCTGGCGGTCAAGATTCCCGACAAGCAACTCATCCTGGAGACGCCGTCCCTCACCGAGCGCCTGGAGAAGGTGCTCGGCCTGATGGAAAGCGAAATCTCGGTCCTGCAGGTCGAGAAGCGTATCCGCACGCGCGTCAAGCGCCAGATGGAGAAGACCCAGCGCGAGTACTACCTCAACGAGCAGATGAAGGCGATCCAGAAGGAACTGGGCGACGAAGACGGCAAGGACGAGGTCGCCGAGCTCGAAGAGAAGATCAAGCGCACCAAGCTCTCCAAGGAAGCGCGCGAGAAAGCGCAACACGAGATCAAGAAGCTGCGCCAGATGTCGCCGATGTCGGCGGAAGCTACCGTCGTGCGCAACTATCTCGACTGGCTGCTGTCGATCCCATGGAACAAGAAGTCGAAGATCAAGAAGGATCTGACGCTCGCCGAGCAAATTCTCGACGCCGATCACTTCGGCCTCGAGAAGGTCAAGGAGCGCATCGTCGAGTATCTCGCGGTGCAGCAGCGCGCCAATAAGCTGACCGGGCCGATCCTGTGTCTGGTCGGGCCTCCCGGCGTGGGCAAGACCTCGCTCGGCAAGTCGATCGCGAAGGCGACGGGGCGCGAATTCGTGCGCGTCTCGCTCGGCGGCGTGCGCGACGAAGCGGAGATCCGCGGTCACCGGCGGACCTATATCGGCTCGATGCCCGGCAAGGTCATCCAGTCGATGCGCAAGGCGAAGACCTCGAACCCGCTGTTTCTGCTCGACGAGGTCGACAAGATGGGCGCCGATTTCCGCGGCGACCCGTCTTCGGCGCTGCTTGAGGTTTTGGACCCCGAGCAGAACCACGCCTTCAACGATCACTACCTCGAAGTCGACTACGATCTGTCCAATGTGATGTTCATCACCACGGCGAATACGCTGAATATTCCGCCGCCCTTGATGGACCGAATGGAGATCATCAGGATCGCAGGCTATACCGAGGACGAGAAGGTCGAGATCGCGCGCAAGCACCTCATCCCGCACGCAGTCGTCAAGCATGGGCTCGAATCGAAGGAATGGTCGATCGACGACGAGGCGTTGCTGACGCTCATTCGCCGTTATACGCGGGAAGCGGGCGTGCGCAGTCTTGAACGCGAGCTTTCGACGCTGATCCGCAAGGCGGTGAAGGAGCTCACGATCAAGAAGACGCTATCGGTCGAGATCACCGACAAGAACCTGCCCGACTATCTCGGCGTGCCGAAATACCGTTACGGCGAAGTCGAGGATGTCGATCAGGTCGGCGTCGTCACCGGCTTGGCCTGGACCGATGTCGGCGGCGAGTTGCTGACCATCGAAGTCAGCCATAATGCCCGGTAAGGGCAAGATGATCGTGACCGGCAACTTGCGCGATGTGATGAAGGAGTCGATCTCGGCCGCTGCATCTTACGTCCGCATGCGCTCGGCCGCGTTCGGCATCGAGCCGCCGATGTTCGACAAGCGCGACATCCACGTGCACGTGCCGGAAGGTGCGACGCCGAAGGACGGACCGTCGGCCGGTGTCGCCATGGTCACCGCCATCGTCTCGGTGATGACCGGCATTCCGGTCCATCGCGACGTCGCCATGACCGGCGAGATCACTCTGCGCGGCCGCGTGCTGCCGATCGGAGGCTTGAAGGAAAAGCTTCTGGCGGCACATCGCGGCGGCATCAAAACCGTGCTCATTCCGGAAGAGAACGCCAAGGATCTTGTCGAGATCAACGACAGCATCAAGAGCGGGCTCGATATAATTCCGGTCTCCCGCATGGACGAGGTGCTCGCTCGCGCGCTCACGCGCAAGCCCGAGCCGATCACTTGGGAAGAGGCGACGGCCAAGCCTGTCGATGTCGCCGAGCCGGTGGTCGAAGAGGATTCTTCTGGCCTAACCGCGCACTGAACGTGCGGTAACAACTGAGGGCGGCGCCATTTGGCGCCGCCCTTTTTGTTTGCAGCGATTTTGTGAGTAGTCTTTTAACCGATCTCCGCGAACCTTCGTCCATTGAGTTCGTCCGGTCCTATGATGGACGGGACCTTGGGTATTGGCAGTTGGCTTGGACAGTTCATGGCCAAACCTACGCATCCTTCGAAACGCCGCGGGCGCTCCGGCGACGGCCTGCGCCAGACCGCCGTCGTGATTGTGATCGGAGCTTCGCTCGCGGCCGGCCTGTTTGCCGCAGGCAACTATGTGGTGACCGGGCAGTACGTGCCTGCGGTAGTCAAGGCAGTTATCAAGGCCAACTCGGGACCAGACGGCCCTACAATCGCCGCCAGAGCAAATGGTGACGAAATTTACACCGGCTCGATCCTCTACATTCCAGACGACGGCGCGAATTGTAGGCAGCTATTATTCGACAACCGCAACGGGCGCTTTACTGACAACGGCTATGTCGACTGTACGCAAGCGTCCTATGAGAGCGGTATCGGATCGCCGAAACAATGGTCCGCCGCTCGCGCGAAAGTCATTAGTACGGGCTTCCGGGATCGCTAGCAGCAAGTTCCACCCGACTGCATCGCGGAATGCACTAATACCGATTGGCCGGGCGCTGGACATTCGCTACATTCGGTGTGCCGGCCGATCACCGAACTGCTGCATCGGAATTTTCCGGACTTTCCGATAGCGTCAATTCCCATTGTGTGCCTTCGTGCTGAGGATAGTCCTCCATAACGTTGCCCGCTTCGCCGTTGCGCTGGCAGTAATCACCGGCACCGGCGCTGCGTTTGCACAGGACGATTCCGCCCTGGTCGGAAATTACACGCAGAACGTGCCCTGCAAGGGCGATGGCAGCGATCCTGTTGCCGTCCAGGTCAAGATTTCAGCCAAGGAGATCGTGTCGAATGTGGGTGCTTGCACGATCCTGGATCTCAAGCAGGACGGCAGCACCACGAACATCCATGTCGAATGCCACTTCCCCGCCGGTCCGCTAATGGGGGACGTCAGCTTCACGCCGCGGCCCGATCATACGGTCGATTTCGTCGATCGCGAGGGCAATTACAAGTCGGTCTTGCATCGCTGTCCGAACTGAACGAAGTCCTGCAGCGCGCCTGTCATTGCGGGCGTGGCATGTTACCATCGGGGCAGTGGGTCAAATGCCTAGGAAACAGGGAGAGCACCATGAGCTTTTACCAGGGTCTGCAAGCGGAAGTCGTGCCGTTCCGTGGCCATAATGGTGACCAGGGCGAGGCCTATTACGCGCGCCCGACGCGGCCGGGCAAATTTCCCGGCGTGGTCGTCATTCATCACATCCCCGGCTGGTGCGAATGGACCACTGAGGTTGTGCGCAAGCTCGCTCATCACGGCTACGCGGCGATTTCGCCGCACCTTTATTTCCGCGAGGGCAACCCCGGTGAGGCTCCCGACGATCTCGGAGCGCGCATCCGCGCCGCCGGCGGCGTCGCTGACGCCCAGGTGATGGGCGACGTCAGCGCCGCGATGGCCTATTTGCGGGCGCAACCGAATGCCACAGGCAAAATCGGCGTCATAGGCTTTTGCTCTGGCGGCCGTCACACCTATCTCGCCGCTTGCACGCTGTCCGGCATCGACGCCGCGGTCGATTGCTGGGGCGGTAACGTCATCGTCGACAACCCGAAAGACCTCAACACCAAGAGGCCGGTGGCGCCGATCGATCTCACCGAGAAGATGACCTGTCCGTTGCTCGGCATTTTCGGCAACGATGACGCCAACCCCACCGCGGATCAGGTCAACCGCACCGAAGCGGTGCTCAAGAAGCTCGGCAAGAACTACGAATTCCACCGCTATGACGGCGCCGGCCATGCCTTCTTCAACACTATGCGCGATGCTTATCGGCCTGAACAGGCACAGGACGGCTGGCGCAAAGTCTTCGATTTCTTCAATCGCAATCTGGCGGCGTCTGCCAGCAACATTGCCGCGGAATAGGGGAGGCGACGGACATGTGTTCCTACATTGTCGAGAAAGCCGACCTCGTCGGCAGCGCCAAGGGCCGCAAGGGCTGGATGAAGATCGATACCGCAAATGTCTATTTCGACCATCCGTATTACTCCACGCTCGACCACGTGCTGGCCATCGACTTCACCAATGAGGGCGAGGGTGGGCGTGACCGCGTCGCAGTCGAGCTAAGCGCCGATTCGGCCCGCGCGCTGGTCGAGCGTATCCTTGCGGCGTTGGCGAGCGGGGAGATCGCGCATGCCGTGCCTGCGCCGGCCGTGGCCGTCGCGGCGGAGTGAACTGAAAAACGGAATAAGCCGAAAACCTTGGGAGGCAGCCGAATGTCACTTTCAACGCACGATTCCGTGTCGAGCCGAACACATTCGGCAGGCGCCGCGCCCTTCGAGGTCGTTCCGCTCTCCGAGTATATCGGTGCGGAAATCCGTGGTCTCGACCTGCGCCAAAAGCCGAGCGATGAAACGGTTAAGGCGATCTACAAAGCCTGGCTCGACCATTTGGTGCTGATCTTCCCTGAGCAGAAGCTCGGACAGGAAGATTTGATCCGCGCCACTGGTTTCTTCGGCCATCTCGGAAAAATCTCAAGGCCGCCAAAATATTTCCCCAAGGGTTATTCCTCTCTGCTGCCCGGTATCATGATGATTTCGAACATCCGCGAGAATGGCGAGCCAATCGGGGCGTTGCCGGATGGCGAGATGATGTTCCATCACGACATGATCCACGCCGAAATTCCGAGCAAAGCGACGTTGCTCTATTCGGTGGAGATCCCGTCGGGCGGCGGCAATACGCTGTTTGCCAGCGGTTATGCCGCTTATGACACGCTCGATCTGGCGATCCGCAGCCGGCTTGAGGCCAAGAAAGCATTGCACCACTATAATTATGGCTCGACGATCCGTGGCGACAGCCGCGGCACGGAGGCGTTCGCCGAGCAGATGCACCCGGTGTTCCGCACCCATGAAGACACCGGCAGGAAGGCCGTTTACGTCAACCGGCTGATGACGGTGAAAGTCCTCGACATGCCGCAAGACGAGAGCGATCGGCTTCTCAACGCGGTTTATGACCACGCCGAGAAACGCGAATTCGTCTACGAGCACGTCTGGCGCGTTGGCGATCTCCTGTTGTGGGATAACCGTTGCTCGTCGCACGCGCGCACCGATTTTCCCTCGACCGAGCGGCGGCTGATGTTGCGCACCACGGTGGATGGCAACGTGCGGCCGTATTGATCTCCTCCGGCTTATGGCCTGGGTGCCGACAAGCCGCTCGGTTACCGCACGCCTCCGGAATTGACGATCGGGCCGCTGTAGCCCTCGAAGCGCTTGCGCAAATCCGCGACCTTGCTCTGGTCGGTGAGGAAGGCCACGTAGTCATTGGCGACTTTGTACGAGAACAGCGGCTTGAATCCCGCAGGCGGCGGCACGTCGCTGCGCGGCGACCAGGTCGGCAGCTTTGATTGCTGTTCCGGCGCCAGCAGCCAGGACAGGAATAGCTTCGCTGCGTTCGGATGCGGTGCGTCTTTGAAAATCGCACCGGTCAGCGGCCAGATCGGCAGCGCATCGCCCGTCGGAATATGTGTCTCGACCGGCTGGCCCTGACGCTTGAGACCGTCGGTGATGTCGAGGATCGAATCGAAGGTAGCGATGTTCGCCCCGGAGCCGATGCTGCGCTGCTCGCCGAGGTGCCCCTGGATGAAATTTGGCTTCTGCGCCATGTATTTGTCCATGTAGCTCCAGCCGTACTTCTGCACGATGTGATAAAAGACCCACAGCGTGACGTCGTCGTCCGCAGGATAGGCGGTGACGATCTTGCCCATGAACTGCGGCTTAAGAAAATCCGTCGCCGCGTTCGGGATTTCGGCAGAGGCGACCTTTTCGGTGTTGTACATGTAGGGCACGGCGCTCACCATTGTCGCCCAGTAGGTGCCGCCGGCATCCTTGAATGCCGGGTCCATCTTGTCGAAGCCGTCCGGCTTGAACGTCACCAGGCGGCCTTCTTTTTTCCAGCGTACGAAATCGGCCGCGGTTTGCAGGATAGCGGCGTCGACTTCGAGCTTGCCGGCGGCAAGCTGTGCGTCGATCTTCTTATCGAGGACATTTGAAAAGCCGCCGCCGATCGTGATTTTCACACCTGGATAACGCTCTTCGAAAACCTTCGCTCGCGCCTCCCAGGGCGCCGTCGGTCCGCCCACATAAAACGAGAATGCGCCCTCGGTTTTGGCTTTGGCGTAGTAGTCGTCGAGCGCTTGCGCCTGCGCGGCTGATGCTGCTGCAAGCGAGGTTATGGTGGCGCAGGCTAGTGCCGCTGCTGATCGCGCAATCATGTCGTCCTCCCGGAATTGCTTGTGCTTTTCCCCGATCATCGCCGTAGGCGTTGGGGAAAACAAGCGGCGGCCGCGCTGCTCTCGCCAAGGAACGGACTCCTATGCTAACGAAGCACCGTTTCGCGTCGCCTGGCTTTTGCACTCAAGGAAATCTCCATGAAAATGCTCGCCTACTTGCTCGCCATTGTCTGCGTGATTGCGGCGGTGATGTATTACACGATGCCGGCCGGGTCACTGCCGACCTTCATGCCGGGTTACGTCGCCGGCTCGGACCACGTTCATACGACCCACGCCGTTGCCGCCGCGGTTGCAGCCGTCGTGCTGTTCGTCATCGGCTGGATCATGGGCCGGCGCTGACGGCTGCTAGCTCTCACGGCGGATCTTGCGCTGCACGCGCTCGTCGAAGCGCTCTACGCTGACAACCACGCGCTCGTGCATACCGCCGCCGATGACCTCGAAATCGTCACGGGCTTCGACGCGGAATATGATGGTGCGGCCCTCAACGCGTAGCACCTCCGCCGTGGCCGTGACCCGGAGCCCGATCGGGGTCGCCGCGACATGGCTGACGTCGAGCCTTATGCCGAGGCTTTGATGGCCAAGCGGTAGCAAATGCTCGACCGCCGCCAGCGCTGCCGCTTCGATGACGTTTATCATCACCGGCGTCGCCAGCACCGGGATGCGGCCCGAGCCGACAAAGGGCGCGGTATGCTGCGGGCCGACGACGATCTGGTGCATGCCGGTGAGGCCTGGCGTAACGCTTGCCAGCACGCTTGAAATGCGGACGGGGGCTGGCTCAGACATAGATGACGGGCTCCGTTCCCAGTGATGTCATAACGTTCGATTGGCCTTTCGATCAATGCTAAGATCGCGCCTTCGCAGCCAGGGACCTTCGCCATGATTCGATTCGCAGTCGCCGCCGGCCTGTTGACCGTGATGTTTGGTGCTCCGTCGTTTGCGGTGACGCCGAAAGATAAGATGGCAACGTGCAAATTCGGCGCTGACGACCAGAAACTTGCGGGCGCGCAGCGGACCAAGTTTATCAAGGACTGCATGTCCACCCGCAACGATCCGCGCGGTGCCGGCGCCATGGGAACGATGGGCCCGACCGCGGCGCCGCCGCCGAAATAGCTAAACGCACGAGGGAGCGGACGCCGCGGCATAAGCGGCGCCGCATAAACGGGGAGGAGACGATGACAAGCTTGACGACTGCAAGCGCGCCGGCGCATTTCCGGCGCGGCTGGGTTTACGTTCTGACCCTCGCGCTGGTCACCATCAATTACATGGACCGCTCGGCGCTCGGCGTAGTGGCGCAGGCGGTGCGCGGCGAATTCTCACTGTCGCCGATCCAGATGGGCTATCTGTTCTCGTCGTTCCTGTGGACCTACGTCATCTGCCTCTTGCCGATCGGCATCCTGCTCGATCGGTTCACCGCGCGAAATATCAATGCCATTGGCATCACCCTGTGGTCGCTGGCCATGATGGCGACCGCCGGGGTGTGGAATTTCGCGACGCTGATTGGCGCCCGCATGGTCATGGGCGCGGGCGAGGCGACCTCGATCCCGTCGTGCGGCCGCATCGTGCGCGAATGGATGCCGGCGCAAGAGCGCGGTGTCGCCAACGCGTTCTGGAGCGCCGGCAGCTTCCTTGGTCCGGCGATCGGCGCCATCATCACGGCCTCGATCACCGCCGCATGGGGCTGGCGCTCCGCCTTCGTCATTCTCGGCGCCCTCGGCTTCGTCTGGCTCGCCTGCAACCTGATCTGGTTCGACCGGCCCGAGAAGGTGAGTTGGCTCAGCGAAGACGAGCGCAAAAAGATCGTCAGCGAGCGTTCCGCCGGCACGCCCGATGAAGTCGGCATCCACGGCAATCCGGCCGTCATTGCGGAACTTCTCCGATCGCCGTCGATGTGGGGCACCATGATCGCGCAGGCCGCCGGCATCTATACGCTCTATCTGCTGCTGTTCTGGCTGCCGAGCTATCTGCAAGACACCAAGCACCTCACCATCATGAAGACCGGTCTTTACACCGCCGTGCCGTGGGCGATCGCGGTTCCCGTGAGCATTATGCTCGGTCTCGTCAGCGACCGGCTGCTCAAGAACCACACACTGCTCGCCGGCGGCCGCCGCGGCATGGTGATCCTCTGCGTGCTGTTGTCGGCGACGCTGGCATTCGTGCCGTTCACTAACGACACCACGACGATCCTCGCGCTGTTTGCGCTGTCGCTCTCGGGCATCAATGCGGCGATCTCGCTCAACCTGTCGCTTGTCACCGACCTCGTGCATCGCGCCCGCGACGTCGGCAAGGCGATCGGGCTTTGCATCCTTGCCGGCAATCTGTGCGGCCTCATTGCGCCGATCGTAACCGGCTATGTCGTGTCCGGGCTCGGCAGTTACGATTGGGCGCTGTGGATTGCCGGCATTCTGCTGGTCATCGGCGCGGTGGCGCTGGCGACCATGACACGAGACGTCATCCTGCCGCGAGCGGCGGCTTGACGGTTGGCAGGAGGTGACCCAAGGCGCGGCCCCGCCTTGCCGTCGCCTGCTTGCTGCGCGACAATCGCTCAGGGTGGAAATGCAGGAAGGATGTTCGCCATGACAACCGACGTTTTGGACGCCAAGACCGCCGCATACGACGTCGAGGACGTCGAGTATCTGCGCCACGGCGATAAGCCGCTGCTCGCCCGCGTGTTCAAGCCGCACGGGCCGGGGCCGTTCCCGGCGCTGGTCGAGTGCCATGGCGGCGCCTGGTGCAACAGCGACCGCCTGACCGAGGCGTTGCGTCACAAATACATGGCGTCCCATGGCATCGTCTCCATCGCGCTCGATTTCCGCTCCGGCAATACCGATCCGTATCCGGCGTCGGTGCAGGACATCAATTACGCCGTGCGCTGGGCCAAGGCGCACGCCCGCGAGCTGAAAACGCGGCCCGACCTGATCGGTATTTCCGGCCAGTCGAGCGGCGGCCATCTCGCCATGCTCGTTGCCATGCGCCCGCACGATCCGCGCTATACGGCCATCGCGTTGCCGGCCGGTACGCCGGCGCAGGACGCTACGGTGCGCGCCGTGGTGATGTCCTGGCCGGTGATCAATCCGCTGTCGCGCTACCGCCACGCCAAGCGCGCGGTTGCGGCCGGCGACGACTGGGGCAAGCCGATAATTCCGCGCCACAACTCGTACTGGAAAAACGAAGCCACCATGGAGGAAGGCAATCCCATGCTGGCGCTGGAGCGCGGCGAAAAGGTGCAATTGCCGCCGGCGGTGTGGTTTCAGGGCCGCGGCGACATCGTGCACGACTACAAGGACGCCGACTCCAGTTTCCCCGGCAACGAACCGCAACGCTTCGTCGCCAACTACAAGAAGGCCGGCGGCGAAATCGCGCTGGAATATACCGCCATGGAGCGCCACGTCGGCCATTCGCCCGACCTGACACAAACGGGCGACATGTTCGAACGCATGGTCAAGTTTGTTGGGCGGCATATGAGGGCCTAACTTTCTTCCGCCACCGCAATAGCGGAACGGATGAAATGATTCCATTCGCGCGATGCCTCGCACTTCCCTCTCCCCGCACGTGGGGAGAGGTGAAGCAAGCGATCTCGTTCTCGCGATGCCTCCGCATCCGGGTCGTTTCAGCAAAAGTCACCAAAGCCACGAACTTCGCCCTCTTTCTCTCCCTCTCACTGACCGGGAAGAAAGAAGGAAGCGGAACGCCGACAGGCGCTGTGTAGGTTCGGGTGCAGCCAATTTCTGCCGTAAGCAGGTGCAGCAAACCGGATGGGCAGTCGGGGACCTGGTTGCTGCCGTTCAAGAGCGACCTGAACGTCGAGTTCGCCTCGCCGCCAATCCTGGCCTTCAGGAAACGATGGTCAGGCCGAGGGTGTGCAGTTGCGGGGCAAACAGCGTGTTAAACTTGCTCACACATTTTGCTCATGACAACCACACCTTGCTGGGCGCCGTGATTGTATCGCTCGCCTTTCAACTTTCCGTCGGGCGTCACTTTGAATTCAAATCCGATGCCTTCCGTGACATCGCCCCAAGACAGAATATCCCCTTCTATTCGAGCCCGAAAGTTGATCGCCCCAGGAGCCTTGACGAGATTGGATATGCCCCAAATATAAACTCCGCGAGCCTCTCCAGAGGGAGTGACACTCACTACATAAACGTTGCTTGCTAATTCGCCACCCCAATATCCACCCCATTTCCCAACGAAAACAGCATATCGGGATGGCACCTCGGGTGAAGGCGGCTGGATATCAATTGCTATGTTAGGCGGCAAAGCGAGCGTTGGTAACATTTCGTTCGAAGCGGAATCCGATGCGCTGGTCGGCGACAGCGTCGGCTTGGCGCCGCCACGCGGTTCGGCCGCCTCGATCTTGGCAGCGAGGATATTCCAATTATCTAAACCGAAGGCCTTCGCGATCAACTCCAGCGATTCACTGTGGGTGGTTTCGACGGCTCGACTTTTCAAGGCATCGCGCAGCGCGTGCGCCATTGCTTTCGCATCGCGAAAATCGCGCATGAGAGCACCTTTTCATCGGCGAACGGAGAAGATCGGGGCCTGCTTTGCCGACCCGTTCGCCAATGGCGTGGGTGCGGAAGATTGATACGTTCACCATCCCAAAGGGGCGCAGGCGGCGGGTGTATCGACCCTAGACGATCAGTTAGGGATTTTGGATGGAGTTGTCAATTAACGAAACGCTCGCACTATCGGCCTAATGCGGAAGTCTGAGTTGGGTCTTGGCTGTGTAAAAACGCGAAGACGCGCGACGGCGACAGAATGAACGTTCTTTGAAATTGCATTCGGGTGCGCAAAAATTCGTCAGCGCATTCAATATCGCTCGATTAGAGAAAAACTATTCTCGTTGCTTCTGAGTTTTTTGCGTTTTTACACATGGGGTAATTCCGGGATCGAGCCATACTCAGGCTTTGGGAATCAGCTCTCCAGGAATCGACGAGGTCCACCTCATGGGGCCTCGCAACGATGGAGAGCCGCAATGGAACACTTTGTTGGACTGGATGTATCACTGAAGCTGACAGCGATCTGTGTTGTGGATCGAGCAGGGTCTGTCATCCGAGAGGGGATGGTCGATTCCACGCCCGAGACGATTGCTGAGTTCGTAACATCAAATGCGCCAAGTGTAGTTCGGATCGGGCTTGAGGCCGGCCCGACGGCCACGTGGCTGTGGACCGAGCTCAAGCAACTTGGCCTGCCAGTGATCTGCATCGACGCGCGCCATGCCAAGGCGGTACTCAAGATGCAGATCAACAAGAGCGACCGCAATGATGCGGCAGGGATCGCCCGCATCATGCAAACCGGCTGGTTCAAGGAGGTGCGCGTCAAGGATCTCGACAGCCATTACATTAAAGCTCTGCTGGCAAGTCGGGCGTTGTTGGTTAAGATAAAGCGCGATCTCGAGAACCAGGTCCGCGGCTTGCTCAAGAACCTTGGTCTCGTCATCGGCCGTGCCAAACTCAATGTCTTCGCGGTGCGAGCCGAGGAGTTGATTGAGAGTCGTCCCGAGCTGATGGCTGCGGTCAGGCCGCTGCTCGATGCGCGCAACGCTATCGAGCAGCAGGTCGACGATCTCGATCGTAAGGTGATGCGATTGGCCCGCAATGATGCCCAAGTTCGACGGTTCATGACTGCGCCAGGCGTCGGTCCAGTCACAGCTCTTTGCTTCCTTGCGACAATCGACGACCCCACTCGCTTCAAGAGATCGAGAAGCGTCGGAGCCTATGTCGGACTAACAACGCGACGGTACGCCTCCGGAGAGACCGATTGGACGGGCCGAATATCGAAATGGGGCGACAAGATGCTGCGAAGTTACCTCTATGAGGCAGCCAATGTCCTTCTCACCCGCGTAGCAAAATGGTCGACGCTTAAAGCCTGGGGCATCCGCCTTGCGAAGCGAAGCGGGCTCCGCAAAGCCAAAGTTGCCGTCGCTCGAAAGCTTGCCGTCATTCTGCATCGAATGTGGATCGAAGGCACCGAATTCAAATGGTCATCACAGGAGGCTGCTACTCAGCCTGCATAGCAGGACAACCGAGCTCCCGCTAACAAGCGGGAAACGCACGTCCCTGCCGGGACGCTGGCGTTGGTGCGATCGTCCCAGGCTTTGCGATGCTCGAAAGAGCAAAACGCGTTTTACACATTGATCCACCAGCGTCATCTTACGCCATCATGCGGAGGGCACGCCCTACCGCGGAGAGAACCCTGAGCCCGGCAAGGATGTTCACGGAGAGCTTGACCCCAGAACGCCCGGAATTAGAGAACAGCCTAGGTCAATCACTGCCGATGACTTGCGGTTTTATCGACGCCCGATGTTCGCTGTCCCCCATAGCGGCAAGAATTTTGCAACGCCACTTTTTGCCGCGATGGGTGGGGCGGTAATCGGAGGCGGCTTCTCTTCTTAACTCTTACTTTTTGCGAACCAATAGCGTCCAATTCCGAGAGTGGGATGGCGCTGCATGACTACAGCCCGGCGATGTAGCGCGCCATGGCCTCGCGGTCGCCTTCGGTATGGGCCTTCATGAAGCCCGGCATGTCGAGGTTGTTGGTTCGCGTCCCGTCGGCGAAGGCGCTCATCGCGGCAACGAGATATTCGTAGCTCAAGCCGGCGAGCCGCGGCGCCGGTTCGCCGCCTTCGAAATTCGGCTGATGACATGCCCGGCATTGGGCAATGCCTTCGGGCGCCGGCGCGGCGGAGGCCGCGGGATGCCCGGGCGGCCAGCTCTTGGCGGCAAAATAATCGGCGATCTTGCGCAGATCCTGGAGCGATAAATCCATCACGACCGGCGCCATGATCGGGCTCTTGCGGTCACCGCTGTGGTAGTCGTGCAGCTCCTTGTAGAGATAGCTCGATTGCTGGCCCCAGATGATCGGCGTGGTTTTTGGATCGGCCGGCACGCCGTTTTCGCCGTGGCATGCGGCGCAGACTTGAACCTTCTGCGCGATGTCGTCTTGCGCATTTGCCGGTGCGGCCAAGGCCGCAACAACCAGAGCGCCAAATAGCGTCAAAGCAAGATGTCTAACCATGTCTGCACCAGCCCTCGTGAGCGATCACGATCCCGGCCAGGAGCGCGACGACACGGCTTTATGCTGCCAAGAGCGCGCCCGCGGCGCAAGGCCTTCCGGAGCATTCCTCCGCAGACGGTGGTGCGGACAATAGGGCATGTGCTCATAAAATCGAGGTCCCTCAGCAACGGCTGGTGAATGTCCTTTGCCCTTAAAAGCCTGACATTTCGGTGGCAACCTTCGATCTTCGCTAAGGGAACGGACATTCGGTCCATGTCACTTTCGACGCTCGCTCTCTCGATTGATATTGTCCGTTAACCAGTCCCAAGTCGGCTGCAGGGTGTTGCCTTTCGGTGACGGTATTTCGTTGCTTGGTGACGTAGGTTGAGAACTCGCAAGAAAATCGGGCGAGATTTCTTCCGATTGTCGGAAGGTACTCGTTCGGCATCGCGGATTTCAAATAATGGGTGCTGTGTGATGAAAGACATGTTGCGATCAATCGTTTCTGCTGTCGCTTTGTTGACAATCTCGTTGGCCGCGCATGCCGCGGATCTGCCAATGGCGCCAGTGTATCAGCCTGCGGCCGCTCCTGTCGTACGGCAGGTCTACAACTGGACCGGAATTTATTTCGGTTTCAACGGCGGATACACATTCGGTCAATCGACGCCGATGAGCCTCTACTCGGACAGCTACACGGCCTTCAACTACGACGCCAACGGCGGGCTCGGCGGACTGACGGCGGGTGCGCAGATTCAAAGTGGCCACACCGTTATCGGTATCGAAGGCGATATCGATTGGGCCAGCATCAGTGGTTCATCGCGCGGGCCTATATTTCTCAATGGTAATAACATCGGAACCGCGACGCTTTCGTCGACCGTCAATTCGATCAGCACACTGCGGACGCGGATCGGCTACGCCATCGACAACTGGTTGCTCTACGGCACCGGCGGCATAGCGGTTACCAATGAGAAATCCACGCTGGCCGGTGCGACGTTCGTCTGTGGGGGAATAAACGCGTTCGGCAGCAATCCACCCTGCACTTCACTTTCTAGTCTTCATCTCGGTTTGGCAGCGGGTGCCGGTGTCGAATACGGCGTCACCGAGAATCTGAGCATCAAGGGTGAATACATTTGGGTCGGCGCTGGCGCCGTGAACACGCTGAAGGAAAACATGCTGCGCGTCGGCGCCAATTGGCGGTTCGGGATGTGACGGGTGATGCGGGATTGAAATATGACTGGAGGAAGATTTCGCCAGCTACAGGAGCGATACGGCGATCCGCTGCTGACGGCGTTGACGCTGATGCTCGCAATTCTCCTGTTTGTGGTGGGGCCGCTCCAGGCCGCGGGGGTTGTCGAGGCCCATCACTTTGGCATTGCCTTCGGTTTTGTGATGCTTGCTGCTGTTCTCATCGTATCGAGAAGCGCGGTGGCGGTCGGGGCGATTTTTCTGGCCATTGCGCTCATCGTCAGCGCCGGCGTGCTGCGATTGCAGCATCCCTCGAACCTCGACATTTACCTCGATGCAACCGCCTGGATGGTCTTGGGCATCACGCTCGGCGTCGTGGTCGCACGTGCCGTATTCGCGCCAGGGCGGGTCACTTTCCACCGTGTCGTGGGCGCCGTCCTACTTTATCTTTGTATCGGACTTGTCTTTGTGTCCCTGTTTTGTTTTGTCGCTCTGGGCGAGCGTAATGCGTTCAACGGTCTGCCGCCTCTTGAGGACAATCTCACTGTCGTTGGAAACCTGATCTATTTCAGCTTCGTGACCCTGACATCAGTCGGCTATGGCGATATTGTGCCCGTCCATCCATTTGCGAGGGGCCTCGCCAATGTTGAGGCCATCATCGGTCAACTCTATCCGGCGACGCTTCTTGCCCGGCTCGTTACGCTCGAACTGGAACAACGGCGCCGATAACTCCTTCGCCCACAACATGCGGGCGTGGCAGATCTCCGATGTTTGGCAGACGAGGGTCATAACTCGCGCCTTCCAGACTTGAGAGTCATCACGCGCTTGAAGTTTGCGGAGCGCATCGACGGGCGCCATGATAGGCGGCCTGCCACCCGCACTTGCAGAGCGGAGCGGATGTCTGCCGTTTCGCCAATCGGAAAGCACCGTAAGAACTTGCGGCCTTCGGCTCAGGTTCGAGCAGCTTCTGGTCGTCTGAATAGTTCGCTTTTAGAGTGATCCACGTGCCCCGCCTTCTCAGAGCGGTGATGTAGACTGAAACGTCGCTATTGTAATGTCGAGTCAATTGTCCGTAATCGTACGAAGAAACCGCCGCAGTGCGGTGTGACGGGAGGAATTTTATGAACCGGCAACAGGCGGCGGCAGCCGCGCTGATCGCGCTGACGGCGGCAGGCGGTGATTTTCGCATCGCGGCGGCGCAGGATTTTTCCGATAAGCCGATCCGCATCATCGTCGGGCTGGCCCCTGGTGGCGGCACCGACGTCACCGCGCGGCTAATCGCGCAGCGGCTGTCGGCGAGCCTCGCCACCAACGTCTATGTCGAGAACAAACCGGGCGGCGCGTTCGAGCCGGCCTATCGCGAACTGGTCAACGCCGCGCCCGACGGCCACACGCTGTTTCTGATCTCGACCGCCACGGTCGTCACGCAACCGGCGCAAAAGGACTATCCGTTCGACGTGCGCAAGATAACGCCGGTGACGGAAGTGGCGGATGGACCGTTTATCCTGACCGGCCGCATTGCGCTCGGCTTCCACAACGTCACGGACCTTGTCGCTTACGGCAGGAAGAATCCCGGCAAGCTCACATTCGGCTCGGGCGGCGGCAGCGCCGGTTCGCTCGCGCTTAACGCCGAACTGCTGCGGCTCGCCGCCGGCATCGCGATTGTCAACGTGCCGTACAAAGGCGCCGTTGAAGCGCTGAGCGATCTGCTCGGCGGCCGGGTCGATGCCATGTTCGACGCGACGCCGATCGAGATTCCGCAGGTCAAGGCAGGCGCCGTCAGCGGGCTCGCGGTGACCGGCGCGCAGCGTCTGGCGGCGCTCCCCGAGGTGCCGACCATGCTGGAGTCCGGGTTCAAGGCATACAACGTGTCCAACTATTTCGGCATCCTGGCGCCGCCGGACACGCCACTCGCGATCGCGCAAAAGCTGCGCGACGAAGTCGCCAAGGCGGTCGCCGCGCCCGACGTCGTGGACCTGTTCGACAAGCAAGGCATGAAAGCCGTCGCCAGCCAGCCGGCCGAATTCGGCAAGATGCTTGCCACCGATCTCGCGCGCTGGACCGATGTGATCAAGCAAGCCGGCATCGAGCCGAAGTGACCGGGTTGGCGTTACGACCCTGCCGCCACCACGTCGCGGAATTCCGGATGCTTGGCCAGATATGCGCGCACGAACGCGCAGCGCGGCAACACTTTGAGACTGCGCGCCCGGGCATTCTCGAGCGCACCTTGCACCAGCCGCGAGGCGAGCCCGTGGCCGCGCGCCGCGACCGGCGTTTCGGTGTGCGCAAAGGTGATCACGTTGCCGGCCAGCATGTAATTGAGCACCGCCGTGACGCCGCCATCGTCAAGCTCGAAGCGGGAGAGGGCGGGGTTGTCGCGGATGGTGTCGGGCATAGTTGATACTTACCGCGTCCGCTGGTACGCGGCGAGCGCCGAACCAAATGCCTCGAACAGCTTGCGGTTGATCGGATTTTTGTGCGCATCGTGTTCGGCATGCCACTGCACGCCGAGCGCAAAGCCCGGCGCGTCGGCGATGCGAATAGCCTCGTAGGTGCCGTCCTCGGCGACGCCCTCGACGACGACGCGTTTGCCGGGTTCGAGGATGCCTTGGCCGTGCAGCGAGTTGACGCGGATCGTCTCGGCGCCGAGCAACTTTGCGAACACGCCGCCCGGCGTCAGGCTGACCTCATGGCGGTCGGCGAATATGACCTCGATATCGGGGTGCGGCTCGCCGTTCGGCAGCCGCGGCATGCGGTGATTCATGCGGCCGGGCAGTTCGCGGATCTCGGGATGCAGGCTGCCGCCGAAGGCGACGTTCATCTCCTGAAGGCCGCGGCAGATGCCGAACACCGGCACGCCGCGCGCGACGCAAGCCTCGATCACTGCCAGCGCAATCGTATCGCGATTGCGGTCATAGGGCTCGTAGCGCGGGTGCTCTTCATGGCCGAAATGGCTCGGGTGGACGTTGGCGCGCCCGCCGGTCAAGAGGATGCCGTCGACCGTATCGAGTAGCGTGCCTATGTCGGTGAGCGCCGGCGCACCGGCGAAGATCAGCGGCAGCGCACCGGCGGTCTCGGCCACCGCCCGCAGCGGCCGCTCGCCGACCCGCTGCGCGGTGAATTTGCCCTCGACCAGATGGGCGCTGCCGATGACGCCGACGACGGGTCGTTTCGCAGTCACTTCGGCGGCCTCAACCGGTTTTCTCACTTGTCCGATAAAGGAGAAGATTATTCCGCCGTGCAGTGGTTCTGCTACACAATAATTCAGGTTTACGCCGCGTTTGGCGGATTTCCTAACAGCTATGCGCCGGCCGCGACGAACCGGTCAGCGCTTGCCCTTCTTCGATTTTGACTTGCGAGCCGCATAGCGGGCGTCGCGCGCGGCCTTGGCTGCTGCCTCCGCGGCGTGTTCGCGTTCGGCTTTTTCGACGGCGGCGCGTTCGGCCTGTGCGGCCGCCTCGTGCCTTGCCGCCTCGGCCGCCTCGGCCTCGCGGGCTTTGCGTTCGGCTTTATCCGCCTCGCGGACTTTCCTGGCGGCGTCACGTTGGGCGGCTTCCGCCGCCCGCTCTTGCAGCCGCGTGGCCGCTTCGGGGTCCGCGACTTTGGCGCGAAACCGCTCCAGCAACGCCTTCTTGGCGTTTTGCGCCGCCGTCTGGCGTTCGACGAATTCCGGCTCTTTGGACCGACCCTTACCCATATCCTCCGACCTCGCAGCGGCTTTCCGCGCCGACTAATACTTCATTGCGACGCGGGTCCGCCAGCCTATTACGGTGGCTTCTATGCGCTCGCCGGTTTCGACGCTTTGCCATGCTGCGTCGGTCCACCGGCACAGGAACGGCACCACATAGGTGCCGACATGGTCCTCGCACAACAGTTCGAGCGGTTCGCCGGACGGCGGATCGCCGTCATGCGCAAAGGCGTCCAGCCGCTGCTGCCGTGTTGCCATCGCGGCTAGGACTCGCGCTTGAGCTTGCGGAACTCGGCCATGGTTCGTCCGGCGATGCGGCCGAGTTTTACCGCCGCCGCCTCGGGGACTTTTGGCGGCGCCATGCCGGTTTCGAATTCCGCGAACCAGCGCCGGAATCTCGCCAGTTCCTCGGGCGGCAGCTTGAGGATGGCTTCTTCGATATCTTCGACTCTCATCGGGGGAGAGTAACACGCCCGGAAACCAGTAAGGTGGGCAAAGGTGGATATTCGGGCGCGGTGGCAAAATTCAGCGGATCATCGCGTCGTAGTCCGCGTGCGAGCCGATCCAGAACCATACAAGATCGCTATCAGCTTCAATTGCAAGCGCGCGATAGCGCAATCCGACGCGTACGGACCAGAACCGTCCAACCTTCTTGAACTGCAATGAAGGATGCAGCGGGTTTTGCTTCAGCAGCCCGTAGTTCTTGTCCGCGAGTGCGCGAACTTGCTCGGGGAGCTTGCCATAAGCATCCCAAAACGCCCGGCTCGCGTAATGCTTCATAGCTCCCGGGCGTGGCCCTTGCGCAGATCGCTAATGGCTTGGTCGCCAAGGCGGTCGAGCTTGCCAGTCGTGGCATCGCGCTCGACCTTTTGATCGAAGCGAGCGGCATCGAACTCCTCGAACCAAGCGCGGAACGTCGCGAATTGGTCGTCGGGCAACTTGGCTATGGCCTTTTCGAGGTCTTCAACGGTCATGCCGGCAATATAGCACGGACTGCGGCGAACCAAAGGCGCTATCAGGCAGCCACAAAATCGCACGCATAGATCGGGGGAGGGACGCCAAGTACCTCCCCCGCGGCATCGGCTTTCTGAAGATGGTAAAGGAAAGCCGATGCCAACCTTGCTGGCGGCTGGCGTGATGCCGGATCGGCAAATGCCGGCCGCGCTCCGCCGTGACGGGTGAGGGTTATGTCGAACCCTCACGCGCTATCGGTGCAACTGCAAACGTCTGTCGGCTAAGCGGCGGCGCTGACTTGGCCGCTGGTCGGCACGGACGCGATCGTTTTCAGGATCTGGGAAGCGATCTGGTATGGGTCGCCTTGCGAGTTCGGCCGGCGATCTTCCAGATAGCCCTTGTATCCGTTGTTGACGAAGCTGTGCGGCACGCGGATCGAGGCGCCGCGGTCCGCGACACCGTAAGTGAACTCGGTGATGGCGGCGGTCTCGTGCTTGCCGGTCAGCCGCATGTGGTTGTCCGGGCCATAGACTGCGATGTGATCGGCGCGGTTCGCTTCGAACGCCTTCATCAGCGCCTCGAAATACTCCTTGCCGCCGACTTCGCGCATGTACTTGGTCGAGAAGTTGGCGTGCATGCCGGAGCCGTTCCAGTCGGTGTCGCCGAGCGGCTTGCAGTGGAACTCAATGTCGACGCCGTATTTTTCCGTGAGCCGGAGCATCAGATAGCGGGCCATCCACATCTGGTCGGCCGCGGTTTTTGAGCCCTTGCCGAAAATCTGGAATTCCCACTGGCCCTTCGCCACTTCGGCATTGATGCCTTCGTGGTTGATGCCGGCGGTGAGGCAAAGATCGAGATGCTCTTCGACCATCTTGCGGGCGATGTCGCCGACATGCTTGTAGCCGACGCCGGTATAGTAGGGGCCCTGCGGCGCCGGATAACCGCTTGAAGGGAAGCCCAATGGTCGGCCGTCCTTGTAGAAGAAGTATTCCTGCTCGTAGCCGAACCAGGCGCCGGAATCGTCGAGGATGGTGGCGCGCTTGTTCGACTCGTGCGGCTGGCCGTTCGGCAGCATCACTTCGCACATCACCAGCGCGCCGTTCAGACGCGAGCCGTCCGGATAGACGGCGACGGGCTTGAGAATGCAATCCGAGTTCGAGCCGGTCGCCTGGTTGGTCGATGAGCCGTCAAAACCCCACAGCGGTAGCTGCTCGATCGTCGGAAATGTGTCGAAATCCTTGAGCTGCGTCTTGCCGCGCAAGCTCGGCACCGGCGTGTAACCGTCGAGCCAGATGTATTCGAGTTTATATTTTGTCATTGGCGTCTCTCTGTTGACTGATGTGGAGAGCACGCAGAACGCGTGCCCAGCGATTAGCCGCGGCAATAATTGAGGCAACCGCGGCGCCGCCCCCGCCGCTTTCAAGCATTTCCTGTGCCAGTCGAACGGCAATCGTGTCTTGTGCGGTGCACGCAGCGAAGTCTCGGCGATTCGCCAGGGAACTTCTGCAATTCGGATAAGCAAAAACACGGATGCACATATTGTAGCCATGCGCTGATTTTCTGTGAGGCATTCCGAGCAATTTAACGGCAGAGGATTATATTAAGCCGAATCAGGAAACTCATTTGATGCGCGTTTGTTGAACAGCGCGCGCGGCGAAGGAGCCGACCAATGACCGCCACCGTTTCAGGATCAGCGAAGATCTACACCTTCCCCCCGCGCGGCCGCTTTGCGCTGCGGATCGACGACAGAAATTCCACCGCCGCGGCGAACGTGCAGTTGCCGCGCGGCGTGAAGCTCGTGTCCGGCGGCAGCAGCTGGTATCACGACGAAGCGATCCAGAACGCGAGCGCAACCGAGCTCAGCGACAACAACTGATTGCGCGCTGGCGAGTTGGTAAACGCGAGTTT
This sequence comes from uncultured Alphaproteobacteria bacterium, assembly GCA_963733645.1. Taxonomy (GTDB): domain Bacteria; phylum Pseudomonadota; class Alphaproteobacteria; order Rhizobiales; family Xanthobacteraceae; genus BOG-931. The sequence continues at coordinate 23,567 of CAVTFP010000009.1, forward strand.
TAGCCCGGCGGTGGGTATTCCGCGTATTGCGGCAGATCGTCGGTAATCTCGAACCACGGCGCCTTGCTGGCGACGAAACAGTGAAGCTCCGGCCGCGCTGGTGGATTGTCGAGCAGCGCCAGCGCGATGCCGTATTGCGGCGCGGTGACGGGAAATTCGGCGGGCGATTTCCAGTGCGGTCCGGCGCGGTTGATGATCGGGGAGCCGCAATCAGTGCAGAAGCCCCGCTGATAGCCGCGCGGGCTTTCGTAATATTTGATCAAGTGCTCACCGGACAGCCAGCGGAAATCCTTGGCCGCGATGCGAACGCGGCTTCGAAACGCAGCGCCATGCTGCTTGCGGCATTGCGAGCAATGGCAGTTCAGCGGACTTAACAGCGGCCCGGTGATCTCGAATTGTATGCCGCCGCACAGGCAGCGTCCGCGGACGGAACTCATTCCGGTCTCCAGCTTATGGTTCGATTGTAGCCCCACGCTCTATTTCGACGAGCGCGGAGTCTCTCGCAAGTACGCGGTGTCATTCATTCGAACGTCGCTTTGCCGTGGAACGTGACCGCTCGCGGCGTTGTCGTACGGCCACTCCACTTGTAGAATAGATGTCGGAGGAAGCCGCCAAAAGGAGCAAGTCATGCCAAATCTGCTGGTTCGGCTGAGTGTCCTGTTCGGAATTCTCGGCATGATTATGGGCATCGGCATGGGTATCACGGAAAACTTCACCCTGGTGCCGGCCCACGCTCATCTCAACCTGATCAGTTGGGTCGGCCTGTTCCTCGCCGGCGTCTACTACCAGCTCTCGCCGGCCGCCGCGGCGAGCCCCCTTGGACGCATTCACGTTTGGGTCGCCATCATTGCCGCCGTCGTTTTTCCGATCGGCATTGCCGCCTTTCTGCTCGGCGGCCCCGCCTATTCGCCGCTCATCATCGGGGGATCGCTGATCGCGCTGTTGGCGATGCTGCTGTTTGCCTGCGTGGTATTCCGCTTCGGCATTGGTTCATCCCAGGCCGCGCCGTAGGAGCCGCGGACATTCCGTTCATCCGGACGCGGGTTGCGTCGGCAACAACGCCTCGATCCGGGCGCGCAGGCCCGCCGGAGCAAAGTCCATGGTGATTTTGCCGTTGAGTTCGGGGCTGAGCACGCGGTCGAGCAGCACGCTGCCGAAGCCGCGGTTGGCCGGTGGCAGGACCGTCGGGCCGCCGGCTTCGAACCAATCGAGCAGCAGCCATTCGCCGTCAGCCTTGGGCACTGTCGCCCACCTGATCGTGACGTGACCTTCGGGCAACGAGAGTGCGCCGTATTTGACGGCGTTGGTAATCAGTTCATGCATTGCCATTCCGATCGCGACCGCGGTGCGCGACGGCAACAGCACGTCCTCGCCGCTGGCGGAGATGCGGTTTCCGGCCTCGTGCGCTTCCAGTTCGCCGTCGATCATGGGGCGCAGCGACACCGACAGCCATTGGCCCTCAACCAAGAGCGTGTGCGTCTTCGCCAGCGACGCGATGCGGCCTGAGATGCTTTCGCGGAAGGCGTCGAGGCTTTTGGTGTGGCGGATCGAGAGCTCGACCAGGCTTTGCACCACCGTCAGCGTATTCTTGACGCGGTGGTGCAACTCCGCGATCAGCAATTGCTGCTGTTGTTCGGCGTATTCGCGCTGCTTGATTTCATGGTGCAAGGCGACTTCGCGCATGACGACCTCGGCGAGGTCGCGCATCAGGCGAATGTCGTGCTCGTTCCATGGCCGCACCTTGGCATCGATGGCGCACAGTGACCCGAGCACATGACCCTGCGGCGTCGTCAGCGGCACGCCGAGGTAGGCGAGCACGCCGAGCTCGCCGACAGCGCTGTTGCCGCCGACCACGGGATGCCCGCGCGCGTCGTCAATGACCAGCGGCTCGCCGCTGGTAACGACGTGCTGGCAGAACGAATGGCTCAGCGGCGTCTGCCGGCTGCTGGCCCAGGGTTCAGGTAACCCGGTACTGCTCTTGAAGAACTGCCGGTCGACGTCGACCAGCGACACCAGCGCCACCGGCACCGACAGCACGCGGCTGACCAGGCTGGTGACGCGGTCGAAAGACTCTTCGGCGGGGGAATCCAGCAGACCCGTTGCAATCAGGGCCGCGCGCCGTTCTGCGGTTGAAAGTTTTGATCCCGGCAAAAAACTACTCCGCCGCCTCAACCCGCTTCTTCGTTCCGCGGTTCCATCCCGCTGACTTCAGGTAGCACCGGCGGTTCAATATCATTCCGCTAGCATTGGGGCCAGCTACGGGCCAATTGCCGCCTGTCTAGCTAATTCCTTCGCCCGTGGCGGACGTCGGTATTCTGTGTCGCAACGATCCGCCAGCGTCCGTCGATCCGGCGCACCACGCGCGTGCCGACGCTTTCGCGCGATGCCTGGCTCAAGTCGTCGTGCAGCACTTCGCCAGCGATCCAGAAGCGCGAATGCAGGATGGCAATGTCAGGGGTGAGAAAGGTCACGGACATTTCGGGCGTCCGGCGCGTCGAGGTGCGGAACGGGCCAGCCGGGCCGTGCAGCCGCGCCATCAGATCGCGGAAGCCATTCCGCGTCGTTGTCCAGGCGCCGTTGACGGTGATGAACTGCGCGTCGTCCGTAAGCGACCCCGCCATGCATTCGGGATCGTGCCTGTCCCACGCGGCGTTGAACGCGTGTTCAAGCTCGCGGATCAAGTCTTCGTCGGCGTGGGGCATGAGTGGTTCTTTCCCGGTCAGTTGCTCTCGGCCCAAGCAGATTGACACGAACGGATTAGCTCGTCATTGCGAGCGATAGCGAAGCAATCCAGCGCTCAATGCCGGCAGCCCGTCATGGCCGGGACAAGGCCGGCCACGACGGAGTTCGAGCGACGATGATGCCGCCCAAACCGAAACCACCGCGCCGGCCGCCGGCGCTTCGACCGCTGCTGGCGATTGACGGCGATTCCTTCGCCCACCGCGCCTATCACGCGTTGCCGAAGACGATCCGCCGCAAGGGCGACCAGCCGGCCGGCGCCATTCTCGGCTTTGCCAATCTGTTGTTGCGGCTTTATGGCGATCACAAGCCGCGCGCCGTCATCGTCGCCTGGGACACTCTGGAAGCGGAAACCTACCGGCACGAAGCGTTTCCGGCCTACCAGAGCGGGCGCGAATTCGACGACGACATCGTCGAGCAGCTCGCGGTCATCCCCGATTTCGTCACGGCCTGCGGCTTCGCCAATACGCGCGGCGCCGGCTACGAGGCTGACGATTTCCTCGCCGCCGCGGTGGCGCGCGAGGAAAAGCGGGGAGGGCGGGCGCTGGTCGCTTCCGGCGACCGCGATACATTCCAGCTTGCCTCGCCGCGCACCACCATTCTCTATCCAGTGCGTGGCGGCGGCGTCGAGCGCATCGGGCCTGACGAAGTGCGGGCACGTTATGGCGTCGAGCCGAAACAGGTCCCGGATTTTATCGCGCTGCGCGGCGACCCGTCCGACAAATTGCCCGGCGCGCCCGGCGTCGGCGCCACCGGCGCGGCGTCGTTGATGCGCCGCTACGGCAGCCTTGAAGCGCTGCTGAAAGCCGGGCGTTTTCCGAAGCAGGCGGCGGAGCTGCGGCTCTACAAGTCCATCGCCACAATGGACCGGAAGGCGCCGCTGCCCAAATTGCCGGACCAGACGCCCGACCTGGGCCAAAGCCGCGGCGCTGGCGCGGGCCTGGCAGCTCAATGCGCTGGCCAGCCGGCTCGACCTTCTCGCCGGCGGCGACAAAGCGCGGCGTAATCCGAAGCGTAGAGAGGGTGAAACCTCATCCTGAGGCGGCCGCGAAGCGGCCCTCGAAGGATGAGGGAATGAGCGCGGTCGGTTTTCCTTCGTCATTGGGAGGGCGTCAGCGAGGCAATCCAGCGCTCAATGCGAGCCGCCCTGGTTTGCTTCGTCGCTATTCGCTCTTCGCAATGACAGGGGCCCGCGACCCCGGCGGCTGCCGATCGGCCGCCCTGCACAAATTTCTTGACTACAAAAGCCCCATACAAAGGCCTTGGTGCCGATTCCGGAGAAAAGCACGAGCCCGTGGGCGACATCGACACTGTGGTGGCGGATAGTCTGAAAGTGCTTGACCCCAAACGGCCGATTAGAGAAGCGGACAACGCCGGGTGACCGCGGCTTGTCTGTTTTGGGCCATTCAGCCGGACGCAACCGCAGCAAAAGCAACTTGCCTTTTTGCTGCCGCACCGGAGCGCCAGTCAGAGACCTGACGGCTAACTCGTCGCGCTGGCTGTTCGCGCATTAGCCGCATAGACAGCATCTTCAAGCTACTTCGGTGTCAATATCTCCGGCAAAACTGGCACGATAAGCGAACGGGTGACAAACTCCGAAGCGGCAGGCGTCAGGTGGCCGTAATCCCACACCGTTATATCCATTGCGAGGTCCGAACCAACTGCTGTGAGGCATCCAGTCGCATCGCAAAGGATATCTTTAATGAGTTCATCCCCAGTGATGAAGGTGAGACATCACCGAATGTCCGACGTGGAATCTCCAGATTATTCCGAACAAAAGCGCGCGCGAGACTTTCAGGCAGTGAAGGGTACCAGACCGGGATCTGCCCGATGACGATGTTTTTTTGCGCCGCGTTGTTTAAATTCTTTCAGTTTGTCAATCAAACGTGCAAAATAATCGCCACCTCCCACAAAATAGGGTCTTTGCGAAGCGGTAAAGCGCGATAATGTACCATGCCTACTATCGTTATCATTAGTTCTAAAAAGTGATTTACTTCCATGATCTCCGCCGTCGCCATTGACACCAATACACATAACGTCGCCCAATCGAATTGGACATCATTTCGCGATCACCTCCGCTCCGGTTATCGTCCCGACATAGACGGACTTCGCGCCATCGCCGTTCTCGCGGTGATTGCGCATCACTTTCGTATCAGGCCGATAACCGGCGGGTTCACCGGTGTAGACATATTCTTCGTTATCTCCGGCTATCTGATAACCAGCAATATCATCACTAAGCTTGATGCTGGTAAGTTCAGCTATCTGGATTTCTATCAGCGACGCATCCGACGTATTTTTCCCGCACTGTTGGCGATTTTTCTGTTCACGTTTGCGGTCGCATTTTTACCTTTTGCAAAAGAAGAGGTTTTCCACGTCAGCACTTCCCCAATCTCGGCACTTTATCGGAGCATTATCGCGGGAGCCGGTTTTTTCACAAATTTCTCGATGCTGCGCGCGGGTGACTACTTTACTCAAACCGCAACCGTTCAGCCGCTCCTGCATCTGTGGTCTCTGGCCATCGAAGAGCAGTTCTACATCGTCTGGCCACTACTACTGTCCGGCGTTCACGCTTTAAAGCTCCGCTATCTTCGTGTAATCGTCGCGATCGCCACAATTTCATTCGCCGTCAATATCGCGACGGTTTATAGCGATCCGACGCTCGCCTTCTATTCGACGGCGTCACGGGCATGGGAGCTGATGCTTGGTGCCGTGCTGGCTTGTCCCACTGGGCCGTTTTTCGCACGTATCCCGCTGAGTAGAGATGCCCGGTCGGTCGTTGGACTATCTTTGCTCTTTACAGGATTCTCGCGATCCAAACGACTTCCCTTTTCCCAGGGTGGGCGGCGCTGCTGCCAACTGTAGGTACGCTGTTTGTAATTTCGGCAGGCGAGAATTCCGTTGGCAATCGATACGTTCTCTCTCCAAAGCCGATGGTGTGGATTGGATTGATCAGCTATCCGCTCTACCTTTGGCACTGGCCGGCGCTTCTTTTATTTGAAAAATGGTCGTCGAACTTTCCTTCTGATTTATTTGAGAGGCAACTTGCCAAAGCGCTTACGCTGTTCTGTGTTGCGGCTATTAGTTGGCTCACGTTTCGGTACATTGAAATTCCTTTCAGATTCGGTCGCACTCGCGCCCCGCGCTATGCCGTAGCACTTCTGCTAGCGATGGGCGTGGTTGCCGCGTTATCGGAGAGTGCATTGAAGGCTGAATGGTCGCCGACCGGCCTCACCCAATACCAACGCGAAATGCTTTCCGTATTGACCAAAGGCTCGGAGCTGGGCGGCGATTTCGACAAGACGTTCGGCGACAAACCGTGCTTCAAATTTCACCGGAGCGACACTGCTTCCCTATTTTTGCAAAATGACTGCTTCACAATTACTCATGCTGGCGCAAAAAGGGTCTTTCTAATCGGCGATTCTCACTCTGCCTCGCTCGGATTGGGGCTTCGTCCACTGTTGTACGGAAAAAAAATAAATTTCTTTCAAGTGAGCACCGGATTTTGTGAACCGATAAATAACGACCACGGCAACCCGGTCTGCGACGACATCAATGAACTGGCAGCGAGCAAAATTGCAGAACTAAAATCGGACGTCGTTGTCTTCGATGCGTATTGGGTCTTGGCAGCTCGCCCGTTTCTTATCGGGGACGTCGATTTTTTCGGTGTTCTTCTCGCCAAATTAAAGGATATTCAAAAGACCGGTGTGAAGACGATCATCGTCGTCGGGGAAATTCCGACATGGGAGCCTTCGCTACCGGATAGCCTTGCTCAGAACTTCGTGCGAGGCGGTTTACCAATCCCGCAACGAACATTCAAAGGTGTCGATCCCGCCTCGCTTGATATGGATGCGAAAATGAAAACAATTGGATTCCCAACCGGGGTAAAGTACCTGTCGCTGAAAGATTTGCTATGCAATGATTCCGGATGCCTGACTGTTGTGGGGCCTAATCTTGAAAATGACCTCACGGTCTGGGATTATGGACATCTAACGCCTGCGGCATCTTCGTTCGTGGCCCGCTCGCTGCTTGCACCTGCGTTGGCAGATTTTGTCCCGCTTGAGTAGAAAAGTTAAAGTCATGGATTGCGCGCGGCTGTAACACAAACAGGCCGCCAACTTAGATGCCCTCGCATAATAACTCGTATTGCCGTGGGTCCTTTCCGAATCGAGTGCTCTAATCCAATCGGCATCGCAGCCACGGTCGGCATCCAACAGTAAACCGGACTTCATTGGTCCCACTTTCGCCCCGCCTCCTATCCGCTCTCGGGGCGAAAGGGCCATGGACCGGCAGGCAAAACCGGTCGGCTCAGTCGAAAGTTCCGGCGCTATCGTTTACGTTCCAATATATTTATATCCGACAAAGCGGGCTCGATCAGCGAGTGAGTAACAAATTCAGATCCCTTTTGCGTGAGATGACTGTAGTCCCACAGCACTAAATCCTGATCAAGATTAGGGCCTATCGTTGTGAGACATCCAGCGTCGTCGCATAGCGCGTCTTTCATGGAAAGGTAGGTGACGTTCGGCGGGTAATTGATTGCTCTCATCGTCGCGTCCATCTGTAGTGAATCAGGAGCGACGCTAAGGAACGTCCTTTGAGGAATGGGTTCGTTATTTAGCACAAAGTTTAAGGCAATGCTCTGTGGTAAGGATGGATTCCATGTCGGCATCTGCCCTACCACAATAAGTCTTTTTGCTCCGCGCCGCTCAAGATCATTTAGCTTCTCGACAACATGCGCGAAATAATCGCCCCCACCGATAAAATAGGGCGGCTGCGAGGCCACAAGCCAATGACTGTCAAGGATGACTAAGTCTGGTTTTAGGTCAGAAATTCTGTTTAAGACCAAATCATTGATATCTCTGCATGTGCGATCGTCGTCGTTGTTGCTCGTAGGCTCGCACCACGCGGCGCTGACTTGAAGAAAATTGACACCAGATTGATCCAACAACGGGCGAAGTCCAAGCGACAACGATGCAGAGTGTGAGTTGCCGAGCAAAATGACGATCTTTCGACCCGGATATTTTAGTTCGAGACAATTATTCTGGAGAAATATTGTAGATGTCTCTCGTCTGTAGTCCCTAAAGCAGGGTCGCTCTCCAAACATCGTTGCAAGATTATAATCTGTCGATTTCTTCAAAAGAGCGATCATGGTTTGTTGGTACGGGCGACAGAGAATTCAGAGCGATGCTTGGCGAAATCTCGGCAGTTGCTCCCACCGCTGCCATCAACATCAGCAGACCTCCGGCGTATGACGGGGTTCGCCACCTGCCAAATCTGAATGGGATTTCAATCGCGCGGAACGTGATCCAGCTCGCTATTATACTGCACAAGACAACGAACGCTTTAAATATTGGGCGTTCGAAGGAATTGAAATTAGAATACTGCTCGAATAGTCGAAGAGCGGGCCAATGCCAAAGATACAGCGGATAACTGATCAGCCCCACCCACACCATAGGTCTCGCGGCGAGAAAAGTGCGGTTTGGGATCGCATTAGGACCTGCAGAAATGATGAGCACGGCACCGACGGTCGGTAACAATGCTGCCCAGCCAGGGAAGACCGTCTTGGTGTTGATCGCGAATAGTCCCGCCACAATAAGCGCCAGACCAATTGCCGATCGGGCATTGGCAACTAAGCCAAGACGAGGCTCTTGCGCTGACGGCAGACAGGCCAGAGCACTACCAATCATAAGTTCCCAAGCGCGCGACTGAATTGAGTAAAACGCCGTCAAAGGCGCTGTCTGAACGGTAAGAATATTGATGCCAAAAGATACCGCCGCAATCGTGAGCGCGAATGGCAGGTACTTCATTTTGATGGTGCGAATACCGAACAAGAGAAGTGGCCAAACAATGTAATATTGTTCTTCGATAGCGAGTGACCAAAGATGCAGGAGCGGCTGGGTAATCGCGGTCTGCGTGAAGTAGTCGGCATCCCGCATCAAAGTAAAGTTAGTAAGGAAGGTCGCGCCGACAGCGACACTATAATACATCCGCTCAAAGATCGATCCTGTAGATACTCGAAAAAAATCGCCACTATCTCTGAGGGCCAGGGAGCCCAAAGCGAGGGTAAATAAGAGCACCACGATAAGCGCTGGAAAAATTCTCCTAATGCGGCGCTGATAAAAGTCCCGAAAACTGAATGTACCGGCATCAAGCCTTTCTACTATGTTGCTGGTGATCAGAAAGCCCGAGATTACAAAGAAAATATCGACGCCAATAAACCCGCCTGGCACTGGGCCGATGTTGAAGTGGAATGCGACCACAGAAAGAACAGCGATCGCTCGTAGACCGTCAATATCCGGCCGGTATCCCTGACGCTGATGGCCGTCGAACGAACTTGAGTATGATTTTGATCCGCTATGGGATTTCGCCGAAATTATGGGCGACATATTGGCGTAGACCCCAGATTATCGCCGAATTTGCGCTGAGCGGTTGCCGACTAGTAGCCCGCCTCCAAGCATACATCGTCGATGTTATCCTTTACAGGTTGTTCTAAGCAGCACCAATACGCTTGAGCAACAAGCGGATGCTTCTCCATCGTACCCGCTTATGCCCGCGACGACGCGGTAACGGAACGGCGTTTTAGGGCTAGTTCCGCCACTCGCGGTGGCGAGGCAGGTTTCTGGAAGATCATGGCGAGACGCGGCGGATGCGTGCCAGAGAAATAATAATACTTCACATTAGCCTGAGCCACTAAGTTTTGCGACGTGAGGAATTACTTTTTCCCATCAAATCGGCGGCGATAGGAACCCGAAGGCACGCCGCTGGTATAAATTATTCCGCCGCCTCGACGCGCTTCGTCTTCTTCCGCGCCGGCCCACTCCGCGCCAGCACCGGCTTCAAAAACGCCCCGGTATAACTCCGCTTCTCGCGCACAATATCCTCCGGCGTGCCCGCCGCGACGATCTCGCCGCCGCCGTCGCCGCCTTCGGGGCCGAGGTCGATGATCCAGTCGGCGGTCTTGATGACTTCGAGATTGTGCTCGATGACCACCACGGTGTTGCCGGTATCGACCAGCTCGTGCAGCACTTCGAGCAGCTTTGCCACGTCGTGGAAGTGCAGGCCGGTGGTCGGCTCATCCAGAATGTAGAGCGTGCGGCCGGTGGCGCGCTTTGACAGCTCCTTGGCGAGCTTGACGCGCTGCGCCTCGCCGCCCGACAGCGTCGTCGCCTGCTGGCCGACATGGATGTAGTCGAGGCCGACGCGGTGCAGCAGTTGCAGCACGTCGCGCACCCGCGGCACCGCCTTGAAGAACTCCAGCGCCTCCTCGACCGTCATGTCGAGCACGTCGGCGATCGATTTGCCCTTGAACAGAACTTCCAGCGTCTCGCGGTTGTAGCGCTTGCCCTTGCAGACGTCGCAGGTGACGTAGACGTCGGGCAAAAAGTGCATCTCGATCTTGATGACGCCGTCGCCCTGGCAGGCCTCGCAGCGGCCGCCCTTGACGTTGAACGAGAAGCGGCCGGGCTCGTAGCCGCGCGCCTTGCTCTCGGGCAGGCCGGCGAACCATTCGCGGATCGGCGTGAACGCGCCGGTATAGGTCGCGGGATTGGAACGCGGCGTGCGGCCGATCGGCGACTGGTCGATGTCGATGATCTTGTCGAGGTGCTCGATGCCGTCGATGCGGTCGTGCGGGGCAGGGGCCTCGCTGGCGCCGTTGAGGCGGCGCGCCAGCGCCTTGTAACAGCGTGTCGACCAGCAGCGTCGACTTGCCGCCGCCGGACACGCCGGTGACGGCGGTGAACAGGCCGAGCGGGATTTCCGCGGTGATGTTTTTCAGGTTGTTGCCGCGCGCGCCGACGATTTTCAGCGTGCGCGCCGGATTTTTCGGCCGGCGCTCGGGGATCTGCACCGCAGCTCGCCGGACAGATATTTGCCGGTGAGGGATTTTGGCGCCGCGATCAAATCGTCGATCTGGCCCTGGGCGATGACATGGCCGCCGTGGATGCCGGCGCCGGGGCCGATGTCGAGCACGTGGTCGGCGGTGCGGATGGCGTCTTCGTCGTGCTCGACCACGATCACGGTGTTGCCGAGATCGCGCAGGCGCTTGAGCGTTTCAAGCAAGCCGCGCATTGTCGCGCTGGTGCAGGCCGATCGAGGGCTCGTCGAGCACGTAGAGCACGCCGGTGAGGCCCGAGCCGATCTGCGAGGCGAGCCGGATGCGCTGGCTCTCGCCGCCGGACAGCGTGCCCGATGCCCGCGCCAAGGTCAGATATTCGAGCCCGACATCGACCAGGAATTTCAGCCGCTCGCGGATTTCCTTGAGCACGCGGCCGGCGATCTCGTTGTGCTTGGCGTTGAGCTGCGCCGGCAATTCGGTGAACCAGTGCGCCGCCGCCTTGACCGACAGGTCGGAGATTTCGCCGATGTGCTTGCCGGCGATTTTCACGCACAGCGCTTCGGGCTTCAGCCGAAAGCCCTTGCAGGCCGCGCACGGCACGTCGGTGAAATAGCGCGCGATCTCCTCGCGGGCCCAGTCGCTGTCGGTTTCCTTGTAGCGCCGCTCGAGATTGGTGATGACGCCTTCGAACGGCCGCTTGGTGTCGTAGGCGCGCGCGCCGTCGTCGTAGGAGAAGCGGATGTCGGTGTCGCCGGAGCCGTAGAGGATGGCGTCTTGCGTCTTCTTCGGCAGGTCCTTCCACTTGGTGTCGAGCGTGAACTTGTAGTGCTTGCCGAGCGCGGTCAGCGTCTGCACGTAATAGGGCGACGACGATTTCGCCCACGGCGAGATCGCGCCCTTGCGCAGCGTGCGTTCGCCGTCCGGAATGACGAGGCCGGCGTCGATGTGCTGCTCGACGCCAAGCCCGCCGCATTTCGGGCAGGCGCCGAACGGATTGTTGAACGAGAACAGCCGCGGCTCGATCTCCGGAATGGTGAAGCCGGACACCGGGCAGGCGAATTTTTCCGAGAACACCAGGCGCTCGGCGGTTTCGTTGCGCTGGCGGTTGGCTTTCGCGCGTTCGGCATTTCACCCTCCCCTGGAGGGGGAGGGTCGGCGCGCAGCGCCGAGGTGGGGTGCTCGGTCTCCGCTTGCACTCCCTCCCCGCCTCGCTCCGCTCGCCTCCCTCCCCCCTGGCGGGGGAGGTGAGGATGCGTCGGCAAGCTCCGCGATCGCAAGCCCTTCGGCGAGCTTGAGCGCCTGCTCGAGCGAATCCGCGAGCCGCGTGGCGATGTCGGCGCGCACGACCACGCGGTCGACCACGACATCGATGTCGTGGGTGAATTTCTTGTCGAGCGCCGGCACTTCGGCGATCTCGTAGAACTTGCCGTCGACTTTGACGCGCTGGTAGCCCTTCTTCATGAACTCGGCGAGCTCCTTGCGGTACTCGCCCTTGCGGCCGCGCACGACCGGCGCGAGCAGATAAAGCCGCGTGCCTTCCGGCAGCGCCAGGATGCGGTCGACCATTTGCGACACGGTCTGGCTCTCGATCGGCAGCCCCGTCGCGGGCGAATAGGGCACGCCGACGCGCGCCCACAACAGCCGCATGTAGTCGTAGATCTCGGTGACGGTGCCGACCGTGGAGCGCGGATTGCGCGAGGTGGTCTTCTGCTCGATGGAGATGGCCGGCGACAGGCCGTCGATCTGGTCGACGTCCGGCTTCTGCATCATCTCCAGGAATTGCCGCGCATAGGCCGACAGGCTCTCGACATAGCGGCGCTGGCCCTCGGCATAGATGGTGTCGAAGGCGAGCGAGGATTTGCCGGAGCCGGACAGGCCGGTGAAAACCACGAGCTGGTCGCGCGGAATGTCGAGGTCGATATCCTTGAGATTGTGCTCGCGCGCGCCGCGGATCGCGATCACGCGGCGGTCTTGCGCATCAAGCCGCTGCGCGCGGCGGATATCGTCGCGACGATCTCTGGCACCCTTCGCGGAGCTGTCGAACAGGTCGTTCATTGCCGAGCCGGTGTTGGGAGGTTACGCCCGAACGTAGTGAGAACACGGCGGTTTTGCCAGACCGGCAGAGTTGTTTTCACCGTCATCCTGAGGTGCGCTGCGAAGCGAGCCCTCGAAGGACGACGGCCCGGGCCGTGCATCCTTCGAGGGCCGCGGAGCTTGTCATCGGGCCGCGCCACTTCGGGCCGGTCCCGTTGGCTGCGCACCTCAGGATGACGGAACCGAAATGACAAGGGCCGGCATCGAGCCGGCCCTTGCTGTGCCGCCGCAACGGGTACTCAGTACTTGGCGTAGTGGCCAGCCCAGTTGAAGCGGTAGTTCGCGCACGAACAGGAACATATAGGTGCTCGACTTGATCGACACCGGGAACGCTCCAACCGGCACCGGCCGGGAGATAATGCGAGGTTGTTGAAGCCGTAGGTCCTGGTGCCGAAATTGAGGAAATCGTATTCGAGTTTGACCGACAGATTTTCGGTAAAGGCGTATTCGATGCCGCCGCCAACGGTGTAGCCGTGGCGGGTGTTGGTGATGCGTTGCTGACGATACCACACCGGCGGGGATGACAACCGTGCTGGGTGTAATCGCATTCATCCAGGCTGCGCCACCTTTGGCATAAATCAGCACATCGTTAGCGGCGTAGCCGGCGCGGCCGGTCGCGGTGGCGTACCAGAGCGGGGCGTCCGTTGAATTCTCGGAAATGCCCAACAGCGGCGCGAGCGAGGTGGACGTAGCCTGCGAGCCGGAAATGCCGGAATCGGTCCACGTGCCTTCGACGCCAAGCACGATCGAATTGAACTGATAATTGAAGCCGGCTTGGGCGCCGCCAATGACGCCGAAGCGGGCTGAGATGGGTTTGCGCACCGGCGGTTTGAAACGGGACGGGCGCCGTCGTCGTCGTCGACGTGACGGTGTCTTCCAGCAGGCCGGCCCCGACATGGATGCCGAAATAGACGCCGGACCAGTCGTATCGTGCCGGGGGAGGCGGAGCGTAGGCCGGAGCCGGACCCGGCAGGGGCATATCGGCGGCAAAGGCCGCCGGCGCGGCTGCGGCCGCGACAACACAAACCAGGAGAACCGACCTCAGACGCCCCATACAGCACCCTTAGACGCAACGGCTGGGATTTGGCGCCTAATACAGTCGGTCCGCAAGCCCCTGGATAGTGCAAAAAAACAACAACGCGCCGGAATCATCCGGCGCGTTGCAGTTAGCCCTGATATTGGCTGCTCCCCGTAACGGCGAGGATATTCACAGGCCGGGCTTAGAAGCCGCCGAATTTGTAGTTCAGGCCGACGCGGACCATGCTTCTCATTCAGAGCTGACGTTGACGGCGGCAAACGCCGCAGTTGGACGCCGCGAGCATGCGGAGTTCCCGAAGTCGGCATAAAGGTACTCGACTTTCGCCATGAGGTTGTCGGTGATGGCGCCTTCGATGCCGCCGCCGGCCGTCCAGCCGAATTCCGTGAGTTGCTGGTGGAAGGCAGACCCGGCTGAAGAGGATTTGATGTCAGTCACGGCGCCGCCGGCGGTGGCGTAGACCATGAGCGGTCGAAAGCGTAGCCGACGCGGCCGCGGAAGGTGGCGATCCAATTGCTGGCGGTATCGCAGCCGGGCCGCCGAAGTTCTGAAGCAGTAGAGCATGGTCGTGCTGCTGCCGCCGCGGAGGTTCTGCCAGTCGAAGTCGCCTTCGACGACCAAGGACGAGCGGGCCGATCTGGTAATTGCCGCCGACCGTTACGCCGAGCTGGACCCGTCAGTGACATCGAAGTTGCCGCTTGAAGTGAACCGGACGAGACCAATTGCTCTGCCGAAGCCATAGCCGCCGTTCAGACCGATATAGAAACCGCTCCAGCTCCAGGCCGGCGCAATCGGCACATAGGCGGCGGGGGCGCGCGGCGGCGGCGCCATGGGCGGCGGCAGGTCGGCCGCGAACGCCTGCGTTGCGGCGGCAATCGCCACTGCTCCGGCAAACAGTATGCGCTTCATTGGATTCTCCCGTTCGGTCCGACACGAAACCGAATTGTCCCTTCTTAGCCCCTCGTTCCCTACCCCATAAGTAACTGAATTAACCTGTAAAAAGGTGTTGCAGGGAAACAACAGTCGGTCAGTTTCGGTGGCCGGCCCGGTGCCGGACTGTAGTCGTAGATTCGCGGCCATCTTGAGGCGGCGGAGGACATCGGCTAGACAGTTTTCCCGAAAATCAGCTTTTTTCTTGCCTTTAGGTCAAGAACAAAATAAGAACAAAAGAGGAATTCCGGGGTTCGGCCTAAAGTGCGTTGTGGAAAGCGGCTACGGCCGCGGTCCTGGGCTGGCAGGGACGGAATGGTGCGGCACTAGGTTCGACCGGCAGCGGCCGCATGGCAGACTCGGAAGCGCGCAGTTGTTGAAGCGGAGACAATCATGGCGGGAAGCGTCAACAAGGTGATCTTGATCGGCAATCTCGGCGCCGATCCCGAAATCCGTCGCACCCAGGACGGCAGGCCGATCGCAAATCTTCGTCTGGCCACGTCGGAATCGTGGAAAGACAAGAATACCGGCGAGCGCAAGGAAAAGACCGAATGGCATCGCGTCGTGATCTTCAATGAGAATTTGTGCCGGATCGCCGAGCAATATCTGAAAAAAGGCTCGAAGGTTTTCATCGAAGGCGCGCTGCAAACGCGCAAATGGCAGGATCAGTCCGGACAGGATCGTTATTCCACGGAGGTCGTGCTGCAAGGTTTCCGCGGCGAGATGACTTTGCTCGACTCGCGCGGCAGCGGCGGTGGCACGAGCGGCGGCGACTTCGGCGGTGACGACGCCGGTGGCGATTTCGGCTCGCCCGGACCGACGCGCAAGGTCGCAGCGACAGCCGGCGCCCGATCTGGCGGCGGGGGCGGCGGCGACATGGACGACGAGATTCCGTTCTGAGTTTTTACGTCATTGCGAGCTGCGCGAAGCAATCCGGCACGGCGAGGCATATCTGGATTGCTTCGTCGCGGTGCTCGTCGCAATGATCAGTTATTCCGATGATCGACATCATCCTCGCCATCAAATTCGTGCACGTGCTGTTCGCCGCCGTGATGCTCGGCGCCTGGCTCGGTATTGCCGCATTCATGGTGTTCGCGCATCGCTCCCGTAACGCGTCGGTCATTGCGCTGATCGCGCAGTTCGTGGTGCGTTTCGAATTGTACGTCGTCGCCGCGGCCATCGCATTATTGCCGATCAGCGGATTTCCGCTCGCCGCCGCGATCGGAGTGCGGCCAACCGACGAATTCTGGATTGTTGTTTCGATTGCTGTCTATGCCGTCGTCGTTGCCGGCTGGCTTGGCGCATTGTGGGTCGAATTCCGCATCCGACGCATGGCGCGAGCGGCCGCTCTCGGCGGAGTGCGATTGGGCGCGGGTTATCCGCGGTTTTTCCGGATCTGGCTTGCGCTCGCGGTGCTGGTCCTGTCAGGCATGACGCTGCTGTTCCTGCTGATGATCTGGCAGCCGCGATTGGATTGATCGCCCGGCCTTACGCCGCGGCCGCGGGCCGGGCTTCAGCCGGCCAGTGCGAGCGCCGTCTCATCCCGATCGGCGAGCAACTCGAGCGCCGCGCCGGCCAGGACGTAAGTAAGACATTGCGGCAGTGGCATGCAGCCGGTGCCGCGGTAAAAGTTTGCGCCGCGGCATTGTCGGAACGCACCGTCAGTTCCACGATCGGGCTGCCGATCTCGCGCGCAAACGCTGCAATCCGCGCCATCAGCGCGTGGCAATGCCGAGTGCGCGGTATTCCGGTTCGACGAACAGATCCTGCAGGAAAACCACCGGCCCGTTCCAGCCGGTAACGACGCGGCTGCTGCACGTCACCATTCCAACTAATGAATTGCCAGTGCCGAAATGCTGGGATGCGCGTAGCACGTTCGGCGACGAAGGCGCGAAATCCGGCGTCGGGACCAAAGCCGTCGCGCAGCCAATGCGCCTCGTTGGCGCGTACCGCGTGCAGCGAGTTCTCGCTCTGCGCCAAAAGACGTTTGAGCCGCATCAAGGCCGGGATATCGGCCGGATGCGCCGCCGCGTACATGAACGATTGGGCGCGCTTGGCCTCAGATGGCATGGCGGCCTTTAAGTGGTCCTCTTGTCGATCTTCATGCGAGGCGATCGATCTTTTGCCCGGCATGGCCGCTCTTGGCCGGGGCCACGCTCGACCCTGTCGCATCGATGTCGGTGATCGAGGCGCTTGCCGCGCCGCCACGCTGATGGGCTGCGACAGACGACTGAGCCGCAGGTGCTGACTTGCGCCGGCCGATGAGTACGAAATTGCGCTTGACGGCCATGACGCGATTCCCCTGTGCTGTCGATGGCAAACCCCCGTCGATCATGGGCTTGTATGGTTAACGGAGGATTAAGGCGCGGTCTGACGACGTGAAGCGCCGACGGTCGCTTCGGATGCCGGCGTCCTGCCGATCAGGCGTCGAGGACTTGCCGGATCGCCGTCGCCAGGTGGGTGGCGACGATGGGCTTTTGAATCAATTCGACGCCCGGATCGAGCCGGCCCTGGTGAACGATGGCGTTGCGCGAATATCCGGTCATGAACACCACTTTCAAGGCCGGCTGGCGTTTTCTGGCGGTATCCGCAAGCTGGCGTCCGTTCATGCCGGGCATGACGACATCGGTGAGGAGGAGGCGGATGGTTTTGTGCGCGTCGAGAAGTCGAAGCGCTTCGTCGGCCCCGGGGGCCTCCAGCACATCATAGCCGAGCGTGCCGAGTGCCTCGACGATATACGCGCGCACCTCGGCATCGTCCTCGACGACGAGAATGCATTCGCCGGCCTTGCCGCGCCGCGGCTCGCTTTGGACCTCTTCCCGCGGCGAAAGTTTTCCCATGAAACGAGGCAGGTAGATTTTGACGGTCGTGCCCTCGGCCCGTTCGCTGTAGATTTTCACGTGTCCGCCGGATTGCTTGACGAAACCGTAAACTTGGCTGAGCCCGAGACCGGTGCCCTGGCCGGTCTCTTTGGTGGTGAAAAACGGCTCGAAGGCGCGATCGATAATCGCCTTTGACATTCCCGTGCCGGTGTCGGTCACCGCGATCTGCACGTATTGGCCGGGGCGCGTATCGGCGTTCTGCCGGCAATACGCTTCATCGAGATAAGTGTTCGCCGCTTCGATCGTGAGTTTGCCGCCGTCCGGCATCGCGTCGCGCGCGTTGACGGCGAGATTGATGATGGCGGTTTCAAGCTCGCCGGAATCGGCCTCGATCGGCCATACGCCGCCACCGCCGACAATTTCGAGCAAGACGACCTCGCCAAGCGTCCGCCTGAGGAAATCGGACAGGCCGTGCAGGAGACGATTGACATCGAGCGCGGTGGGATTGAGCGGCTGCTGGCGGGAAAATGCCAACAGCCGTTTCGTCAGCGTGGCCGCCCGCTGCGCGCCTTGCATGGCGCTTTCGAGCCGCCGTTCCAGCTTGACTTGCGCGCCGTCGGTCCACGATTCCAACTGTCGCAACGCGGTGTCGAGATTGCCGATGATGATGGTAAGAAGATTGTTGAAATCATGGGCCACGCCGCCGGTGAGATGGCTGATCGCGTCCAGTCTTTGCGTCTGCCGCAGCACTGAACTCAGCGGCCTCGCGACGATCCTGTTCGGCGTAGAGGCGCCGCGTTCTTTGCAGCACCACAAGCAGTGCGCCGAACAGCAACACGGTCGCCGGTATGCCGAAGATGAGATACGACGCCATGCCGCTCATCCAATCGTTTCTGATCTGGGCGGTTTCGATCCCGACGAGCACATAGAGCGGAAAGCCGGGCAGGCGGCGGTAACCGACGCGACGATCGATGCTGTCGTTTTCTCCGACCGAAGTGTAAAAGCCGCTCGCCGGCGCCGCCGCGATGCTGCGGTGAAATCCGCTGCGTTCGCCGAGACGAACGTCGCCGGCGGCGGGCGGAAAGCGCGCCAGCATCGTGCCGTCTTCACGTACCATCGCGAATTGCAGGCCGCCGCCGCTCACCAGGCGCGAATAAAATCTGCGGAAATCGCTACCGAGCAGCGACATCTCGATGACGCCGACGAATTTACCGTCGGCATCACGGCGCGCGCGATTGAACGTGAAATAGGGCTGGCCGCCGGACACGGATTGATGGACGCCGCCGATATAAATGGCCGGCGGACCGTCGCGCGGCACGGTGAAATAATCTTCGGCGCTATAGTCCTGATATGTTAATGCCGGCGTTTCCCGCGTCATCACTTGCGGATGCCCGGTCGGTCCGAAGATCCAGATGGACTGGACTTCCGGCAGCGCGCTCTGAATCTGTCGCAGCCGCTGGTGCAATTGCGGCTCGGCGGTGGCTATTTCGGTCTCCGTTTTGCCGGCGACGAGGTCATCGATGGTATCGATGGCGAGATTCATCGACTGAAAGACTTTGAGCGCCTGTTCCTGCATCACATCAAGGGAACGCTCGATTCGCTCATCGGCCAAAGCTTGAGCCGAGCCATAGGTCCGCCAACTGGCAAAGAGAAAAAATAATGTCGGCAGCAAAAGCGCGGCGACCGCCAGCGCTTGCAACAAACGGACGGTGGTGCGGCGCGCTTGGCCGTCCTTCGCGAGCTTGGCGGCGGCATCGGTGGGCAGAGCGGCGTCGGCCATGTTGATGTTTCTGCGCGTGCCGCTTCTGGATGGACAATTCCGGCAGTCTAAACGCGACGGCCGTTGTCACAATAGGCGAAAATCGCCTGACAAGGGCAACCAGCAGGAAAGGTTCCGTCTAACCCGCAAGCACGATGCGAATGCCGTCGACGACATATTGGACAGCGAGCGCCGCAAGCAGCACCCCGAGCAGCCGCGACAGCACGATATTACCGGTCATGCCGAGGAGCCAGCCGATCCAATCAGCGCAAAGAAAGCTGACCAGGGACGCCGCCGCGACCACGGCGACAGCTGCAATCAGGATCGCATGCAGGACGATGTCGCCATCCGCGCGGCCCGCCAGCAGCACGGTCGCGGTGATGGCTCCCGGGCCGGCAAGCAGCGGGATGGCGAGCGGAAAGGCGGCGACATTGCGCACGCGCTCCTCCAGCGCCTGCTCGGCGGCTTCGCCTTCATGGCGGCTGCGCACACCGAACACCATTTCGGTGGCGATCGAGAACAGCAAAAGACCGCCGGCGATGCGAAACGCCGATAGCGAGATTTCCAGCGTATGGAGCAGCCAATCGCCGATCAGCGCGGCGCCGACAAGAATGCCGCCGGCGATCATGCTGGCGCGCACGGCAACGCTGCGGCGGGATGCGCGCGGCATGCCGTCGGTGACGACAAGGAATGTCGGTGACAGCGCCACCGGGTCGACGACGACCAACAGCGTTATGAGCGCCGAAATCGCAAACTCGAATACCATCTGACCAAGTTCCAAACCGTTGCCGGGCCATTGTGCCCGCTTCATATGGCGCCGTCGTGCAGGCTTCGCCGCGTGGCCGCGAATGACCGTCGGAATGGCGCTATAACATCTTGAAATGAATATGGAAAATCCTATCCGTCGACTGCCGATAAAGGTGGCGCGGTGACGCCCAATCGGCTATGAAAAACGCAGTCAATTCGTACAGGATTCTCGCTTTTGTCAGATCAAGACAGTTCTCCGCCGAGTGACGGCGGTCCGTCCGATATTCGCCCCGTGTCGATCACGGAGGAA
Source organism: uncultured Alphaproteobacteria bacterium (assembly GCA_963733645.1). Taxonomy (GTDB): domain Bacteria; phylum Pseudomonadota; class Alphaproteobacteria; order Rhizobiales; family Xanthobacteraceae; genus BOG-931. The sequence goes on from CAVTFP010000009.1 coordinate 43,838, forward strand.
ATGAAGAGCAGCTACCTCGATTACGCCATGAGCGTGATCGTGGCGCGCGCTTTGCCTGACGCCCGCGATGGGCTCAAGCCGGTGCATCGGCGCATTCTCTATTCGATGCACGAGAACGGCTACGAGTGGAACAAGCCGTACCGCAAATCGGCGCGCGTCGTCGGCGACGTCATCGGCAAATATCATCCGCACGGCGACCAGTCGATCTACGACGCTCTTGTCCGCATGGCGCAGGAATTTTCCATGCGGCTGCCGCTCATCGACGGCCAGGGCAATTTTGGCTCGGTCGACGGCGATGCGCCGGCGGCCATGCGCTACACCGAAGTGCGGCTGGAGAAGGTGGCGCAGGCCCTGGTCGACGATCTCGACAAGGACACCGTCGACTTCCAGGAAAACTACGACAATACCGAGCGCGAGCCGGTTGCGCTGCCAGCGCGCTTTCCCAATCTCCTGGTCAACGGCGCCGGCGGCATTGCCGTCGGCATGGCGACCAATATCCCGCCGCACAATCTCGGCGAGGTGATCGACGCCTGCGTGGCGCTGATCGACAATCCCGCGCTCTCGATCGAGGATTTGATTGCCATCGTGCCGGGGCCGGATTTTCCGACCGGCGGCATCATTCTCGGCCGTCAGGGCATCCGCTCCGCCTACCATCTCGGCCGCGGCTCCATCGTCATGCGCGGCAAGGTCGAGTTCGAGACGCTGCGCGGCGAGCGCGAGGCGATCGTCATTTCGGAAATTCCCTATCAGGTGAACAAGGCGCACCTCGTCGAGCGCATCGGCGAACTGGTGCGCGACAAGAAACTCGAAGGCATTTCTGCGCTGCGCGATAAATCCGACCGCGACGGTTTCCGCGTCGTGATCGAAATGCGGCGCGACGCCGTTCCGGACGTAGTGCTCAACCAGCTTTATCGCTTCACCGCACTGCAATCGTCGTTTGGCGCCAACATGGTCGCGCTCGACAATGGCCGGCCGCTGCTGATGAATCTGAAGGATCTCCTGACGCTGTTCCTGGCGTTCCGCGAGGAGGTCATCTACCGGCGCACCAAGCATCTGCTCGGCAAGGCGCGCGATCGTGCTCACGTATTGGTCGGTCTCGCCATCGCGGTCGCCAATATCGACGAGATGATCAAACTGATCCGTGCCGCCAAGGACGCCAACGAGGCGCGCGAGCAATTAATGGAGCGCGACTGGCCGGCGAAGGACGTCGCCGCCATGGTCACGCTGATCGATGATCCGCGCCACAGCGTTTCGGCCGCCGGCACCACAAAACTTTCCGCCGAGCAGGCCAAGGCTATTCTCGATCTTCGCTTGCAGCGCCTGACCGCGCTTGGCCGCGACGAGATCAAGGCCGAGCTCGACAAGCTCGCCGTGGAAATTGCCGATTATCTCGACATCCTGCGCTCGCGCGCCCGCATCCAGACGATCGTCAAAGAAGAACTCGCCGCCATCAGAAGCGAGTTCGCGACGCCCCGCCGCACCGTGATCATCGATCAGGAAGGCGAGATGGAGGACGAGGACCTTATTCAGCGCGAGGATATGGTCGTCACCGTGTCGCACGCCGGTTACGTCAAGCGCGTGCCGCTGTCGACCTATCGGGCCCAGCGGCGCGGCGGCAAGGGCCGCGCCGGCATGCAGACGCGCGATGAAGATTTTGTCACCCGGCTGTTCGTCGCCTCGACCCACACGCCGCTCTTGTTCTTCTCGTCGCGCGGCCAGGTCTATAAGGAGAAGGTGTGGCGGCTGCCGCTGGCTGCGCCGCAGGCGCGCGGTAAGGCACTGATCAATATCCTGCCGCTCGAGCAGGGCGAGTCCATCACCACCATCATGCAGTTGCCCGAGGACGAACAGACCTGGGACAAGCTCGATGTGATGTTCGCCACCACGCGCGGCACAGTCCGACGTAACAAACTCTCAGATTTTTCCGATGTGCGGCGCTCCGGCATTATCGCCATGAAGCTCGACGAGGGTGACGCTATAGTCGATGTGCAAATCTGCACCGAAAACGACGACGTGCTGCTCACCGCCGCCGGCGGCCAGTGCATTCGCTTCGCCGTCAGCGACGTGCGCGTGTTCCAGGGCCGCACCTCGATCGGTGTGCGCGGCATCGCTCTTGGTGATGGCGACAAGGTGATCTCGCTGTCGATCCTGCGTCACGTCGAGGCCAGCGCCGAGGAGCGCGCCGCCTATCTCAAGCGCGCCAGCGCGGTGCGCCGCGGTACCAATGGGGATGGCGAGGAGAACGGCGCTACCGACGGCGAGGAGGCCGAGGGCGCGATCGAGCTCGGCGAGCAGCGCTATGTCGTTATGTCGGAGGCCGAGCAGTTCGTGTTGACGGTGTCCGAAAAAGGATTTGGCAAGCGCACCTCATCCTACGAGTACCGCACCACCGGCCGCGGCGGCAAAGGCATCGTCGCCATGGCGATCACCGAGAAGAACGGCCGCTTGGTGGCGTCATTCCCGGTCGAGGATTCCGACCAGATCATGCTGGTCACCGACGGCGGCCAATTGATCCGCTGCCCGGTCGACGGAATCCGCGTCGCTGGCCGCTCGACTCAGGGCGTCATCGTGTTCTCGACCGCCGACGGCGAGAAAGTCGCGTCGGTGGAGCGGCTCACCGAAGAGGGTGAAGAGAACGACGGGGAGTGATGAGCCCGTACAATGAGTGCGGCGCGGGTTAGCGCCGCCGGCAGGTTCGGAGCATGGATGTTGCATATCTCTCGGCCGTGTCGGCGCTCGCCGGGTCGATTGTTGGCGGCCTGACATCGACTATGACCACCTTGATCACGCAGCGGTCCCAGGCGCAGGCCGGATACCTTGCGCGCGAGATGGCGCGGCGGGACGAACTGTACAAGGACTTCATCGTCGCCGCGTCGAAGGCCTATGGCGACGCCGTTGTCAGCAGCGAGCCGCAAATCCAGGATCTGATCGCGCTCTACGCCATGGTCAGCCGCATGCGCGTGCTCTCGACCCCGGCGACGATCGTGTGCGCCGAAAAGGTCATGATGCTGACGATGGCTACGTTTTTGTCACCGAACAGGACCATTATGGAGCGCTACGAACTGCTGAAGACCGGGACAGAGATCGATCCGCTCAAGGAATTTAGCGAAGCCGCGCGCACGGAGATGTTGTCGATTGTCGGACGGTGACAAGCTCGGTGTTGGGGTGGCTGGACCGCTTTGCGAGAGGAACTTTTCATCTAACGACGGATTGATTTCCGGTCATCTCAACGGGGAAATCGGCCATGTATCTCTCCAACCAAAGTCTTGTTGTTATTCTTGTCGTCGGAATTGTCTCCGGCTGGCTCGCCGGCCGGGTGATGCGAGGCGGCGGATTCGGCCTCATCGGGGATTTGCTCGTCGGGCTGATTGGCGCCTTCATCGGCGATTGGCTGTTGCCGCGGCTGGGTATTCATCTCGGCGTCGGCATGGTTGCGCTCATCATCAATGCCTTTATCGGGGCGGTCGTGTTTCTCCTCATTCTCCGCCTCGTTGGCGGCGGTGGGTGGGGTTATCGAAGGCGATGGGGCGGACGCTGGTAGTATCGAGGTGCGCGCTCCATGGCGCCTGGTCGTATTGAAGGGGCTCAATGCCCCCCTTTTTCGTTCTGTGCGGATCGTGCTCTAAATAGTCATCAGGCGAAAGCGAGGCGCTCCGATGACAATGCCGATCGCGCTCAAGGACATTACGATTCACCCGGTTGTCGAACAGCAGGGCCCGTTCTTCGAGCTGAAGGGCTTTTTCCCCAATCTCACCAAGGAAATGCTCGACGAAAACCGGTCCTGGCTCGAGCCGGAGTTCATCGATCCGTCGAACGGGAACCTGGTGCTCTGCATCCAGGGTTTCGTGATCAAGACGCCACACCACAACATCCTGATCGATGCCTGCGTCGGCAATCACAAGTCGCGGCCGACGCGGCCGTTCTGGAACATGATGAACAGCGACCGCTTCGAGAAGGGATTGGGCGCAGCGGGCCTTACGGTAAACGACATCGATTATGTGATGTGCACGCACCTGCACGGCGATCACGTCGGCTGGAATACCCGCCTCGACAACGGCCGCTGGGTGCCGACCTTCCCGAAGGCGAAATATATCATGGCCGACCGCGAGCTTGCGCACTGGACGGCGCGGGAGAAGGACAATCCCGCGAGCGTACCGTGGATCACCAACTCGGTGCTGCCGATCGTCGCCGCCAAACGCGAGCAGATTGTGAAGAGCGATTTTGCCTTCAACGAGCAGGTCCGGCTCGTTCCGACGCCGGGCCACACCATCGACCACTTCTCGGTCCTGGTCGGTCGCGCGGGCGAGGACGCCTTCATCACCGGCGACATGATCCATTCGCCGCTGCAGGGCAAATATCCCGATCTCGGCATGATGGCGGATTACAATTCACCACAGGCCGGACAGACACGGCGCAAAATCTTCGACCGCTTCTGCGAGGAACGCACCATCATGTGCGCCAGCCATTTTCCGGCACCCTCGACCGGCCTCGTGCGGCGCTGGGGCGACGGCTATAAATTTGTTTCGGCCGTCGGCTAAGTCGGCCCCGCGTAGCTACTCGCCCTTCCATTGCGGTGGACGCTTGTTGAGAAATGCCTCCATGCCTTCGCGAAAATCCCGGCTCATGTAGCACATCAGGATCAGGTCCTCGCCTTCCTCGCGGGTAAGACGCCGCTGCAGGCGCGACAGCGCCTGTTTGGTGGCGTTGAGCGTCAGCGGCGCGTGGCCGGCGATCTGGACCGCAAGCTCGTCGGTGCGGTGTTGCAACGCCGGTAAATCCTCGACGACTTCGGTGAGCAATCCGGCACTGGCGGCTTCCTCGGCGCCAACCAGCCGCGCGGTGAAGATGATGTCCTTGACGCGCGCCGGCCCGATCAAGGCGGTCAGCCGGCTGATATTGGACATCGACAGGCAATTGCCCAGCGTACGGGCGATCGGAAAGCCTATTCGCGTCGTCTTGGTGCCTATGCGCAGATCGCAGCACGCCGCGATGCCGGCGCCGCCTCCGGTGCAGGCGCCGGTAATCGCAGCGATCGTGGGTACGCGGCATTGTTCGAGCTGAGTGAGGACGCGGTCGATGCGCAATTCATAGTCGAGCGCATGCTGCGGCGTCGTGAAGGCGCGGAACTGGTTGATGTCGGTACCCGAGGCAAATGCCTTGTCGCCGGCGCCGGTGAACACCAGGACCTTGATCGAACGGTCGCCGTTCGCCTGCTGGCAGATTTGCGCCAGCCGCTCGTACATCGCGAAGGTGAAGGCATTGCGCGCCTGCGGCCGGTTGAACGTCACCCGGCCGATGCCGTCACGCAGGTCGAAAAGGATGTCATTGGAAGCGTCGGTTTGCTGGTCCATGGCTTTGCCTCCGGTTTTACTGGCCGCGCCGCACGGCAGACGCGAAGCGCTTGGCTTCCTCCGCCGCGCGGAACAGCGCCTTTGCCTTGTTGATGCATTCCTGTAGCTCGAATGCCGGATTGCTATCAGCGACGATGCCGGCGCCGGCCTGCACGTACATCGTGCCGTCCTTGATCAGCGCGGTGCGCAGCACGATGCAGGTATCCATTTCCTCGCCGGCGGAGAAATAGCCGACGCAGCCGGCATAGAGCGAGCGCTTCTCTTTCTCGAGTTCGTCGATGATCTGCATGGCGCGCACCTTCGGCGCGCCGGAAACCGTGCCGGCAGGGAATCCCGCAGCAAGTGCGTCGAGCCGGTCGCTGCCCTTGCGCAACTTGCCTTCGACATTGGAGACGATGTGCATCACTTGGCTGTAGCGCTCGATGAAGAATTGATCGGTGACCTTGACGGTGCCGATCTCGGCGACACGGCCGACGTCGTTCCTGCCGAGATCGAGCAGCATGAGATGCTCGGCGCGCTCCTTGGGATCGGCAAGGAGTTCCGCTTCGAGCGCCTGGTCTTCGTGCGGGGTCGCGCCGCGGCCGCGCGTGCCGGCAATGGGGCGGATGGTGACGGTGCCGCGGGCGGCCTTGACCAAAATTTCGGGGCTCGATCCGGCGATGGCAAAACCGCCGAAATCGAGGAAAAACAAATATGGCGATGGATTGACCCGGCGCAGCGCACGGTAGAGCGCGAACGGCGGCAGCGCGAACGGCGCCTCGAAGCGCTGCGACAGCACGACCTGAAAGATATCGCCCGCGGCGATGTATTCCTTGGCGGCGAGCACCATGCGCTTGAAGTCTTCGGGCGTGGTGTTCGAACGCGGCGCAACGTCGGGCGGTCCCGGATCCGCATCCACCGCAGCCTTGTCGAGCGGCTTGTCGAGAGCATCGACCACGGCGGAAAGGCGTTCGGTGGCGCGGGCGAGGGCCGATTTCGCCGATATGTCGGGTTGAGCGCGCACCGGAGAAACGACGGTGATGGTGTCCTCGACGGCGTCAAACGCGATCACCAGCGTCGGGCGTAGCAGGATCGCATCCGCAATACCGATCGGGTCGGGGCCGGGCGCAGCGAGCAAATCCTCCATCTGCCGTACCATGTCGTAGCCGAGATAACCGAACACGCCGGCCGCCATCGGCGGCAGCGAGTCGGGCAGTGCGATCCGGCTTTCGCCGATGAAGTCGCGCATGGCTTCGAGCGGCGGCGCGGCGAGCGGTGCGAACGCCTTTGGATCGCTCTGCGCCTTGCAGTTTATCTCGGCCCGTTTGCCATCGGCGCGGAAAATCATATCGGGCTCCAGCCCGATGATTGAATAACGCCCGCGCACCGCACCGCCTTCGACGGACTCCAGGAGAAAGCTCGCGGGCTTGCCGTTGGCGATCTTCAGGAAGGCCGAGACGGGGGTTTCCAGATCGGCGACGAGCGTCGTCCATACGACCTGAGCGTCGCCGGCGTCATAGCGCGCGGCGAACGCTTCCGCCGAGGGCTCGATCTGCATTCAATTGGTATCCGGAGCGCCGTTGCCGAGCGCCTGAGCCAGCGCCGTCTGATTGACGGTGGTGCCCAGTTCGTCCTCGACCGACGCCATGTACTGGCCGAACACATCGTCGCTGATATCGCGAACGAGTTTTTGATCGATCTGCCTGGCATTGGCCGAATTCAGATCCACGGGAGGTATTTTGTCGTCGGTCACGCGGAACACGATCCAATCGGTCGGCTTGTCGCCCTCGGCGCTGTTCACGCCATCCTTCGCGGTATGGAAAATGGCGTCGGTCATTCGCTCCGATATTGCCGGCGTCGGCTGCCCGCGCTTGATTCCGGTCGCCGTCTCGACCTTGACATCGTTGGCCGCAGCCAGTGTCTCGAGTGGCGTGCCGCCTTTGAGCTTGTCGAGGATGTCGGCGGCTTTGGCCTTTAGCCGCGAGGCGATTTCGTCGTCGCGCCAATGCTGTTCAACCTCGCTCTTCACCTCGTCGAGATTGCGGTCGCGCGCCGGCGTGATGCCGGCGACGTCGTACCAGATGAAGCCGCTTTGCGCTTCGATCGGATCGTTGTCGACGCCGACGTCGGTCGCGAATGCTGCGTTGACGATCTGATTGGCGTCGGGACCTTGGATCGCGACTTTGCCGCTGGGATCGTGCCCGGACCGGTCGACCGCGTCATAGGTGACGACAGGCAGCTTCAATTTTTGCGCCGCTTCTTCCAGCGACGCACCGCCGGCGCGGTCATCCTCGATCTTGTCGTGGATGTCCTGCACCATGTTGCGTGTTCGCGCCATGGCGAGATCGTTGCGGATTTGCGGCGCCACGTCGGCGAAGGTCTTGGCGTCTTCAGGGACGATCTTGCTCACGGTGACGATGACTGTGCCGAAGCGGCCCTGGACCGGATCGCTGACCTCTCCCTCCTTGAGCGAGAAGGCGGCATCGCCCACGACTGGATCGATGATCGTCGACTTCGTCACCGTGCCAAGATCGAGATCCTGCTCCTTGATGCCGCGTTCGGCGGCGAGTGCGGCAAACGTGGTGCCGCTCTTGAGGCGCGCGCTGGCGGCCTCCGCTTCGGCCATGGTCGGAAACACCATCTGCTCGATGCGGCGCTTCTCCGGCGTGATGTAGCGGCTGCGGTTGCTGTCGAACACCTGCTTTAAGTCGTCGTCGGAGATTTCCACGGTCTTGGCGAGTTCGGTCGGCGTCGCCGTGACAATCACGATCTTGCGATATTCCGGCGCACGGAACATGATTTTGCGGTCATCGAAATATTTGCTGATCTGGTCATCGGTCGGCGGCGCAATGTCGCCGGCCTGTGCCGGACCGAGCGCCACGTAAGCGACGCTGCGTTCTTCATTCTGGAATTGATTGACGGCGTCGAGCCAGGCTCGCGGCGCCTGGATGCCGCCCGACACCGAATCGATGATTTGGCGGCGCACCGTGGTGCCGCGCTGATCGGCGACGAAGCGCTGTTCCGTGAGATTGGCATTGAGCAGCGCATCCTGAAAACGGGCGCGGTCGAAATGGCCGTCCGGCGTCTGAAATTGCGGATTGCCCGTGATACGGCGCGAGATTTCGGCGTCGGTGAGGCGAAGTCGCATCTGCGCGGCGCGCTGGTCGAGACCTGCCTGCGCAACCATCTCGCTGAGCACCTGCCGCTGCAACCCGAAGGCACTGGCCTGTTCCGGCGTGATCGGCTTGCCGATTTGCCGCGACAACGCATCAACTCGGTCTTGATAGGCTTGGCGGAACTGATCGGAGCTGATTTCGGTCTTGCCGATGGTGGCAAGCGCCGACCGGCCAAAACCGTTGAAAATGTCGTTGATACCCCACAGCGCGAAGATGCCGGCGAGCAGCGTCATGACCGCACCCATCACGATGCGGCCGACCCAGGTAGTGGAGGCGTTGCGAATACCTCGAAGCATGTGTCCAATGCTCTGGTGTGATGCCGGATCGGTTTTTCGGCCGAGGGAGCCGCATAATAGGGAGCGCCGCGTTGCGCCGCAACCGACGGGACTTGCTGATAAAACGTCTCTTTCCCCGACGCAACCGGTCTGCTAACGGCTGTTTGTCGCACGAATGAGGCCATAATAATGGCAGGCCGCCCGCTGGTCGCCGGCAATTGGAAAATGAACGGGCTTGGCGCTTCGGCCGCGCAGTTGGACATGATCATTGCCCGCGCGGCCTTGCTGCCGGCAACCACCGACCTGCTGGTGTGCCCGCCATTCACGCTGATTGCCGGCTTTGCGGCGCGGGCCCGTGGCACACGGGTCGCCATCGGCGGGCAGGATTGTCATGCGCAAGCGTCGGGCGCGCATACCGGCGATATTTCCGCAGAGATGCTGGCGGACGCGCGCGCGAGCGCGGTGATTGTCGGACATTCCGAGCGGCGCAGCGGTCATCATGAAACCGATGCCGACGTCCGCGCCAAAGCGCTGGCGGCGCGGCGGGCAGGGCTTCTCGCCATCATTTGCGTCGGCGAGACGCGGGCCGAGCGCGACGCCGGCAAGGCGCGCGACGTGGTGCGCACACAGCTCGCTGGTTCGCTGCCGGACGGTGCTGCGGATTTTGTCGTTGCCTATGAGCCGGTCTGGGCCATCGGCAGTGGGCTGACGCCGACCGCGAGCGATGTCGGCGACATGCATGGTTTCATCCGGCAGCGGCTTGCCGCCCGTTACGGCCCGGCCGCCGACACGATCCGCATCCTTTATGGCGGTTCGGTCAAGGCCGCCAATGCCAAGGACCTGCTGACCGTCGACAACGTCGATGGCGCGCTGGTCGGCGGCGCAAGTCTCCACGCCGACGAATTTCTGGCGATTGCCGGCGTTTATCGCTAACCTGAGCCGTAGCGCCGCCGTTCAAGAGCGGTTCCGGGAGGACATCATGAAGTTTCGTTGCGCGATCGCCGCGCTCGCCGGCTTCGGCTTGTCATTGACCGCATTTGCGGCGCAAGCGGCGGAGATCAAATTGCTCGAGGGCAATGCACTCAAGGCGGTGATGGACGAGCTCGGCCCGCAATTCGAGAAGAGCACCGGCAATACGATCACCGCGACGCTCGGAACCTCGGCGCAACTAAAATCGCGGATCGAGAGCGGCGAGGCATTCGATGCAGTGCTGCTGACCAAAGCGGCGCTCGACGATCTCGCCAAGCAGGGCAAAGTTGCCGATGCGCCGCGGGCCGGAATTGCGCACGCCGGCATCGGTGTCGCAATCAAAAAAGGCGCCCCGAAACCGGACCTCAGTACGGTCGAGGCTTTCAAACAGGCAATGTTGAATACGAAATCGGTCGGCTATGTCGATCAGACGCCGACCGGCGCCGCGCTGAAAGCTCTGTTTGCGAAGCTCGGCATTGCGGATCAGATGAACCCGAAGCTTAAGCCATTGAATAAGCAAGCGGCGGTCGCTGTTGCTGATGGCGACGTCGAGATCGGGATGACTCAGATCAGCGAAATCCTGCCCTATCCCGGAGTAGAGCTTGCCGGACCGCTGCCACCCGATATTCAAACATATACTGTCTTTGCCGGCGGCGTTTCGGCCGCGGCCAAGAATGCCGACGGGGCCGCGGCCTTGATCAAATTTCTCACGGCGCCGGCCGCGGTTTCGGTGATCAAAGCAAAGGGAATGGATCCGGGTTGAGACGTGAGCGTCGTGGCTTCGTCGGACAATTCGGCCTGTTCTCGTTTCAAATATAAAGCACCCCGCAGCGAAATTGCGCGGTACACGGGAGGACGCCATGGTTGACGACACCAATAATCCGATTCGACGCCGCAATTTTCTTGCCGGTGCCGGCACCGCACTCGCGGCAAGCTTGGCGCCGCCGGTCGCGGCTGAGGCCCAAGGCGGACCCGCCGCCGCGGTGAGCGATCAACCGGAGCCGCTGCTGACGCTGACCCTGACCGAGCACGCGTTCTTTGTCGCCGCCGCCGACAGCTTGATCCCGGCCGACGAGCTGTCGCCCTCGGGCAGCGACTGCGGTGTCTCGACCTTCATTGATCGCCAGTTGGCGGGCGCATATGGCTCTGGTGCGCGGCTTTATCGCGATGGGCCGTTTGTCAAAGCGAAGCCCGAACTCGGCTACCAGTTGCCGCTCAATCCGCGCGAATTCTTTCGCGCCGGCATCGCTGCCGCCAATGACTGGTCGCGCAAGACTTACGGTAAGGATTTCGACCGTCTCGCGGACACTGATCGCGTAACGGCACTCAAGGCGATGGAATCCGGCGGCGCCGAATTTGCCGGATTCTCCAGTCGCATGTTCTTCAATGCGCTGCTCGATATCAGCATGGAGGGTTTTTTCGCCGATCCAATCTACGGCGGCAATCGCGACATGGCGGGCTGGAAGATGGTCGGCTATCCCGGCCTGCCGGCGACCTACCGCGAAGACATCAAAAAGTATTTTGGCAAGAAGTACGACAAGCCGCCGCGTTCGATCGCGGACTTTTCCTGAGGAGATGCATCATGACCATCACGCTCAAGGAAACGGATGCGGTTGTCATCGGTGTCGGCTGGACCGGCTCGATCATGGCCCGCGAACTGACCAAGGCTGGTCTCAATGTCGTCGGTCTCGAGCGCGGCGCAAAGCGCATGCCGCGCGAGAACTTCACCATCCCCGCGGTGCGCGACGATCTCAAATATGCAGTGCGGCAGGAATTGTTTCAGGACACGCAGCTTGAAACCGTTTCGCTGCGCCATTCACCGGCCGAGACAGCCCTGCCGATCCGCCGCCTTGGCTCATTCCTGCCAGGCACCGATCTCGGCGGCGCCGGTGCGCACTGGAACGGCATGACCTGGCGGTGGCTCCCGTCCGATCACAAGTTGCGCAGCCACCTCACTGAGCGTTACGGCAAGAACGCCATCCCCGACGAGATGACGATCGAGGACCTGCCAGTCTCCTATGACGAGCTCGAGCCGTATTACGACAAGTTCGAGAAGCTGTGCGGGGTCTCCGGCAAGGCCGGAAATCTGCGTGGACAAAAAATAGACGGCGGCAATGTGTTCGAAGGGCCGCGACAGAACGAATATCCAAATCCGCCGCTCACCAAGAGCATGGCCGGAACCATCATGGACGAGGCGTCGCGGAGCCTCGGCTACCATCCGTTCCAGGCGCCATCGAGCAACGCCAGCGAGGTCTACACCAATTTCGAAGGCCAGACGCTTGGCGCCTGCGAATATTGCGGCCACTGCGAACGCTTCGGCTGCGAAGCCAATGCCAAGGCGTCGCCCAATGTCTGCATCCTCCCCGCGTTACTCGCCGATCCGAAATTCGAGTTGCGCGACCACGCGCAAGTGAAGGAGCTCGTCTACGACAAGGCGGCACGCAAGGTGACGGCGGTGCGCTATATCGATACGCGCAGCGGCGAGGAATACGAGCAGCCCGCGGGCATGGTCATTCTCGGCGCCTATGTGTTCAACAACGTGCTCTTGATGCTCACCGCCGGCATCGGCGAGCCGTACGATTACAAGACCGGTAAAGGCTCCGTCGGTAGAAACTACTGCTACCAGGTCAGTGGCAATGCCGTGACGGTGTTTTTCCAGGACAAGGAAATCAATCCATTCATGGCGTCCGGCGCCCACGGCGTCCTGATCGACGATTTCAACGGCGATAATTTCGATCACGGCGGCCTCGGTTTCTTCGGCGGCGCCTGGATCCAGGCCGGGCCGAGCAACGGCAGGCCGATCCTCACCCGTCCGGTGCCGCCCGGCACACCACGCTGGGGCCGCGAGTGGAAGCAGGCGACTGCGAAATGGTACAACCACGCCTTCACCATCGGCGCGTCCGGCTGCAACTACGCCCACCGCGAAAATTTTCTCGATCTCGATCCGACATATCGCGATGCGCTGGGCCGGCCGTTGATCCGCATGTCGTACAATTTCCACGACAACGATTACAAGCTCGCCGAACATATCGGCGGCGTGCTTGGACGGTTGGCAAAAGCAATGAACCCGACGGTCATGAGTTCGCCGAGCGTGAAAAAAGGCGATTACAGCGTGGTGCCCTATCAATCGACGCATAATACCGGGGGCACGATGACCGGCACCGATCCGAAGACGAGCGTCGTCAACCGCTATCTGCAATCGTGGGATGCCGACAATCTGTTCGTGATGGGCGCGTCGGTATTTCCGCAAAATGCGTCATACAATCCGACGGGATTGGTTGGCGCGCTTTCGTACTACGCGGCGAACGCTATCACCACGCAATATCTCAAGAGCCCGGGCCCGCTCGTGCACACATAAAGAGTGTCCGCGTCCGAAAACCGAGTGCAGCTCCCTATCGTTGCTGCAAAAGCGGTGCCGGGCTGATCGGATCGGCTTGAGCCAACGCCGGAGCAGGGTCGTTCGATGCCGTCGTGAACTCGGCATTGGCGCCGTGATAGACGATGATTCCCGCGGCGAGAACGGCAAAGACCACGACGGCCGCGAACCAGTAACACGTGGTATCGGCAACTCGACGGAATTCTGCATCGAGTTTGTAGTGATCGCTGCCGAAATCCGGTTTCTTGGTGTTGATTGGCGCGTCCATTTGGCCCTCCATTCTAGACATTGGAACAACGCGGAGCGGCCCAGACGTAGCGCGAGGGCTGATATGCAATAATCGCGATGTCGCCCAGGAGCACCGGCCTATTTCGCGTGGCCCATTCCCGTTGAGACGGGCTGGGTCTATTGTGGTTCCAATCAAGACGCAGGCCGCGCCGCATTGGGTGCAGCTAAGGGGAGGTTCCGATGACCGACGAGACGCTTCCACGTCGAAAATTTCTTTTGGGTGTCGGGCACTGCGGTCGCTGCTGGGCTGACGCCGAACGCGCCGGCGCAAGCGCAAACGCAGCCGCCCCCGGCAACGGCGGCGGCTTCGACGCCGCAAGCCGAACCGCTCCTTCTGCTCAACGAGACCGAGCATGCTTTCGTTGTTGCCGCGGTCGACACGATGATCCCGGCCGACGAATTGTCGCCGTCGGGCAGCGATTGCGGTTGCGCGGTTTACATCGACCGCCAGCTCGCCAGCGCTTGGGGCGGCGGCGCCAAAATGTACCGCGCCGGGCCCTATTTCAAAGGCAAGCCGGAGCAGGGCTATCAGCTCCCGCTGACGCCGGCCGAATTCATCACCGCCGGCATTGCGGCCGCCAACGTCTGGTCGCGCAAGACCTATGGTCAGGATTTCGACCGGCTCGACCCGGCCAAGCGGATCGAGGCGCTGACCGCAATACAGGAGGGCAAGGCCGACCTCGGTGGCCTGAGTTCGCGCGCGTTCTTCGCTCGCCTGCTGACGCTCACCATGGAAGGCTTCTTCGGTGATCCGATCTACGGCGGCAATCGCAACAAGGCGTCCTGGAAAATGCTGGGATTTCCAGGCCTGCCGGCGACCTACGCCAATGTCATCGATGAGTACCGCGACAAACGCTACGTCGCCGAGCCGCAGTCCATTGCGGACTTTTCGTAAAAGGAGGCGGACATGGTGACGCGATTGAAAGAAGTCGATGCGGTCACGGTCGGCCTCGGCTGGACTGCCGCGATCATGGCGCGCGAACTGACCAAGGCTGGTCTTAATGTGGTCGCCCTCGAGAAAGGCCAGGACCGCATTCCGGGCCAGGACTTTACGATCCCTGCCGTGCGCGACGAGGTGCGCTACGCGCAACGTCTCGAACTGATGTGGGACAACTCGATCGACACGCTGACTTTCCGCAATTTCGCCAACGAGCAGGCGCTGCCCATTCGCCGCATCGGCGCCTTCCTGCCCGGCGAGGGCGTTGGCGGTTCCGGCATCCATTGGGGCGGCCTGCACTGGCGCTTCCTGCCGTCGGACTTCCGCATCAAGAGCGCGCTCACCGAACGCTACGGCGCCAACGCGCTCCCGGAGGGCATGACCATCCAGGACTGGCCAGTCAGCTACGACGAATTGGAGCCGCACTACGATTATTTCGACAAGATCTGTGGCGTGTCGGGCAAGGCGGGCAATCTGCGCGGCAAGAAAATCGACGGCGGCAATGTCTTCGAAGGCCCGCGCAGCAACCATTATCCGAATGAGCCGATCAAATCGAGCAATGCCGGCTCGATGTTTGGCGAGGCGGCCAAGAGCCTCGGCTACCATCCGTTCCCGGCGCCGATAGCGATCGCGAGCAACGCCTATACCAATGCCGAGGGCGTGCCGCTCGGCGCCTGCGAATATTGCGGCTACTGCAACCGCATCGCCTGCGAGACCAACGCCAAAGCTTCGCCGAATTCCACCATCCTGCCGTCGCTGCGACTCGATCCGAAATTCGAAATCCGCACCCGCGCCTTTGTCACCAAGCTCAATTACGACAAAGTCGCCAAGAAAGTCGTCAGCGTTTCCTACGTCGATATGAGAAACGGCGAGGAATACGAACAGCCCGCCGGCATCGTGCTGCTGACCTCTTATGTGTTCTCGAACGCCCAGCACATGCTGCTCGCCGGCATCGGCGAGCCATACGATCACGCAACTGGTAAGGGCGTTGTCGGCAAGAACTACGCCTATCAGTTCGAGGCTGGCGCCAGCGCATTCTTCGAGAATAAGGAAATCAACCCTTATTGGGGCAATGCCGGTATGGGCGTCGTCATCGACGATTTCAACGGCGAGAGTTTCGATCACGGCGGCCTAGGCTTCTTCGGCGGCGGTTATATCGCCGGCGGCAGCGCCGGCGCGCCGCCAATCGCCGGCCGCACCGTGCCGCATGGCACGCCGGAATGGGGTTCCGAATGGAAGCGCGAGACCGTCAAATGGTATTACCACGCCGCGCGTTTCAATACGCAGGGCTCGGTCTATGCCAATCGCGACAACTACATGGACCTCGACCCGACGTACAAGGATGCGCTTGGCCGGCCGCTGGTCCGGCTCACCTACAATCCGCCCGACAACGAATTCAAAATGTCGGACTATCTGCTTGCAAAGCTCGAGGGTGTCATCAAGGCTATGAACCCGACGCATTACGACATGCATCCGCGGCCCAAGACCTTCACCGTCGTTCCCTATCAGTCGACCCACAATACCGGCGGCACGATGATGGGAAGCGATCCGAGGACCAGCGTGGTCAACCGCTATCTGCAATCCTGGGACGCCCATAACTTATTTATCCAGGGCGCTTCGGTGTTCCCGCAGCAGCACGGCTACAATCCGACCGGCACGGTCGGCGCTCTCGCTTATTGGTCGGCTAAGGCAATCACGTCGAACTACCTCAAAAATCCGGGACCGCTCGTTCACGCCTGAGACCTGCGGCGGTACGGGCAAGGGAGGCACAATGCGAAATCTGAGACTGAGCGCGGCGATGTGCGCCGCGCTAGCTGGCGGCGTCATGGCCGTGCCGGCAATGGCGGCCGATGCCGCCCACGGGAAGGTGGTGTTCCAGACCTGTGCCGCCTGCCACAGCGACAAGCCGGATGCGATCGGCCCAAGCCTGAAGGGCGTGTACGGGCGCAAATCGGGCTCTCTGGCCGACTTCCGCTACTCGAATGCCATGCTGCACGCCAACCTGACCTGGGACGACGCCGATCTGCATGCCTATATCAAGGACCCGCAGGCCAAGGTGCGGGGCAATCACATGCCATTCGGCGGCATATCGAGCGATGCGGACATCGACGACGTCGTCGCTTATCTCAAGGATTACAAGTAGCTACGGCTCCGCCGCGGCGGCCATAGAAAATCTCCTTTGGATCATGTAGAGACCGCGCGCGGCTGCCTATATGAAGGCGGGCGGCAGGCGGAAATCATCCATGATCAGTGTCATTATCGTCATCCATCTCATGCTGGTCCTCGCCTTGATCGGCGTTGTGATGCTGCAAAAATCCGAGGGTGGCGGGCTTGTCAGTTCGACCAGCGGCTTCTTGACCGGCCGCGGCACAGCAAACGTGCTCACCCGCACCACGGCGCTGCTTGCCGCGGGGTTCTTCCTTACGAGCCAGAATTGGCATTGTCGCCATCGCGGCAGATCGAGTTTCTCGAGTTGCTTCGCCGGATGGACAAGTCCGGAAACTGCCAGGTCAGCGCTCATGGCCACGCATTCACCGATGCTGATTGGCGCGTCCATTTGACCCTCCATTCGAAGATATTGGAACAACTCGAAGGTATTGGACCAACGCGGAACAGCTCCGACTTGGCGCAAGGGCTGATATGCAAAAGTCGCGATCTCGTCCAGGAACTCTCGGCCGATTTCGCGTGATCTATTCCCGTTGAGGCGGGCTGGGTCTATTGTGGTTCCAATCAAGACGCGGGCCGCGCCGCATTGTAGTGCGGCCAAGGGGAGGTTCCGATGACCGACGAGACGCTTCCACGCCGAAAATTTCTCTTGGGTGCGGGTCTTGCGGGCACTGCCGTCGCTGCTGGGCTGACGCCGGACGCGCCGGCGCAAGCCCAAACGCTGCCGCCCCGGCAACGGCGGCGGCTTCGACGCCGCAAGCAGAACCGCTCCTGCTGCTCAACGAAACCGAGCACGCCTTCGTCGTCGCCGCGGTCGACACGATGATCCCGGCCGACGAATTGTCGCCGTCGGGCAGCGATTGCGGTTGCGCGGTTTACATCGACCGCCAGCTCGCCAGCGCCTGGGGCGGCGGCGCCAAAATGTACCGCGCCGGCCCCTATTTCAAAGGCAAGCCGGAGCAGGGCTATCAGCTCCCGCTGACGCCGGCCGAATTCATCACCGCCGGCATTGCCGCCGCCAATGTCTGGTCGCGCAAGACCTACGGCCAGGATTTCGACCGGCTCGACCCGGCCAAGCGGATCGAGGCGCTGACCGCGATGCAGGAGGGCAAGGCCGAATTCGGCGACTTGAGTTCGCGCGCGTTCTTCGCCCGCCTGCTGACGCTCACCATGGAAGGCTTCTTCGGCGATCCGATCTACGGCGGCAATCGCAACAAGGTGTCGTGGAAGATGCTCGGCTTCCCCGGCCTGCCGGCGACCTACGCCAATGTCATCGATGAGTATCGCGACAAACGCTACGTCGCCGAGCCGCAGTCCATTGCGGACTTTTCGTAAAGGGAGGCGGACATGGTGACGCGATTAAAAGAAGTCGATGCGGTCACGGTCGGCCTCGGCTGGACCGGCGCGATCATGGCGCGCGAACTGACCAAGGCCGGTCTGAATGTGGTCGCCCTGGAGAAAGGCCAGGACCGCATTCCGGGCGAGGACTTTACGATCCCCGCGGTGCGCGACGAGGTGCGCTATGCGCAACGTCTCGAACTGATGTGGGACAATTCGATCGACACGCTGACTTTCCGCAATTTCGCCAACGAGCAGGCGCTGCCCATCCGCCGCATCGGCGCCTTCCTGCCGGGCGAGGGCGTCGGCGGCTCCGGCATCCATTGGGGCGCCCTGCACTGGCGCTTCCTGCCGTCGGACTTCCGCATCAAGAGCGCGCTCACCGAACGCTACGGCGCGAACGCGCTCCCCGAAGGCATGACCATCCAGGACTGGCCGGTCAGCTACGACGAATTGGAGCCGCACTACGATCATTTCGACAAGATCTGCGGCGTGTCGGGCAAAGCGGGCAATCTGCGCGGCAAGAAAATCGACGGCGGCAATGTCTTCGAAGGCCCGCGCAGCAACGATTATCCGAATGAGCCGATCAAATCGAGCAATGCCGGCCTGATGTACGGCGAGGCGGCGAAGAGCCTCGGCTATCATCCGTTCCCGGCGCCGATAGCGATCGCGAGCAACGCCTATACCAATGCCGAAGGCGTGCCGCTCGGCGCCTGCGAATATTGCGGCTACTGCAACCGCATCGCCTGCGAGACCAACGCCAAAGCTTCGCCGAATTCCACGATCCTGCCGTCGTTGCGGCTCGATCCGAAATTCGAAATCCGCACCCGCGCCTTTGTCACCAAGCTCAACTACGACAAGGCC
Organism: uncultured Alphaproteobacteria bacterium; assembly: GCA_963733645.1. GTDB lineage: Bacteria > Pseudomonadota > Alphaproteobacteria > Rhizobiales > Xanthobacteraceae > BOG-931. The sequence goes on from CAVTFP010000009.1 coordinate 62,557, forward strand.
GCCAAGAAGGTCGTCAGCGTATCCTACGTCGATATGCGCAACGGCGAGGAATACGAACAGCCGGCCGGCATCGTGCTGCTGACCTCGTATGTGTTCTCGAACGCCCAGCACATGCTGCTCGCCGGCATCGGCGAGCCGTACGATCACGCAACCGGCAAGGGCGTCGTCGGCAAGAACTACGCCTATCAGTTCGAAGCCGGCGCCAGCGCCTTCTTCGAGAACAAGGAGATCAATCCCTATTGGGGCAATGCCGGCATGGGGGTCGTCATCGACGATTTCAACGGCGAGAGTTTCGATCACGGCGGCTTGGGCTTCTTCGGCGGCGGCTATATCGCCGGCGGCAGCGCCGGCGCGCCGCCGATCGCCGGCCGCACCGTGCCGCACGGCACGCCGGAATGGGGTTCCGAATGGAAGCGCGAGACGGTCAAATGGTATTACCACGCCGCGCGTTTCAACACGCAGGGCTCGGTCTATGCCAATCGCGACAACTACATGGACCTCGACCCGACGTATAAGGATGCGCTCGGCCGGCCGCTGGTCCGGCTCACCTACAATCCGCCCGACAACGAATTCAAAATGTCGGACTATCTGCTGGCAAAGCTCGAGGGTGTCATCAAGGCAATGAACCCGACGCATTACGACATGCATCCGCGGCCCAAGACCTTCACCGTCGTTCCCTATCAGTCGACCCACAATACCGGCGGCACGATGATGGGAAGCGATCCGAAGACCAGCGTGGTCAACCGCTATCTGCAATCCTGGGACGCCCATAACCTGTTCATCCAGGGCGCTTCGGTGTTCCCGCAGCAGCACGGCTACAATCCGACCGGCACGGTCGGCGCGCTCGCTTATTGGTCGGCCAAGGCAATCACGTCGAACTACCTCAAAAATCCGGGACCGCTCGTTCACGCCTGAGACCTGCGGCGGTACGGGCAAGGGAGGCACAATGCGAAATCTGAGACTGAGCGCGGCGATGTGCGCCGCGCTAGCTGGCGGCGTCATGGCCGTGCCGGCAATGGCGGCCGATGCCGCCCACGGCAAGGTGGTGTTCCAGACCTGTGCCGCCTGCCACAGCGACAAGCCGGATGCGATCGGCCCAAGCCTGAAGGGCGTGTACGGGCGCAAATCGGGCTCGCTGGCCGACTTCCGCTACTCGAATGCCATGCTGCACGCCAACCTGACCTGGGACGACGCCAATCTGCACGCCTATATCAAGGACCCGCAGGCCAAGGTGCGGGGCAACCACATGCCGTTCGGCGGCATATCGAGCGATGCGGACATCGACGACGTCATCGCTTATCTCAAGGATTACAAGTAGCTACGGCTCTGCCGCGGCGGCCATAGAAAATCTCCTTTGGATCATGTAGAGACCGCGCGCGGCTGCCTATATGAAGGCGGGCGGCAGGCGGAAATCATCAATGATCAGTGTCATTATCGTCATCCATCTCATGCTGGTCCTCGCCTTGATCGGCGTTGTGATGCTGCAAAAATCCGAGGGTGGCGGGCTCGTCAGTTCGACCAGCGGCTTCTTGACCGGCCGCGGCACAGCAAACGTGCTCACCCGCACCACGGCGCTGCTTGCCGCGGGGTTCTTCCTTACCAGCCTGGCGTTGTCATGGCTCGCCGGGTTTGACCGCAAGCCGACCTCCATCATCAATACCGGCGGCGGCGCAACCCAGGAGGCGCCGCTGAGCGCGCCGAGCGCACCGCTCAGCTCCGGCGGTGGCGTTCTCAACCAGTTGAAGGGCGGTATACCCGGCGCACCGCCCGGCATCGGCGCCGGCGCCAAGCGGACCGCAGGTTCCGGAATTGAAGTAGCGGGCGTTGATGTCGGCGAGTTCCGGCAGTTGCCCGAGGAGTTCGGCATAAGCTATTGTTATCTTGCGTTTAATTGTTCGTAGCTGTGGATCGATTGCTGATGCGCGGCAGATATTCCGGAAAATCGCTCGTCGAATCGTACGGCTGGCGCTAAGCGTTGGGCCCCATGGCGCGGTACATTTTCATCACCGGCGGCGTGGTCTCCTCACTTGGCAAGGGTCTCGCGTCCGCCGCGCTCGGCGCACTGTTGCAAGCGCGCGGCTATAAGGTCCGCCTGCGCAAACTCGACCCCTATCTCAACGTCGATCCGGGCACGATGTCGCCGTACCAGCACGGCGAGGTTTTCGTCACCGACGACGGCGCCGAGACCGATCTCGACCTTGGCCATTATGAGCGTTTCACCGGTCGCCCGGCGACGCGGCAGGACAACATCACCACCGGCCGCATCTACCAGGACATACTCACCAAGGAGCGTCGCGGCGACTATCTCGGCGCCACCATCCAGGTCATTCCGCACGTCACCAACGCCATCAAGGACTTCATCCGCGACGGCAACGACGGCTTCGACTTCGTGCTGTGCGAAATCGGCGGCACGGTCGGCGACATCGAGGGCCTGCCGTATTTCGAGGCGATCCGCCAACTCGGCAATGATCTACCGCGGGGCCATGCGGTCTACATCCATCTTACCCTGCTGCCGTTCATCCCGAGCGCGGGCGAATTGAAGACCAAACCGACCCAGCATTCGGTGCGCGAATTACGCGCCATCGGCATTCAGCCTGATATCCTGCTTTGCCGCACCGACCGGCCGATCCCCGAAAGCGAACGTAAGAAACTCGCTTTGTTCTGCAACGTGCGCGAAAGCGCGGTGATCGAGGCGCGCGACGTCGACAACATTTACGCGGTGCCCGAGGCCTATCACGCCGGCGGACTCGACGACGAGGTGTTGGCCGCGTTCAGGATTGAAAACCCGCCGCCGCCCGATCTTGCGACTTGGCATCTCATCAACGAGCGCATCCGCAATCCCGAAGGCGACGTCACGATCGCCATCGTCGGCAAATACACCGGCATGAAGGACGCCTACAAATCGCTGATCGAGGCGCTGTCCCACGGCGGTATTTCCAACAAGGTGAAGGTCAAGCTCGACTGGATCGAGAGCGAGGTGTTCGAGAACGAAGATCCGGCGCCGTTCCTCGAACATGTCGACGGCATTTTGGTGCCTGGGGGCTTCGGCCAGCGCGGCGCCGAAGGCAAGATCCACGCCGCGCAGTTCGCCCGCGAACGCAAGGTGCCGTATTTCGGTATCTGCTTCGGCATGCAGATGGCGGTGATCGAAGCGGCGCGAAATCTATGCGGCATCGAGCAGGCGAACTCGACTGAATTCGTGCCGACCAGCGAGCCGGTGGTCGGCCTGATGACCGAATGGATGAAAGGCAACGAGCTGCAAAAGCGCGGCATGACCGGCGATCTCGGCGGCACCATGCGGCTCGGCGCCTATCCGGCGGTGCTGCAGCGCGGCTCGCGCATTTCCGATATCTACGGCGCAACAGAGATTTCCGAACGCCATCGCCATCGCTACGAGGTCAACACCGCCTACAAGGACCGGCTGGCGCAGCACGGCATGCGCTTCTCCGGCATGTCGCCCGACGGCTTGCTGCCGGAAATCATCGAATTCGACGACCATCCCTGGTTCATCGGCGTGCAATTCCATCCCGAACTGAAATCGCGGCCGTTCGCGCCGCACCCGCTGTTCTCGTCGTTCATCGGGGCGGCGGTGGAGCAGAGCCGGCTGGTTGAACATACCGTCATTCCGGATTGCCGCGGAGCGCCGGGCCGGATCGATACCCTGCGAGGGACTTATGATTTCGATCTTCTACGCTATTCTAATAAACAAAACGTGAGGACGTCCATGATCTATGAGTTGCGCATCTACACCTGCATCCCCGGCCGGCTGCCGGCGCTGCTCAAGCGCTTCGAGGAGCAGACTATGAAAATCTGGGAGAAGCACGGCATCAAGCAGGCCGGCTTCTGGACCGTGCTGGTCGGCGACGGCAACCACGACTTGCATTACATGCTGGCCTGGGACTCGCTCGCCGACCGCGAGAAGAAATGGAACACATTCCAGGCCGATCCGGCCTGGCACAAGGCGCGCGACGACAGCGAGAAGGACGGGCCGATTATCGCCAACATCAAGAGCGCATTCCTGCGGCCGACGGCGTTTTCTTCGGTGAAGTGAGGCCGGTTGACCCGGCGCGCTGCCGATCTTCATGGTCGCCGGCGAGGACGCTGATGACCGCAAAGCCGAATTCCGTCGTCGCCGTTGGCAACGTGCGCTTTGGCAATGAGCTGCCGCTGGCACTCATTGCCGGGCCGTGCGCGCTGGAAAGCCGCGCGCACGCGTTCGATATGGCCGGTGCGCTCAAGGAGCTCACCGCCAAGCTCGGCATTGGCTTCGTCTACAAGACCTCGTTCGACAAGGCGAACCGCACCAGCGCCAACAGCGCGCGCGGGCTTGGCCTCGACAAGGCGTTGAAAATCTTCGCCGAACTGCGCGAAAAACTTGGCGTCGCGGTGCTCACCGACGTGCACGAGCCCGAGCAATGCGCCGCCGTTGCCGAGGTCGTCGACATTCTGCAAATCCCGGCATTCCTGTGCCGGCAAACCGATCTTCTGATCGCCGCCGCAAAGACCGGACGCGTCGTCAACGTGAAGAAGGGTCAGTTTCTGGCGCCGTGGGACATGGTCAATGTGGTGGCGAAAATAACCGGCGCCGGCAATCGCAACGTGCTGGTCACGGAGCGCGGCGTGTCGTTCGGCTACAACACTCTGGTGTCCGACATGCGTGCGCTGCCGCAGCTTGCGCAAACCGGCGCCCCGGTGATTTTCGATGCAACCCATTCGGTGCAGCAGCCGGGCGGGCAGGGCACCTCATCCGGCGGCGAGCGCGAGTTCGTTCCGGTGCTGGCGCGGGCGGCGGTCGCAGTGGGCGTTGCCGGTGTCTTCATCGAGACCCATCGAGAATCCGGACAAAGCGCCATCCGACGGGCCAAACATGATCCGCTCAAGGGGTTGCGGCCGCTTCTTGAACGGCTGATGCAATTCGATGCATTGGCCAAGCAAGGCTGAGTACCATTCCTCCCATCCTCAGAGTTGTCAGCCTTGTGATCTTCGCGTCGACGCTTTTTTCGCGCGCCGTCGATCCCGTCATTCCGAAGATTGCTGCCGATCTTGCGATCGATGTGAAGACTGCGGCGCTGCTCTCGACCGCGTTCACGTTCCCCTACGCGCTGATGCAGCCTGTGCTCGGCACCATCGCCGATTTCTTCGGCAAGACGCGGCTGATGAATATCAGCCTCGCCGCCGTGGTGACGACGACGCTGATCTGCGCTTTCGCCAGCAATTTCACGTTGCTCGTCGTCATGCGCATGATCGCCGGCGTTTGCGCCGGCGGCATCTTCCCGATCGGCATGGCGCTGGTCGGCGATCTGGTGCCGATCGAATTGCGGCAAGTGGCGATAGGGCGGCTGCTTGCCGTCGGGCTTACCGGCAACCTGGTCGGTGCGGTGATCTCCGGCGGCATTGGCGATCTGCTTGGCTGGCGCGGCGTCTTCTTTTCCATCGGCAGCTTCGGACTGATTACCGCGGTCGTCGCATTTTTCGCGTTCCGCGGCCTCGACGTCGGCAAGCCAAGACGTTTCAATCTCGCCGCCGCCGCCGCGGGATTTCGCGGCGTGTTCGCCGATCCGCGGGCCAAAATTTGCTTCGGTTCGGTATTCTTTGAGGGCATCGTTATCCACGGCATGTTTCCCTATGTCGCGCTGATTCTGCTCGCGAGCGGTCTGACGCAATCGTCCTATGCCGGCCTCGTCATCGGTGGTTTTGGGCTCGGCGGAATTCTGTTTTCGCTGTCGCTGCCGTTCTTGGTGGTACGGATGACCGAGCGGCAACTTATGCTGACAGGAGCTGTCGGCGCAGCGATCGCCTTCATCCTGCTCGCGCTGGGGGTGGCCTGGTACATCGAGGCAGCGATATTCGTGCTGTTCGGTTTTTCTTTCTACATGCTGCACAACAACATCCAGGTCCACGTCACTGATCTGTCCCAGACCGCGCGTGGTGCGGCGCTGTCGATGCATTCCGGCTTCTTCTTCACGGGTCAGGCGATCGGGCCGATCTATTACGGCTTGGCGTTTGGCTATCTGGGCCTGCACATTCCGCCGCTGTTTGGCGCCGTCGTGATTGTCATCGTCGGATTGGTCTGCGCGCGCTTCCTCCGGCACCGCCGCCGCGAACCGGGCCTTGCCGACGGGCAATAACGCTTTCCGAACATCTTCGCCGCAATTCGGACTCGCGGGAACGTGAGCGTGTCACTATTTGCATCGGTGCCGCGGAACTCGTCCCATCGCGCGATTGGACGCGCACGCCTTGTACTTAGTTAACTTGCGAATGCATTAGAATCAGATCAAAGTTTTTTTCTCCAAGAAGACTTCACGCAGCTCAGGCAATGAGGGCAACAACGCATGTCACATGAAATGGCGGCTCAGGCTTCGCGTGCTCGCGTGATTGTGGTTGGCAACGAGAAGGGCGGGTCGGGCAAGTCAACGGTTGCCATGCATGTGACCGTCGCATTGATGAAAGCACACCAGACCGTCGCCACTCTCGATCTCGACTCCCGTCAGAAGACCTTCACTCACTACATCGAGAATAGACACGCCTGGGCGCAGCAAGCGGGGCTTAGCCTCGAAATTCCCGATCATCGTTATTTCGTCGAGAACATGGATCACCCGACTGCCGAGGACGAGGCGGCGGACGGCGAAGCGCTGGTCTGGTCAAATCGAGGCGCTGGCGCGCAGCCATCGCTTCATCGTTATCGATACGCCTGGCCGCGACAGCTATTTGGGACGACTGGCCCATTCCATGGCCGACACGCTGGTCACGCCGTTAAACGACAGTTTTGTCGACTTCGACGTGCTCGGCACCGTCGACCGCGAAACCTTGAGCGTCACCGGCCCAAGCCTTTACGCCAACATGGTGTTAGAGGCGCGCCGGCAGCGTCAACTCCGCGACAGTTTCCCTTTCGACTGGATCGTCTTGCGCAATCGGCTGTCGATGCTGGGCTCGCGCAATACGCGCAGTGTCGGTCAGGGGCTGGAGGACTTGTCGGGACGGCTCAACTTCCGACTTGTTGAAGGACTGGCCGAGCGGGTGATCTTCCGCGAATTCTATGCTCGCGGATTGACCGCGCTCGACACTCTCGATGCTACTACCTTCGGCACGCGGCCGACCCTTTCGCACCTCACGGCTCGTCGCGAAATCGAAGCCCTGGTCGCCGCCATGAACCTCGGATGCTCGCCATCAGGCGGCGAAGTCCTTGACCGCAACGCTGCCTAGGCCAGTGCTTCGCGCACGTGATCAGGTCTAACCCGGGCCAAACAGCGCCAGCGTTGCGCCGGTGGTGCCTCCGGCCGCCATGTCGGGGCAAATGCTGACCGCGGCCAGCAAATTCATCTCGGCGCGCAGAATCACGTGGGCGCCCGGCGGCTTGGGTCGGATATGCGAGTGTTCCAGTTCGCCGGTATCCTGATGGATAATCATGTGCTGGAAAATGTTGAACGGACTGGGAATGTCCTCCACGGCAATGCCGTATTCGGCCAAAACATTGCCGAGATTTTCGGTGCAGCCTCGCGGTGGCATTTCCGATAGCGGTCGCTTGTAGGTGATTTCCCAAATTCCGCGCGCTGCTGCGAGTTCGTGCCGTTTGCGGCTGCACATGCCTTCCTGCAAATCGTGGTGGCCTTCCTTGAACGTGTCTTCAAGGATGGTCATCATCGTGTTGTTGAGCTTCGAGATCAACGCGTCACCGCTGGAAATGAATACTTTGCGCTGATTGGCCTTGGTCCGTGCCTGATCGAAGCGCTCGCGCAAGTTCTCGCGATTGAAGCAGACGAAATCGATAATGGTCTGCGACATCAAGCGCACGGACTGGCCGGCCCTGATGTCGAAGGCAAACCCGGTGTTGCGCGGCAGTTGCTTCTCCCACAGCATCTTATCGGGCATGCGTCGTTCCTTGTGGATATTGCGCGGAGGTTTCGTCGAAGATTTATGCGCCGCTATTCGATCGCCTGCGCCGCCTTGGCGATGACGCCGGGCGGCAGCGCGTAGAGCTTGGCGATCAAGGCGTCGACCTCGTGACCGTTCATCGGCTTGATGTCCATTTTCTCACTGGCGGCTTCAGCAAGCAGTTCAGGGTCCTTCATTGCCGCGTCGAATGCCGTGACCAGCGCCGCCAGCCGATCGGCGGGGATGCCGGGCGGCGCGGCAAACGGTCGGCCGATCGCCTGGGGTGCGAAATGCAGATAGAGGATCTGTTTCTTCTCCGGGTCGTCGATCACATCCAGGGCGAGCGGCACCTCGGTCAATTCCGGGTCCTTCTGCAACGCCGCTTGCAGAAGGAAGTTGACGGTCTTGCCGCTAACCCATTCCGGGTGCGCGACCTTGATCGTGCCCCAGGACAAACCACAGATGCCGTCAACCTCGCCGCGTTCCATGGCGAGCGTGATGTCGTTGGTTCCAGGATAACCGGAGACGAGCTTGATCTTGGCGCCGAGCACGTTGTCATAGAGCCGTGCGTAAATGTCGGAATCGGCGGCGGCAAACTGGCCGCCCATCACCACCGGCATGGTCAGCATGTCATGCCAGGTTTTGACGGGCGATTTGCTGCCGGTCAGGCACATGCTGGTATCACTCGACATGCTGCCGATCCAACCGAATTTGCGGCCGTCGAAATTCAGGTTCGGGGTCACGAGTGGCATGGTCGGAATACTGCGCGAAAAGGTGCCGATGACCGAGCCGTCTTTCGGCGCGGCGGTGTAAAGATAGTTGCTCGCGCGCAGCCCGCCGGCGCCGGGCATGTTCTCCGGTACGATAGTCGGATGTCCGGGAATGTATTTGCCGAGATATTTCGCCAGCACCCGAGCGTAAAGATCGTAGCCGCCGCCGACGCTGTACGAAATGACCAGCATCAATGTTTTGCCGCGGTAGAAATCCTCGACATCGTCAGACGCCGCTGGGCGGATGAGTGCGAGGAGAAGGGCGGCCGCTAAGCTTGCGCATGCGCCGAAGACATGCACGCAATGAATAGGCTGCTTCATATGACGCTGACCCACGATGTCCGAGAGCCCCGGCGTCTTTCGCTCAACCGTACTGTCGCGCAATCCCTTAGTGTAGACAAGCGCCGCCGTTTTGGCGCGCGAGCGCACTGGAAATCATACCGGTCCATGCGCATACTTGCGTGATGGTCGATCATCGCGAAACGCTCATATGACGGCGAACGGAGCCGAAGCGGTCGCGCAGCGCATCGCCGACACCGCCGCCGGGTGTGGCATAGCATTGGTCGCCAGCCTTCCCGACGGCTGGATCACGCCGCTGATTACGAGGATTGCCGCCGACGAGCGATTTCGCCATGTTGCGGTCAACCGCGAGGAATCCGCGATCGGGCTATGCTCCGGCGCATTTCTCGGTGGCATCGGCTCTTTTGCGCTGATGGGTGCGTCCGGTTTTATGACCTGCATCTACGCCATCACCAAGATCAACTACACCTATCAAATCCCGCTTTTGATCGGAATCACGTTGCGCGGACGTCCCGGTGACGGTGCCAAATTCCATCAGTCGAACGGGCTCTATCTCGAGCCGGTCATTGCCGCGATCGGCATGCCGTTCGTGCCGATCGAACGCAGCGAGGATATACCGCGTATGGCTACGGCCTATCGACACAGCCGGGTGATGTCGCGGCCGGTCGTGGTCGGGTTCACGCGCGAAGTGCTGCGGGGAGAGGCGTAATGAATTTCGAAGCCTGTTTCCGCTTGCTCGCAGATCGCCTCAAGGACGAAGTGATCGTCACCTCGGCCGGTAATTGTTCGGAATTATGGTGGGAAATCACCGGCGAATCCGAGCGCGTGTTCTACCTCGAAGCGTCGATGAGTCTCGCTTCGCGTGTTCGCCGCCGGCATTGCGCTCGGTGCGCCGGAGCGTACCGTGGTCGCGTTCAGCGGTGACGGCGCGTTCTGCATGAACCCTGGCATGCTTCTGGTCGAGCGCCAGCTCGCGCTGCCGAACCTCAAGCATTTCATGGTGGCGAACGGATGCTACGGCTCGACCAATGATCTTGCCCACCCGTTCGGCGAGATAGCCGACTATGCCGGCATGGCGAAGGCTGCCGGAATCGAGCGCGTCTACGAATTCTCGACCGTCGATGGTCTCGCGCAAGGCCTGGACGACATGGTGCGTGGGCCGGGCCACGCCTTTGCCGTTCTGCACGTCGAACCGCTCGGACGACACGTGAAGTCGCCGCCACTTGACGGTCCGGAAGTGAAATTCCGCTTCGGCCGTTATCTGGAACGCACCGGCGGGCGTCCGGTGTTTGATACGCCGCTGTCGGGTAAGCCGGTCTAAACCAGCATCTCTCGCACCAGCGGAATGACCTTGGTGCCGTAAAGCTCGATGCTCCGCATGAGCTTGTCGTGGGGCAGGGTGCCGGAGGAGTATTTCATGTCGAAGCGTGCGATGCCGAGCGCCTTGGCGGTAGCGGCGATGCGGCGCGCGACGGTTTCCGCACCGCCGACATAGAGCGAGCCGCCGTCGGCTTCCTGGTCGAACGATGCCCGTGTCGCCGGCGGCCAGCCGCGTTCGGCGCCGATCCGGTCACGCATGGCCTTATGATGCGGCCACAATTCCTCGCGCGCCTGCTGGTCGGTGTCGGCGACATAACCATGCGAGTGCAGCCCGATGGCTTTCACCGGCTGACCAAGCTGCACATAAGCGCGCCGGTAGAGATCGATATAGGGCAGGAAGCGCTTGGGATCGCCGCCGATGATGGCAAGCATCATCGGCAGATCGTAATGCGCCGCGCGCACGACCGACTCCGGACTGCCGCCGACGCCGATCCAGGTTTTGAGCGGCCCGTTGTCGATCGGGGGAAAAACGCGCTGGTTTGTCAGCGACGAGCGGGTCGTGCCGCTCCAGGTCACCGTCTCGTTTCGCAGAAGGGCGACGAACAGTTCGAGCTTCTCTTCGAAAAGTTGCTCGTATTGCTTCATATCGTAGCCGAACAGCGGGAATGACTCGGTAAAGGAGCCGCGCCCGACTGTAATTTCGGCGCGGCCGCTGGAGGCGGCGTTGAGCGTCGAGAACCGTTCGAATACCCGCACCGGGTCGTCCGACGACAGCACGGTCACGGCCGATCCCAGCAGGATGCGTTTGGTACGGCCGGCGATCGCCCCAAGCACCACCTCCGGCGCTGAAATCGCGAAGTCCGGGCGATGATGCTCGCCGACGCCGAAGGCTTCGATGCCAAGTTGGTCGGCGAGCGTCGCTTGCTCGATCACTTCGCGGATCACCTTCGCATGCGACTGCGGTTGGCCGTCCGGGCCTGCGGTGACGTCGCCGAACGTATCGAGGCCGAATTCGATGTTGGGCATGTGCTCTGCTTGGATGTCGTCTGCGGGAATGTGGTCGGCTTAAATAGGTTCTGCTCGGTTCAATTATCAGATGGGCGGCCTCGGGCGCGGCCCTCAGTCGGCGACAATCAATGCATCCAAAGCAGTCGCTCCCTGTCCCTTGGCATGCACCATCAGCGGGTTGACGTCGATCTCGATCAAGTTGGGGACAGTCCGCATCAGCCGGCCGATCGCCATCACCGCCTGCACGACTGCGTCGACGTCGGCCGGAGGTGCGCCACGGACGCCGGTCA
>CAVTFP010000010.1:0-84408 GCA_963733645.1 uncultured Alphaproteobacteria bacterium
GCTCATTGATCCTCCCTAATCCCTCCCCCTGAAAGGGGGAGGGTAGGGTGGGGGGTCGATGGCGAATGTGGAAATGAAACTGAAAGACCAAACAAAGCTTGCTTCAATTCCTTTGCTGTCATCGTCCGCGAAGGCGGACGATCCAGTACTCACCGCGGGATCGGTGTTTACCGGATGCCCCGCCTGCGCGGGGCATGACAACGAGTGGAATTCGTTCCGTCCTTCGCCGACCTGGTGGTCATAGCGAGGAGCATATACCCGATCCCATCCCGAACTCGGCCGTCAAAGTCCTCTGCGCCGATGGTACTAAACCTCAAGGTTTGGAAGAGTAGGTCGCTGCCAGGTCTGCCAAGGACGGAACGCTTCAATCCTCATCACGATCAGACATCAAAAGCCCTCGCGGGAAACTGCGGGGGCTTTTTATTTGTTTCACCGTCATTGCGAGCGGAGCGAAGCAATCCAGCTCTGACTCGGCGGCCCTGGGCTGCTTCGCTTTTCGCAATGCCGCCTTTAACTCGTCCCCGCGCTTGTCGCGGGCATCCAAGTCTTAAAACGCAGGGACGCAAAGACGTGAATGGCCGGAACAAGTCCGGCCATGACGATAAGCGATCGCGGTTCGCCACGGGACTTATTTGTTTGGTGCTGGCAGGCGGCATTTAAGTACGTCGCAACCATTAAATGGCTGCCACGCGGAGTTATCGCCATGTCGCGGGCATTCAGGTTTTATTCTATCACTTCGTCGGCGCGAACGAGCAGCGCGGGTGGCACGTCAAGATCGAGAACCTTGGCCGTCTTGAGGTTTATCACGAGCTCGTACTTCGTTGGCGCTTGTACGGGCAAATCGGCCGGCCTCTCGCCCTTGAGAATGCGATCCACGTATGACCCCGCCCGCCGATACAGGTCGGAAGTATCGACGCCGTATGAAACCAGGCCGCCGCTCAGGGTGAAGAAGCGAAAAGCGAAAATTGCAGGCAATCGGTATTTGGCGGCAAGCGCAATTATCTGGTCGCGATTAACTCCGGTCATCGGGCTCGGTAATACAACCAGACCACCATGCGTCCGGTCGGGAATTGCTGCGATGACATGCTCTAACTCGGATGGGTCTCGAATAGCACTGGCGATCACCGTGATTCTGTTTGTCGTTGCTGCCGTTTCGGCAGCTCGCAAATACGCAAGATTGGCTGCTATATTTGCGTCATAAAGAACCAGCGCGTCCGTCACCCCTGGCGCGATCTCCTTAAGTGTCTGCAGCCATTTTCCCCCTATGTCGGATTCGTAAGTCGTAAAGCCGGTCAGATTGCCGCCAGGACGCGCCAAACTTTCAATAAATCCGCTACCGACCGGGTCGCCAACCTGGGCAAAGACGGTCGGTATGATGCTGCCGGTTTGCCGCAGCGCTGCCAGAAAGTCGTTGCTGTGAACGACAATCACATCAGGAGCGATACCCACGACTTCCAGCGCGAACCGCCGCATGCGTTCAGCATCGGCATTGCTATAGCGATATTCAAAATGAATATTCCTGCCTTCAATCCAGCCCGCGTCCAGAAGTCCCCGCTGTAGTGCTTCGATGCGTCGTTTCAATTCGGGATCGTTTTCACCCGTCCCGATGAGCACTCCGACCACCCGGGTGCGTTCCTGCTTTTGAGCACGTACAGTGAGAGGCCACGCTGTTATTGCGCCACCGAGCGAGACAATAAATTTTCGCCTTCGAACGTCGAGGGCCATTGGACCCTCCATTGGGGGCAGGCGTACCGGACAATTCGAACGATAGCACGCCTCAATACCTGGGTCTTGGGATAGCCGCTTCTGGCCATAGCGGACATTCGCTTCATGTCAGGCCGGCTCAAAATCCTCGTTCAAATACTTTGAGGTTCGGCGGAATCAGCGCCCAGTCCGGGCGGCCGCGGGTGAAGACTGCCACTGTGGGACGGAACAACGACGGGTCGTCGAGCGTGCCCGCGTAGATCGTGTGCATCGTGTCCTGGCCGACAACTCCGCCAAAGACGAGGCTGCCGCAGATTGGGCACGAGTTGCGCACGGCATCGCTGCCGCGAGCGGACTTCGACGTGTATTTCAGAGTCTCGCCCGTAAAGCGCAAGGCGCTGGCCGGAAAAGCCATGAACGGAATGAAGCCCGAGCCGGACGCTTTTCGGCAATCGGCGCAGTAGCAGTGGCCGGATGCTTTGGGTTCGCCTTGGGCTTCGTAACGCAGCGCGCCGCAGAGACAGCCGCCGGCGTACCTGTTGGTGTCTTCGCTCATCGTCACTCCACTAACCGCGTCTCATGCCGGAAATGTGTCCGGCGATCTGCCCGTTGTCCACATCGCTGTGGGCGGGTTACAAACTGGCCTCATGCCTGACGCTCCCGATCCGCGCCAGTACCGCGCCCACGTCGTTCGCAACCGCGAGCCGATCCTCGACGTGCTGCGGCGGGTGTTGCCGGCTCACGGCCTGATCCTCGAAATTGCTAGCGGCAGCGGCGAGCATGCCGCCTATTTTGCCAAGGCGCTGCCGGCGCTCGTCTGGCAGCCGAGCGATCAGGATGCGCAGGCGCTTGCGAGCATCGCCTCGCACCGGGCGGCGGCCGGCGCCGCAAATCTGCTTGCGCCACTGCGGCTCGACGTCACCTCGGATTCGTGGCCGATCGAACGCGCCCACGCCATCGTGTGCTGCAACATGATCCATATTACGCCGTGGCCGGTCAGCGAGGGCCTGATGGCCGGCGCGCAGCGCCTGTTGCCGCCGGGCGGCATTCTTTTTCTTTATGGCCCCTACAAAATCGGCGGCCGCCACACCGCTCCGAGCAACGAGGAGTTCGACCTGAGCCTGCGGGCGCAAAATCCCGAATGGGGCATAAGGGATCTCGCCGATGTCACGGCACTGGCCGGACGCCACGGCCTCGTGCTGGCGGAGACCCTACAGATGCCGACAAATAACCAGAGCGTCATCTTCCTGCGCCAATAACGGCGGCAGGGCATTCTCTTGACTGCGCGATTTCAGTCAGCTCCCAGCGGAGTTCGGATTACGCCAGGCTCGTTCGAATGGCAGCCGCCAGGCGTGCGGCGCGACCAGTTGGTGGATCGACTTCGGGCCCCAGTCGCCCTGGGGATAAAGCCGGACCGGCGGCGGCGCCTCGAGCAATGGTTTGGAAATTTCCCACAGCCGTTCGATGCCCTCCGCGGTTGTGAACAGGGTGCGGTCGCCGCGCATGGCGTCGAGGATCAGCCGCTCGTAGGCTTCGAGCACATCGCCCACCATGCCGGTGTCGTGCATGGCGAATTGCAAGCTGAGCTTGTCGAGCCGCATGCCGGGGCCGGGACGTTTACCGTAGAACGACAGCGACATTTTCGAAGCGTCCGCCAGATCGAACGTCAGATGGTCGGGGCCTTGCGCTCCGACGCCCGACCCCGCTGGAAACATGCTCTTCGGCGGCTCGCGAAAGGCAATGGAAATGATGCGCTGGCCTTCGGCGAGCCGCTTGCCGGTGCGCAGGAAGAACGGCACGCCGGCCCAGCGCCAATTGTCGATCGAGCATTTCAAGGCGATGAAGGTCTCGGTATCCGACTCTGGATCGACGCCCTCTTCGGCGCGATAGCCGTTATATTGCCCGCGCACGACGTTGTGCGGCTCGATGGGCAACATGCTGCGAAACACCTTGTTCTTTTCCTCGCTGATCGGCACCGGCTCCAACGAGGTCGGCGGCTCCATCGCCATGAAGGCCAGGATCTGGAACAGATGGGTCACCACCATGTCGCGATACGCGCCGGTGGTCTCGTAAAACGCGGCGCGCTTGCCGAGCCCGAGCATCTCCGGCACGTCGATCTGCACGTGATCGATGAAGTTGCGATTCCAGATCGGTTCGAACAGGCCGTTGGCAAAACGGAACGCCAGAATGTTCTGAGCCGGCTCCTTCCCCAAATAATGGTCGATGCGGAAGATCTGATCCTCGGCAAAGACTTCATGCAGCTTGGCGTTCAGCGTCACTGCACTCGCCAGATCGGAGCCGAACGGTTTCTCCATGACAATCCGGGACCGTTCGACGAGGCCGGCGTCCGCCAGCAGGCGCACGGTCGGCAGTGCGGCGTTGGGCGGTACGCTCAGATAATGCAGGCGGAGGCTCTCGCCGTTCAGCTTCGACTCCGCTGCCGCCACCGCCGTTTTCAGGGCACCGGCGCCCGCGCTGATCGGCACATAGTCCAGCGTCGCGGCGAAAGCGGCCCAGTCGGCATCGGTCACTTTTCGCGTCGAAAACTCATCGAGCGCTTCGCGGCCGATCTTGGCGAAGCCGGCGGCGTCGATCGGTTCGAGCGAAACGCCGACGATGCGGCAGTCGGGGATGAATCCGGCACTCGCGAGGTGAAACAGCCCCGGCAACAGCTTGCGCCGGGACAGATCCCCCGTGACGCCCACAAGGACGACGACTTGAGAATGTTTCGGGCCGACTCCGGGAGGAATTTTTGCCAAATGATACTCCTTGGTCGTGGTAACGCCTCGGGTCAGACGTCGATCCGGGATTTGCTCGTTTTCCTTTAGGACGATACTGATGCAAGCATCACGCCACCATACCGCGGCGCGAGCGGTCATAGGCCCGTTACTTATGCATCCTATCTCCATCGGCCGAGTCTCTCTGCCCAATCCGGTGCTGCTGGCGCCGATGTCAGGGATCACCGATGCGCCGTTCCGGCGCATCGCGGCGTCGCTCGGCGCCGGCTTGGTCATCTCGGAAATGACGGCGTGCGCGGCGCTCGCCGAGGGCAATAACCTCGCGCGTCGACGCGCTGAGGATCCTGGCGCCGGGCTGCATGTGGTGCAGCTCGCCGGCTGCGAAGCGCGCTGGATGGCGGAGGGCGCGCGCATTGCCGAGGCCGGCGGTGCTGACATCATCGACATCAACATGGGATGCCCGGCGAAGAACGTCACCAACGGCGCATCGGGCTCGGCGCTGATGCGCAACCTCGATCATGCGCTCACCCTGATCGAGGCGGTGGTGCAGGCGGTGCGCGTGCCGGCGACGCTGAAAATGCGGCTCGGCTGGGATGATGTTTCGCGCAATGCGCCCGATCTGGCGCGGCGGGCCGAAGCGGCGGGCGTGCGGCTGGTTACGGTCCATGGCCGCACCCGCTGTCAGTTCTACAAAGGCCGTGCTGATTGGGCGGCGGTGCGCGCCGTAAAGGACGCGGTCTCAATTCCTGTCGTCGTCAATGGCGACATCGAAAGCTTCGACGACGCCGACGCGGCGCTCGCGGCGTCCGGTTCCGACGCGGTGATGGTCGGCCGCGGCGCGCAAGGCAGGCCGTGGTTTCCGGGCCAGCTAGCGCGTTACCTTGCCACCGGCAAACGTGAAGCGCCGCCGCCGCTCGGCGAGCAGCTTGCGCTGGTCAGCGCGCTCTATGGCGAAATGCTCGGCCTTTACGGCCGCGATGTGGGCTTGCGCCATGCGCGCAAGCATCTCGGTTGGGCGCTCGCCGCCGCTGCCGCAACGTCCGGCGCGCCGGAGCATCTGCTCAAGGCGCAACGGGGCCGCGTGCTCACTGCGACCGAGCCTGTCATCGTGCTGCGGCTGCTTGCCGAGGCGTATGATGTATTCGGTAACTCCCGTCATCCTGAGGTGCGAGCGAAGCGAGCCTCGAAGGATGCGCGGCTCGGGCCGTCGCCCTTCGAGGGCCGCTATGCGGCCACCTCAGGGTGACGGAAAGTATTAGTCGCGCTAGCTTCGCTCCCCAAAGATACTAAAAGGAAACCGTCCATGGCCACCAATCGCGTCTATAACATTGCCGTCATTCCCGGCGACGGCATCGGCAAAGAGGTGGTGCCAGAGGGCGTGCGCGTTCTCGAGGTAGCGGCGAAGAAATTCGGCTTTGAACTGCGCCAGGACAATTTCGATTTCGCCTCCTACGATTATTACGCAAAGCATCAGCGCATGATGCCGGAGGACTGGAAGGACAAGATCGGCCGGCACGACGCCATCTTCTTCGGCGCGGTTGGCTGGCCGGCGAAAATACCCGATCACATCTCGCTGTGGGGCTCGCTGATCCTGTTCCGCCGCGAATTCGACCAATACGTCAATCTGCGCCCGGTGCGGCTGATGCCGGGCGTGCCGTCACCGCTGGCCAATCGTAAGCCCGGCGACATCGACTTCTGGGTGATCCGCGAAAATACCGAAGGCGAGTATTCCGCGATCGGCGGCCGCATGTTCGGCGGCACCGAGCGCGAAGTCGTCGTGCAGGAAACCGTAATGTCGCGCATCGGCGTCGACCGGGTGCTGAAATTCGCCTTCGAGCTCGCCCGCAAGACGCCGAAGAAGCATCTGACGTCCGCCACCAAGTCGAACGGCATCGCCATCACCATGCCGTACTGGGACGAGCGCGTCGAAGAGATGGCGAAGAACTATCCCGATATCAAATGGGACAAGTATCACATCGACATTCTATCGGCGTTGTTCGTGCTCAGGCCGGACAAGTTCAACGTCGTGGTGGCGTCAAACCTGTTCGGCGACATTCTGTCCGATCTCGGCCCGGCCTGCACCGGCACCATCGGCATCGCGCCGTCAGGCAACATCAATCCGGAGCGCAAGTTTCCCTCGGTGTTCGAGCCGGTGCACGGCTCGGCGCCGGATATCGCCGGTCAGGGCATCGCCAATCCGATCGGCCAGATCTGGTCGGGCGCGATGATGCTCGAGCATCTCGGCGAGACCGAAGCTGCCGCTGCGATCGTCCGGGCGATCGAAAAAGTGCTCGCCGAGCAAAAACTGCGCACCCGCGATCTCGGCGGGCCGGCCAACACGGTCGCCTGCGGCAAGGCCGTCGCGGACGCTCTTGCCTAGAGGCCGCTGTGATTTCCCCCGGCTGGTCCAAGCGAAAACGGGGACGCGCTGTCGGGACGTGGAACTGGATCTCGCATGCGGGAAGGAGCGGTGCGCTTCACGCGTTAATCGGCTACGCCGCGGCAGCGTCTGGATCGCGCATCGGAACGAGGTCGCGCAGCTTCGGCGCGACGTGCTCCATGAACATGCGCATCGAGCGGTACACCTTTTCGCGTGTCGCCCATTTCTTGCCGGTGACGATCAACAGCGTACCGAAGCCGCCGGTGGCTTCGTAGAACTCGCGAAGCTGCTTCGCCACAGTATCCGGATCGCCAAGATAATAGATGCCGGCTTCAGCGAGCTGGTCGAAGGTCACCTCGTCACCCTTGATGCCGATATCGTAATTAGACTTGATGAGCCGGATCAGCCCGCGCTTCATCTGATAACCGAGCTCGTAATTGATATCGGCGCGCAGATCGTCCATCGCTTCGCGGCGGGAATCGGCAAGGTAGACGTAGCGCGCCACGGTGATCTTGCTCAGCGGCGCCTTCTGGCCCGCGGCCATGGCGGCACGCGCATAGTGGTCGCTCTTGCGGCGGATCGATGTCGCCGGTTCGAGCTGCGCCATGAGCTGCGTATAGCCGCGCGCGCCGGCGATATCGATCATGGCCGGAGTGTCGGTCGCGGTCGCCATCGGCATGTGCGGCGGATGCAGCGGCTGCGGTGTTGCGACGATGCCCTTGCCTTTCCAGTACTTGCCGTCCCAGTCGAACGGCTCCTTCGCGGTCCAGCATTTGAGGATCAGATCGAGGGATTCGTTCAAGCGCGCGTGGCGGTCCTCGTACGACAGCCCGCGCTCGTTGGCGAACTGCGGGCTCGGAAAGCCGGAGCCGAAGCCGAAGATGAAACGGCCACCGCCGACGACATGATCGGTCACCGCTGCCTGGATCGCGGTATCGACCGGATGCGCGAGATGAATGAGCTTGACCGCGGCACCCATGCGGATCTGCTTGGTCAGCGCGGCGGCCTTGCACATCAAGAGTTCCGGCACCGGCAGCGTGTCGACCTTGCCGATATAGACCGGCTCGCCATGGTGCTCGCTGATATAGGCGTCGCGATAGCCAAGCTGATCGGCCAGCACGATCTCGGCGATGTCCTCTTCGTAAGTCTGCGATGCGGTCGTCTGCGGCCGAAAGCCGTTCGAAAAAATGCCGAATTCCATTTCCACTCCCCAATCCAGGACCGCGCAAACTACGACCCCGAGCACCGCTTGACAACGCATCTATGGCAAAGCGTATGTCATCCAACAGCGGTAAATCCGGGGAAAACCGCATGTCTGACCTGCGCATTTACGGTATCGCCCGCACACGCGCGTTTCGCGCGTTTTGGGTGGCGAACGAGCTCAACCTCCGTTATGAGCATCTGCCGATCGAGATCGGCGACGCCGGCGCCCGAGCCCCGGAATTTGCCGCGATCAATCCCAACGGGCGGCTGCCGTTTATTGTCGACGACGATTTCGCGCTGTTCAAGTCGCTCGCGATCACGCTCTACCTCGCCAAGAAATACGGCAACGGCACGCTTTATCCCGCGACGCTGGAAGGCGAGGCCAAGGCCTGGCAGTGGAGTTTCTGGGCGATCGCCGAAGTCGATCGCGGCGTCAATATCTGGTCGCTGCATGCCATTCGGCTGCCTGCCGGGGAGCGCAATGCCGCGTTACGCGAAGAGGCGCTTAGGGTGATCGCAAAGCCATTCAAGATCCTCGACGCCGCGCTCGCCAAACAGCCTTATCTTCTCGGCAACGACTTTACTGTCGCCGACCTCAACGTCGCTGCCGTTATCAGCCGCGCGGTCGATATGGATCTCACCCACGTGCCGCATCTCAAAGCCTGGCTGTCGCGCTGCCTGGAGCGGCCGGCGGCCCGCGCCGCGCTGGCGCTCAAGGACAAGGCCGATCGCGAGACGCCGGCCGAAGTGACGCGCGACATCGCCCGGATCAATCGGCTGTGAGCCAGAACTCCCGCGCCGTTCAATCTCGGCCAGTCGTTTAATGAGGCCGTGGCGCTGCACCGCCAGGGCCGGCTGCGCGACGCCGAGAAAATCTACACGCGTGTGCTCAAGGCCGCGCCGGATCATTTCGACGCGCTCAATCTTCTTGGCAGCGTCAAGGCGCAGTTTGGCCGGGTCGGCGAAGCGCACCGGCTCTTCACCGCGGCGCTGAAGATCAATCCCGGCGTGCCGCAGGTCTGGGCCAATCTGGGGCAGGTTCTGCAAATGCTTAAGCGCAACCAGGAAGCGCTCGAGTGTTTCGACAAAGCCTGCGCGCTCGCGCCCGACAATGCCAACATTCTCAACAATCGCGCCAATGCACTGCTTGCACTCGGCCGGCCACAGGAGGCGCTCGAACAGTTCGCCGACGTGCTGGCGCGCGAACCAAATCACGGCGAGGCGCGGCTCAACAGCGGCATCGCGCACGCCGCGCTCGGCGCGGCGGAGGAAGCGGTGGCGGAATTCGATCGCGCGCTGGCGCTTGCGCCCGGCCATCCGGTGGCGCACTTCAACCGCGGCGTCGCGCTTTGCGAACTCGGCCGTTATGCCGATGCCGTCGCGGCCCATGACAGCGCGCTTGCCGCTGCGCCACAGCATGCGGGAGCTTGGTTCAATCGCGGCTGCGCGCTCGCCGGATTGAGCCAATTCCACGACGCCATCGCCAGCTACGGCAAGGCGAGCACGCTACGCAAGGACGACCCCGACACCCATTTCATGGAATCGCTGGCGCTGTTGACGCTCGGCGACTATCGCCGCGGTTTCGAGAAATATGAGGCGCGCTGGCGGCGAAGCGGCATGCCGGAGCCGAAGAGCCGCGGCCGTCCGCTGTGGCGCGGCGATTATCCGCTGGCGCGCAAGACGGTGCTGTTGCACGCCGAACAGGGCCTTGGCGACACCATCCAGTTTGCGCGCTATGTGCCGCTCCTCGCCGCAAGCGGCGCCGAGGTCGTGCTCGAAGTGCAGCCGGAACTGACCGGGCTGATGGCGCGGCTCGAAGGCGCAAGGAGCATCATCGCGCGTGGCGTTCCGCCACCGCCGTTTGACGTGCATTGCCCGCTGGGCAGCCTGCCGCTGGCGTTCAAGACCGAGCCCTCAACCGTGCCGGCGGACGTACCTTATCTCTCGGCTGATGAGACACATCTGGCCAAATGGTCCGGGCGGTTCGCCGCGCTCGACCGGCCGCGTATCGCCATCGCCTGGTCCGGCAATGCCAGCCATCTCAACGATCGCAATCGGTCAATGGCGTTCACGCGGCTGGCGCCGTTATTCTCCGTCCCAGCCCGCTTCGTCAGCATTCAGCGCGATGTGCGCGCTGAAGACACACACGCGCTCGCCGCCGAGCAGCGCGTGACGCATATCGGTGGCGAGTTGGACAGCTTCGCCGACACCGCCGCCGCTATCGCGTTGTGCGATCTGGTGATCGCGGTCGACACCGCGGTTGCGCATCTTGCCGGCGCCATGGGCCGGCCGGTCTGGGTGCTGCTGCCGTTTACGCCCGATTGGCGCTGGACTCTCGAAGGCGACACCACGCCGTGGTATCCGACGGCGCGGCTGTTCCGGCAGACCGCGCTCGGCGATTGGGAGGGGGTTATCGCCCGGGTCGCCGCCGAACTGAGGCAGTTCACGGCGTCCTAAGTAGCCCGGATTGAGCGAAGCGAAATCCGGGGTAAGAACATCCGGCTTATATGCTGCTCCCGGGTTTCGCGTCGCTCAACCCGGGCTACATTCGCGTTACCGAACGAACTTGTAGCGGAACCGCTCGCCATCGGCCTCGATCAACCCCGTGGTCGGAGGCGGAAAGTGGATCGGCAGAACGAACTTGCCGGTGCCGGCGGTGTCGTGGAGAAACTTGCGGCGCGACCGCGCTGCTTCTGCCGGATCCCAGTCGAACACCGTCGACCAGTCCGGCTCACGGCATTGCAGCGCATGATGCATCAGGTCGCCGACGACGATGGCGTGCTGGCCGCGCGAGCGGATGTTGACGCAGCAATGACAAGGCGAATGGCCCGGCGTCGGCGTCAGCCAAAACGTATCGTCGAGCTGATAGTCGTCGTCGACCAGGAGCGCCTGACCGGCCGCGACCACCGGCTCACAATTGTATCCCCACACATTGCCGCCGCCGCCGGGCCGATTGCCGCCGCGTTTGGCCTCTGCCTCCCACGCTGCGTATTCGCGCTTGTGGAAAATATATTTTGCCTTCGGAAATGTCGGCACCCATTTGCCGTTACGCAGCATCGTGTTCCAGCCGGTATGATCGATGTGCAGGTGCGTACAGAATACGTAATCGATGTCCTCGAAACGCAGGCCGGACGCGGCAAAGCCGTCGAGCCAGGGCTTTTTCGGAAAATCCATCGGCGGCGGATAGCCCTTGTCCTCCCCGGTGCAGGTGTCGATCAGGATCGTGTGCTTGGGCGTGCGCACAACATAGGTCTGATAGGTGATGACCATCTTGCCGGACACCGGATCGAAAACTTCCGGGTCGAGTTCGGCGAGATGGCGCTTGCCGACCGCCGGATCGTACGCGGGGAACATATCCTCCGGTTTTCGCCACGGCCCGTCGCGTTCGATGATGCTGGTGATGGTGACGTCGCCGATCGTGAGCTGTTTCATATCTTCCCTTGCGTGGTTGCTTTTTTACCCGTCTCGCCGTGTCGCGGCGATTGGTCACGGTCAGTCTTGCCAAGACTACTCGACTGGGTCGTCTTCGTCCCTTGGGTTGATACCGCAGCCGCCCCAGTATTCATCAAAGCCTGCCCGCATTGCTGCGCGCCTTGCGATGTGAATTGAAAAACCAAAGTGCTTCCCCCCGAAAGCCCCAAAATCAAAAGCGGCTCGCCATTTACGGTGGAGCGTCCCGTCTGCCATTTGACGACCGGCAAATGGCAGCCGGGAACGATTGTGCCAGCCGGCGGCGGCGAACGAGTGGATTCAGCGGCGGCACAACATAGCAGCGGAGCGGCGACGGCTGGTATATCGGCGGTTCTCAGGAAGACTTCGGTTTCATCGCCATAGACATCCTCTCCCACGATGACCGCGCTATGGGTCGGCCCCAACCGAATGTGCCGAATAGCCGCCAGGCTAATTGCGTTTTTCATTCAATCCGCTCCCAAGTCTCCACTCCCAAGTCGTCCGTAGCCCCGAGAATGATCCGGAAAATGCCTGCTCCGGACTTGTTCCGGGGGTGGAAGCCGGTTTTCCGAATGATCATCGAGGATAGCGAGGGCGTCAGCGGGCTGTCATCGGTTGTTTTCTTCTACTATCGATAACTGCCTTATTGGGCAGCCGCACGCGTTCGTCGAAGCCCGCTCGCCGGTTGGTCTGCGCCGCTTCAACGCATCGGCGAGAACGACGCCGGCAAATAGATATCGACCTGCTGCGATAACAGATGACTTGGGCCGCCGGGCGGCGGCCACAGTCCATCGGCGACTGCTTTGTTGCGCAACCTGGCGCGCTCGTCGAAGCTCCTGTACGGCCAGATGTGCATGAAACGCGTCACCGCGCCGGTCACCGACGTCATGGCGGTGAGCAATGGCGAGAGCGACATGCGGTCAGGGACCGACTTGCGCCACGCCTCGATGGTTGGCGGCAAGCCGCCCGGCTTGATCACGTAAGTGCGCACTTCGTAGCACGGCCCGAAGTCGCCGGGCCGCATCGGCGGAATGAAGTCAAACGACGTATAGGTGTCCGTCGTCATGGCGACGATGTATTCGCCGATGCCGAGCGGGCTCGCCGCGTTCTGCGCTGCGAAGCGGGCGTCGAGTGTTGCCGCGGCATCGGCGGCGTTGTGGATCAGGAGGATCTGATTGACGGCGCCAATGTCCGAATACCAGCATCCCAGCAAGGTGCCGTTATTGGCCGTGCTGTTACCAAGGACGGCGAGCGCCTGCGGATGCGTGCCCGGCTGCACCGTGATGATCGTGACGTCGTAGAGCTGAGCCAATCTCGTTTCCCCGGATTTTCGTCGGTCATTTTACACCATAACCGTCCGAATTGGTCTGGCCCGAAGCGGCGGGCAATGCCAGACTGCGGCGGTCGAAGTAGCGCGGGCTTGGGCAAAGTCACCGATGGTGGTGGTGCAAGTGATCGTCGGTGGCGTCCTGTTGGGGGCCATCTATGCGCTGTTTTCCTCGGGTCTGACCTTGATCTGGGGTATGATGAATTTCATCAACTTCGCCCACGGCGAATTCGTCATGCTCGGCATGTATGTCGCGCTGCTGGCGGTGACCTGGCTCGGCGGCGGGCCTGCGATTTTCGGTATTGCCGCGGCGGTGGCGCTGTGCGTGCTCGGTGTCGTGATTTATTTCTCGCTGATCCGGCATGTGGCGCGCGGGCCGATGTTGGCGCAAATCCTCTCGACCTTCGGGCTGGCGCTGCTCCTGCGTTACAGCGCGTTCTACTTTTTCTCGGCGAATTTCGTATCGCTGCCGCAGTCATCGCTGTCCGGCACCATCAATCTCGCCGGCATTTACCTGCCGGTCGCGCAGCTCGTCGCCGGCGCGGTCGCGATCTTTCTCACCATGTCGCTGCACATGCTGCTCACGCGCACGACTATCGGCAGCAAGCTCCTTGCCGTCGCCGAGGATCGCACCGCGGCGATGCTGATGGGTATCAGGCCGGATCGCATGCAGGCGCTGGCCTGGGGTCTGTCTGCCGGCGCCGCCGGCATCGCCGGCGCCTTGATGGCGACCGCCTATCCGTGGTCGCCATCGGTCGGTGAAACTTTCGGTCTGATTGCTTTCGTCGTGGTCGCGCTCGGCGGCTTCGGCAGCGTGCTGGGCTCGCTTTATGCCGGCCTGATCATCGGGCTGATTCAGGCCGTGTCCGCGTATTGGCTTGGTGCGATCTACAAAGACATTGTCGTGTACGGCTTGTTCGTCGCGCTGCTGTGGTTCCGGCCGCAAGGCTTGTTGGGCAATAAGTACTGATGGGTAAGGCGTGAAGAACAACTTATCCCCGCGACTGGCCATCATTCTCCTCGCGGGACTATTGCTGCTCTATCCGCTCGTTTTCACCGGTGCGTTTTATCGCGACATCGGTGTGACCTTCCTGCTTGCTGCGATTTCCGCATCGGCCTGGAACATCGTCGGCGGCTATGCCGGACAGGTCTCGGTCGGCCACGCCATGTTCTTCGGCCTCGGCGCCTATGCGCCGCTGTTATTCTACAACCTGTGGGGCTGGCCGCCGCTCGCCGGCATTCCTATCGGCGTCCTGCTCGCCATCGCGTTGGCATTCGTAATCGGCACGCCGACGTTCCGGCTCACGGGGCACTATTTCAGCATGGCGACCATCGCGGTGGCTGAACTGATTCGCATCTTCACCGGCACCTGGACTTTCGTCGGCGCGGCGATCGGCCTGCAGGGCCCGGCGACCGGGCGCGGCTGGTGGGACCTGACGTTCCGCGGCGAACTGCCCTACTACTACATCTTCCTGGCCGTGCTCGGCGTTCTTCTCGCAGTCACTGCCGCGCTCGAACGCCGCCGCTTCGGTTTCTATTTGCGCGCCATCAAGGCCAGCGAACGTGCCGCGCGAAGCCTCGGCGTGCCGGTG
The DNA here is from genome assembly GCA_963733645.1 of uncultured Alphaproteobacteria bacterium. Lineage (GTDB taxonomy): Bacteria > Pseudomonadota > Alphaproteobacteria > Rhizobiales > Xanthobacteraceae > BOG-931. The sequence goes on from CAVTFP010000010.1 coordinate 14,395, forward strand.
CGGCAGACCAAATTGCAGGCGCTAGCGCTGTCGGCGGCCTTCACTGCGGTCGCCGGATCGCTCTATGTGGTCAAGACCGGCTTCATCGATCCCGACTCTGGCTTTGGCATCCTGGTTTCGGTGCAAATGGTCATCGTCGCGGCGCTCGGCGGCGCCGGCACGCTGTTCGGTCCGCTGATCGGTGCGCTGATTCTGATCCCGTTGCAGACGACGACCAATTCGCTGTTCGGCGGCGGCGGCTCGGGCCTCACCTACATTCTCTATGGCGGCATCATCGTCATCATCGCCCGCTTTGAGCCGGGCGGCGTGATCGACCTGTGGCATCGCGTGGTGCCGCAGCGCTGGAGGCGCGCTCATGCTGCTTGAGGCGACCAATGTCACCAAGGCATTCGGCGCGTTCCAGGCGGTGGCGGGGGCCAATTTATTCGTCGAGGAGGGCGAGATCGTCGGCCTGATCGGACCAAACGGCGCCGGAAAATCGACATTCTTCAATTGCCTTGCCGGCGAAACCGCGCCGACCACCGGCCGCATCGTCTTCAAGGGCGAAGATGTGACCCACGCTTCGCCGGAACTCCATGCCCGGGCCGGAATCGGCCGCACCTTCCAGGTGCCGACTGCGTTCGAGGACATGACGGTGCTGCACAATGTGATGGTCGGCGCGTTCCTGCGCCATCCGCATCGCACCGATGCGCGCGAGCATGCCCGCCGTATCGTCGAATTGACGGGGCTGCGTCCCGATCAGAATGCGCGCTCGCTCGGAACGCCGGGACGCAAGCGTCTCGAAATTGCCCGCGTGCTCGCGACCGATCCTAAATTGCTGCTGCTCGACGAATCGCTTGCCGGCCTGACGCCGACCGAAATGCAGGAGGCGATCGCGCTGGTGCGGCGCATTCACGAGATGGGGATCACTATCGTCATCGTCGAGCACATCATGGAAGTGATCATGACGCTGACCAGACGCCTGTTGGTGTTTAATCAGGGCCGCGTCATCGCCTCTGGCACGCCGGACACCGTGGTGCGCGACGACGCCGTGATCGAGGCCTATCTCGGCCGCGCCTATCGCCGGTCCGCTCCCGCCACTTCCCCGCCGACGCGCGAAAATTGAAGGGAAGGACATGACCGCGCTGAAGGTCGAGCATCTCGAAGTGCGCTATGGCGACCTCGTCGGCGTTGCCGATATTTCGATGACGGTCGAGACCGGAAAAATCGTGGCGCTGCTCGGCTCCAACGGCGCCGGTAAGACGACGACGCTCAATGCCATCGCCGGCGTGGTAGCGCCGGCGCGCGGCCGCGTCGAGTGGCGTGGCGAGACGATTTCCGGGGAGCCCGCCTACGCGATCGTCAGCAAGGGGCTGGCGCTGTCTCCGGAAGGCTGGCGGTTGTTCGTCGCGCAGACCGTCGAGCAAAATCTAAAACTAGGCGCCACCGCGCTCGCCGACCGCGCGCGCGCGGCCGCGCTGTTCGAACGCGTCTATACTTTATTTCCGCGGCTCGCCGAGCGCCGCCGCCAACTCGCCGGCACGCTGTCGGGCGGCGAACGGCAGATGCTGGCGCTCGGCCGCGCACTGATGAGCGAGCCGCAATTGCTGATGCTCGATGAACCGAGCCTCGGCCTCGCTCCCGCGGTGATCGAACAACTCTACGACACGCTGCAAGTGTTGCACCGTCAAGGCCTCACGCTATTGCTCGCCGAGCAGTCGATCCCGCTGGCGCTCGGCATCGCCGATTACGCCTATGTGCTGCAAACCGGGCGCATTGCGCTCGAAGGTCCCGCGGCCGATCTCGAAAAGAACGAGCAAGTACGGGAAATTTATCTGGGCATTTCCACGCATGCCGCGGCGGGCTGACGTTTTCCGGGTGGCGGCCTATTCAGCCGGTACGGTTTTGCTGCGCGAGCGCGGCATCTTCATGGTCCGCAGCGCCCCGACAATCCCGCGCGGCATGAAGATGATGCAAAGGATCAGAAGGATGCCATAGATCGTATTGGCCGCACCGATGAAGTTGGTGCCGAATCCGACCCGCAAGCCCTCATTCAACGAGAGCGTCAGGAGCGAACCTACTGTCGGCCCGAGCATGGTGTACATCCCGCCGACGATCGCGGCGAACACGATCTGAAGCGAGACGGCGATACCGGAAACGGTCTCGGGGTTGAGATACATGAAATACTGCCCGTATATCGCGCCACCCAGCGCAGTCAGCGCCGCGCTGATGACGGTCACGCGCAGTTTTTCGCGGATGACATCGATGCCGATTGCGGCGGCAGCGTCTTCGTCTTCCGAGATTGCATCCAGCGCCTCGCGGCTGATGCTGCGGTCGATCCAGCGCCAGACGAGCAGGCCGACAAGCCACAGCACAAGCGCGATGCAATAAAAGTAGCCCTTCTCGGGAAATTGCAGCGCATACCAGGAATGGCCGACGGCTTTTGGCGTAAAGCCGAGCGATCCGCCGGTGATATCGCGCGCCGCCACGACCGAGAGCATCACGACCTGGCTCAGTGCCAGCGTCACCAGCGCGAAGTAGTGCCCGACGACCCGAAAGCGAAAGCACGGATAGCCGATCACGATCGCCAGTACAGCGGAAACTAACACGCCCAACGGAATGCCGGCCCAAGGCACGACGCCGTAATAGTTCCACAGCAGCGCCGGCACGTAGGCGCCCACGCCCATGAAGGCGCCGTGCCCGAGCGAGACGAGACCGAAACGGCCCATCAGCGACCAGGCCGTGTAGATGAAGCCCCACAGCAGGACCTGGATGAGCAGATGCAAGAAGTAGGGCGGCATGAAAGCCGGCGCGGACAGCAGGACCGCGAGACAGAGTGCAGACGCTGCGTATCTGGCCATCATCGCACGAGAATTCCACGCGGGCGCACGAACATAAGCGCGATGAAGAATACGAAGGCGAGCACGTAGGAGAGTTCGGTGTTGGTGTAATAGCCGACGATCGAGATGATCTGGCTGATGATGAAAGCCGCAACGAAGCCGCCGATCATGTCGCCCAAGCCGCCGAGCACGCAGATCATGAACAGCAGCGGGCCGAACGTGTTGCCGACATAGGGATGGACGTCGTACTGCAACGACAGAAGACAAGCGGCCAGTCCGGCGAGCGCGCCGCCGATCGCTGAGGTGACGAGGTAGATCCGCTGTTGATCGACACCCATCAAGCCGACGATATCGCGGTCCTGCGCGATTGCCCGGATCGCGGTGCCGATGAAAGTGCGCTTGAGGAAGAAATACAGCGCGACCGCACCGACAAGCGCCATTGCGAAAGCGAGCAGCCGCGCCGTGCTGATGTAGATCTCGCCGAGCTGGATGATCGGCAGACGAATGCCGAGATTGCGAAAGTCGGTGCCGAACAGAAGCGTGGCGAAGCTCTGCAGAAAGAACAGCAGGCCGCCGGTGGCAAGGAGCTGGTTGATCGGCGCCGAGCCGAGAATGGGCGCGATGATCAGGAGGTGCACGAGGACACCCATCGCGGCAACGAAAATGATGCCGGCGGCGAAAGCGAGCAGCAGCGGCCAGCCGACGAGCGCGTAAAGGCAATAGATGACGTACATGCCGCACATGACGAGGTCGGCATAGGCGATCCACACTACGTCGATCACGCCGAAGATAAGGTTGAGTCCGAGAGCAAGGAGCGCGAGCACGCCGCCAAGCAGGATGCCATTGATGATCGCTTCAAGAAGATAGATGTCCATTTCCTGTTACAGCCTCATCTCGCCCTAAAGCCCCATATACGCCTTGCGGATGATGTCGGTGCCCTTCAGATCGGCCGACGTTCCGGACAGCTTGATGCTGCCCACCTCCAGCAAATAGGCGCGGTCGACCACATCGAGCACTTGCTGCACGTTCTGTTCGACAATGAGCACGGTGAGGCCTTCGGCGCGAATGCGATGTACGAGATCGAACACCTGCTGGACGACGAGCGGGGCAAGGCCGGCCGAAGGCTCGTCCAGAAGCAAGAGTTTGGGGCTGGACATCAGCGCGCGGCCGATCGCGCACATCTGCTGTTCGCCCCCCGAGAGCGTTCCGGCGAGTTGGTCGCGCCGCTCCTTGAGCCGGGGGAACATGTCGTAGACCCGGCCCAACTGTTCGACGAAGCGCGCCCGCGCCTGCGGGATGAAGGCGCCGATCCGCAGATTGTCCTCGACGGTGAGGCGCGGAAACAGCCGCCGGTGCTCAGGCACATGGGCGACGCCCCGCTCGACGATGCGATGCGCTGGGAGGCCGCCGATCGGTTTGCCGTCGAACGTCATCGTGCCGCCTTGCAGTGGCACAAGCCCGGAAATGACGCGCATCAATGTGGTTTTGCCGGCGCCGTTCGGGCCGATGACGCCGACAGCTTCGCCTTGCGGCACGTCCAGCGAAACGTCGAACAGGGCACGGAAGGAGCCGTAGCCGGCTGAGACGGCGGATAGCGACAGCATCGCGCTCACGTGCGTCTCTTGCCGAGATAAACTTCGGTGACGCGCGGATCGACCGCCGCGAGCGCCGGCGGGCCGTCGAATATCTTTTCACCGTGGTCGAGCACCACGACGCGATCGACGACGCGCATCAGCACCCCCATAATGTGCTCGACCCAGATGATGGTCACGCCCATGCGGCTGCGGATGCTTTCGAGAAGCTCCGCGGCACGCTCCATCTCCGTCGAATCGAGGCCGCCGAGCGATTCGTCGGCAAGCAACAGCCGCGGCTTGGTGGCGAGCGCGCGGGCGAGTTCGAGTTTCTTCAGCATGGCGGCGCCCAACCCGCCGACGGTTGCCGTAGCGTCGGTCGGCAGCCCGACAAGACCGAGCGCATCCGCGGCGCGGCGCTCCGCTTCGGCGCGCGTGAGGCCGCCGGCCGCGCCGTAGTGCGCCGCCAGCATCACATTCTCCAGGAGTGAAAGCTTGCGGAACGGCCGCGGGATTTGGAACGTGCGGCCGATGCCGTGCCGGCAGATTGCATGCGCCGCGAGGCTCGCGATATCCTTGCCTTCGAAATGGATCGTTCCCGCCGTGGGGCGCAGGTTGCCGGCGATCAAATTGAACGTCGTGCTTTTGCCGGAGCCATTCGGGCCGATCAGGCCGAGAATTTCACCTTGGCGGACCTCGAAGGAAACCTGGTTGACCGCCAGGAATCCTCCGAAGCGCTTGGTCAGCCCCTGGACTGCGAGCATATTTAACGCATCGCATAGACCGACGACGCCGGCAGCGGCAGAACGGGTTCTTGAGTCTTGATGTTGTTCGGCCAGACGACTGAAATATGTACACCGGCATTCTGCATCACGACAGGCGTCGAGCGTTCATTCTGTCCGGCCAGCTGCGTTCCGGGCCCATAGAATTTCACGCCATAGCCCTGGATGGTGCCGCCGGGAGCAATATCGACGTCGAGCGCGGCCTGGCGCACCGAGTCCGGGCTGAAGCTGCCATATTTATCCTTGGCGACCGGCAGCACGCTATTAAGCAGGACCCAGGTCTGGTTGAAGCCCATCGAACAATGCGGCGGCACGTCGTTGGCGTTGGTCTTGGCCTTGTAGCGTTCGATCATGATCTTGGTGAGATCGCCTATTCCCGGCGCGAGCGAAGCGGAATTGAGCAGTTGCGCCGGCACCGGATCGATATTGCAGAAATTGTCGATATCTGGGCCGAAGGTCGCGCGCAGCTTATCGAGCTGGCTGTAGCCCGCGCCGTTGCCGACCAGCATCTTGAAGCGCAAGCCGTTCTCGCGCGCCTGCCGCAGGAACAGCGTGATGTCCGGATTGTATCCGACATGGGAAACGACATCGGCGCCAGCTCGCTTGAGCTTGGTCACCAGCGAGGACAGATCGGGTGCGGTGGCCGAATAGCCTTCCACCATCACGAATTGCAGGCCCTTCTCCTTGCCGTACCGCTGGCTGGCATCGGCAACGCCGACGCCATAAGGGCCGTCCTCGTGGATGATCGCTACCTTGACGTTGCTCGGCTCGGCGCCGAGCTTGGCCTTGGCGTTGTCGGAGATGAAGGACGCAAAGGCCTGGCCGTACTGATCCGAATGAATCTGCCCGCGAAAGACGTATTGCCGGTTTTTGTCCTTGAACACCGCGGTCGAGATCGCCGTCGTGATCCAGAGAATCTTCTTCTGCTCCTCGACCTTGTCGGCGAGCGGAACCGCTTCGGCGCTGGCGTAGACGCCGGTAATGATGTCCACTTTCTCCTGGCTGATTAGCCGCTCGACCTCGTTGATCGCAACGTCGACCTTGCTTTGGCAGTCGGCATTGACCGGCACGACTTTGTACTTGCCGCCGATGCCGCCGCGCTCGTTGGCGAGATCGATCGCGATCTGCGCGCCGATCGAGCAGGCAACCGAGCCGCCGGCGGCGAAGGGGCCGGACAGGTCGTAAACGACGCCGATCCGAACTGTCTCGGCATCGGCACGGGCAAAACGTCCATTCAAGCTCACCGCGGCGGCTGCAGCGGCGGAATTCTTCAATAGCGATCGGCGCGAGGTCCTCATCGCATTCCTCCCTGGATTCACCGTTTTGACGGCCAGTTTTTTGCTTGGAACGACAGTATTTGGACAACCTGGGGGAAAGTCAACGCCGTTAACTTGCGTTATAATTGCATGCGTTGACTCGTTGTGATTCAATCCGCCGGGCAACACCACGAAGTCGCTGCCTGACATGGAAGTTGCGCAGGATGGCATGAGCGAACGCTCAATCCTTGTCGGCCTCATCGGCAGAAATATTCAGAATTCGCTGTCGCCCGCTCTGCACGATGATGCGTTCGCGGCGGCTGGACTGCGCGGCTATTACTACCTGATGGATCTCGATCTGCTCGCGGGCCGGAGTCTGCCCGACCTGATCGCGGCGATCCGCGCGGCCGGCTTTGCCGGGATCAACGTCACCTATCCGTGCAAGGAGGCCGTGCTGCCGCTGCTGGATGACATAACGCCCGAGGCGCGCCAGATCGGAGCGGTCAACACGGTCACGATCGCGAATGACGGCCGCACTCTCGGCCACAATACCGATCGCATCGGCTTCCGACGCAGCTTCGAGGAGACGATCGGCCGGGCGGCAATCGCGGACAAGAACGTGGCGGTGGTCGGTGCCGGCGGCGCCGGCCGGGCGGTGGCTTTCGCGCTTCTGGATTTGGCAGCAGCCAGCGTTGCAATTCATGACACGGATCGTGCGCGCGCGGCGGCGCTGGTGGCCGGCCTGATCGAGCATTACGGCGGCGCGCGTGGCCATCTGATCGAGAACCCGGACGCCGAGTTGCCAGCGGCGAGCGGGATCGTGAATGCAACGCCGGTCGGAATGATCGGCATTCCGGGAATTCCGATCGCCCCGGGTCTGGTCCGGCAACATCACTGGGTGGCCGACGTGATTTACACGCCGCTTGAGACCGAATTGATCAAGGTGGCGCGCGCAAAAGGCGCTCGCGTGCTCACGGGCGGCGGCATGAGCGTTCATCAGGCGGTGGCGGCGTTTCATCTTTTCACCGGCATCCCGCCGGATGTCGAGCGGGTGCGCCGGACCTTTGCCAATGTGACAGCGGAACGCATGGCGCGCGCCGCGGCGGGATAACCGCCCGCTGGCACGCGATTTGCAACTTTGCCGGTCATGACAGATGACCTTTATGTGGCGCTGTTGCTCTGGACCATCTGTGTGCTCACATTCGCCTGTAGCGTCGTGGCGATCACCGAGCACCCGGAGTGGTTTGGCGCCTGATAAAACGGCGCGATGCAGGTTTTTCAGGGTGCAGGCGCGTCACTTCGGCGCACGGCCTTGTAGCTTCGCCCGCTATGACGGTGCGGTGCGCTGCGCTCGGCGGTGATTACCGCGCGTGCTCCCACAGCATTTCCAGCCGATGCCGGAACGCCTTGGGCTTTTCGGCGAACAACCGAACCGCGATGCGCGCCGCGCGTTGCGCCAGGTCTGCCGAGCGTTCACTGGCAGACGGTGTCAGCTTCGCGCGCCAGTGCGCCAGCGGCTGATGCGGTCCGCTCAGCCGCTTGAGCACTTCGATATCCTGACATTGGCCAAGGCGTCCGCGCAGCCGCTCGGCTTCCTCGGTCCACATTCTCCCGAAGCGCGGCCACAACGGCTCGATCAACTCCATCTGGTAGCGCAGATCGACCACGCGCTGGCGCAGCCCGTGCAGATCGTCTGCGCCGGCCAGCGACCAGTCCGGAGGAATGCGCTTTCGCGCGCTGCGGTAGGCGTCGGCGAGTTGCGCCGCGATCGATGAGAAATCGAACGGATCAAGCGGCCATAGCTCGACCGCGGCGGCCGCAGCGTCGATCCAGGCGACGATGGCGTCGCGCAGCGTTGGCGTCAGTACCGCTTGCTCCTCGCCGTCGCGCAGCGCCTCGATGCGGCCGCGAATGGTCGCCGCCGAGCGTTCCGACAGCACCATGCCCTTGTCCAGCAGGCTGTCGAAAGCGTTGATCGCGGCCGCGCCGTCGCGGGCATGGCCGAGCGAGCGCGCATGGGCCCGCGCATCGTGACGCCAGCGCGGCGCATCGGGGATGAACGGTTCCATAAGCCGCATCAGCGCGCGCCATTCCTTCATGGCGCGGCGGAAATGGTGCACGGCCTCCTGGTTCGAACGCTCAGGGTCGAGGATCGTGGTGCGGGCGTTGGCCAGAATGTGGCGGCCGATGGCGCACACCGCGGTGCCGATTGCCGCGCTGGGCTGCAAGGCCGGTTTGTTGCCCATTTTGCTGTCGTCGGGTGCGTGCATGACGGGTGCGGAAGGACCTGCACCCGAGTATGGCGAAATATCGGACCTTGCGCACTTCCCTTATCGGAGGGCGCTTGCTACATGACCGTCACACTAAAAGGCCCATTCAAAACGGCCCTTTGACGCGGGGTGGAGCAGCCCGGTAGCTCGTCAGGCTCATAACCTGAAGGTCATAGGTTCAAATCCTATCCCCGCAACCAAATTACGCCGCTAAGTCAATGACTTAACAAGTCATGGCTTGGCGGCATTTTGTTTTACGCGTCATCCGCGTGCGCAAAGCCGCTCCGGCGATACCAAGTTCGCCCTTTGCGGCTCAAGTCGCGCGCTGCCCCGTCCGGGTCGCGTCAACGTAAGCGCATAATGGCACTCGCACCGGCGGTAACGAGTCATTGAGTTCGTTAAGCTGCGCGAGACATCGATCGGCGCATCAGTGTACCCTGACGTGTCACGGCAAGCGGGAAACCCTCCATGGCCACACTCAAAATCAACGGTGAAGATCGGACTTTCGACGCGCCCGACGACATGCCGCTGCTCTGGGTTCTGCGTGATGTGCTCGGCATGACGGGCACGAAATTTGGCTGCGGCATTGCGCAATGCGGCGCCTGCACGGTGCACATCGACGGCAATCCGGTGCGTTCCTGCCTGCTACCTGTTGGTGCGATCGGCGATCGAGCCGTCACCACCATCGAAGGCATTGGCGCGACGTCGGCGGGCGCTAAAGTGCAGAAAGCCTGGCTGGATTTGGAAGTCATTCAGTGCGGCTATTGCCAATCCGGCCAAATCATGTCGGCAGCGGCGCTGCTGGCCAATACGGCTCACCCCGATGACTCGGACATCAACGCCGCGATGGCAGGCAATATTTGTCGCTGCGGCACCTACGTACGCATCCGCGAGGCCATCAAGCGCGCCGCGGGTGACGGGCAGTCATAGGAGTCGGCAATGTCCTTAGCTGACGTAAACGCTCGCTCCTCGTCGCGCCGCGGCTTCCTGAAATCCGGCCTGGCGGGAGGATTGGTGCTTGGCTTCCATCTTCCCCTGCGGGCGGCGAATGAGCCGGAGCAATTGCCCGATAATCCGGCGGGCCAGTTTGCGCCCAACGCTTTCATCCGTATCGATCATTCCGGCAAGACCACTCTCGTCATGCCGCAGGCCGAGATGGGGCAGGGCGTCTATACCGCTATCGCCCAGATTCTCGCTGAAGAACTCGATGCCGATTTCGCGCAGGTAGTGCTGGAGCATGGGCCGCCCAGCGACAAGCTCTACGGCAACCCGATTTTTGGAGTCCAGGTCACCGGCAATTCCAATTCGATCCGTGCGTTCTGGAAACCGTTGCGCACTGCCGGCGCGGCGGCGCGGGCGATGCTGGTGCAGGCCGCGGCGCAGCAATGGCAGGTCGATGCGGCAAGCTGCTCGGCGTCGAACGGCATAGTCAGCCACGCGGCCAGCGCACGCACGCTCGGCTATGGCGATTTGGCGGATGCGGCCGGCAATGTTCCGATACCGAAAGATCCGCCGCTCAAGGACCCGAAAGATTTTGTGCTGATCGGCAAGCCGCTGAAGCGCTTCGACACGCCCGGCAAGGTCAACGGCAAAGTCATTTACGGCATCGACGCGATGCTTCCCGGCATGAAGTTTGCGACATTGGCCGCAAGTCCGGTATTCGGCGGCAAGGTCGGTCATGTCGACGACAGCGCGGCCAAGACCGTCCCCGGCGTGCGACAAATCGTTGTACTGGACGATTTTGTTGCGGTCGTCGGCGATCACATGTGGGCAGCCAAGAAGGGTCTCGACGCTCTCGTCATTACCTGGAGCGAAGGCGCGAACGCAAAATTCAGTTCGAGCGATATCTGGGACGACTTGCGCGCCGCGAGCAAAAGAGACGGTGTCATCGCAAAATCGCGAGGCGACATCGCCAAGGGCCTCTCGCAGGGTGACAGATTTGAAGGAGAATACGAGCTGCCGTTCCTGGCGCACGCAACCATGGAACCGATGAACTGCGTGGTTCAAGTCAAGCCGGATTCCTGCGAGGTATGGGTTGGTACTCAGGTCCAAACCCGCGCGCAATCGGCCGCAGCGGAGGCTTCGGGTCTGCCAGTCGACAAGGTGACCCTGCATAACCACCTGCTTGGCGGCGGCTTCGGCCGCCGGCTTGAAGCCGACATGGTGGCGAGTGCTGTGCGCGTCGCCAAGCAAGTCGACGGACCGCTGAAAGTTGTGTGGACGCGCGAAGAGGATATCCAGCACGACATCTATCGCCCGGTCTATCGCGACGTCATTTCGGCGAGCCTTTCGGGTGGCAAGATTGCCGCCTGGAAATATCGTGTCACCGGGTCGTCGATCATGGCGCGCTGGGCCCCGTCGATATTCCTGAACGGTATCGACATCGACGCCGTCGATAGCGCCGTCGATATGCCGTACGATATTCCCAACCTTCAGGTCGAATATGTGCGCGCGGAGCCGCCTGCGGTGCCTACCGGCTTTTGGCGCGGCGTCGGACCGAATAACAACGTCTTCGCCACCGAAGCTTTCATGGACGAGTTGGCGCGCAAGGCGGGCAAAGATCCGATCGATTTCCGCCGCGGCATGTTGGGGAATAATCCGCGTCTTCTGGCCGCGCTCAATCTTGTCGCGGAAAAATCAAATTGGGGCGAGCCCCTGCCTGCCCGAGTGGGGCGTGGGGTCTGCGTGCAGCCGTCATTCGGAAGTTTCATCGCGACCGTCGTCGAGGCGGAAGTCGACGACAAAGGCGAAGTGCAACTGCGGCGGGTGACCTCGGCGGTTGACACCGGCATCGCGGTGAACCCCGATACGATTGTCGCGCAGTTGCAGGGCGGGTTGATCTTTGGCCTGACCGCCGCACTGTTCGGCGAAATCACGATCGACAAGGGGCGTGTGCGCCAATCCAACTTCAACGATTACCGTATGCTGCGCATCGATGAGGTGCCAAAGATCGACGTGCACGTCATCAAGAGCGGCGAGGACCCGGGCGGCATCGGCGAAACCGGCTGCACCGCGGGGCCCCCGGCGCTACGCAATGCGATTTATGCCGCGACCGGTGTCGCGTTGCGGAGATTGCCAATCGATCGCGCCGCCTTGGCGACTGCGAAGAAGGCATGAGCATCATGCGACGCATCGGCATTCTTGCCATCGCTGTCGTCGTCGTGATCGCGCTCGCGGCGGTGGGCTGGAAAACCATCTACCCGGGCCCGATGGCATTTGCCGGTGGCACGACGGTCGCACTGGCGGACTATCACGCCGCCAACCCGACCGGCGTTCCATCGGATCTCGCCAACGCTGATCCGGTAAAACGTGGCGAATATCTCGCGCGCGCCGCCGATTGCATGGTTTGCCATACCGCTCCGCACGGCAAAGAATTTGCCGGCGGCCTGGCCATACCGCTGCCGTTCGGGACCCTTTATTCGACCAATATCACGCCCGACAAAGCCACCGGCATCGGCGATTATAGCGACCAGGATTTTCTCAGTGCGCTGCGCCGCGGAATCCGCCGGGACGGCACGCGGCTTTATCCGGCAATGCCGTATCCCTCCTACAGCTACATGACGGATGCGGATGCTTTGGCGATCAAGGCTTATTTGTTCAGCCTCACCCCGGTCAATGCCGCCAATCGCCCTGACACGCTGGCCTTCCCGTTCAATCAGCGCTGGTCGATGATCTTCTGGTCGCTGCTGTTCAACGAAAACGCTCGCTTTCAGCCCAATACGGCGCAGAGCGCCGAGTGGAACCGCGGCGCCTATATCGCCGAGGCGCTCGCGCATTGCGGCGAATGCCACACGCCGCGCAATCTCGCGTTTGCGCTCGACAATCGAAAGAAATTCGGCGGTGCAGTCACGGCCGGCTGGCACGCCTTCAACATCAGTTCCGACAAGGGCTCCGGTGTCGGCGCATGGAGCGACGATGAACTGTCTTCTTATTTGTCGACCGGTCATGCGTCGGGCCGTGGCACGGCGTCGGGGCCGATGGGCGAGGCAGTGGACCAGAGCTTCAGCGCGATGGCGGTGACCGACATCCATGCGCTGGTCACCTATTTGCGCAGCGTTCCGGCGATCGCTTCGTCTGATCTTCCGGCAACGATTGCACCGCCCGCACCGGCCGCTCCCAAAGACGGCGGCGTCACGTCAGACGTCCTCGGCAAACGAGTATTTGAACAGGCTTGCGCCAGTTGCCACAGCTGGACCGGCGTCAGCGCGATCACGCCCTATGCCACTATTTCCGGCACGCGCGCGGTGAACAATTCGACGGCCACGAATGTCGCGCAAATCGTGATTTCCGGCACGGTGCGGCAAACGCCGCCGGGAGTGGTCTCGATGCCGGCCTTTGGCAGCACTTATTCCGATACGGAGATCGCGGCGGTCGCCAACTACGTCACCGGACGGTTCGGCAGTCAGGAAACCAAGATCGCCGGCAGGGACGTGGCGGAGCTGCGGAGCCAAACCAGCCGTTGACGAAGCCGTGTCCATCCCCGGCTCGCGTCTGCAGCCGCGGCGGAAAGAAGTGATTGATAACCGCCGGCTGCGTCGGCTATCTCGTATCGCTCGGGGAGCGGAAGGTGGTCCATCGCCGCCGCGCCGGCGACGGTCGCGTCGCGTTCTGTCCCGGGTGATGTGATGCTGCGACCGAAACAAGCAATCGCTATCGTTGCCGTTTGCTTCGCGACGTCGCTATGGTTCGTTGCCGGTGACCGCATTGCCGCGGCGCAGAGTCTGCCCGTTTCGGGCCGCTATCAGTGCAGCGGCGCAAGCGGAGCGATGCCTGAATTAAATTTCACGGTCGGTCCCGGCAACATCTACACCTCGACCAGGGGCTGGCGCGATACCATGTCGGTCCATCCGCTTTCGGGCAACATCCTGTTCCACGGCGCCACGCCGCAACACGCCTATCAGGGACGTTACGAAGCCGGCCCGCCGGCCAAGATTGCGCTCGTGACAGTGACGGGCGGCACCAGCAGCGAGACCGGAATCACCTGTCAGATGCGTTGACGGATTGCGCGCGCGGTGCGCCTACGCCGATACCGGAAAGAAGTGATTGACCGTCGCAAGCACGGCGAGGAGCACGAGGCCAACGCTCAGGCTCCAGATGATCAGCTTTTTTTCGACCGGCAGCAGCGGTTCGACGGCTGCGGTGCGCAGTTCCTTGTGCAAATCGGCTTGGCTGTAGTCCGTCATGGTTTGTCTCCTGAAGTTGCGGTTTTGATAGTCCATTGTCAGCTTGCCAGCGGCGGCGTGACGCCGTGGAAGAAGATCCACGAGATCAAGAGGCCGACCCAGATCACGAAGCCGAAGATGCTGACGGCATAGACGGCGACGAGCTTGCCGAAACCCTTCTGCCACAGCAGCCTGAAGTCGGAGAGCACGCCGATTGAGAAGAACGTCAGCACGAAAAAGATCAGGCGGAGTGAGTTGGCCTCGGCAATTGCTCCTGGAACGCTCTTGGCAACGTCGGCGGGCGTGCCGAGTGCAAAATAGAGCCCGATAACAAACGTGATCACGAAGCCAATGATGAATTTGGGAAAGCGTTGCCAGATTTCGCCGACTTTTGCTTTGTCGGCGTCCCGCGTCACGTTGATATGGTTGGTCCAGATGTAGCCGAGCACGAAAGCCCACACGCCGATGAAAAGGTCGATAAACACCTTGATCGCCGCGGCCGTGCCGAGGATCCAGCCCGGCTGGTAGTGCACGCCTTCGGCCGCATTCTTGGCGAGGATCAGCGCGTCGGTAATGCCGCCGGCCGCCACCGCAGCGCCGTCGGTCTTCACCGCAAGCCCCATCCAGGCGCCGGCCACCAGCGGCTCGTGCGAGAGAAGCCCTTGCGCTACGAACGGCAGGATCAAGAGTTCGACCACAGAGAACACCAGCACCAGCGACGACACCAGGATCGGCACGACCGGCCGCGCACGGATGGCGCCGCCGGTAGCAATTGCCGCCGAAATGCCGCAGATCGAGATGCCGGAAGCCAGCGGTACCGCCCACTCGCGCGGGAAACCGAACCACTTTCGGGCGACAAAATAGACGACGGCCCAATAAATCAGATAGGCCTCAACGATGGCGGCGATGCCCCGCACGATCACTGCTGTGGCGAAGCTGAGCCGTCCCGCCACAGTCACGGCGATGACGCCGCCAAGAATGACGATCGCGATCTTGATATAGAGCTCTGGACGTACCGCTTCTCTGATCGCAGCGGCAAAGCGCGGAAATACGTTGGCGATGATCAGTCCAAGGATCAGCGCGAAAATGAAAGCGCCTTCGTTGGTGAGCCTGAGTGACCAACTGATGCCGAATTTCTGAAATTCCGCCGGGGTCGCTGCGGCGAAGTTTGCGTAATTGCCGATGAACCAGCCTGCATAGGCGAGCCAAAACACCGCGGTGAACGCCAGTGCGAATTTTGTCACGTCGGCCTTGAGCGCAGCCACGCCCGCGCTCAGCACCAGCGTCAGACCGACATAGGTCGCGAGTAGAGCACCGACGCCTCCGAGCGACGCGTAGTTCTTTGATACCGGGCTGATCGCGTTGCTTACGTTGCCCCAGACCGACGTGCTGACGACCCATCCTAAAAGATCGGCGTTGGCCACGGCAGCGAGGCCAAGGACGAAAATCGCCAGGCCTAAGATGACGGCGAGCCAATCCTCGTTGAGAACGGCAGCCGTGACGGGTGCGGTGGCGTCCGGTGAATGAAGGTCGGAGGCATAGGCATTAGACATAATAATCCCCAGCACCGGATTTGCGCCGGCATCACTTGCAGTGACATCGATGATCGATTGCGAAGGCGTTCTAACGTGTCTTCAACACCGAACGCGGATACCTGGCGTCATCGGTTCATCTCCATGGTTGAGGAGCCCACGAAGAGTCTTCGTGGCGCTTTAGCGTTTTTTCGCGGCGCAAGCTGCTCCATCAAAACCCGCGATCCGATCAGTTAGTGAATTGATCGGATAATTGATTTCGCCACGCGCCCGTACAAAGTCAATGCAGCAACAAAAATAAGAGAGTCTTGGTCGGGCGATATTGCTTTGGGCGAATGAATTTGCCCAGCTCCAGGCTCGGTGGGGAAGAATGTTACAGCCTGCCATTCCGGGTCGAGGAAGCTGGTAGCCCGGAATCCATGGCCCCGGCACAGGGAATATTGATTCCAGACCGAACTCTGCGCGTCGATCCGGAATGACATGCCGTGATTGCCGGCGCTTCGTTTTTTGACTAGAATTTTCAACTAGAAAGCAGGCGTCACGCCGAACAGTGAGTCCATGCGATGGCTGAAAATCCGAAATATGATCTCTTGCTTCGCGGCGGCCGCGTTATTTGTCCCGCTTCCGGCATTGATGGCGTCCGCGAAGTGGCAATCCGCGATGGACGGATCGCCGCAATTGCCGAGACGATCATTCCTTCGAGCGCCGGCGAGGTGATCGATGTTTCGGGCAAGCTGGTCTTGCCGGGCCTGATCGACACCCATGGCCACGTTTATCAATACGTCACAGGCCGCTTCGGCTTGAACCCGGATATGGTCGGCGTGCGCTCCGGCGTTACCACCGTGATCGATCAGGGTGGCCCGTCGTGCATGACCTTGCCCGGCTTTCGCAGCTTCATTGTCGAGCAGGCGCAGACGCAGGTTTTCGCGTTCCTCTCGGCGTATCTGGTTGGCGGTCTCGAAGGCCACTACTACCCCAGTCTCTACAGTCCGGCCGGTGTCGACATCGACGCCACCGTAACGGCGGCCAACGCCAACAAGGACATCGTGCGCGGCATCAAAGGCCACGCCGAGATCGGCGGCTTCGCGCGCTGGGGCATAAAGGTTCTGGAAATGTCGGCCGAGATCGGCCGCGGCACCGACCTGCCGCTTTACGTTCATTTCGGCACGCTTTGGGGCCTGCCCGAGAGTGGTGCCAACGGCGAAGATGCCGACACGATCCTGGAGCGCGTGATCCCGAAGTTGCGGCCCGGCGATATTCTGGCTCATCCGTTCACGCGCCATCCGGGCGGCTTCGTCAATCAGCAAGGCGAGGTTCACAGCGTCATTCGCGCCGCGATCGATGCCGGGCTGAGGGTCGATGTCGGCCACGGCAGCCATTTCTCTTATCGTATCGCCCGCAAGGCGCTTGCCGCCGGCATCATGCCGCACACGCTCGGCGCCGACATGCACGGCTACAACACGGAGGTGCCCCCGCCCGCGGGCACGCCGGCGCAGCATTATGACGACGAGAACCATCCGTTCCGCGGCCAGGCTAAGTTCAGCCTGACCCAGGCGATGAGCTCGATGATCGCGCTCGGCATCGCGCTCGAGGATGTGGTGCCGATGGTGACGTCGCATCCCGCGCAGATGCTCGGGATGAGCGACCGGCTCGGCGCGCTCACGCCCGGCTATGCCGCTGATGTCACGGTGCTGCGCGACGACCGCGGCCGCTTTATCCTGCGCGATAACGAAGACACTAAGGTGGTCGCCGAGCGGCTGTTACGGCCGGCCTTCTGCCTGCGCGCCGGCAAGCGCTTCGAGGCCGACTCGCCGATCCTGCCGCAGGCCATCGCCGCCTGAAAAATTACGCCGCCTGTTGCGACAGGCGATTCATCTCTCGCTGCACGAGTTGGCGGTATGGGCCGTCGCGGCGTACCAGGGTATCGGGCGGACCGTCTTGCATGACGCAGCCCGATTGCAGCACCACGATGCGGTCGAAATGGCGTACCGTCGAAAGCCGATGCGCAATGGCGATCACCGTACGCCCGCGCATCAGGCGACTAAGCGCTTCGCGGATCAGCTCTTCGGACTCGCTGTCGAGCGCGGAGGTCGCTTCGTCGAGCAACAGCAGCGGCGCATCCTTGAGGAACGCACGCGCGATGGCGATGCGCTGACGCTGGCCGCCGGAGAGCTTCACGCCGCGGTCGCCGACGATGGTGCGCATGCCCTGCGGCAGACCCTCGATGAAATCGCACCGCGCGGTGATGGCGGCCTCGAGCACCTCGTCGTCGGCGGCGTCCGGCTTGCCGTAGCGGATGTTGTCCATCACCGAGCGGTGAAATAGCGAAATGTCCTGCGGCACGATGCCGATGGATTCGCGTAAGCTGTCCTGTGTCACACGCGTGATGTCCTGGCCGTCGATCAGGATGCGGCCGGCTTGCGGGTCATAGAAGCGCTGCAACAGCGCGAACAATGTGGATTTGCCGCCGCCGGAGTGGCCGACGAGGCCAACGCGCTCTCCGGGGCTGAAGTGCAGGTTGAGGTCCGCGAAAATCTGCGGGCTGTCGCCGTAGCGGAAATCGACATGCTCGAACTTCACGCTCGCGCCGCGGCGGACCAGCGGCTCGGCATCGGGATGGTCGCGCAACTCGTGCGGCACCAATAGTGTCGTCAATGCCTCGGACAGCCGGGCGACATGCTGGGTGATATCAACAAGCGCCACCGCGAGATCGCGGGTTGCGCTGAGCACCGAAATCGACAGGGTACAGGCGAGCACGACATCGCCGGTCGTGGCGGCACCCTGCTGCCACAGCACGATGGCCCAGGCGAGCAGGCCGAGCGTCAGCGACACCGTGACCAACGCATGAAGGACCCGCAATTTCTCGAGATAGAGCAGGCTGCGGCGTCGCGCGATCATTTCGCGACCGACGGTGGCGTCGAAGCGGCGTCGCTCCCGTGCAAGGCCGGAGAACGCCCGCACCAGCGACATATTGCCGACCACGTCCATCATCTCGCCATCGACAGAAGCGGCCTTGCGGGCAAAATCGTGATGCAGTGGCCGGCCGGCAGCGGCGAGGCGGAACATCAGGATCACCATGATGCCGGCGACGACGGCGAGGCCGCCGCCCATCGGAATGCTGATGGTGCAAATCAGTGCAATCGCCGCGACTGTCGCCGCGCAGGGCGGCAGCACGTTCCACATGAACATGTTCTCGGCGGTGAAGACCGCATTGGAGGTCGCGGTAACGCGGCTCGTCAGCGTGCCGGGCAGGCGCTCGGCAAAATAGGCCTGCGAATGTCCCAGCAAATGCCGGAACAGGTCGCGCCTCAGATCGCCGGTAACCCCGACAAATGCAAAGTTCGCGATCCAACTCGCGATCCGCCAGAGCAGATTATCCGCAGCGATCAGCGATCCGAGGATGACGAACGCCATCCAGACGCCGGCGCCCTGACGGCTCGACAATACGTCAACGAGATTTTTCACGCCGTATTGCGTACCGACCGAGCAACTGACGGCAGCGAGTACCGCGGCTAGGATCACCGCATGGGAAACCGGGCGTAACCGGATATAGCGGATCACAAAGGCGAGAGGACGAACCGCGAAAACACAAAGATCGGCCATGCGTGTGTGGTCTCCGCCTCTTAAGTGCTGTTGCCCCGCTCCGAGCGCGTCGTACATGGCACAACGCCGGAAACCCGATTACGGATGAGGCCGATTCACAAAAATTGTTTCAGTCCGTGCGACATAGGCCTTTATGTCCAACTCGCATCGGTTCCGTGGCGGCACGGCGGCGTCATACTGGGGACTGTTCTGTCCGGCTTCGCGCATCGATGTCGACGTTGCATGCGGCAAAAAGTTCCAATGGCGGAAAAAAATAAAGTTCCGCCCCAATGTGGTGGTTTCTTCAACTTCACCGTTGTTCCATTGCCGGGGTGAACGAAATCCACGCCAGGGAAAGGTAAATTAGATGCACATTGCGCAAATCGCGCCGCTGACGGAGGCGGTGCCGCCGAAGCTCTATGGCGGGACGGAACGCGTGGTTTCCTGGCTGACCGAAGAACTGATTGCGCTCGGCCACGAAGTGACGCTGTTCGCCAGCGGTGATTCACAAACTTCGGCAAAACTCGAAGGGATGTGGCCGCGGGCATTGCGGCTTGACGGCGCGGTGCGCGACCCCAACGCACTGCACATGATGATGCTGGAAGCGGTCTATCGGCGCGCCGCCGATTTCGACGTCCTGCACTTTCACCTCGACTACTATCCGTTCTCGCTGTTCTCGCGCCAGCCAACGCCGTTCGTGACAACGTTGCACGGGCGCCTCGATTTGCCCGAGCATCAGCCGGTGTTTGACACCTTCTGCAACGTTCCTGTGGTCTCGATTTCCAATGCGCAGCGCCGCCCGTTGCTGCAAGCGCATTGGGTGCGCACCGTCCTGCATGGCCTGCCGGAGAAACTGTTGATGCCGAAGCCGGTCAAGCCGGACTATTTCGCCTTTCTCGGCCGTATCGCACCGGAGAAGGGCATCGACCGCGCCATCCGTATCGCGCAACATTGCGGGGTGAAGCTCAAGGTCGCCGCGAAGGTCGATCGCGCCGACCAGGATTATTACGACGAGCAGATCAAGCCGATGATCCAGTCGGGCAACGTCGAATTCATCGGCGAGATCAATGATAAGGACAAGTCGGAATTCCTCAGCGGCGCCATCGTGCTGCTGGTCCCGATCGATTGGCCGGAGCCCTTTGGCTTGGTTATGATTGAAGCCATGGCCTGCGGTACGCCGGTCATTGCGTTCAATCGCGGTTCGGTACCGGAAGTGATCGACGAGGGGGTCACCGGGTTCATCGTCGAAGACATCAACGGCGCCATCGGCGCGGTCGATCGCCTCAGCCATCTGTCGCGCGAAAATATCCGACGGCATTTCGAGCAGCGTTTCACCGCGCGGAGGATGGCGCAGGACTATCTCGGCGTCTACCGCAGCCTTGCGGAAAAATTCGCGCCACATCTGCGGCTGGTCACCGACGACGCTCCGGCTTTGTAGTTTCGGGATTGGACGACGGCTAATCGGCTGTGGCTGCGGGATTTGTCTCCGGCATCATGAACCACAGCATGGTCAAGCCGGCGAGCGCGATCGCAGCTAATCCGGCAAAGGCAGGCGCGCTGCCGAAACGGTCGATCATGTAACCCGCAAAGGTTGCGCTAAGTGAAGCGCCGATGCCGGTCGCGGTACCGACTATCCCCTGGCCCAGGTTGAAACGACCGGTGCCGCGCGTGAGGTCCGCAATCACAAGCGGCACCATCACGGCGAACACGGCGGCGGTGATGCCGTCGAGAAGCTGCACGATGACCAGCAGCAGCGGGTTGCTCACCACGGCGAACAAGATGCCCCGGATAGGCAGCGCCGCAAAACCGATCAGCAGCAAGGGCCGGCGGCCCCAGATTTGTGCTTGGTGGCCGAACCACGGCGACAGCGCCGCGACCACGAGCTGCGGTACGACGATGCAAGCCGCGATCAGCAGCGTCGCCCATTGCGCCGAGCGCATTGTCACGACGCTTCCCATCAATGGCAGCATGGCGCCATTCGCCAGATGGAACAGCAGAAGACACCCTGCGAAGATCAGAAGTGGGCGATTGTGCATCAGTTCGCCCGCCCTGATCGGCGGCTTGATGGCGGCCCGCCGCGGCTTTGCGCCGTGGGCCCGCTCCGGATCGATCTCAGTCGGCGAGATGGATCGAAGCGCCAGGAGTGCCGGCACGAGCAGCAAAACGGTGACGATGAAGACGGCGCGCGCCGAGACCAAATAACCGCACGCACCCATGACCGCCGCCGCCAGTCCGTTGCCGACCGAGGCAAAGCGCGCATTGCGGCCGAGCCGCTCCCCGATCGCCGCATGGCCGACAAGGCCGAGACTGATCGCCACCATAGCAGGGCCGAGCACGCAGCTTGCCAACGCATGCAAGATCGCGCCTGTGAGCACGATCGGGAAAATCGGCAGCGCTGCGTAGGTTAGGGCGCTGACGCAAATCGCGACGATGGCGACACCGGCGATGAATCGCTCCGAACGTGCCGCATCGACCAGCGCGCCGCCCGGCATCTGGCCGAGTAGCGAGACCAATCCGGCCGCCGATAGAACCAGGCCGATATCGAATTGCGTCCAGCGTTGCGTGGTGAGATAGACCGAGACGAATGGGCCGAAGCCGGTTTGCACGTCGGCGACAAAAAAGATGAACCAGTCGAGGCCGCGCAAGCTTGCCGGAGACGGCGCCAGCGGCGGTTCACGGTCTTGCGATTGTTCCCGAGGAGTCGGCGCTTCGCCGGGACTGACTTGGTGCCGAGCCAGTGTGTTGCGAATGACGCGTAATGGATTCGCTGGCAGGATACTTCTCCAGCAATTTTCTATTCGGAAGGAAGCGGCTCGAGCTTGCCCAGCGGTCCGAGGACGACCACGGCTTTGCCGTCCTGATATTCCGGCGCCGCTTTGACTTGGTCGCGGTTCAGTTCCAGCGTGATCGGCGCCGCACCGGTTTTTGCTGGTGCGGGAAAGTGCAGCGCGTTCCAGTCAACCGCGATCTTGCGGCTGCCGACACCGAGGAAGCCGCCGAAATCGATCACCGCGGCACGTACTTGGCCGCTGCGGTCGACAAGCACGTCGACGACCCGGCCCATGTTCTCGTCGGCGCTGCTGCGCACCTCACGGCCGAGAATACCTTCGACTTCATGATTATAGAGAACGGTTTCCGCGGCTGGCGTCTGCGCCGGCTGCGTGCTGCCGGGCGCGATCGGTGCGTCCTCGGCGCAGGCAGCGCCGCAAGTGGCGAGCGTCAAAAATAGAGTTGCTGCCCCCGCCGCCAATATCGCTGGATGTTTGCCGCGCATCCTGCCTCCGATTTTTAAGGGAACTCACGCAACTAAGCCCCGGCGGACAGGCTGGTTCCACCGTGTGTCGCCGCGATCGGGGCCTGGCCCTGGTTTGCCACGATTTAGGAGGAAACAACGATCGAAACGCGGATATGGCCGCTGATCCGGGGCGTATCGAGCGCAACCGTATTGCCATGCCGCCGCACGCGCAGATCGACGCTCGACGCGCCGAGCCGTAAATCGCGGAGGAGTATCTCGTCGAGGAACGCCGGCAAGCGCGGATTGTGTAGCCGGATTTCGCTATTGAACGGATCGAATTGCAGGCCGAGCGAGGCTTCCAAAAGCGTGAACGGGGTGGCGCTGGCCCACGCCTGCGGCGAGCATGCGACCGGATAGAGCGTCGGCCCTTGGCCGCGCTTGCGTTGGAAGCCGCAGAACAGTTCCGGCAGCCGCCGATACTCCATGTAAGTCGCCGCGCCGAACATGCCGTCGAATAGCGTCTCGACCGCTTGCTTATGTTCGTAGCGCGCCAGCCCCAATGCAATCAACGCATTGTCGTGCGGCCAGATCGAGCCGTTGTGATAAGACATCGGATTATAGCGTGTCTCTCCGGTGGCCACCGTGCGGATTCCCCAGCCAGAGAAAAATCTCGTGTGCAGCAGGCCCTTGGCGACCAGCGCCGCGCGCTCGGGATCGGCTATGCCGGTGAACAACACCTGTCCGGCATTCGAGGTGCGCACCCGACACGGCTTTTTTTCGCCGTCGAGCGCCAGCGCATAAGTCTCGATGTCCGGGCACCAGAACGCGCTCTCGAAGCGGGCGGCGAGGCGGCCGGCTTCGGCATCGAGCTTCTCCGCCTCGGAGTTGCGTCCGAGGCGGCGTGCGCAACGCGCGGCCATGCGTTTTGCGGCGTAGACGTAACCTTGCACTTCGGCGAGTGCGATCGGGCCGTCGGCGAGGCGGCCGTCGGCGTGAAAAATCGCATCGTGCGAATCCTTCCAGCCTTGATTGACAAGGCCTTGCTCGTTGGCGCGGGCGTATTCGACAAAGCCGTCGCCGTCGCTATCGCCTGGGCCGTCAATCCAGCCCAGCGCCGCGACCATGGCCGGCCAAAGCGCGTCGATCGTTTCAATGTCGCCTGTACGTTCCACGTATAGCCCCGCAAGCAGAATAAACAGCGGGGTGGAATCGACGCTGCCGTAATACAGACCGAACGGCACCTCGCGCAACGCCGCCATTTCGCCGCCGCGCATCTCATGCAGGATTTTTCCGGGCGCCGCATCGGCAAGCGGATCGTACGTTATGGCCTGATAGGCCGCCAAACGGCGCAACACGCCGCGCGCTACTTCGGGGCTCCACCACAGCATTTGCAAGGCGGTGATCAGGCCGTCGCGGCCGAACGTCGTTGAGAACCAGGGAATGCCGGCATAAGGGTAACGGCCCTGCGGCGTATCCGTCATCAGCATCGCGAGGTCCGCCGCCGAGCGGCACAATATTTCGTTGAAGCGATCGTTCGAGGTTTCGACCGAAGTGCGCTGGCGCGCCTGCTCACGCAATTCGCGGCGCGCCGTGATCAGGCTGCGCAAGAATGGCCGCGGACGCCGCTCCTCCGGATCGCAGCTTACCGCCAGGAACAGCGGCCGAATCGCCCCGGGAGCGAGGTGCAGCCGATAGATGGCGGCACCGGTCGTTAGCCGGTCCGGCGCTGGATCGAATGTCAACACGGTGCGCCGCGTCTTGCCGTCGAGCCCCTGATAGACCAGGAGCGCCTGGTCTTCGCCATTCACTTTTGCCGTAGCAGTGCCGCGGCGGTCGCGGTGTGTGCCGCGAACCTCGAACAGATCGGCGAAGTCGTTTTCGAACAGGATTGAGAATTGAAAATCGACGGCGCGATCACCGTAATTGCGAACGCCTAATCGCTGATAGGCCGCGCCGCGCCACAGGAAAATCGTGCGCAGGATGTGCACGGTGTCCTTTTCGAGGAACAGGCGCTGGTCGACGTGAAGGTCCGGGTTGGTCGAATCGACAAACAATGCCGAATTGTCGTCGCGCAAATTCGAGCCGAGCAACAAAGGATGGACGCCGTTGACCAACACCTCGAGCCGCGACAGGTAGCGCGTGTCACAGTGAAACAAGCCGGCCGATCCGCCGGCGGCGGCTGCAATGTCGCCACGGCTGTCGAGCACCACGAATGTATCGCCGTATTTCAGAACGCGCGACGGTCGCGTTGCGGGCTGTTCCACGGCGCCGATATAAAAAGGCGTTTCGAAAGGTGCCTCGATGGCAACCAGCTTTGCGGCGGTTTCAGGCGACATCGCGTTTTACTTTGCGGTTTAGATTTATGAATCCGGCTAAGCCGACGCTACAAGCACGCCTTCGATTGCGATCGATAATTAGGACTCGGGGTTACGGCGCCGCACCGCCGCGGATGACATCGACGACCTGCATGTGTACCGGGTCGACGATCACGATAACATCGCTGTCAACCATAGTGTATTTGAGGTCGGCCGCCCACGGTTCGTTGGCCGTCGCCGTATCGGGCAGGCTCGCCAAATCGGCCGATTGCGGTACCGGAGCGCCCACCGCCGGCGCCAGCGCACTGTTGTCAGGCTTTGCTAGAATGTAGGGCTTTACCTGCTGCTGGAAGACGGCGTCATGAATGGCCTTCTTTTGCACTGCGGTCAGTGCCAAGTTTTGCGCCATTTTTCCGTTCGGCCCAATTGCTTCATCCGGCCCTGCCGACTGCGCGTTCGCCGCGGTGCAGCCCAAGATACTTCCAAATACGACCAATACTGATAGGGCGATTTTGGCACGCATGCGCAGTCCTCCTCCAAGAACCGAACGCACAGGAACCAAATTAGGTCCGTCGCCGTCATGCTGCGCTGCACACAGCTTTGTGACCGGATCTGCGGCGCGCGTTTACACGTTAGCTATGACTTGCGGCGATTCGCCGCCCAGACGAAAAGTTCCATGACAAACAGAAGAAACCGCCTTAGTTGGTGTTCGGCAAGGCAAATTCAGAAACAACGCATCCTGGGGCGGGACCAACAATGGCGCTCTCTACGGCCACTCTGAAATCCGATGCTGCTGCCAGTTCGAGCACGCGCTGGACTCAACTTATTGTCGGCATCATCTGCATGGTGCTGATTGCCAATCTGCAATACGGCTGGACACTGTTCGTCAATCCGATCAACAAAGCGCATGGCTGGACGATTGCTGAAATCCAGCTCGCCTTCAGCATCTTCATTGCACTGGAAACCTGGCTAACGCCGGTGGAGGGCTGGATCGTCGACGCTCTGGGCTCGCGGCGTGGACCAAAGCTGATGGTGGCATTCGGCGGCATCATGGTGGCGCTCGGCTGGGTGACCAACGCCTATGCACAAAGCCTCGCAATGCTGTATTTCGGCGCGGTGCTCGGCGGCATCGGCGGCGGTGCGGTGTATGCGACCTGTGTCGGCCAGGCGGTGAAATGGTTTCCCGACCGGCGCGGGCTTGCCGTCGGCCTGACCGCCGCGGGCTATGGCGCTGGCGCCGCGATCAGTGTTGTTCCTATTCGCGAGGTCATTGCCGCGAACGGCTATGAGGCCGCCTTCCTCTGGTTTGGCATCATCCAGGGCGGAATTGTCTTCCTCGTGGCTTGGCTGATGCGAGCACCCGATCCGGGCGAACTCGCCGGCGCTGCTGCGCCGAAGGTGGCGCAGAGCGCGCGCAGCTTCACGCCTACGCAGGTGCTGTCGAATCCGGTTTTCTGGCTGCTCTACGTCATGTTCGTCATGGTGTCGGCATCGGGGCTGATGGCAACTGCGCAGATCGCGCCGATCGCCAAGGACTTCAACGTCGGCGACACCATCGTGTTCTGGGGCGCCACTACGCTGAGCGCGGCGCTGATTATCGATAATCTGTGCAACGGCGCGGCGCGCCCGCTGTTCGGCTGGATCTCCGATCACATCGGCCGTGAATACACCATGGCACTGGCCTTTGGCCTTGGCGGCGTCGCCTATTGGCTGCTCGGTGCGCTCGGTTATGCGCCCATCGGATTCGTCATTTTTGCAGCCATGATTTTCCTGACCTGGGGCGAAATCTTCAGCCTGTTTCCGTCGACCTGTACGGATACGTTCGGGACGCAATTCGCCACTGTTAATCTCAGCCTGCTCTACACCGCCAAAGGCACCTCGGCGTTCCTCGTTCCCCTTGCCAATATCATCAAGGACGCCACCGGAAGCTGGCACATGGTGTTCGTTGTCACCGCGATCATGAATTTCGCGGTGGTGGGTTTGGCTTTGTTCGTGCTCAAGCCGCTGCGGGCACGCATGATGGCAAAGGGCTGATACGGCTAGATCTGCAGTTATCGATCAGGAGCGCGGGAGAAATCCCGCGCTTTTTGTGTCCCGATTGAGCGCAGCGAAATCCGGGAACGATCGAAAAGCTGCACGCGGGACTCGGGTTTCGCTCTGTTCAACCCGGGCTAGAGGCCGCAAAACGCGTCGCTTTGGCTCTGGCATAATGTATTACAGTGCGCTATGGGTGTGCGCGAAACACGGCTTCAAGATCGTGTCGAACGAGGGTTGTGAGCGCGTCTTTCAAGGGTTTCGAGCGTTAAGTTATGTCGTCCCGTGTCCACCGATTGTCCGTCGCTAAGGGCGACACCGCCGCACGTTATGTCGACGCGCCTGCGCGACCGCGGCTTGAACCGATCGACACCTCCTCGAGCTTCAAGAACAAAGCCTATGCGGCGCTCAAATCGGTCATCACCGACATGGACGTCTACGGCAGCCGCACCGACATCCGGCTCGACGAGCGCAGCCTAGCGCAAGAATTCGGTATCAGCCGCACGCCGGTGCGCGAGGCGATGGCCCAGCTCGAGCGCGAGGGCTTCGTCCGCTCGGTGCCGCGGCGCGGCGTCTACGTCGTGCGCAAGACGCGGCGCGAGGTGATCGAGCTCATCACCGCCTGGGCTGCGCTCGAAAGCATGGCGGCGCGGTTGATCACCGAGAACGCCGCCGACGACGAGATCGCTTCGCTGCGCCGGGTCTTTGCCGCATTCGACAACGGCGAGGTGCGCGCGCATCTCGATGAGTATTCCGAAGCCAATATCGAGTTCCATCAGACACTGATCCAACTCAGCCGCAACAGCGTACTGATCGATCTCGCCGCGAACCTGTTCACCCATATGAGGATGATCCGGCGCAAGACGATCGGCGAGAAGGATCGCGCCGACCGTTCGATCCGCGACCACATGCACATCATCGAAGCGCTGGAGGCACGCGATACGCTGCGCGCCGAGAAGCTAGTTCGCGATCATGCGCTCGGTCTCGCCGAGCATGTCGAAAAATACGCCGACTATCTGGATTGAATATCCAAGGAGAACTCCGATGGCAGAAGCAGCGGTGAAAATCGATCCAAACGCAGCCACAGCAGAACGTGACCTGACCGATGGCTTTCATCTCATCATCGACGCGCTCAAGCTTAACGGTCTCAACACGATCTACGGCGTGCCCGGCATTCCGATCACCGACTTCGGCCGCATGGCACAGGCCGCGGGCATTCGCGTGCTGTCCTTCCGGCACGAGCAGAACGCCGGCAATGCCGCTGCAATCGCGGGCTTCCTAACCAAGAAGCCCGGAGTCTGCCTCACGGTGTCGGCCCCCGGCTTTCTCAATGGCCTGACCGCGCTTGCCAATGCGACGACCAACTGCTTTCCGATGATCCTGATTTCGGGCTCGTCCGAGCGCGAGATCGTCGACCTGCAACAGGGCGACTACGAAGAAATGGACCAGCTCGCGATTGCGAAGCCGCTGTGCAAAGCGGCATTCCGCGTGCTGCATGCCGCCGACATCGGCACCGGCGTGGCGCGCGCGATCCGCGCCGCTGTGTCCGGCCGTCCGGGCGGCGTTTATCTCGATCTGCCGGCCAAGCTGTTCGGGCAGGTGATGGATGCCGAGGCCGGCAAGAAGTCGCTGGTCAAGGTGATTGATCCGGCGCCGGCGCAAATTCCCGCCCCGGCCGCGGTCAAGCGCGCGCTCGACGTGCTCAAAAGCGCCAAGCGTCCACTGATCATCCTCGGCAAGGGGGCGGCCTATGCGCAGGCCGACGATGCAATCCGCGCCTTTGTCGAAAAAAGCGGCATTCCGTTCCTGCCGATGAGCATGGCCAAGGGCCTGTTGCCCGATACACATCCGCAATGTGCGGGTGCGGCGCGCTCGACAGTCTTGAAGGAGTCCGACGTCGTCATGCTGATCGGCGCGCGCCTCAACTGGCTGTTGTCGCATGGCAAGGGCAAAACCTGGGGCGATGCACCAAAAAAATTCATTCAGGTCGATATCGAGCCGAAGGAGATGGACTCCAACGTTGAGATTGTTGCCCCGGTGGTCGGCGATATCGGCTCCTGCGTGGCGGCACTTCTTGAAGGTATTGACGGCAAGTGGCCAGCCCCGCCGGCCGACTGGACCGGTGCGGTCAAGTCCAAGAAGAACGATAACATTGCCAAGATGGCGCCGCGGCTGATGAACAACAATTCGCCGATGGACTACCACGGCGCGCTCGGTGCATTGCGGACGATCATCAAAGAGCGGCCCGACGCTATTCTCGTCAACGAAGGTGCTAACACGCTCGATCTCGCGCGCGGCATCATCGACATGTATCAGCCGCGCAAGCGGCTCGATGTCGGCACCTGGGGTGTCATGGGCATCGGCATGGGCTATGCCATCGGAGCCGCGATCGAGACCGGCAAACCCGTGCTCGCCGTCGAGGGCGACAGCGCCTTCGGCTTTTCCGGCATGGAAGTGGAAACAATCTGCCGGTATCACTTGCCGGTCTGCGTTGTCATCTTCAACAACAACGGCATCTATCGCGGCACCGACATCAATCCGACAGGCGGTCCCGACGTTGCCCCTACCGTTTTCGTCAAAGGCTCGCGCTACGACAAGATGATGGAGGCCTTCGGCGGCGTCGGCGTCAATGCGACGACGCCCGACGAACTTAAGCGCGCGGTCAATGCGGCCATGGATTCCGGAAAGCCGACGCTCATCAACGCGGTGCTCGATCCGGCAGCCGGCAGCGAGAGCGGCCGCATCGGCAACCTCAATCCACAAAGTGTGCTGCGCAAGAAGTAAGGCAGCGGCACGTCCAGGATGCGAAACAAGTTTTAGGAGAGAAAACAATGGCAACGCGCAAGAAAACCGCAAAGGCAAAGACCAAGACGGCGGCGAAAAAATCCGCCAAGAAGGTCTTGAAGTTCAAGGCTGGGAAGCCGGCAGCAAGAGCTACGTCGGGCAACGGCTTGCCGCGGCCGTCGTCAAAACCGTGGGGACAAGCGGGCATGGCGCTCGACGGCGTGAAAATCCTCGACTTCACCCATGTGCAGTCGGGACCGACCTGCACCCAGCTGCTCGCCTATATGGGCGCTGACGTTATCAAGGTAGAGCGGCCCGGCATCGGCGACATTACGCGCGGCCAATTGCGCGACGTGAAGGGACAGGACAGCCTCTACTTCACCATGCTCAACGGCTCGAAGCGTTCGATCACGATCAATTCCAAGCACCCCAAGGGCAAGGAAATTCTCGACCGGCTGGTCAAGCAATGCGACGTGCTCGTGGAGAACTTCGCGCCCGGTGCGCTCGACCGCATGGGGCTCACATTCGAGCACATCCACAAGCTCAATCCGCGCATGGTCGTCGCCTCGGTGAAGGGCTTCGGTCCCGGCCCCTACGAGGACTGTAAGGTCTACGAGAACGTCGCACAGTGCGCCGGCGGCTCGGCTTCGACAACAGGCTTCCGTGACGGGCCGCCGCTGGTCACCGGCGCGCAGATCGGCGATTCCGGGACCGGTCTGCATCTCGCGCTTGGCATCGTCAGCGCGCTTTATCAGCGGCTGCGCACCGGCCGCGGCCAGAAGGTGCTCTGCGCCATGCAGGACGGCGTGCTCAACCTGGCGCGCGTCAAATTGCGCGATCAGCAGCGCCTCCAGCACGGCCCGCTCACCGAATATAGCCAGTACGGCGAAGGCGTGCCCTTCGGCAAAGCGACACCGCGCGCCGGCAACAATTCCGGCGGTGGCCAACCCGGCTGGATCCTCAAGTGCAAGGGCTGGGAGAACGATCCCGACGCCTACATCTATTTCATCACGCAGGCGCCGGTGTGGGGCGCAATCTGCGATCTGATCGGCAAGCCGAATTGGAAGACCGATACCGACTTCGCCACGCCGCCGGCGCGGCTGCCGCGGTTGCGGCTGATCTTCGACACTATCGAGCAATGGACTATGACCATGACCAAGTTCGAGGTCATGGATACGTGCAACAAGCACGACATTCCGGTCGGGCCGATTCTGTCGATGAAGGAGATCGCCGAGGAGCAGTCGCTGCGCGCGACCGGTACTGTCGTCGAGGTCGATCATCCGGGACGCGGCAAATATCTGACGGTAGGTAATCCGATCAAGCTATCGGACTCGCCACAAGATGTGCGCCGCTCGCCGCTTCTCGGCGAACACACCGACGAAGTCCTCCGCAAGGTGCTCGGCTATTCCGACAAGGACGTTGCCGCGATCAAGGCATCTGGCGCGATCACGCCGCCGGAGAAGCCGGTCAAGGCGGAGGCGGCGTAGCTGATTGTCGTCCCCGCGAAGGCGGGGACCCAGTAATCGCCGACGGATCGGTGCTTACTGGATGCCCGCCTTCGCGGGCATGACAGGAGAGATTGGAAAGAGGTTTTCACTATGCGTATCGTCGTTCACGGCCAACAGGCGTTCGGCAAGGCGGTGCTCGAAGCGCTGATTAAGCGCGGCGAGAATGTCGTTGCCGTCTATGTCGCGCCGGAAAAGCCGGGCGCTAAAGCCGACCCCCTGAAGGAAGCGGCAATTGCGGCTAAACTGCCGGTGCATCAGCCGGACTCCTACAAGAGGCCCGAAGTGTTGGAGGAATTCAAAGCGCTAAAGCCGGACCTTCAGGTGATGGCCTTTGTCACGTTATTTGTGCCGGAAGAATTTCTCAACATGCCGACGCACGGTTCGATCCAGTATCATCCGTCGCTGTTACCGGCCTATCGCGGTGCCAGTGCCATCAACTGGCCGATCATCAAGGGCGAAAAAGAGACCGGTCTTTCGATCTTCTGGCCTGACAACGGGCTCGATACCGGCGACGTGCTGATCCAGAAGAAGACCCCGATCGGGCCCAACGACACGCTGGGTACGGTTTATTTCGACCGGCTGTTTCCGATGGGCGTCGAGGCGATGCTGGATGCGGTCGATCTGGTCAAGGCCGGCAGGGCGCCCCGCCTCAAACAGGACGAAGCGAAGGCGACCTATGAAGGCCGCTGCGGCCCCGACAATGCCAGGATCGATTGGGGCAAACCGTGGGAGCAGATCGATCGGCTGATCCGCGGCTGCAATCCCGCGCCCGGCGCGTGGACCACGCTCGACGGCAAGCAACTGAAAATCTTCGACGCCAAGCCGCTGCCGGCAAAAGACCCGAAGGGGATCGGCGGCAAGCTCGGCGAGATCGCCGCGGTCGACGCCGACGGCTTCACCGTGGTCTGCGCCGACGGGCGCTTCAAGGTTACACGCGTGCAGCCCGCCGACGGCAAAAAGATCGAAGCCGGCGAGTGGGCGAAGTCCGCCAATCTCGCTATCAAAGCGAGATTTGCGTGAACTACTGCCTCCACTCGTGTCGTCCCCGCGAAGGCGGGGGCCCAGTCATCACCGAACCGTCAGTGAGTACTGGATGCCAGCCTTCGCGAGCATGACAATCTGAAATTAGACCGCTGCCGTTTCCTTCAATCGATGGACCCAAATCATGCCCGCCTCTCAGCATCAGTCGCCGAAATCCGACATTGAAATTTCGCAGGCCGCCAAGAAGCGGCTCATTCTCGACGTCGCCAAGGAAAAGCTCGGCATCGCGCCGGAGAACCTCGAGCCCTACGGCCACTACAAGGCCAAGGTGTCGATGGATTACATCAAGTCGCTGCAATCAAAGCCGAACGGCAAGCTCATTCTGGTTTCCGCGATTACGCCGACGCCCGCGGGCGAGGGCAAGACGACGACCACGGTCGGGCTGACCGACGCGCTCAATCACATCGGCAAAAAGGCGATGCTGTGTCTGCGCGAGCCGTCGCTCGGCCCGTCATTCGGGGTGAAAGGCGGCGCCGCCGGCGGCGGTTACGCCCAGGTCGTGCCGATGGAGGATATCAACCTTCACTTCACCGGCGACTTCCACGCCATCACATCGGCCAACAACCTGCTCGCAGCGCTGCTCGACAATCACATCTATTGGGGCAATTCGCTCGGCATCGACGAGCGTCGCGTGGCGTGGCGACGCGTGCTTGACATGAACGATCGCGCGTTGCGCTCGATCGTATCGTCACTTGGCGGTGTCGCCAACGGCTTTCCGCGCGAGGACGGTTTCGACATCACGGTCGCCTCCGAAGTCATGGCGATCTTCTGCCTCGCCCGCGATCTCGACGATCTCAAGAAGCGGCTCGGCAATATCGTCGTCGCCTATACGCGAGACCGCAAACCGGTACGTGCCGTCGACCTCAAGGCGAACGGCGCCATGACTGTGTTGCTGAAAGAGGCGCTGGCGCCGAACCTGGTGCAGACCCTCGAAGGCACGCCCGCCTTCATCCACGGCGGCCCGTTCGCCAATATCGCGCACGGCTGCAATTCGGTGCTGGCGACCACGACCGCGCTGAAGCTCGCCGATTACGTCGTAACCGAAGCCGGTTTCGGCGCCGATCTCGGCGGCGAGAAATTCATGGACATCAAATGCCGGAAGGCCGGCATTGCACCCGATTGCGCGGTTCTGGTGGCCACCATTCGCGCACTCAAGATGCACGGCGGTGTCAAGAAGGAAGACCTCAAGACCGAGAATCTGAAGGCGCTTGAAGCCGGCATGAGCAATCTTAAACGCCATGTCGAGAACGTGCAGAAGTTTGGCATTGTGCCGGTGATTTCGATCAACCGCTTTTCCGCCGATACTGAAGCGGAGATGAAGCTGGTCGAAGATACCTGCAAGGCGCTCGGCGTCGAGGCCTACATGGCCGATCATTGGGCGATGGGCGGCGAGGGCGCCGCTAATGTCGCCAAGGCGGTGGTCAAGGTGGCCGAAAGCGGCAAGAGCAAGCTAAAACTCCTTTATCCCGACGACATGCCGCTTTACGAGAAAATCCGCACTATCGCTCGGGAGATTTACCGCGCCAAGGACATTTCGGCGGACAAATCGGTGCGCGATCAGCTCGCCAACTTCGAGTCGATGGGCTACGGCAAATTCCCGATCTGTGTCGCCAAGACGCAATACAGTTTTTCGACCAACCCTGATGCCAAAGGCGCGCCGACCGACCACGTCATCAACGTACGTGAGGTGCGGCTCTCCGCTGGAGCCGAATTCGTGGTCGCGATCTGCGGCGAGGTCATGACCATGCCGGGCCTGCCGAGAGTACCGGCAGCCGACGTTATCGACATCGGAGCTGACGGCAAGATCGTCGGATTGTTCTAAGCGCTTGTGACTATTGCAACGGCTCACTGTTGCATGGGCGTATTATGAACCTATCTTAGTCATTCCGAGACGGGGACACCCCCGCTCACGGCTGACCAAAAAAATGAGGTTGATGATGTTGAAGTTTTATTACAGCGGCGCGCCGAATCCGACCAAGGTTGCGCTGTTCCTCGAAGAGACCGGTCTGCCCTACGAGGCCATACCGGTAGACACCCGTAAGGGCGAGCAACACAAGCCGGAGTTTCTGGCAATCAATCCGAACGCGAAGCTGCCTGCTATCGTCGATGGCGACGTGACGGTGTTCGATTCGAGCGCGATCCTGCTCTATCTCGCCGAGAAAACGGGCAAGTTCCTGCCAGCCAAGACCGACAAGGCGCGCGGTGAGTTGTTGTCATGGATGTTCTTTGTATCGTCCGGCGTCGGCCCGTATTTCGGCCAAGCGGTCCATTTCCGCAACTATGCGCCGGAAAAGATAGCCTATGCCACCAACCGCTATGTCTTCGAAGCGCATCGTCACGCCGGCATTCTTGATGCCCGTCTCGCCAAACAGAAATACATGCTGGGCGACACCTACACGATCGTCGACATGAACGTCTGGGGCTGGACCAAGATGCTACCGAACGTAGTCGGCGACGGCGCCTGGGATAAATACAAAAACATCAAGCGGCTGGTCGATGAGATTAATGCTCGCCCCGCCGCGGCGAAGGCCAACGCGCTGAAGGATCGTCACAAGTTCAAGACCGAGATGGATCAGGAAGCACTCCACGCGATGTTTCCGCATCTCAACCAAAAGGTCGCGTAGTCAAGATCGTCATGGCCGGGCTTGTTTCCGGCCATGACGATCTAAAACGCACCGTGCCCGGATTGTCGGGACGGCCGGCACATAGGCAAGCGAAGCGAAGCCGTTCTTGAAACGGCTATAGCTGGGCTGGCGGCGGAAAGTGCCTGAACAAAAACGGCGCGGCTTTGTGGCCGCGCTGTTGCTCGATTTAGGGCCAGACCCATTCCTAGCTGGTAGCCTCGTCGGTGATCACCTTAAAACTTACCATCGTGCACGGTCCGAATGACGTCACGATCGCGACGTCGGTGGCGTCGCGTCCGCGCGCCATCAGGATGCGGCCAATCCGCGGCGTGTTGTGGCGGGCGTCGAACGTGTACCAGCGGTCGCCGAGATAGACTTCGAACCAGGCGCTGAAATCCATCGGCGACGGGTCGATCGGCACCCCGATATCGCCAAGATAGCCGGTGCAGTAGCGCGCCGGAATATTCATGCATCGGCACAGCGCGATCGCCAGGTGGGCGAAATCCCGGCACACGCCACGTTTTTCAGTATGGACATCGAACGCGGTTTTGGTGGGGCTTGCGTGCGCATAGCTGAACGTGATGCGGTCGTGGACGTAATCGCAGATCGCTTGAACCAACGGCCAGCCCTTCGGAATTTGCCCGAACAGAGACCACGCTATGGTCGACAGGCGGTCAGTCTCGCAATAGCGGCTGCCGAGGAGATAGATCAGCACGTTGACCGGTAAGCTCCTCCAGCTGATGCTGTTTAGCGTCTTGCGCCACAGCATCCGGCTCGCCCTTGTCCTGCACCGTGAAATCCGTGCTCATGGTCAGTCGGCCCGCGGGCGCGCGGATGACATGACAGAAATTCCCGAAACTGTCGTGATAGGTGTTGACCGGAATGGCCGGAACGAAATGCATGCGATCCCACGTCAGCAAGTCGCCAATACGGGAGGGATGCACGCTTAGCTGCAGGATCATGGGCGTCGGCTGCGGGCAGTCATAAGAAATGACGTACCCTGCTCGAATTTTCATCAAAACCTCTGCCGCGCGCCCAAAAGATGGTGCGCCGAGCATCAATCAACGGCAGGCCAGCAAGGATCGTTCCAAGCCAGGAGAAGGCTCCGCCTGAGTCGCGACGGGGCACCGGCGAAATGGCGCAATGTTCATCCGGAAATGAGAACGGCGCGGCTTTGTGGCCGCGCCGTTCGTATGTCGAAAGATGAAGCCGCTGCTAGAACATCTTTGCGGCAGATTGCAGCGTGATCCAGATGCCCCAGGCGAGCGGAATACCGACGAAAGCCCAGAACACGGCAGCCTGCAAGTCGAACCCGCCCTTGCCAATGCCGAATGAACCCGAGACCGCTCCGCCTGCCGCGCTTGCGGCTTGAAGTTTGGCGACCTCTTCCTGGCTCATGTACCACTTCGGATCGACCGGCTTGATCAGGAAGTTGCAGATCAGGCCGCCAACCAGCATGGCGCAAAGTATGTACATGGTGGTGTCGTAAAGGTGGTCGCGCGACACGCCGGCCGCGAGCTGGAATTCGCGGATGTAATTCACCACCACAGGGCCGATGATGCCGGCCGTGGACCATGCCGTCAGCAATCGTCCGTGAATGGCGCCGACGAACTGCGTTCCGAACATGTCCGCGAGATAAGCCGGTACGGTGGCAAAGCCGCCGCCATACATCGACAAGATGATGCCGAAGGCGAGCACGAACAGCCCCTTGCTGCCAATCTGCGCGAAGGTCGGCGCCGAGGCATAGAGAACGATGCCGATGAATGAAGAAGCAGTAATAGGTGTTCTTGCGTCCGATGAAGTCGGACAATGACGCCCAGAACACACGGCCGCCGATGTTGAACAGCGAGAGTACTCCGGCGAAGCCGGCCGCGATCGCCGCGATGGCGACTTTCTGATCGGCGCTAAGTGCACTGAAGCCGAGCTCTGGATGCCCGATCAGCTTGCCGCCGAAGATTTCCTGCAACATCGGCGAGGCCATGCCGATCACGCCGATGCCGGCGGAGACGTTCAGGCAGAGCACCGCCCAGATCAGCCAGAACTGCGGCGTCTTGTGCGCGTCCTTTAGATCCACATTGTGCTGGGTGATCATGGTCTTGGCTTCACTGGGCGGCGTCCATCCCTCCGGCCGCCAGCCCGCAGGCGGCAGGCGATAGCGGAATGCGCCGACCATCATGAAGAAGAAGTAGATCGCCCCCATGGCCAGGAATGTCTGCCAAGCGCCCACGTCGGTCGTGGTCTTATAGTAATTCATCAGGATGTTCGCGAGTGGCGCGCCGATGAGAGTGCCGCCGCCGAAGCCGGCGATGGCAAAACCCGTCGCCATGCCGCGATGGTCAGGGAACCATTTGATCAGCGTAGACACAGGCGAGATATAGCCGAGGCCGAGACCGACGCCGCCGATGACGCCGGAGCCGAGCCACATGATCCAGAGCTGATGCATGTAAATGCCGATAGCGCCGAGGACGAGGCCGCCGGCCCAGCAGAAGGCGGCGACGACGCCGGCCTTGCGCGGTCCAACCCGCTCGAGCCAGCCACCCCAGCAGTGCGGCGGAGACGCCGAGCACGACAAAGAAGAGTGTAAACATCCAGCCCAGGCTGGAAATGCGCCAATCGCAAGTTGTCGTGGTCAGCT
The DNA here is from genome assembly GCA_963733645.1 of uncultured Alphaproteobacteria bacterium. GTDB lineage: Bacteria > Pseudomonadota > Alphaproteobacteria > Rhizobiales > Xanthobacteraceae > BOG-931. The sequence goes on from CAVTFP010000010.1 coordinate 51,545, forward strand.
CGCCAAGGAGCGAAAGGTCCGGGCAAGCGACGCTTTTGGTAAGCCCGATCGCGCGCGACAGCGGCAGCCAGAACACGGAGAAGCCATAGGCCATGCCGATGCAGAGATGAATGCAAAGCGCGGCGGGCGGCACCAGCCAGCGATTGAAGCCTGCGGTGGCGATGATCCGCTCGCGATCCAGGATGCCGGCGGCCTTTGCTCCAGCCGGCATTGTTTGATCGAATGTCGTCGTCATAGGCGTTCCCTCTAGTTTTGTAGTTTTTGTAGTGCAGTTTATGACTTCAAAATGCCGTATCATGCGAAAGACGGCAATCCTCGAAGTAGAAAAACCCCGTAGCGTTGCAACTATTTCTCATATCGCACTGCGAAAAAGGCCGTTTCTGACCGTGTTCTGAAGGAGGTCACGCTGTGAGACTAAGTGCCGCGCTGGCAGCGAGCCGTGCGGTGCGCCGCAATTAGAGAATTCGCTATTGATTAAAAGCGGTCTGCTCTATAGCTCTGTTTCAACAAGGCTTTTGCGCTCTAGCAGGATAAAATGAGCTTGACCGAGTTGCCGCCGACTTCGCCGCCCGAGCACGCCGCTCGAACCGGGCGGCGGCGCGCGCCGCGCACCCCGAAGGGCCGTCAGATCGATCCAAAAGCGCTCGAGGAAGTGCTTGCGCTGCTGACCGACCGGCCGCGCCGGCGCGATCTTCTGATCGAGCATCTGCATCTCATTCAAGATCATTACGGCCATCTCTCCGCCGCCCATCTTGCCGCGCTGGCGAGCGAAATGAAGCTCGCGCTGACCGAGGTCTATGAGGTCGCAACCTTCTATGCGCATTTCGATGTGGTGAAGGAAGGTGAGACACCGCCGCCTCCGGTCACGGTGCGGGTGTGCGATTCATTGTCCTGCGCGCTCGCCGGCGCAGAACATCTGCTGGCGGACCTACCGAGCAAGCTCGGACCGAATGTGCGCGTGGTGCGTGCGCCGTGCATGGGCGCCTGCGATCGCGCTCCGGTTTGCGCCGTCGGTCACGTGCAGGTGATGCGGGCTGACGTCGCCTCGGTTGCCGCCGCCGCGGTGAAACCCACGCATGCGCATGCCTATCCCACACCCACCGATTTCGATGCCTATGTGAAGGGCGGCGGTTATGAGCTGCTCAAGTCCTGCATCGGCGGCAAGCGCACGCGCGATGACATTATCAAGATCGTCAGCGACGCCGGTCTGCGCGGGCTTGGCGGCGCCGGCTTTCCGACCGGACGGAAATGGTCGCTGGTGCGGGCTGAGCCGGCGCCGCGTCTGTTCGCGGTCAACTGCGACGAAGGCGAGCCGGGCACATTCAAGGACCGCTATTATCTCGAGCGCGATCCGCATCGCTTCATCGAAGGCATGCTGATTGCGGCCTGGATCGTCGAAGCCGCGGATACCTATCTTTACGTTCGCGACGAATATCCCGAGGTGATTCTGCTTCTCGTCGACGAGATCGCTAAGGCCGAGGACGCCGGGCTCTCGAAGCACACCAAGATCCATATGCGCCGCGGCGCCGGCGCCTACATCTGCGGCGAAGAATCCGCGATGATCGAATCGATCGAAGGCAAGCGTGGCTTGCCGCGCCATCGCCCGCCGTATGTGGCGCAAGTCGGCTTGTTCGGCCGGCCGACACTCGAACAGAACGTCGAGACGCTGTTCTGGGTGCGTGACCTTGTCGAGAGGGGCGCCGAATGGTTCACCTCGCAAGGCCGCCACGAGCGCAAGGGCTTCCGCAGTTTCTCGGTGTCGGGCCGGGTGAAGAACCCGGGCGTCAAACTGGCGCCGGCCGGCGTTACGGCGCGCGAGCTGATCGACGAGTTCTGCGGCGGCATGGCGGACGGTCATACCTTCAAGGGCTATCTGCCGGGCGGCGCTTCGGGCGGCATTTTGCCGGCGTCCATGGCCGACATTCCGCTCGACTTCGGCACGCTGGAAAAATACGGCTGCTTCGTCGGGTCGCATGCCGTTGTGATCTTGTCCGACAAGGACGACATGAAGGCCGTGGCGCTCAACCTCATCAAGTTCTTCGAGGACGAGAGTTGCGGTCAGTGCACGCCCTGCCGCGTCGGCACCGAGAAGGCCGCCCACCTCATGGCTAATGGGCCGTGGGACCCCGCCCTTCTTGATGAGCTGTCGGCCTTGATGCGCGACGCCTCGATCTGCGGTCTCGGCCAAGCGGCACCTAATCCACTGTTAAGTGTGCTAAAATACTTTCCGGACGAACTGAAAAAGCCGCTGGGACATTGGTGACGGCAAGATTGAGCGATCGAAGGTTTGCGTGATGAGCGATAGCAACGGGCAGAAACCTGCCGGCTACGGCCACGACAATAAGGGCGCCGCAGGCGGCCCGGCCTATGGCGACGGCAGGCCCGGCGTGGCGCACACGGCGCCAGTCGATAAAGTCGCCGGCAAAGGTGATGCGGCGACGGCCAAGACTTTCACGATCGACGGTCGCGACATCGATATCCGCGAAGGCGAGACCATCTTCCGCGCCGCGGGCCGCCTCGGCATTGATCTGCCACATCTGTGCTACTCGCCGAAGCCCGGCTACCGGCCTGACGGCAATTGTCGCGTCTGCATGGTCGAGATCGAGGGCGAGCGCGTGCTGGCGGCAAGCTGCATCCGCACCCCTGCGCCGGGCATGAAGGTCAAAACCGAGACCGACCGCGCCAAGACCGCGCGCAAGATGGTCGCCGAACTCCTGCTCACCGATCAGCCGGCCATCGAGGTGGCGCATGACCCGGACTCGGAACTTTGGAAGACCGTCACCCGGCTGAAGGTCGAGCCCGGCCGATTTCCGAAGCGCGAGCGGATCGAAGTGCCGAAGTCCCTGATCGCAGCCATGTCGCGATGGCGGTCAATCTCGACGCCTGCATCCAGTGCAACCTTTGCGTCCGCGCCTGCCGCGAAGTGCAGGTCAACGACGTCATCGGCATGGCCGGTCGCGGCCACCTCGAGAAAATCGTATTCGATTTCGACGATCCGATGGGCGCCTCGACCTGTGTCGCCTGCGGCGAGTGCGTGCAAGCCTGCCCGACCGGCGCGCTGATGCCGGCGACGATGGTGGACGACAACAACGTCTATAAGGGTAAGCCCGACCGCACCGTCAACAGCGTCTGCCCCTATTGCGGCGTCGGCTGCCAGCTCACCTACGAGATCAAGGACGACACGATCGTCGCCGTCACCGGCAGGGACGGTCCGGCCAATCAGAACCGGCTTTGCGTGAAAGGGCGCTTCGGTTTCGATTACGTCGCCAATCCGCAGCGCCTGCTCAAGCCGATGATCCGCAAGGACGGCGTGCCGAAAATTCCGCACGAGTTCATCGACCCGTCGAATCCGTGGACGCATTTCCGCGAGGCGACGTGGGATGAGGCGCTCGACCGCGCCGCGTCAGGCTTGAAAAAAATCCGCGACCGTGACGGCCCGCAGGCGCTGGCCGGTTTCGGCTCGGCCAAGGGCTCGAACGAAGAGGCCTATCTGTTCCAGAAGCTGGTGCGTACCGGCTTCGGCACCAACAACGTCGATCACTGCACGCGGCTGTGCCACGCGTCATCGGTATCCGCGCTGCTCGAAGGCGTCGGCTCGGCGGCGGTTACCGCGACATTCAACGAGTGCAAGAATTCCGACGTCATCATCGTCATCGGCGCCAATCCGACCGAAAACCATCCGGTCGCGGCGACCTTCTTCAAACAGGCGGCCAAGCGGGGCGCCAAGCTCGTAGTGATGGATCCGCGCGGCCAGGCGCTCAAGCGCCATGCCTGGCGCATGATGCAGTTCAAGAACGGCGCCGACGTGGCGATGCTCAACGCCATGCTCAACGTCATCGTCGCCGAGAAGCTTTACGACCAGCAATACATCCAGACCTATGTCGAAGGCTTCGACGCCTGGAAGGAAAATGTCAAAGACTTCACGCCGGAGGAGATGGCGCCGATTTGCGGCATTTCCGCCGACACGCTGCGCGAGGTCGCGCGCACCTATGCGCGCGCCGAAAGTGCCATCATCTTCTGGGGCATGGGCGTGTCGCAGCACACTCACGGCACCGATAATGCGCGTTGCCTGATCGCGCTGGCGCTGATCACCGGCCAGATCGGCCGTCCCGGCACCGGCCTGCATCCGCTGCGCGGCCAGAATAATGTGCAGGGCGCTTCCGACGCCGGCCTGATCCCGATGTTTTTCCCCGACTACAGGTCGGTGGAGGCCCCGGAGATCCGCGCCGAATATGAGAAGGCCTGGGGCGTCAAGCTCAATCCGAAGAAGGGCAAGACGGTCGTCGAGATCATGGACGCTGTCCATCACGACGAGATCAAGGGCATGTATATCGAAGGCGAAAATCCCGCGATGTCCGATCCCGATCTTAATCATGCCCGCCAGGCGCTGGCGCATCTCGAGCATCTGGTGGTGCAGGATCTCTTTCTTACAGAGACCGCTGTCTATGCCGACGTGGTGCTGCCGGCATCGGGCTGGCCCGAAAAGGACGGCACCGTCACCAACACCAATCGCCAGGTGCAGATGGGCCGTCAGGCGCTGCCGCTGCCGGGCAACACGCGCCACGACTTGTGGATCATCCAGGACATCGCCAACCGCATGGGCTGCGGCTGGACCTACAAGCACGTCAGCGAGGTCTTCACCGAGATGGCGTCGATGATGCCGGCGCTCGCCAACATCTCCTGGGATCGTGTCGAGCGCGAGGACCACGTCACCTATCCGGTCGATGGGCCGGACGTGCCCGGCCGCGATGTGGTGTTCGACCAGGGTTTTCCGCGTCCCGGCGGCTTCGCCAAGCTCGTGGCCACCAAGCTGCAGCCGCCGGACGAAGTCCCGGACGAGGAATTTCCGTTCATCCTGACCACAGGCCGCCAGCTCGAACATTGGCACACCGGTGCCATGACGCGCCGCGCCACGGTGCTCGACGCGCTGGAGCCTTCGGCGGTGGCGAACGTCTCGCGCGGCACCATAACCAAGCTCGGCATCGCGCCGGGCGACATGGTGCGCGTGACCACGCGCCGCGGCGTGGTCGAACTCACCGCGCGCCAGGATGATACGATCCCAGATGGTGTCGTGTTCATTCCCTTCGCCTATGTCGAAGCGGCGGCGAACCTGCTCACCAATCCGAAGCTCGATCCGTTCGGCAAAATCCCGGAATTCAAGTTCTGCGCGGCCAAGGTCGAAGCGGTCGACCCGGCAACGAGGGTGGCCGCGGAGTAGGCTTTTCGCTCGCGAACCACGATGGACGACGGCGACCCGCACGACGAGATTGTGCGCCTCGAGGCGCAGATCGAAGCGCTCACGGCGCAAATAGTGAGCTGCCAGAAATTCGTGCTGGCGGGGCGGATCTCCATGGCCGCCGGCGCCATAACATTTGCCGCGATGCTTTTCGGTGTACTGCGCTTCGATGCCACAATCATGATGGCGTCCGTCGCGGCGCTGCTTCTCGGCATTGTGGTGTGGGGCTCAAACGGCAGTACCGCCAAACAGGCCGCGATTGAGCTGACAAAGGCCGAGGCCAATCGGGCGGCATTGATCGGTTTGATCGATCTTCGCGTGATTGCCGAACGGCCGACATTGCACTGAGGCGCATTGTCGGGGCCCGCGCGGCAAAATATCATCTGCACTCCATAAGAAGCTCCGCGGAGGATATCGCCATGAATCAATCTCACGTGTTCGCCGGCGTCGGTGGTTATTACGCTAGCAAGGATCAGAAGGGGCTCGCCGGAGTCTTTCGCAGCACGTCCGGCGGCGAAGATTGGCAACATGCGCTGAGCGACATCGAGGCCTATACCGTCTATGTCCACCCGCGCGATCCGAATCTGGTATTCGCCGGCACCGCCGACGGCATCTACCGCAGCACCGATCGCGGCGCGACCTTCAAGCGCGCGGACTTTCCCGAACGCGGCATCCAGGTCTGGTCGTTCATGGTGGATGCCGCCGATCCAAGGCGAATGCTGGCAGGCGGTTCGCCGGTTTCGGTCTACCGCAGCGAGGATGGCGGCGAGAGCTGGAAGCGCGCGCCCAATCTGCAACTGCCGGTCTACGCCAAGATGCCGTTCGAATGCCGCGTGATGCGGTTCGCGCCACACCCGCGCCGTGCTGGCGAAATCTATGCCGTGCTCGAAGTCTCGGGAGTCATGCGCTCGACCGATGGCGGCGAAAGCTGGAGCGATTGCAGCGCCGACCTGCTGCGGCTCGCGCAATCGGAGCCACGGCTGCGTTCAAAGCTGGTTAGTGATACTGAGGCCGAAGGCATGCTCGACGGTCATGCGGTCTGCACCAGCGCCGCCGATCCGGACGCCGTCATCATCGCGGTGCGCATGGGCCTGTTCCGCAGCGCCGATCAGGGCAAAACCTGGGACGACATGCGGGTCGACCGCTTCTCGCTGTTCACCTATGGCCGCGATATCAAGGTGTCACCGCAGGATCCGAACACGCTCTATGCCTGCCTGAGCGTTGCGGCTTCGTCCAAGGACGGCGCGCTCTACTGCAGCCGCGATGTCGGCAAGACCTGGCAGCGCTTCGACAAGGTGCAGCCGCATGGCACGTTGATGTCGGTCGGCCTGCATCACTCCGACGCCAAGCAGGTTTATGTCGCCGCGCGATATGGCGAGGTGTTCGGCACGGACGATGGCGGTGAAAGCTGGCGCGACATGCCACTGCCGCAAGGCGTGCAGCATATTTACGCGCTGGCGTGCGGGTAACCGCGACGCTTACTCTTTCTTCTCGTCCTTGAAATAAGGTTCGACTGTGCCGGTGAGCTTGATGGTCAGCGGATTGCCGTGGCGATCCTTGCCCTTGCCGGCGGCAACGCGGACCCAGCCCTCGCTGACGCAATATTCTTCGACGTTGGTCTTCTCGATCCCCTTGAAACGCACGCCAACGTCGCGCTTGAGCACGTCTTCGTCGTAGTGGGGGCTGCGCGGATCGTTGGACAGCCGATCGGGCGGGGTATCGGCCATGGTGCTTAGTCCGTCGGCTCGATGTGGGCGGCTTTGCCGATCTCGATCGTGGCTGCGACGTCGTCGGCGAAGAATTTCGCGAATTGACCGGGCGACATGGGATCGGGCTGCACGCCGAGGTTCCGCAATTTTTCCTGTACTGCCGGCATGTCGAGCGCCGTCTGCACGGCGTCGTGCAGCTTATCGACAACGGCGCGCGGCGTCTTGGCGGGCGCCATGAGCCCGCCCCAGAACAGGTAAGCGGCATCGGGGTAGCCGGCTTCGGCGATCGTCGGCACATCCGGCAACAGCGGGGCGCGCTGCGGCGTCGACACCGCGAGAGCCACCACCTTGCCCTGCGCGATTATCGGCACCGCGGGTGTGATCGGCACGAAATAGAAATCGATACGTCCCGTCATGAGATCGGTGAAAGCTTCGACCGGGCCGCGATACGGAATGTGCTGCACGTCGAGATGGGCGGCAAGAACGAAGTGCTCGCCGGCGATATGAGACGCAGAGCCGATGCCGGCGGAGGCGAAATTCAGCGTGCCGGGTTTTGCTTTCGCCGCGGCGACGAGATCGGCGACGGTTTTGAATCCCTTCGACGGTGCCGCGACCAGCACGCTCGGCTGCACGCCGAACGGGACGATGGGCTCGAAATCCTGGAGCGTGTTGTAGGGCAACGTGCCGTGCAGGATTACCGCGGAGCTCATCGATGCGCCGGCGAGCAGGATGGTGTAGCCGTCAGGCTCGGCCCGTGCCACCGAGGCGGCGCCGACGACGCCGCCGGCCCCGGTCCGGTTCTCGATGATAAAGGGTTGGCCAAGCTGCTGCTGAACCTGATCGAGCACAACCCGGGCAATGATGTCGTTGGCGGCGCCCGGGGCGAACGGGCTTATGATCTGGACCGGGCGCGCTGGCCATTGCTGCGCGCCGGCCGGGGCGCCGGCCGCAAGCGCCGTCATTCCGGCAATGGCGGCGCACAGCACGTCAAGAAACCTCATGCTTTCCTCCAAGAAATGCGATTTGTCGGAACCATGACGGCTGGCGGTGGCGCTGGCAAGGCGACGGCTTTTCGCAGGTGCAAGCGCGCCGCACCCTCACTCAATCGACATTCCGGCGGCCTTGAGCGGCGCGCCGTTGCGCTCGATTTCGGGAGCGATGGTGCTTTCCAGATACTCCGTCGAGCGGTGCTCGGGCGGCACCACGAACGTGCCGGTGGCAACCAGTTGTTGCTGCACCGACGGCGTATCCATTGCGTCGACGGTGGCATCGTGCAGCTTTTTAATGAGCGGCGCCGGCGTACCGGTCGGAACAAAGAAGCCAAACCAGGTCGAGGCCGTATAATCCTTCGGCATGCCCTGTTCATAGGCCGTGGGCAGGTTCGGCAGCGACGGCAGCCGCTCGTGCCTGAACACGGCGATACCCTTGACCAGATTGCTTTGTATCGGCGGTACCGCGGTCGCGCTGAGAGTGCAGAAATAGTCGAACTGCCCGCCGATCAGATCCTGCAAAGCCGGACCGCCGCCGCGGTACGGAATATCCTGGACGTGCACGCCGATCGCTTCGTTGAATAGGGCGCAATCGACGTAGCCGGTCGAGCCGATGCCGGCGGAGCCGGAGCGCATCGTGCTCTGGTTCTTCTTCACGTAGGCGATGAAGTCCTGCAGGCCGTCGATGGGCAGATCCCTGCGTGTGATCAATGTCATCGGCTGCTCGGCAATCAGCACTACGGGCGTCAGGTCTTTCTTGAAGTCATAGAGCGGGTGCTTGTAGAGCGTCTGATTGATGGCGTCGGCCCTGCTGCCGAGGACGAATTCGTAACCGTCGGGCGTGGCATGCACGACGCGCGCCGAACCGATCATGCCGCCGGCGCCCCCGACATTCTCGATGATGACCTGCTGCCCCAAGACCTCTGACAACCGCCGGCCGACAATTCGACCCAGCACATCGGTGCCGCCGCCGGGCGGAAACGGCACTACCATGGTCACCGGGCGCGTTGGCCAATCCTGCGCGGCGGCGGGGAGGGCGGTGCAGTTGGCCGCGACCAGGGTCGCGGCGGCAAAAGTCAGGACGCGTCTCACAATCATAGGCCTCACAGCAGATAAGAAGGCATTGTAGCCCGGATTTCGCTTCGCAGTGATCCGGGCTACACTCTATTCATGTCGCTTGCCACTGACGCTTTATCCCGCCCGTTTGCCTCCGGTCGCGTCCGCCAAGACTGGACGCGCGAACAAGTGCGCGCGCTGTTCGATCTGCCGTTCCCGGACGTGATGTTCCACGCCCAGACGATCCACCGGCAATATTTCGAGCCGACGGAAGTGCAGATTTCGACGCTGCTGTCGATCAAGACCGGCGGTTGCCCCGAAGACTGCGCCTATTGCCCCCAGAGCGCGAAATACGATGCCGGCGTGAAGGCCGAAAAGCTGATGGCGCTCGACACCGTGCTTGCTGAAGCGCGCGCGGCGAAAGCTTCCGGGGCCAGCCGCTTTTGCATGGGCGCCGCGTGGCGCGAGCCGAAGGACCGCGATCTCGATTCCGTCTGCGCTATGGTCGAGGGCGTCAAGGCGCTCGGCCTCGAAACCTGCGCGACGCTAGGCATGCTCGACGCCGACCAGGCGCGGCGGCTGAAGATCTCGGGCCTCGATTATTACAATCACAATCTGGACACTTCGCCCGAGTTCTACAAAGAGATCATCACCACGCGCGCCTACGAGGATCGATTGGCGACGCTTGGCCACGTGCGCGAGGCCGGCATCAATGTCTGCTGCGGCGGCATCGTCGGCATGGGCGAGACGCGCGAAGACAGGATCGGCATGGTCGCGACGCTGGCGAGCCTGCCGGCGCATCCGGAATCGGTGCCGATCAACATGCTGGTGCGCGTCGCCGGTACGCCGCTTGCCGCCGAAGCTGCGCTCGATCCGCTCGAATTCGTCCGCACTGTCGCTGTCGCCCGCATCACGATGCCACGCTCGGTGGTGCGGCTCTCGGCTGGCCGCGAGGACATGAGCGAGGAGACACAGGCTTTGTGCTTCCTCGCTGGCGCCAACTCCATCTTTTATGGACCAAAACTGTTGACGACGCCAAATCCCGGCCGCGACCGTGATCGGGAACTGATGGGGCGGCTCGGCATGGTGTCGATGGAGCCGACGTAGGCAGGACGCGGCGGTCGCAATACGTGGTATGACGCACGCCATGTCCACGGTTTCCGGCATAACGAGGTCGAGAATTCATGATGCGGATGCAATCTGCCGGAAGCCGCAACAGGCCCGCGTTGCTCGCCGCCCTTTGCGCCGTCGCACTGGCTTTCGCAGCATTCTCGGCTGTCGCTTTCGGCGAGCAGTCGGACGACGTTCTCAGCCGAACCAGTGTGCTGCGCGATCCCGATATTCCCTCCATGGGCAATTCGAAGGGCGATATCACCATTGTCGAATATTTCGATTACCAGTGCCCGTATTGCAAAAAGACTGTTCCTGAGCTTGCGCAACTGGCAAAAGAGGACGGCAATATCAGGCTGGTGCTGAAAGACTGGCCGATTTTCGGCGACGCTTCTGTCACCGCCGCCAAGCTGGTTCTGGCGTCTCAATATCAGCACAAATACGCCGAGGCCCACGCGATCCTGATCGGCGCCACCAGCAAGCTTACCGAGACGACTATTCACGATCTGCTTGCGCAAGCCGGAGTCGATGTGGCGATGGCGACGGCCGACCTCGAAACGCACAAACAATCGATCGAAGATTTATTGGCCCGCAATCGTGCTCAAGCCGAAGCTTTCGGATTTGAGGGCACGCCGGGCTTCATCGTCGGGACTTTCCGGATACCTGGCGCGCTGGAGATGAAAGTATTCAAGCAGATCGTGGCGGACGCCCGCGCGGCGGCGAAGAAACATCGAACTTAAATCAACGCTGGCGCCTTAAAAACCCGCCCCGATCACGGCAAGAGCCACCAACACAGCTACGGCGACGAGGCCTTGCAGCAGCGTTCCGATAGTGACCGTGCCGAGCCCGCGCAGTGGCGAAAAGCCCGCCGTGACCGAAACCAGCCAAAAGTATTCGTCGTTGACGTGGGACGCATGTCATCGCGCCGGCGCCAACGGCAAGCGCCGCGAGCGCCGTACCGTTTTCGGTTCCGAGCCCAAGCGGCAATAAGAACGGTTGCACCATGCCGGCCGCGGTGATGGCGGCGACCATGGAGGAGCCCTGCAAGGTCTTTATTGCTGCCGCAACCAGGAACGGGACCAGCAGACCTGATGATCCCGCTATATGCCGGTTGAGCACGCTCTCACCGATCAGTTCGGCCATTCCAGTTGCGTGACAAAGCGCCTGAAAACCGCCCGCGGCACCCACGATCAGCAATACGCCCGTGACATTGCCGAGAATGCGGCCGGTCCAGGCGGGGTCGGTGAAAAGACTGCGCGTTTGGCGCCACTGACCAATGACCATGATGCCAATGCCAACCACCAGGAGAATGAGCGGGCGGCCGACGCCGATGATCAGCTCCCGTCTGCCGCCGCCGCCGAGCGGCTCGCCAGGCATGTTGCCGATGGATTGCACCATCAGCAGGACGAGTGGGATCGCCATTGCCAGAATGAGCGCGCTCGTGGAGCCGTCACGTCGTGAATCAAGTCGTTTATCAGGTAGCCCATCGGACACGCCGCTCAGCTCGCCGGTCGCCGGTTCTGGTGCGGTCTCGGCCATCGGCAGCCGGTGGGTCAATGCTGCGCTCAATGCGATCACTAAAATCGCCGTCGGCACGCCAAACAGCAAAACCCGATGCCAGTCGGCGCCGAGGATGGCCATGGCGGCGATCGGGACCGGCGAGAGCGCCAGCAGACCGTGGCTTGCAGAGATCGAAAGCGCCAAGGAAACGACTACGGGCGCCCGCTTTGTGCTACCGACGAGCGACGGCAGCAGCGGCGTCAGCATCGCAAACGCCGATGCCGGTGAGGCGGCCAGTCCGGCGACGAAGCCCAACAGCGACGCGATCCGGGTCGATCCGAGCGATGCTCGCCAAGGTGCGATGCCGGACGTGAGGCGACCGGTCGCCCCGGTGCTTTCGGCGATACCGCTGACGAATGCAGCGGCAACGACCACCAATCCGGGCGAATAGAGCAGTGGCGAAAAGCCATTACCGAAGGTGTTGCCCAGAGCGCCGAGGGAAATCCCGCACGCGGTTCCAAACGCTACGGCGGCGCTCACGATCGCGAAGAACGGATGTATCTGCCTGCGCGTTGCGCCGACAATAACGATCACTGCCGCAAGCAAGAACAAGGCGTGAAGCAGGGGAATGCCGGCCATCGCGGGCCCGATCTCGCTTGTTGGCAGCAGGACGCGCTACGCCACCCCTTCACATTGTATCTGAGGGGATTTTCACCCTAGAGTGATAGCCGTGATTTTCGAACACGGCAAAAATCAATTCAAGTTCGCGCATCAGGCGGCCGCGATAATTGTGGCGCTTACCGTCATGCTGGACATCGCGATTTTGCCCGCGACGGCCGAGCCGCGTGATTTCATCCACGCCCAAGGGACGCATCTTGTCGACGGCCGCGGCGATCGGTTCGACGTCAGGGGAATCAATCTCGGAAACTGGCTCGTTCCCGAAGGCTACATGTTCAAGTTCAAATACGCGCTTGCGCCGAAGGAAATCGCCGCCGTTATTGCGGCCCTGATCGGCGTCGAAGCGGCGTCCCGCTTCTGGACGCAATTTCGCGATGTCTACATCACGGAAGATGACATCCGTTTCATCAAAGCGGCCGGATTCAACACCGTGCGCGTGCCGTTGAACTGGCGGCTGTTCGTCAAACCGGGCGATAACGGCGGCACCGACGGTTTTGACGGGGAGGGATGGCGGCTTCTCGACCGGCTGGTGCAATGGTGCCGGGACGCAGGCATCCGCGTCATCGTTGATCTGCATGCGGCGCCCGGCGGCCAGACCGGCGTCAATCATGACGACGGTTCCGGCTTTCCGCTGACCTTCTACGTGCCGCGGGACCGGCAACTCACCATCGTGTTGTGGCGTGCGCTCGCCGCGCATTTTCGCGATGAGCCGGCCATTCTCGGCTATGACCTTCTCAACGAACCGATCTCCGCTTACAGCGACGAGAGCTATCTTGATCCGCAGCTGGAGCCGCTCTATCGCGACATCGCCGCCGCCATCCGCAGCGTTGATCCGAATCATGTTGTGCTGCTGGAAGGCGCCGAGTGGGCGTCAAATTTTGGCGTGTTCGGTGCGCCGTTCGACGCCAATGCCGTCTATTCGTACCACGAATTCTGGTCCGACCCGTCGCGTAAGGCGATCCAGGCCTATTTGAATTTCAGCAATCGCTGGAATGTCCCGGTCCTGATCGGCGAGACCGGGGAATACAACGACGCCTGGAATGAGAAGTTTCGCCGCCTGCACGATCAGCTCGGCGTAGGCTGGATCTTTTGGCCCTACAAGAGCCTCGCCTCGATCACCTCGCCGGTCTCGATCGAGGTGCCCGCGGGATGGGACCTCATTCTCCAGGCCGAGCGCTCGGTCACCGAAGATACGTCACCGCAAGGCCTCCCGTCGCGCGACGAGGCGCAAACGATCCTCGATGCCTATCTGGAGGCCGCGAAATTCAAAAACGTCCGCGTCAATGGCGATTATCTGAAATCGCTCGGGCTTGCAGCGCCGTAGACGTCGGTTCGCTATACGCCCGCAGCCCCGCCGTCTGCGCGCGGATCGTGGGCGCCTTCGCAGGAGCCGTCCGGGTGCAGCACGACGGCGCCGGCGTGGCCCATGACGTCGGAGTAATTGTCCGGCAGCACGTCGACGGCATGGCCGGCGTTTTGAAGCGCGTCGATGAGATTGCCGTCGAAGCGGGCTTCGAGGCGCAGGGCCGTACGCGCGGCGCCCCAGGTGCGGCCGAGCACCCAGCGCGGCCGGTCGATCGCGTCGAAAAGCGGTTCGCCGTACATCACATGCCTGGTGAACAGCGCGCTTTGCGTCTGCGGCTGGCCGTCGCCGCCCATGCAGCCGTAGGCCATGATGCGGCCGTCCCTGAGCGCCGCCAGCGCCGGATTGAGGGTGTGGATCGGCAGCCGCCCGGGCATCAGCGGATTGAGCGCGCCGCTTTGCAGCGAAAAGCTCGCCCCGCGGTTTTGCATCAGCACGCCGGTGCCCGGCAGCACGCAGCCGGAACCGAACTCCCAGTACAACGACTGGATATAGGACACGACAAGACCCGACGTGTCGGCCGCGCCCATCCAGATCGTATCGCCTTCGCCGGACGCGATCGGCCAACGCGCCGCTTTGCGGCGGTCGATCTTCATCGCCTCGCCGGCAAGGTAGCGCGCATCGAGATAGCGCTCGAGCACGTGCGCAAGATGATCTGGATCGGTCACGGTGCGGTCGCGCGCGCGGATTGCCCGCTTGGTCGCCTCGACCAGAATATGAACGTGATCGAAGCCTTCGGGTTCGGTGATTCCGAAGCGGTCGAACAGCGCAAGGATCATCAGCGAGGCAACGCCCTGGGTCGGCGCGTCGGTATTGTAGACCATGCCTACCGACAGATCGACGCGCAGCGGTTCGGCAATCCGGGCTTCATAGCGCGTCAGGTCGTCCCGGGTGACGGGGCTGCCAATGCGTTCAAGATCGGCCGCGATCTCACGCCCGATGTCGCCGCGATAGAAATCGTCGAGGCCGGCATCGGCGAGATGCGCCAGCGTGCCTGCGAGCTTTTCCTGCTTCAAAGTGGTCCCGGCCGACGGCACTTTGCCGTCAACTAGAAACGTCGCGGCGAAGCCCGGCACCGGCGCCAGATTGTCGAGGTTCTCCCGCGTCAGCCGCTCCTGGCTTCGCGTCACCCGGTAACCGTCGCGGGCATGGCCGAACGCATTGGTCAAAAGGATTTCGAGCGGCAGCGAGCCGCCCGCTGCCTTCGCCGCCTGTAGCGCCAGCATCCAGCCGCCCACCGCGCCCGGTACGGTGAGCGCCGCGAGCGGCCCGCGCACCGGTATGGTCTCATGGTCGCGGTAAAGCTCGGGTCGCGCGTTCCGGCCCGCGGGACCGGGCGCCATGATGGCGCGAACCCGGCCGCTCGCCTCGCGGATCAGCCAAAAGCCGTCGCCGCCGAGATGATTCATGTGTGGGTAGACGGCCGCGATGGTGGCTGCCATCGCCACCATGGATTCGATGGCGTTGCCACCCTCGGCGAGGATCGCCCGGCCGGCTTCGACCGCGGCCGCGTGCGGCGCGCAGACCACGCCACGGCGATGACCGGCACTGTGGAGATCGGTCACGCAGCGAAGCCGCGCTTGCGTAACAGCGCATCCGCGCTCGGCAGCCGGCCGCGAAAGGCTTTGTAGGCATCGGCCGGATCCTGCAAGCCGCCGGCCGCATAGATCGTGTCACGTAGCCGTTTCGCCGTCGCCGGGTCGAAAATGTCGCCGGCCTCCTCGAACGCCGCGAACGCATCAGCGTCAAGCACTTCCGACCACATGTAGCTGTAATAGGCCGAAGCGTAGCCGCCGCCGGAGAAGATGTGCGCGAAATGTGGCGGGCGATGACGCATGACGATCTCGTCCGGCATGCCGATGTGCGCCAGCACCTCGGTCTCGAAGGCAGCGGAGTTGATCCCATCCGCGGCCGGCAACGAATGAAATTCGAGATCGACAAGCGCAGAGGCCACATATTCGACCGTGGCGCAGCCCATGTTGAAATTTCGTGCCGCGATGAGGCGTTGCAGCAGTTCCTCCGGCATCGGTTCGCCGGTTTCGTAGTGTCGGGCGAAGCGGCGCAGCACGTCGGGTTGTTCGAGCCAGTGCTCGTAAAGCTGCGACGGCAATTCGACGAAATCGGTGGCGACGTTGGTGCCGGAAATCTTCGGATAGGTCACCGACGAGAGCAGCCCGTGCAACGCATGCCCGAATTCGTGGAACAAAGTGCGGGCATCGTCGAAGCTGAGCAAGGTCGGCTCGCCCGCTGGCGCCTTGGAGAAATTGCAGACGTTGATAATCAGCGGTTGGATATTCCCGGACAGCTTCTCCTGATCGCGCAACGAGGTCATCCAGGCGCCGCTGCGCTTTGACGGCCGCGCGAAATAATCGCCGAAGAACAGGCCGACCTCGTTGCCGGCGTTATCGCGCACGGCCCAGACCCGCACGTCCGGATGCCACGCCGGGACGTCAGGGCGCGGGACGAAACTCAAACCGAACAGGCGATGCGCGGTGTAGAAGACCGCCTCGATCAGGCGGTCGAGGTTCAGATACGGCTTGATCGCCGCCTCGTCGAAATCGCAACGCCGCTGCCGCAGTTTCTCGGCGTAATAGCGCCAGTCCCATGCCGCCAGTGTGAAGTTACCGCCGTCCTCGCGCACCAATTCCTGCAACGCATCGCGATCGGCCAGCGCGCGGCTGCGCGCCTGTGCCCACACCGTATCGAGCAGGTTGCGCACTGCGGCCGGCGTCTTCGCCATGGCGTCGTCGAGGCGGTAGTGGGCGAAATCGGGGAAGCCGAGCAGCCGCGCGCGTTCGGCGCGCAACTTCACCGTCTCGGCAATAATAGCCTTGTTGTCAGTCGCTCCGCCGGTGTCGCCGCGCATCGTGAACGCGCGGAAGATCTTCTCCCGTAGGTCACGGCGGGCGGAGAACTGCAGAAACGGTTCGACGCTGGACCGCGACAGCGTGACGACATGGCCGTCGAGGCAGCGTTCCCGCGCGTCGGATTTCATCGCCTCGCGCATGAAATCAGGTAATCCGGCAAGCTCGGCTTCGCCGTCGAGCGCAAGCGCATAGGCCTGTTCGTCGGCCAGTAGGTTCTGGCTGAAAGTGGTGCCGAGAGCTGCGAGCCGCTCGGTGATCTCGGCAAGACGCTTCTTTGCGATGTCGTCGAGGCCTGCGCCGGCGCGGCGGAAGCCGGTGTGGTAGCGCTCGAGCACGCGGCTTTGCTCGGCATTGAGTCCGATGCGGTCGCCCTGGCGCATCAGACCGTCGACGCGGGCAAAGAGGGCAGTATTGGTGTTGATGCTGTTCCAGTGCCGCGCCATCAGCGGCGACATCTCGCGTTCGATTTCAAGCAGCGCGTCGTTGCTGTGCGCTCCGGCGAGGAGGCCGAACACGTCGTCGACTTGCGCCAGTGATTTTCCGCTCAGCTCGAGCGCAGCGATCGTATTGTCGAAGCTCGGCGGCTCGGGATTGGCGGCAATCGCCGCGACCTTGGCCTCATGGTCGGCCAGGGCCTGCGCAAAGGCCGCGCAAAAGTGTTCCGGCTTGATGGCGTCGAACGGTGGAACCCTGTCGGGGGTCGTCCAATCCGCGAGTAGTGGATTGCCGGGGGCGGGGGGCTCGGACATCGGGTACCCTTATCGAATTGGCTGGGAGGCCATGATATATGTCATTAAACCCGCCCGACCACTGGAGTGCCCCTTATGCCTCGCCACGCCCATTACGTCCCGCATGGCGTTATCCCGGCCGTTCTGTTGCCGTTCTTCGACGATCTTTCGATCGACGAGAAGAGCTTCCGTAAGCATCTGCGCGATGTTGCGGCGGTCCCGAATCTGACCGCCATCACCATTAATGCGCACTCCACCGAGGTCGCGTCCTGCACTTTCGAGGAGCAGCGTCGCGTGCTCGATATCGCCCAGGACGAGATCGGCGGCCGGCTGCCGCTGGTCAACGGTATCTGGGCCGACGGCAGTCTCGAAGCCGCCCGCATCGCCCGGATGGCGGAGGAGGGCGGGGCCTCGGCACTGCTGGTGTTTCCGCCGGCGCCGTTCACGCTGCAGCAATCGCCGGCCATGGCGGTCGAGCACTTCAAGCGCATCGCCGGCGCCTCGAGCCTGCCGATCATCGTCTTCCAGTATCCGCTGGCGACCGGCCAGGGCTATCCGCGCGACACGCTCCTCAAGATGGTCGAGGAGGTGCCGAGCATCCGCGCCATCAAGGATTGGTCCGGAAACGTGCCGCAGCATGAGATGCATATCCGCGAACTGCAAAGCCTGCCGCGGCCGGTCAACGTGCTGACAACGCACAGCGCGTGGCTGTTCTCATCCCTTGTGCTTGGCTGCAACGGGCTTCTGTCCGGCTCCGGCAGCGTCATTGCCGACCTGCAGTCGGCGCTGTTCCAGGCGGTCAAGAACAACGATCTCGCCGAGGCGCGCCGCGTCAACGACCGCATCTATCCGCTCGCCCGCGTCTTCTATGCCGAGCCCTGGGCGGACATGCACAACCGCATGAAGGAGGCGCTGGTGCTGCTCGGCCGCCTGCCGCGCGCCGTGGTGCGGCCGCCGCTGGTCAAGCTCGGCCGCGTCGAGATCGACCGCATTCGCTTAGCGCTGGTCGAGGCCGGCCTGCTGTCGCAAAAAGCTGCCCGCGACGCGGCTTAAACGGCCTTGCTTCGGCCATCCTTCGTGGAGTAATTGCCAGCCATGGATAGTCCCACACCCCGGCGTCCCCGGCGCATCAAGTGGCTTAACGTGCTGACCGTGGTCAGCGCGGTCATCCTGATCGGCGCGGAAGTGTTCGGCGCCGCCTTCGCCGGCAGTTGGGCGATCGCCAGCCTGTTTGCGCTCGGCTCGCTCGGCGCCCGCATCCTCGACGGACTATTCGTGCTGTGCGGCATCGCCGTCATGGTGCAGTTTGTCCGCGCTGCGCAACGCGTCGAGCCGTTCACTGCGGACTGACGCGAGATCGTCGCGCTGACTTCTCCACGGCCAAGTGCGCCCTTTACGTCTCGTTAAAACAAAACCGGTTGCGTGACTCGCACGAATGGATTATTTCGTGAGTGCCCAATTTCGCACGTGCCTGTGGCCGTGTGTCGGTCGGTGGGCATCCGGACAAGAGGCCGGACAGCCGCCTAAGGAAGAGACTCTACTTCCTTGCACCCGCGACCGGCAGCCGGAGGCGAACCGGTGATGCCAGCTCTCCACTGGCGACGCGGCTTAAAGCAACGACGGAAGGGCTTTTTTGGATGACTGCCGGCGCCAATGCCGGGGACACCGAAAGGGCTTGTCCATCTTTGCCAGCAGTGCGGAACGGGATCTCCCTCATCCGGACCAAGGCAGCAATCACGGCGACGCCAGCGCTCCGCAACGTTGCGGAACTACGCCCGTCGCAGGAGGTTCACCTCGGCGGCTACGCTGCCGGCCGGATAGAGGAGCTTGGTCGAGATGACCACACGCATCCGCGAATTTCTAAAGCATCGTACTGAAAACGGCCCCTGCCTCGTCCTCGACCTCGATGTCGTGCGCGAGAACTACCAGAACTTCGCTAAGGCGCTGCCGGACACCAAGGTGTTCTACGCGGTGAAGGCCAATCCGGCGCCGGAGATTCTCAAGCTCTTGGCTGGTCTCGGCTGTTGCTTCGACGTCGCGTCGCTGCCCGAGAACTCATGACGTGTTGGCAGCAGGCGCTAGTCCCGACCGTATTTCCTACGGCAACACTATCAAGAAGGAAGTCGAGATCGCGACCGCGTTCAAACTCGGCGTCACGCTGTTCGCCGTCGATTGCGAAGCCGAAGTCGAGAAGGTCGCTCGCGCTGCACCGGGCAGCCGGGTCATCTGCCGCATCCATTGCGACGGTTCAGGCGCCGAATGGCCGTTGTCGCGCAAGTTCGGCTGCGAGCCGATTTATGCCGCCGATATCCTCGAACACGCGCACAAACTTGGCCTGGTGCCGTATGGCATCTCGTTCCACGTCGGTTCGCAGCAGCACAATGTGGAGGCCTGGGATCGGGCGCTGGCTTCGACCGCGGCCATCTTCCGCAGTTGCGCGGAGCGGGGCATTAGCCTGTCCATCGTCAATCTCGGCGGCGGCTTCCCGGCCAAGTACATGCGCAAGACGCCCAAGCTCGAAAGCTACGGCAAGGCAATCTTCAAGGCGCTGCGCAAGCACTTCGGCAATAATCTGCCGAATACCATTATCGAGCCCGGCCGCGGGCTGGTCGGCAACGCCGGCGTCATCGAAGCCGAGGTGGTGCTGATCGCCAGACGCTCGCCCGAAGACGAGTTGCGCTGGGTCTATCTCGACATCGGCAAATTCCACGGTCTCGCCGAGACCATCGGCAAATCGATCCGCTATCCGATCCGCACCACACACGATCGCGATGAGATGATGCCCTGCGTCATCGCCGGCCCGACCTGTGACTCGGTGGATGTGCTGTACGAGAAGACGCCGTATCCGCTGCCGGTATCGCTCGCGATCGGCGACAAAGTGCTGATTGAGGCCACCGGCGCCTACACGACCACGTATTCGTCAGTTGGCTTCAACGGCTATCCGCCGCTGCGCCAATATGTGATCTGACGGTAGATCTGTCGGATCATCGCAAACCCCGGGCTGCGGCCCGGGGTTTTTATTTGGAAGGTCTACGCGCTATTTCGGCTGCATGCTGGAATCGCCGCCCGGCGTCCCGGGCGGCGGGATGACCGACTTATCGCCCGTGCTTGGCGTCGGCGCCTTCATCGCCGGATCGACATCGGGTGGGCACATCACGCCGTTGCTTTTGTCGAGCTGGTTGCTCAATGTCCCGTTGGAGCGCTCCTGCGGCGTACAACCTTTTGTCGGATCGGGCGTTTGCGCCTGTGCCGGCGCGTAGGCGCCCAACATCAGAGCAACCGCAATCGCGCCAAATAATCCCTTCGCTTCGATCGTCATGGGGAACCTTCCATCAATCGCCGAACGTTACTAATAATAACTGCCAGCGGAAGCTGAGGTTCCGGTCGGGTCAGGCGAGGTCCACAATCCCTGCCTCGCCGCTTTCCGTACCGAAGGCGAGTAGCGTGCCGTCGGCGCTCCAGGCCAGCGCCGTGACCGGTGCCTCGCCCGGCCGCTTCGCCAAGATCTCGGCGCTGTCCTCGATGCGGACGAGAAGCACCATGCCATCGCCGTAGCCGGCGGCGACAATATCTTGCGTCGGGTGGCACGCCACGGCGTCGATACGATGCTGGGAGGGCGCCAGAAGCCGCGGCTGCTTGCCCATCGGGCCCTCTTTGGTCTGGAACGGCCAGAGGATGAGCTGGGTCGCGCCGGAGGTGGCGAGAAAACGCCCGCCGGCGGTCCAGCCAAGCGAGGTTACGCGTGTGGCGTAACCGGACATCCGCACGTGCTTGCTGTCGACGAGCCGCCAGCCGTGCAGCATCGGCTCCTGCATGGTGGTGACAAGGAAGCGGCCGTCGGGATGCACGATGACGCCGAGATGCGAGCCCTTCCATTCGAGCTTTTCGGGTTCGGCTTGCGGTGCATTCGGGAACCACAGCGTGGCACCGTTGTAGTGCGCGATGGCGAGTCGGAAACCTTTCGGCAGGAAGGCGAGCCCGCCCACCGTAGACGGCGCCTCGAAGGTGCGAAGCTCCTTCGCCTGTACGAAGGCCGTTTTACCGGCCGACCAGGCGATAGCGCCATCGGGACCAACCGCGACATGATCGATCCAGCGGTGCTTAGGGTCGGTCGCTACGGTGCGGCTTTCGCCGCTGACGTCGGTCTCGACAACTTTGCCGTCGTCGCCGCCCGAGACGATGACTAAATCGCCTAAGGTGGTCGCAAGTATTACGCCGTCGTGGACCTTGACGATTTTGGGTTCGCCAAGCGGCGCGGCCAGCACCATGGCCTCTTCGGCGAGTACGAATATGGCCGTGCGCCCGAGAAAATGCGCAGCGATGACCGGGCCGCTAGCCGCAACCGCATGCGTGCGTTCGACGACGGAAACGGTCTCGTTGCGGGTGTCGGTCATGACCGCCGATTACGCGATGCAGCTCTCGAAGCCTTCGGCGATCATCTTTCCCGGCAGGTTACGGCCGATGAAGACGGCGCGGCTGTCGCGCTTCTCGCCGTCCTTCCACGGCCGCTGGTGGTCGCCGTCGAGGATCATATGCACGCCCTGGAACACGAAGCGCTGGTCGTCGTCCTTGAACGACAGGATGCCTTTGCAGCGCAGGATGTTCGGACCTTCCTTCTGCACCAGCTCCTGCACCCAAGGAAAAAACTTGTCCGGGTTGAGCGGCTTGTCGGTGCGCAGCGAAATCGATTGCATGTCCTCGTCGTGATAATGCTTTAGGCTGCCGTGTGAGTGAGCATGGTCGTGATCGTGATGGTGCTCGTGGCCGTCGTGGTGACCATGATCGTGGTGATGATCGTGATCGTGACCGTCGCCTGCCAGGAAGTCCGGCTCGATATCGAGGATGCGATCGAGATCGAATGCGTTGCGGCCGAGCACCTCGTTGAGTGGGATTTGCGCGCGCGTGGTCTTGTGCACTTTGGCATAAGGGTTGATGCCGCGGATGCGGGCCTCGACTTCGCTCAGCTCCTCTGGCGTCACCAGATCGGTTTTGTTGATTAAGATGACGTCGGCGAACGCGATCTGGTTCTTGGCCTCGGGCGCGTCCTTGAGCCGGTCGTTGAGCCATTTGGCGTCGGCGACCGTCACCACCGCATCGAGCCTCGTCTTGCGGCCGACGTTTTCGTCGATGAAGAAGGTCTGCGCCACCGGCGCCGGATCGGCGAGGCCAGTGGTCTCGACGATGATGGCGTCGAACTTGCCCTTGCGCCGCATCAGGCCGTCGAGGATGCGCACCAGGTCGCCGCGTACGGTGCAGCAGATGCAGCCGTTGTTCATCTCGAACACTTCCTCGTCGGCGCCGACCACAAGGTCGTTGTCGATGCCGATTTCGCCGAATTCATTGACGATGACGGCGTATTTCTTGCCGTGCGGCTCGGACAGGATGCGGTTGAGCAGCGTCGTCTTGCCGGCGCCGAGATAGCCGGTCAGCACGGTGACCGGGATTTTGTCTGTCATTTCTGTCCTCCGTTGGCCATTTCTATATAGGTATCTGGCGGGTCTTGCATCACCGCGAATTCTCGCGTCCCCGCGACGCTTCACCTCGGGTCGCCGGCTTGATCCGGGCCTTGCTTCCGCTATCGTTTTTCCTCGAACAAGACCCGGGAGGAAACGATGCGTCAGGGCGTGATCATTGCCTCGGCCGTGGTGATCGCCTCCGGCGCCGCGGCCGCGCAGAGCTACCCGGAGCGGGTGGTTCAGATCATCGTGCCGTCGACCCCAGGTGCGAGCGCGGACATTCTCGGTCGCGTGCTCGCCGACGGCATGTCGGAGCAATTCCGCAAGCCGTTCATCGTCGTCAACAAGCCGGGCGCCAATGGAGTGCTCGGTACTGCGGACGTCGCCCGTGCCAATGCCGAC
This sequence comes from uncultured Alphaproteobacteria bacterium, assembly GCA_963733645.1. Classification (GTDB taxonomy): domain Bacteria; phylum Pseudomonadota; class Alphaproteobacteria; order Rhizobiales; family Xanthobacteraceae; genus BOG-931. Next base: position 74,639 of record CAVTFP010000010.1, read on the forward strand.
GGCTACACCCTGTTTCACGGCGCGACCTATTCGATCACGGTGCAGCCGCTCACCGACAAGGATGCTGGTTACACACTCAAGTCGTTCACGCCGATTTGTCAGACTTTCAAGAACGATCAGCTCATCGTGGTGCCGCCGAACTCGCCGCTGAAGACCGCGCGCGATCTGATCGAGGCAGCGAAGCAGAAGCCAGGCGTGCTCAACGTCGGCATCCCCGGCGTCGCCACCATCCCGCACATTGCCATGATACAGTTGGAGCAGCAGGCCAAGGTCGAGTTCAACCTTGTCCCGTTCAAGGGGACGGCCGAGGAAGTCCAGAACACGCGCTCGGGCCAGCTCGATTTCGCGGCCGTGCCGCTAACCGTCGCGGCCGGCAGCGGGCTGGCCATTCCGGGAATTTTCGCGGAGAAGCGCAATCCATCGATTCCCGACGTGCCGACATTCAAAGAGCAAGGTTATGATATCGCTCCGTTGAGCGTCGGCGGACTATTGGGTCCGGCCGGTATGCCGAGCGACGTCACGCAGAAGCTCGCCAGCGCTTGCATCGCTATCATGAAAGGCGAAGCAGCCCAGCGCGTGGTCAAGACCACGTTTCAGCCGGATGGCTATTTCGCCGACGCGTCCGGCTTTGCCCGCAACCTCGAGACCGATGTCGCGGAGAAAACTCCGCTCGTGGCAAAGCTCAATTTGAAATGAGCTCAGGCCTCGAGATGGCGGCGCGGCAGTGCGAGCCAGACCAGGCCGCCGACCGGGCCGGCCACAACCGACAGCGCATAGAGCGCTCCCGCCGCAAGGATGATGGTGGGCCCGGCAGGAAGGCCGGCGCTGTGGGAGACGACAAGTCCGGCGTAACCCGAGATCAAGGCGCCGCCGACCGCGGCTACGATCATGCCGGTGATGTCGCGCGCCCAAAATCGCGAGATGAACGCCGGCAGCATCATGATGCCGACGGCGAGTAGGGTGCCGAGGACGAGAAAGCCGCCGACCAGGTTCAAGACCACGAGCGCAAGGAAGGCCGTGTGGGCCGTCCCACCGGAGCGGCTCACCGAGCGCAAAAATCCCGGGTCGACACACTCGAGCACTAGCGGCCGCCAGATCAACGCCAGGACAAGAAGCGATATCGAAGCGATGCCGGCGATGAGCAGAAGCGCGGGGTTTTTTATCGCGAGCACCGAGCCGAACAGAAAATGCACCAGGTCTTCGTCGCTGCCTTTGAGTGAAACGATAACGACACCGAGCGCCAGCGAAATCAGAAAGAACGCGGCGAGCGAGGCGTCCTCCTTCAACGGCGTTGCCCGGGCAATTAGGCCGGCGCCGATGGTGATGAGAAAGCCCACAACGAGGCCGCCGCCCGCCATGGCGAACACGCTCAGGCCGGCGACAAGAAAACCGATCGCCACGCCGGGCAAAATCGCATGCGACAGCGCGTCGCCGATCAGGCTCATACGGCGCAGCATCAGGACTACGCCGATCGGCGGTGCGCTCAATGCGAGCGCGGACGTCGCCACCAGCGCGCGGCGCATGAAATCCAGTTCGGCGAAGGGCGCTATCAGGGTGTCGTAGAGCAGCATCCGGTCAAGCCGCCTCGTGGATGCAAGCCTTGGCGCTATCGTCGAATGCCTCAGACATGCTGCGCGCCGCGCTCAGATTGTCTGGCGTCAGCACGTCGCTGGTCGTGCCCCATGCCACCGCCTCGCGGGCCAGCAGCAGGCATTGCGGAAAGTTTGCCCGGACCAGTTCGATATCGTGCGTCGCGGCGATCACGGTGCGCCGTTCCTGATGCCATCGCCGCACCAGCTGCATCAACTCGGTGGTGGTCTTCCTGTCGATGGCGCTGAACGGTTCATCGAGCACGATGATCCGCGCATCCTGAACAAGCAGGCGCGCGAACAGCATCCGCTGCATCTGTCCGCCGGACAGTGTACCGATGACGCGCTGTTCGAACCCGTTCAAGCCGACAGTCGCGATGCCGGCTTCGATGGCGTCGCGCTCTTTTCGACCGAGGCCGCTGAACGGGCCGGTCGTACGCCACAGTCCCATCGCCACCATGTCGTAGACGATGATCGGAAACGCGCGGTCGATCTCCGCGGCTTGCGGCAGGTAAGCGATGTCGTGGGCGCTGAAGCCGTTGCGCTCGATGCTGCCGGCAAGCGGCTTGAGTATTCCGACGATGCCCTTAAACAACGTCGACTTGCCGGCACCGTTCGGCCCGACGACGGCTGTAAGCGAACCGGTTCCCACCACGCCATCGAGATGATGCACGGCGGGGTGCCGGTCGTAGCCGAGCGTGAGATCGCGGAATCTTAATGCGGTCATGGTCTCAGCTCGCAGCCCAAAGCGCCGCGGCCCAGATCAAGGCAATCAAAACGCCCGCGACCGCCAATCGCTGCGCGGCCGACAGCCGCAACAGTGACGGCGCGAGGGACGGCGACGCGTGCTTCTCGCCGCCATTGTAATGGGGGGTCATTTCGCTTGGTCCCGAGGCCGAACGAGGCCGATATTGTAACAATATAACATTACAATCGATGGCCGCCAGCCCTGATACGACCTTCCTTCGTTTGCGACCTGCCTTCGTTGCGACCAACTGCAGCAACCGGCAAATCGCACGCGGCATTGGCCGCCTGCCACTTTCGCGCTATGGAAAAGGCAATATTGCGCGGTTCAGTAAGGCCGCATTGGGAGGAAATCTATGAATCAAGTCACCAGACGAGCCGCCCTTGGGTTTGCCGCCGCCGCACCCTTTGTGGCGCTGGCCAACCGGGCATACGCCGATCCGATCACCCTCAAATTCAGCCACGTGGTGTCGCCCGACGCACCGAAGGGCAAGGCGGCGTTGCTGTTCAAGCAGCTTGCCGAGAAATACACCGACGGCAAAGTGACGGTCGAAGTCTATCCGAACTCGTCGCTCTACAAGGACAAGGAAGAACTGGAGGCGCTGCAACTCGGTTCGGTGCAACTCTTGGCGCCGTCGATTTCCAAATTCGGCCCGCTCGGGGTCAAGGAGTTCGACGTATTCGATCTGCCGTTCCTGATGAGCGACGACACGCATGCGCGACAGATGATGGCGAGCCCGATGATGGCCGGGCTTAACAAGAAGCTCGAGGACAAGGGCGTCGCACCGCTCGCCTATTGGGACAACGGTGCTCACGTCTATACGGCAAACGTGCCGCTGATCATGCCGGATGATTTCCGCGGCCTGAAGATGCGCATTCAGGGCAGCAAGGTGCTCGATCAGGTGGCGCGCGACCTCGGCGCCCTGCCGCAGATCATCGCCTTCGGCGAGCTCTATCAGGCTCTGCAGACCGGCGTTGCCGATGGCGAGGACAATGTGCCGTCCAACATCTGGACGCAGAAATTATATGACGTGCAGAAATATCTCACCGTGTCCCACCACGGCCGGCTGACCTATTCGTTCATCACCAATAAGAAATTCTGGGATGGCCTGCCTGCAGACGTCCGCACCGGCCTCAATCGCGCGGTGAAGGAATCCACCGACTTCTTCGACGACACCGCGGCCAAGGATAATGTCACCGCGCTCGATCAGATCAAGGCGACCGGCAAGGTGCAGATGCACGTCCTGACCAATACCGAGAAGCAAGCCTGGATCGCCAAGCTGATGCCGGTCCACAAAGAGATGGAAGGCCGCTTCGGCAAGGATTTCATCGCCAGTATCTACAAAGCCTCCGGCTTCGTTCCGCCGCAGTCCTAAGTACGCTTGATCCCTCCCCGCCCGCGGGGAGGGATTTTGCTTTTGGGGACACCGGTGATCGACCGCATTCTCAACCGGCTCGAAGAGTGGATCATCGTCACGCTGATTGCGGCGGCGACGGCGCTCACCTTCGTCGCGGTCGTGCATCGCTACGGCGCCAGCAATTCGGCAAGTCTTGCCCGCTGGGCAGGGCTGCACCATCTCCTTTTGCTCAAGGCCGCGGCGAACTGGGTCTATACCCAGCTCGCTTCGATCAATCTGGCCTGGGCGAACGAACTCTCAACCTACATGTTCGTGTGGATGGCGAAATTCGGCGCTGCGCTCGGCGTGCGCACCGGCATCCATGTCGGCGTCGATGTGTTCGTCACGAAGCTTTCGCCGGCGGCGCGCAAGCCGGTCATTGTGTTCGCGCTGTTGTGCGGCGCGCTGTTCACCGGCGTTATCGGTACGCTCGGCGCATTCTACTGCTACGAGCTCGATCCCGACCAGGTCTCGCCGGAGCTCGAATGGCCGAGCTGGATCATCTATCTGTGCATCCCGCTCGGCTCGTACCTGATGTGCTTTCGTTTCCTGCAAGTGATGTGGCGGTACCTTCGCACCGGGTTCGTCCCGCATCAGGGCCACGGCGTGGAATATGTAGAACCGCATGACGCGCCCACGCCGGTCGCAATGCCGGCAAGCGAGACGGCGCGATGACGGCGCTTTCGCAGATTTCCAAGCCGGCTGCACCGCGATCGCTCGGCGAGAGCATCACCGCCGCGCTGATAGTCGCTCTGCCGATCGCGCTGGCGCTGCTCTGCTTTGCTGCCCGGCTTCACATCATCGAGCTGTCGCACACGGTGCGCGCCGAACTGCTGTTTGCTCTGCTGCTCGCCTTGATGGCGTCCGGCATGCCGATCTCGATCGCGCTCGGCCTGTCGGTCCTGACCTATCTGTTCATCCTGTCCGACGTCGATCCGAAGATGGTGGGCCTGAAGCTGTTCACCAGCATCGACCGCTTCGAGATCATGGCAATCCCGTTCTTCATCCTGGCGGGTAACTTTCTGACGTCCGGCGGGGTCGCGCGCCGGATGATTGATTTTGCCAGCGCGATGATCGGGCACTGGTATGGCGGGCTGGGCCTGGCCGGCGTCGTCGCCTGCGCCCTATTCGCCGCGATTTCCGGCTCCTCGGTTGCGACCGTCGTTGGCATCGGCTCGATCATCCTGCCGGCCTTGATGGAACAGGGTTACCCGCCGCGCTTTTCCGCCGGCGTGATCGCCACGTCGGGCGCGCTCGGCATCCTGTTTCCGCCCTCGATCAACCTCGTCATCTATGCGGTGGCGACGAGCGGCATGCAGCCGCGCGGGCCGACCGGGGCGGTGGTCGATTCCGCGTCGATCGGACAGCTTTTCATCGCCGCTCTGATACCAGGCCTGATCCTTGCTTTCATGCTCGGCGCGACCACTTGGTATCGCGCCTGGCGCAACGACTATCCGCGCATGAAGCGCTCGGACTGGGGCGAATGCTGGCGCGCATTTCGCGAGAGCGTGTGGGGCCTGTTCCTTATCCTGTTCGTGCTCGGCGGCATTTACACCGGCCTGTTCACGCCGACCGAGGCCGCGGCATGCGCCGCCGTCTATTCCTTTTTCATCGCCGTCTTCGTCTACAAAGGATTGAAATTCTCTGAAGTGCCGGCGGTGCTGCTCAAGGCCGCGTCCATGAGCGCGATGATCCTCTACATCATCACCAATGCGGCAGTGTTCTCCTGGCTGCTGACGTCCGAGCAGATTCCGCAATCCATGGCTGGCTGGATGACCGCGCAAGGATTCGGCGTCGTGGCGTTCCTGCTGGTGACCAACGTCGTGCTGCTCGCCGCCGGCAACTTCATGGATCCTGCCGCGATCACGCTGATCATGGCGCCGATCCTGTTTCCGATGGCGGCGGCGCTCGGCGTGCACCCGGTCCATCTCGGCATCCTGATGGCGGTGAACATGGAAGTGGGACTGTGCCACCCGCCGGTTGGTCTGAACCTCTATGTCGCCTCCGGTATCACCAAGATGGGCATCACCGAACTTACGATCGCCGTGCTGCCATGGCTCCTCACCATGCTGATCTTCCTGGCGATGATCACCTATATCCCGGCGATTTCACTGTGGCTGCCGCACGCGCTGGGCATGCTCTGATTCGGATGGTGCGCGTTAGGGCTGTTGCATCTTCACTGTGCTCGTCACGGCGAGGCGGTACGTCCCGCTTGTCGCGGTCGCTAAACCGTCGCAAACTCTATTCCAATAATCGTCTGGGGAGGAAATGATGTCGCAAATCGCCGCCGCGTTGCCGACACAACCGGCCGCTGTGCCGCGCAAGCCCTGGTACAAGATCCTTTACGTCCAGGTACTGATTGCGATCGTGCTTGGCGCGCTCGTCGGCTGGCTGTTTCCCGATTTTGCCAGGAACGACTGGATCAAGGCGCTTGGCGACGGCTTCGTGAAGCTGATCCGCATGGTGATTGCGCCGATCATCTTCTGCACGGTGGTATCGGGCATCTCGCATATTTCGGAAGTGAAGAAAGTCGGCCGCGTCGCCGTCAAGGCGCTGGTCTATTTTGAAGTGGTGTCGAGCTTCGCGCTCATTCTGGGCCTTATCGTCGCCAATGTGCTGCAACCTGGCGCGGGCTTCTCCGGCAAGAGCGATGCCGCTGCCGTGGCCACTTATGCCAAGCAAGCGAGCGAGATGAAATCGGTCGATTTCGTCCTCCACATCATCCCCGACAGCGCCGTCGGCAGTTTTGCGGCGGGCGACATCCTTCAGGTTCTGCTGTTTTCGGTGCTGTTCGGGTTCGCGCTCATGGCCGTCGGTGATCGCGGCAACACGCTGCGATCGCTGATCGACGATTTCGCCCATACGATTTTCGGCGTGATCGCTATCGTCGTCAAAGCGGCGCCGGTCGGCGCTTTCGGCGCCATGGCCTACACAATCGGGCGATATGGTCCGACCGCGCTCGGCAATCTCGCTGGCCTGATTGCGACGTTCTATCTGACGTCGATCGTCTTTGTGGTCGTGGTGCTCGGCATCATCGCCCGGATCGCGGGGTTCTCTATCTTCAAGTATCTCGGCTACATCAAGGATGAACTGCTCATCGTGCTGGGCACCAGTTCGTCCGAAAGCGTCTTGCCGCAATTGATGGAGAAGATGGAACGGCTCGGCTGCTCCAAGCCGGTCGTCGGGCTTGTTGTGCCGACCGGTTATTCGTTCAACCTCGACGGCACGAATATCTACATGACGCTGGCGACGCTGTTCATCGCCCAAGCATTGAATGTGCCGCTGAGCTTCGGCGAGCAGATGACCATCCTGGTCGTGGCGATGCTTACCTCGAAGGGCGCCAGCGGCATTACCGGAGCCGGCTTCATCACGCTGGCCGCGACTCTCGCGGCGGTGCGGCCGGAGCTGGTTCCCGGCATGGCGATCGTATTGGGCATCGACAAGTTCATGAGCGAATGCCGCGCGCTCACGAATCTCACCGGCAACGGTGTCGCCTGTATCATCGTCGCCTGGTGGGAGGGTGAGCTCGATCGCACGAAACTCGAGGCCGGGCTGAACCGGGAGATTGATCCGAGCAGCATTGAGACGGCTGTGACGACTGGCTGAACTTCATTCTGCCGAGCGGTGTGGTGGCGGTCATCAAAGGTCACACACGTCTCGATGCAGACATGGTATGGTGCAGTCTGCTGGCGGGCATGATCCCAAGCGGTATCGCGGCGATTTGATTTTCTAATCACCAGCCCCGAGCAGGGGTTCAGGTCGATGGACGAGCGCGCCGATCAAGCGCCGAGCCCGAACGAAATTCGGGCGCAGGTCGATCGCATGATCGCGAGCGACGAACTCGGCCGTTCGCCGCAGCTTGGTGCATTCCTGCGCTTCGTCGTCGACGCTGTGCTGCAAGGCAAGAGCGACCGCATCAAGGCTTATACGATCGGCGTCGATGTGCTGCGCCGCGACGCCAAATTCGATCCGCAGCTCGATCCGATCGTGCGGGTCGAGGCGACGCGGCTGCGCCGTACTATTGATCGTTACTACGCCGGTCCTGGCAAGGGCGATGTGGTCCGCATCGATTTGCCGCGCGGCAGCTACATCCCGACTTTCAGCCTGCGTCGGTTTGCGTCCGTTGCGCCGCCGCGCCCGGTGTCGAGACCCTGGCTTGACCGCTTGCCGGCAATTCGTCCGTTGCTCGTTGGAATCGTCGGATTGTTCGTCATCGCCATGGTCTCTGCCGTCTGGTATCGCTTCGAGCCGTCTCCGACTGGCCCGGCAAAAGAACTGCCGGCGGGGCCTCGGCCTGCGGCCGTTCCAATACTGTCCGGTAACGGTCTGCCGGTGCTTCTGATGCCGTCCTTCCAGGTCAGCGGCACGCCGCAGCCGCGCAGTATTTCGGCGCGATCGCTCCATGACATGCTGACCGGCGCGTTCACCCATTTCGATCTCGTCAATGTTCTTCTCGAGCCCAGCGACGGTCGGGTGCCGGCCGGCGGATCGGCGCCCGAGCCCATTTTGCACGCCGATTACCGTTTCGCCGGATCGGTCGACTATTCCGACGACGGTGACGCGCGCCTGTTGTTTCGGGTGGTTGACGCGTCAGATGACAGTGTCATCTGGTCGCGCGTGTTCGAGCGGGTGCCTGCGGGCGACGGTCAATCATCCGCCGAAGAAGGGGTTGTCCGCGAACTGGCCGGCACCTTGCTCCAGCCTTTCGGTGTTATCTATGCCCATCAGCGCGCCAAAGTGCTCAGCGGAGTGCTGACTGATCCGCGCTATCATTGCCTCGTCGAGGTCATAGAATCATTCAGCTCGTTCGACTCCACACTGCATTCGCGGGGCCGTGATTGCCTTGAGCAACTCACCACACGCGATCCGGGCTTCGCGCTCGGGTTCAGTTATCTCGCGGCGCTCGATTTGCGCGAATATCAATACAGCATCGACGTTCGCGCCGGCGAGGCATCGCCTCTGGAGCGCGGCTTAATTGCCGCGCGCCGCGGCGTCGAATTGAATCCGGAATCGTCGCGCGCCTACGAGATGCTGTTCGTCACCTTGTTTGCCCGCCGGGAGCTTGCGGCTGCGTTCGATGCCGCGAACAAGGCTATCGCGCTCAACAAGTACGACATGCGGTCGGTGGGTGCGTATGGCGCGCGTCTGATCGCAAGCGGCGACATCGAAAAGGGCATGGCGATGCTGCGGCAGGCCGGCAACGATGGCACCGTGCGGCCGCCATTCGAGGAGTTTTTTCTTTTTCTCGGCGAGTATCTTCGCAACAACTCGGCCGAGGCTGCGTTCCACTCCAGCCAGATCACCAATGACAGCTTTCAGCTCGGGCTGATCGCGCATGCGCTGGTCGCTGCCGAGAAGGGCGACCGCGATGCTGCGGTGCGGGCGCTCGACTGGCTGGCCACGCTCAATCCGGCATGGCGCGACGATCCGCGCGGTAGCTTGGCGAAGTTTTTCTATGCACAGACCATTATCGACCGGCTGGCCGACGCACTCGCTGCCGCCGGTCTTGCCAAATCGCCTTGAAAGCAGGCGGCTTCGCTGGAGCCGTCTAATCTTATGCCTCTTGTAAGCTATTGATTATAAGAAGTTAGTCTCGGCGTTGGGAGCATTTAACTGTAAGTTGCTCCCGGCCGGTTCCCAGTTCCAATAGGACCGGCGGCTTCGCGCCGGAACCAGCAGGGCGGCTCCGGCTTAATTCACAAATCTGCGTTGGTTTACCCACGCCTTCCGGGACGAAGTCTATGCCGCTTGCTGTCGCTGAATATCTCCGTCACCTGGCAATCCGGTGCAGCCGCATGTCACGCGACTGCAACGATCCCGTGGTGAGCAAAGAACTGGTCATCATCAGCGTCGAGCTGATCGAAAAGGCAGATATCTTGAAGTCGCATTTCTCGATGGACGCCTCTGACGATCCGCTTTCGAGCGAAATCATCACCGCTGGCGGCGACAACGACGACACCGCGTAGGCTTGCTGTTTGGCTGCCGCGAAAAGAGGGCGTTACGACGCCTGACGTATGGCCGCGGACGTGCGCCCGTTGCG
>CAVTFP010000011.1:0-303485 GCA_963733645.1 uncultured Alphaproteobacteria bacterium
ATCGCCCGCCCGAGCAGATTACATTCGCGTTAGCATAAGCTGCGCCACTTGAACCAGAAGCCGGGAGCCGGTTAAACGAAGTCCGTGGCGAGCCGCGAATCCGCGCTTATCGACATCACTCCGGAAGTTCTGCTCAAGGCCTATGCCTGCGGATATTCCCAATGGCGGAAAGTGCCGACGATCCGGCGCTCTATTGGATAGAACCCGGAAAAGCGCGGAATTAGTCCGCTGGACCGTTTTCACGTTCCCGGCCGCCTAGCGCGTACTGTGCGCTCCGACTATTTCACCGTGGCTGTCGATCGCGACTTCGACGCAATCATCGACGGCTGCGCCGAGCCGATGCCGGGACGTGGCCGCACCTGGATCAATACCCGCATTCACAAGCTGTATCGCAAGCTCTACGAGCGCAGCGATTGCCATACCGTCGAAGTCTATGAACACGACGAACTGGTGCGCGGCCTGTACAGCATGAGTCTGGGACGCGCCTTCTTTGGCGAGAGCATCTTCCATCGCGCGCGCGACGCCTCCAAGGTCGCTCTCGTACACTTGGTGGCGCGGCTTAAGGCCGGACATTACAGCCTGCTCGATACACAGTTCGTCACCGAACATTTGCGGACATTCGGCGCCATCGAGGTCACGCGGCCGGCGTATCATAAGCTGCTCGACGCCGCGCTTGTCGGCGAGGGAGATTTCGGCGCGCTGGCGCTCGATCATCCGGTCCCCGGCAGTGCCGCGCTCGCCTGCCTGACCGCAGCCTGACCACGTCAATCGTCAGTGGCGGGCGCCGGGTCCGATGGCGCAACGGCCGGAGCCGCGGGGCGCTTTGGTTGCTGGGTTGTCGGCGTCTGAGGCTGACGCGGCGCGCGCTGCTGTCCAAGCGGCTGAGCGCCTGCCGCGGCGACGGGAGGCGGTGGCGTCGATTGTGCGACCGGTGCCGGCGACGGAGGTGACGCACAATCGGTCAGCCAGACGTCATAGATCGGATGCTCGACGGCATGCAGGCCCGGGCTCGCCGCGAACATCCAACCGGTGAAGATACGCTTGATCTCGCCTTTGAGCGTAACCTCGTCGACCTCGACAAAGGCGTCGGTGTTGGTGGCCTCTGTCGGCGGGCGTGTGTAGCAGACCCGCGCGGTGACCTGGAGCGCGCCGAATTGCACGGTTTCGCCGATGGCGGCATCGAATGAGATGATCCGCCCAGTGATCTTGTCGAGCCCGGAAAAGACCGCCCTGCCGTTCGCGATCTTTTGCGTCGGCATCTCGGTCACGATCGTGTCGTCCGGCTTTGGTGAAGTGTCGGCCGGCTGCGGTGGCGCCGGATTGGCCGGCTGCGGCGCGGCAGGACCAGCCTGCTGCGGCCCGGGACCGATCTGTTGCGGGTTGGCCCGGGCAGGTTGCGACTGCGGCGCAGCGGCCGGCCTAGGCGCCGGTGGTGGCGCCGCGGACGCACCGGGGGGCGGTGGTAGCGGCTGAGCCTGGATGCCTAACGGCGGCGGCCCGGCTGACGGCGGGGGCATGTACTGCCCTCCGTTCCCGCCGACAGGAGGCGGCTGCGGCGGAAATGACCCATTGGGCACGTCGGCAGGGGGCCGCGGCGGTGACTGATTACCGAAAACGTTGCCAAATTGGGCGGACGCCGGCGCCGCTGCAAGGCTGCCACCAATCAAGGCCAGTACGGCGATGCGGACCATGGAACCTTGACGTCTGTGCGCGACCGGGCTGCACGCGCGGGCGGTTTCGCCCGGTTAACATTTCGAATGCGGCACGGGAAGGGCGAAGTCCTAACTACCGGGGGTCCAAGCCTTGTAGTCGCCGGTCGCCTTGGGACGGCGGCCCTGCGCCAAGGTCGATCCGCTCGGACGATGGGCCCACGGCGTGCCGGTCAAATTGGGCCGATGCGGCTTTTCCCAAGGATGGGCCCTGGTCTTGTCCTGCGTCGGAGGCACATCGACGGTGTGGTGCAGCCAGCCATGCCAGCTCGGCGGCACCGTCGAAGCCTCGGCGACGCCGTTGTAGATCACCCAACGCCGATTAAGACCGAGCGCTGGATCAATCTTGCCATTTTTGGTGCAGTAGTAGCGATTGCCAAACTCGTCGTCGCCGACGAATTCGCCAAAGCGCCAAGTCGACAGCTGCGTGCCGAAGGTCTGGCCGTTCCACCAGGTAAAAAAGCGAAGCCAAAAGCTTTTCATTGCGCGCCGCTGGAAAACCGTGGCTAACGATGGCTTGATGCCATCGTCTTACTTGAGTGTCCAGCGCGGATTCGATGAAACCGGCCGTTTCCTCAAGTGTTTATAAGAATATTTCATATCATGTTGCAGGACCTGATCGTAAACATCCGAACGGGGCTGAGCGCGCTGAGAAACGCGCTCTCCTTTGCGCCGCCGTGGGCGGTGTCGTTCATCGCGATGGTGAGCGCGGTCGTCGTAGCGTTGCTCATTCACGCTGCAATCCTCACGCTTGCGCATCGGCTGCTGCGGAGCAGACGGCCCTATCTGCGATCCGTTATCGACGCGACCAAGAATCCGACGCGGCTCGGATTCCTTTTGCTCGCGTTTGCCCTCGCCCTGCCGACAACACCGCTTGATCCAGATACCAAGAGCGCACTCGAGCGCTGCCTTGGCCTAGCAACGATTTGCCTGCTTGGCTGGATCTCGCTGGCCGCGGCGCATATCGCCGCCAACCTCTATTTGGTGAGCTTTCGTATCGACGTCGCCGACAATTTCATGGCGCGCAAGACATGTGACGCAGCCAATAGCAATAGGTGCGGGGGATGCTCGAGGATGCCGTGACTGTCCAGAACGAGTACGGCTGGATCGAGGAGATCAACGCCACTTATGTGGTGATCCGGCTGTGGGATTTGCGGCGCCTGATCGTGCCGCTCAACTATTTCCGTCAGCAGCCGTTCTATAACTGGAGCCGGCAACGGACGCCGCCGCTTGGCAGTGTGGTGCTCTACCTCGATTACGCCACACCGGTCGACATCGTCCGCGCCAAGGCAATCGAGCTTGTCGACAAAACAAAACGTAACAATGCCAAGGTGACCAACGTCCAGGTCACCAACACGAGTCCTCAGGCCATCGAGGTCCGCGTTCTGGTGAATTCGGATTCGACGTCGACGACGGCAATGTGTGCGCCGATCTGCGGGAGCAGATAATCGCCTTTCTACGGCAGGTACATCCCGAGGCCTTGCCGAGGGCGCGCAGCGAAAACATCGAGCCCACCATCAGGCTCCAATCCGACGCGGTATCTACCGCCACCACGGCTTCGGCTGAAACCGTCCCGCCGCCTGTTCGATAACCTCGCCGAGCGCGAACAAGGTTTCCTCCTCGAATGGCCGCCCGATAAGTTGCAGGCCAAGCGGCAGGCCTTGGGCATCAAGGCCGCTGGGCACGGAAATGCCTGGCAAACCGGCCATGTTCACCGTCACCGTAAAAACGTCATTGAGATACATCTCGATAGGGTCGGCGCGGCCTTTTTCGCCGATGCCGAAGGCGGCCGACGGCGTCGTCGGCGTCAGAATCGCATTGATTCCGTCGGCAAAGCAGCGCTCGAAATCTTGTTTGATCAGGGTGCGCACCTTTTGCGCCCGCAGATAGTAGGCGTCGTAGTATCCCGCCGAGAGCACGTAAGTCCCGATCATGATGCGGCGGCGCACTTCCTTGCCGAAACCGACGGCACGCGTGCGTTCATACATTTCTGTGATGTCGCGGCCGGGAACGCGTAGCCCATAACGCACGCCATCGTAGCGCGCGAGATTGGAAGAAGCTTCGGCAGGTGCGACGATGTAATAAGCCGGCAAGGCATATTGCGTGTGCGGCAGTGACACCTCGACTGTCTCCGCTCCGGCGTCCTTGAGCCACTGCACGCCCTGTTGCCAGAGCGTCTCGATTTCCGCCGCCATACCGGCGACGCGATACTCCTTCGGGATGCCGATACGCATACCTTTGACCGAAGCGCCGATCGATTGCTCGTAATCGGGCACCGGCCGATCGACGCAAGTCGTGTCTCTCGGATCAGGGCTGGCCATCGAATGCAGCAGGATCGCGCAGTCGCGCACGGTACGCGCGAACGGACCCGCCTGATCGAGCGACGACGCGAACGCGACAATGCCCCAACGCGAACAGCGGCCGTAGGTCGGTTTCATGCCCACGATGCCGCAAAACGCCGCCGGCTGGCGAATCGAGCCGCCCGTGTCGGTGCCTGTGGCGCCAAGGCAAAGCCGCGCTGCAACCGCGGCAGCGGAGCCGCCCGACGAACCACCGGGTACAAGCTTCGCTGTATCGCCGCTTCTCCGCCAAGGCGAAACCACCGGACCGAAATACGACGTCTCGTTCGACGACCCCATCGCAAATTCGTCGCAGTTGAGCTTGCCGAGCATCACCGCCCCGTCACGCCACAAATTCGCGGTGACTGTCGACTCGTAGGTGGGCACGAAATTTTCCAGGATGTGCGAGCACGCCGTGGTGCGCGCATCCGTCGTGCAAAACAGATCCTTGATGCCGAGCGGCAGGCCTTCGAGCGCCCCGCCGTCTCCCCTGGCGATCTTTTCGTCCGAAGCGCGCGCCATCGCACGTGCGCGATCGGGCGTTTTCAGAATGTAGGCGTTAAGCGCGCCGGCCGCATCGATCGCGGCGAGATGGGCGTCGGCAAGCTCGATCGCGGAAAACTGTTTTTCGCGCAGGGCGTCGCGCGCCTGCGCCAGGTTCAGCGCAGTAAGATCGGTCATCCCTTTGTCGGATCGTCACAGGAAAATGGATTATCGGCGTTGGGCTTTGCCGCGGCATCGGCGGGCGCTTCCGGCGTCGGGGCGTCCCACTCCTGCTGGACTGGCAAAGGTTGCACCGGAAAAGCGGAAAATAGCGCTTCAATGGCCGCTGGATCGTCGGCTTTGAGCAATCCCTTGCTCTCGAGATAAGCAAGCCAGATCGAGTCCTGTTCGCAGGCGAGGCACATGGCTATTCCACCACCTTCGGCACCAGGAAAAAGTGATCCTCATGCGCTGGCGCGTTCCGGATTACGTCGTCCGGTTTGTTGCCGTCGTTCACGACGTCGGTCCGCACTTTCATCGCCATCGGCATCACGGAAGTCATCGGCTCGACGCCTTCGACATTGATTTGGGAAAGTCGCTCGACAAAAGCAAGTATCGCGTTCAGCTCACCCTGCAGATTGGCGACTTCGTCTCCGGCCACGGCAATACGTGCGAGATGTGCGACGCGGCGGACGGTTTCTGCATCAACGGACATCGGCAATTGCCTTGCTGACCCAAGGTTCGCTTCCGGATCGCAAGCCATAGCAGAGGCCAACTTTTCAGCCAACACCGCTCAAAGGGGCACGGAAGCCAGCGCCGCGTTCTCCGCGGGGATACGCACCCCCAGCACAGCAGCGTTTAGAATGGTGAAAACGAGGGCATAGATCGGCAGGCCTAACGCCAACGGCACAACGGCGATTTCGCAGCTCACGACGGCGTAATTCGGGTGTCGCAGGAATTGGTATGGCCCTCTTGCGACCAGCCGCTCCCCCGGCAGCACGATAATACGGATGGTCCAGCGCCGCCCGAGGGTCAATAAGACCCAAAGCCGGGCAACTTGGAGAATGACAAACATCGCGAAGAAAAGAACATCAACCGGGCGATCATAGGCCAGCAACCACAGTCCCCCCAACCAGGCGGCGTGGAACAGGATGATCAGCGGGAAGTGTGACCGGCCATATTCGATGCCGCCTGCTGCGAGCAACTGCGTCTCATTGCGCTTTGCCCACCACAGCTCGATCAATCGCTGAATTGTGAGAAACGCGAGGAGGGCCGAACCCCAGCCGAAGCTCGTCACAAATCGACCGCAACGAAGTAAGCGGAAAATCCGGGACCGAACGCGGCAAGCAAATGCGGGCCGCGAGCGCCGGCCACCAAAGCGCGCTCCAGCACGAACAAGGCAGTTGCCGATGACATGTTTCCGTACCGGCGCAAGACTTCCCAAGAATGCTCGAAATGGCGGTGCTCAAGCCCGAGCACGTCTTGCACAGTCTCGATCAATCTGCGGCCGCCGGGATGAAACAGAAAACCTTTGAAATCCGACAACTGAAACCCGTTGCGATTCAGGAAATCGTAGAGTGCGGGCGCCAGCGCCTTGCGCATCAGCGACGGCAATTCCGGGCTCAGCACGACACCGAAGCCGTCGTCCTTGATGTCCCATCCCATGATATGTTCGGTGTCGGGCCAAAACCATTCGCCGACCGCCAGAATGCGCGGGCCGCCACGCGCGCCGGTGGTCGTATTGCGCAGCAGCACGCCGGCCGCACCGTCGCCGAACAATGCGGCGGAAACAAACATAGCCGGGCTTGGATCGTTGATACGCAAGCAGAGACTGCACAGATCGACGGTGAGGAACAGCACATGCCCGCCTTCGCTCGCATGCGCCAGGCGCGTTGCACGCGCGAGGCCGGCGACACCGCCGCCGCAGCCGAGGCCAAATATCGGCAGGCGTTCGACGCGCGGCGAAAGCTTGAGGCGATTGCTCAGTTTGGCGTCAAGGCTCGGGATAGAAAGTCCGGTGATTGTGTTCGTGACAAGGATGTCGATCGCATCGAGCCCGACCCCGGCTGTCGCCGTCGCCTTGAGCGTCACCTCCGACAACAAGTCCAAAGCATGCTTCTGAAAAGAAGCCGTGCGCTCTTCCCAGGTATGCTGCTTGAGATACCAATCGATCGGCGCGCAATTGTAGCGAATGTCGATACCGGTATTATCGTAAAGCTTCCACAGACTTTTCAGGTGGGGAAAAATCTCTTTGGCGCGCTGGGCGGCCTCCGCCTGGGCAAGCGGGAACGCAGGATTGGCCGACGCAACCGACAATATTTCGACGTCGAAACCGTTCGTGGCCGCGATGCCACCTGCCTCGGACTTCAGAGCCTCCAGCATAACGGGCTTCCTTGCATTAGCACCGAACCTATCAACACCGCCCAGGCACGCTTTCGTCCGTCCCCGCGAGATTTAAGTCGGATTGTTTGCCCGGCGTCTGACGCCTAATGTGGCGGCACGATGCACCAATTAAGGCCAGTACACATTGTTGGCGGCGGCCTCGCCGGTTCCGAGGCCTCCTGGCAGATCGCGCGCCGCGGCGTGCCCGTGGTGCTGCACGAAATGCGCCCGGTTTGTTCGACCGCGGCGCATAAAACCGGACAGTTCGCCGAGTTGGTTTGCTCGAACTCGTTCCGCTCCGACGACGCCGAGGGCAGCGCCATCGGTCTTCTTCATGCCGAGATGCGCCGACTCGGTTCGCTGGTGATGCAAACCGCGGATGCCCACAAGCTGCCGGCGGGTGGCGCGCTTGCCGTCGACCGCGAAGGTTTTGCCACCGCGATTACGGCCGCGCTCGAGAGCGAGCCGCTCATCCATATTCGCCGCGAGGAGATTCTTGAAGCGCCGCCGCATTGGGACAGCGTCATTATCGCGACCGGTCCCCTCACCTCGCCCGCGTTGGCTAATGGTGTTCGCGCACTGACCGGCGAGGACGCGCTGGCATTTTTCGACGCGATCGCGCCGATCGTTCATCGCAACTCGATCGACTTCGACGTTGCCTGGTTTCAGTCGCGCTACGACAAGGCCGGGCCCGGCGGCAGCGGCGCCGACTACATCAATTGCCCGCTGACGCGAGCGCAATACGACACGTTCATCGATGCGCTACTTGACGGCGAGAAGATTTCTTTCCGCGATTTCGAGGCGGCAACGCCTTACTTCGACGGCTGCCTGCCCATCGAGGTCATGGCCGAACGCGGCCGCGAGACCTTGCGCCACGGGCCAATGAAGCCGTTCGGTCTCACCGATCCGCATAAGCCCGCGCAAAAGCCCTACGCGGTCGTGCAGTTGCGGCAGGACAACAAGCTTGGCACCCTGTTCAACATGGTGGGCTTCCAGACCAAACTGAAGCACAGCGATCAGGTCCGGATATTCCGCACCATCCCGGCCCTTGCCGGCGCGGAATTCGCGCGGCTCGGCGGCCTGCACCGCAACACGTTTCTCAATTCGCCGACGCTGCTCGATGCGACGCTTCGGCTCAAGGCAATGCCGCGGCTACGTTTTGCCGGGCAGATTACCGGATGCGAAGGCTACGTCGAGTCCGCGGCAATTGGGCTCCTCGCCGGACGCTTCGCCGCGGCGGAACGGCTCGGCGAGATTACAGCGCTGCCGCCGCTGACCACCGGCCATGGCGCACTGCTCGCCCACATCACCGGAGGCCACATCGAGACGATCGATAAAGGGCCACCGTCGTTCCAACCGATGAATGTCAATTTCGGCTTGTTTCCGCCGCTCGGATATGAGCCACGAAACGTTCCGAGAGCCGTTGCAGACGGCGGCCTCGGGCCGAGAAATTATTCGAAGAAGCGCGCGCTATGCGAACGCGCTCTCGCCGACCTCGACGGCTGGATCGCGGCCGCTCTGCCACACGCCGCCGAGTGATGTGCTGGACGGCCTACTGCTGAACCGTGATACCGGCGCGCTTGACCACATCCGCCCATTTGGCGATCTCGTCTTTGACAAAGGGCTGGATGTCGGCAAGCGGCATATTCATCGGTACGCCGGAATCCGCGATGATCCGGTCCTTCACCGCCGGCTCGGCAAGCGCTTTCTGTACCTGCGCGTAAAGTTTCTCGACGATCGGCCTTGGCGTATTTTTCGGCGCCCAAAGGCCGAACCACACTTCATAAACGTAGTCGGGAACGCCGGATTCCGCGACGGTCGGAACATCGGGCAGTAGCGGTGACCGCTCCTTGCCGGTGACGGCAATCGCACGCACGCTGCCGCCTTTGATCTGACCCAGTGCACTTGCCAGATTGTCGAAAAATACCGGCGTTTGTCCCGACATGATGTCGGTGTAAGCGGGCGCGGCGCCACGGTAGGGCACGTGAGTCATTTTGATTCCGGCGAGCAATTCGAAAAGCTCCGTGGACAAATGCTGCCCCGTGCCGTTGCCTCCCGATGCAAAGTTGATTGCGCCCGGTTTCGACTTTGCCAGAGCGATGAGCTCCTTGATCGAATGCGCCGGAAAATCATTGTTGACGACAACGGCGAACGGAAATTCCGCCAACATGCCCACAGGCGTGAAATCGCGGATCGGATCGTAGGACAAGTGGGCAAACAAGCTCGGGTTGACCGCCATATTGGCGATCAAGCCCGTGAGCAGCGTGTAGCCGTCCGGCGGTGCATTGGCGGCTGCGGCAGTGCCTACGACCGTTCCTGCGCCGGCTCTATTCTCGACGACAAACGGTTGGCCAAGTTGTGCCGAAAGCTGAGCGGCGATGATGCGGGCGATAATGTCCGTGCCGCCGCCGGGCGGCTGCGCCACGATGATGCTGACCGGCCGCGCGGGGTAGTCATCCGCCAGGACGGAGCCCGAAGTCAGCCCGGCCACCATAAGTCCGGTTGCGACTGCCAATGATTGAAAACAACGAAGCATTATTCCCTGCCCTATCTTCCAACGTGTTCGCGTTACGCCTCAGCGCACGAGCGGTGATATTCCACGCTGTCAGCCGCCGAAAGGGGTAGAGTTGTCGCGGCCGGACATATGGGAAATCACAATCGGCGGACGAGAGGCAATGTCATGCGCCGAAGCGTGCAGGGTTGCGCGCCGCGCGCCATATCAGCCACTGCCGCCGCCAAGGCGATATTTCCGCGGGCGCGAACGCATCGCAACGTTCCAGTAGATCAAGTGCTGGCCGCACCAATGCAACCGGCAGGAACGCAGGCAGTGCTGTATTCGGCAGCATTGTCATGCGCTGCTGGACCGCGCGCAGATGTTGCCTGGCGAGGCTTCGCAGCTCGGCGAACGTCTCATTGAGCTCAGGCGTGGATCGTCCGGCGAAGATATCGTGGGGCTGAGCGCCAAAACGCGAAAGCAACTCGATCGGCACGTAAAGCTGGTGCCGAGCGGCGTGGGTGGGAAAGGCCCGCAATGCGGCTGTTATGGTCAATGCAATTCCCGCCGGATCGGCGGCCTGCTGCACGGCAGCCGCATCGGCACTACCGAGAATTTGCGCCGCAAGCGCAATGATTGCAGCGCCTGTGTCACGCGCATAAGTTTCGAGATCGGCAAGCCGCGCCATCGGTTCGTTGTAAAGGTCAAAGCGGTGAGCATCGAGCAGCGCATCCAGCTTGGCGACCGAAATCCGATGCCGGGCGACGACTTCAAGAAGCGCTGCTGCGACCGGATTTGCGCTCGCCTCCGCGGCCCGCTCGCCGTTGACCACGTCGCGCCACCATTGCAGGCGAATTTCGCCGGGCAGCGGCTCGCGCGCCGCGTCACGGACGCGTGCCACTTCGAGGTTGAAGGCATAAAGAGCATAAAGCGCGCCGCGCAGATCCGCAGGCGCAAATAGCGTCGCGATGTAGCGGTCGCGATCGGCTCCCCGGACCAGGTCGGCGCAATAGGTGAATGCATCCTGCATTGCGGCGAGCTTAACAGGATCAGTCAGTTGCGATGAGGCCTGCGCCGACGCGCCGGTTCTCCATCAGCATCACGTTGTAAGTGTGCACCGCCGCCGCTGTCGCCATGGCATCGGCCGAAATATGCGCCTCGCGAAAGCGCAGCCGCCACCTCTCCGGCATGGGCCGCAGTACCGTGCCGGTGCCGAGAATGAAGAAATCCAAATTCCCGGCACGGTCGAAGACCATCGACAACGCATCGTCCGTTACGGCTTCGGGAGTCGCAACCGGCCAGGCCCAGATGCCGTCCGGCAGACAGAGCAGTGATCCGCGATGCGACATGCCGGCAAAGCGGAAGCCGCCCCCGCCATGCGCGTCGATCAGGGCTTGGCGCGGCAGATGCGGCGCATCCACTAGCGGCGCGCTCGTGCTCGTGACGACGGCTTGGCGGGCGCTCGCGTCTCGGGTTGCGCCGCGGGTTCAGGCTCTTCCGTACCACCCATGCGGCCGGTGCCGACGCCAAGATAGATCAGGATCGGCGAGGCGATGAAGACCGACGTATAGGTACCGACCAGCACGACGCCGAACATCATCGTCGCGGTGAAACTATAAATCGCCTGACCGCCGAACAGCAGTAGCGCCAAGAGCGACATTGCCACTGTGACGTGGGTGACGATCGAGCGCGACAGCGTGGCATTGATCGACAAGTTGAGCAGGTCCGGCATCGGCAGGCGCTTATAACGGCGCAGCATTTCGCGGATGCGGTCATAGATGACGACCGTATCGTTGAGCGAATAGCCGAGGATGGTGAGCAGCGCAGCAATACTGGTGAGATCGAAATCAATATGCGTCAGCGACATGAAGCCCACAGTGAGCACCAGGTCATGTACGTTGGCGATCATGGCGCCGAGCGCAAACTGCCATTCGAACCGGAACCACAAGTAGATCAGGATCGCGCAGATCGCGAGTACGAGACCGATTGTGCCGTACGCCAGCAATTCCGTGGACACGCTCGGCCCGACCACCTCGACGCGCCGGTAGTCGACGTCGCTACCGAGGGCATCGCGGACTTTCTGCACCGCCTGCTGCTGCGCTACGTCGCCGCCAGGCTGTTCCGAAATGCGGATCAGCACATCGTCGGGGCTGCCGAACTGCTGAAGCTGGAAATCGCCGAGTTTGAGTCCGCCGATGGTCTCACGCATCTTGGAAAGATCGGCCGGCCCACCCTTGGTCTGCACTTCCATCAGCGTGCCGCCGATGAAATCGATGCCGAAATTCAATCCGTGGAAGAAAAACAGCGCGATCGCGGCAATCGACAGCATCGCCGAAATAGGAAAGCTGATGCGCCGGAAGCGCATGAAATCGAACTTGGTGTCGTCGGGAACGATACGGAGCAGGCGCAATGGACGTCTTTCAGGTGATTAGATGGGAACCGTGCGCGGCCGCCACATGCGCACCCAATACGCCACGATCAGGCGGGTCAGCGTGAAGGCGGTGAACAGGCTGGTGAGAATGCCGATTCCGAGGGTCACGGCAAAGCCGCGTACTGGTCCGGTGCCGATATAGAACAGCACAGCAGCAGCGATGAACGTCGTGATATTGGAGTCCAGGATGGTCGCCAACGCCCGCGTGAAGCCGGCATCGATGGCATTGATCGCGGTGCGTCCGGCGCGAACTTCCTCGCGGATGCGCTCGTAAATCAGCACGTTGGAATCGACCGCGATGCCGACGGTGAGCACGATGCCGGCAATTCCTGGCAACGTCAGCGTCGCGCTGAGCAACGACAGCACGCCGAAGATCATGGCCACGTTGATGGCGACGGCGATATTGGCGAAAAGGCCAAACAAACCGTAGGTGATGAACATGAAGATGATCACCAGCGCCGCGCCCGCATAGGCAGCGTGCTCGCCGGCATTGATCGAAATCCTGGCCCAGGCCGGGACCGACCGTGCGCTCCTCGATGATGGTTAGCGGCGCCGGCAAGGCACCGGCGCGCAGCAGGATCGACAGATCGTTTGCCTGTTGAACCGTAAATCGGCCGGAAATCTGCCCGGCGCCGCCGAGGATCGGTTCGCGGATGACCGGCGCTTCGATCACCTTGTTGTCGAGCACGATCGCAAACGGCTTACCGACGTTGGCCTGGGTGGCTTCGGCGAATTTGCGCGCGCCGCTTGAGTTGAATTTAAAGCTGACGATGGGTTCGCTGGTGCGCTGGTCGAAGCCCGGCTGGGCGTCGGTGAGATCGGCGCCGGAAACGAGCACGCGCTTCTCGATGAGGTATTTCGTTCCGCCTTCGCCGTCGAGTATCTCGGAATCCGGCGGTGGACGTGTCCCCGTCGCTTGTTCGGGCGTCATCGACAAATCGACCATGCGAAAATCCAGCTTCGCCGTCTTGCCGAGAATGTCCTTCAGCCGCGTCGGATCCTGCAAGCCTGGCACCTGCACTAGAATGCGATCAACGCCCTCCCGCTAAATCGTCGGTTCGACAAGACCGAGCTCATTGACGCGACGCTCGATGATCTGGATCGATTGATCGACGGCCTGACGAATCCGCTCGGTGAGCGCAGCATCGGTGGGCGTCAGCGTGATGACGCCGCCGCTCTCCGCCACGTCGATATTGCGCTGTCCCGACGCGCCGACAATTCCGGACAAGGGTGTCGACAATTCGCGCAACTTGGCGAGCGCGGTAGCGACGTCGGTGTCACGCGTGATGTGGACTTCTACGCCGTTGCCTTTGATGGCTCGGCCGGTAAACGGAATGCGGGCCTGACGCAGCACACGCAGCACGTCATCGGCGAGCGCCTGCAAAACTTCCTTGCGGACCGCGCCTAAATCGACCTCGAGCAGGAGATGCGAGCCGCCCTGCAAGTCGAGACCGAGCACAACGTGGCGCTGCGCCCAGCTCGGCCAACGCTTTACGGTGCTTTCGGGGAAGAAATTCGGCACGGCGAACAGGCATATGACGAGCGCCGTGAGCAGAATTGCCGCCGCCTTCCACCGGGTAAAAAACAACATGGACTTCGATTTTCCTTAGTTCACGGTGGAGGCGACGGCTTAGCTTTCGCTGTCGTCCTTCACCGGTTCGCCCTTGGCGCGCACATCGCTTACCATCGCTCGCATCTGCCGCACCCGTACACCGTCGGCGATTTCGACTTCGACCTGGTCATCGTCGATGACCTTCGTCACCTTGCCGACCAGACCGCCGTTGCTCACCACGGTGTCGCCACGCCGCAATGCCTTGACCATCTCCTGATGCCGTTTCACCTTCTGCTGCTGCGGCCGCAACACCAGGAAATACATAATCACGATAATCAAAATCAGCGGCATGAATTGAACGATCATGCCGCTGCTATCGCCGCCAAGGCCGAACAGCGCGCCTTGCGCGAATGCGGGCGTAATAAACATTGATCCTCCGGGGCCGTTTTAAGGCGCGCCAGCCTTCGGAAGAACGGCCGATTTAGCGCGCGAAATCGGCGCGGACTATAGCCACCGTTGGCCCAATTGCAACGCAAGCCCCGTCCGTTCCTTTCTACACAAACGGCGAGGGAAAGGACGGGCCTTGCGCTTGCGACGGTTCCTACGCCCCGCTAAGGACAAGGCGTAACCCGGTGTAAATATGGCTCATTCCCCGTCACGCTTCAGGAACAAGGGCAACGCCACTCGCGCCAAGGCCAAGGTGGCTAATCCCGACGATGGTAGTGGCGAAATCCTGCGCCGGATAGCAGGCGCGCTTGAACGGCTCGCGCCGCCCCTGCCGCGGGAAACGGACCTTGCGGCGGCGGACGCCTTCGTCTGGCACCCCGAGGGACGCCGCCTCGCCGGCGTACGCCGGGTCAACCGTGTCGAGATGTCGCTGCTCAAAGGCATCGATAGGGTGCGCGATCTTCTGGTCGAGAACACCGAACGTTTTGCCCGCGGCCTGCCGGCAAACAACGCGTTGCTGTGGGGCGCGCGCGGCATGGGCAAGTCGTCGCTGGTCAAAGCCGCTCACGCCGGAACCAGCGCGGCCTATCCGGCCGCGGGACTAAAACTCATCGAAATTCACCGCGAGGACATCAAGTCGCTGCCGGAGTTGATGGACCTGCTACGCAACGCTCCGCAGCGCTTCATCGTATTCTGCGACGATCTCTCCTTCGACGCCGAAGACACTTCATACAAATCGCTCAAGACCATGCTCGAAGGCGGCATTGAGGGACGGCCGGAGAACGTCATCTTCTACGCCACCTCGAACCGCCGCCATTTGATGGCCCGCGACATGGTGGAGAACGAGCGCGCGACCGCTATCAATCCGGGTGAAGCCGTGGAGGAGAAGGTCTCGCTCTCGGACCGCTTCGGATTATGGCTCGGCTTTCACCGATGTAGTCAGGACGAGTATCTGGCGATGGTTGAAGGCTATGTCGCCCACTATCGCGTGCCCGTTGACGCCACCGAATTGCGGCGCGAAGCGCTGGAATGGGCGACAACGCGCGGCGCGCGTTCCGGCCGCGTGGCATGGCAATACGTGCAGGATCTCGCCGGCCGGCTCGGCGTGATAACGGACGATGGAAAACGAAAGACTGCCGACAGATAAGCCCTGTCGTCAGGCCCCGTTGAGGAATTGCGCCGGGTCAACCGGCGTCGAGCCCTTGCAAATCTCGAAGTGCAATTGCGGCGACGTCACGTTGCCGGTCTGGCCCGATCGCGCGATCACTTCGCCGCGTTTGACCGTTTCGCCGCGCTTGACCAGGATTTCGCTGGCGTGAGCGTAGGCGGTAACGAAGCCGTTGCTGTGGCGCACCAGCACCAGATTGCCGTAGCCTTTCAGCTCATTGCCGGCATAAGCGACGACGCCATCGTCCGCAGCCTTGATCGGCGTGCCTTCGGGCACAGCGAGATTGATACCGTCATTCTGCAAGCCGTTTGGCGACGGACCAAAGCTCGCGATAATGCGACCCCGCGCCGGCCAGCGGAAGCCCGGTAGCGCACCCGCAGGCTCGGCGGTCTTCACGGTTGAAGTCTGCTCGGTAGCGGGAGCCGGCTCTGGCACTGCAACTCTGGCGCTGTGTGGCAATTCAACACTGGCGTAATCGGGGCCAGTGGCCGGCGGTGCTTGGGCGCGCGGCGCGAGAAGGCCGCTCTGCCCGGCCTGGACATCCGGGATAACGATGCGCTCGCCGACCTTCACCATCGTGTCGGGCGGAATATTGTTGGCCTTGGCAATCACCATCACCGGCTTGCCGTAGAGTCTGGCGACGCTGCGAAGCGTCTCGCCCGGCGCCACCACGTGAACGCCCGCGGTTGGGGCAAGTACCGTACGCGGCGCACCGACCGGACCAACCGGCGGCATCGCTAAGTTCGTATGCGGCGCCGATGACCGAAGCCGGGGGATCACCAGGTGCTCTCCAGGATGTACTGCAGTCGGATTGGCGATGTTGTTGGCCTGCATGATCGCTGCCACGGGCACACCGTGACGCCGTGAAATCAACTCGAGGGTCTCGCCCGGCGCCACGACGATCGGAGTGCCGCCTTCCCAAGTCCAGGTCGGGGGCGGCGGAGTCGGAGGCACCGAGCCAGTGGTTTCGCCGCTCGGCTCGTAGGAGCCCATGCCGCGGCCGCCACCGGACATGCCCGGATCGGTACTGGCAAGGCGCGGTAATGGCTGGCTCTGAATGTGGCCGGTCGGGCTCGTCTGCGGAATCGACCCTGTCGTGTCGGTTCGCGAAGAGCTGTTAGAGCTGAAAATATCGGAGAAGCGGCTGGAGTCGCTACTGCAACTGGCAGCGCCCAAACCGATTAACGAAACAGCAACCAACCGCGGCCAGATGGCCCACCGACGCGACGCGTTCATTTCACTCGCCCGCACGCAACAACTACCAGGGGGTGAATAAACTACGTTGCGGTAAACAGGCCTTTAAGTGCGGCACAAAGAATTTCAGAAAGCGGGTATCGCCGCGTAAAGCCTCACAATTCGCGCGCTTGGCCCGGCAGCAGCGGTACAAATCGGACCGGAATCAGGTCCTCGCGCTTGATTTCGCCGCCCGCGGACTTCGACAGCTTGACGATATACTGCGTGCCGTGGCGCGGCCCCAGCGGCAGAATCATCTTGCCGCTCTCCCCGAGCTGCTCGACGAGCGCATTTGGCACCTCCTCGGCGGCCGCGGTCACGATGATGCGGTCGAATGGCGCCTGTTCCGGAGCCCCGGCGAAGCCGTCACCGGTGCGGACCGTGACATTGCTGTATCCGAGCGTCTTCAGCCGTGCGCGCGCCGCATCGGCCAGTGTCCGATAGCGCTCGATGGTCACCACCTCGCGAGCGATGCGCGACAGGACGGCCGCCTGATAACCCGAGCCGGTGCCGATCTCCAGAACGCGGTGATTTGGAGCGAGGTCAAGCTGTTCGGTCATGTAGCCGACCACGTAAGGCTGGCTGATGGTCTGGCCGCAGGCGATTGGCAACGCCTGATCGGCATAGGCGCTGTCGGTGAATTCGGCGGCAACAAAATGCTCGCGCGGCACCTCGTCCATTGCCCGTAGCACGGCCTGATCGCTGATCCCGCGCCGGCGCAAGCCGAGCTGGAATTCCATGCGTTCGACGTCGGCTGCCGGAACCGCGGCCACAATAACCTCGACATACGAGGATGCTGGAGGCTTATTAGCACTATGCCGGCAGCGCTCAAACTAGGCTAAATGAGCGGCGGCGGCTGTTTCGAGACTTTTTCTGCATTGGCGGCGGAACTGAATCGAACCCTGGGCGTTTTGCGCAAGCGCTAAAGCCGGGCCCTTGCCCGGGTCCGGCAGGCACGGGGAAAAAATGAATTCAGCGACTGTTGCCGCCGCCGGCAAAAGAATTCTTGTCGTCGAGGACGAACCGATGATCCGCATGCTGCTCGACGGCATGCTGGAGGACCTCGGTTATACGATGGCGGCGGAGGCCGGCGGCATCGACGAAGCCATGGCGGTGGCCAAACAGGCGGAATTCGACGCCGCCATCCTCGACGTCAACCTAAACGGTCAACCGATCACTCCGGTGGTCGAAATCCTGGTCCAGCGCGGACTGCCGTTCGTCTTCGCCACCGGTTATGGCCAGCGCGGCGTGCCGGAAGCCTATCGCACGACTGTGACGCTGCAGAAGCCATTCCAACTCGACGCGCTCGAACAAGCGCTCAAGGCCATAACGCCGAAAGCGGCGCATTGAACGACGTCAGCTGAACAGCTTGGCGAGCCGCATCACAGTCGGCTCATCGGTCATGTCGAGCTTGAGCGGCGTGATCGCGATGCAGCGTTCGTCAAGCGCCGCGAGATCGGAGTCGTCCGCCGCTTTGGCGGCATTCTGACGTACATAAGCGATCCAGTAATAAGGATTGCCGCGGCCGTCCTGGCGCTTGTCGATATGGAGCCGCTCCTGGCGGCGGCGGCCCTGCGTCGTGACGCGAATTTCCTTGATCTCGCCCGGCGGGCAATCGGGAAAGTTGACGTTGAGCAGCACGTCGCGCGGAATTCCTTCCGCCAGCACGCGACGGATGATATCGGGTGCAAAACGCAGGCTCGTTTCCCAATAGGGCGGCTGGTTGCTGCGCGATTTGTAGGCCTGCGACAGCGCCAGCGACGGAATACCGAGGATGGTGCCTTCCATGGCACCGGCGATGGTGCCTGAATAGATCACGTCCTCGCCGGCATTGCGGCCGCGGTTGACGCCGGACAACACAAGGTCGGGCTCGTGGCCGTTGAGCACGTGGCGCGCGCCCATGATGATGCAATCAGTCGGCGTGCCGCGCACCGCGAAACGCCGTTCGCCGATCTGGCGCAGCCGCAACGGATCGTTGAGCGACAGCGAGTGGGCGACGCCCGACTGATCGTATTCCGGCGCGATCACCCAGACGTCGTCGGAGAGCGTGCGCGCAATCTTCTCGCAGACCTCGAGCCCTTCCGCGTGAATGCCGTCGTCGTTGGTGACCAGGATGCGCAATTACTTCTCGATCTTCTTGATCCCGCCCATGTAGGGCGCGAGCGCCTCGGGCACCGCGATCGAACCGTCAGCCTGCTGATAAGTCTCCATCACCGCGATAAGCGCGCGGCCGACAGCAACGCCGGAACCGTTGAGCGTGTGCACGTGACGCACCTGACGGCCTTCCTTGGTGCGATAGCGCGCGTTCATGCGTCGCGCCTGAAACTCGCCGCAGATCGAGCACGACGAAATCTCGCGATACATGTTCTGCCCGGGCAGCCATACTTCTATGTCGTAAGTCTTTTGTGACGGAAAGCCCATGTCGCCTGTGCACAGCGTCATGACGCGGTAATGCAGGTCGAGCCGCTTCAAGACTTCCTCGGCGCAGGAGAGCATGCGCTCATGCTCGTCTTTGCTTTGCTCGGGCGTCGTGATCGAGACCAGTTCGACTTTATCAAACTGGTGTTGGCGGATCATGCCACGTGTATCTTTACCGGCGGCGCCGGCCTCCGCTCTAAAGCAAGGAGTGTAGGCAGTAAGACGCATAGGCAGTTCGGTTTCATCGACGATGGACTCCCGGACGAGGTTGGTCAGAGGCACTTCGGCTGTAGGAACTAGCCAATAACGTTCAGCGATGTATGCATTTTGCCTTACGAAGGGCACATCAATTTCTTTTTTTGCAACATCTAATCCCTGCATTTCAGCTATTTGTAAAACGCCTCGCATAGCGCTCCTGGCGAAATCTTCCATCTGGCTCCAGCGAAACTCGTCAGTAAAAGTTTGAAATTGGTCATCTCGAAATTTCCACAACTGCGCGGTTCCAAACATCACCTCGTCGCGCACCAACATTGGCGGTGCAACTTCGGTGTAGTTGTGCGGTTCGCTTGTGTGTACATCGAGCATAAGTTGCCCAAGGGCCCGTTCCAGCCGGGCGAGCCCCTTCTTCAAAACGACGAAGCGCGCGCCCGAAAGCTTTGCCGCGGTCTCAAAGTCCATTTGGCCGAGCGCCTCGCCGAGGTCGAAATGCTGCTTGGGTGCGAAGGCATAATTACGCCTCGCCCCGAAACGATGATGCTCGACGTTGTCTTTTTCGTCTTTGCCGTCGGGCACTTCGTCCAGCGGCAGATTGGGAATTTCCGCTAGTGCATCGTTTGATTTTTTCGACGCTTCCTTCTCGTCGGCCTCCATCGCGATCATGGAGTTTTTCAGGGCAGCAACCTCAGCCATCAAGGCCGCAGCTTTCGCCTCGTCCTTATTCTTCTTCGCCTCGCCGATTTCCTTCGACGCCGCGTTCCTACGCGCTTGCGCGGTTTCGAGCGCAAGGATTTTCTGCCGGCGTTGCTCGTCGAGGGCAATCAACCGCTTGGCTTCCGGCGCAAGGCCGCGCCGCGCCAGCGCGCGGTCGAAGGCGTCAGGATTGTCGCGTATCCAACGGATGTCGTGCATTGCTATGCGCTCAAGACGTGGATGCCCGGGACGAGCCCGGGCATGACGAATCAATAACCCAGACAATACGCCTAGTCACTCCGCCGGCTTGGCCGCCGCAGCGGCCGCGCGTTCGGCGGCAACCCGCTTCTCGACAATCCGCACCGACCAGATCGAGCCCTCGTAGAGCGCGACCAGCGGCAGCGCAAGCGACATCTGGCTCAAGACGTCGGGCGGCGTCAGGATCGCCGCGATCACAAAGGCGATAACGATGAAATAGCGGCGCTTCGACTTGAGCTGGTCGGAGGTGATGATGCCGACGCGGCCGAGCAGCGTCAGGATCACCGGAAGCTGAAAGGCGATGCCGAACGCCAGGATCAACTTCATCATCAGCGCCAGGTAATCCTCGACCTTCGGTAACAGTTCGATCGATGCCTGCCCCGGTCCGCCAAGCTGCTGCATGCTGAGCGAGAAGCGCGCCAGCATCGGCCAGACCAGGAAATAGACCACCATCGAGCCCAGCGCGAAAAACACCGGCGTGGCGATGAGGTAGGGCAGGAACGCCTGCCGTTCGTTGCGATAAAGCCCTGGCGCGACGAACATGTAGATCTGGCTCGCGATCACCGGGAACGCGATGACGGCGGCGCCGAACAGCGAGAGTTTGAGCTGCACGACGAAATATTCGAGCAGCCCGGTGTAGATGAATTTCGAATTCTCGGCGCCGGCGACCCAGATATAGGGCCACGTCAGGATGTTGTAGATGTGCTTGGCGAAGAAAAAACAGACGATGGCGGCGAGGAAGAAGGCCGCCAGCGCCTTGATCAGCCGCGAACGCAACTCGATGAGATGGTCCATCAAGGGCGCCTTGGTGGCCTCGATCTCCTTCTCTTCGTCTTCGCGGCTCATTCGGTGCGCTCTGCACTGACGGGCGCTGCGGATTCCGCGGCTGGCTCGTTGGCGGCCGCAGGCGCGGCGGCGTGTTCGAGTTCGCTATGCTCGACTGGAATTGCCGGCACGGCGAGTTCGGGCAGTGGCGCCGGTGCATCTCCCGGCGCGGCTTCGCTGGTCACCGGCGTGGCGGCCTTCGGCGTCGGCGTGGCAGCAAGCGAGCTCTCGATGTCCTTGCCCATGGCCGCGACGTCGTCGCGCACGTCCTTGAGCGGATCGAAATTCTTGAAATCTTGCGCCATGCTGTCGACCTCTTTCTTGAGGTCGGCCATCTCGGCTTCGCGCATGGCTTCATTGAACTGATTTTGGAAGTCCGCAGCCATGCCGCGGACCTTGCGCGTGTATTGGCCGAGCGTACGCAATACAGCGGGAAGTTCTTTCGGCCCGATCACGATCAGCGCGACGACGCCGATGAGCAGGAATTCGGTCCAACTGATGTCGAACATGGAAACTCCGCGGCCGCCTGGCCGCGCGCGCCGGTCAGCTCAATCTGCGCGAGGCCATGGAGACAGTGCGCGCTATATCTTGGAGCTAGACCTTGCTCTCGGAACTGGCGCGCTGCTTCATCTCGCTGGCTGCCTGATGATCGATGGTCTTGACCGGCGCGTCGGTCTTCGGTGCCGCGTCCGCCTTATCCTCGTCGGCCATGCCTTTCTTGAAGGCTTTGATGCCCTTGGCGACGTCGCCCATCATGTCCGAAATCTTGCCGCGGCCGCCGAAAACCACAAGCAGCACGGCGCCGACGATCAACCAATGCCAGATGCTCAAAGAGCCCATGAAACCCTCCGTCCGCAACGGCGCTCGGGCCCGCGGCAATGTCCAAGATTTAGCGAGAACCTAGGCGTCAAGCAGGGCAAAAACAAGCGCGGCGGCAATGCGCTGCCGCCGCAGGGGCCCCGCTCGACGGCGTTAACCTTAGGCTGCCAAGTTTACGGTCATTAGACCCGCCAACGGAGGGCTTTATTCCTCGCTGCGGCCTTCCGGCGGCGCCAGGCCAAGATCGAGATCGCCGGGTTCCAGCGGATCTTCGTCGTCCCGCAGTGCCGGATCGTCCGAAGGAATGGGCACGGCAAAATCGGAGGGCACCGCCCTGTCGACGAGGCCCGAGCCGCGCAACTCGTCCAGCCCCGGCAAATCGGTGACGGCTTCGAGCCCGAAATGCGACAGAAACGCTTCGGTGGTTCCATAGGTCACCGGCCGCCCCGGCGCTTTGCGCCGGCCGCGCAGCTTGATCCAGCCGGTCTCCAGCAACACGTCGAGCGTGCCCTTGGACGTGGTCACGCCGCGGATTTCCTCGATTTCGGCGCGCGTCACCGGCTGATGATAGGCGACGATCGACAGCGTCTCGATGGCGGCGCGCGACAGCTTGCGCGTCACCGTCGACTCGTGGGTCAACAGCCAGGCGAGATCGCCCGCGGTGCGCAACGACCATTTGCCGGCAACACGAACGAGGTTCACGCCGCGCGGCTCGTATTCCTTCTGCAATTGCATCAGCAGCGCGCGCACGTCGACGCCCGCCGGCAATCGTTTTGCCAGAACCTTTTCGTCGAGCGGGGCCTCGGCCGCAAACAAAAGGGCTTCAAGGATGCGCAATTCTTCAGCCCGCTCCTGTTGCGTATTGTCGACAACCACCCGCATCTCCGCCGTCTTTGGCATCCGATCCCCTTCCCTATTACCCATTACCCCGTTTCAGCGGCTATGCCGCCCTCTCCCGTCTTCTGACGCTTACGCACATACAGCGGCGCAAAAGCCTCATGCTGATTCATTTCGAGGTGACCTTCGCGCACCAGTTCGAGCGTCGCGGCGAAGCTCGACGCCAGGACCGTCGCCTTCAATGACGGCTCCACAAGATATTCGGTGAGATAGCGGTCAAGCGGGAACCACTCCATCGAGATGCCGATCAGCCGTTCCAGCGCTTCGCGCGCTTCGGCGAGCGACCACACCGTGCGCTTTGGCATTTGCACGAAAGAGCGCGCCTGCGTCTGCCGCCGCCCGGCGTAGGCCGTGAGCAAGTCGTAGAGCGTTGCCGACCATTCTGGATGTTTGATCTCGGCGATCGGCTCGGGTTGGCCACGCTGGAAAACCTCGCGGCCCAATTGCGGCCGGTCGAGCAACTGCTGGGCGACACTGCGGATGGCTTCGAGCCGGCGCAGGCGTTGCGCCAGCGCATTTGCCATGTCCTCGGCGCTCAGCCCGTCGGGCTCATTCTGGTCGGGCAGCAACAGCCGGGATTTCAAATAGGCGAGCCACGCCGCCATCACCAGGTAATCGGCGGCAAGCTCCAGCCGCAGCTTCCGTGCCGCTTCGATAAAGGCGAGGTACTGGTCGGCGAGCGCAAGAATTGAAATCTTGGCGAGATCGACTTTCTGCTGCCGCGCCAGCGTCAGCAAAAGATCGAGCGGTCCTTCAAACCCCTCGACATCGACGACTAGCGCCGGATCGTCCGATGCACGTTCCGGAAGCTCGGTTTCGAACTGCAGATCATCGGGGCTCATGCCGTGCCTTCCGCTGGCTGCCAGACGCCGGCCACAAGACGGGAGAATTCAGCGCGGCTCGCGGCCATGTCGATCGGTTGTGCGGGTCGCCGCGCGGCGAGCGCTGCCGCGGCACGCCGAGCCGCCTCGCCGGACAAAACCGGCACCCTCGCAGCGACTTCGCGCATTTGCGCCATTTCGCCGTTGCAATGCAGGACCACATCGCAGCCAGCCGCAATGGCCGCGCGGCTCCGGTCGGCAATCGAGCCCGACAAAGCGCCCATGGAGATATCGTCGCTCATGAGAAGGCCCTGAAAGCCAATCGAATCACGAATCACGTCACGCACTATACGCGGCGACAAAGTGGCAGGGACCATCGGATCGATTGCAGTGAATACAACGTGGGCGGTCATCGCCATCGGCAAGGCTTTAAGCAGCCGAAAAGCGGCAAAATCGGTACGATCCAGGGTTGGCCGGTCGGCGCTGACCGCCGGCAAGCTTTTATGGCTGTCGGCCGTCGCCCGGCCGTGGCCGGGGATGTGCTTGAGCACCGGGAGGACACCCCCCTCCGCCAAGCCCAGTGTGATAGCGGTGGCAATGGCGGCCACCTTGTCGGGCTCGTTGCCATAGGCACGGTCGCCCACCACCGGATCGGCTCCCGCAACCGGGACGTCGGCAATCGGCAGGCAGTCGACGTCGATCCCTAGTACGGCCAGGTCGGCCGCGATCAGCCGTGCACCGAGCCGAGCCGTGGCGAGACCAATGTCGCGATTCTGGTCGAAAAGCTTTCCATAGACGGCCCCAGGGGGGTACCGCGGCCAGTCTGGCGGTCCAAGCCGTTGCACTCTGCCGCCCTCCTGATCGATCAGGATCGGCGCCTCGTACCCGGTGGTGGAACGGAAATCGTCCACCAGGCGGCGTAGCGACTCGGAACCGGCAATGTTCCGCTTGAATATGATGAGACCCCAGGGCTGGGCATCGCGGAAAAACCTGCGCTCTTCGTCCGTCAACGCAGAACCGGCGACTCCGGTGATGAATGCGCGCATCAAAGCATGATCGGGAAAAGTGGACGCCGGTTTTCCGAAAAGATCATGCTTCACCAAAATCCTGGATTGCCAATCCATTCAATGGAAAGCGATTGGCGATCCCGCGCCGATTAGCCCGCGCGACGATCGAGGGTCAAGCGTGCCGCCGCTAATTCTTCTGGACGAGGCAGCTGCCGCCGGCCGCCTTCAAGTTACTGCATAACCCGGCTGCCGCGTCCGCCGAGGCAAACGGACCGACAAGGGCGCGATAAAAGGTGCCTTTTTCACCTAGATCGACGCGATGGATAATCACCTGGTGGCTACCGAGCTGTGCCGGAAATTTCGCTTGGAGCGACTTATAGGCGGCCTCGGCCTCGGCTTCGCTGTGCTGTGAACTCACCTGGACCGCATAGCCGCCGATGGACGGCGCTGCGGCACCCGCCGTGGGATTGGTCGAAGGCGGCGCGCCAGAGGTCTCACGCCGCGCCACTTGGGTTCTGGATGGTTCCACCGGAACTGCACGGCTCCCAGCGATCGGCACGAGCGCTAGCGGCGCGTTCGCCGCAGGCTTGGAAACCGGCGCCGGAGCAGGCCTCGGCGCGGCCTGAACGGGCTCAGCGGGCCGGGCGGCAGGAGCTGCCGACGCCGTAGCCGCGCTATTGGCCCAGCCCGATTGATCCGCGTGTATCTGGACGGTGTGGATTTTCTTCGGCTCGGTCGAGCCCATTGCCGGAGCCGACACGGCCGGCGCTACTGCCGCAGGAGGCGGTGGAAAAATTGTCTGTGGAGCGGGCGCAGGTGCCGCGGAACTGGACGATTGCGGGCCCGTCGGTGCTGTGACCGGGATCGTGGCGACGACGCGCGGCGGCGGATTTTGCGCCTGGATCGGCACCGGCTGCTCTTCGCGCGATACCAACTTCTCGCCGGACTTGGAATTGCTCGCGTCGGCGTTGGCCGCTGTCGCGGCTTGAGCCGGTACGATCTTGTTCGGACCGTCGCTGGCTTTGATGATCGGCGGCAGCGTCGGCAAGAGCACGCCACCGAACATTGTGCGATAGGCAAATGCGCTGGCGACGCCGATGATCACCAGACCGAGCACAGCCATAATGAGGGTCATGCCACTGCGGCGCGGCGCGGGCTCTGAGTCCTCGTCGTAGTCTTCCGACGCGTAGGATTGGTCTGCGGGCTCGTCCTGCCACTGCTCGTCGTCCTGATACTCGTCGTCAAATTGCGGCGCCAGTGCCGGCAGCCGGTGGCCGCGTGGCAACAGCGGCGGCTCCTCGTTCTGGTAACTGTCCTCGTACTCCGGCTCGCGGCCCGCTGGAGCCGCATAATCGTCCTCCGGTTCCGAATATTGACTCTCGAGCGGAGCCACGCGCGTGTCGTCGCGCGCATAGCGCGGGAGTTCGGGAGCCTGCGGGTAGGCATCGGCTGGTTGCGGCTCTGCGTAGCCCTCTTCGGCGTACTGATCTTGGTCAGCGTAACCCTGGTCGGCCGGCCAGTCCGCGGCGGCAACGGCGGGCGCCGGACTATCGTACTGCGGCGCCGGTCGTCGCCTTGGGTTGCGGCTGAATTCATTGACCGGATCGCCTTGGCCGATCAGGCGCGCCAACTCGGCGAGCGGATCGCGCACGGCGTCGGGCGCATTCGCATCAATTTCGTCGCGCGCGACGGCGTCGCGGCCACGGTACGAGCGGAAATTGCTATCAGCCATGAGACGCGCCTCTGTTCAGGCGTTTACGCAATATTGAACTGATTCTCCGTTGCCCACACCCGCCCTGCCCCCGGACGAAGGTGGTGGATCAACGCATCTCGCTTGGTGCTGTGACCCCCAGTAACGCAAGCCCCGACGCGAGCACAGTGACGACACCTTGTACGAGCACCAAGCGAGCCACCGTTAGTTGTCGATCATTATGGATAATGAAGCGTAAATGTGGCGCGCTATTGCCGAGCGTATAGAGGGAATGGAATTCACTCGCCAAATCGAACAAATAAAAGGCAATCCGGTGCGGTTCATGGGTCGCCGAGGCGGCTTCGACGACCCGTGGATAGAGCGCGACATTGCGTATCAGGCCAAGTTCCGCCGGATCTGAAAGCCGCTCCAATTTTGCCACATCCGCAAGCGCCGCCATGTCCTCCGGCAGGTCGGGAAAAGCAGCACGGGCATTGCGGAAGATCGATTGCCCGCGGGCGTGGCCGTACTGCACATAGAACACGGGGTTCTCGCGCGATTGTTCGATGACCTTGGCCAGATCGAAGTCGAGCGGCGCGTCGTTCTTGCGAAACAGCATCATGAACCGAACGGCGTCGCGGCCGACCTCATCTACCACTTCACGCAGAGTCACGAACTCCCCTGCCCGCTTCGACATTTTCACCGGCTCGCCTGCGCGTAACAGCCTGACAAGCTGGATCATCTTCACGTCGAGATCGGCCTTGCGGTCGCTCAGCGCCGCGACCGCCGCCTGCATGCGCTTAATGTAGCCGCCGTGATCGGCACCCCAGACGTCGATGAGATTTTTGAAGCCGCGCGCAATCTTGGAGCGATGGTAGGCGATGTCGGACGCGAAATAGGTATATGAGCCGTCTGATTTCTTGAGCGGCCGGTCGACGTCATCGCCAAACGCGGTGGAGCGGAACAGCGTCTGCTCCCGATCCTCCCAATCCTCGACCGGCGCGCCCTTCGGCGGTGGCAGCCGGCCTTCGTAAACATAACCATGCTGGCGTAGCCAGTCGATCGTCTCGGCCACCTGGTTGACCTTGCCCGTAATCAGCGAGCGCTCGGAAAAGAACACGTCGTGACGAATGTTGAGCGCGTCGAGATCGGCGCGCACCGCATCCATCATCATCGCGATCGCTTTGGCGCGCACCACCGGCAGCCATTCGGTTTCCGGCTGCTTCGTCAGCGCATTTCCATATTGCGCAGAGAGCGCCGCACCGACCGGCTTGAGATAGTCGCCTGGATAGAGTCCTCCCGGAATTTCGCCGATTTTTTCGCCGAGCGCCTCGCGATAACGCAGATAAGCAGAACGCGCGAGCACATCGACCTGGGCGCCGGCATCATTGATGTAATATTCACGGGTCACCTTGTAGTCGGCGAAAGCCAGCAGGCTCGCCAGCGCGTCGCCGAACACCGCACCGCGGCAATGGCCGACATGCATCGGTCCGGTCGGATTTGCGGAAACATATTCGACATTGACCGGCTCGCCGGCGCCAATATCGCTCGCGCCATATTGCGCGCCCGATTTGACCGCGCCGCGCAGTGCTTCGAACCAGGCCGCCGGCTTCAGCGTGAGATTGATGAAGCCTGGCCCGGCAATGTCGACCTTCTCAAAGCGATCGATATCTGCACGCAATTGGTCAGCATACGCTTCAGCTACCTCGCGGGGTTTCTTTCCAGACTCTTTTGCAAAAACCATAGCCGCATTGATCGCCATATCGCCATGTGAAGGATCGCGAGGCGGCTCCACGGTTACACGTGATGGATCAATGCCGGGAGGAAGAAATCCCACCGTCATAAGCGCGGTAGTTGCACTCTGAACTCGGAGCGCTACCGTTTCAAAGATGTTTTCTTTTTTTGAATCCATAACTTCAGCAGACAGATATTCGCGCCGCGCGCCTAACGCAATTCCGGAGTTGTGTCAAAGAGCCGCGCATGCTCGGCCAGCGCAAAACGGTCGGTCATGCCGGCGATGAAATCGGCGATCCGGCGTGCCCGCGCCGGCTCCGCCATGTCCGAAAGTCGCTCCTGCCATTCGCCGGGCAGGTCAGCGGGATGGGCACTATAGCGCGCGAACAGGTCGCGCAGCACGCCGGCGGCCTGGTCCATGACGTGCATCACCCGGGTGTGGCGATACATGCTCGTCCAGAGGAAGCTCTTGATGGCGCGATCCGCCTGCCCCATCGCGACCGAGAAGCCGACCACCGGCTGTGGCGCCAGCCGCACATCGTCGGCCGACTGCGGCGCCAGCGCCGCGAGCTTGCGGCTGCTTTCGGCGGCGACGTCTTCGATCAGAGAGCCGATCAGCCGGCGGATCAATTCGTGGATGAGCCGGCCGTCGTCGAGCCGGGGATAGGCGGCGCGGACCTCGCCGATGATGCCGCCTGGCAGCGTAACAAAAGCGATGTCGTCAAGACCGAACAACCCGGCACGCAGGCCATCGTCGATATCGTGTGCGTCATAGGCGATGTCGTCGGCGAAGGCGGCGATCTGCGCTTCTACACTCGCGAAGCTCCATAACTGCAGATCCTGAAGCTTCGTGTAGTTCTGGATGGTATCCGGGACACCGTGCTTGCGGAAGCGCTCGAGCGGCCTGCCTTCGCGGTCCGTAAGCGGGCCATTGTGCTTGACCAAGCCTTCGAGCGTTTCCCAAGTCAGGTTCAACCCGTCGAAGCGCGGATAGCGCCGCTCGAGCGCGGTCACGATGCGCAATGTCTGGGCATTATGGTCAAAGCCGCCGAAAGCCGACAGGCACTCGTCGAGCGCACGCTCGCCGGCGTGGCCAAACGGCGGATGGCCGAGATCGTGGGCGAGCGCCAGCGCCTCGGCGAGGTCTTCGTCGAGGCCGAGCATTCGGGCGAGCGCACGCGCCACCTGCGTGACTTCAAGCGTATGGGTCAGCCGGGTGCGGTAATGGTCGCCCTCGTCGAAGACGAAAACCTGGGTTTTGTGCTTGAGCCGGCGGAAAGCGGTCGAATGAATTATACGGTCGCAATCGCGGCGGAATGCGCTGCGGTTTTTGCTGACGGGCTCGGAGTGAAGGCGGCCACGGCTCTGCTGCGGGTCGCAGGCATAGCGCGCGCGGGTCATTGCGTCATCCGGTGCCATGATTCAGTACAATGGGTCCGCCCGGCCGCCTGCTGCAATTGACCTTGGCCCTGGGCGCACTTAACTATCGGGCAGGCGCCGTGGCAATCCGTGCGATTCCATGGCGAAAAACGAAGGCCAGGCATGAATACGGCAGCGATGGATACGACGGCGAACGTCATCGTGACCGAACGGGCAGCGCGCAAGATCGGCGAAATCCTCGGCCGCGAGGCGCCGGGGACCATGCTGCGCGTCAGCGTGGAGGGCGGCGGCTGTTCCGGTTTCCAGTACAAATTCGACACCGAACTCAGCAAAGCCGACGACGACATCGTCATCGAGCGCAGCGGGGCTACGGTGCTGATCGATCCTGTCTCGCTCAACTATATGACCGGCTCGGAGATCGATTTCGTCGACGATTTGATCGGTTCGTCTTTCAAGGTCAATAATCCGCAGGCCACCGCGTCTTGCGGTTGCGGCACCAGCTTCGCTCTCTAGAGCGCGACCCAACACGCGGGCGCCATGCGCATCGCCACCTGGAACGTCAACTCTATCAAGCAGCGCATTGATTCCGCGCGCACCTGGCTTGCTGAACGCAAACCCGACATCGTGTGCCTTCAGGAAACGAAAACCGTCGACGACGCGTTTCCGCGCGAGGCGTTCGAGGGCCTCGGCTACAATCTCGCCATCCACGGCCAGAAGACCTTCAACGGCGTCGCCATCCTGTCGCGTTTTCCGTTCGACGAAATCAACAAGGGACTCCCCGGCGACGACAAGGACGATCACGCCCGCTTCATTGAGGTCGTGGTCTCGACGGCGCAGGGCGCGCTACGGGTCGCCAGCATCTATCTGCCCAATGGCAATCCGCCGGACACCGAGAAGTATTCCTATAAGCTCGGTTGGATGAAACGGCTGTCGGCTTACGCCCGCGACCGGCTGTTACTGGAAGAGCCGCTCATCATGGCCGGCGACTACAATGTCATTCCGACCACGGCCGACGCGCGCAATCCCGCCGCATGGACCGGCGACGCTCTGTTCCTGCCGCAGACGCGCGAGGCATTCCGATCACTGGTCAATCTCGGCCTCACCGACGCGGTGCGCGCGACCAGCGACGATTCCGGGCTGTATACGTTTTGGGATTATCAGGCCGGCGCCTGGCAAAAGAACAACGGCATTCGCATCGATCACCTGCTGCTGTCGCCGCGGGCCGCCGACAAGCTCGCTGACGCCGGCATCGACCGCCACGTGCGCACATGGGAAAAGCCGTCCGATCACGTGCCGGTTTGGATCGATCTGGAGATAGAGGCGAAGTAGGCGCTAGTCGCGCCGGCCCTTAAGCCAGTCTTCGAGATAAACCAACGCCATCGCACGCTCGTCATCGCTGGCGCGTTTGAAAGCGCTGTCATAGAGCGGCTTGACCCAGGTTTCATCGGAGCCGGCGCAGTCGCGGCCGAGCGTCAGCCACATCAGGCCGCGCGCGGCCTGGCGCGGCACATATTGGCCCTTGAACAATATGTCGCCCAGTACGGCTTCGGCATGGCACTGGCCTTTGGTCGCCGCGAGCTGAAACCAACGCGCCGCTTCATGCGGGTCGCTCGGCGTGCCGTCGATGTACAGGCGGCCGAGTTCATATTGCGCGTCGGCGTCGCCGAAATAGCTCGCCGCATAACCGAACATCTCGTGCGCACGGGCCATGTTCGGCCTGACGCTGGTGTTGGGTATCCCGCTCCGGTAGTAACGCCCCAGCGCCACGAAAGCGTTGGCGACGAAGCGCGCTTGCGGCGTCCCCGGCGTTTCGTCCGGATGGCTATTGGCGATATCGCTGAAATATTTGAAGGCGCGAAAGGCGTCCTGCGGCACGCCGTCACCGTCGGCGTACATCTGGCCGAGCTTCCATTGCGCCGCCGGCAGGCCTTGGTCGGCCGCGTATTGCAACGCGGTCAATGCCTTTTCCTTATCACTGCCGTCGGGCGGATGATTGGGAGCGCGCAGGACATCGCCCGGCGTAAGTGCCGCTGTGCTCGACGTCGTCGTGCCGTCGAACGCGAAGGCCGATCCGATCAGAAGGCCGAAGCTCGGCACTGGTCCGGCGCCGAAGCCAATCCCGATGCACAGCCCGCTCAGGAGCGCGAGCGATATGCCGTTCGAGGCGAGGCGAGTTGCGCGACTAGATGTCCGCATAGCTCGCCTTCTCGGCACTAGCGCCCGGATGGGTCACGGCACCATAACGCGCGGTGCCGACCTGCTGGGCGTATTTCCAGAGATAGCCAGAACCGAATTCTTCAGGCCGCGGCTTCCATTCCTTGGCGCGTGCGGCAAGTTCGCTGTCCGACAGCTTGACGTCGAGCGTGCCCTTTTCGGCATCAAGCTCGATGATATCGCCGTCGCGAATGAGACCGATCGGGCCGCCGACGGCGGCTTCCGGTCCGACATGGCCGACACAGAACCCGCGCGTGGCCCCTGAAAATCGTCCGTCGGTGATGAGGGCAACCTTGCCGCCCATGCCCTGGCCGTAGAGCGCCGCAGTCGTCGACAGCATCTCACGCATGCCGGGGCCGCCCTTCGGCCCTTCGTAGCGGATCACCAGCACGTCGCCTTCCTTGTAAGTCCTTTTTTGCACCGCCTCGAAGCAGGCCTCCTCGCCATCGAAACAACGCGCCGGACCGGAGAAACGCAACCCTTCCATGCCGGCAACCTTAACAATCGCGCCATCCGGCGCGAGGTTACCTTTCAGACCGACGACACCGCCGGTCGGCAATATCGGCTTGTTGGCCGGATGAACGACGTCCTGATCGGGATTCCACTTCACGGACTTCATGTTTTCCGCGATCGTGCGGCCGGTGACGGTGAGACAGTCGCCATGGAGAAAGCCATGGTCGAGCAGCGTCTTCATCAGCAACGGAACACCGCCAGCTTCGAACATGTCTTTGGCGACATAGCGGCCACCCGGTTTCAAATCCGCGATATATGGTGTCCTTTTCAAGACTTCGGCGACGTCGAACAGATCGAACTTGATGCCGCATTCGTTGGCGATCGCGGGTAAGTGTAGCGCCGCATTGGTCGAGCCGCCGCTCGCAGCTACCACGGCCGCGGCATTCTCTAGCGCCTTGCGGGTGACGATGTCGCGCGGCCGGATGTTCTTGACGATCAAATCCATGATCATCTCGCCAGCGAGCATGCAGAACTTGTCGCGAATTTCGTAAGGCGCCGGCGCCCCGGCGGAATACGGCAGTGCCAGCCCGATCGCTTCCGAAATCGTCGCCATGGTGTTGGCGGTGAATTGCGCGCCGCAGGCGCCGGCTGAAGGGCAGGCGTTCTGCTCCAGCACATCGAGATCGTCGTCGGACATGCCGCCGACCGAGTGCTTACCCACCGCCTCGTAGACGTCCTGGATGGTGACCGGCCGGCCCTTAAAAGTGCCCGGCAGGATCGAGCCGCCGTAGATGTAGATCGCCGGAACGTTAAGCCGCAACATCGCCATCATCATGCCCGGCTGCGACTTGTCGCAGCCGGCGACACCGATCAAGGCGTCGTAGGAATGGCCACGGACGGTCAGTTCAACCGAGTTCGGCGATGACTTCGCGCGACGGCAGCGACGCCTTCATGCCCTCATGGCCCATGGCGATGCCGTCGGTCACCGTAATCGTGCAGAATTCCCTCGGCGTCGCGCCGACTGAAACAACGCCACGCTTCACCGCCTGCGCCTGGCGCATCAGGGCGATATTGCAGGGCGCGGCCTCATTCCAGCAGGTGGCGACGCCGACGAATGGCTGATGAATCTGCTCTTTAGTCAGCCCCATCGCGT
The DNA here is from genome assembly GCA_963733645.1 of uncultured Alphaproteobacteria bacterium. Classification (GTDB taxonomy): domain Bacteria; phylum Pseudomonadota; class Alphaproteobacteria; order Rhizobiales; family Xanthobacteraceae; genus BOG-931. Next base: position 32,817 of record CAVTFP010000011.1, read on the forward strand.
AATAGAAGGCGCGATGCGGCGCCCGCTCGGCACCTTCGGTGGCGTGGCGGCTCGGCAGTCGAGATTTCAGATCGGTCTTGGCGTCCATCGAACTCTTTGCGGGCCAACGTGGCCCCCTCGCCCCTCCTCACCGATCCGGGGCGACCCGACGCCCAGAATATCGGAAGCACCCACCGGCATGTCGCCAGCCGCCGAGTGCGCGCCATGGATGTCGAAAAATCCTATGGCTAAAAAGCGGCGCTTGGGATGGCTGAAGCGTGACAAGATCAAATGTTCCCGGCGTGTTGCTCGGGGGCCACAAATTCTCGCGTCTTCGCACTGCACCTTAACTCGCGATTTACCACAGTAGCCCTGGCCTGCGACGGTGGGGGTATGTCGAGACGGCTGACCCGAACCTTCTTCAAGCGGAGCGTGCACGAGGTCGCGCCCGACTTGATCGGGGTGGAGCTGCTTGTCGACGGTGTCGGCGGCAGGATCGTCGAGGTGGAGGCTTACCATCATACCGATCCCGCAGCGCACTCGTATGGTGGCCAGACCCCCCGCAATGCGGTGATGTTCGGGCCGCCGGGCTACGTCTATGTCTACCAATCCTACGGCATTCACTGGTGCGTGAATTTCGTCTGCGAGCCCGCGGGTTCTGCCGCCGCCGTGCTGATCCGGGCCATCGAGCCGACGACCGGGCTGCCAACCATGCGGCGGCGGCGCGGCGGCGCGGACGACCGCCTGCTCTGCTCAGGCCCCGGCCGGGTCTGCGAAGCACTCAAAATCACGAGGGAGCAAAACGGTCTGGCGCTTGACGCGCCTCCTTTCGAACTGTTTGCACGGGTGGGAGAAGTCGAGGTAGTGACCGGGCCACGGATCGGCCTCACCAAAGCAGTCGATAAGCCGTGGCGGTACGGCCTGAAAGGCTCGCGCTACCTCAGCAAACCCTTCAAATCGCCTGTCTGAAGGCCGGATCGAAGCCAAGCTCTTTGCAGGCCTTCCCGATAGAAACCGTGCCGTCGTCGTCGGCGATGTTGAAAATGCCCGTCGCGCGGCAGGTAACCGCGAGCAACGCGGCCTGGGCGGCGGCATCGACGTGGAGCGGTGGCTGGCGCGCCGGCCCTTCGCTCCAGGTGCCGGGGCCATAAAGCAGACCGTAGCGGAGGACGATCGGCTCCATCCCGGACGCCAGCACTTGCTCTTCCATATTCGCAGCGGCGCGAACCGTCACCAGCCGGGGACCGTCGGCGACGTTGAGGGGATCGGTCTCTGAGTAGGGCTGCTTACCCGGTGCATAAGCAAACGCAACGCTTTGCACGATGAAACGACGAGCCACAGCGGCCTGCGCAGCGGCGACCAGGTTGCGCGTACCCTCGGTGCGGATACGCGCGTTGCGCGGGTAAGCCGCGGCAAGCTCCGCTTCGTCACCGAGAACACGGGGCAAGTCGGTCAATTGATGCATGACGATGTCGGGCCGGGCATCGATCACGGCACGCTTGAGCGCGCCCGCGTCGAAGACGTCCACGACCACCGGCCGGACGCCCGCGGTCTTAAGCTCACGCGCGACGTCGGACGAACGCGTCATGCCGACAATGTCATGACCGGCCTTACGCAGCAGCGGCATCAAACGCCGCCCGATCGCACCGCTCGCTCCTGCGAGAAAAATTTTCATGTCTTCCGGCCCTAACCATTTGTCGTGTCATGAGGCCGCGTCGCGAAGTTGCGCGGTATCGTAATACTCGTAGAACTCGATCGCCTTGCCGCCGGCAAAGCGCCAGGAGTTCCACTTTTGGTGTCGCGACAATCTTCCCGGTACGTTTGAAGCGATACGAGCAGCGGCCCAGCATGACCACGCGATCGCCTTGGGCGACAAAGGTCTCGGCTACATATTCGATCATGTCCCAGTCTTGCTTGAGACCGGCAAAGTAGGAAGCGAGTTCGTCGCGCTTTCGATACGCGGTCAGATACGACGTTCCATATCCACCCTCGGCCAGCGAACCGAACTTGATATCGTCGGCAAAGATCGACTTCCAATGGTCCGCGCTATCGCCATTGCTATCAGCCCAGCGGGCATAGGCTTCCTTCAGGATCGTCACGTTCTGTGCTTCGTCGGACATGGTTCATCCCCGGAATGGCAGGACCAGGACCAGACTAATCCGAAGGCTTCAGCCGTTCCAGCGCCTCGGCAATCTTGGCCTTACGGGCCAGAGCTTCTTCGCGTTTTTCTTTTTCTTCCTCGACGACCTCTTCCGGTGCACGCGAAACGAAGTTCGGATTGTCGAGCTTGGCATCTACCCGCGCGATATCGGCGTTGGCCTTGGCCAATTCCTTGGCGAGCCTCGCCCGTTCGGCGGCAAGATCAATCACACCTTTGAGCGGCAGCGCCGCAACTTCACCGCGCACGACCAATTGCACCGCGCCTTGAGGCGCGGCATCAGCGAAGGAAATCCCGGCCACACGCGCGAGGCGCCGTAGGAATTCCGACCAATGCTGGGCGCGGATGCTCGTTTGTGGAGAGGCGTCCACAAGCACCAGAGGCAACATGGTGGCGGGCGGAATGTTCATTTCCATGCGCACGGAACGGATCGCCGTGACAAGATCGACCACCCAGCCGATCTCGGCCTCGGCGAGTTCATCATCAAGGCCATCGTGGCTCGGCCATGCGTCGAGCGCGAGCATGTGATAGCGTTGCCGGCCCTGCTCCGCCGTGACGCGCCACAGCTCCTCGGTCACGAATGGCATGAACGGGTGCAGCAGTTTGAGGATTTCGTCGAGCGCCCACGCCGCGGCGGCGCGCGTCTCGTTCTTGGCGGCACTGTCCGGCCCGGTCAGGACCGGCTTGATGAGTTCGAGATACCAGTCGCAATACACGTTCCAGACAAAGCGATAGAGCGCGCCGGCTGCGTCGTTGAACTTGTAGGCTTCGATGGACGCCGTGACCTCCCTTCCGGTTTTCGCCGTCTCGTGGACAATCCAGCGGTTGAGCGTCTCCTTGGCGTGATGCGGATCAAACTCTGGATCGCGCACGCAACCATTGATTTCGGCGAAGCGCGCGGCGTTCCACAGCTTGGTCACAAAATTGCGATTATTCTCCACTTGCTGAGATGCAAGTTTGATGTCGTGGCTTGGTGATACCTCACGCGCGAGCGTAAAGCGCAACGCGTCGGCTCCATGCTCATCAATAATGCCAAGCGGGTCGATGACGTTGCCTTTCGACTTTGACATCTTGGCGCCCGAGGCGTCACGCACGAGACGGTGGATGTAGACACTACGGAACGGCGCCCCTTTCATGAAGTGCAGTCCCATCATCATCATGCGCGCGACCCAGAAGAAGATGATGTCGAAGCCGGTCACGAGCGCGGAGGTTGGATAGAAGCGCTTGAGCTCCGGCGTCTCGCCCGGCCAGCCGAGCGTGGAGAACGGCCACAGCGCCGATGAAAACCAAGTATCGAGCACGTCCTCGTCGCGATGCAGATATTCGCCCGCGAACCGCGCTCGGCGAACCGCATCGGCGGCGATGTCGTGACCGTCCTCCGCCGTTATCTCTTCGATCTCGGTGTAGTGCGCCAGCGCATCGGCCACGGCATCGTCTTCCGTCTCGGCGACGAAGATTTTTCCATCCGGCCCGTACCACGCAGGAATCTGATGACCCCACCAGATCTGGCGCGAAATGCACCAAGGTTGGATGTTCTCCATCCAATTGAAAAAAGTCGCTTCCCACTGGGCAGGCACGAAAACGGTCTTGCGCTCGCGCACCGCCGTGATTGCCGGCTTGGCGAGCGTCTTGGCATCGACGTACCATTGATCGGTGAGAAATGGCTCGACCACCGCGCCGGAGCGGTCACCGTGCGGTACGACATGCGCTGTCGGCTCGATCTTGTCGAGAAGACCCGCAGCCTCCAAACGCTCGACGATCTTCTTTCGCGCGACGAATCGATCGAGGCCATGCAGCGCCAGCGTTTCATCCAATTCCGCCGATGGCGGCACGCTTTCAAGAAACGCCGCATTGTCCTTTAGATCGAGAGCGCCTTCGACATCGAGCACATTGACGAGCGGCAGATCGTGCCGCTTGCCGACCTCGAAATCGTTGAAGTCATGCGCCGGTGTGATCTTTACCGCACCGGTACCTTTCTCCGGATCGGCATAGGTGTCGCCGATGATCGCGATGCGCCGCCCGACCAGCGGCAGGATCGCGATCTTGCCGATCAGGTGCTTGAGCCTTTCGTTTTCAGGATGCACCGCAACTGCGACGTCGCCCAGCATGGTCTCGGGTCGGGTCGTAGCGACGATGATGAATTCCTCGCTGCCTTCGATCGGATATTTGATGTGCCAAAGATTGCCCTTGGTCTCGACCTGCACCACTTCGAGATCGGAAATGGCGGTCTTGAGTTTTGGATCCCAATTGACCAGTCGCTTGTCCTTATAGATGAGGCCTTCGCGATACAGTGCGACGAACACTTTCAGGACCGCGCGCGATAATCCCTCGTCCATGGTGAAGCGTTCGCGTGACCAGTCGCACGACGCACCGAGCCGCTTCAATTGTCCGATGATGGTGCCGCCCAATTCCGCTTTCCATTCCCACACGCGCTTGATGAAAGCCTCGCGGCCCATTTCGCGGCTGCCGGGCTGCTGGCGCTCCGTGAGCTGCCGCTCGACCACAGCCTGGGTGGCGATGCCGGCGTGATCGGTGCCCGGCTGCCACAGGACGTCTTTGCCGCGCATGCGCTCGAAGCGACACAGGATGTCCTGCAATGTATTGTTCAGCGCGTGGCCCATATGCAGCGAGCCAGTGACATTGGGCGGCGGGATGACGATGCAATAAGGCTCGGCCTTGGCGCGCTCGGGCCTGCCGGCACGGAAGGCGCCGGTCGCCTCCCAGGCTGCATAAATGCGGCCCTCGACTGCGCCAGGCTGATAGGTCTTTTCGATCATTTGGGTTTCGCTGCTACTGCTTCGCGCGCTAGAAAGCTTGCGCCGCGTTGACTGTCAACGCTGGCACCCCTCTCACACCTTCAAAACCCGAGCGAATATCGACGTGTCCGCGCCATCGCAAACTGTCTCGGCCTCAGCTTACAAGACGCCGACGCGTTCGATCATGCTTCTTGCGGTCGCCGGCTTTGCCGCCCAGGCGCAAGTGCGCGTCACCGATTCGCTGTTACCCCAGATCGCAAGCGACTTCCACACCACTGTCGGTTCCGCGGCCGCCGTTGTTACGGCCTACGCGGTCGCGCACGGCTCGATCCAGCTTGTCATCGGCCCGGTCGGCGATCGGCTCGGCAAATACCGCACCGTCGCCATGATGTGCGCCATCGGGACCGTGCTGGTGGCGCTGTGCGGGATGGCCGCCACGCTGCATCAACTCATGCTGGTGCGGTTCGCGACCGGCCTGGCGGGCGGCTGGATCATTCCGATCTCGATGGCCTATGTCGGCGACGTGATCCCCTATGAACGGCGGCAACCGATTCTGGGGCGCTATCTCACCGGACAGATTCTCGGCCAGTTGAGCGGACAGGCCGCGGGCGGCGTGCTCGGCGATCTGGTCGGCTGGCGCAACGTGTTTTTCGTGCTCGCTTGCGTGTTCGCGCTGGCGACCGCCGGACTGGTCTTCGAACTGATCACGAACCCCGTCACGCGCGCGCCAAGCCGTCCGAGTGAAACGTCGCGTGGCTTCATTGCGGATTATGCGGCAGTGCTGACGGGCAAGTTTGCGCGCATCGTCATCATTGTCGCCTTCATCGAGAATGTCCTGGTTTGGGGCGCATTTGCGTATATCGGCGCGTTCTTGCGCCAGCGCTTCGGATTGAGCTTCACGCTGATCGGCCTGACCGTCGGTTGTTTCGGGATTGGCGGCTTGATCTATGTGGGCATGGTCAAGGTTTTCGTGCGGCGGCTCGGACAGGAGCGCCTCGCGGTGGGCGGCGGTTTTGTCATTGCCACCGGCTATATCGTGCTCAGTCTGGCGCCGGTCTGGTCGGTCGCGCCGCTGGGCACCGTCCTGATCGGACTGGGATTCTACATGCTGCACAACACGCTGCAGACCAACGCCACACAGATGACGCCGCAAGCGCGCGGCACGGCTGTTGCGATTTTTTCGTCCGCAATCTTTATCGGTCAAACTGCCGGGGTCGCGATCGGGTCGTTGCTGATCGATCGCTTTGGCGCTGTACCGCTGTTCCTGTCCAGCGCCATCTCGCTGCCGCTGCTCGCGATCTGGTTCGCCCTGAAATTGCCGCTGCGGCCCAAATTTGCCTAGCTACAACGACAATCCAAAAGTCTTGTTCAGACCGCGGCGGCCGGTCTTGGTGATGATGAGCGCGCGGCTGTCGCGCATGTGTTCGAACCAGCCGAGGTCGAAGCAGCGCTGCGCCAGCACTGCACCGACGCTACCGCCGAGATGCGGACGTCGCTCGGTCCAGTCGAGGCATGGACGGCAAAATATCCGGCGACGGTTTCGAGCCACAGCAAGATCGACACCGAACTCTTCGAAGAACGCAACGCCGCTGTCGGTCACTTCGCCGCCGTCGTCGGACAGGGCGAGATGGCCGTGCGCGCACAACGCGTCGGTCAGGCCAACGCCGAGCTTGCCGGCGAAGTGATCGTAGCAGGTGCGCGCGGTGCGCATCGCGTCGTCCAGCTTCGACGGCGGCCGGTGGCGCGGCGGAGCGTCGGCCACCATCGCCATAATCCCTTCCAGCATCTCGGCGACGCGATGGGTGGCGATGCGGTAGTAGCGGTGGCGGCCTTGTTTGACGCAGGCGATCAGCCGTCCGTCATTGAGCTTGCCGAGGTGGCCGCTCGTCGTCTGCGGCGACACACCTGCCGCGTTTGCAAGCTCACCTGCGGTCAGCGCGCGACCGCCCATCAGTGCCGCAAGAATATTGGCGCGCGCTGAGTCACCGACCAGCGACGCGACCTCGGCCATGCGAACATCCGCTGTCATAGACTTGTCCCGGTGCAAACCTCTCGCCGCCAAATCTACGCCGCAGACGTCCGATGGTCAGCCGCCAACAGTTCGTTGGCGGCCGAAGCTTCGAACGAGCCGTCGGCGGCTTCAGACCTTGACGAGCGGCACCTTCGGCACCGTACCGCGGCGTGGCGGATCATCGCCGCCCGCGCCCGGCGGTTTTCGCCGTGGCGATGCTCGCCGCTTCTTAGCGCGGCGCGGTTCGGGCAATTTCTCCGCGCGCGGCGTGACCCGGCCAGCGGGATAGTCGAAGGCGAGCGCGCTGTTGCCGGCCTCGTCGGTCACCACAATGACCCGCACGTGGCCGCCCGACTTGAGTCGTCCGAACAGCACATCGTCGGCGAGTGGCTTCTTAATGTGCTCCTGAATCACCCGCGCCATCGGCCGGGCGCCCATCAGTTCGTCGTAGCCATTGGCAATCAACCATTTCGCGGCTTCATCGGTCAGTTCGATGGTGACGTCGCGATCGGCAAGTTGCGCCTCGAGCTGAAGCACGAACTTCTCGACCACCTTGGCGATGACTTCCTGCGACAGGTGCGCAAACGTGATGATCGCATCGAGGCGGTTGCGGAATTCCGGCGCGAACATCCGGTTGATCGCCTCGGTATCGTCACCCTCGCGCTTCTGGCGCGTGAAACCGAACGCGGCGCGCGCCATGTCGGCGGCGCCGGCATTGGTGGTCATGATCAGGATGACGTTACGGAAGTCGACTTGCTTGCCGTTGTGGTCGGTCAGCTTGCCGTGATCCATGATCTGCAACAGCACGTTGAACAGATCGGGGTGCGCCTTCTCGATTTCGTCGAGCAAAAGCACGCAATGCGGATGCTGGTCGACGCCGTCGGTCAAGAGGCCGCCTTGGTCGAAGCCGACATAGCCAGGTGGCGCACCGATCAGCCGCGATATGGTGTGCCGCTCCATGTATTCCGACATGTCGAATCGGATGATCTCAACGCCAAGGGTGGCGGCGAGCTGCCGGGCGACCTCCGTCTTGCCAACCCCGGTCGGACCCGAGAACAGGTAGCAGCCGATCGGCTTTTCGGGCTCGCGCAGGCCGGCACGGGCGAGTTTGATGGAGGCCGCGAGTGCCTCGATCGCCTTGTCTTGGCCGTAGACCACGCGCTGGAGCGTGTCCTGCAAGTGCCGCAGCACTTCGGCGTCGTCCTTCGACACCGCCTTGGGCGGAATACGCGCCATGGTGGCGATCGTCGTCTCGATCTCCTTGATGCCGATGGTGCGCTTGCGCTTGCCCTCCGGCAGAAGCATCTGCGCCGCGCCCGATTCGTCGATGACGTCGATCGCCTTGTCGGGCAGCTTGCGGTCGTGGATGTAACGCGACGATAGTTCGACCGCCGCCTTGATCGCCTCGCCGGTGTAGCGCAGCTTGTGATACTCCTCGAAATAGGGCTTGAGGCCCTTGAGGATTTCGATGGCGTCCGGGATCGTCGGCTCATTGACATCAATCTTCTGGAAGCGGCGCACCAGCGCGCGATCTTTTTCGAAATACTGCCGATATTCCTTGTAGGTGGTCGAGCCGACGCAGCGCACCGTACCGGACGCTAGTGCGGGTTTGAGCAGGTTCGACGCATCCATCGCGCCGCCTGACGTGGCGCCGGCGCCGATCACAGTGTGGATCTCATCAATGAAGAGGATCGCGCCGGGATAGGCCTCAAGCTCCTTGATGACCTGCTTGAGCCGTTCCTCAAAGTCGCCGCGATAGCGGGTGCCTGCCAACAGCGTGCCCATGTCGAGCGCGAACACCGTGGCGTTGCGCAGCACGTCCGGAACTTCGCCGTGAACAATGCGGCGCGCCAGACCTTCGGCGATCGCGGTCTTCCCGACGCCAGCCTCGCCTACGAACAGCGGATTGTTCTTCTGCCGGCGGCACAGCACCTGGATGGTGCGATTGATCTCTGCCTCACGGCCGATCAGTGGATCGATTTTGCCATCGCGCGCCTTCTTGTTGAGGTTGACGCAATAGGCGTCGAGCGCATCGCCCTTCTTCTTCTGCTCGCCGTCGCCCGACTTGGAATCGTTCTCCTCGTCGGCGCCGCGAACCGGGCGCGCTTCCGACATGCCGGGGCGCTTGGCAATACCGTGGCTGATGTAATTGACCGCATCGTAGCGCGTCATGTCCTGCTCTTGCAGGAAATAGGCGGCATGGCTCTCGCGTTCGGCGAAGATCGCGACCAGCACGTTGGCGCCGGTCACTTCTTCGCGGCCGGACGACTGTACATGGATCACGGCGCGCTGAATGACGCGCTGGAAGCCGGCCGTCGGCTTTGAATCTTCGGCGCCGTCGGTCACGAGATTGTCGAGCTCGGATTCGAGGTAGGCGACCAGGCTGCGTCGCAACTTCTCCAGATCGACGTTGCACGCCCTCATGACCGCCGCCGCATCCTGATCCTCGATCAGGGCAAGCAACAGGTGCTCTAGGGTCGCGTATTCATGGTGCCGCTCGTTGGCGAGAGCGAGCGCCCGGTGCAGCGACTGTTCGAGACTCCGCGAGAACGTGGGCATTTCAGTTTCTCTTCACTTGTATTGGACGTACCCCCCAGGAATCACTTCTTCTCCATGATGCACTGCAAAGGATGCTGATGTTTTCGGGCAAAGTCCATAACCTGCGTCACTTTCGTCTCGGCCACCTCGTAGGTGAACACTCCGCATTCGCCGATCCCGTGCTGGTGCACATGCATCATGATCCGGTGTGCCGCCTCGGCGTCCTTGTTGAAGAAACGCTCGAGTACGTGCACCACAAATTCCATCGGTGTGTAGTCGTCATTGAGCAACAGCACGCGATAAAGATTCGGCCGCTTGGTCTGCGGCTTGGTCTTGGTGATGACCGCGGTGCCTGGCCCGCCTTGGTCGCCCTTACGTTTGCGATCGTCGTCCGCCATGTGGACGCTGAGCGCATTTCGAATAACGTCAATCGGCCGCATTGGTTCGTCTGTCTTCCGGACTCTGTAAGTAGGGACACACCGAGGCTTTCGGAAGGCTCCTCCCCTCCGCGGCCCCGCTGCACCGTCGTCGGTGGAGACTATCATAGAGTCGGCGAAGCGCGCCCGCCACAGCGACGAAGTGGTGCGTGCAACGCCGCAATCCGGCGTAAATCACTGATGAATGCGACCAGCCGCCTGTGCCGCAGGTGGCACTTGGCTGCCTGGCCGAGGGCGCAGCTCCGCGGGTGTCTTCCTCGCAACCGTGCTCATGATCGCGCGACAGCAGCCTGAACGTTCAAGCTGCACGGAAATTGCCGTCACGCGAAAATCGAGCGGTTTAGATGCTCGAGGACACCGCCTCTGGATGAGCCGAATAGCGCAAAGCCCGGCTACGCTGCCGTCACTTCATCGCCGACGCTTTGGCCATCACGCCTTCGAAGGGCTTGTATGCCTCTTTGGCAAAATCGAGATACAGTTCGCCGAGCTTCGTCGCCTCGGTAACGAAGCCTTCGTACGAGGATTTCAGATAATCGTTTTGCACTTCGACCACCTTTTCCAGGCTCTTCGCGCCAATCAGCTTTTCCCACGCCGCAGCCAAATCCTCGACTGACTTCTTCGAATAATCCGCGACCTCAGTCGCGATGGCTTGGGCGCTTTTCGACAACGCACCGAAACAGCCCATCGCCATTTCCATGTTGTCCTTTCCGAATCTCTGCATTTCTTCGGGATTCATCGTAATCCTTCCGGCTGCGCGCCTGCTCATAGGGTTTATTTCCTAGCCTCGCGTGCCTTGAAAAGGCCTCGCCGGGCGGCAATCATCATTATAGTGCGCTGCACAAAAATCGCAATGGGAGCCTGCACAAAATGCCGGCAGTGCCTGCGTTGCAGTAGGTGGCGGGGTCTCTGGCACCGGGGTGACAGATTTAACGCTTTCGAAACAGCGTTCGCATAGCGTGCTTGACCGTGTCGTTTGGGTAACGACCGGTCCTAATCGGGGCAGTGGCTACCGAAGGAACGAACAGGGTCGGGCTTCCACGGAGGCCCAACGCGCGTCAGGGACGGGGTGCGTAATGGTACGGGTGCGTTGCGGAGCCCAATCAGGGTTTCGCTGTTGCGTAATAGGTCTGGCGGCTGTTGCGGCGACGTTGGTCATCACCAGCGGTACCGCTGATGCGCGCCACCATCGGCGCGTCCGCGTGCATTATGTGCATAGCGGCCACGGCAGCGGCCGTGTTCATCACGCCCACGCCGAAGGGTATTCCCCGCCGTCGGCATCGATCATGGTCGACGGCAATACCGGCCAGGTGCTGGAAGCATCGAATCCGGACGCCCCGCGCCATCCGGCCTCGCTGACCAAAATCATGACGCTCTACTTGCTGTTCGAGCGGCTCGATGCCGGCAAAATCAAACTCGATACCCCGCTCAAGGTGTCGCAGCACGCCGCCGACCAGGATCCGACCAAACTCGAACTCAAGCCAGGCCAGACCATCCCGATTGAGGAGGCGATCAAGGGTGTGGTCACCCGCTCGGCCAACGACGCCGCCGTCACCATCGCCGAAAATCTCGGCGGCAGCGAGAGCGACTTTGCCAAGCTGATGACGCAACAGGCTCACGCGCTGGGCATGAGCCGGACCACCTATGTCAACGCATCCGGCTTGCCGGACGACGATCAAATCACCACGGCGCGCGATCAGGCATTGCTCGGCCGCGCCATTCAGGACCGCTTTCCCCGCTATTACAAATACTTTTCTCTCCCGTCGTTTGTTTATCATGGCGAGACGATCCGCAATCACGACCATCTGCTCGGATCGGTCGATGGCGTAGACGGCATTAAGACCGGGTTTACCCGCGCCTCCGGCTTCAACCTGGTGACCTCAGTTCATCGCGACGGAAGGTATGTCGTCGCCGTGGTGCTCGGTGGCCGCTCGGCGCCCGAGCGCGACGCCCATATGCGAGCGTTGATCGGCGAGCACATCCAAGAGGCCTCGCTACACCGCACCGCGCCGACCATCGCCGAATTAGCTCCGCAACACGAGGAAGCCCAGCCGGTCGCTTTTGCAAAGGCGCCAATGTCCTCGTCGCACGCCAATCTGGCGCCCGTCGCGACCGCGACGGTCAATACGCACGCCGCCGCAACCGACCCTATCCAGCCACTTCAGGTGAAAACTGTGTCGTACCGGATCGCGCCGATGCAAACGGCACAGCTCGCCCCGATGCCAGCGCTGGTTCCGGTTGCCGCCCGTACCGAGCAACCAGCGTCCACACCAATCGTTTTGCCGCGGCCGGGGGTACCAGTAGTGGAAGCGCCGCGAACTGTCGTCGCATCGGCCGAGTCGATTGCCACGGTCGCTCCGGCGCCGTCTGAATCCGCTAAATCCGACCTGGCGCCAGTTCACCGTTCTCAGGCAGAACCGGCAAAGTCCGTGGCCGCCAAATCTGAACCGGCCAATTCGGAAACCGCCAGATCCCAAACCGCCAAGCTTGAGGCTCCCAAGTCCGAAACCGCCAGTGCTGAGCCGGCGCGGATTCATGCGCGCGGCGGCTGGTTGATCCAGATTGGCGCCTTTGATGGCGAGGACGAGGCGAAGCAGCATTTGAGCGCGGCACAGACCAAGGTCCACGACATGCTCGCAGCCGCCGATCCGTTCACCGAGCGCGTGCAGAAGGGCGACAAGTCGCTTTACCGCGCGCGTTTTGCCGGATTTGACAAGGCCACGGCCGATGCGACCTGCCGGCAGCTCAAGCACGATGACTTCGAGTGCATGACGGTCAAAAACTGAAGACCCAAAAAACCTAAGACCTCAATCCACGAGGCGTCGGTCGAGTGAGTAGCGTTGTTCAGAGTGCGGAAGCCACGCTTGCAGGAATCGGAACCTCAGCGATGGCGTCGAAGAAGAACATCCTTGGCCGCATTGACGCGGGCAGCGAGATACGTCGAGCCCCCTTGGTCGGGATGCAGTTTCTTCATCAAGGAACGGTGCGACCGGCTGATTTCATCGGCGCTCGCGCCGGGCTGAACGCCAAGGATTTGATAAGCCTCCTCTTCGGTCATTTTGCCGCTGGGCGCCGACCGCGTCCCGCCGCCCATTGCCGCATCCTGTTGCGCGTGCTCACGCCAGCCGGGCTCCCGGCGGTCAAGATACGCTGCAAGTAAATCGCGGCTGTCATCGTCGAACTCGCCAAGAAGGCCGATCAGCGCCGGTACGTCGAGCGCGTCGAGCGCGACGCCTTCGCGTCGGCCTGCGAGAACACGGCCGCGCATCGCTCCAGTATCGTGATCGAGTTCCATTTCGAGAAAAGCGGTGCGCACGCGTGAGGCCTGGCCCGAACTTCGTTGCGTCCGGGCGCCGAACGTCGCTGGCCAGAACGAAATCCAGCCGAGCAATCCGAGACCGAATGCACCGACCGGAATGGCGACACCGAACTCGCCGCGGATCAGAAGGAATGCGGCGAAGATCAAAGCGCCAATCCCGCCCATGGCGCGCAGTAGCTTGGCAGCTTGCTTGGGGTCGGCCTTGGAGAATGCATTCATGGCCCATAACAGCAGGACGAGAACGGCGACGCCAAAAATAAGCGGCATGGCTATTTGACAGACATGGCTATTTGACAGACATGGCTATTTGAGCTGCTCGAGCAGCCTGGCGGCGCCGGCACCTTGCCGTTGCTTCAGTGCTGCAAGCGCCTTCATGCCGCCGGCCGCATAGGCCGCGGCCGCGCGCAGCAATTCGCCAAGCTCGTGGGCCGCGCCAGGCGCGAAACGGCAATAGGCACCGCGCGTCAACCGGGCAATTTCACGGAACGCCTGCTCGCATACCGGATCGTAACCCTCCTGAAACATGAAAGCGGGGACATTGCGCAGTCCCAGATCGCCGGCACCGGCGCAGAGGTCATCGAGCGATTCCTCCATGGCATCGCCAACGAAAACCAGGGTCCCCACCTTGGCGCTGTCGTTCTCGCGGCGCGCGTGGGCGAGAATCTTCGCGATCTGGGTATGGCCGCCACGGCAATCGATTTTCGACATCAGCGCGCCCAGCCGTTTCGGCTTGCCAATCCAGGGCGAAGCCTTGCATTCGGCAAGGCTGCGATAATACACGAGCTGAATATCGAGCCCGCCGGCGGCAGTGGCTTCGCGGAACATCTCGGCTTGCAGCCGGCACGCGGTATCCCAGGTCGGCTGCCAACTCATGGTGGCATCGAGTGCAAAGATCAGCCGGCCGCGTTTGCCGGTTTCAGCCGCCGGGCCGAGCGCCTTAACGCTGCTCAGGAAAGCATCTATCTCCGCGCGTGATGTTGCCGCAGGCGTTTGGTCATTTATTTTCTCGCGCGGCGATTGGGCCGGCGCCGGCGCGCGGTCGGAGCGGTCGTTGCTCATCGGAAAACCTTCACGGCTGACCTGGAGATCACGCCATAAGGTGGCCCCGTCAGTCAGCACGCGCAATGGCCGCGGAAATCCGCCTCAATCGACCAGCAGATCTGGAGTTTCGAGCGGTGTGGCGGCGGCCGCGGCCCACTCGGCGCGAGCGGCAATCCGCCGTTTGCCGCGTTCGTCGATCGGCAGCCTCAAGGCGTCGATCAAGCGCTTTACCTCTTCGCGTGCAGTCTCGTGCGAAAACGCCGGCCGGGTACCAAGCGTCTCCTCGTTGATGTCATCCAGCGCCGTCAACCCGCGCGGGAAAAACTCGCGGTAGGCCACTCTTTCGGCAAATCCGTCGGTGGTGCGAAAGCCGAGCTGCCGCGCGAGCTGGTGTACCCCCTCACCGACCAAGCGCTTGTTGCGCGATCCAAGCGCCGACAGGCGATTGCGGACGACCACCCAGTCGGTCATTCCGCCGTCGACCAGACGGCGCTGCCGGCGGGCCTCGCGCACCATCTCGGCGTAATGACTGACACCGATCGTCGCAAAATTCGTCGGATCGACCGCACCGAGTACGTCGAAATCGACGAAGCTGTCATTGAGCGGCGTAATCAGCGTATCGGCCATCGAATGGGCAAGCCGCATCATGTAGGAGTCGGAGCCCGGAGTATCGATGACGACAAAGTCATGGGTGTTCTCGACCGCGCTCACTGCCTCGGCGAATGCGGCAAATTCCTGCGCCTCGATTTCGTCCAAACGCAGCCCGAAACCACGCGCAACGCAATAATGCTTTGGCACGTCCAGCTTGATGCGCGTGCGCTCCGCCCAATTGCGGCGATTCTCTATATAATGCGTGAAGCTTTTCTGGCGGGAGTCGAGGTCTATTGTTGCGACACGCTGGCCTGCCTGAAGCAACGCGACCGCGACGTGCATGGCCGTCGTCGACTTTCCGGAACCGCCCTTTTCGTTACCAAGGACGATGACATGCGCCGAAAACGGCTTGCCGACGTCCGGCTGCATCAACATGATAACGCGACCCCAACGTAACTCGCACTTATCTCCGGCTTGCAACGCTGTTGGTCAAGATACAGCATCCCGCTCGCTAAGTTAATCATTAACCAAGCAAGGCAACCAAGTTCGCGCGCAGTGTGTTCGCGCTGCAACGCCAGCCGCACCACGATGGTCAAGAACGTCAGCCACTCGAAGCGTCATCCGCGTGTCATCCGCACGTTGCCGGCGCTCAAACGCACTATTGCGGAATTTCAGACGCGGCATCGGACAATAGCGCTGGTGCCGACCATGGGCGCTTTACACGCAGGCCACCTTGCGCTGGTGCGGATGGCGCAGCGGCGCGCCGATCAAATCATCGTCTCGATTTTCGTCAACCCGACCCAATTCGCGCCGAACGAGGACCTGCGAACCTATCCGCGCACATTCGCGTCCGACCTCGCCGCGCTCGCGGCCCTCAAGACCGACCTCGTCTGGTCTCCCGGCGTCAAAACCATGTATCCGCAGAGCTTTGCCACGCGCATCGTGCCGGAAGGGCCGGCAACCGCCGGATTGGAAGACCGCTTCCGGCCGCATTTCTTCGCCGGCGTAGCAACCGTCGTTGCCAAGCTGTTGATCCAGTGCGAGCCCGACATCGCAGTGTTCGGCGAGAAGGATTATCAGCAGCTCAAGGTCGTCACGCAGCTCGCGCGCGATCTTGGCCTGAATACCCGGATTACCGGCATGCCGATCGTACGCGAGACCGATGGCCTCGCGATGTCTTCGCGCAATCGCTATTTGTCGGAGGGGGAAAGGCGGGCAGCCCCGGCGCTTTACCGGACTCTGAGAGACGGCGCGGCGAAAATCGCGGCCGGCGCGCCAGTCGCCGATGTTCTTCAAGAAGGTTCAGCCGCGCTCACGGTCGCCGGTTTTGCCGTCGACTACCTTGAAGCGCGCCACGCCGGCACACTGGAGCCAATTGTGTCAGAGAAAGAGGGGCCGATCCGGCTCCTCGTCGCGGCGCGGATTGGCAAGACTCGGCTAATTGACAACATCGCCGTGTAGAATTCCGAAGCCCGCTTATTTAGCGGCAGCCTTCATCGGGTCTTTTACGTTCGGAAAAGTCTCGAACTCGGTATTCCAGAGCTGGCCGTCGACCTTTTCCACTTTGCGGATGTAGACATTGCCGACGATGTCACGGGTGTCCGGATCAATAGAGATCGGGCCGCGCGGGCTTTCCCAGGCCATGCCCTTCGCGGCTGCAACGACAGCATCACCGTCGGAATTACCGCCGGTCTTCTTCAACGCTTCGTAGATGAGATGCATGCTGTCGTAGCCGCTGACCGAGACGAAGTCCGGCCGGAAGCTGTTCGCTTTCTCGATTGCAGCGAAGTAGCTCTTGTTGAGCGCGGAACCGTGCGCGGCCGAATAGAGGCCGGCCGTGATCATGCCGAGCATCTGATCGCCCATGTCGTTGAGATTGTCGTCCGTGGTCAAATCGCCGGGGCCGACGATCTTTATCCCGGAACTGGCGAGCCCCCGTTCGGCGAATTGCTTGGCAAAAATGGCCGCCTGTGTGCCCGGGAAGTAGATAAAGGCGGTATCCGGTTTGAGATCGCTGATGCGCTGGAGGAACGGCGCAAAGTCTGGATTGGCGAGCGGAATTCGGATCGAACTCGATGATCTCACCGCCAACCTGAACGAACCGGGTCTTAAACGCGGTTTCCGCCTCAACTCCCGGCGCCCAGTCGTTGACCAAGGTGACAACGCGCTTGCTGCCATTCTTGGCCGCCCACTCCGCCATGATCCATGACTGCGGCGCTAGGATGAAGCCGGCGCGCATGAAATAGGGCGATTTCGCCGTCGTGATCGAGGCGCCGGAGCTCATGACGAACGTCGCTTTTTTGGCTTCGGTCACGAGCGGAGCAACCGCGAGAGAAGCCGGCGTGATACCGACGCAGAGGATATCGACTTTGTCGTTGACGATCATTTCCTGAACGATGCGGTGGGCGTTATCGGCGACGCCGGCGTCATCCCGCATGGTCAGTTCGATCTTGCGGCCAGCCACCGTGTCGCCGTTCTGTTGCATGTAAAGCTGGATGGCCGCCTTGAGCTGCCGACCAACGGCGTTGAAGCCCGCACCCGTCATCGGCAGGCTCATGCCGATCTTCAACACCGGCTGTTGGGCAAGCGCCGGCCGGGCGATCGCGCCGCCTGCGGCCACGGCGGCGAGGCCTTTAAGTACTGTTCTACGCAGCATGATGATCCCTCCCAGATGTTCTTTTTGACGAATAAGGCAGCGTCCGAGTGTTACGCCGGCTCGAGATGCGGAATTTCCGGTCGTTCGCCCTGCGCTTTGCCGGTGATCGGCGGCCGCGGCAATCGCGCCGTGCCATTTTCCATGACGAAAGTATGTTCGATTGAATACCACGGCGCCTTGACGTCGGCAGCCTGAGCGCAAGGCTCATCGTGGCGGATGATATTCCCGATCAGATGACGGGTGACGCCGAATTGCACATCGGTTTCAAGATACGGATCATCAGGATCGTAAATCTGCGAGATCAGGGTTTTGAAACCCGGCTTGAACGCCAGGAAGTGCAGATGCGCAGGCCGCATATTGTGGCGTCGTAATGCGCGGCACAGTTCACCAACCGGGCCGTCGATCGGGATCGGATAACCGGCCGGCTTCACGGTGCGGAAGCTGATATGGCCTTTGGCGTCGGTGGTGAACTTGCCGCGCAGGTTCATGTCGGCTTGGACCGGATCCTGGTTCTCGTAAAAGCCTTCAGTCGAGGAGTGCCAGATATCGACTTCGACGCCGGCGATCGGATTGCCTTCGCTGTCCTTATACCAGGCATCGGCAAACAGCACCGGGCCGGGCGTCGGCGACCGCACGATTGTGCCGCCGTTCTCCGTCTCCGGTGAGTGCATCCGCCAAAACGGCCCAAGCTGGCTGGCGTCGGTTTCAGTTTGACCGTGATCGCCATTATTGAGCAGGCAGATGAGGGCAGAAAGCCCCAGCGAGCCAGCCATCAGCACAGCTTCGTTGTGGTTTTCGTTAGAGTGCTTGCCTAGCGAAACGATGTAGGCCATCGCGGCGTGAAACTCTTCCTCGCTCAGTCTCACTTCGCGGGCAAAGTCGTGAAGGTGACGCACAAACGCCGACATAAGTTCACGCAAGCGCGGGTTTGGCGCGCGCTGGATTTCACTCAATACCGCTTTGGTGACGTCTTTTTCGTTGGCGATGATCATCGAATGCTCCGCACCGGCCGAACTGTCTTGTGGGCGGACTTTACGTGATTGCTCGGCACGACGCCATGCGGCAACCGCAGTGGCGACCGACCTACCCGTCTACATCAAGCCGAGTTCGCGCAGTTCGCGGCGCATTTTTTCTGGCATCGCCGCAGCCCCCGGTGCTGATTTTTCGAGGTCACGCGGCGCGTCCTTCGCCTCGAAGTAACGCCAGCCCTGGAAAGCGCGGTAAGGACGCGGCGCAACCAGAACCACTTTGGGATCGAGCACCACACCACACCGCCCGATCCCGTCTTTGTCGCGAAATGGCCTCACGTCACGGATGTGCTGGCGGCACATGATCTCGCCGCGGATCACCCAGAACAACGAGCCGCCGTCGATGAGCTCCGCTGCCCGCTTGGGCACCATGCGGGTGCGGTGGATGTGCTCGGGTTTTTCGCCGCGTTTGCGCTTCTCCCGAAGCTTTTCCTTGATCCAGTCTTCCAGGTCCCGAACGGAATCGGCGCCGACGCAGAGTTTGATGAGATTGAGGGCCATGGTCCGAACATTACTGCGTCTTCGGCGCTTTGATCAGCATGATCTCGGCGCCTTCCACAACTTGCGCGCCTGCCGCGATGGAAACTTGAGTCACGACGCCGGCAAACGGCGCGCGCAGCGTGTGCTCCATCTTCATAGCTTCAATAACGGCGAGACGTTGGCCAGTCGTAACCCGCTCGCCAATACCGGCCAGCACCTCAAGAACCCTGCCATGCATCGGCGCCTTGATAAGCCCGTCGCCGGTACCGGCCTGCGCCGAGGCTCGCGCGAAATCCTTGATGCGCACGCGCGTCTGGCGGCCGCGGCGCAGGACAAAGGCCTCAGCGTCGGTCTCGAATACCCTTGCATCGGTCGCGGGTGCGGTATCCTCGACCGTCACGCGCATTCCGTCGGCGCCGAAGCTGACCGTCGCATTCGCACTGTCGCCGTCGATGACAACCGGGACGATATGCGAGCGCACGCCGCCCAGTTGAAAACCGTCCTTTGCCGTCCACGGCGATTGAACTTCGGCCGCTTCGTCTGCCGGAGACGTTTCGGCCGCTCGCCCCCCGCCGGCGGCCCCAGCCAGCAAGGAGGCAACGCCGAGCGCCGCAGCGGCCCGATCAATCGCGTGTGGCACCGCACCGAGCGCCGCCAGATTGCGGTCGATGAACCCCGTATCTACCCTGCCCTGCCGGAATTCGCCTGCCCGGCACAGTGCGGCAAGGAAGGCGACATTGCTTCGCGGACCTGCGAGCAAAGTGCGGTCGAGCGCTTTCGCCAGCCGTTCCAGCGCTGCCTCGCGCGTGGCTCCGTGGGCAATGAGCTTGGCGATCATCGGATCGTAGTACGGCGTTACCTCGCCGCCGGCCTCGACACCCCGATCAATACGAATGTCATCGGGCAATTCGAGCGCCACGATCCGTCCGGTTGACGGCAAGAAGCCGTTCTCCGGATCCTCGGCGTATAGGCGCGCCTCGATGGCGTGGCCATCGAACCGCGCTGGTGGCTGCTTGAGCGGCAATTGTTCGCCCGCGGCGACGCGGAATTGCCATTCGACGAGATCGAGGCCGGTGAGCGATTCGGTAACCGGATGTTCGACTTGCAGCCGAGTGTTCATCTCGATGAACCAGTACGCCTCGGGACGAAGACCCTTGGTGCCATCGGCAATGAACTCGACCGTGCCGGCCCCAACGTAACCCACGGCCCTCGCCGCTTCCACGGCGGCGGCTCCCATCTGCGCGCGTAATTGCGCAGTCATGCCGGGCGCCGGCGCTTCTTCGATGACCTTCTGGTGGCGCCGTTGCAGCGAGCAATCGCGCTCGCCGAGGTGAATGACGTTGCCGTGCCGGTCGGCGAAGACCTGGATTTCGATGTGGCGCGCCGCGGCGACGTATTTTTCGATCAGGACCCGGCTTGAGGCGAACGCGGACTGCGCCTCGCGGATCGCGCCTTCGAGCGCAGCGTCGAATTCGGCGTGCTTGTCGACCCGGCGCAATCCCCTCCCGCCGCCGCCTGCCGCCGGCTTGATCAGCACCGGATAGCCGACCTCGTAGGCTTTCTCCTTGAGGAGTTTTGCGTCCTGCCGTTCGCCGTAATAGCCTGGCACGATCGGAACCCCGGCCTTCTCCATCACGGCCTTCGCGTGGTCCTTGAGACCCATGGCGCGGATCGCCGCGGCAGGCGGGCCGACGAAAGCAATTCCCGCTGCATGGCAAGCGTCTACGAAATCCGCGTTCTCCGACAGGAAGCCGTAGCCCGGATGCACACACTCCGCGCCGGATTTTCGCGCCACCTCGATCAGACGTTCGATCGAGAGATAACTTTCGCGCGGCGCCGCGGGGCCGATCGGATACGCCTCGTCACATGAACGAACATGAAGGGCGCCGGCGTCCGCGGCCGAATAAACCGCGATCGTGCGCAGCCCGAGCCGTCGTGCGGTTCGGGCCACGCGGCAAGCGATCTCGCCGCGATTGGCAATGAGAACGGAGCTAAACATCAGGGGATGTTAGAGCATGATCTCGAAAAGTGGTCACCGGTTTTCGGAAAAGATCATGCTCAATCAGAATGCTAGAGCCCGGTTTTGATTTCATTACTACAGAACTTAAACCACAGCGCGAGGCGGCGCAGGCCGAGCGCGGCCTATTGTGGCGATGCCGAAGGCATCAGTTGCAGTGGCGCGGCTAGGCCGGCGGCGACGTTCGCGGCCGGCGCCGGAACCGCCGCAGATGCAGCCTGAGGTGCAGGGGCAACCGGAGCCGGAACCCAGACCGGATCCGCTGGCGCGTCCGGCGCGGGCGGAATGGCGACCTGTTTCCGCTGCTTGCGCTGTGGGACACCGTCCGCGGCCGGCGGTCCCGGACTGACCGCACCGGGTGCCGCAGCCGCCGCAACGGGCACGGCTTTAGTGGCGGGCTCGGGATTCATGATGCTCACGGCTGGAATCGAGGCCGCGGTGGGAAAATCGATATTGACCATCTTGTGAGGTGCCGGAGCCGGGCCAGCCGGCTGCGCCGACGCCGCATTCGCTGACAAAATGTCGGGCGGCTGCGCCCATGCTGTCAGATAGCGGTCGAGGTAACGGTCCAGCGTCGCTGCGCTCAAATGCGAGCGAACGCGGGTCGCATCGCTGAGCACCGCCAGAGCTTTGCAATCCTGACTCGTGCATCTGTCCCGCAAGGCGAGCGCGTGCGCGAGGAAGCCGAAGCGGTCGGCCTCAAGCGAGCGGCGGATCGGCGACAGCGCGGTGTCGATCTGGCCGCCGCCGCGTTTAAGATAGCTCACCATATCCGTCAGCAGTTCCAGCCGCGCCTCAACGTAAGACGTTGCGGTGGCCACCGTAACCGGAGAAGCGAATAGCGCCTTCTCGCACGCCGCCTCGACATCCTCGCCCACCAAAGCGTCGAGGCAGGGCAGCGCTGAGCCCGGCGCGAGCGAGTGCGCAGTCAGTTCCTCCGCTCGCAGTTCGAGAGTGCGGCGGTCGGCGTCGTTACTGCGCCCGGCGCTGCGATCGAGTGCCGACCACGCCAACACTGCACCGAGAATGGCGCCAAGCAGGATAACGCCGGAGCGTTCCAGGGCACGAAGCAGATTTGCTCGCGACCCAATCGACGCAAGCATGCAGGCCGCCACCAGCAATGCTGCCGATCCGGCTGCGATCCACAAACGCAGCGTCGAGCTCGCGACCTCCGGATCAACAACCCCCATTACCCACCCCACGGACGGACATGGACGCCCCCACCTGACGCGAAAAAGTATGACGCGGCGTTTTCCGAAACGCCAGTTCTCGACGCGCAATGGCTGCGACAAGAGCCCAAGATTTAGCCCTCATCGTGACCTGCATTCGACGCAATTATTTGTCGCGGCTCGCCTAATACTCGACTTCGAGCTGGCTTTCCTTGGCGACCCGTTCAAACGCCTCGCCCGCATGCTTGATGCGATACTGATAGTCTTCGCCATCCGACGGCAAAAGTCTCACGACCTCGTAGCTGCCGGTGGCGCCCGGCCTGCTGATCGGACTTGAAGTATAGAATACGGTCTGACCGACGCGATATTTGTGCGCGTGCGAAGACGACGTCCGTGCAACGATCTGCGCGACGGTCACAGCGCCCACAATGCTGGCCGCGCGGGGAACTTCCCGCTTTCTGATCGGCTGACGCGCAGGTGTCTTGCGGGCGGATTCTTTACGGACCGACGCCTTACGAAGCCCTGTTGCTCGGCTCGCTTTTGCGGCTCGGACTTTTTTTACTGAACGCTTATTCATGGAACTAACTATAGCATCCAAATATTCGCCCGAGCAAAGAATATGATGCCGCTTACGCGCTCTGCGAGGCAGTCATGCGCATTATCATTAAGACCAAGAAATTCGTTATAATTCAGATACCTAATAATGCGTGTTAAACCGCATCGCGAAGGCGATCGTTATCACCCCTGACGCTGCCAGCGGCCGTTTTCATCGGCCTGCCAATAGGTCACCTCGAAGCCCGCAGCCCTGGCCTCACCCCAGCGTGTTCGCGCGGTCTCGACGGCTTCTGGGTCCTCGCCATCAAATAGCAGCACCAGCCGATGATAGGATGTCGCGTTGCCGGGCATGCCGGCACCTTCGATGAGGAAGCGCACACCAGCGCCGTTGGGATTTTCGTCATTGACGGTCAGCAAGATGGGGTGCTCGGCCGCCTCGCTATCGCGCCAAGTGCCGTGTGGTAGGAATGTGTCGTCCCGCCAGGTCCACAAATGCGCATCGAGCACGTCGACGCGTTCTTCTGAAGAGGCCTGGAGCACGACCCGCCAGCCGCGCTCGAGCGACTTCTGCAACAGCGGAGGTAGGACCTGCTCCAGCGTCTGGCCCTTGAGGTGATAAAAGAGGACTTCGGTCATGCCGTCAGTCCAGCAACCGCGTCAGCGTTCGTAATAGTCCTCGACCAACCGGTCGAGCAGCCGCACGCCCCACCCCGAACTCCAGCTCTTGTTGATATCGGTCTGCGGCGAACCAAGCGCAGTGCCGGCAATGTCGAGATGCACCCACGGCGTCTTATCGACAAACCGCGCCAGCAGTTGCGCCGCGGTGATCGCGCCGCCCCAGCGGCCGCCGGTATTCTTCATGTCGGCAAATTTCGATTCAATCATTTTGTCGTATTCGGGCCCAAGCGGCATGCGCCAGACCCGCTCGCCGGTCTCCTCCCCGGCCTTGTTCAATCTCTCGACGAGCTTGTCGTCGTTGGAGAACATGCCTGCATATTCCTGGCCTAGCGCGACGACGATCGCTCCGGTCAGCGTCGCCAGATTGATCATGAATTTGGGTTTGAACCGTTTGTTGATGTAGTGCAGCACGTCAGCCAGCACGAGCCGGCCCTCGGCGTCGG
The DNA here is from genome assembly GCA_963733645.1 of uncultured Alphaproteobacteria bacterium. Classification (GTDB taxonomy): domain Bacteria; phylum Pseudomonadota; class Alphaproteobacteria; order Rhizobiales; family Xanthobacteraceae; genus BOG-931. The sequence goes on from CAVTFP010000011.1 coordinate 56,670, forward strand.
TGTTGATGATTTCGATGGTCTGACCCGACATGGTCTTGACGATATCGCCTGGCCGCTGCGCCTTGCCGTCCGGCATGTTTTCGACAAGCCCTATGGCGCCGACCGCATTGACCTTGGCTTTGCGCGCGGCAAGCGCATGCATGAGCCCAACGACGCAGGCGGCACCGGCCATATCGCCTTTCATGTCTTCCATACCGGCGGCGGGTTTGATCGAGATTCCGCCGGTATCGAAACAAACACCCTTGCCGATGAATGCAACAGGCGCGACACCGCGCTTGCCGCCATTCCAGCGCATAACGACGACACGCGAGTCATGCATCGAGCCTTGGCCGACGCCGAGCAGCGCATTCATGCCGAGCTTCTTCATGGCTGCCACGTCCAGCACTTCGACGGTCACGCCGAGCTTCGACAGGGCCAATGTGCGACGGGCGAATTCAACCGGGTAAAGGACATTTGCCGGTTCATTGACGAGATCGCGAGCGATAACCACGCCATCGGCTATCGCCGCCGTGTCCGCCCAGACCTTCTCGGCCGCGGCCGGATTGGCGCAAGCGAAATTGACCTGGACGCTTTTCGGCCTTTCCTCATCGTCCTTGCGTTTCGTCTTGTAGCGGTCGAACGAATAGGCTCGAAGCCGCGCACCAAGGACCAAGTCAGCAATTTGGTCACCTTTTAACGCGCCCGATCCGAATTCGGCGATGATGGTCGCTTCCGCTGCAACCGCCGGAACCTTACCCATGGCGATGCCGCCGAGCTTGACCACATCCCGGCGCTTGAGCTCGCTCTCCTTACCGGTCCCGATCACGACCAAGCGCGGCACATTGAGACCGGACGGCACGACAATGTCGAGCGATGTGCCGTTCTTGCCGGTGAAGCGATCGGCCGCGGCGGCGCGCCGTACCAGGTCGCCAAGCGGTGCCAGCGCTTTCTGCGCAGCGGAGCCGAATTTGAGATTTTCACCGCAGAACGCAACAAGAACGCCACGCAGATGCGCGAACGCGGTGAACCCTAATTTGGGGGCATCAGGCATTGGGCGGTCCTTCCCGCGGCGTCGAAGATATGTCGACAGCGACATATGGACCCGGGCGCACAATCATGCAAAGCACAGCGCGGGGCATGATTTTGCGCATCCACAGCCGATCCGCATCCGGCTTCATGGGTTTGCCTTCGCCAAGCCATTTTGTGAAAACATAGAAATACTTGCCTAGGGAGTCGCCTCTCAAGCGCGGGTGCGAGCGGCTACCGATCGCCGTCCAGCGGGGATGACCACACCGATGAAGTCGCTCAGTTGGTACGTCTTCCGCACCACGATGGTCGCGTTTCTGATTACGCTCGTGACCCTGACAGTGGTGATCTGGTTCACGCAGGCAATGCGGGATTTCGACCTGATCACCAGCCAACGCCAGACATTGCTCGTTTTCGTCGGCATCACCGGTCTCATTGTTCCACTACTCATCATGATGATCGCGCCGATCGCACTGGTGCTGGCGGCAGCGCACGTTCTCAACAAGCTCGGCTCGGATTCCGAAATCATCGTAATGAACGCGGCCGGCCTATCGCCGTGGCGTCTCCTCACTCCTTTCCTGGCGGCGGGGATCGTTGTATCCGTCGTGGTCGCGGGCATAGCCGCCTATGTGTCGCCGGTTAGCTTGCGCGGATTGCGCGATTGGGCGTCACAGGTGCGCGCCGACATTCTGACCAATATCGTGCAGCCCGGCCGTTTCACCACGGTGAGTGGCAATCTCACCTTCCACATCGCCGACCGCCGGCCGAATGGCCTTTTGATCGGCATTTTCGTCGACGACGCCCGCGATCCGAAGGAGCACTCCACCTACCTCGCCGAGCAGGGCGAGATCGTCAAAAATGAGCACGGCTCGTTCCTCGTCATGGAAGGCGGCAGCGTCCAGAAGGCGGAGGCAGGTGAACGCGACCCGCGCATCGTAACCTTCGATCGCTACGCATTTGATCTGTCGAAGTTCAGCGCCGCCACCCAGAACTCCGTCTATACCGTGCGCGAAAAATTCATCTGGGAACTGCTATGGCCAAAGCCGGACGACGCGCTCTATGTGGCGCAACCGGACCAGTACCGTTCGGAGCTTTACGACCGCTTGGCGGCACCACTCTACCCACTGGCCTTCATTATTTTGGCATGCGCCTTTTTGGGACCGCCACAGACTACCCGGCAAAGCCGGACATTGGCGTTGCTGGCCATGATGGGCGCAGTCGCTTTACTTCGCCTTCTCGGATTCGTCAGCGTAGTTGTCGGCGTGCGCGTGACCGGAGCCCTCTACCTTCAATACGTAGCCCTTTTTGGCGCGATGGCCGTGGGCTTGTGGCAAATATCACGCGGCCGGGCGCTGGAACCCGCGGTCTTCGTGTCGAAGATTGCCAGTGCGATCGGCGAGCGCATTGCCGGCTCAACAGCGTAGGAGCGGCGGATGCTCACCGGTACCCTGTCGCGCTATTTTGCACTACGTTTTCTCTCGTCGGTCGTCGGCGCCTTCATCGGCGTGGTCATCCTGGCCGGGATGATTGACTTCGTCGAACTGATGCGGCGCGGCGCCGACTGGCCCAATGCCACACCTTGGGCGCTCGCCAAGATTTCCATGTTTCGCGTCCCGCAGCTGACCGAGCGGATCATGCCATTCTCGATCCTGGTCGGCGCGATGTCGTGCTATCTGACGCTGTCGCGGCGGCTTGAACTCGTGGTGGCGCGCGCCGCCGGCATTTCGGCATGGCAATTCGTCGCCCCGGCGGTGATCGCGGCCTTCCTGTTCGGTACCGTCGCCACAACCGTCTACAATCCGATCTCCGCAGTTCTCGAGGAGCAATCGAAGCGCCTGGAGTCCGAGGTCGTTGGGGAAGTGCCTTCGGCGCTGCAACGCAGCAGCAGCGGAAGCGGCTTTTGGGTGCGCCAGAAGAGCGCCGACGGCGCCGCCATTATCAATGCCAAATCAAGCCGCGATCAGGGCGCAAACCTCGGCAATGTCAGCGTCTATACTTTCAACGCCGATGGCCACTTCCAGCAACGTATCGAGGCACGAAGTGCCGCACTGGAAGACGGCTTTTGGCTGCTCGAAGACGTACGCATTTACGCCAGCGGCAATCCGCTCCAGATTGCGGATACATATCGCCTCAATACCAATCTGACCCTCGAACAAGTGCGCGAGAGCTTCGCCACGCCCGAAACTGTGCCGTTCTGGCAGTTGCCCTCGTATATCGAGAAGGCGGATCGCGCCGGACTCGAAGCTGCGGGGTACCGGCTGCAATATGATGGATTACTGGCGCGTCCGTTTCTTCTCGCCGCAATGGTGATGCTGGCCGCATCGGTGAGCCTGCGTTTCTTCCGCTTCGGTGGCGTGCAGAAGATGGTGCTAAGCGGTATTACCGCGGGATTCCTGCTTTTTGTCCTATCAAAAATCACCGAGGATATGAGTAAATCCGAACTGATATCGCCGATCGTGGCGGCGTGGACACCGGTCCTCGTTGGCAGTCTTACCGGATTTGTTGTCCTGTTGTTTCAAGAGGATGGCTAGCGTTGTCGGCCTTGGCTACCCGGGGCGGCCCGTTCAAAATCCCGCCTCTACTTGATACGATTGTGGCCCGGATGGATTGGACGAATGAGATGGCGGCAGGCGCAGGGCGGCGGCGAAGGAGGCTACGAGGCGATGTCACAGAACGCGTTAGGCGCCCTCGGTAGGGCCTTCGCAGCGGTCATTTTGGCGACTGTGAGTGTGCTCGCGATGCCCGAGATCGGCCATTCGCAAGCCGTTGTCGCGCTGGTCGACGGCGAACCTATTACTGCGCTCGACGTCGAGCAGCGCTCCAAATTTATGCAAATGAGTTCGCAGAAGGTTCCCGCACGTCAGGAGGTCATCGACACGCTCATCAATGAGATTTTGGAAATACGGGAAGCGAAGAAATTCGGCATCGACGTTCCGCAATCGGAAATCGACGCATCGTACGCCAGTGTCGGCACCCACATGGGCGTCGACACGCAAAAACTGAACGATATTTTGACGAAGGGCGGAGCGAGCCCGGAAACCCTCAAGCATCGAATCAAGGCTGATTTCGCATGGTCGACGCTAGTGCGTGGCCGTTACAAATCGAGCCTTGAAGTCGCCGATACCGACGTCGAAGCCCAGCTTCAGCTGCACAAGCAGGATGACAAAAGCGAGGTCGGCTACGAATACGCATTGCGCCCAATTCTTCTCGTGGTCCCGCGTGGCGCACCCGACGCATCCTTTGAAGCCCGCAAGCACGATGCTGACGCATTGCGCGTGCGCTTTGTAAATTGCGCCGACGGCATCCCATTTGCTCGCGCCCTGAGAGAGGTTGCTGTGCGCGACCCGATCACGAAATATTCCGCCGACCTACTGCCCGCGTTGCGCGACATTCTGGATAAGACCGATGTCGGTCACCTGACACCGCCCGAGCAAACGGCGGAAGGTATACAAATGTTCGCGATGTGCGGCAAAAAGGAAACCAAGACCGATACGCCCGGCCGGAAGGAAGTGCGTGACGAACTCAGTCAGCAAAAATTCGGAGTACAGGCCAAGCGCTATCTCGCTGATCTAAGGCGTTCGGCGATGATCGAATACAAATAGACGACAGATCTTGGTGAGGCGCGGTTTTTTCAGAGAACTGAATTCCACTTCTTCGCATCATGCTGTAAAAGCAATGCCGTGCAACCTTTGGCTTTGACCCTTGGCGAACCCGCCGGCATCGGACCCGACCTTGCGCTTTCCGTTTGGCGTCGGCGAACCGAGCTTGGCATTCCCGCCTTTTATCTCGTCGGCGATCCGGATTTTCTCGCCCGCCGCGCCGCGCGGCTTGACATCGACGTTCCGATCGCCTCCGTGACACCGCGGACTGCCGCCGCAGCCTTTCCCTCAGCGCTTCCCGTTGTCGGCATCGATGTCCCTGTGAGCGCCGAACCTGGCTGCCCGGACCGGTCGAGCGCGCCGGCGGCCGTCGCCTCAATTCGCTGCTGCGTTGCCGATGTCCTGTCGGGCTCGGCCGCCGCAATAGTTACCAACCCGGTTGCCAAGAACGTGCTTTACAGTTGGGGCTTCGCCGAGCCTGGTCATACCGAGTTTCTCGCCAAGCTCGTGCAAGAAGCGACCGGCAAATCGCTGCGGCCGGTGATGATGTTGTGGTCGCCAGAGCTTGCGGTCGTTCCTGTCACAATTCATCTGCCGCTCAAGGAAATTTTCCAGCATCTGTCCACCGACCTGATCATCGAAACCGGCCGCATCGTGGCGCATGACTTGTCCGCGCGATTCGGCGTGGCACGGCCGCGACTAGCCATCGCCGGGCTCAACCCGCATGCCGGAGAGGAAGGCACATTAGGCGACGAAGACCTTGCTATCGTCGCACCCGCTGTGGCGCAGCTCATCCGCGAAGGCATCGCGGCAAGGGGGCCGCTGCCGGCAGATTCGCTGTTCCACGCGCAGGCTCGCGCGGCTTACGACGTCGCTTTGTGCATGTATCACGACCAGGCGCTGATCCCGATCAAAACGCTGGCGTTCGATCACGCAGTCAACGTGACGCTCGGCCTGCCATTCGTACGCACGTCCCCCGATCATGGTACGGCCTTCGACATCGCAGGCAGCGGGCGCGCCGATCCGACAAGCCTCGTCGCCGCGCTGCATCTTGCGTCACGCCTTGCCATGGCCGGTAGCCGCGCTCCGCTTGCGGCGTCGTGACCAGCGCCAAAGACGGCCTACCGCCGCTGCGCGAGGTCATTCGCCGACATGGTCTCGTTGCGCGAAAATCGCTCGGACAGAATTTTCTTTTCGATCTCAATCTGACGGAGCGAATTGCGCGCGCCGCCGGACCGCTCGCTGACACGACGGTTTTCGAGGTAGGCCCGGGGCCGGGCGGCCTCACCCGCGCGCTGTTGGCGCTCGGCGCCGCTCGCGTCATCGCGGTCGAGCGCGACGATCGTGCGATCGCGGCGCTCCAGGAGATCGCGGCGCATTATCCCCGCCGCCTCGAAATTGCAGCGGCAGATGCCCTCGCCTTCGATCCATGCCTTCTACTCGCCGGCAAGCCCGCGCGCATCGTCGCCAATCTGCCCTACAATATCGCGACGGCTCTTTTGGTTGGCTGGCTCAGCATTGAACCGTGGCCGCCCTGGTTCGATTGTGCAGTGTTAATGTTCCAGCGTGAGGTCGCCGAACGTATCGTTGCCGCACCGGGTTCGAAGACCTACGGACGCCTGTCCGTACTTGTGCAATGGCGCTGCGAGGCGCGCATACTTTTCGACGTCAACCCTTCCGCCTTCGTACCGCCGCCGAAAGTTACAAGTTCGGTGCTCCGTATCCTACCGCGCACTGCCCCGCTGCACTGCGACCGCCGGCTTCTTGAGAGCGTAACGCAATCCGCATTTGGCCAAAGGCGCAAAATGCTGCGCCAGAGTTTGCGTTCACTGGGTGTCGACGTGCCGGCATTGCTTGCCGCCGCCGGTCTTGACCCGACTGCGCGCGCCGAAGACATTTCCATTGAAGGATTTGTCGCACTGGCGCACGCTCTTGCCGAACTCCGCAATCACAGAACATGACCTTGTTGCATAAACCGCTTGGAGAATGAACGCTCGATGACGAAACTCTACCGCCAATCGCTGGTCGCCTACGGCCAACCGCTTTGCGAAACCGTCGTGGATTGTCCGGCGCCGCGCGGCAGCGAGGTGCTGGTGCGCGTCGAACGTTGCGGCGTGTGTCACTCCGATTTGCATTTGCAGGATGGTTATTTCGCGCTCGGCGCCGACAAACGCCTCGACATCACAAAGGATCGTCCGCTGCCGTTCACGCTTGGGCATGAGATCGCCGGTGTAATCGAAAGCGCGGGAGAGGCGGCCGACGGAGCGGCAATTGGCCAGCGCGTTGCGATCTATCCCTGGATTGGCTGCGGCAAGTGCGCTGCTTGCAGGGCGGGTGAAGAAAACCTGTGCTCCAGCCATCGCCACCTCGGCATCAGCGCCGACGGTGGCTTTGCCACTCACGTGCTAATTCCGCATCAGCGATATCTCCTCGACTACGCACCGCTTTCGCCGAATTTCGCTGGCCCCTTGATGTGCTCGGGCCTGACCGCTTATTCGGCGTTGAAGCATCTTGGCGATCGGCCGGAGCGCAGTCCCGTCCTGCTCGTAGGACTCGGCGGCGTCGGCATGATGGGACTGGCAATCGCGCGCGCGATTTTTTCCCAGCCACCGATCGTTGCCGATATCGATGCCGAGAAACGCAACGCGGCAATGGCGGCCGGCGCGGCCGCCGCCTATGACCCGGTAGATCCGCAAGCGCGCCGCGCCATCATGGCGGCGACAGGCGGCATGCTCGCCGTCTGCGATTTTGTCGGCTCCGAACGTTCGCTGCAATTCTCCACCGGCGTTATCGCCCGCGGTGGAAAAATCGTGGTGACGGGCCTGCTCGGCGGCAATTTTTCGATGGCCTCCGCGATGTTCGCGATCAAGGCGATGACGATCGAAGGCACGCTGACGGGTACGCTCGCCGAGGCGCGCGAACTGCTCGATCTCGCACGCTCCGGCAAGATAGCTCCTATCCCAACGCGAGACCGGCCGCTCAGGGAAGCCCAGGACGCGCTTGACGATCTTCGCGCCGGGCACGTTGTCGGCCGGACCGTGTTGACGATCTAGGACGCGCCGCTAAAGCTTTGCCTGTAGGCGTCGTACGTAGGCCGAAATCCATGCCTGACGATCGCGCTTCATTCGCTCTGTAGCGAGTATCGTTTGTACTTCGGCGAAGGCGTGATCGAGCGTGTCGTTGATGATGACATAATCGTATTCGGCCCAATGACTGAGCTCGCCTGCGGCTTTGGCCATCCGGCGCCTGATGACCGCCTCGTCATCAAGTGCACGTGTGTGCAAGCGGCGTTCCAGCTCGGGGATGGACGGCGGCAATACGAAGATACTAGCGATGTCGCCGCGCGCCTTCTCGCTGAGCTGTTGTGTGCCTTGCCAATCGATGTCGAATAGCACGTCGCGTCCCAGCCTCAGCGCCTTTTGCACCGGCTTGCGCGGCGTGCCGTAGTAATGGCCGAATACCTCTGCCCATTCCAAAAGGTCGCCGGCTCTCACCATGGCGTCGAATCGATCGCGGTCGATGAAATGGTAGTCGCGGCCGTTGACTTCGCCGCGCCGCTTTGGCCGCGTCGTCACTGACACCGACAACTCGACCCCGCGATCGGCCTTCAGCAGCATGCGCGACAGCGTGGTCTTGCCCGCACCGGACGGCGACGACAAAACAAGCATAAGGCCCCGGCGCGCGATGCTCTTTCTGTTTCGTACCGACCGTGCCATCGCCTATTCCACGTTCTGCACTTGCTCGCGGAATTGCTCGACGGAGGCCTTAAGCTCAAGCCCGATATTCGTGAGTTCGAGGTCGTTCGCCTTGGCGCACAAAGTATTGGCTTCGCGATTGAGTTCCTGCGCCAGGAAATCGAGCCGCCTGCCGACGGGCCCGCCTTGCTCGATGAGACGCTGTGCCTGCGCAATATGCGCCGCCAAACGATCAAGCTCCTCACGTACGTCGGCCTTGCTTGCGATCAGGATTGCCTCCTGATGCAACCGGTCGGGATCGAATTCTTCCGATTGTGCAAGCAGTGTCGCAACCTGCTCGGCAAGCCGGGCGCGGATCGCCTCGGGCTGCCGGCCGGGTGACCGCTCGGCGCGCGCCGCGAGCGCAGCAATCTCGTTCAGCCTAGCAGTCAGGACGCCGCCCAGCACTCCGCCCTCCTGGCGGCGCGCCTCCGCGAGCGCGCCGATCGCGTCCACATAGCCTTTGGTCACCGCGGCTTCGGCGCTGTGCCTTTCTGCTTCGCTTTCTTCGATGTCACTGACTTCCATCACGCCCTTGAGCGCGAGCAACCCGTCGAGCGTGGGCGGCGTGGCGTCCACTTTCGACTTGAGTTGCCGGAGCGCCGCCAACACGGTGTCGAGCACCGCGGAATTGATGCGCACGACCGGCGTCGCGCCGCTGCGCTCGACCATCAGATTGGCTTGAATGGATCCGCGCGCGAGGACTTCGGCAGTGCGGGTGCGCACCGGCACCTCAATTGCGTCCCAGCCGGGCGGAATACGCAGGCGTACATCGAGTCCCTTGCCGTTGACTGATTTGATTTCCCAAGCCCAAGCATAGGAGCCGCACACGCCGTGGCCGCGAGCAAATCCGGTCATGCTCGACAGCGCCATGAACTGCGTTCTCCGGCAGCAACTGTGCAGAAAAAATTTGCGCCGAACTTAGCGGCGGCCTGCCCGGGTCACAAGGGCGCGGTTTGCGGGAAATCCGACGCCCTGATCACTGTTGTGTGCCTTTGAGCGCCGGGGTAGCTGCCTGCGCCGGCGTCGCCGGGCCATGACGCGCGGGAGGACGATGCGCCGCCGCCGCGGCAGGCGCGGCGGAAGACGGAGCAGTCGGACTGGCCTGCACCGCCGGCGGAGGTACCGCGGCGTCGATCGGCGCCTGATCCTTCTGATCGGTTTCAATCAGCCGCAATCGCGCAACGTTCTTCTGGTGCTGATCGTAGGTTTCCGCAAAAACATGGCCGCCAGTGCCATCCGCGACAAAATAGAGTTCGCGGGTTCTCGCCGGATTGGCGGCCGCCTCGAGCGAGGCGCGGCCGGGATTAGAAATCGGGCCGGGCGGCAGTCCGTCGATCAGATAGGTATTGTATGGCGTCGGTTGATCGATCTCGCTTCGCATGATCGGCCGGCCTAGCGTGCCCTTGCCGCCGACCAGGCCATAAATAATCGTCGGATCGGATTGCAGCCGCATTTTCTGCTTCAGCCGGTTGACGAATACCGCGGCGATACGCGAGCGTTCCTCGGGTTTTCCGGTTTCCTTTTCGACCAGCGAAGCGAGAATCACGAGTTGTTCCGGCGTCTTGATCAGAAGATCCGGCGAACGCCGGTCCCAGATTTCCTTGACCACACGCTGCTGCGCCGCTTGCATGCGTTGAATCATCTGCTCGCGCGTGACCCCGCGCGTGAAATTGTAGGTGTCGGGCAGCAACGTGCCTTCACGCGGAATTTCTTTGATATTTCCGGTGAGAACGTCGTCATCCAGCAGTCGCGCCACGATTTGCTCGGAGGTCACACCTTCGGGAATGCTGATTTGGTGCGCGACGACTTTGCCATCGACGATGGTCGCGACCACGTCGCGCAAGCTGGCGTGTGCGCGGAATTGATATTCGCCTGCCTTGAGATCCTCCCGCGCCTTGAGCACAAGCACGCCACCGACAAATATCCAGGGCCGATCGATGACGCCTTCACGGTTAAGTACATCGGCAATGTCGCGAATGCCGGACCCGTGCGGGATAATGACGATCTTATCCTGCGGCAGCGGACCGGGCGCATCGAACTGTTGGTTGCCGACATAAAGCAAGCCGCCGATCAACACGGCAAGCAATATCATGAGGCTCAGAATGGCATTGCCGATAACGACAAGCGGGTGCCGGACGCTCCGCGACCGGCGCGGCGGAATGTCGATCGTATCGGGCTCGAGCGCCGATCGCGGGCTGCGCGGAGTCAGGCGCTTACCGTCGCTGGCCTTCGAATCCATGGACGCGCTGCCCGCCCCATTCGCAAGCCGCTCCGCGGAAGCCGGATAGGGCTTTCCCACAGCCGAGGCGGCTTTGCCGGTGTCCCGTGAGTATGACACGGGTGAAGGGCCCGGCGAGGCTCCAGTTGGCGGCGCGGGCCGCTTTGCCGGCGTTGACGCGCCGCCATTTGACGGCATCGTGGCTGCCGGCTTCGGCGGCGTCCCGGCAGAATTTGCGCGCAACGTTGTGCCGGCTCGCCCGCCGCCATTGGCTGGTGGGGGGGAATCCGTCACCGCCGCCTATCCGCACTTATGAACTGCATGATCAGCGATGAAAGTGAGCCCTGCTCGACGCGAACGAATGCTCGCAGATTTTTAAGCTTCTGCCCATCGGATAAATGGACGCGTGCACCGACTGTGGATCGCAGGCGAGTGCGGAGCCAATATGGCAAAACGGCGATAGAAAACCTACGCCACCTCGCGGCGAAAGACGAGACTGGCATTGGTGCCGCCAAAGCCGAACGAATTCGACAGTGCGATATTGATCTGCCGCCTGCGCGCGGTATGCGGCACGAGATCGATCGAGGTCGCAACCGATGGATTGTCGAGGTTGATTGTCGGCGGCACCACCTGATCGCGCATCGCGAGCAGGCAGAAGATGGCCTCTACCGCACCGGCCGCGCCGAGCAAATGACCGATCGAGGACTTCGTCGATGACATTGCGATGCGTCCGGCGGCATTGCCGACGAGGCGTTCAACAGCCTTCAATTCAATCTCGTCGCCAAGCGGCGTCGAAGTGCCGTGGGCGTTGATGTAGTCCACCTCGGCAGGCGAGACGCCGGCTCGGCGCAGTGCCGCAGTCATACAACGGAACGCACCATCACCGTCTTCCGCGGGCGCGGTGATGTGGAAGGCGTCGCCGGAAAGGCCGTAACCAATGAGTTCGGCATAAATTCGGGCGCCGCGGCGCTTGGCATGGTCGTACTCTTCCAGCACGACCGCGCCGGCGCCCTCGCCCATCACGAAACCGTCGCGGTCCCGGTCGTAAGGCCGCGAAGCGCGTTCGGGCGTGTCGTTGAATCCGGTCGACAGCGCCCGACACGCGGCGAAACCGGCCAGCGAGATCCGGTTGACCGGCGACTCCGTGCCGCCGGCCACCATCACATCGGCATCGCCGAGCGCAATGAGCCGTCCGGCATCGCCGATAGCGTGGGAGCCCGTCGAGCAGGCGGTGACAACGGAGTGATTGGGACCTTTGAGCGAATGCGTGATCGACACATAGCCCGAGGCCAGATTGATGAGGCGTCCCGGAATGAAGAACGGCGACACCCGGCGCGGACCACGGTCGCGCAACACGAGCGCGGTCTCTGCGATGCCTTCGACGCCGCCTATGCCGGAACCGATAAGCACCCCGCTCGTGATCTGGTCGTCGCGGTCTTGCGGATGCCATCCAGCATCATCGAGCGCCTGTGTCGCCGCACCCATGGCGAAGATGATGAAATCGTCGACCTTGCGTTGCTCTTTCGGCTCCATCCACTGATCGGCATTGAAACTGCCGTCCGAGCCGTCGCCGCGGGGAACCTGACCCGCGATCTTGCAGGTGATGTCGGAAACGTCGAATTTTTCGATACGCTTGATGCCGCTTTTCCCGGCGATCAGCCGCTGCCATGTTGGCTCGACCCCGCAAGCTAGCGGCGTCACCATACCGAGCCCCGTGACAACAACACGTCTCATCCGCGGCACTCCAGGGACCTGCCGAGAGCAAACCGGGCGGCCCAGTCGCAACCTGCAGCGCAGTTACCCGCACGCAATATGGTGAGAAGTTCGCAGGCTCGCTCGCGCTTCATGCAACGGCGGCGGAACTGACGGCAGTCAGCTCTTGGCGTTCTTTTCGAGGAATTTGACGGCGTCGCCGACGGTCAGAATGGTCTCGGCAGCATCGTCAGGAATTTCACAACCGAATTCCTCCTCGAAGGCCATGACGAGTTCGACCGTATCGAGGCTATCGGCGCCGAGATCATCGATGAAGCTGGCGTTGTCGGTCACTTTGTCGGGCTCAACGCCCAAGTGTTCCACGACAATTTTCTTCACCCGCTCGCCAATATCACTCATTGTTCCAACCTCATCGTTCAACGCGAACCAATCAATTCAGTTTCGGTCCCGTCGTGGGTGACGGCCGCGGGTCGTCACCGATCAGAGGCGGATTGTCGCCCCGGTTTCCGGCATTCCGGCTCCCCCAGCCCAGTCGCGGTTCGGTTACCACACTTCATTTCCGTTGGCCAGCGCGGAGGATCGGTGCTGCCATCGCTCCATTCCCTTCAAATCATCACCATTCCGCCATTCACATGCAACGTCTGTCCGGTCACGTAGGCGGCCTCATTGGAGGCGAGAAAGAGGACGGCTGCGGCGACTTCCTCGGGCGTCCCGGCGCGGTTCGCCGGCACCTTCGCCAGAATGACCTCGCGTTGTTTATCGTTGAGCTTGTCGGTCATCGGCGAGACGATAAAACCCGGCGCAACGCAGTTCGCCGTGACGCCGCGTTTGGCATATTCCTGCGCTGCCGCCTTTATCATACCAGTAACGCCGGCCTTGGCGGCGACATAGTTGGCTTGTCCGGCGTTGCCTGTCGCGCCCACGACCGAGGTGATCGCGATGACGCGGCCAAAGCGTCGGCGCATCATGCCGCGTATGGCGGCGCGGGTCAGCCGGAAGGTGGCGGAGAGATTAATCGCAATCACCTGCTCCCAATCCTCGTCGCGCAACTGCACCAACAGGTTGTCGCGTGTCACGCCAGCATTGGCGACCAGTATATCGAGTTGGCCCATGACCTCTTCCGCCCGAGTCACCAACGCGTCGACCGCGGCTGCATCCGCAAGATTGCACGGCAGGACATGCACGCGCGGGCCAAGCTGCCCGGCGAGCTGGTCGAGGACTTCGACACGGGTGCCGGAAATGGCGACGGTGGCGCCCTGCGCATGAAGCAGGCGCGCAATACTGGCGCCGATGGTGCCGGTTGCGCCGGTGACCAGTGCGGTTTTTCCCGTCAGATCGAACATGTCCGTCCTCGCAAAACTTATTGTGCCGTCCTGAATTGAGCGATGTCGTCAGGGACGCCGATCGCAGACACAGTCGCCGCAGGGGCGATCCGCTTGATCAAACCGGTGAGTACCTTGCCGGCGCCAACTTCGTAAAACGCCGTCACTCCGCTGTTTGCCATGTAAACAACCGACTCTCGCCACCGCACCGTTCCGGTGACCTGTTCGACCAGGCAGCGCACGATATCGGCGGGCTCCGTAATCGCCTGCGCCAGCACGTTGGCGATCAGCGGAACCTGCGGCCGCTTAACAGAAATTTTAGCGAGCGCCTCCGCCATCGCTTCGGCGGCGGGCTGCATCAGAGCACAATGGAAGGGTGCGGACACAGGCAGCAGCATCGCCCGTTTGGCCCCACGGGCCTTGGCGAGATCCACCGCGCGCTCGACCGCCGCCTTGTCGCCGGAAAGCACCACTTGGTCGCCGCCATTGTCGTTTGCTGCCGTGCACACTCCGGAGCTGGCGGCTTCGGCCGCGATCGTTTTGACCGCGCCATAGTCAAGGCCGATGAGGGCTGCCATTGCGCCTGCCCCAACCGGCACCGCTTTTTGCATGGCGCGGCCGCGGATGCGAAGAAGCTGGGCCGCGTCGCTAATCGAGATTGCGCCGGCAGAGGCGAGCGCCGAATATTCTCCAAGCGAATGGCCGGCTACGAAAGCCGCGTCGCGACCGAGGTCGACCAGGGCCTCCGCCTCAAGTACCCGCATCGTCGCCAGTGAAACCGCCATCAGAGCAGGCTGGGCGTTTTCGGTGAGCATCAGCGTCTCGGCCGGACCGTTCCAGATCGTATCGCTGAGCCGCTCACCCAACGCGGCATCAACCTCATCGAAAACCTGACGGGCCGACGAGAAGGCCTCGGCCAACGCCTTGCCCATGCCGACCGCCTGACTGCCTTGTCCCGGAAAGACAAACGCGACCGTCATTAAGCCTCCCCCGCAAAAGTGGCGAAAGATACTGCGTTCCAGGTCGTGTCAAGTGAGCCGGGTCCGGTAAGAAACTGACAACCGCTCGTTGCTAACCTGTCCCAGCCGACCGAACGCTGTGATGCGCCACCGTTGCGAGCCGCCTTAGTATGAACAAATTTGCGCCAGTATCCGACGACGAGCTAGTCCGCGCGCGCATCGATCCCGCGTTTCGACAAAGGCTGCTGAGCGAAAACATGGAAGTTTTGCTCGCCGGCTTGAAAGAGGCCCGCAAATCCCCTGACGGCGCCGACGCCGAAGAAATCCGCGAGGGCGTCCAACTCGCGGTGCGGCTCGCCGAACTGATCCAGGGACCTGTCAAGCCATAAACCCCAGGAGGCCTTGAACTCTGGAGCCTTGGACCCTCGAGCCTTGGACCCTAAGAGCCTCGGACCCCAGAAAGCCTTGCATTTCCGTAGGGCCGGCGCGTATAAGGCGCCCTTCCGCTCTACCCCGGCCGGGGGCTGAACGGACGGCCGCGTGACTTTCACGCGGTAGGGCCTTCGGGTCCGGCGTCCGGTGTCCCCGCCTTCAGAGCATTCGAGCCTTTCCCGAAGGGCTCGAGGGGCTTGGCGCCGAGGCGAGCGAGGGCAACGATGGAAAGGGCATTCATGCCGCTGTACGAACACGTCTATCTTGCGCGCCAAGACGCTAGTGCGCAGCAGGTCGAGGAACTCACCGCCCAATTGAAAGGCGTCATTGAAGGGCTCGGTGGTTCGGTCGCCAAGACCGAATATTGGGGTGTGAAATCCCTGTCCTACCGCCTACGCAAGAACCGCAAGGCCCATTTCACCCTCATGAACCTCAATACCCCGCCGGCGGCGATCAACGAGATCGAACGGCTGGAACGGCTCAACGAGGATGTGTTGCGCTATCTGACGATCCGGGTCGAAGAACTCGAAGAGGGTCCGTCCGCCATGATGCGCCGGGTGGAGCGCGACCGTGACCGCGACGATCGGCGCGGTGATCGCGGCGACAGATTTGACCGAGGGGATCGCGGCGACCGTGGCGATCGCGGGGACCGTCCGCGAGAGCGGCGTCCGCGCGACGATGCCGACGAAACTGAAACCGCGACGGAGGAATAACCATGGCGATGTCACCGCAAGGAGGCGGCGGGCGCCGGCCGTTCTTTCGCCGCCGCAAGAGCTGCCCGTTTTCCGGGGCCAATGCGCCGAAGATCGACTTCAAGGACGTCAAGCTGCTGCAACGGTTCGTGTCGGAACGCGGCAAGATCGTTCCGAGTCGCATTACCGCGGTTTCCGCAAAGAAGCAGCGCGAACTCGCACAGGCCATCAAGCGCGCGCGATTTCTTGGGCTGTTGCCATACGTGATCCGCTAACGGCCGTCAGGGAGATGTCACGATGGAAGTGATTTTACTCGAACGCGTCGGCAAACTTGGCCAGATGGGCGAAGTCGTGCGCGTCAAGGACGGCTTCGCCCGTAACTTTCTGCTGCGACGCGGCAAGGCGCTGCGCGCGACGGACGAAAATCGTACGCGCTTTGAAACTATGAAGGGCGATCTTCAGGTGCGCTCGGCCGGTCTCAAGACCGAGGCCAGCGGGGTCGCTGATAAACTCAACGGCCGCAGCTTCACGGTGCTACGCCAAGCCTCGGAAGCCGGCAATTTGTTCGGATCGGTTTCGCCGCGCGATATCGTCAGCCTCATCAACGAGGCAGGCTTCGCAGTGAGCCGGAACCAGGTCGCGCTCAACGCTCCGATCAAGACGATCGGTCAGCACACTGTTTCGATTTCGCTACATCCCGAGATCGACACAACGATCAAGGTTGTCGTCGCCCGCAATGCCGACGAAGCCGCCCGCATCGCCCGCGGTGAAAACGTCACCCAATTGCGCGAACAGACCGAGGCCGAAGCGGCGGTCATTGCTGCGGAAGCCTTCTTCGAGCCGGAGGCCGTAGAATCACTCCGCGCCCGTGAGAGCGATGCTGAAGCCGAAAGCCCCCCTGCCCCAACCGAAAAGCCCTAAGCGCGCCTCAGGCGCGGACGCGTCAATCTGGAATTTTGTCGCGCGGAACTGGCGAGTTTTCGTCGGAACCGGCGTTGGCCGGCGCGTCTGCGGTCGGCGCTGCTGCCGAACTCAGAGTCGGTACTTGCCGAACTCGGGACAGCGGCGGCAGCAGCAGGTTCCGGCACCGGTAGCGTCGAAGGCTCCTGCGGCCGGCCACGGCTCCCTGCCGGCTTACGGCCGCCGCCAGGTTCTTGCATGATACGAGGCGCGTCGCCCGATCGCTTCGGCTCTTCGCCCGCAGGCGGTTGCAGCCTGGCGGTTGCAGGCGTCCTTTCTTCGGGCTTGCCGGATTGTCGGGCCGGCTGAACGCCAGGCTTGGTCTCCTCGACCGCCGCCCTGTTGCGGTCCGGAGCCGGCTTTGCCCCGTGTCCTTGCGACGCGGGAACGGCGGCGCCGCCGCCCGCCCCCATCACGTAAGCGGCGAGCGCCGCAGCCTGATCCCTGCTCGCCGTATAGTGTTCGGCAAGAAACGAAGCCAGCCCTGAACTGCCCCTGCCATTGGCCAGCCCACGCGCCGACTTGTGACAAGTCGCGCAATCGTTGGAGAAAATCTCAGCCGGCGACTTGCCCTGGTCGATATTGGTCTGGGCGTGAGCGAGAACCGGCAGCAGCCCCACGAAAAGGCCGATCGCGCCGGCAACGCACCGAAACACCCCAAGCATCCCCAGTTTTATCGGTTGACCCATGATCGTCCTTGTACGAAACCGAACGCTACGCGGCAACGAAGCGGCCCTTCCCCAATGGAGAACCTGATTAGCTTATTGCTGGTCAAGGAGGATTTTGTTTTAATGACGGCAGGCAACAAGGTCGTCTGTGACGCATCTATCGATTGTATGGCCGGAAAGGGGCCGAACGCCTGAATGAGGCGTCGATCGGCAAAATTGCGCGGGACGGCTGTAGGCGTGAGTGGAGGCGGCCGTGGATCGGTTGCTGACAAATTTTCTGGGCCGACTAGTCCGCCGCGGGTCATTTACGGTGACCACCGCGCAAGGAAAGACCTACACCTTCGGTGACAGGGGCCGTCCGCAAGTCGCAGTTCGCTTCGCGACTGCAAAGGCGCAACGCGCCGTATTGCTCGACCCGGAATTGAAGCTTGGCGAGTCCTACATTGACGGCACGTTTGTCGTCGAGCAGGGCTCGATCGCCGAAGTGCTGGAAATCCTGCTGAGCCAGGACCGGATTGCCGCGCCGGAGTGGGCGTTGCCGCACCGAATTCTCCGCTACCTGCTCCGGCGTCTCCAGCAGTTCAATCCACGACACCGCGCGCGTAACAATGTCGCGCACCATTACGACCTTGACGCCAGGCTTTATCGGCTCTTTCTAGACGGCGACCAGCAATATAGCTGCGCTTATTTCGAAACCGACGACGAGTCGCTCGACGACGCGCAACTCGCCAAGAAACGCCATCTTGCGGCAAAGCTTTGCGTTTCGCCAGGCCGCACGGTGCTCGACATCGGTTGCGGCTGGGGCGGCTTAGCGCTCTACCTTGCCGAGATCACCGGCGCGCGCGTGACCGGCATCACGCTGTCTCAGGAACAGTTCAAGCGCGCACAGCAGCGAGCGATGGAGCGCGGCCAAACTGGCGCCGCGACTTTCCAGCTCACCGATTATCGCGATGTCAGCGGACTTTTCGACCGCATTGTGTCGGTCGGAATGTTCGAGCATGTCGGCGTCGGCTTTTATGACACCTTTTTCCGCCAATGCGCCAAGCTGCTTGCCGACGACGGCGTTGCCGTCATACACGCGATCGGCCGCACCGGACCTCCGAGCATCACCAATCCATGGATTGCCAGATACATCTTTCCGGGCGGCTACATTCCCGCGCTGTCCGAGGTTTTACCCGCGATCGAGCGCTCGCACCTGGTCGTCACCGATATCGAAATTCTGCAACTGCACTATGCCGAGACGCTCAAAGCATGGCGTGAACGGTTCTTGGCCCACCGCGAGGAGGTCCTTCGTCTCTACGATCACCGCTTTCTGCGCATGTGGGAATTCTATCTGGCCTGCTCCGAGATGGCATTTCGGGCGTCCGATATGATGGTGTTCCAAATCCAGATGGCCAAGCGCAAGGGCGTCACGCCCGCGACGCGGGACTACATCGTGCAGGAAGAAGCCCGGCTACGCGCGCGCGAATCCGGTTATCGTACGCCGTTGCGTCTCGCCGGCGAGTAGTTCCTTCCCGCCGTTTGGCGAAAGCCTGCCGTCAAGGCCGATCGGCACCCCGCGGTGGCGTGCGGTGAGTAGTGGGGAAAGCTGCAAAGATAATTTCCCATTGCCGCTCCAGTCGATTAACGACGGAGCCTCGTGGTTGCGTGCGGCGGGTGGGGACCAGCGAGTGCCGCTGTCGTTGAGTGATCCGCGATGTTGAGTGATCCAAAATTAGCCACACGCGAATCCCTTGATCGGGGCCATGGCACCAGTCGATTCGATTGCACGCAAGCAAGCGCCCGCGGAACCCTCGTTCCGCGCGCCGCCGCACAATATTGAAGCCGAACAGGCGCTCCTGGGCGCAGTTCTGGTCAACAACGAAGCGTTCTATCGCGTTTCGGACTTTCTTGAGCCGAAGCACTTTTTTGAGCCCATCCACCAGCGCATATTCGAGCTCGCCGGAGGTCTCATCCGCGCCAGCAAGCTCGCCACGCCGGTCACGCTAAAGACCTTCTTGCCGGCCGATTTCGACATCGCCGGCCTGTCGCTCAATCAATATCTCGCGCGGCTTGCCGCCGAAGCGACGACCATCATCAACGCCGAGGACTACGGCCGCACCATCTACGACCTGTCGATTCGCCGCGATCTGATCACGATCGGCGAAGATATGGTCAATATTGCTTACGATGCGCCGGTTGATGCAACGCCGTCGAGCCACATCGAAGATGCCGAGCGCCGGCTCTATGAAATTGCCGAGACCGGCCGCTTCGATTCCGGCTTCCAGCGCTTTGCTCAGGCCCTCACCACGGCAGTCGACATGGCGGCGCGCGCCTATCAGCGCGACGGTAGCCTGTCCGGGATTGCGACTGGGCTAACGGATTTGGACAGCAGAATGGGCGGATTGCAGCAGTCCGATCTCATCATCCTCGCCGGCCGGCCGGGCATGGGTAAATCCGCGCTGGCCACCAACATCGCCTACAACGTCGCCAAGGCCTGGCCGGCGAGATCCGTGCCGACGGCCGCACGGCGACTGTAAATGGCGGCATCGTCGGCTTCTTTTCGCTGGAAATGTCGGCTGAACAGCTCGCGACCCGCATCATCGCCGAGCAAACCGGCATCCCGTCAAACAAGATCCGCCGTGGCGCTATCGAGGAATCCGAATTCGAGAAGATCAAGGACATCTCGATCGAACTGCAAAACCTTCCGTTCTACTTGGACGAAACCGGCGGTCTCTCGATCGGCCAACTGGCGGCGCGCGCGCGTCGTCTCAAACGCCAACGCGGACTGGATCTGCTGGTCGTCGATTATCTGCAACTCCTGCAAGGCTCGAACAAACGGATGAGCGACAGCCGCGTGCAGGAGATCACCGAGATTACCACGCGTCTCAAGGCGCTCGCCAAAGAGCTCAACATACCGATCCTGGCTTTGTCGCAATTGTCGCGCCAAGTCGAGGCCCGCGAAGACAAGCGGCCACAACTTTCGGATTTGCGTGAATCTGGATCGATCGAGCAGGACGCCGACGTGGTCCTGTTCGTATTTCGCGAGGAATATTATCACCAGATGCGCAAGCCCATGGAATCCAATCGCGAGAAGTTCGCCGAGTGGCTTGCCGAAGGCGAGCGGGTGGACGGCAAGGCCGAGGTGATCATCGGCAAACAGCGCCACGGACCAACAGGCACGGTTGAATTGCAGTTCGAGGGCGCGGTGACGCGCTTTGCCAATCTTGATTCCACGCACCGGCCGAGTTTCTAGGCTTTACCGCCATCCCGCCGGCGGTCATAAACTCGGCTATGGCACTCGCCGAACCGATTTCAAAGCCCGCCGACGCGCAACACGAAACCGGCGGCACGCTGACCATCGATCTCGCCGCGATCGAGGCAAATTGGCGCGCGCTCGCGCGGCAAGCGCTTACCGTCGAATGCGGCGCGGTGGTCAAGGCCAATGGCTACGGCATGGGCATCGAGCCGGTTACGGCGACGCTTGCCAAAGCCGGCTGCAAAACCTTCTTTGTCGCCGACATCGCCGAAGCGCGGCGCGTCCGTTCCCGCACCTCCGACGCCACCATTTATCTGCTCAGCGGTTGCTCGCCCGAAAGCGCGCCGGCCTGCGTCGAACTGAATGCGAAGCCGGTCATCAACAGCATGACCGAGCTTGCGGAGTGGGACGCCTTCGTCACGGCCCGCAATTGGCGCGGCGGCGCGGCGCTGCAGGTCAATACGGGAATGAACCGGCTCGGGATTTCCGCGCCTGAGGCCGCGGCGCTGGCGCCGCGCGTGCAGACCGAGAATCACGGCATCACGCTTTTGATGAGCCACCTTGCCTGCGCGGAAATTCCCGATCACCCGCTGACGGCGAGCCAGATCGCTCTGTTTCGCGAAATTCGCGCGCTCTACCGCGGTATCCCGGCCTCGCTTGCCAATTCGTCGGGCATCTTTCTCGGCGACCCCGCGCTCTGCGATCTGGTCCGGCCCGGGGCCGCACTCTACGGCGTCAATCCGACACCCGGCCGCGCCAATCCCATGCAAGGGGTCGTCGAACTTAGCGGGCGCATCTTGCAGATTCGCAGCGTCTTGCCGGACGAAACCGTCGGCTATGGGGCGACATGGACGGCAAAACGCGCCTCGCGGATTGTCGTCGTCGCGCTTGGCTACGCCGATGGGCTGCTGCGCTCGGCAAGCGCCAGTGACGGCAAGCCCGGCGCCGCGGCGATCATCGCGGGCAAGCCCTGCCCGATTGCTGGCCGAATCTCGATGGATCTGGTGTGCATCGACGTCACCGACCTGCCCGAGGGTGCGGTTCACCGCGGCGACGTCGCGACCTTCATCGGCGCCGGCATCGGCGTCGACGAATTTGCTGCGGCGGCCGGGACCATCGGCTATGAAGTCCTTACGCGACTGGGGATGCGTTGCCATCTGATCTATCGCGGTGCTTGACCCGAACGGCTGAGCCAGGTTTTTGCAATGGCGGCGCGCTCACAAAACTATGTCTGCCAGAATTGCGGCGCAGCCTATGGGCGCTGGGCCGGCAAATGCGAAGCCTGCGGCGAGTGGAACACGCTCGTCGAAGAGGGCGCAGCTACACCCTCGCGCGCATCCCGTAAGGGACGGTTGTTTGCCGTCGAACCGCTCAAGGGCGAATCAAATGAAGCCCCCCGGCTTGGCTCGGGCATGGTCGAATTCGATCGAGTGACCGGCGGCGGCCTGGTGCGCGGCTCGGTGCTGTTGCTCGGCGGCGATCCAGGTATCGGCAAATCGACGCTGCTGCTTGAGGTCGCGGCGGCATTCGCGCGCGCACGCCATCGCGCCGTTTACATTTCCGGCGAGGAGGCGGTGGCTCAGGTGCGGCTGCGCGCCGAAAGATTAGGTCTTGCCGATGCCGCGGTCGAAATTGCCGCGGAAACTTCGGTCGAGGATATCGTGGCGACCATGTTGCAAGGGACGGTGCCGCGTCTTCTTGTCATCGAACTCGATCCAGACCATGTGGACGCAAAAGGTCGAAGCGGCACCCGGCACGGTCACACAGGTGCGCGGCGCGGCGGGCGAACTCATCCGTTTTGCCAAGCGCACTGGCGCGGCGGTCATCCTGGTCGGCCACGTCACCAAGGATGGCCAGATTGCCGGACCGCGCGTCGTCGAGCACATGGTCGATGCCGTGCTGTCGTTCGAAGGCGAAGGCTCCCATCAATTCCGCATTTTGCGCGCTATCAAGAACCGTTTCGGACCTACTGACGAGATCGGCGTATTCGAAATGACCGGCGCAGGCCTGCGCGAGGTCGCTAATCCATCGGAACTCTTCCTGTCCGAACGCGACCTCGGCAGTCCCGGCACGGCCGTTTTCGCCGGCATCGAGGGAACGCGGCCTCTACTTGTTGAAATCCAGGCCCTCGTCGCGCCGACGACGCTGGGCACCCCGCGCCGCGCCGTTGTCGGCTGGGATCACAACCGCCTCTCCATGGTGCTGGCGGTGCTGGAGGCGCATTGCGGTGTCCGATTGTCGGGGCATGATGTTTATCTCAACGTCGCCGGCGGCCTGCGCATCCAGGAACCGGCGGCCGATGTCGCCGCGGCCGCGGCCCTGGTGTCGTCGCTTGCCCACGCGCCGTTGCCCGCGGACGCCGTTTATTTCGGCGAAGTGTCGCTGTCCGGCGCGGTGCGGCCGGTGGCGCAAACCGCGTCAAGGCTCAAGGAAGCGCAGAAGCTCGGATTTGTCCGCGCCATCGTCCCCGAAGCTTCGCGCGCAGAGGCCCCTGACGGCTTCTCGCTTTCGACAATCGGTACGCTGGCGAATCTGGTTGCCGATATCGCCCGCGACGGCACGCCGCCGCTGCGCCGCGTCGGCCGCCAGGAGGTCAAATAAACGCGCTTATCCGGCGCCCCCGGGCGATAATCGCATCTACCGCTAAGCCCCTGAAAAGACGGATGACGCCGCGCCCGCACCCGGCTATACAGCCCGCGGGCTTCTCGCCGTAACAGCGCCACTCCGTCTTTGGTTCGCAGGATCCATGCCGATCACGTTGCTCGATATCGTGCTTATCGCCGTGATGCTGATCTCGGGGCTGCTTGCGATGGTGCGCGGCTTCATGCGCGAGGTGCTTTCGATCACCGCATGGGTGCTGGCGGCCGGGGCAACGCTTTATTCGTATTCCAAGCTGCTGCCGTTTGCGAAGCAGTATTTTAACAACGATATCGTGGCGGCAGTCGCGGTCATCGGCGGCGTGTTCCTGATCACCCTTCTCGTCGTCTCGGTCCTGACCATACGTATTTCCGACATGGTGCTCGACAGCCGCGTTGGCGCGCTCGACCGCACGTTGGGCTTCCTGTTCGGCCTCGCCCGCGGCTTGATCATCGTGGTGGTCGCCTACACATTCTTTGACTGGCTCGTACCCGACCGCAGCAAACCGGATTGGGTCCTGCACGCCAAATCGAAGGTCGTGTTAAGCAGCACCGGCGATTGGCTCAAGGCGCAGTTGCCGGAGAACGCCGAAAGCACCATCTTAAACAAGCTAAAACCTAAGAAACCGGGCGATGCGGACACGCCGGATAGTGCCCCACCGGGTCAGCATGGGGAAAACGGCAATCCCGCCCACACTGGCGCGGACGCAGGTTATAATCGCACTGCTCGAATCGGGATGGGGCAGTTAGTCGAGGCCAAAAGGTAGTGCGGTGAGCACTGGAGAGCCGATGACGGTGACTGAGCCCGAAACCTCGTCCCGATGTCTTCGATCCCGATGCCGATCGGCTGCGCGAAGAGTGCGGCGTATTCGGCATTTTCGGCCATCCGGATGCCGCGGCCATCACTGCCCTCGGCCTCCATGCCCTGCAGCACCGTGGCCAGGAAGCCTCCGGTATTGTCTCTTTCGACGGCAAGCGGTTCCACTCCGAACGGCGGCTAGGGCTGGTTGGCGACACCTTCTCACGGCGTGAGGTCATCGATCGCCTGCCCGGCACCGCCGCCGTCGGCCATGTGCGCTATTCGACGACCGGCGAGACCATCCTGCGCAACGTTCAGCCGCTGTTCGCCGAACTCAATGCCGGCGGTTTCGCGGTCGGGCATAACGGCAATCTCACCAATGGCATTACCTTGCGCCGGCAGCTCGTGCGCGAAGGCGCCATGATGCAATCGACCACGGACACCGAGGTGATCTTGCATCTCGTGGCCCGCTCGCACCGCAACCGCTTCGTCGATCGTTTCGTCGAGGGCCTGCGCATGCTCGAAGGTTCCTACGCCTTTGTCGGCCTGACCAACAAGAAACTGGTCGGCGCGCGCGATCCTCTCGGCATTCGTCCGCTGGTGTTAGGCAAGCTCGACGGCTGCCCCATCCTCACGTCCGAGACCTGCGCGCTCGATATCATCGGTGCGCAATATGTGCGCGATGTCGAAAACGGTGAAGTATTGATCTTCGACGATGACGGCGCCCATTCGCACAAACCATTCCCTGCGATGGCGCCGCGGCCGTGCATCTTCGAATACATCTACTTCGCCCGGCCGGATTCGATCATCGGCGGACGCAGCGTCTACAACGTCCGCAAGGCCTCGGGCGCCGAACTCGCGCGCGAGGCTCCGGCTACGGCCGATGTGGTCATTCCGGTCCCCAATTCCGGCGTGCCGGCGGCGATCGGATACGCCCAGGAATCCGGCATCCCGTACGAGCTTGGCATTATCCGCAATCACTATGTCGGGCGGACCTTTATCGAGCCCACCCAGCACATCCGCCAGCTTGGCGTTCGGCTCAAGCACAGTGCCAACCGCGCCGTCGTCAGTGGCAAGCGCATCGTATTGATCGACGATTCGATCGTCCGCGGCACCACGTCGGTAAAGATCGTGCAGATGATGCGCGATGCCGGTGCACGCGAAGTGCATTTCCGCATCGCCTCACCGCCAATCACCCATCCGGACTATTACGGAATCGATACACCGGAAAGGGACAAGCTGCTGGCGGCGACGCATGACCTCGAGGGTATGCGGAAATTCATCGGCGCGGATTCGCTTGCCTTTCTGTCCGTGCAGGGTATTTACCGCGCGATGGGCGAGAAAGCCCGCGATCCGGTTCGCCCGCAATTCACCGATCATTGCTTCACCGGTGAATATCCGACCGCCCTCACCGACCGGATGGCGCAGGATGCCCCGCCTCACCAGCTCTCGCTGCTCGCCGAGGCGAGTTAATTAATGCCGCAACCGCTTGCCGGCCGTATTGCGCTCGTTACCGGCGCGTCACGCGGTATCGGTTACGCCCTTTCGGTCGCTCTTGCCCGCGCCGGCGCGCACATCGTCGCAGTAGCGCGCACGGTTGGGGGCTTGGAGGAACTCGACGACGCGGTGAAGGCGGCCGGAAGCACAACGACGCTGGTGCCGCTCGATATGCGGGATTACGACGGCTTCTACCGCCTCGCAGCGGCGCTCAATGAGCGTTACCAACGGCTCGATGTGCTGGTGGGCAATGCCGCCATCGGTGGACAGCGTTCGCCGCTCGGTCACGTCATGCCGACGGCGTGGGATGAAGCGATGGCTGTCAACGTTACGGCAAATTATCAGCTCATCCGCGCCGTGGACGGCCTGCTGCGCCGCTCCGACGCTGGCCGCGCGGTGTTCATGACGTCCGGCGCCGCAACGAATGCGCGGGCCTATGCGGGTCCCTATTCAACCTCGAAAGCCGCCCTCAACGCCTTGGCGCGAACCTACGCGGCGGAGACCGAAGGCACCGCGGTCCGCATCAATCTGTTCAATCCTGGTCCCACCAGAACCCGCATGCGCGCGCAAGTCATGCCGGGCGAAGACCCGATGACGTTGCCGACGCCGGAGCAGATCGCGGAGAAAATCGTCGATTTATGCCTGCCGAGTTTTTTACAAACGGGAAAGCTCTACGACTACCCGGCCGGCAAGCTCCTGGAGTTTAAGGACCCAGCGTAACGGCTTGTGATTATCGCTGCCGGCGTTTCCGGCCAGCATACGGATTTTCCTTGGCGCGCAGCATGAGCCTGATCGGCGTGCCCGGAAGTGAAAGATCTTCGCGCATCTCATTGATCAGATAACGCCGGTAGGTTTCGGGCAGCGCGCTGGCGCGCGAAGCAAACAGCACAAAGGTCGGCGGTCGGGACTTCGGCTGCGTGATGTAATTGAGCCGTAGCCGCCGGCCGCTAACGGCTGGCGGGGGATTGGCCGATGTCACACGGGCAAGAAAGCGGTTGAGCACCCCGGTGGGTACACGACGGTTCCACACCGCATGGGCTTCCAGCACTGCCGCCATAAGCCGGTCGATGCCGTCGCCGCTGCGCGCCGAGAACGCCACGACCGGGACGCCCTTGATCTGGGGCATGAGGCGGTCGACTTCCGTCCGCAAGCGCGACAGCGCGCCTTGCTCGCGCTCGATCAGGTCCCACTTGTTGAGGCCGAAAACGACCGCGCGCCCTTCCCGCTCGACGAGGTCCGCGATCCGGATGTCCTGTTCCTCGAACGGCGTCAGCGCATCGACCAGCACGATCACGACCTCGGCAAAACGGATTGCGTTGAGCGCATCGGCGACCGAGAGCTTCTCGAGCTTTTCTTCGATCCGGGCGCGGCGCCGCATTCCCGCGGTGTCGTGAACGCGGAAGTGTTGCCCGCGCCAGTCGAGATCGACCGCAATCGCGTCGCGGGTGATGCCTGCTTCGGGGCCTGTCAGCAGCCGTTCCTCGCCGACCAGCCGGTTGATCAGCGTTGATTTGCCGGTGTTAGGCCTGCCGACAACTGCAATCCGGATCGGCTTGTCCTCGGATGCCGGCTCAGTGACTTCCTCAGCGCCACGTTCGGCCGTTGCATCGGGCAACGCAGCGCGGAACGCATCGTACAAGTCCCCCAAGCCCTCGCCGTGTTCAGCGCTGATGGCGACTGGCTCGCCCAGACCGAGTGCATAGGATTCGAGTGCGCCGGCTCGACCGGCTCGGCCTTCGCTTTTGTTCGCAACCAGAATCGTGGGCTTGCCGGCCCGGCGCACCAGATTGGCGAAGGCGCGATCGGTAGCCGTCGCGGCATCGCGTGCATCGACGACAAACAGCACGAGATCCGCTTGTGCCATCGCCGCGGCAGTTTGCGCCTGCATCCGCGCCGAGAGCGTTTTGCGCTCGGCATCGTCGAGTCCGGCCGTGTCGATGATCTTGAAGGCAAGGTCGCCAAGCCTGGCATCGCCCTCCCGGCGGTCGCGCGTCACACCCGGCTGATCGTCGACCAGAGCGAGGCGCCGTCCAACAAGACGGTTGAACAGGGTCGATTTGCCGACATTCGGCCGGCCGACAATAGCGACGGTGAAGGTCATGGTGACGGGCTGTGTCGGAACCGGCGGCAAGAGTTCGAGAATGCGCCGCGGCCTAGTCTACTGGGAAGTTGTCCCGGTTGCGGGTGTATTTGGCCAGATCGACTGAGACGATTGCTGTCGCGGTGCCGGCTGCGGCGGCGCCGGCCAAACCGATTGCGAGGATGCGGGAGCAGCGGTCTGCTGAACTGGGGCCGCTTGCGGTGACGACGCGGGCGATACCAATTGCGAGGATGCCGCGCCCTGCTGGGCGGGTGCCGTGGGCTTTCCAACGCTGATCCGGGTCGGCGCTGAGGCAGCCGCCTGAGCAGGAGCATTTTTGGCGGCCGAATTTTGCGCCGGCGGTGCTGCGCGCGCTACCTTTGGTTTCGGTTTCGGCTTTTCTGCCGGCGGTGCGGCGGTTGCACCCGGCACCGCAGTGTCGGTGGCAGTCTGGTCGGGCGGCGGCTGGTAGCCCTTCACCAGATCCGGCGGGACGCCCGTGCTCGTCCCCGGAACACCGCCCGGAAACACCGGCTCACGATCGCCTACGATCTTCTTTTTGGAATTGAACATGTCGCTATCGAATATCGACGTCGGGTCGAATTGACCGCCCGGCGTGCAACCCGCGAGCACGAGCACCAGCGCGCTGGCGGAGACGCATTGAGACAACGAAGGAACGCGTCGCGTCGGCATCATGTCAGCCCTTGCCGCTCGCCGCGATAAGCTCGCTCAAGACCTCGGCGCGGCTGCGGATTCCTTGCGGCGACTGCGGGTCGGTGATGATCATGCCGGTCCACTGCCGCGCCGCATTTGTATCGTCCGACTTCCAGGCGGAAAGGGCCAGGAGTTCGCGCGCGCTATGCCGAAAGGTTTTGCCCGACGCTGTCAGCGGTTCGAGCCGTTGGCGCATTTCGGAATAAGGTGTGGTGTCGACGAGTAGGAAGCCCGCACGAACCGCCGCCAGTTCCTGCATGATCTCCCCGGCGCTCTTGTCGGCAGCGATCTCGTCGTAGGCCTTTACCGCAGCAGCTTTGTCAGTGTGTGCTAGCTCGGCTGCCTCGCGCAACCGCGCCAGCGCGCGATAGCCTGCGATGCCATCCAACGAGAGCTTGGCGAAGGCCGCTTCGGCGTCCTGGTGTTTTCCCGCTTCGGCAAGCGTGACCGCGTTTTCAAAAGCGGCACCGAACTCGCCGGCCTTCTTGGTTTGCCACCACTCATAGCCGCGCCAGGCGCCGACTACGGCGACGATCAGAATGCAAACGGCAATGACGAAGTTTCCATACTGCTGCCACAGCTTTTGCAGCCGCTCGCGGCGTACTTCTTCGTCAACTTCCTGAAATATATCGGCCACGAACCCAGTCCCCAACGCTCGTCAAAACTCTCGCCCAAGGACCCACCGGCGTCCCGGAAAAAGCCTCGAACTCGCTCCCTGACCGGAGCCGGCCTTTCGACAGAACACGGATAAACCAATGAAATCCGGATCATTTCAACCCGGAAAACAACGCAGCAATTAGCTTAACGATGTGGCGTGAGCAAGGCAAAGACCAAATGTCGCAATGCTTTACGGGTAAAAGCCGGTTTGGCCGGGCGGGTTCGGAACTACTTCTTGCGCATTGGATAGACGTTGTCGGGGCCGGGAAAGCTGCGGGCGCGGACCTCCTCGGCATAGCCTTTGACCGCCCGCTCGATCGAGGGTCCAAGGTCGCCGAACCGCTTTACGAATTTGGGCACCCTTGGCGACAGACCAAGCATGTCCTCGAGCACGAGAATCTGGCCGTCGCATGCCGCGCTGGCGCCGATGCCGATCGTCGGTATCGCAACCTCGGCGGTGATGCGGCGTCCCAACGGCTCGGCAATCGCTTCGAGCACGACGGCAAAAGCTCCCGCGTCAGCGACCGCGCGCGCATCGGCCTCGATCGGCGCCCAGTCGCTCTCGTCGCGGCCCTGGGCCCGGAACGACCCGATCGTGTTGATCGCCTGCGGGGTGAGGCCGACATGACCCATTACCGGCACGCCGCGTTCCACCAAGAACGCGATCGTTTCCGTCATGCGGCGGCCGCCTTCGACCTTGATCGCGCCGCAGCCGGTTTCTTTCATGACCCGCGCGGCGGACATAAATGCCTGTTCCCGCGACGCCTCGTACGAGCCGAACGGCATGTCAACGACGACAAGCGAACGACGCGAGCCACGCATCACCGCGAGGCCTTGCAGAATCATCATGTCCAGCGTGACCGGCACCGTGGTCTCAAGACCGTGCATCACCATGCCAAGCAAGTCGCCAACCAGGATTACGTCGCAATGGGCATCGAGGATGCGCGCGGTGTGCGCGTGATAGGACGTCAAGCACACAAGCGGCTCGCCACCCTTGCGAGCGCGAATGTCGGGTGCGGTCAACCGCCGGGTTTCATTTTGCACTGACATGGTTATGACTTGGCTATGGCTGGAATACCGGCACGCCGATCACCACCGGATGGAAGACGAAGCCCAAGGCGAAATACACGAGCGTACCTACAACGATTGCGATCAGATCGTTGACGCTTCCACCCATCGGAATTGGTGGCGCGCCGGCATCGCTGCGGTGCTTCAAGGTGATGCGGTCATAGACTGCCCAGGCCAGCACCGCGCCGAACAAGATCATGCCGCCGAGGTCGCCGTTTGCGCACAGATGCGCAAAGGCCCAGGTTTTCACTCCGGCCAGCATCGGATGCTTGAGCACACGCTTGATATTGCCGGGGATGTAAGCGGCGACGATCATGATACTCGCCGGCCACATCAGAATTTCAACGATATGGCGCGTCCATGCCGGCGGGCTCCATACAGTGATGAAGCCTGCGGCGCGATAGCTTGCGAAGCCATAGGCAATGAGAACAATGCCGGCGATGGAGACCGCCGAGAACAGGCCGCGATATGGCCATTCACCGATCCGGGCGACGAGCACGGTGCGACGATCGCGCATCGTTGCGAACACATGCGCACCGAGGAAAACAATGAGGCCGAGGATTTCGACGGCGAGACCCATCAATCTACTCAAGAACTAACCGGTTTCGGTGTGCGGCTCGCGGCCAGCTTACGCCAGTCCGCGGCCTCGTATCAGTAAAGCCTTTGTTCGGCAATGCTGCCCCTCCGCTCAGGAGGCATATTGCTTGCTGCGCTTCAGATAAGCCTCAGTATCGATCAGCTCCTCGCGCTCCTTGAACGAAACCATGTCTTTTTGCATCGAGGCGGAGCTGCCGTCGCGGGCAATCGCGGCAAGCACGCGCTGCATCGATTTGATGGCGGCGCGCTGCGTATCGCTCGGAATGATGACGAGGTGGTAGCCGAGCTCTTCGAGGCGCGACGCCGGCAACAATGGCGTCTTGCCGCCCTCGAACATGTTGATCAACTTCCACCCCGAGACCGATTTGGCGATTGCGGCGATCTCCGCCTCCGAGGTCGGCGCCTCGACAAAGATCATATCCGCCCCGGCCTCGCGATAGGCCGAGGCGCGGTCGATTGCGGCGGCAAAGCCCTCGACCGCGATGGCATCCGTTCGCGCGATGACGACGAAGTCGGGATCTTGCAATGCGTCACGAACGGCTTTGAGCTTTTGCACCATCTCCGCAACGGGCACGAGGCTCTTGTCGTCGTAGTGGCCGCACTTCTTGGGAAACGTCTGGTCCTCGAGGTGAAATCCCGCAACGCCGGCACGCTCAAACGCGCGCGCGGCTGCCTGCGCGTTCAAAGCGTTACCGTAACCGGTATCAGCGTCGGCAACGATCGGAACCTCAACCACATCCACCATCAAGGCCAGCCGATCGACGATGGCGTTCACCGAGATGAGACCCAGATCCGGCACGCCGGCCGAACGCGCGATCGCTCCGCCGCTTGCATAAATTGCCGGGAAGCCGGCCAATTCGACCAGCCGTGCCGAGAGACCGTCATAGGCGCCGGGCGCGACCGCGATGCGTCCCGACTTGAACAGGGCCCTTAATTTTGTCCCAGCAGACACGCTTGCTCTCCCTTTCGCCCGTCGTCGTCAGCATGATACGTCTTGCACAGGCTGCGGGGGAAGCGGAGGAACATATGATGAAGCGAGGCGTAGTGGCGGCACTTGCCATTCTGTTCAGCACACTGTCGGCTGCCGCGCAGGACTGGCCGACAAAAACCGTCCGCATCATCGTGCCGTTTGCGGCCGGCGCGACGCCCGATCTGGTCGCACGCCTGATTGCCGAAAACCTGCAAAGCAAACTCGGTCAGACTTTCGTCGTCGAAAACAAACCCGGGGCCAGCGGCAATACCGGCACCGACGCCGTGGCCAAGGCGGACCCCGACGGCTCGACCATCGGGGTGAGCATCGGCGGGCCGCTTGCCATCAATTCGCTGCTGTTCGGTAATCTTCCCTACGATCCAAAAAAGGATCTTTCGCTGATCACGATGCTGGTGACGCAGCCGAGCGCGCTCGCGGTCAATTCCAGCCTCGGCGTGTACAACGCGGGCGAGCTCCTCGACCTGATCAAGCGTAATCCCGGCAAGTACACTTACGGGTCGATCGGCACCGGCTCGCTCTCACAGCTCGCCATGGAGGCAATCGCGCTCAAGGCCGGCACCAAGCTTGTGCACGTGCCCTACCCGTCCTCGCCGCAAGCGATCCAGGCGCTGATACGCAACGACGTGCAAATGGTCTGCCTGCCGGCCATTTCGATCGTGCCGCAGGTCGGCGGCGGCGCCATAAAGCTGCTCGCCCTCTCCACCGCCGATCGCTCCGCGCTATTGCCCGGCGTTCCGACGCTCAAGGAATCGGGCATCGATGTTGAAGCCGACGCGTGGAGCGGGCTGGTCGGACCGGCGGGCCTGCCCGAGGCGATGGTGAAGCGCATCGGCCAGCTGGTCGGCGATGCCCTCACCACGCGCGCGATCCGCGAAAAACTGACGACGCAATTGATGGAGCCAATCCCCGACACACCAGCCGAATTCCGAGCCCGGATCGACGCCGACATCGCGCGCTGGCAGCCGGTAATCGACGCGGCGAATATCAAGATCAATTAGACGCGCTGGACAGCGCCTGGTTCCTCCAGACCTAAGTCGGCACCGCCGCTTCGTAAATCTCCGGCTTGAAACCGACGACAAGCTTGCCACCGCCTAGGTCGAGCACCGGTCGCTTGATCATCGACGGTTGCGCCAGCATAAGCGCAATGGCCTTCTTGGCGTCCGCGACCTTCTTGTCTTTCTCCGGCAGCTTGCGAAATGTCATGCCGGCGCGGTTGAGCAAGGTCTCCCAGCCGACTTTCTTGCTCCAGCGCGCCAACCGCTCGCGGTCGATACCGGCGGTCTTGTAATCATGAAATTCATAGACGACGCCATGCTTCTCCAGCCAGGCCCGTGCCTTGTTCATCGTCTCGCAGTTCTTGATGCCGTAGATCGTCGCGCTTTTTGTCATGCCGCCTTCCATGGAGATAAGAAATCAGCCGCGAAGCTGCCAGCGTCCACGCACATCATATTTTGTCTCTCCGACCAAGCTGAGTACCAGTTCGAATTCACGAACAGTCCAACTAATGGGTTCGACGAATCGCTCCTTGATGCGGTAATTATCGTACGACAAAGTCAAATGCGGCGTGAAATTCAAAGGCAGCTTAAATCCTGCCCAACGCATTGCAATGCCGAGTTTTTGATAAAGCATCTCCAGTCCAACGACGCCGTCGTCTCCCCTCAAAACCAACGCGTAGCGATGGTCGCGACTGGAAAAGCTTTCAACGCGATCGAGCATGACGACGAAGGGGCAGGCACTGAAGTTTGCCAATGCATCACGCGCCCTTACAGCGAGCGCTTCTGCCCTCTCTCGTTCATCAAATTCGCCGAAACTCACGAGCGAGACGTGGAATCTCGATGTTGGAAGCGGCTTGGCGCTCAACCCGTATTCACGACGGCAACGCCAGGCCAGTGCCGCCATTCGAGCTGCGGTCGAAACATCGGGAAACGTAAGGAAATGCAATCCAACCCTTTTTATGGGCGAAAAAACCAACCGACCCTGGTACTCAAGCGCGTACATATAAGTGAACATAACAAGAACATTTGTCAGCGTAAATCCCTTTATTGCGGCCTTGAGCGCCAGGCATCCCCCAAGCGATACAACCGGGCAAGTAGCCGAAGAGTGGCACGGCGAACCGGCGGAATGTCCTCGCCGATTAGCAGCGCGCCGAGCGGCGCCATCCAGAAACCCAGGATCGGCAGGAAACCGAATATACCGCCGACAATGAGCGCGATGCCGAGCGGCCACCGGATCAATCTCGCCTGAGGCTTGATCAGCCATTCATACGATCGCCGGACGCGGTGTGGCAACGCATCGAGTAGCCGTTTCAGATGAGGATCGTCTTCCATAATGCGCGGGTCGAAGGCGGCCATCAAAGCTCGCCAAGGGATGAGCGCAGCATCAACCGCCTGACCGGCGCATGCTGATGCCGGCAACAGCACCGATGAACAGCATAGCGCATGCGCTCGACTGGATGAAAAACCCGGGCAAACGTTTCTGAGCGGCACGTTCTGCTCCGCAACTGCTCGCTCACTCCCACTCGATCGTGCCGGGCGGCTTAGAGGTCACATCATAGACTACGCGGTTGACGCCTTTGACCTCGTTGATGATGCGGGTGGCGACGGCGCCGATGAATTTCATGTCGAACGGATAAAAGTCCGCGGTCATGCCGTCGGTCGAGGTGACGGCGCGCAGGCCGACGACGAAATCGTAAGTGCGGAAGTCGCCCATGACGCCGACGGTGCGCACCGGCAGCAGCACCGCGAAGGCCTGCCAGATATCGTCGTAAAGGCCGGCGCGGCGGATTTCCTCGATGAAGACGTCGTCGGCGAGCCGCAATATCTCGAGCTTTTCGCGGGTGATCGGTCCGGGACATCGGATGGCGAGACCCGGACCCGGAAACGGATGCCGTCCGACAAAAACGTCGGGCAGGCCAAGCTCGCGGCCAAGCGCGCGCACCTCGTCCTTGAACAGTTCGCGCAGCGGTTCGACCAGCTTCATGTTCATGCGCTCGGGCAAGCCGCCGACATTGTGATGCGACTTGATGGTCACCGATGGGCCGCCGGTGAACGACACGCTTTCGATCACGTCTGGATAGAGCGTGCCCTGCGCCAGAAACTCCGCGCCACCGATTTTCTTCGCTTCTGCCTCGAACACCTCGATGAACAATTTGCCGATGGTCTTGCGTTTTTGCTCTGGATCGTCGATCCCCGCGAGCGCGCCGAGGAAAGTCTCGGCGGCATCGACGTGCACAAGCGGGATGTTGTATGCGCCGCGAAACAGCGCCACCACTTTCTCGGCTTCGGCGAGGCGCAGCAGCCCGTGATCGACGAATACGCAGGTGAGCTGATCGCCGATCGCTTCGTGGATCAAAACGGCAGCCACCGCGGAGTCGACACCGCCGGAGAGTCCGCAGATCACCCGTCCCTCGCCGACCTGGCGGCGGATTTTCTCGATGGCTTCTTCCTTGAACGCTCGCATCGTCCAATCGCCGTCGCAGCCGGCTATCTTGCGCACGAAATTGCGCAGGATGGCGGCGCCCTGCGGCGTATGCACGACTTCGAGATGGAATTGCGTCGCGTAGAATTTCCGCTTTTCGTCGGCGATCATAGCGATCGGCGCATTGGCCGATGTGCCGATGGCGACAAAACCCTGCGGCGGCTCGGTGACGCGATCGCCATGGCTCATCCACACCGGATAGCGCTGGCCCACTTCCCACACGCCTTCGGTAAGCGGCGACGGCGTTGTCACTTCGACCTCGGCGCGGCCAAACTCTCGGTGATGGCCGGCCTCGACCTTGCCGCCGAGTTGATGCGCCATGGCCTGCTCGCCATAACAGATGCCGAGCACCGGCAGGCCGGATTGGTAAATCGCCAGCGGCGCCAGCGGCGCGCCGTCATCGAGAACCGACGCCGGACCACCGGAGAGGATCACGCCCTTCGGCTTCATCTCGCGCAACGCCGCTTCCGCCTTCTGGAACGGCACGATCTCGCAATAGACCTTCTCCTCCCGCACCCGCCGCGCGATGAGCTGGGTGACCTGGGAGCCGAAGTCGACAATGAGAATTTTATCGTGGGACGACAAATCGTGCGCCATAGCGGGTTTTAAGGGAACCGCTTCGGACTGTCGAGCTTGCGCAACAGAACTCATGAAGATCGCCGTAGCAGACTGACGAAAAACCCGTCGGTATCAGTCCGGCGCGGCGTCATCAGTAAACCCTCGTCCGAAATAAGCGCCGCGTGGCTAAAAAGATAGGCTCGCTCGCCCAGCATCCGCGCCATATCCGTAGGCTTTTCCACGGAAAAATCGCTATGGCGTCCGATGAAGTCCCGGATCTGGTCGCTATTTTCCTCGGCCAGCACCGAGCAGGTGATGTAGGCGATGCGGCCGCCCGGCTTGGTCAACCCAACAGCGCGATCGAGAAGCACAATCTGCTGTTTCACCCGTTCCGCGACCGCGCCGGGACGAATGCGCCACTTGGCGTCAGGATTGCGCCGCCACGTGCCGGTCCCGGTACATGGTGCGTCGATCAGCACCAGATCGGCTCGCCCCGCCAGATCGGCGACGGCGTCGGTTTCGCCGCGCGGCGTGCGCACCTGGATATTGCGCGCTCCGGCACGCGTGATGCGCTCGTGAATGGGTGCAAGCTGACGCTTGTCGATATCGGTAGCGAAGATCTGACCGCGATTCTCCATCGCCGCCGCCAGCGCCAACGTTTTGCCGCCGGCACCGGCGGCGAGATCGACAACCTGTTCGCCCGGTTTTGCACCGGCCAGCAGCGCGGCAAGCTGCGAGCCCTCGTCCTGGATTTCGACGAAGCCCTTGAGGAACGGCGGCTCGGCATGGATGGCCGGGCTTTTGGCATCGGCGGCAAGGCGGATACGCAGACCAATCGGCGACCAGCGTGTCGGCTCGGCGCCGAGGTGCGAAACCTTGGGCAACACTTCCTCGCGCTCGCCCTTAAGCGTGTTGACGCGCATGTCGAGTGGCGCGCGGCTCGCCAGCGCGGCGCCCTCCTCGCCCCGCTCGTCGCCGAACACGCGCGCAAAGTGCGCATCGAGCCATTGTGGATATTCGCCTTGGATGTGCGCCGGCGCATTTTCAATCGTGCTCGAACCGAGCGCGGCACTTTCCGGAGCCGTCAACGGCGGTGGTGCATAGCGCTCGCCGCTGCACAGCGCCGCGATCGCTGCGGCGTCGAGGCCGCGCTCACGATGCAGCATGCCGAGGAGCGCCGCACGCGGGGTTGTCTCGCCCATGACCCAGCCGGACGAGGCTTTGCGGCGCAAGGCATCATAGACGAGTCCGGCAATCGCGGCGCGATCGGAGGAACCGGCAAAGCGGTGCGACAGCCCCCAATCCTTCAGCACGTCCGGCGCCGGACGCCGACGCGCCTCGACGTCGGCAAAAACCTCAATGGCGGCGGACAGGCGGGCCGATGGCGTCATGATGGGGGATTTAACACTGAGGACTATTTCGCCTCGCGTTTGATGGCGGCAGCGCGGTGAGAGCCCGGCGTATCGTGACGCCGCACTTTTTTGCGCAGCTCCTTAATGGCCTCGGCGAGGTCGTGGACGTGAAAGCCTTTCGGCGCCTTGCCGGCGTGGACACTATTGAGCATGCGCCGCAACAGATCGTCGTCCTGTTCGTCGCGATAGGGCTTGAGATCGAGATCCTTTGGCACTTTCTTGAGCCGCTCGTCGCCGATCGTCTTGACGTGTTTCTGCATGAAACGATCGTACGCGCGCCATTCGATGCCGGCGGCACGCACGGCCGCTTCCTCGGCGCGGGTCGCGATTTGATGGGCATGAAGGTAGTGCAGCCCGAGCTGGTCGATCAGCGTCTTTTCGACCTCCTCATGAAGAACGAGGAAGCGATCGGTGTCGATGGAGCGGCCGCGAAATTTAAGGAACTTCGGCATGTGCCGATCGATGTAGATCGTCTTGCCGTCGAGGCTGTAACCGGCGAGATACGGAATGTCGTGCTTGCGGTCGAATTTCTTGACGCGCCGGCAAATCGCATCGAGCGCGCGATCCATCATCAGCGAGGAGACGTACCACTCCGGAAGCTTGAGCTTCTTGTGTGGCGCGGTGGGATGGCAAAGGTCGAGCGGCATGGCCCGGCTCCTTTACGGAATTGGCCGCGGCAACGTCAGCACTTCGAAAATGTAGATTGCCCAATTGATCGCAAGGGCGAGCGCCGCGACCCCATAAAACGCACCGCGAATGCGGATTTTATTGCTCGTGACGTGCACGCAGGCCTGGAGAATGCGGAAGATGACGAAGATCCAGGCCAGTACGACGAAGACGAAGCCGGCGAGATGCGTGATATAGGCGAGGATGGTCAGGACGTAGAACAATACGGGCAGTTCGAATTGGTTGGAGAATGCGTAACTCACCTGTAGCGCACGCGGCGACCAGTTCGGCTCGCGGAGCGCCACGTTGTCCGGCCGCGCAATGCCGGCGTTGAAATCGCGGGCACGCAACGGCGCCAGCCAGAACAACAGCAGAAACGTCAGGATGACCTCGACGAACAGCGGCAGAAAAATTTCTTGAACGGTCATCGTGGCCCCCGGGCGTGCATTATTTGAGTTTTACACTGATTGCCGTCTCGCCATCGTCGTCGAGCAGCGCGCTGCGCCAGATCTTGCCGTCGAACAGTGCCTTGCGCACCGAGTCTGCGGTGCCGCCATGGTTCAAATTGGCGGTGATCAGGGTGCCGCCGATGCGGAGGAGCCCACGCAGCGTCTTGTGCAGCGCTGGCGTAGGCGAATGACCGTCGAAGAACGCGACGTCGTAACCGGGATCGAGCGTCGGCAAGACAGTCGCGAAGTCACCTTCGTGCACCGTGATGCGATGATCCATCCCGGCCGCCGCGATATTGTCGCGCGCTAGCTGCGCGTGTTCGGGATCACGTTCGACGGTATCGACCGTCGCATCCGGCGCGCCCGACGCAAATGACAGAGCGGTGTAGCCCAGTGCAGTTCCCAGTTCCAGGATACGCCGCGCATTGGCCACCGCAGCCAGCGCCGCGAGTAACGGACCGTTGTCATACGGATAGGCGCCGCAGCCGTGGCGCGCGCGGTGCGCGTCGGTCGCAGCCCGCACTTTTGCAAACGGATCGATCGCGGCACCTGCCATTAACAGCACCTAGCTTCTACTGGGGTAGTTCGGACTTTCGCGCGTGATGGTGACGTCGTGCACGTGGCTTTCACGAAGTCCGGCACTGGATATGCGCACAAACTCGGCCTTGTCGTGGAACTCGGACAAATCCTTTGCGCCGACATAGCCCATGGCGGCCCGCAATCCGCCGACAAGCTGGTGCAGGACATTGGCAACCGGCCCCTTGTAAGGCACCTGACCTTCGATTCCTTCCGGCACAAGCTTGAGCGTGTCTTTGATTTCCTGCTGGAAATAACGATCGGCCGAGCCCCGCGCCATGGCGCTGACGGATCCCATGCCGCGATAGGTCTTGTAGGAACGGCCTTGATAAAGAAAGGCCTCGCCCGGCGTTTCATCGGTACCGGCAAGCAGCGAGCCGACCATGGCGCAATCGGCGCCTGCCGCCATCGCTTTCGCGAGATCGCCAGAATACTTGATGCCGCCGTCGGCAATCACCGGCGTGCTGGACTTCTTTGCGACTTCGACTGAAGTCCATGATTGCCGTGAGTTGCGGCACGCCGACGCCGGCAACAATGCGCGTGGTACAGATCGAGCCAGGCCCGATACCGACCTTGATGGCATCGGCTCCGGCGTCGATCAGCGCTTTGGCTCCTTCGGCGGTGGCAATATTCCCGGCGACGACCTGCACGGCGTTCGACAGCCGCTTGATACGCGTAACCGCCTCGAGCACGCGCTTCGAATGGCCGTGCGCGGTATCGACGACGACGAGATCGACTCCGGCATCGATAAGTTTCTCGCTGCGCGCATAGCCGGCCTCGCCCACGGACGTCGCGGCGGCAACCCGCAACCGGCCCTGCTCGTCCTTGCAAGCATTGGGATTGGCGACGGCCTTCTCGATATCCTTCACCGTGATCAGACCGACACAGTGGTAATTGCCATCGACGACCAGGAGCTTCTCGATACGGTGCTGGTGCAGGAGCCGCTTGGCCTCGTCCTGGTCGACGCTTTCGCGCACCGTGACCAGGTTCTCCTTGGTCATAAGGTCGGACACTTTTTGGCTTTTGTCGGTGGCGAAACGAACGTCACGATTGGTGAGGATGCCGACAAGCTTGCCGGCTCGTCCGTTGCCGCCTCCCTGAACGACCGGAATGCCCGAGATGCGGTGTTCCTGCATCAGCGCAAGCGCATCGGCGAGCGTCGCGTCGGGCTGGACGGTGACCGGGTTGACGACCATGCCGGACTCGAACTTCTTCACCTGCCGAACCTGGGCCGCCTGTATCGCGGGTTCAAGATTACGGTGAATGACGCCGATGCCACCGGCCTGCGCCATGGCAATCGCCATATTGACTTCGGTCACCGTGTCCATTGCCGAGGCAATAATCGGGATATTAAGGAGCACACTGCGGGTGATCCGCGACCGTATGTCCACGTCCGACGGCAGGGTGTCGGACAGGCCGGGCTTCAACAGCACATCGTCGAAGGTATATGCTTCGCGCGGAACGTCTCTTGAAGTCACAGCCATTGCCAACTCCGCATCGCCCGAGCGGCGGGCCGGCACATCGGGTTGACGCCTTGCGGACGA
Source organism: uncultured Alphaproteobacteria bacterium (assembly GCA_963733645.1). GTDB lineage: Bacteria > Pseudomonadota > Alphaproteobacteria > Rhizobiales > Xanthobacteraceae > BOG-931. The sequence goes on from CAVTFP010000011.1 coordinate 96,934, forward strand.
GTGGACTTTCAAGTCCCTCCCCCGCCTCGATGGCCCGCTTTTGGGTTGGCGGCGGTGGATAGCATGCCTCCGTGGCAATTAATAGGCCTTAGCGGCCGAAAACAGGTGGGAACGCCATGAAAACGTGGATTAATCGTCGTAAGTTCAATATCGGGGCGATGACAACGGGCGCGGCGCTTGCCGCCGGCGGCCCTGTGCGCGCCCAAACCGCGCCGGTGAAGATTCGAGTCGGCTGGGTCGTTGTGCCGGCGTCGCTGGCGCCCTTGATCCTGGCGAAGAAGGACATCCTCCAACACTTCGGCCACTCATACGTCGCCGAAGCGACACGCTTTGAAGGCACGCCGCCGGTCATCACGGCGATGGCCGCCGGCGAACTCGACATTGGCCCGCTCGCTTTCTCCTCGTTCGGCCTCGCCATCCAGAACGCCCACATGGACGACCTGCGCGTCATTTGCGACGAAATCCAGGACGGCGTAGCCGGCCACGGCAGCAACGAATTCATGGTGCTCAAAGATGGCCCGGTCAAAACCGTGGCCGATCTTAAGGGCAAGGTGCTCGCCACCAACGCCATGGGCAGCGCCGTAGATATCGCGATGCGCGCGATGCTGCGCAAAGGCGGCCTCGAAGCCAACAAGGACTACACCATCGTCGAAGCGCCCTTCCCCGCGATGCGCGCAATGCTGTCGGAAAAGAAGGCCGACCTCATCAGCGCCGTGCCGCCATTCGCGCTCGACCCCGAGTTGCGCGCCATGGCGAACACGCTGTTTACGCAAAAGGACGCGTTCGGAATTACCCAGCTCACGATGTGGACCGCGCGAACCGGGTTCATCCAGCAGAACCGTGCGGCGCTCGTCGATTTCCTCGAAGACGTCGTCCGTGGTATCCGCTGGTACACCGACCCGAAGAATCACGAGGAAGCCGTCGCCATCGTTGCGAGCCTGAACAAGGCGCCGCCAGCTCGCATGGAGTGGGCGTTCGGCGAGCATGACCAGTACCGCGATCCAAACGGGATGCCGAATCTCGCCGCATTACAGACCAACCTTGCGCTGCAAAAACAGGTCGGATTCCTTAAAGACGATATCGATGTGAAAAAATACTCCGACATCAGCATGGTCGTCGAAGCGGCAAAACGAGTGACATGAATTCGACTTAATGTGACACCGACTGTCGCCGCTCGTTCGGTTCCTTGTGCGAACGCCTTGAGAGCGTCGCCGTGAAGATTGCGCTGATGCGAAACTTGACCTTTCCGCGGAACAACCGATGCGCCCCGTGGCTGCCGATCGTGGTCGCCGTTTTCTTCGGTGTGTTGCCGGCCCGCGCCCAAGACCGAAACCAGGGCTCGTCGGATGAGCGCCGCTGCACCGGGCAGATTCGTATCAGCATCGATGAGCGCGTCGCTTCCTGCACGACGCTGATCAATTCCGGTCATTACCAGCCGGCCAATCTCGCCATCCTGCATGATAATCGCGGCATGGCGTTCCGCGCCAAAGGCGATCCCGCCAACGCGCGCAAGGATTTTGATGCGGCCATCTCGCTCAGTTCCGGCTACGCGCGGGCCTATGCCAATCGCGCGAGCCTTCTCCTCGCCCAGCACGATCTGGACGGCGCCATCGCCGATCTCAACCAGGCGATCACTCTCGATGCGACGGACGCCGGCGCTTTCATGACGCGCGGCAATACCTTCGACGAGAAGAACGATTTCGACCACGCGATCGCTGATTACAATGAGGCGGTCCGCCTCGCCCCCAATTACGCGGCCGCTTACTTCAATCGCGGCCTCGCCTTCCGCCGCAACGGCGACCTCGACCATGCCATCGCAGATTACGATCAAGCGGTCAGGCTCGACCCGAAGAACACATCCGCTATCAATAACCGCGGCATCGCCTGGTTCACCAAGGGCGACTACGATCATGCCATCGCCGATTACAGCCAGGCGATAAAGCTCGACCCCAATCTCGCCGCCGCCTACAGCAATCGCGGCGACGCCTGGCGCGCCAAAGGCGATTTCGTCCGCGCCACCGCCGACTTCGATCGCGCCATCAAGCTGTCGCCGCAGTTCGCGCTCGCTTACGGCAACCGCGGCCTCGTTTCCTATCAGAAGCAGGACTATGACCGCGCCATCGCCGATTTCAACATTGCAATCCAGCTCGATCCGAATAACGCGCACGCCTACAACAACCGCGGCAACGCTTATGCCGACAAAGGCGACAACAAGTCCGCGTTGGCCGACTACGATCAAGCAATCAAACTCGATCCGAACAATGCCGGCATCCGCTATGACCGAGGCATAGCGCTGCGCCGCAACGGCGACATTGACGGCGCTGTCGCCGAATTAAGCGAGGCCGTGCGGCTCGACCCGGAACATGCCGGCGCGCTAAACGAGCGCGGCTTCGCTTATTATCAAAAGCACGATTTCGACCGCGCCATCGCCGACTACGATGCCGCGATCAAGCTCAATTCGCAATTTTCCGTCGCTTATAACAATCGCGGCAACGCCTATGACGACAAGGGCGACATCGATCATGCGATTACGGACTACAACGCGGCGCTAAAGATCGACGCCGACTATGCCGCCGCCTATTACAATCGCGGCATCGCCTGGCGGCGCAAAGGCGATCTCGACCGGGCAATCGCCGACTACGATCAGGCGATAAAGCTCAATCCTACTGCGACGGCCTACAACAACCGCGGCAGCGCCTGGGATGCTAAAGGCGAAATCGACCGCGCCTTGGCCGATCTCGATCAGGCGATCAAGCTCGATCCCAGCCTGCCCGATGCCTACATCAACCGCGGCAACGCCAAGCGCCAGCGGCTCGATCTCGCCGGTGCGGTTGCGGACTACACGGTGGCGATCTCGTTGGCGCCGAACGCGCTGCTCGCTTACTACAACCGTGCCTGGGCGCATTATCTAGCCGGAGAAAGCCCCGACGCGCTTACCGACATCAACCGCGCCGTCGCGCTTGATGACCATTCCGCGAACGCCTATTCGACGCGCGGGCTGATCCGCGAAAGGCTCGGCGATACCGCGGGGGCGGCCGACGACTTCCAGCAGGCGCTCAAGCTCGATCCGAGCTTCGCACAGCCCGCCGAAGCCTTGAAGCGGCTTAGCGCCGGCCCACCGAAGAGCCAATAGGCGCACATGCAGTCGAACCCGAGCGACCGCGTCGTGCCGATGATCGTCGCTGTCGCGTTGTTCATGGAACAGATGGACTCGACGGTGATCTCGACATCGCTTCCGGCCATCGCGCGGGCGCTTGGCACCGATCCGCTGGCATTGAAGCTCGCCGTTACGTCCTATCTGCTGTCGCTTGCGATCTGCATCCCGGCAAGCGGCTGGACCGCCGACCGTTTCGGTGGGCGCAACGTGTTTCGCATTGCCATTGGCGTTTTCGTTCTCGGCTCGATTGGTTGCGCCGCTTCGCACTCGCTCGAGCAATTTGTCTTCGCCCGCATCGCGCAAGGCATGGGCGGGGCGATGATGACTCCGGTCGGCCGTCTCATTCTGGTCCGCAGCATCGACAAGCATCGCCTGCTCAACGCCATGTCGCTTGTCACCATGCCGGCGCTTATCGGCCCGATCTGCGGCCCGCCGTTGGGCGGCTTCATCACGACCTATGCGTCGTGGCATTGGATTTTTTTGATCAACGTCCCGATAGGACTGCTCGGCATCGGCTTGGTGTCGCGCTTTATCCCCAACGTGCGTGTCGAACATCGCGAGTTGTTTGATGCTGTGGGATTTATATTGTCAGGCCTCGGCATCGGCGGGCTGTCGTTCGGGCTTTCGGTGATGGGCCTGGATTTTCTGCCTGTCGGCATTGTCGCAGCACTGCTGATCGGCGGTACTATCTCGACAGTCGCCTACGTGGTCCACGCCAAACGCACGCCAGCGCCGATCCTCGATCTTAATCTGCTCAGGTTGCCGACCTTTCGCGCCAGTATTGTCGGCGGTTTTCTGTTTAGGCTCGGCGTTGGCGCACTGCCATTTTTACTGCCGCTGCTCTTGCAAATTGGTTTTGGCCTGACGCCGTTCCAGTCGGGGTTGATCACATTTACCGGTGCACTCGGCTCGATGTTCATGAAGGCCGCCATTACGCGCGTGGTCAAGCGCTTCGGCTACCGTGACGTGCTGCTCTATAACAGCCTCATCAGCAGCGCTTTCCTCGCCGCCTGCGCCACCTTCGTCCCCGGCATGCCGTTTTGGGCGATGATCGCAATCCTGCTCGCCGGGGGTTTTTTCCGGTCATTGCAATTCACCAGCATCAACACCATCGCCTATGCCGAGGTCGAACCGGCAAAAATGAGCCGCGCGACCACGCTCGTTGCCGCCGCGCAACAATTGTCTCTGTCGACGGGCGTCGCGGCCGGCGCTCTTGTTGTCGAAATAACACTACGATTGAAACACTCACCGACGATGGGGGCTGCGGATTTCCCGCCGGCGTTTCTCGCCATAGGTTTGCTCGCGGCCACTGCGGCCTTCATATTTGTCCGGCTTAAGCCCGACGCCGGTGAGGAGCTCTCTGGACGCCAGGCAGCACAGTCGAAAGTGGCGGACTTAGGAACCCCGAAACCCGCGCGCGAGCAGGTATAGCTCCGCCGAGTCGCTGCGGCTCGCCGGCGGCTTGACGTGCTTGACGCTCTCGAAATCGCGCTTGAGCTCGGCGAGCAAAGCGGCCTCGGTACCGCCTTGCAGCACCTTACAAAGGAACACGCCGCGCCGGTCGAGCACCTCTCGCGCGAATGCTGTGGCGGCTTCGGCGAGCGCCATGATGCGCAGGTGATCGGTCTTGCGATGCCCGATGGCATTTGCCGCCATATCGGAGAGCACGACGTCTACTTTTTCTTGGGCGTTACTGCCAAGCATGGCTTTAAGCCGCTCGGGCGCGGCGTCATCGAGAAAATCGAGATGTAAAAACTCGACCCCGGGAATAGGTTTCATGTCGAGGATATCGAGCGCAATCACCCGCCCATTGGCGCCGACCCGTTTTGTCGCGATTTCGCTCCAGCCGCCGGGTGCGGCGCCAAGATCGACCACGCGCGCGCCGGGTTTGAGAACGCGATATTTGTCGTCGATCTCGGCGAGCTTATAGGCGGCGCGAGAGCGATGGCCTTCGCGCTTGGCGCGCGCCACATAAGGATCCTTGAGCTGGCGTTCGAGCCAGGTTCGCGACGACAGCGTGCGACGCTTCTCATCCTTAAGCCGCGCCATCTCTACTCAGGCCTATCACTACTCAGACTTGGCAAATCAGGCCTCGCCCCAAACGCGATCCTCGCGCATCAGTTCGACCAGCATGCCCTCGCGCAGGCCGCGATCGGCAACGCGCAGCCGCGGGCACGGGAAAACACGGCGAATGGCATCGAGGATCGCGCAGCCGGCGAGCACGAGGTCGGCGCGCTCGGCGCCAATGCAAGGATTGGCCGCGCGCTCGTCAAAGCTCATTGCCATCAGCTCAGCAACCACGCCGGAAATTTCATCATCCGACAGCCAGCAGCCATCTACGCGCCGGCGGTCGTAACGTTTGAGCCGCAAGAAAACGCCGGCGATGGTGGTTACCGTGCCGGAGGTACCGAGCATGTGAAAGCCGTCGAGGTCGCATGGATGGGCCGCGGCAAATTTTTCGACGAAGGCCGCAACCTCCTCCACCATGGCGCCATATGTCTGCGGCGTCACGACCATGCCGCCGTAACGCTCGGCAAGCGTGACGACGCCGACTGGCAGCGACGCCCAGCCGACAATGTCCGGCTTCGGCGGACCGCTGCGGCCGGCTCCAGGTCGACCGAGACGCACGAGCTCCGACGATCCGCCGCCGATGTCGAATAGAATCACACCCGATGCCGCCGGATCGAACAACTCGGTACAGCCTGTCGCCGCCAGCCGGGCCTCGGTTGCGGAATCGATGATCTCAAGCTCAAGGCCGGCCAGTTCGGCAACGCGATTGCGGAAGGCTTCACCGTTCTCCGCGGCACGACAGGCCTCGGTGGCGATGAGCCTGGCGCGCATGACGCCCCGCGCGCGCATTTTGTCGCGGCAGACCGTGAGCGCCTCGACCGCCCGCGCGATCGCCGCCTCGCTGATGCGCCGCGACGCGGCAATCCCTTCGCCGAGACGAATAATACGGGAGAACGCGTCGACAACGCGAAATCCATCCGCGGTCGGGCGGGCGATCAGGAGGCGGCAGTTATTGGTGCCGAGATCGAGCGCCGCATAGGTCGCTTCAGAATGCCCAGGGGACGGCGCATGCCAGTCGTCGCGACGAAGATCGCGACGCATGCCATACGGCGTTCGACGTCCCCAGCGGGACCCGCGTGGGCCCCCCATGGCGCCGAGGCCGCGCGGCGGCGGTGCCTCGTCGTTCATGCAAACCCTTCCCACCGCACCGGAACTATGCAGCTCGACGGCACGGCTGTTGTTCATTCTCAGTCGGGGCGAACTGTACCAAGGCAGGCCACAAGGGCAATACAGTGCTTTTCGGGCCTACGAGCCATGCCCAGGGGCCTTCTTGTCGGGGTCGGCCAACTCAATTATGTCACCAACTCCATGATTTACGGGATTGAACGGCCATGAATTTGCAGCAATCCGCCAGGGAGCGGGCGGATGAATTGGTGGCGGACAGGCTGTCGGTTGAGAAATTTGCCGTCGGCCAGTCCGTTGCGCGCAAAGAAGATCCGATGCTGCTGCGCGGTCTGGGCCATTACACCGATGACATCAGCCTGCCCGGCCAGGCTTATGCAGTCATCGTTCGCAGCCAGAATGCGCACGGGATCATTCGTTCCATCGAGACCGAGGCGGCGCGGAAAATGCCCGGCGTGCTCGGTGTCTATACCGCCGCCGATCTGAAGGGCTACGGCCCGCTCAAATGCGTGGTGCCGTTCAACAATCGTGACGGCACGCCGATGAAAAAGCCGCTGCGCGAAGCGCTGGCGGTCGGTAAGGTCCGCTTTGTCGGCGATCCGGTCGCATTCGTCGTTGCCGAATCGGTGCTCGCCGCCAAGGACGCGGCAGAAGCGGTCGTTGTCGATATCGAGTCGCTACCCGCGGTTACCGACGCCCAAGCCGCCGCGCAGGATGGCGCGCCCGTTCTTTACGATGACGTGCCGGGCAATATGGCACTCGACTATCATTATGGCGACGCCGAAGCGGTTAAAGCCGCCTTCGCGAAAGCCGCACATGTCACCACGCTCGCGCTTGTAAACAGCCGCCTTGTCGTGGCGCCCATGGAGCCGCGCGCGGCGCTCGCCGCCTATGACGGCCAGCGCTTCACGTTATATGTCGGCTCGCAGGGCGTATTCGGCATGCGCGCCAATATTTCCGAGGCGCTCGGCGTGCCGCCGAAAGATGTGCGGGTGCTCACCGGCCAGGTCGGCGGCTCTTTCGGCATGAAGGCTGCCGTGTTTCCGGAATACATTTGCCTGCTGCACGCTACGCGGACGTTGGGCCGTCCGGTGAAATGGACCGACGAGCGCTCGGGCAGCTTCGTTTCCGACAGCCATGGCCGCAATCATGACGTCGTCGGCGAACTCGCGCTCGACGCCGATGGCAAATTCCTGGCCGTGCGTCTGAACATCTTCGCCAATGTCGGCGCGTTCCTGTCACCGGTAGCGCCGATGCCTGGCACTCTCAACGCCGTGAAGAACGTACAGGGCATGTATCGAACGCCGCTGATCGAAGTCTCGTCCAAGGTGATGTTCACCAACACTTCGCATGTTTCGGCGTATCGGGGCGCCGGCCGGCCCGAAGGCAACTACTATATGGAACGCCTCATCGATGCCGCCGCCGCCGAGATGGGGATCGATCGCGTTGTGCTGCGCAAACGCAATCTGATCAGTCCGCGCGAACTGCCTTGCAAAACCGCGGCCGGTGGTACTTACGACAGCGGCGACTTCGCGGCGCTGACCAAAGAGGCACTGGAATTTGCCGACGTTAAGGGTTTTGCAAAACGCAAGCGCGAAAGCGCGAGGCGCGGCAAACTACGCGGGCTTGGCGTTGGCAACTTCCTCGAAGTCACGGCCCCGCCGTCGAAGGAACTGGCTGACATCAAGTTCAATCCCGACGGCACGGTGACGTTGGCGACCGGCACAATGGATTTCGGCATGGGCCATGCAACGCCGTTCGCGCAAGTCTTGAGTGACCGGCTCGGTATTCCGTTCGGGAAAATCTCGCTGTTGCAAGGCGACAGCGACAAGCTCGCCATAGGCGGCGGCTCCGGCGGCTCGAAATCCATCATGCATACTGGCACCGCGGTCGTCGAAGCGGCCGCCAAGGTTATCGAGAAGGGCAAAAACCTCGCCGCGCACGCGCTCGAGGCCGCGCCATCCGACATCGCCTTCGACCATGGCAACTTCACCATCGTTGGCACGGACCGCAAGATTTCAATCATGGAGCTGGCGGAAAAGATCAATAACGGCGCGAAGCCGCCGGCTGACGCGCCGCAATCGCTCGACGTCACCCACGTCAGCGACGGACCCGGCGCGTCGACCTACCCGAACGGCTGCCATGTCGCCGAGATCGAGGTCGATCCGGAGACCGGAATCGTCGAGATCACCAAGTATTCCTGCGTCAACGACTTCGGCGTCGTCATCAATCCGCTCATCGTCGAAGGCCAACTCCACGGCGGCGTCGTACAAGGCATCGGCCAGGCACTGATGGAAAAGACCGTCTACGACGGCGATGGTCAGCTCCTGACCGGCTCATTCATGGATTACGCCATGCCGCGCGCGGCGGACGTACCGTCCTTCGTGCTCGCCGACCATCCGTCACCGGCGACGACTAATCCCCTCGGCGTGAAAGGCTGCGGCGAAGCGGGGTGTGCGGGCGCGCTCACTTCGGTGATGAATGCGGTGATCGATGCGCTCTCGGTGCGCGGCATCCGCCACCTCGACATGCCGCTGACGCCGTCGCAAATCTGGCAAGCGTTGCAAGACGCGAAAGCCAAAACCGCGCAATGACGCAGGTCATCTCCGTACCGTCCGACCGTCCTGCCCGGTCGCGATTGATCGCCGCCGTCTGCACAGCGCATATGATGAGTTATTATTATATGCTGATGTTGGCGCCACTGTTCGCCTTCATCCGCGCCGATTTCAATGTGAGCTATACCGAGCTGGCGCTGGCGCTCACGGTGTTCAACGTGGTTTCCGGCGTACTGCAAACGCCGGTCGGTTTCCTGGTCGATCGGATCGGGGCTCGTATCGTGCTGATCGCCGGGCTGGCGTTGAGCAGCACCGCCTATGCGGTCGCCGGCATCGTCGATTTATTTTGGGTTTTTATCGCGATGTATGGCGTCGCCGGACTTGGCAATACGGTGTTTCACCCGTCCGATTACACGCTGCTGTCCCATCACACGCCGTCGGAACGGCTCAGCCAGGTGTTTTCGTTTCACACTTTCGCCGGCATGGTCGGTTCAGCGATCGCGCCGGTCACGCTACTCTACATGCAGAGCATATTCGGCTGGCGCGGCGCCTATATCGGCGCGGCAAGTTTCGGCCTTCTCGTGTTGCTAGTCCTGATCGCACAGCCCGAACCGTTAACCGAAATGCCTCAGGCCGCCAAAGGCGCGGCAAAATCGCGGACCGAAATAACGGATACCGGTTGGCGCCTGCTGCTATCGCCACCGATCCTGCTCAATCTCGCTTTTTTCATGCTCACCTCGATCATGAACGGCGGGCTCAACACCTACCTCGTCGTGGCGCTCGGCGCGCTACATTCCACTCCGCCCGCCATTGGTAATATGGCGCTCACCGGACTCCTCGCCATGAATGCTGTCGGCGTGCTCGGCGGCGGCATGCTCGCTGGACGCACCAGCCATCATGCCGTGGTCGCGGCCGTTGGCCTGACCGTGGGCGGAATCGTGACCGCCATTGTCGGGCTGGTCGATTTACCGCCAGTACTGCTGATCGCATTGATGGGATTCAGCGGATTGTGCGTCGGTGCCACCTACCCTTCGCGTGACATGCTGGTGCGCGCCGTCACGCCGCCCAACGCCTACGGCAAGGTATTCGGCTTTGTCAGCACCGGCTTCAATATCGGCGCGAGCATCGCGCCGATCGTCTACGGCATGCTGATGGATCGCGGCGAGCCGCGCGAGGTTTTCCTGTTATCGGCCGCCGTCAGCCTCATTTGCGTATCGACCGTGACATTTGGTTTCTCGCGCCGGGAAGTCCGCTAGCGCCGTACTCGCGGCTTCGCCGGGCGGCGGCCGTCGCCACTTCAGGACGGCAAATACAGTTGATCAGGCCGTCGGCAATATCCGGCGACTCGGTTTGACGCGCGCAGCGTTAAGCTGAGATGCGCATTTCTGCATGGTCAACCGGCCACCCGTCTTTGCCTGCGTGGGCTTGCTTGCTAAGGTTCGCGCCAGTGCGACAAGCTGTTAGGGAATGAACAAGGAGACGGCCATGAAGCTTTGCCGATACGACGACGACCGGATGGGCGTGGTGCGCGGAGACCTCGTGCACGATGTGACCGACGCCCAGACCGAAATCCGCAAAGCCGCGCCCTATGCGATGAAGGGCGATGCGGTCGTGGCAGCGCTGCCGGCTTGGCGCGAACGCATCGAACGCATGGCGGATAAGGCGGCTGGCAAACCGATCAGTCAGGTCAAGTTGCTGCCACCGGTCGCGCGGCCGACCAAGCTGACCTGCGCGCCGACCAACTACCAGGCGCATATCGCGGAAATGGAAAAGGCCTCGGCACAGCCTGGCTCACAGATCGTGCGCTCGCACTCGTCCAAGATCCTCGAAGCGGGGATGTTTCTGAAAGCCAATTCGGCGCTGGTCGGCCCATCGGAAGGAATTCCGATCCGGTTTCCGGAGCGGCGCAACGATCACGAGGTCGAGTTGGTGATGGTGATCGGCAAGACCGGCAGCGACATCCCGCAGGCAAAGGCCCTCGACTATGTCGCCGGCTATTGCCTCGGTCTCGACATGACGGTGCGCGGCCGCGAAGACCGCAGCTTCCGCAAATCCGTCGATGGCTATGCGGTGCTCGGACCCTGGATGGTGACCGCCGACGAGATACCGGATCCGGACGCGGTGCCGATCCGCATCGAAGTCAACGGTGAGGTCCGGCAGAACAGCAATACCAGCCAGCTGATCTATAACTGTCGCCGACTCATCGAATTCGCTTCGGAGTTCTATACGCTCTATCCCGGCGATCTGGTCTATACTGGAACCCCTGATGGCGTCAGCCCGGTAAATCCTGGCGATGTCATTGTTTGCCGTTCGGCGCCGGTGCTCGGCGAACTCAAGATCAATGTGCGCGCCCACGAGATCGGCAAAGTAGCCTGAGACCGGCGCGCCCGTGCGTCACCAGCGCAGCCAAGACTTCTGACGGGAGAGCTTCATGTTGGAGATCAAGCGAGCCGGCCATTCAACCCTGACCACGCCCGATATCGAACGGATGGTCGACTACTTCACGCGCATTGTCGGCTTGGGCCTCGCGGCGCGGGAGAAAAACCGCATGATCCTCGCCACCAAATCAGGTCTGGAAGCAATCGTGCTAGAGCGCGGCAATTCGGTCGATGCGCCGCGGCTATCGTTCCAGGTGGCTCCGGGCAGTGATCTTGGCGAAGTCGCCTCGCGCCTGAAAAAGGCCGGCATGAAGAGCGAACGGCAGACCGATATCACGCCGGGCATCGGCGAGGCCGTCGCGTTCAAAGATCCCAAAGGCACCACGATCGAAGTGTTTTCCGATTTTAAGTTCGCTCCGGAAGACAACGCCCTAAGCGGCGTCATGCCGATAAAATTCGGGCACATTGCCTACCAGTGCCCGGATGTCCAAGGCATCGTGAAATTCTATTGCGATGTGCTCGGTTTCCGGGTGTCAGATTGGCGCTCGGATTTTTTTGCTTTCTTGCGGTGCAGTCGCGACCATCACACCGTGAACTTCCTACGCGGCGAAACCGGCATCCATCACATCGCTTTTGAGGTGCGCGACTGGTCGGACATCAAGCGGGCCTGCGACTTCCTCGCTCGCAACAAAATCAAGCTCACCTGGGGCCCGATCCGCCACATCATCGGACACAATGTCGCGATTTATCACAAGAACCCAGACGGCGTGGTGATCGAGTTCTTCACCGACCTCGATCAAATGCACGATGAGGAGCTTGGTTTCTTCGAGCCAAGGCCCTGGCATCAGGACCGTCCGCAACGACCGAAAGTATGGGGCGACGACACACCGTCAAATTGGTGGGGCCCGGCGTCGCGCGGCGCGCCGCAAGACGAGCATTCACCTCTTAACCCGGCGAAAAAATCCGTGCACCACAGCGCTCCCACTACGCGGGCACCAGCGCTTGCGCATGCACGCGTGCGACAAGCCGAAAAGAAAAGCCGCGTGAAAGGCAACTCGCCGCGAACGCCAAAAGCCTGAAATTGAAGCAACGGCGCGTGCTCTTGCCGAAATTTCACCAGTAGACGACATCATGCCGAGGACGCAGGCTCGAAATGGGGTCGGAATTTCAAGAGACCACCGCGAGGCTAAGAAGATAGTGTCTCGTTCTCCCGCGAGGAGTTTGGGGAATAGTTCAACGGTAGACTGTGGGACTTCCGTCCTTCTTGTTGATCTTTCTTATAGTGTTTTGCAAATCGCGCCTTTTTTGACCACGTAATTCCACAACCATCCGGGCGTTTGCAAAACGTTCCGCCGGCATCGACTCACATCGTCGGTGGTCCAAAATTCGGGGCATCCCGAATTATCTTGCGAGCGCGCGCGATACGCACAATCCAACTCGACCGAACCGACGGACGCGCATCGCGCGACGACGCCGAAACGAGGCCAACGGTTTCGATTGCCCGTAATAAGCCGCGTGATTAAAGGACAGCCCGCCCGCAACAGGCGGGCTGCCCAACGCTTGCACGACTAGGTCTTACGAACAGGGATGACGCCGGCCGTCGCGGCCAAGATAGGTTCCGCTGGTTGGATCGAAGGATTGGTATCGCTCTGCGCAATTGACGCTTTCAGTTCCCGCCGGTGCCGGTACAACCTGGCCGGCACTATTGTATTGCGGCGAACCGCTCGGCTCGGCCATGAGTCCGCCGTCGTTAAGAGGACGGCCGGTTTGCGCGAAGGCCGCGCTGGCGAACGCGCCGCTAAGCGCCATTACAGACACGACTGTGATGAATCTTGCTCGCATCTTTGCTTACTCCCGAGTAATGGCGCGACACCATGGCCGCGCCAGCGGCTTGTCATTCGTCGCCCACATCGCAAAAAGCGGCAGCCGAGCAGGTCGTTCCCTTCGCGCTGTGCAACGCTGCTACGCGCTTGGCTCGCTTTACGCGGCGTTTACGCAGCTTCGCGGGGCGAGCGGGTGTGTTCCAAAAACAAGTGTTTTCGGAACACGTGATCCCGCTCTCGCCGTCTGTTGAATTCAGGGTGTTTTTCCTGGCAACCGCGTAGGGGGTTTTCGGAACACCCTCGTTGCCGCTCTCAAGACATCAATCGCCGGGTTGTGGGTGAGTTTGAATAAGGCAGGCCGGAACAGGCTTGCGGCCTTGGCGCCAGCGCATATTTCGGCGTCATGGGAAACGAGTACGCAGGCGGCATCCATGTCATCGCAGCCAAAAAAGACGGAAAGACGGAATATTGGGCGGCTGCCTTTCCCGAAAGCCGTGTTTTGGAGGAAGTGGGAATGCTGGTTGCCCCCGGCTGGCATCTGACCCTCACTGGCAAGCGCCTCTCTACCCAAAAGGCCGTAGAATTGAAAATGCGCCCTTACAGCGTTCGGCAACTCAAGTTTATTCCGTGAGCAAGCCCCAAACGCCCGCGACATGAACGAGTGGGCCAAGCCCATTGTCGATCTGGCGACCGTCAGGCCGAGGCCGCGACGCCGCCGGCTATTTTCCGCTCACTGTTCGGTTGCGCAATAGATCGAGTTCGTCCGCCAGGCTGCTCGACGACAGCTTGAGCAATTGTGCGAATGGCGCATTCGGCCGACACGAGTGACAAGGCAGCGCTGGGATGAGGCTTGTGATCGCCGCGTCGCGGTGTCGGTCGAGCTTGCGAGGAGCAATCGGCCTTCTTTCCGCCCCCGGACGCTAATAGCGATGTATCGATAAGTGGGAACGGGGAAACGGGGTGGCCCGATTTTGCGGTTTGTTACTCTGCGTCGCCATGCTGTTGGCCTGCGGTGGCGGGTCGGCGTCGGCTATCATGCGTATTGTCGATGACAACGGTGGCCAAGTCGGCAAATATTTTCAAGCCTTCGCCAAAGTCCGCTCGAGTGGAGAGCGCGTGGTTGTCGACGGCAATTGCCTATCGGCCTGCACTATGGTGCTCGGACTAGTCCCGTTTAACCAGCTCTGTGCGACACCGCGCGCCCGCTTCGGTTTCCACACCGCCTCAATACTGAATGGCGCCGGCCAACCCATCGCGAGTGCGATGGCTACGCAGGCGCTGTGGAACATCTATCCCACTCCGGTGCAGCGCTGGATCAAGCAGCACGGCGGCTTATCCGGCCAGATGATCTACCTGGAAGGCCCTTCGCTTAGCGGTATCGTAGCCGCCTGCAACGGCCCGACATTGCGTGCGCTGCTTGTGGCTGGAGCCGCAGGTTATTCAGGGACGCTAAGGCCGATATCGCCTCACCAGCCCGCCGTCCGCGCGTTTTCCGCTCACTAGAGGTTCGCCGGCCTTGCCACTGCTTCGCCGATCATGGACAACGATCCGGCACTGATCGAGCCGATAGCTTGATTGCTTTTGCCGATGAGTGACATCCCGCGCGGCAAGTTCATCGGCGAGATGATCGACGGCAAGCCATCGAACGATGCTGAGCATTTCATCTGCTGCCCGACATGCGGCGGATGGTTCGACATCCGCGACCTTGCTCAAGTTTTCGACCACGAAGGCCCGCTGCCGCATCCAGCCAGTGACAAACCGCAATGAAGCGCGCCGGATGGTCGACGCCCAGGGAAAGGTAATGGATCAATACCAAGGGCCGCGGCCGTGCCACGCTATTGCGGCCCCGACAATGATCGCCGTTGCGATAATGAAAATTGTGGCAGCCCCGAAGCTCCCTTCAATGGCCAAAACGCTAAAGGACAGGATGCCCGCTATGGCGGTCCCTATCACTAAGGAAAAGATAATAAAGAGTAGGGTTGTCTCAAAATCGTTTGGCTCTGGTTCTGTCATGGGCCAGCAATGCCAATTCTCAGCGTCTTGTTTTCGCAAGTGGGCCAATAAGCAGATTTCCATTTCCCCATCTTGTGAATCCTCGGCCAAAAAATTGATCAGGCGTGCCAAGGACTGGTCGCGGACCCTGCCCCGGCCGATCATCATTCCCGATCTCATAACGCTCAAGACGCTCGCCGACGTGCGCAAGCTGCTGGGTCACATCCCGAAGGAACGGCGGCAGCTATCGACATGGCAGCACGTCGAAAAGACGCTGCAAGCCTGCGCGGCCGGCGATGACCCTGCGAACATCAGTGTCGCGCTTCAACTCGTGTTCCGGCTCGAGCGCGTGCCGTACGACGTAGTTTAAGCTCGCGATCGCGGTCAGCTGACAACTGCCGCTCGACTATCGCCGCCTGCGTCCAGGTTCGTGCGAGATCAAGGAAACGCTGCCTATCCTCGTCGGTCTTGGCTTCGTCGGCCGAAAGCATGGCCTCCTTAGCGTATTGCCAGAACTGTTCTGTTGTAGGCATAGGGCACCTCAGTCTCCCTGGTATCGCGCGATGAATTAGCGCACGACTGGCGACCGGGCGTTCTTTCGGCCCGCTAGCAGGTGACGCCTGTCGCGCAGCGTCGATCCGAACGCCGATGGCGCCGATTGACTCCTGCAACACTAACTGCACTGCCCGGATGACCAACGCGGGCTTGCGCTTGGTCAATGGACAAAACAAAGCCTGATATTGCCGAACGTTCGACCGAAATCGGCATTGCACAAAGCACCGTACCCGCCGCAGCTGCCACACACATAAGTATAGCTCTCTTGTAGAATGTTGACATGATCTTCTCCCTTTGAGTGGTTAGACTTCCAGGACATTAGCAGCCCGTTCCTATTCACTCTTACGCGCGGAATTTTTGGATTGTTTGACGTAACTCAACTAACCGACCGAGGCGGCGTAAGCTTCACCATCTTATCGTGAAGAAAAGGAGCGCCGCCCAAACCGACGTTATGGCGGCTGAAATCGTGAAGGCCGTCAGGATTATTCTGGCTAGTGGCATGTGCCGCCTCCTTGCTTACAGGCGGATCACAGCACTCTCTCTTGTCGTGAGCAATCTATACGAACGTGCAGGTAGTATTGGACCAAACGGCAGTGGCCGCTTTCGACTTGGCAAACGCAGCCCGGCCGAAATAGCATTTGGTTAACCTGAACAACTAAAATGCGTTGCAATGGCATGGACGTCTTGGTGACAATCAAAACCAAGCCGACGGATAAAGTTCCCTCCATCCTCCGATGGTCGCCGGCTCAGCCCTGCCGCGTGGTGCCCCCCGCGGCAGGGCGCTGTGCCGCACACCCGGTGACAAACCGCAATGAAGCGCGCCGTCCGGCCTATTGGAATGGTTGCGCAGCGAAACCCGCTTGTTTCGCAACCACCACGACGACCTTGCCGGCCGGGTCGATAAATTGCTTCGGGAGATCGCGAACCCGAACTTGCATGACATCGCCAATCTCAATTATCGCATGGAGCTGTGGGGTAAGTACGCGCTGCACATACGGTGGACGATGGCAGCCGTCGGGCATATCGACCTCGCCCGCACAGCCTTCGACGAAGCCGTGAAGCAGTTTCCCAATCAGCGGCTCACACTTCGCAATGGCATATTGGTGATCCAGGAACACCCGAGGGACCGCCCTATATCCTATATAATGTCGTGCATACTTGGAATTTGGGGCCTGATGGCCTAAACGTTCGCGCATTGAGCCCGATTTGGGGTTTGAGGCTAAGGCGAGGCTTGAAATTCGCGGCGGACATCGAGCACGTTGATCCGCAAAGGTTTTGGGGAATAGTTCAACGGTAGAACTGCGGACTCTGACTCCGTCAATCTAGGTTCGAATCCTAGTTCCCCAGCCATTGATCCGTCAGCGATATTTCCGCGCATCTCCAGAACATCCTGTGACAGTCGGGAGCTCAGTCGGGAGCTTTCGTTCTCATTTCGAGCTTCTTGATCGCGCTTTCCGCTAGTGCCGGATCGCGATGCAAATAATGCGAATCCAGAATTGCTCCGACGTCACGTAGGCTGTGGCCGGTGATGGCGGCGATCTCGGCCACGGTGCAGCCGGCGACGGCCAGGCGGGTCACGGCGGTGCCACGGAGATCATGGAAAGTCAGACCGACGAAGTGCTACCTCATCCGCGTCCAAAGAGGAATCAAGCTGGCAATGAATTCCGGAGTGCCGGGCTCTCCTCGAAGTCGAGGTCCTCCCTTCCACGCATAGTTCCAGGGCGACATCAACTTTTTGCGTGGTGGCGGCGGGCTCTTCGCAGAAGGGTCGGCGATTTTCGCATCTTCTATGAACTGCACTACGACAACAAGGTGATCGTTGTTACGGCCGTCAAGCGGCGTGGCTCGAACACCTACTGATTTGTTCGCCCCTGCTCTATGATGCGGTCCGATGTCCGCTTCGCACCGAAAGCGAACGAGTTACTGTCCGGCAGCGAAATGACGCGAATGGCCAAAGCACGAAATCGCTTCGCGATAGCCCGCTTCGCGGGGGCGGGAGCCAAGAGGCCGGTAACCCGATCGACAGGACTGCGATAACTGTGTGGCGAGGTCAACACGATCAACAAGCGTACTGCGAGATGATCAGATGATCTGCGGGCCAGCACCCTGATGCGGTGAGCCACATCACCCCCCACCGATAACGCAATTACACAATTGCCTTGACGAATAGCGCCAACCAGTGTGCTTGAACGTGCCGAGCATATTTCGGCTCGCAAAAAATTGATTCACTTCATGTCACTACACACCGATCGACTGATCAATCGCGCAATGGTTGTCGGATGTGCCATTTCCGCCACGCGCAACTATTTGAAATTACACATGCCGAGAACATTAATTCCCCTCTTGTGCAACATTCATGCCGAAACGCGAAAGTTGTGGAAGCGTTCTGCTATGCGGGTGGCCGCCTCCCGACCCGATGCCGTCCACAGCGCCGACATGCAATCCCCATAGAGCCTGCTGCACCGCCGGGTGCCCCACCCACCGCGATTTCGTGCCTTGGCGCTTCTCGGACGCCGGCACACGCGCGCGCCGATAGAGACGTCACTCCGGCGTCCGAGAAACCTGCACAACAGGAGACTCACGCACCGCAGTAAAACGCTGCCATCATTCGATGACCTCGTCAGCGATTGCGATCAGGCCCGGCAGCACTTCAACCCGATAACGACCCTATAATGCGCGTCGCTTGAAGCGACGCTTCGGGCCAAAAGTTTCACTGACCGGAGGCCTCGTCAATTATTGCCCGGCTGTTCAGTCAGCATCTTCATGATTTGACCGACATTGAAGGTGCCTGGCGCTTGCCGCGGGGGGAATTCCTGGAACGTTTGTAAGTGCCGCCCCACGATTCCTATCGCCGGCGCGAGCACAAATACATGCTCCACGTACCACCGGTCATAAGCGCCGGATTCGTACTCGGCCCGCTCGAACGGATCGGTACGCAGATTGAAAGTCTTTGGTGCGCGCAACGTGATCAGCGGCTGCTGCCAAACTTCCAGACCATGTGCTTGCTGCTCCATGAATACGATCTTCCATTGATCGTAACGGAGCCCGGCTAGATCGCCGTCGTCGGTCCAATAGAAAAACTCGTGGCGCTTGCTCGGGCCATTGCCGGCGAGCAGGTCTGTCTCATCGTATCCGTCGAGGTGAACCTTAAAGCCGTTGTAGCCTTGCAAGAGCTTATTTGTGATGTCGGGGATGCCGGCAGCCGCAGTCAGCGTAGGGACCCAGTCTTCGGCCGAGAAAACATCATTGATTTCGGTGCCCGGCTTTACCGTGCCAGGCCAACGCACCATCGCAGGGACGCGATAGCTGCCTTCCCAGTTGGTGTTCTTCTCGCTGCGGAACGGGGTTGTGCCGCCGTCGGGCCACGTGAATGTCTCGGCGCCATTGTCAGTCGTGTAGATCACGATCGTATTGTTGGCGATGCCAAGGTCGTCGAGCTTCTTGAGGAGCTGGCCGACTTGACCGTCATGCTCCACCATGCCGTCTGGATAGATTCCGAGTCCCGTTTTGCCTTCCGACGCGGCTTTGAGCCGGGTCCAAATGTGCATGCGGCTCGGGTTGAACCACACGAAAAACGGTTTCTGGTCCCGATGGGCGCGATCGATGAAATCAAGCGAGGCGTTGAGGAATTCCTCGTCGATCGTCTCCATGCGTTTCATCGTAAGGGGGCCGGTATCGTCGCATTTCTGCTTGCCCCACGGGCCGAAGCGCGGGTCTTCGCCCGGTGTGTCGGTCGAAGTCGCTGTGCACTTCAGGACTCCCCGCGGACCGAAGCGCGCCTTGAACTCCGGATTTTTCGGATAATCCGCGTTCTCCGGTTCGTCCTCAGCGTTCAAGTGGTAGAGATTTCCGAAGAACTCGTCGAAGCCGTGTACCGTTGGCAGAAATTCATTGCGGTCGCCGAGATGATTCTTGCCGAATTGCGCGGTCGCATATCCGGCCGGCTTGAGCAGTTCGGCGAGCGTCGGATCCTTTTCCGACAATCCTTCCTTTGCCCCCGGTAGCCCGACTTTCAAAAGACCGGTCCGCCTCGGGCTCTGGCCGGTGATGAAAGCGGCGCGGCCGGCCGTACAAGACTGCTGACCGTAATAGTCGGTGAATATCGCGCCTTCTTTGGCGATGCGATCAATGTTCGGCGTCCTGTAGCCCATCATACCGCGATTGTAGGCGCTGATGTTCCAGTAACCGATGTCATCGGCCATGATGACGAGGATGTTGGGTTTGCCGGCCGTCTGCGCCTGAGCAGGATTTGCAGCGCCGCTTGCTGAAAGCGTAGATGCAGCTAGCAACATGCTGCTGCCGAGCAGCAGATCGCGCCGCTTTAGGCCATCGCCGTTTGGTTTAAGGCTCTCCTCGGGCACTCCACCTTCTAAGTCCCTTTTCATGAGGTGTTCTCTTTCTGTTGATTTCTCGTGACGCGCCGCGAAAGCCGACATCGCTTGTCGAAGTGTCGATCGGCTCGGCATGTGCGGGGCCGGACGATAGGCGGCATATTTTCAGGTGTTACAATCCCACTCGGGTTGTTCCCTGTCTATGCAAATTCGTCCGATATTTGTGACGAGGTTCGGGCAAGGACACTGAGCCGCGCCTCTGAACGGCGCGCGAGGCGATATGCATGTCCGCTCTGGGTCGATACTGTTGAAAAAGTAGGTTTTGCGGTTGGCCTTTTGCTGTTCGGCGATCTTTCAGCGGCTTGATGGCGGCGACCTGGACGCCGACTGACTGACGCAAGGGTAAGCGACCTCAGGCAAGCGATAGGCGCTGCCGTTCGGTCGGTGGTTCGAAGACTCGGAGCGCCAGGGTTTTGAGATTTTGCACGATGGCGGCGAGATGAAATTCGTCGCGTGCGCCGGAAAGTCCGCGCAGCCGCATGCGCTCGAAGCCGTGGTGAATCTTCAAATGAGCAAATCGCATTTCGACGCGCTTGCGCTGGTCGCGCGACTTGATGAACGCCTTGGTCCGCATCAGTCGGCGTGTCACCTCGCGAGCATATTCGTGAACATCGCGTGGAATCTGTCGTGACGGGCCATTGGGACAGCACTGCATCTTGAGTGCACAGACTTCGCAGTCGAACTTGGATGCGCGATAGCGAAGCGTGTTGCCCTCGTGCACGGTGCCTGTGGTGTGCAGCACCTTGCCGTTCGGGCAAATGTAAATGCCCCGCCGCCGGTCCCAGTGAAAATCCGAACGTGCCAGGCTACCGTCCTCTCGGCTGCTCTTATCCCAGACGGGGATATGGGGGGCGTACGGCGCAAGTTCGCCGTAGACCCACGATAAATCAAGCACGGCGTTGATCTCGCGCACCGGATGATCGTCGGGAACCGCATCATCAAGACGAAAATCGTAGAATAAATGGCCCTGATCGTTGGTCTGATGTCCCATCATTGCCGCCTCCAACGTAAAATGTCGCTGGAGAACGGGAATCACTGTTCGCCAAAATCTTCAAATCACTTCTGCAACAAAATCTGCCCTATCCGGTGATCTCCGGTTTCATGAGCGGAATCGGTGTTATCATCATCATCCAGCAGCTCTATCCCATTGTCGGCGCAGCGGCGCCTTCCTCAGATGCTGTCAAAATCCTGCGCAGCTTGCCGACGCTGCCGGGCGTCATCGTGTGGCCTGTAGCGCTGCTAGGCGTTGCCACGTTCGCGATTGTTCAAATCCTGCCGCGATTGACACGGAAAATACCAGCCTCGCTAGTGGCGCTCATCGTCGTAACCGCGTGCGCGGTCGCGCTCGGCATAAATGCACCACGTATCGAAGCAATTCCGGCCGGCTTGCCGGCATTGGTCATTCCGCAGCTGACGTTCGATCAAGGCGCCATGATCGTGACAGCGGCAGTTGAGCTCGCCGTGCTTGGCGCAATCGATTCGCTGCTCAGCGCGCTGCTCGCGGACAGCCTCAGCAAGTCCCATCATAACAGCAACCGAGAACTGATCGGTCAGGGGATTGGCAATATAGGGGCGGCATTGGTCGGTGGGCTCCCGGGTGCCGGCGCCAATATCCGAACGATCGTAGACATCGAAGCCGGTGGGAAAACTCGGCTGTCCGGCGTTGTCCATGGACTGTTCTTACTTGCCGTGCTGCTCGGGCTCTCCAAGCTCGTGCAGTACATTCCGAACGCAGTGTTGGCCGGCATACTCGTCGGTGCGGGCCTCGGCTGCATCGACTTTCGAGGGCTTGCGCACTTGGGCAAAGTGCCGCGTTCGGACGCAGCCGTGCTTCTTATCGTGCTGGGGCTCACCGTGTTCTCGGGACTAATTGTCGCGGTTGCCGCGGGCCTCATCATCGCTTCCTCCATCTTCATGAAGAAGGTTGCGGACATTTCCGAACGTCAGACCGCAATCTCGATGCTGGCCGACGAGTCCTGGGCCGACGAGATCGACATTTCCGCCGAGTATCGCGATCACCTGCTCGTCAAACATGTCGAGGGGCCACTATTCTTCGGCTTCGCGCGCGGCTTTCTCAACGTTGCGGCACGTGCTGCGGGCGCCCGGCTGCTCGTTCTGCGAATGGACCGCGTATCCCTGATGGATCAGTCCGGGGCCTACGCGCTGCAGGACGCGCTAGTGGACCTCAAGTCATCAGGGATGCGCATCGTCCTAGTCGGGCTGCCGCTTGCACAGCGCAACATTCTCGAGGCAATTCATGTTATCCCCGATCTGGTTTCCACAGAGGATCTGTTCGCAAATTTTGCCGAGCTCAAGGCGGTGCTGCCAAAAATGCTGGCGGAGATCGAGGCGACGAAGCAGGGTCCCGTGGCAAAGAATGAAGTCGTCGCGACCTAGAGATCCCTCGGGATCGAGGCCATTCCACTACTTAGTTGACTGTGAAAGCATATCGACTGGTGTTAGAGCTGTTAATCTGTTTGCCGCTTGTGTTTGGTCCGAAAAGTTTCCGTCTCATCACACTGCGGCTGCTCAGACGCCAGCCGTTCGCGGCACCGTTGTGCCATACATGCAAAAACGCTAATCTCCGCTATCAACGCTTCGAATGACGCCTGGGGCGACTGTTACGGCGGCTTAACTCGTACAATGCGAGGCCCGTGAGCGGCAGTGTTGTTGTGGCCAGAACATGTCGCGAACCAGTTATGCCGGCTAGCCAGCCAGTGTGGCAGCTGATCTTGCGCCGGGCGTCCTTCACCCGAAGCCGCGCCTGGAAACTTGAGCCCACCAGAGTCAACGCTGGAGTGAGGTTATGACTTCGCGGATATCTTTTCGCTGCGGATTGGCGACAACCGTCCTCGGATTTGGCGTTGGCGTTTTCGCCGTTTCGCCAAGTTTGGCCCAAGGCAACCCGGAGCGGAACGTCTATTTCGGCCAGACCCATGTCCATACCAGCTGGTCATTTGACGCCTACGTGTTCGGCAACACGATCACCGGGCCGGAAGAGGCGTACAAATATGCGCTCGGCCAGCCGATCAAGCACCCGGGCGGCTACGTGGTGCAGCTCAAGCGGCCGCTCGATTTCCAGGCGGTGACCGATCACGCCGAATATGTCGGCACGGTCAGGTTGGCGAATGACCCCGGCTCCGCCATCAGCAAACTGCCCATTGCCGACAAACTCAAGGTCCACAGCAAGGACGACATCCAGAAAGTCTACCTTTTCCTCGGCGCCTCCATACTCAAGAACCAGCCGATCAAGGAACTGCTCGACCCTCAAGTAGCCGGCAGTATCTGGAAAGATACCGTCGCGATCGCCGACAAGTATTACCAGCCCGGGAAAGTTCACGACGTTTGCAGCTTACGAATGGACCTCAACGCCGAACAACAGCAACATGCATCGCAACGTTATCTTCAGGGATACGAAGAAGGTGCCGGATGTTCCGTTCAGCTCCATCGACTCAGACCACCCCGAGGATCTCTGGGCCTGGATGGACGCGCAGCGCCAAACGGGCAACGAGCTGCTGGCGATTTCGCACAACGCCAATTTGTCTGACGGCATCATGTTTCCGTTGGACGTCGACAGCAAAGGACGTCCGATCGACGCCGCCTGGGCGCAGGACCGGATGAACAACGAGCCGCTGTCGGAAATCACCCAGCTCAAGGGCACGTCGGAGACGCATCCGAGCCTTTCGCCCAACGATGAATTCGCCGGCTTCGAGATTCTCACCTATCTGCTGGGCGGCGCCACCCGCGCGCCAAAGGTCCACGGCAGCTATATTCGGGAGGCCTACCAGAACGGCCTCGGCATGCAGGACGCCCGCGGCTACAACCCCTACAAGTTCGGCGTCGTGGGCGCGAGCGACTCGCACAACACCGCTGTCGCCTACGATGCGTCGCACTTTTTCGGCGGCCACGGGCTCATCGACGCCACACCGCAGACGCGCTTGAGCGGAGAGGAGACCGCCGGATTGACCAATGATCAGATCAGCGTGTCAGGCCTCGGCGGCGTCTGGGCTGAGGAGAATACGCGTGAGTCGATCTTCGCCGCCATGCAGCGCAAGGAGACGTTCGGCACCAGCGGCACGCGCATCAAGGTGCGGCTGTTCGGTGGCTGGGATTTTGGTCCCGACGTGCTGAAGCAGAAAGACTGGGTCAAGACCGGATATGCCAACGGCGTGCCGATGGGCGGCGACCTGCCGCCGCCGAAGGGTAAGGCCCCAACGTTCATCGTATGGGCGGTCAAGGACCCCGACGAAGCCAATCTGGATCGCATCCAGATCGTCAAGGGCTGGACCAAGAGCGGCCAGATCTTCGAGAAGGTCTATGACGTCGCATGGTCAGGCGACCGGAAGCTCGCGCGCGCTCCGATCCAGAATGTTCTCTATGGCGGCAACGACATGACCCTGCCCCCAGTCGGTAATACCGTCGACATCAAGAACGCCACCTACACGAACACGATCGGCGCCGTGGAATTGAAGACGGTGTGGACAGACCCGGATTTCGATCCGAGCCTGCACGCCTTCTATTACGCGCGGGTGCTGCAGATCCCGACGCCGCGATGGACCACCTACGACGCCAAGAGCCTGGGCGTGCCGCCGCCGAGCAACGTGCCCGCAACGATCCAGGAGCGCGCCTGGACTTCGCCGATCTGGTACACGCCAACAGCCGAACTTCGCGCCAAGGCGGTGCACAGCCCGACCGTGGCCGATCTGACGCAGCGAGGCGCGACGGCGCTCGACGACGCGCAGTTGCGCGAGCTGATCGTCGGTAAGACCGTCGCGGTCCACAACATCGGTGACCGATAAGCGGTTCGAGATCACCTACGGGGTCGATGGCCGGCGCCTGATCTCGAGCGTCGACGGCAAGCTGCCCGATCCGGAGCAGATGGGCGACGTTATGCACCCCGGCGGATTGGGCGCACAGTACGAGATTCGGGACGGCCGTATCGTCACCACGATTGAAGGGACACCCTTCGAGGTGACCGCATACGCTCTCGGCGACAAGCTTTTCGCTGCACGGAGCAACGAGTTCGGATATGCCAATTATGAGGTCCGAACGGGTAAGTCCGTGAGCGGTAAGCCGCCGACCGAACGCCGCCCTGGGTTTGGATGAGCCCGCATCTAGCTGAAGCCCGTGCCATCGCCGCTGCGGCGATGGCTACGCGAGCCGCTGCTGCATGTGCTGCTGATCGGGGCGGCGCTGTTCGCGCTCTACGTCGCGCTCAATCCCAGCGCCGGCGAGCGCCAGGAGCCCAATCGCATTGTGATTACGGCGGACGACCTTGCACAGTTGCAGATAGCCTGGATGGCGCAGTGGCAGCGCCCGCCCACGCCGGACGAGATGCGCAACCTCCTCGATGGCAAGATCCGGGAGGAAATACTCTCCCGCGAGGCGACCGCACTGGGCCTCGATAAGGATGACACCATCGTTAGGCGCCGTTTGGCGCAAAAGATGGAGTTTGTCATGGATGACGTTGCGGCGCTGCGTGAGCCAACGGACGACGAACTGCGGCGCTGGTTCGAGCAGAACCCGCAACGTTTTGCGGTTGCCGAGCCTGGTGACCTTCCGCCACCTCTATTTCTCGCCCGATCGGCGCGGCACACGCGCGCACGACGATGCCGCGGCGGCTCTGCAAAAGGTCGCCGGCAAGCCGGAGGACACGCCTGAACTTGTCGGCCTTTCCGATCCATTCATGTTCCAGGATTTCTACGCCGAAAGCTCGCCAGATCAGGTTGCCGGCTTGTTCGGGACGGGTTTCGCGCAGGCACTGCCAGGGCTCAAAGAGCGACAGTGGCAGGGACCGATCGAATCCGGATTGGGCTGGCATCTGGTTTGGGTCGAAGCGAAGATTCCCGGCCGCGTACCGCCGTTCGAGGAGATCGCGGCGACGGTGAAATCGGAATGGATGGATGAGCAACGCGCGGCGGCCAAGCGCAAGATGTTCGAGACCATGCGAGCGCGTTATCAGATCGTGCTGCCGCAGGCCGCTCCGCCGACACCGAGCGGCGCCGTGGCCCACGCTACCGCGCCATCGCGCTAAAGCCCGCCCGAGGAGCCTTGGTGTTCACTCGATTGCTGCTTCTCTGCTCCCTGTTTGGGGGCCTGATTCACGGCTCGATCGCCCACGCGCACGAGTCCCGTCCGGCATATCTGGAGATCAACGAGACCGCTCCGGGGCGCTATGAAGTGTTGTGGCGCACCCCGATCAACGCCGGCATGCAGACTGCCGATCGTGCTGAAACTCCCCGATGATACGCGCAACATCATCCCGCCGTCGGTCACGGAGTTCTCCGGCCAGCAGCTCGAACGCCGGTTGATCGACGCCGGCAACAATGGCTTGGCTGGCAAGCGCATCGAATTCATCGGTCTGCAGGCGACCATCACCGACGTTCTGGTGCGGGTGCAGGCGCTCGACGGCACGCACACGACCACACTGGTGCACCCGTCGCAGCCATGGGTCGATATTCCGGTATCCCAGGGCATCATTGATGTTGCCCGCACCTATCTCGTGCAGGGCATCGAGCACATTCTATTCGGCACCGACCACCTGTTATTCGTCCTCGGCTTGATGCTCATGGTGCACGACCGCTGGATGCTGTTGAAGACGATCACCGCCTTCACGGTGGCGCACAGCATCACGCTGGCGGCGGCGACTTTGGGCTACGTGCATATCCCCGCGCCGCCTCTCAATGCCGCGATTGCGCTGTCGATCATGTTCGTCGGCATTGAGGTCCTGCGCTCCTGGCGGGGCGAGACAAGCCTCACGCTGCGCCAGCCCTGGCTGGTCGCCTTCGCGTTCGGCTTGATTCATGGATTAGGCTTCGCCAGCGGGCTGATCAGCCTCGGTTTGCCGCAGGGCGATATTCCATTCGCGCTTTTGCTGTTCAATGTTGGCGTTGAGATCGGCCAACTGTCGTTCGTGGTGCTCATCTTGCTGCTGATGCGATCCTTCCATCAGCTCGACATCCGGTGGCCGCTGCCGGTGCGCATGATGCCGGCTTACGCTGTTGGCTCTCTGGGCGCATTTTGGACGATCGACCGCATCGTCGCCATGCTTGCAGGAACCGGATGAACTGCGGAAATCTGGCGATGTCCGATCGTCTACATGCGCGTGGACCATCCGAGCATGAGGAGCCCGACGGCGGCGATCCAGCTCCCGCAGACGCGGACGGCGAGCCGCGCCCATTGCGCGCGTAGAGATGTCACCTGGCCGGCCAGGAGCGAGACGACAACCGCGAGGCAACATGCCATCCCTGCGATTGCGACGAGGCCGCGGGGCGCGACGGTCAATTCGGTGCCATTGGCGTATCCATGCAGAGTGCCGACGGCTGCGGCCAGGCCGAGGACCGCTGCCAAAGGCAGCCGCAAATCGGCCGCCACCGCCGCGCCGGCAAGCGCCGTCGCCGCTGCCGTGACCCAAAACGGAATGGCCGGAACGCCGAGCGCCCATCCCGCTATCATCCCAATCGTCCACGCTGCCGGCAGCGCCGCCAGGACCCAACGCCCGTAGCGCGTGCCGCTTAGCCCGGCGAGCAATGCCACAGCCGCGACCGGCAGCAGATCCTCGGGTGAGGTCAAAGGATGCGCTATGCCGTCGTAAAACGGCCCGAAGCCGCTGTTCATCAAATGCGCGTGCGCTGGCGTCGCGGACGCCATGAGGACCACGAGCAATAGCCCCGTTTTTCGCGCCACGCCCATTTGGTTCACATCAGAGTATCCCACAAGAAGACGGCGCCAGCGATGACCACGCCGACGCCGCCGAACCGGAGAGCGATTTGGCCAAGCTTCCAACGATGAATGAGGCCGATGCCGATGCCCGTGAGGTGCAGCAGTCCGGTCGCGACGACGAACCCGATGCTGTACAGAACGCCGTTTTCGTCGGGAGGAAGCTCGGTGCCATGCGCGTGACCATGGAAGATCGCGAAGAATCCGACGAGCAGCGCCGCGATCCAGAGTGCCGGCTTCGCCTCTGTTGCCACCACAGCGCCAAGCCCGATGGCTGACAGCGCGATACCGATCTCAGTGCCGGGAAGTGGCATGCCAATGAGAGCCAGCATTCCGCCAAATGCCATCACCATCGGAAACGTGACCGGCAGCAGCCAGATCGCGGGCGCGCCGAGTTGCGCGCCCCACAGTCCGACCGAAACCATCGCCACGATGTGGTCCAGTCCCGATATCGGATGCATAAAACCGCTCGTGAGCCCACCACCCTCGTCGCCCGTTAGATGCGCAAAAGCGTTGGCCGGCCACAGCAGCAAGAGGCACAGTAAGGCTGCCTTTTGCAATCGTACGGTCATTTCCTCAATCCCCGCGACCTGTCGGTTCATCGGCAGTCCGCTGCCCGCACCATCAAGTGTCACAGACGCATTCGTCCATTCCCGAATATAGCCTGCAATGAGAAACGGACGACAAAAAGGCTTATGCTTTTCCGCAGCGCCAAAATGTAGCTCCTGTGCAGGTTTCTCGGACGCCGGAGTGACGTCTCTATCGGCGCGCGCGTGTGCCGGCGTCCGAGAAGCGCCAAGGCACGAAATCGCGGTGGGTGGGGCACCCGGCGGTGCAGCAGGCTCTATGGGGATTGCATGTCGGCGCTGTGGACGGCATCGGGTCGGGAGGCGGCCACCCGCATAGCAGAACGCTTCCACAACTTTCGCGTTTCGGCATGAATGTTGCACAAGAGGGGAATTAATGTTCTCCGCATGTGTAATTTCAAATAGTTGCGCGTGGCGGAAATGGCACATCCGACAACCATTGCGCGATTGATCAGTCGATCGGTGTGTAGTGACATGAAGTGAATCAATTTTTTGCGAGCCGAAATATGCTCGGCACGTTCAAGCACACTGGTTGGCGCTATTCGTCAAGGCAATTGTGTAATTGCGTTATCGGTAGGGGGTGATGTGGCTCACCGCATCAGGGTGCTGGCCCGCAGATCATCTGATCATCTCGCAGTACGCTTGTTGATCGTGTTGACCTCGCCACACAGTTATCGCAGTCCTGTCGATCGGGTTACCGGCCTCTTGGCTCCCGCCCCCGCGAAGCGGGCTATCGCGAAGCGATTTCGTGCCTTGGGATAAACCGGAAGTGCGGTGTCAATCTTCGCTGACCGGCCATCGCCCGATCGCCCCTAAGCGGACATCAAAGCTGCCCTTCCAGCCACCTATGCTCAGCCGCTACGATGTACCCCTGGGGGCTGACATGCGACGGCGTGATTTTATTGGTCTGATCGGCGGCGCTGTCGCGTGGCCGCTGGTTGCGCGCGCTCAGCCGATCGAGGGCGCTCGGCGTGTTGGCGTCCTGCTTGGCTCGTACACTCCAAGTGATCAAGCGGGTCAGGCGCGCATCAAAGCCTTCCTCGATGCATTGCGCGAATTGGGCTGGGAAGATGGGCGTAACCTCCGTATCGATTATCGCTGGGGCGGGGGCAACACCGAGGAAAGCAACAAGCTGGCGGCGGAACTGACGCAGTCCGCTCCGGATGTCATCATTGCCACGAGCGACCCTGTGGTGGCGCAGCTTCACAGGTTGACAAGCGAAATCCCCATAATCTTCACCCAGACTTCCGAGCCCGTGGAGAGCGGTATCGTTGCCAGCCTCGCTCGACCCGGCGGCAATATGACTGGCTTTCAGAACTTCGAACCGGCTATCGGCGGCAAGTGGTTGGAGGTGTTGAAGGAGGTGGCTCCGCATCTGAGGCACGCCGGTGCGCTGTTCAGCCAGGATGCAGCGGCCCATGCTCAATTCCTGCGGTCCGCCCAGAACGCTGCGCCGTCGCTCGACATGACAGTGACCGTCGTCAATATTCAAGACGAACTTGAGCGCGCTATCACGGCCTATGCCGAACAACCGGATCGCTGTCTGCTTGTTTTCCCGCACCCCAAGACCATTGCGAACCGACGTTTAATCAATTCCCTAGCGGCCCGCCTTCGCATGCCGGCGGTCTACCCCTATCGATATTTTGCGAAAGACGGCGGGCTCATCACTTACGGCCCTGACCAGATCGATCAATGGCGCGGCGCGGCGATTTATCTTGATCGCCTTCTCAAGGGCGAAAAGCCGACCATGTTGCCGGTTCAGACGCCGACGAAGTATGAGCTAGCGATTAATCTCAATGCCGCGAACGCAATCGGACTAACAGTTTCTCCCGCCCTGCTCGCCCGCGCCGACGAAGTGATCGAGTAGACGCGCGTGAAGTCTGCGTTTGGCCCGTCGCGTCATTTTGCGGCAACGAATGACCCAGCTTGTGTAAAAACGCATCGCTACGATTGATTCTCGCGGTAAGATTCTCGCGCGATTTGCGGGAGGATCGGATGAGGCGGTTCGTCGAAGGTACAGCTCGCGAGCAGACGACGTTGTTTCCGGAGTGCCTGGAAGACTGGATCGGCGAGGACAATCCGGTTCGCGTGGTCGATATTTTTGTCGATGAACTCGATCTGACGACGCTGGGATTTGACGGGGTCGCTCCCGAGGTAACGGGGCGGCCTTCGTATCATCCCTCCGTGCTGCTGAAGCTTTACATTTACGGCTATCTCAATCGGGTGCAGTCGAGCCGGCGGCTTGAGCACGAGGCCGGGCGCAACGTTGAGGTGATGTGGCTGACGGGCCGGCTTGCACCCGATCACAAGACGATTGCCGACTTCCGCAAGGACAATGGCGGTGCCATCCGCAAAGTGTGTGCTCAATTTATCGCGCTGTGCCGCGCGATAGGCCTGCTGACGCAAGCCAGCGTCGCGATTGACGGCAGCAAGTTCAAAGCGGTGAACAACCGCGACAAGAACTTCACACGCGCCAAGATGGAGCGGCGGATGGCGCAGATCGAGGAGAGTGTCGCTCGCTATCTGCAGCAACTCGACACTGCCGACCGGCAGGAGCCATCAGAGGTCCTCCAAACCAAGACGAGCCACCTCAAAGAGAAGATCGAGACGCTGAAGCAGCAGATGCGGCGTCTCCGGGACTGTCAGGAAATTCTTCTGCTGTGAGGCCATGATGATGAGAACTAAAGGGAGCATCATATGGCGATCGAGAAAGACTTGCTGGACCAGCTACTGGCCGGCCGCGATCCGAAGGACGTATTCAACAAGGATGGGCTGGTCGACGAACTGAAGAAGGCGCTGTCCGAGCGGATCTTAAATACCGAGCTCGACGAGCATCTGGACGACGACAGCGTTGAGGGCAAGTCCAATCACCGCAATGGCTATTCGAAGAAGTCGGTGCTGACCGGCACCTCGAAGATGACGCTGTCGGTGCCGCGGGATCGGGCCGGGACGTTCGACCCGAAGCTGATCGCCAAGTACCAGCGCCGGTTCCCGGATTTCGACGACAAGATCATCTCGATGTATGCGCGCGGGATGACGGTTCGCGAGATCCGGGGCCATCTCGAGGAACTCTACGGCATCGAGGTTTCGCCGGACCTGATCTCGGCGGTCACCGACGCGGTACTGGACGAGGTCGCCGAATGGCAGAACCGGCCGCTCGATCTGTGCTACCCGCTGGTGTTCTTCGATGCCATCCGGGTCAAGGTCCGCGACGAAGGCTTCGTGCGCAACAAGGCGATCTACATCGCGCTCGGCGTGCTGCCGGATGGCACCAAGGAGATTCTCGGCATCTGGATCGAACAGACCGAAGGCGCCAAATTCTGGCTGCGCGTCGTCAACGAGCTGAAGACCCGCGGCGCCCAGGACATTCTCATCGCCGTCGTCGATGGCCTGAAGGGCTTTCCGGAAGCCATCAATGCCGTTTTTCCGCAGACCGTCGTTCAAACTTGCATCGTCCACCTCATCCGTCATTCGATGGATTTTGCCTCCTGGAAGGATCGCAAAAGCGTGGCGCAGGCATTGCGCACGGTCTATCGCGCGGCCGATGCCGCCGCCGGCCAGGCCGCCCTCGACGCCTTCGCGCAAGGTCCGTGGGGTGTAAAGTATCCGGCGATCGCGCAGAGCTGGCGCCGCAACTGGGAGCTCGTGATTCCATTCTTCGCTTTCCCCGAAGGCGTGCGACGGATCATCTACACCACGAATGCCATCGAGGCGCTGAACTCGAAGCTGCGCCGCGCCGTCAGAACCAGAGGACATTTTCCCTCTGACGACGCCGCGACGAAACTGCTATATTTGGTCTTGAACCACGCCGCTGCGGAATGGAAACGACCGCCGCGCGAGTGGGCTGAGGCGAAGACGCAATTTGCCGTCATGTTCAACGAGCGCTTCGTGAACTCATGACGGATAACCGGCCTCACACAGAAATTCTGACAGTCCCGCGTCTCCAGCGTCTGAAGGTGGAGATGCTCGCCACGCCGGACCAGCAGATCTCGCTGACCGATCCCGATGCCCGCTCAATGGCGACCAGCGGCCGCGGTTCAGGCGTCGTCGGCTACAACGTCCAGATTGCCGTCGAGGCCAACCATCATCTGATCGTCATGCATGAGGTAACCAACGACGGGACTGACCGATCGCAACTCTCCCATGTGGCCAACGAGACCAAGGCGGTACTGGGGGTCGACAAGCTCGATGCTGTCGCCGACCGCGGTTACTTCAACAGCGAGGAGATTCGCGCCTGCGAGGAGGCTGGCATCACGGTTACGCTGCCAAAGCCGATGACCTCGAATGCAAAGGCCGAAGGACGCTTCGGCAAGCAGGACTTCCGCTATAGGGCTGACGAGGATGTTTACCTTTGTCCTGCCGGAGAGAAGCTCACCTACCGCTACACGACCGAGGAAAACGGATTGGTGCTACGCCGCTACTGGACCAACGCCTGCCAGAGCTGTGCAATCAAGCCCACTTGCACCACCGGCAAGGAACGGCGGATCACACGATGGGAACATGAGGAGATTCTCGAAGCCGTTCAACGCCGGCTCGATGAGCATCCGGAGAAAATGCGTCAGCGCCGCGAGACGGTCGAGCATCCGTTCGGCACCATCAAAGCGCGGATGGGAGCAACCCACTTCCTAATGAAGACGCTGCCAAAGGTTGCCTCGGAGATGGCGCTCCACGTGCTGGCCTACAATCTCACCCGTGTCATGAACATCATGGGCATCCAGCCGCTCATGGCAGCGATGAGGGCATAACCAAGCTCCCACAACGCCTCTCGCCAAGATCGCGACGCCTCGACACTTCCGACAAAAGCGTTTCTACACAACCAAGGCCCATACCGCCCGTTTGCTACCGCCAAATGCCGCGCTGCGAAGGCTTATTCGATCACCACGTCGGCAGTCATTTGCATGATCATGGGCACCGTGAGGCCAAGCGCCTTTGCGGTCTTCAGGTTGATCACGAGTTCAATTTTGGTAAGCTGGATTACCGGCAAGTCGGATGGCTTGGCGCCGTTGAGGATCCTGCCGAGGCCCGGATCCACTATCTAAGCCGCTTCACCGCAACCCGCCACAAACAAAAAAAACCGCCGGCCGAAGCCAGCAGGGCGGGATACGCGATGATAACGTGGGTAAGGCGCTAGTGTATCACGGCGTGTTCGATCGAATTCAATCAGCGGCAGTACCAATAAAGTGCCGCCAAAATCGTCCGAGACCAAAGCATTCGAAGATGGCCAGATGACTTAAGGCCATGATCAATTCCAAACTCAAGTTGCCGACACCTGTCGAGGTTGTGCAACTCCGACGGGGTTTCGCAGAATCAGAAAGTAGCCGCGCCATCCGACGAGATAGACAGACAGCTCTTTGACGATCTGCGCGAGGCTGATACCTCGATTACGTCGCGAAATTCCCAACTCAGCGTCAAATTCCACGGACGATTTAACGATTTCTATTACTTTGTGTAGTTGACCGCGGCGGTTTACGACCGCCGGCCGAACATGGGGATTTCAAAATCGACGCTGAGCGATCGCACACTCATCACATTCATGTCATCGTTGGTAACAACGGCTCGCCGTGTTGTAGGGTTGCTGACCGATCGGGTCTCTCAATGTTCAAAACGATCACGGCGCTCATGTTCGGACTGGCCTCTTTGGCAGCTGGGATGTTTTTTGACGTTCCAGCCAGCCGAGCGATTTATTTTGGCGATGCCCCGTGGTGTGTGGTGACAACCGGCGATGACATCCATTGGGACTGCGAATACCGCACTAGCCAAGAGTGCATCCAAGCGTTGGCAAGCGCATTTCGCGGTTCTTGTAACGTGAACCCGTGGCCAAATCCGTCGCCGCCCACCACGGTGGTGCGGCAGAAGCGTCGACAATAGTCCGCTCAGCGGTATTAGCAGTTTGAGCGGCGCCGGGTTGTGGCCAACGACACAGCCGATATATCGTGATCGCGTGTGACCGCCAGGCTGCGCAGTCACCAGCCATCCGGTATGGTTTTGCAGGGCGGACCAGACGACAGACATTCGTCACTGCAAGATGGCCCACCCGACGCCGGACAGCGGTCGCCGTTATAGTCAGGGACAGTGTTATAAATCGCCCGATGATGAACATGGCTGACGCGAGGCGTGGTTGCAGCCGATGCAGTGAGAGCGCTGCCCAGGACCACTACAGCGGAAAGCGCAATCTTTGCCTTGGTGAGCATTGACGTTTCTCCTATCCATGCTGCGGCCGAAGCGGCCATTCACAGAAGTAACTGCGACACGCCTCGTATATTCCCGGCGGTCGAAGGCCAACGCCCATTTCCGGATAACGTCCGTATCAATTTAGCGCGACCTGATGAGCAGTAGGAAAAATATGCCGCTCTCTGACTTGTTAAGAAATGTTACTTTCTTAATCAGTGCCCATTGCACGCATAATTCGGAGTTATGGGGCACGCAGATTTCGGCATGGCTCAGACGAGATCAGCTGACCAAGACAAAAGAAAAACCTGATTCATGTTGGGGGCACCCGGTAGCCTTTCGGACGCCGTCGCCGACTGCTAGCGTGATTCTGAAAAATTTGCGGTACGGCGACGTCGGACCAAGTGGTTCCGAGTGCCAAAAGGAGATGACAGGATGAGGCGGCAAATCGCAATTGTCATGTGCTCGGCGATCTTGGGACTTATGACGGCGTCTTCCTACTCTATGGCGCAACAAAAGACTGCAAAGGCGTGCGCGGAGGAATGGAAGGCTAACAAGGCCGCCAATCAAGCTAACGGCGTCACGGAAAAGGCTTACGTAGCCAACTGCCGCGGCGGCGCTGCACCGTCTCAGACCACCGCTGCCCCGGCCGCACCACCGGCTTATGCCCCTACTCCCACGACAGCCGCATCTCAAACGTCTTCAGGACAAAAGACCGCAAAAGGATGCCGGGAAGAATGGCGCGCAAACAAAGCCGCCAATCAGGCTAACAGCGTGACCGAAAGTGCCTACGTCGAGCAATGTCGCGGCGGCGCTGCACCCGCTCAAACCACAGCGGCCCCGGCAGCTCCCGCACCTGCTCCTAGTGCGGCGCCCGCAACTCCTGCTTCAGCACCAACGGCGGCAGCACCACCCGCTAAGCCCGCTCGCTCGCCGGCCTCGACTGCCAGGCCGGCTCCGACCATTTCGGGAAATCCTACAGGGGCAAATGAATATTCAACCGAGGCTCAAGCTAAGGGACGCTGCCCCTCCGGGACCGTTGTGTGGGTCAATTTGACATCCAAAGTCTACCACTTCAGTGGAACTAGATTTTATGGGACAACTGAGCACGGCGCATACATGTGTGAAGGTGATACTGCGGCGGCGGGAATGCGCGCTGCAAAAAACGAAAAGCATCCTTGATAAACAGCGTATCGGAATAAAATCGCGCCGCAGCGTAGGCCTGCCAAAGCAGACCTGCTGCACATAACTGCAGATTATGTAGCGTATCCACATTTCAATATTGATGCGGCACGACGAATTGGCCCAATGGGTATTGGAAAACGGCATTCGCGAATGGACAAATGGGGATCGTTTTTATTCGGCGACCGGAAGGTGTTTCTTTATGTGTTAGGAAGCCTGTCTCCGTCGGTAGCAGAGTTTGGCGTGCATGAAACGAAGCGATCATAGAATTCTGACGACCCACACCGGTAGTCTGCCCCGTCCCGCGGATCTGGTCGAAGCACTTAACGCCAAGGAACTCGGCGAAATCTACAACCAGCGCGTTCTAGGCAGTCGCGTCAGCCGGGCTATTGCCGAAATCGTGCGGCGCCAGGCGGACACCGGGCTCGACGTGATCAACGACGGCGAGCACAGCAAGGTCAGCTGGATGGCCTACGCCCGCGGGCGTCTTTCCGGTCTGGAGGAGATCGACAGTCCGGTGCGGTTTCGCGGAACGACTCGAGACTCGCAAGCCTTCACGGCGGCGTACGAAGACATGAATATCATGCTGGCGGGCCGTTCGTCCGCCATTGTCGCAAAGCGCACCGTGCGACCCAAGGCGTGGATTTGCAGCGGGCCGATTGCCTACGTTGGACAGGATGAATTACGCGCCGATATCGAGAACCTCAAAACGGCGCTCAAAGGTGTAGATGCGGAAGAGGCATTCCTCACCGCGATTTCGCCGTCGAACCTGGAACTCTATTACGAAAATCAATATTACCAGTCCGCCGAGGAGTACCTGGCGGCATTGGCCGACGCCATGCACGTCGAATACCAGGGCATCGTCGACGCGGGGTTCTTGCTGCAAATCGACGATCCGCGTTTGGCCACGCACTACAACCGCACCCCGGGCGCTTCCATCGAAGACTGCCGCAGATTCATGGCGCTGCGCGTCGAAACGCTCAATTACGCGTTGCGCGGCATTCCGCAGGATCGCGTGCGATTCCATACCTGCTACAGCGTCAATATTGCGCCGCGAGTGTTCGATTTCGAGTTGAAGCACTTCGCTGATCTGATGCTTGCGATCAATGCCGGCGCCTACGCCATCGAGGGCGCCAATCCCCGCCACGAACACGAATGGGAACTATGGCGCGACGTGCCGCTGCCAGACGACAAAATCCTCATTCCCGGTGTCGTCTCGCATTGCATTCATCTGGTCGAACATCCGGAATTGGTGGCGCAGCGCATTCTCCGGTTCGCCGGCGTGGTGGGCCGCGAGCGGGTCATCGCCGGCACTGATTGCGGCTTTGGCACCTCCGGCGCCGGCGACGAAGTGCACCCGGATGTGGCCTGGGCCAAATTAGAGTCGCTGGTCGAAGGCGCCCGTATCGCGAGCGCGAAGTTGTGGGCAGGCTAACCCCATAATTCCTTGCTTGCCAGAGCAGCGCCGGCAACGAGCGAGGCAAGTTTCAAGTGCACAACTTCCGGATCGAGCTTGCCGTGGCCGGCGGCGGTCCCGAAGCCACAGTCCGTATTGGCGATCACGCGTTCACGCCCGACGACGCCGGCAAATTTAACGATGCGCTCGGCGACCAGCGCGGGATGTTCGACATAATTGGTCGACGTATCGATCACACCTGGCAGCAGCAACTTGTCGTCGGGCAATGGGATATTCTTCCAGACTGCCCATTCATGCGCATGACGCGGATTGGCCGCTTCGAGTGCGATGCCCTGCGCCCGTACGCCCAACACGATTTTGATGATTTTGGCGAGATCGATATCGTGGGTGTGCGGGCCTTCGTAATTGCCCCAGCATACGTGAATACGGACCCTATCCGCGGAGATGCCGTCGAGCGCATGGTTCAGCGCCTCGGCATGAAACGCCGCGCGCTTTAGAAACTCGGATTCGGAAAGCTGTTGAAACGCCGTATGGCGGGACATCGCGAGGTCGGGACAATCGATTTGCAGCACGAACCCGGCCGCGACAATGGCCGCGTATTCTTCCCGCATCGCATCCGCGATGGCGGCGATATAATCCTCGTGTGTCCGGTAATACCGGTTGGGCAGAAAGCTCGCGACGACGCCGGGTGAGGCCGCCGTCAAGAAAGCCTCTGCTGGCCGCGCGGCGTCGACGGCGGCTCGTAGATTTGCGACATCGCGTGTCAGTCCCTCACGGCTTTGGACGGTGATCGGGCCGATGCAGGCGACGCGCTTGAAACGCCGCGCGCCGGTGAGCTTCGCCATCTTCTGCCGCAGATCGGGGAACGGCGCGAGATCGGCGTGCGGTCGTGACGCCTCAGTGGCGCCTTCTTCCGAAAAGCCACTAAGCCGATCGTGCACGTAGGTGGCGTAACTGATTTTACTGGTTTCGCCATCGCTGACGATGTCGATGCCGGCGTCGGCTTGCCGCTTCACGATATCCAGCACGGCCTGCCGGATCGAGCGGTCGAATTCATCCGCATCGTAAGCGTGCCGGCTTTCACGGTCTTCGAGAAATTTCAGAACCGTGTCGCCACGGGGCAAGCTGCCGACATGGGTCGTCAAAATTCGCGTTTGGCTCGTTTTCATGAGTGTCCGGCCGTTCGAATCGGCGCCATGACGCACCCTGCGTTCGCAGACGTGCAGGAGCGTGTTGATAGCGACGGCGAACAGGAAAAGCAGTAATGTCAGTGCAAAAATATCGACGACGTTGTGGAGGTCGGTGGCGCGTATCAGGGCGAAGCCGATGCCCGAAGACGAGGCGAATAGTTCTGCGATCAGAATGCCGAGCAGTGTGACCGCTACCCCGATGC
The DNA here is from genome assembly GCA_963733645.1 of uncultured Alphaproteobacteria bacterium. GTDB lineage: Bacteria > Pseudomonadota > Alphaproteobacteria > Rhizobiales > Xanthobacteraceae > BOG-931. The sequence continues at coordinate 135,443 of CAVTFP010000011.1, forward strand.
GGATGCCGGAGAGAATCTCCGGAACGGCCGCGGGCGCCAGCACCGTTGCGATCGTGGCAAGCGGCGACAGGCGCAGCGCCTTTGCCGTTCTGCGGTGCACCGGTGCGACGTTTCGAACCGCATTCATCGTGAATATGGCCACGGGAAATATGCCGTGGATGACGCCGAATGCGACTTTCGCCGCCAGGCTCAGGCCGAAAACCAATAGGATGATCGGATAAAGCGTGATCTTCGGGATCGAATAGACCGTGCCCAGGATTGGATCGGCGACATCGCCGGCAAACCGATTGAGGCCGAGGAGCAGTCCCAAAACCATGCCTCCGGCAATGCCGATGACGCATGCGTAAGCAAATGCAACGCCGGTGCTTTGGGCATCATGCAGGAAATTTCGCGTCTGCAGCAGCACGATCGCGCGCGAGATCGTGTCGTACGGCGACGACACCACGTCGGCCCCGACCAGCCAGTAGATAATCTGCCAGCACACGAGAAAACCCGCCGCCAGCAACAGGGCATCGTAGCCGCGCGGCTTCATTGCCGGCCAAAGCGGTGATGCAAGGACTTCTCCCAATGCGACAGAGCGCTGTTGACGATCATGACCAAAATCAGGAGCAACAACAGCATGCCATACATCATCCGGTTGTCGAAATCCTGATAGCCGAACGCGATGCGCTTTCCGATTCCCGCCGTCGCCAGGATGAATTCGCCAGCGACAATGCCGATCACCGAGTAGGCAACGGAAAGCTTGACGCCGGTGAGGAGATACGGCGACGCAGCCGGTAGCCTGACGAGCACGAGCCGGCGCAATGGGCTGAGCCGCATGACCGAGGCGGTTCGCACGATGGCGGAAGGCACCCGATCCAGGCCCGTTGCAGTATTCACGATCATAGCGACCACGCCGAACATCGCGCCCATGACGATGAGCGCTGTCCGCCCCACGCCAAAGGCGACGATCAGCAACGGATAAAAAATAAACACCGGCACGGCGTAATACGCCGACAGCAGCGGCTCGAAAACACGGCGCAGGCGCGGTAGCGCGTGCAGCGCGGCGCCCATCCAAAAGCCGATGAAAACCGAGAGCGCGATCGCTGCAGCCGTGTTGATGAGCGTAAAACTGATGTCCTTGTTCGCCTGTCCGCCACGAAGGATCTGCCACAACGCGGCGGCCATCTCGGTCGGCGGAATCATGGTCGCGCGCGGGATGGTGCCGGTGCGGCACAGGATTTCGAGAGCGATGAAAGCCCCGATAACAATCCCGGTGCGGGTCAGGCCGACCTTGGTGAACCGCAATTTATGCTCCGGCTGGCGCCATAAGCGGCTGCACTGACGGGACGCTTACAGCGGTTTCTGCAAGTCTTGCGGCAGGAACTCCTGGTCGATCATTGCATTCCAGTCGACGGGCTTTTCGATTTCATCGATGATCGCCAGGCCTTCCGACATTTTCGCAAGGCCGGTCTTCTCGAACTCACCACGCGTCCATTCGCCATCATAGCCGAAATATTTGGGGAAATAGGTCGCGACCTGTTTGGGATCCTGCTGCCACACTTTGGCGTAGATCTGCATCGCGTCGTCCCGGTGCTGATAGATGTAATCCGCAGCCCGACGGTGAATCGCGATCATTTTGCGCAGCAGTTCCGGGTTCTTCTTTGCGAATTCGCGCGTCGTAATGCCGACCAGCCAGGTCATGCGCGGAATAACATCGGCGAAGGGCAGGATAACGCGGTATTTCGCGGCGTCGAGCGTCAGCGTCGGATCGATCATCGGCGTTGCCGCAATCGCGCCCGTGGTCAGGGCGGTGATGCCCGGGCCGAAACCGCCGGTCGCGATGGTTTCGACCTTGTCGGTCATTTGCGTTTGTTTCAGTGCCAAACGCAACAAGACGTCGCTCGTCGATTTGGGGGCCGTGTAGCCGGCCTTTTTACCGGCAAGGTCCGCCATGTTGTGGATGTCGGACTTTGCATCGGCGACCAGAGAGATTTCGCCGATATGACTGCTCGACGTATTGACGATGACCACATCAAGACCCGCACGGCTCGCCGCGATCGCTGCGGAGGTCGCGACTTCACCGTAGGGAAGATCGCTGGCGAGGACGTTGCGCAAAGTCGTGCCGCCGCCGGCGCCCGCGATCACCTGATCGATCTTGATGCCGGCGTCGTCAAAATAGCCCTTCTCCATGGCCACAGCCCAGGGCAGCGTTGCGGTGACGCGTCCATATTGGCTGATCGCGAGCTGAAAGGCATGCGACGGCGATGAAAATGTCGTCACGGACGCAATGATCGCGGCCCAAATCGTTTGCTTTTGGATCATCGGCGTTTCCCCCGAACCACGCGTTTTTGCCGCAACCGACAGCCGCATATTCGCAGCGAGTATCTTGAACCGCAATTCATGATGCAAGGGGTGCCGGCGCCGCGCGCCGCACCGTGGGCGCCAGCACGACGATAATGATTGCACACAGTACCGCCGCCGCGAAGGCGCCAAACATTGTCGAGTTGGCTTTGAACCATCGCAGCGGGACTTTTAGCGGAGTTGCCGGAATTTATCAGAGGCATCGTTATACAAAGGAAGTGACGGAAGCTTTTGCAGCCTGGTCACGATGTAGCGAAACAGTGACAACCGAGAAGGCCGTTGCTGCCTAAGAGCCGATCCGGGAAGTTCTTGAGTTCGGATGAGTCAGATGTGATTCCTTGCTGGGTGCTCGATCTCGCGAAGGAGCGCCCGATGTGGACACCCGATCATCGCCGTGCTGCGAACCGCTGCGGCCTGCGTTATCCGAGCGATTTGACCGACGAGGAGTGGGTCATTGTCGCGCCGATGATCCCGCCGGCGCGACCCGGTGGACGCAAACGCTCGGTGAACGTGCGGGAAGTCTTGAACGGATTTCCTACGTGCAGTGGACCGGGTGCCAATGGCAAGCGCTGCCCAAGGATTTGCCGCCGAAGAGCACCGTGCACGACTATCTTGAGCTCTGGAATTGGGATGGCACGTTGGAACGTATCCATCATGCGCTCTACGTGGCGGTCCGTGAGCAGGAAGGCCGTGAAGCAAGCCCGACCGCAGCGATCATCGACTTGCAGACCGCAAAGGGGGCTCTAAAAGGGGGGCTTCGCTCGATCCTTTGGGCTACGACGCGGGCAAGAAGATCAAAGGTCGCAAACGGCACATCCTGGTCGACACGCTGGGCCTCCTGCTGAACGTCGTCGTTCATCCGGCTGACGTTCAGGATCGCGATGGCGCCTTCCATCTGCTGCGCCGGGCAAGGCGACTGTTTCCCTTCATCGAGCGTATCTTTGCTGATGGCGGATACGCAGGCCAGAAGATGGCGCTCGTCGCCTGGCGCACTGGGACATGGAGATTGCAGATTGTGAAGCGATCCGATGCCGCCGGCTTCGAGGTCTTGCCAAAAAGATGGATTGTCGAAAGGACGTTCGCCTGGATTAGCCGCAATCGCCGCCTGGCTCGCGACTTCGAACGCTACGCCGCAACCGTCACGGCTTTCGTTCGCCTCGCTATGATCCGCATCATGCTCAGGCGGCTTGCTGCAAATGCCTCGTCATGAATTCAAACTTCCCGGATGGGCTCTAAGGGCACAATTCACGTGCCGTGCTATACTAGTATTGCGGCCAATGCCCGCTTCGGGTCGTTAGTTGCCCAGCCTCGGCAATCAAAAGAAATTGCCGAGTTGGCGCGGCTTGTCGATGACATGGAGAAATACGGCGAAGCTGACTGGACGCTTCGTCAGTGCGGGAAAGCGGCTCACGGCTAGGCAAATGTTAAGCGAGAACCTGACCTGCGAGCTCCTTCACGGGATAAACAAGGGCCAGTACATTAAATGTCGTGTCGAACGCTTCGGCGAGGCATTCGTGTGCCTGACCGTTCCTGTCCGTGATTGAGACGGGCGTGGCCGTGGTCATCCGACGGCCTACTGGCAAGACACGTCCCAAAGAATGGTAGCAAGTGACAACCGTATCGCGGCTGCGTAGGCGACCCAAAGCAGATCTGCTGCATATAACCGCGGATTATTTGCACTCGCCTTCTCTCACAGCCGGGTGGCTTAGATCCGTCTCTGACCTCAACGGTTAGATCTGATCGAAGCTTCAGTTTGTTCGGTTCGGCTAACCGCGTGAAATTCACTGGCGTGCCTGACGGTTATCTGTTCCTGCGAGTACCCGAAATAAATTCGGCCAGTCAACGTCCGCATGCCCGTCCAAAATTGAACATCCCCTAAAGTGGCCATCGCTAAACTCAAAAATACTCCCGTATTTTCACGAGGACAGAAAGGGGCCATACCCATCTGACTTGAGGGACGTTTCCGGGACCAGCAGGGCGTGATCAATCGCCTTCAATCAGCGACAGTACCAATAATAGTGCCGCCAAAATCGTCCCGTTCTCACATACACGCCGAACCTGCCGACCAGCAAATAATCCTGTTTGGCAGCGTTGTATTCAGTTTTGGAGACTGGACGGCATCCCGCTTCAGGAGGCTGCTGTGCACTCCCCGATAAAGGGAAGAGTAAGGTCAGCATCAACCCGATCGCGACCGTGCGTGATCCGTCTCCAATGGCGCCAATGGATCTTTTTCTTCGCACTTGATCGAGAAAGCTCTCTTACGCCGCCCCTTAAAATTCTAGCGTGGACCGGAACCGTTGACGAGTCGTTGGGACGACCAGTCGGCCATTCACTGCACACGTAACGAGGCGCATGGGCTGCTCGCAGCAAGGTACTAATTTCAAGATCGTCATCGCCGAGCCGCAAAAGTGAAATGCTTTGGTCCCCGGACGGCCGCAAGCCAGAGGCGGGATCAACTGTGTCCAAGGAGCGATTTCCGCCCGGTGGCGCGGTGGCGGCGCATGAACTGTCGACGCTGCGGAACGATGTACCGGCGGCAGCCGCGAGGCGCGTCCCGACCACAGGTGTTTGGGAGATCGACTCGTTTCCTGGCCCACTTTGCAATCTTCGGTGATGGAGCGGTACATAGTAACCTGAAACGTGACCGTTAGGTCACCATTTTAGGTGCTAGGCGTTATACACTAAAACCGTGACAATGACTCGCATGGCACGAAAGATTCGCGGCGGACGGCAAATGACCGGGCTCTACCACGCCCGCGAGGCTCGCCACATGAGCCGGTCGGAACTCGTCCGGCTGTCGGGAGTTTCGAAGCAGCAATTGTCTCGGCTTGAGAATGGCCTGATCCGGCTGCGGCTCGATCACCTCAAGCCATTCGCCAAGCATCTCGGCTTTACAGCGGATCAGATTTTGCTCTGGGGGCGCTACCCTGGCACTGGCAGCGAACATATTGAAACGAGCGACGCGCTGCGCGACGAAAGCGCCCGTGACAAGCCGATCGGCCCGTCTCCCGGCCAGGTGCCCGAACTCGACACCCGCACTGGGCTTGGCGGCAGCGGCGCGCTGATGCGCAAGGACGGCAAGCACGCAGACCCCATTAAATCAGAGGGTTGGCTTTTTCCCGCGAGTTTTGTGCACGAACAATTGCACACCGCCGCCGCCGGACCTCCTGGTGCTCGATACCACTGGCGACAGCATGGCGCCCACCATCCATTCTGGCGATCGTGTCATCGTCGATACCGGGCACAAGACCCCTACTCCAGACGGCCTCTACGCCATCCGCGACGCGTTGGGCGCCATCGTGGTCAAACGCCTGCAAGTGATGCGCTCGACCAAGCCGCAGCGGGTCAAAATCATTTCCGACAATCCGAAGCACAACAACGAAGAAGCAGCGCTCAACGATCTCGAGATCGTCGGCAAAATCCTGGCTTGCCTCAAGCTGTTCTGAGCGGCTGCGCCTTCATCACCCCTAACCCAGCATCCGGCCAGCGCGAATCGCGTCGCAGCGCACCTTTCGATGTGCCGGGCGTACATTGCAAATCGTCTCCGGAATAGCTACGCGCCCTCCCCCGCCGACCCTATGAATTCTTTTTCACTTGCCGCAGCCGCACGCCCGGCCCTTCGGCGTCATCAGCATCGATGAATTCCACGCCGGCTTCCTCGAGCGTCCGCCGGATCGCCTGATCATTGACGCGGGTGAGCTTGGTCTCGCTGGGCTTGAGTTCGGCCCGCCGGATCGAGGTGGTGCTGACCGAGGACTGCCGCGCCAGCTCCTCGGCGCTCCAACGGATGAGAGCCCGCGCGGCGCGAATTTGTGCGCTGGTGAGCGGTTTGGGGGTCTTGACATCCGATAGTGCAGACATATTTCCATCCATATGGAATGATTAGTAGCGAGTATGCAGGCCTCATCAAGAGGCCAATTCCAGCAGGAGGAACCATTGATCTTTATTCGCTGGCTGTCTTTGATCAGGATCCGTTTTCGGTCTTCCGCGATTCGCTATCTCTCTATCGCGCGTACGTTCCTGTTTCTTTTGATATAACTCGCCTATTCGCCGCACATCCTCCCGTATCTCTGCTGACACTGCCGGATCGAACCCGAATGGATCGTCGATCACGAGTGACATTTGATCCGGACGGGGGAGTGCATTGGCATGAAGATATGGTGCCGCGACCCGAGCTGCCTTGATCCGCAGCCGTGGTTCAGCCTCCGCATCGGTCATAACGCTCAATAAATAATCCAACGGCGATAAATCGGCTTCGCCTTCTGGTTCCGTAGCATTTAACTTCGCATCCATTTTTTGTGCGCTAGACTTTGAGGGCACACTGGAAAGCCGAAAAGTAACCCTCGGCCCAACCCACCATGGGGGAGTTGACGCGGGTCTCTGGAGCGTTGGCTTCCGTTGATTTACGGTCTTATCCCTACGTCGTACGTGAACCAACGGTGCAGCCGATTTGGCCATATCAATACGAAGATCAGCCGGCAGGTTCGGGGACCTCATGAGGCGCAGCATAAAATCGAGAGGTGACGAACCCGAACTAACACCGGCCGCGGCGATGACGGCGTCTTTCAAAACTTTCGTCTTGTTCGGCGTGCCGCGCTGCCGACCACCACGTCGCTCGCCGGGCTTGGAACCTCTTGGCATTTGCTACTTTGCTACTTTCCAGAATCGCGCGGTTAAGAATTCGTTAATGCTCGGAATAGCGGGCCTTTCGCGAACCCCGCCCTTCGATCTACGCGCCTATAATTGCTTTTGGTTACAACTTCTTTGCTATTTTTTCTGGAAAGTAGTGAAAAGCCTCGCCACAACAAAAAGTTGCTAGCTGGCAGAACGAACCCAATCAAGAAATTGCATCGACCCCGAGCGCAATCAGCTCGGCGGCACGACGCGGATGTGCAGTTCGCGCAACTGCTTCGCCGTCACTTCCGACGGCGCGCCCATCAGCAGGTCTTCGGCGCGCTGGTTCATCGGGAACAGCACAACCTCGCGCAGATTGTCCTCGCCGCACAACAGCATGACGATGCGGTCGATGCCCGGCGCGATGCCGCCATGCGGCGGTGCGCCGAGCGAGAGCGCCCGCAACATGCCGCCGAATTTCTGCTCCAGCACGCTCTCGTCGTAGCCGGCGATTGCGAAAGCCTTCTTCATCACATCAGGGCGATGATTGCGGATTGCGCCCGAAGACAATTCGACGCCGTTGCAGACGATGTCGTATTGGATCGCCTTCATCGCCAGGATCTTGTCCTTGTCGTTCGGATCGAGCGCCAAAAATTCATCGCCCGGCATGTTCGGCATCGAAAACGGATTATGGGAGAAGTCGATCTTCTTCTCCTCCTCGCTCCACTCGTACATCGGGAAATCGACGATCCAGCACAGCTCGAAGCGTTCCTTCTGGATCAGGTTGAGGTCCTCGCCAACTTTGGTGCGCGCAGGGCCTGCGAACTTGACGAACTTTTCCGGTTCGCCGGCGACAAAGAACACCGCATCGCCTTTTTTCAGGCCGAGCTAAATCGCGATCTTGATAGCGTCGTTGCGTCCAAGATTATTCGCGATTGGACCTCGACCCACCAGCAGACGATAGGCTTCCGGATCGATCTGAAGCCCGAAATGAGCTCCAAACATCTCCTCGATAGTCTTTGGAAGAATAACCTCTGCATCAGGAACTTCATCGTAAATGATATAGCCGAGCCCAGGTTGGCCTTCACCCTGCGCCCACGAGTTCATGCGATCGCAGAACGCGCGCGAGCCGCCGCCGGGCGCCGGGATCGCCCACACCGCGCCTTTGGGGGTGGTCTCGAGGATGCGCGCGAAAATCTTGAACCCCGAACCCCGGAAGATTTCCGAAACGTCCTGCATGACAATGGGATTGCGCAAGTCCGGCTTGTCGGAGCCGTATTTGCGCAGCGCCTCGGCATAGGGGATCAGCGGAAACTTCTTGGTCACATGCTTGCCGCCGGAGAATTCCTCAAAGACGCCGCGGATCACCGGCTCGACCGCGTCGAACACGTCCTGCTGGGTGACGAAGCTCATTTCCAGGTCGAGCTGATAGAACTCGCCCGGCGAGCGGTCGGCGCGGGCGTCCTCGTCGCGGAAGCACGGCGCGATCTGGAAGTAACGGTCGAAGCCCGACACCATGATGAGCTGCTTGAACTGCTGCGGCGCCTGCGGCAGCGCGTAGAATTTTCCCGGATGGATACGCGACGGCACCAGATAGTCGCGCGCGCCCTCGGGCGACGAGGCGGTGAGGATCGGCGTCTGGAATTCGAAAAACCCCTGCTCCTTCATTCTTCGCCTGATCGAATCAATGACCTGGCCGCGCTTCATGATATTTTGGTGCAAGTGCTCACGACGCAGATCGAGGAAACGGTACTTGAGCCTTGTTTCCTCGGGATATTCCTGGTCGCCGAACACCGGCATCGGCAGTTCGCCGGCCGGCCCGAGAACCTCGATCTCGCGGATGTAAAGCTCGACCACGCCGGTCGGCAATTCCGGATTCTCGGTGCCGTTCGGCCGCCGGCGCACCTTGCCGTCGACGCGGATCACCCATTCCGCGTGCAGCGTTTCGGCCACCTTGAAGGCCGGGCTGTCGGGATCGGCGACGACCTGGGTGAGCCCATAATGGTCGCGCAAGTCGATGAACAGCACGCCGCCATGATCGCGGATGCGATGGCACCAGCCCGAAAGCCGGGCCTCGATACCGATGTCGCCTTCGCGAAGCGCGCCGCAAGTATGGGTGCGGTAGCGATGCATGTTCAGTTCCGCCAATGTTGCGGGAAAAGGTGGCGCACAACCACATCGCGACCGCCGATTTGTCAAGCGGGATGGGCCGCCGCCCCAGCAGCCCGCCGCGGTGACGCCTCGACATAACGCCGCCGATCTGCACACTCGCCGCCAGCCAGGAGCAGGAATGCCCAAGAAACGCAAAAAGACCGCCGGAACGGCGGCTGCCGCCCAAACCATGACGGCGGCCGAAGCGGTGATCGCGACGCTGATAGGCCACGGCCTCGACACCATCTATGCCCTGCCCGGCGTGCAGAACGATTTTCTGTTCGAAGCGCTGTTCAAGTATGCGGACCGGTTGCAAACCATCCACACCCGGCACGAGCAAGGCGCCGCCTATATGGCGCTCGGCGCGGCGCTGGCGACCGGCAAGCCGCAGGCTTTCGCCGTGGTGCCGGGGCCGGGTCTTCTCAACGCCGGAGCGGCGCTCCTGACAGCCTTTGCCACCAATGTTCCGGTGCTCGGCCTGATCGGGCAAATCCCGGACGCCGATATCGGCCGCGATCTCGGGCAACTCCATGAGATCCGCGATCAGGCCGGGATCATCGAACGGCTGGTCGATCACACCGCGCTGATCCGCAAGCCGGAGCAGGCGTCGAAGGCGACCGCGCGAGCGATGCAAGCCATGCGCACCGGCCGGCCCGGACCGGCCGTGCTGGAATGCGCCATCGACGTCTGGGGCAAGCCCGGCCCGGTGACACTGCAAGCGCCGCTGGTAATTCCGCCGACCAAGATCGATCATGGCGCAGTCCGCAAGGCAGCGAAGCTTCTTGGCGCCGCCAAGCGGCCGATGATCATCTGCGGCGGCGGAGCGCAGGATTCGTCCGACGAAGTCACTGCGCTGTCCGACATGCTGCAAGCGCCGGTGCTGGCGTTCCGCCGCGGCCGCGGCGTCCTGGATGCCCGCAACCCGTTCAGCGTCACCCTGCCGCTCGGCCGCGATCTATGGGGTGAGGCCGATGTGGTGCTGGCCGTCGGCACGCGCTTGCTCATTCAATTCCGGCTATGGGGTATCGACCGCGATCTCAAAATCGTCCGGGTCGATGCCGATCCGGAAGAACATGGCCGCCTGCACAGACCGGCAGTGGCCCTCACCGGCGACGCTCAACCAATCCTGCAAAGCTTGCTTGCCGAATTGCCGGCGCACAATGCCAAACGGCCGTCACGGAAAGCGGAGATGGAAGAGCGTCAGGCGACGTGGCGAAAACGCTTTGAAAAGATCGCACCGCAAATTGCTTTCCTCGAAGCAATCCGCGAAGAGCTTCCCGAAGACGGAATCTTCGTCGAGGACATCACCCAGATGGTGTTCGCCGCGCGGGTCGCGTTCCCGGTCTACAAGCCGCGAACCTATATCTCGCCGGGTTTTCAGGACCCGCTCGGCTGGGGTTTCGCCACCGCGCTCGGCGCGCAACACGCGCGACCCGACGTGCCGGTTGTGGCGATCTGCGGCGATGGCGGCTTCATGTTCACTGCCACCGAGATGGCGACTGCGATGCGCCACCACATTCCGCTGGTCACGATCGTGTTTAACGACGGCGCCTTCGGCAACGTCCGGCGCATCCAGCAGGAACGCTTCGGCAACCGCCTGATCGGCAGCGACCTGACCAATCCGGACTTCGTCGCCTTCGGCAAGAGTTTTGGCGCCGAAGCCGAGCGCGCCAGCGGTCCCGAAGAATTGCGGCGGGCGCTGCGCCGGGCATTCGCACACCGCGACGGCCCGACGCTGATCGAAGTTCCAGTCGGCGCCTTTCCGAGCCCCTGGGAGTTCCTCAACATGCCGAAGGTGCGCGGGTGACGATTGCATCGCAGCATGCGGGTTGTAGCCTCTGCGCCGGCCTTGCCACACACGCGGCTCCTGCATCACACTCCCCTCAAGACCATGTTACGTAGCGCCGAAATTAAAATCTCGATGCAGCCGATCACGACGACGGCGGAGCTTGCGGCCGCATGCAAGCGGATGGCCGCCCATCCCTTTGTCACCGTCGACACCGAATTCCTGCGCGAAACCACATATTACCCGCTGCTGTGCGTTGCGCAGATGGCAACGACCGACGAGGCGCTCGTAGTCGACGCGCTCGCCCCCGGCATCGATCTTTCGCCGTTCTACGAGCTGATGGCGAACGAGAAGGTGATGAAGGTCTTCCACGCCGCGCGCCAGGACATCGAAATCGTCTGGCACGGCGCCAAGCTTGTTCCGCATCCGATCTTCGACACCCAGGTCGCCGCGATGGTGCTGGGCTATGGCGACTCGATTTCCTACGACCAGCTAGTGCAGCGCATTACCGGAGACGCGCTCGACAAATCCCATCGCTTCACCGACTGGACGCGCCGGCCGCTCAGCGACGCGCAACTCACCTACGCCATCTCGGATGTGACGCATCTGCGGGACGTCTACCTGGCACTGCTCGACGACCTTGGCCGGCGCGGCCGCGCCGACTGGGTGCAGGAGGAAATGGAGGTTCTGACCTCACCCGAGACCTACCGCATGGAACCGCAGAATGCGTGGCAGCGGCTTAAAACGCGGGTGAGAAAGCCAAAGGAACTGGCGGTACTTATCGAGGTTGCGGCATGGCGGGAGCGCGAAGCCCAGACCCGCGATGTGCCCCGATCGCGCGTGCTCAAGGACGACGCCATCACCGATATCGCCGTACAGGGGCCGACCACCATCGAAAAGCTCAAACACTTGCGCTCATTGCCCAAAGGCTTCGAGCGCTCGCGCTGGGGTGAAGCAATCGTCGCCGCAGTCGAGCGCGGGCTGGCCCGCGATCCCAAGACATTGCCGCACCAGGTGCGCTTCCAGCCCGCCACCAATGGCGCGGCTGTGGTCGAATTGCTCAAGGTGCTGCTGCGCATGATTTCCGAGCGCGATCACGTCGCCGCCAAGGTGATCGCCACCGTCGACGATCTCGAGCGCATCGCCGCGGACGACAATGCGGACGTCGCGGCAATGTCGGGCTGGCGCCGGGAACTGTTCGGCGAGAAGGCGCTCGCGCTCAAGCACGGCAAGCTTGCTCTCGCCATCGAGCGGGGCAAGGTCGCCACCGTTGAGCGCAACTGAGCACAGACCCCGGGAGGCTTACCTGAGCGAGCATGAACGGTGGGAAGGCCGCTATGCCGTTCCCGATTACATCTTCGGCAAAGCGCCGAACGTCTTTCTCGCGTCCTGCAAAAAGTTGCTCCCCCGGTCGGGCAACGCCATTGCTGTTGCCGACGGCGAGGGTCGCAATGGCGTTTGGCTTGCCGAACAAGGCCTTGACGTGTTGTCGCTCGACTTCTCGCAAGCCGCGCAATCGAAGGCCGCGGCGCTCGCGAAGGAGAGAAACGTAAAATTGACCCTGGTGCACGCCGATGTCCATACGTGGGCATATCCGGAAGCCGCTTTCGACGTCGTCGCCGAAATATTCACCCAATTCAGCTCACCGAAAGAACGCGCGGCCAAGTGGGCCGGCATGCGAAAGACATTGAAGCCGGATGGTCTCCTGATCATCCAGGGCTACACCCCCAAGCAGTTGCAATACGGCACCGGCGGGCCGAAGGAGATCGAGAACCTCTACACGCGTCCAATGCTGGAGGAAGCCTTCCATGGCTTGCGCGATGTCTCGATTACAGAAGAAGAGCGCGAGATGCATGAGGGCACCGCGCACGGCGGCATGTCCGCAGTGATCAATCTCACGGCACGGAAATAGCGCTCATAAGCAATTCTGCGTGCCGAGGGAAGCCGCCGCGATTTTGATTCGATTATGCGGCAGCCGTCACCTTGAAGCGCGGCGCAAGTACAGTCGTGCGAAGCGTTGCCGCGAGCACCGCCATCTCATCGTGGCTGAGCGGTGCATACGGCGGATATGGTTCGCCGGCCGGGATGCCGATCAAATTCATCGCCGCCTTCATCGCCGGAGCGAGACCGCGATGCATCCATTTTGAAGGGAACAGCGCGAATTGGAGTTGAAGTTCCGCCGCGCGCTCGTAATTCTTCGCAACGAATGCATCTATGACATGACGCGCGATTTCGCAGCCGGGTGGCGGCATCGTCGCCCCCGAGCCGCCGTACAGCAAGGTCGGCAAGAGCATTTGCATCGTTGTGAAGTAACGCGCATGGCCGGCGCGATCGATTTCCACGATGAGCCGCGACACGCGCGCAAGGTCACGCGAACTTTCCTTGATGAGTTGAACGTTCGGCAGCTTTGCCAGCGCGATAGTGTCGGGAATGGATACATCCGCCCCGGGTCCGGGATTGAGATAGAGCGTCATCGGCAGCCGCGTCTCGCGACCGATGGCCTCGAAGTAGGCAAGCAGATCGGCCTGCGTCGGCGGTCCCGCGAACGGCCGTAACGGCGCCAGCACCTGCACGGCCGCGGCACCGAGCTTCTCGGCTTCGTTTGCAAGTTCGATCGCGGTCCGAAACGCGGGGTGCGAAATACCGACCATCACGGGCACACGGCCGTCGACGAATTCGATCGTCCGGCGGATCAGCGCCTTGCGCTGTTCGAAGCCGAGATAAGTATATTCCTGCGTCTCAACGCCGGCCGCGACCACCATGGTCGCGCGGCAGTCGTCGACGATGTAATCGATCTGGCGCTGCAAAGCGGGTTCGTCGACGGTCAGCTTGGCGGTGAACGGGGTGAGCGGCGCTACGATCAGTCCGGGCGTCTGCATGTCTCCTCCCTGCTGCGACCGTGACCTTGCGATGGGGTCACCAAGCGAAGAATACGCCCATTGAAGCGTCGAGTCCTCGTCCGCCCCCGGCCGAGCATGGGGCAGTTCGGCGCGCGAGGTCTAACCGACCAGCATCACCGGCTCGCGCCCGATCAGGCGCGCGAGCGAACGCAGCCGGTTGAGCACGCGCTCGCCGGCGAGCGCCGCATAGACACCCGGCAGATGCAGCGCGAGACGGTGCCGTTCCACCGCGAGCGCCGTCTTGGGCAGCACGCCGGGCATTGCGGCGGAAACGACGTAGGCGAGCCGAAGCGCGGCGCCCAGTACACGCGCGCGGTCAAGCATGCGGGTCGAGACCAGTTCGCGCAGTCGGGGCGAGAGTTCGTCATCCATAACCAGGCCGACGTGGCGGAAGAATACAGCAAGCGCCAGATAAGCACGGCCGGGATGGTCGATGCCGCTAAAGCCGCCGTGGGCGATGATATTGAGCGATTGTTCGCCGCGATAATCCGGATGCGCACGCCAGCCGATATCGGCGAGCAGGCAGGCGGCGTGACGGAGACGCCGCTCCTCGCCGGTCTCTTCAAGCCCCGACGTTGCTATCAACCGATCGGTCCAATCGATCAGTTCTTCACCATGGCCCGGCGAACGCGATCGCAATTGATTGAGATGCCGCGCCGCTTCGATCAGCGCATCCTTTTCCTGTTCCTTGCGCTTGAGCAGCGAAAAGAGCAGCCCCTCGCGCACGCCGAGCGCGGAGAATACCACCTGCTGTGGCCGGCCGATGCGCAGGACGTATTCGAGCACCAGCGCTGCATATGGCAGAAGCGGCCGCCGTGCATTGTTCACCACATCGATGTTCGACAGCGTATCGACAGGGACGCGGTGCACCAGCCGGGCGAATTCGAGCGCTTCCTCGGCCGGGATGGCGTAACCGTGCATGACGTGCAGCGGATAACCGGTCTGCCACATGTGCAGGCGCGCCAGCGAACGCCACGTTCCGCCCACGGCATAGAAAGTGCGATCCTCACAGCCCTTGAGGACGGCAAGGCCGTTTAGATTTTTCTTGACGTACTTCTCCGCCTTCTTCAGCGATTTTGCGGAAATATCCGCAAGCGCAAGACCGCCGAGAGGGCGGGTCAAGCCGCGGCGTGCGCGGGTAGCGCGCACGTCCACGAGTTCGAGCGAACCACCGCCGAGGTCGCCGACGACGCCGTCGGCGTGATGCACGCCCGAAATCACGCCGAGCGCCGTCATTTCGGCCTCACGCGATCCGGAAAGAACGTCGATCTCGGTCTTGAGAATGCGTTCGGCAAAGCTGATGAACGCGCGCCCGTTCTTGGCGTCCCGGCAAGCCGCCGTGGCGACAGCGAGCGTTCTCTTCACTCCCATCCGGTCGCATAGAGCGCGAAAGCGCTTGAGTGTCGCAAGCGCATGCTCAACCGCATCCGCCGCAAGCAAACCTGTGGATTGCACCTCACGGCCGAGCCCACACAGCGCCTTCTCGTTGAAAAGTTCCGTCGGACTGCGGGTCCGCCCCTCGTAAACGACAAGGCGAACGGAATTCGAGCCGATGTCGATGACGGCAAGCGGCGGACCGTGGTCCAAACGTCCTTGGGCGTCGATTTTGGCGCTGCTCATCCCGGATGATCGGCGTCTGTTAGCCGGCGGCTATCGCGCGGGCAGAAGAATTATTGCGAACCATAAGCACAATTCGGCAGGCAAATCACACCGGCTCCGGCCGGTGCCGCAGCCGGGGAATGGATTCCTTCTGCGATTTGCCGCGTCCCGACAGGCTCGGATTCGTCATGAAATAAGTGTGTGCGTTGAATTTCTCTTCACCGGGGCCGGGTTTGATGCGGCGTGACGAGCCGTCGGCGAGAAGCTGCCAGCTCTGCTCGTTGTCCTTCAAATTCGCCACCATGATCTGGTCGAGCACTTGTTCGTGCACGGTAGGATTGAGAATGGGGCACAGCGCTTCGACACGGCGATCGAGGTTACGCGGCATAATGTCCGCCGACGAAATGTATACCGACGCCTTGGCGTGCGGCAGCGCGTGCCCGGAACCGAAGCAGTAAATGCGGCCGTGTTCGAGGAATCGACCGATGATCGATTTAACGCGGATATTTTCGGATAGTCCCGCAATGCCGGGACGCAGGCAGCATATGCCTCGCACCACGAGCTCTATCGGCACACCGGCGGCGGAAGCCTGGTAAAGCGCGTCGATGATATCGGGATCGACGAGTGCATTCATCTTCATCCAGATGCCCGACGGCCGGCCCGCTTTGGCGTTGGCGATTTCTTCGTCGATGTGACTGCGGATGCGCTGACGCAACGAAAGCGGCGACACCGCCATGCGCTCAAGATGAGCCGGCTCGGCGTAACCGGTCACAAAATTGAAGATGCGTGAAACGTCCTGCGCGATTTGCGGGTCGCAGGTGAAGAATGACAGGTCGGTATAGAGGCGCGCCGTCACCGGATGATAATTGCCGGTGCCGACATGGACGTAAGACGCAAGCTCGGTGCCCTCGCGGCGAACGACGAGAGACAGCTTGGCGTGGGTTTTCAGCTCGATGAAGCCATAAACAACCTGCACGCCGGCGCGTTCAAGATCGCGCGCCCAACGGATATTGGCCTCCTCGTCGAAGCGGGCTTTCAGCTCGACGACTGCGGTGACGGACTTGCCGGCTTCGGCCGCTTCCGCGAGTTCCCTGACGATCGGAGAGTCGGCCGAAGTGCGGTACAGCGTTTGTTTGATGGCGACGACGTCCGGATCGCGACCCGCCTGCTGGAGGAAATTTACCACCACGTCGAACAACTCGTACGGATGGTGGATGACAAAATCCTTCTGCCGGATCGCCGCGAAACAATCGCCGCCATGATCGCGCACTCGTTCGGGGTAGCGCGGCGCATAGGGTACGAATTCAAGATCCGGCCGATTGAGATTGGCGAGCTGTCCCATTTCGTTGAGCGCAAGCACGCCGTCGACCTTGAATACGCTGTCGTCGCTGGCGCCGAGTGCGCGGAGCACAAAGCGCTGCAATTCCGGCGGCATCATCGCCTCGATGTCGAGCCTGATCACGATGCCTCGGCGGCGGCGCTTGAGTGCGGTTTCGAACACCCTTACCAGGTCTTCGGCTTCTTCGAGGATTTCCACTTCTGAGTCGCGAATGACGCGAAACGCACCGACACCCTTCACGGCATAACCCGGGAAAAGCTTGCCGATGAACAGGCTGGTGGCCCCCTCGAGCGAGATCAAGCGTACCTGCCCGCCCTCGGTGCTCGCCGGCAGCCGCACGAAACGCTCGATGCGGTTCGGCATGCGGATAAGCGCATTCATCGCCTTGCCGTCCTTGCTGCGGGCAAGCTGCAGGGCGATCGAGAAGCCGAGATTGGGGATGAACGGGAACGGATGTGCCGGGTCGACGGCGAGCGGCGTCAGCAACGGGAAAATGTGGGCGAGAAAATAGTCTTCGAGCCACGCCTTCTCCGCCTTGGTCACATCGGGACCGTCGACCAGCACGATGCCGGCCTGGGCGAGTGCCGCGCGCAGTTCGCGCCATTGTGCCTGCTGGTCTTCGACCAGGAGCACGACGGACTCGGCGATGCGGCCAAGCTGCTCGGCGGGTGTCAGCCCCTCGGGGCTCTTCTCGGTTATGCCGGCGCGCAGTTGGGCACCAAGGCCGGCCACGCGCACCATGAAGAATTCGTCAAGGTTGTTCGCCGAAATCGAAAGGAACTTGAGCCGCTCAAGCAGCGGGTGTCCACGGTTGGCGGATTCCTCCAACACGCGGCGGTTGAAGTTAAGCCAGGACAGCTCACGGTTGATGAAACGATCCGGACTGGCGGCCAGTTCGGAGCCACGCGAAGGCTCGTCCGGCTTCCGGGAGGAGCCAGATTCAAGTGCAACGACAGTGGCTTGGCCACGGTCGGCCATGACGCTTTGGTGCTCCTCGAGGGCTATGATCGCCACCCTTAGTTACAATCCAATGACAGCATAACCTTGAGATAAGGCGGCGGGGTTGCCTGACGTCAAGCCTCCACCCCTTAAAGGCGGCATTATGTGTAATGGATTCCACCGGGGAGTTCAGACCCATCGTGGAATGGGCCCACTGGGCGGTATTTCAGGTCCCATCTCGGAACAGCTCGGCGGCAAGGGCACGCGTCGCGGGCCGACCTTGCCGCAGCGATTCGTCATCGAGCGTGATCACTGCGGCGCGCGCCGCTGCGAACGAGCGCTCGATATGGGTCGAGAGGTAGCGCACGACGCCGTCGTCAAAGCCAAGCTGGCGATCGGCGGCGAGTTTGACGATGATCGCGCGCAGCATCTCGTCATCCGGCGCCTGCAGTGTCACGACAGGCATCGCCCGCAAGCGGGATACAACGTCCGGGATGGCGACGGGCCACGCGGACGGTACCGTCCGCGCGGTGAACAATAGAAATGCGCTCTCCTCGCGGGCTAGATTAATGAGGTGGAAAAGGGCGCGCTCGTCCGACACCGCGGCGGCATCTTCAATAACCAGTGCACCGGTGGCGAGCGCGGCCCGGAGCGACGCCTCGCTCAGTGCATGCGCGGAGATGACGCGCGCGCCCGACGCAGTTGCCCAGATCGTCGCCACGTGAGTCTTGCCAGATCCTTCCGGCCCGACAAGTGCGATTGCGCCCGCCGCCCAATCGGGCCAACTGTCGATCAATTCAAGCGCTTCCGCGTTGCAGGCTCCGGGCAGGAAATCTTCACGCCCATAGCTTTCGCCGTGTTCGAGCGCGAGCGCGAGCTGTCGCGGCAGGGAGGAGATTGCGTTCGATGCCATTGTGCTCAGCCGAGACCGCTGCCGGTATAGATCGGGCTTTCACGGTAGCGCCGTACGGCAAAACGGATCAGTACACCGGCAGCGGCTGCCAGCGGCACGGCCAGCAGCAGTCCGACGAAGCCAAACAGATAACCAAACGCGAACAGCGCAAACATCAGCCACACCGGGTGTAGTCCGACACTGTGGCCGACGAGATATGGCGCCAATACGTTGCCTTCGACGAACTGACCGAAGAGAACGACGCCTGCAACGATGACGATATGGCTCCAATCCGGAAAGAACTGCACCATCGCCATCACTAGCGAAAGCACCAGTGCCGTCAGCGAACCGACATACGGGATGAAGGTGATGAGGCCGGAAACAATTCCGATAAGCAAGCCGAAGCTCAACCCCGTCAGCGTGAGCGCGACGGCATAATAAGACCCGAGGATAAGACAGACGGCGGATTGGCCGCGCACATAAGACGACAGCGTGGCGTCGATCTCGCGGCAAAGGCCGCGAACGGTGTCGCGCTGCGACAGTGGAATAAGCCGGTCGAGCCCGCTGATCATCCCGTCCCAGTCGCAGATCAGATAAAATGCCACCACAGGTGTGATGATCAAAAGCGAGAAGATCGAAATCAGCGCCCGCCCGGTCGTCCAGATAGAACCAAGAAATTGCGAAAAATAGTCGGTAATTCTAGTTACCAATTGGCTCGTGGAATCTCCGGACCCGGACGCATCGCCGAGCACGTTTTTCAGCCACGGGACATTCAAACTGGTCACGAGACTTTGCAGCTTTTCCACATAGCCCGGTGCATTGTCCCTCAAACTTGAAACCTGTTGCACAAGCACAGGAGCGACAAGCAGGATCAGAGCTGCGAGCGCCACCACAAAGCCGCCGAGAATAATCAGCGCAGTCGCAAGACGGCTCACGCCACGCTTTGTCAGATGCCTGGCCAGCGGATCTAGCGCGTAGGCAAGCGCCATGCCGAGCACGAACGGAAGCAGGATCGGGCTCAATAGCCACAGCAAGGCAATGAATACGACCAGAGCGCCGACCCAGAATACTGCCTGCCGCTCAAAATGCATTGCGCCCCCTAAACAGCGGCGATCAGTGTCCGGCCCCGAACGAGTTCATGTGGCGCACCCATTCAGCGAGATAGAAGGCGATCGAGAGCAAGGTCAAGATGGCGACCAGCGCCATCGTGAGTTTCGTCGCCATATCGGCGTCGAAGCCAAAGCCCTGCTCGGCAAGCACCAATGTGGCGAGGAAGATTTGTGCCACGGTATTGATTTTCGAGACCAGCAGCGGCCGGGCGGGCATGGGCTTGCCGACAAGCCACGCCAGCATGAAGGCGCCAATGATCATGATGTCACGGAATACGACGAGGATCACGAGAAAGATCGGCAGCGAGCCCGCGATTCCGAGCGCAACGTAGATCGAGACGATCATCGCCTTGTCGGCCAAGGGATCGAGATAGGCGCCAAGCTCGCTTGCCATGTGGAAGCGCTTGGCGAGGAAGCCGTCGATGCCATCGCTGACGCCGGCAACCAGGAACAGGAGAAAGGCAATACGCATTTCTCCCGACGTGATCGCCCAGACCACGATAGGCACCAGAAGGATGCGTCCCAAGGTAATGAGATTTGGGATACTCAAAACAGGCCCCGGCTTCCGGCAGCGTCCCGCGTGCTGACCGGGAACCACGCAATATACCGATGCCCGCGTGCTTGCGCACCCCGCGATTCCGACGTAGGAGGCCCCGAGCAAGTCACTCCCCGCATGGGAGAGATCATCTGTCCGATTTGGTGACCCGTGAATGAGGCGCGCTACGCGGCAGCCGGCGTCGATATCGACGCCGGCAACCGCATGGTGGAATTGATCAAGCCGCTGGTGCGCGGGACCGCGCGGGCCGGGGCCGCTGCTGAAATCGGCGGCTTCGGCGGATTGTTCGATCTCAAAGCCGCCGGCTATACCGATCCGATCCTGGTCGCCGCCAACGACGGCGTCGGCACCAAGGTCAAGATCGCCATCGAGACCGGCCGCCACGACACGATCGGCATCGACCTTGTCGCGATGTCAGTCAACGATCTCGTCGTGCAGGGTGCAGAACCGCTGTTCTTCCTCGATTATTTTGCCTGCGGCAAGCTTGACCCAACCGTCGGTGCCCAAGTGGTCACGGGCATCGCCGCGGCATGCCGGGAGGCCAATTGCGCGCTGATCGGCGGCGAGACCGCGGAAATGCCCGGCGTCTATCACGGCAACGATTACGATCTCGCAGGCTTCGCTGTCGGCGCCGTTTCCCGCGCGGATCTGCTGCCGCGCCGCGACATCGCGGTCGGCGACGTCGTGATCGGGCTCGGCTCGACCGGCGTTCATTCGAACGGATTCTCGCTTGTCCGCCGGATAGCCTCGGATGCCGGTTTGACGTGGGACAGGCCTGCTCCGTTCGAGCCGTCGCGCAGCCTTGGCGAGGCGCTGCTCACTCCGACGCGGCTCTATGTCCGCTCCTGCCTGGCCGCAATCCGCGAAACCAAAGCGGTCAAAGCGCTCGCCCACATCACGGGCGGCGGGTTTACTGAAAACATCCCGCGCGTGCTGCCGGAGAAGCTTGCCGTCACCATCGATCTCGCTCGCGTGCCGGTACTCCCGGTGTTCAAGTGGCTCGCATCGAGCGGCAAGATCAGCGAAGCCGAAATGCTGCGCACCTTTAACTGCGGCATCGGCATGGTGGCCGTGCTTGATCCTGTAAGCGCGAGGACTGCCAGCGATTGCTTTGCGGCGAACGGTGAGACCGTCGTGCAACTTGGAGAAGTCGTTGCGGCGAAGGACGGCGCGCGAACCGCCTATAGCGGTCATCTCGGCCTTTCGAGCTGATGCGCACGGGCAAGAAGCGTGTCGCCGTGCTGATCTCCGGCCGCGGATCGAACATGGTGGCGCTGATCGAGGCGGCGCAGGCACAGGATTATCCGGCCGAGATCGTGCTCGTCGTGTCGAACGCGCCGAATGCCTCGGGGTTAGAGCGAGCCCGGCGTTCCGGTATCGAGACCGCAGTCATCGATCACCGGTCGTTCGGTGCGAACCGCGAAGCATTCGAGCGCGCGTTGGATGCCGAGCTTCGCGCGCACCGCATCGATCTCGTTTGTCTCGCCGGCTTTTTGCGGCTCTTGACGCCATGGTTTGTCAAGCTATGGAGCGGCCGCCTGCTCAACATTCATCCGGCCCTGCTGCCGCTGTTCAAAGGGCTACACACCCACCGCCGCGCAATAGAAGCCGGCGTCGAGCGCCATGGCGCTACCGTACACTTCGTTGTGCCGGAAATGGATTCGGGACCGATCATCGCCCAGGACTCGGTTCAAGTCAGAGCCGGCGACACAGAAGACACTCTCGCCGCGCGGGTGCTCGAGGTCGAGCATCGGATTTATCCGCAGGCGCTCCGTTTGGTGGCCGAGGGACGGGTCACGCTCGCCTCCGCCAGCCACGACGCTCTCACGCGGTGATAACAAAAACCCCCGGCGCTAAACCGGGGGCTACGAGAACCGGGTCTTCCCGGACTACGCTTATGCAACTTTGAGATTTTCCGCAGAAGTCCGGCCGCGGTTGGTCACGAGTTCGAACTCGATCTCCTGGCCATCATTGAGCGTGCGCAGGCCGGCGCGCTCGACCGCCGAAATGTGCACAAAAACATCCTTGTCGCCACTCGACGGTTTGATGAACCCATAGCCCTTCGTCGGATTGAACCACTTGACGGTGCCCTTTTGCATCGCCTGTCTCCTCAGTCAGTCCTACGCCAGATGAAGACGCAAACGCGCAGCCCTGCACCTTCGGAGCAGAAATTGCGATCCGCGCCACAAGCCAGATTCTGGGGGAAGTCCGAAACGTTCGTGTCGCCAAGACAATACCGAAGACATCACCGGCCGGCCGCCCCAAATCCGATTGCGCGCTAAGGAGGCCGGAGAAATACGGCGCAAGCATGGCTACAAAAATCTCGGTTTGGCCTCGCGCGCGGTCACTGCAACGGTAATCTGTTGCACCGACGATGCAACCGCACACGCGCGGCGACGACAAGCTCATGATGTCCGCAGCGGCGCAGCGGACGGCCGTCGAGCATAGTGGCGACGCTTATTCGCCAACCGCCTTAGGATGCGCGTGAGA
Organism: uncultured Alphaproteobacteria bacterium; assembly: GCA_963733645.1. Classification (GTDB taxonomy): domain Bacteria; phylum Pseudomonadota; class Alphaproteobacteria; order Rhizobiales; family Xanthobacteraceae; genus BOG-931. Next base: position 158,161 of record CAVTFP010000011.1, read on the forward strand.
CAGATGGAGTTGCCGCCACAATCCACCCGCGGCAATGACCAAGAGGACGCCGCAGGCCGCAGCGGCAAGCTCGGCTTGCTCCGCAAATTTTGCTCCAAGCACTGTCGTTAAGTAGCTCAAGATCGCTGGGTCACTCGCGATGACATCACCGGCGATCCAGCCGAGCAGCGCCGCGCCGGCCCAGACCAGGATCGGAAAGCGGTCGAGCAGCGCCATGACGAGAGTCGCGCCAGCGAGGATGATTGGAATGGAGGCGGCCAGGCCGATCGCTAGCAAAACCAGATTGCCCTGCGCAACGGCAGCAACCGCGATGACATTGTCGAGGCTCATGACAATGTCTGCCACGACGACGATCCTCACCGCACGCCATAGATGCGAGACGGGGGCGAATTTGTCTCTGTCGGTGTCGTCAGGTACGAGCAGTTTGGCGGCGACATAGATCAGCGCCAATCCGCCAGCCAGCTTGAGATAAGGTAGCAGCATCAGCCGTCCGACAATGCCGGTAAAAATCAGGCGAAGGATCACCGCCGCGCCCGCGCCGAGCGCCATTCCCCAAATCCGTTCGCGCCGCTGCAGGCCGCGGCAGGCCATGGCAATGACAACGGCATTGTCGCCCGACAGCAGGATATTGATGAAAATGATTTGCAGTACGGCCGCCCAAAACTCGGTGCGGCCTACATCGTTGATACTGGCGTGGAGCATGTCGCCCCACAACGATGGATGCAGATATTGGGCGATCGAACCCACGGCCGCTCCTCAGAGAGGCTCGCGGCCAAATGAGCCGATCGCCTCAGCCGACAATTTCATTGCCGGCGAAAAACTGCGCGATTTCCTTGATCGCGTTATCGGCGGCATCGGAGCCGTGCACCGAGTTCTCGCCGATCGACGTCGCGAGCTCTTTGCGGATGGTGCCGGGAGCGGCTTTAGCCGGATCGGTTGCACCCATCAGGTCACGATATGCCGCAATCGCGTTTTCACCTTCGAGTACCTGAACGACGACCGGCCCCGAGATCATGAAGTCGACGAGTTCGCCGAAGAACGGGCGCTGGCGATGCACCCCGTAGAACGTCTCAGCCTGCTCGCGGCTCATCCGCACGCGCTTTTGCGCGACGATGCGCAGACCTGCCTTTTCGATCATTGCATTAATCGCGCCGGTCACATTCCGTGCCGTCGCGTCTGGCTTGATGATCGAAAACGTGCGCTCGAGCGCCATCAGTTCGTCCTTTAAGATTACCGGATCATTGCGGAACCGCGGCGGCTTATAGCGTTCGCTCATGGCCCCGGCAAGCCGACGTCGCAAATGCGCCAATGTGTGATGAACATCACGCGCGGATTTAGCCGCGTGAATGCGCGATGAACGTCACGCGAGCATCCGGTTCAGCTTGATAACTCAGTGATAAATCGCGCCCTCAGCATGGGTTCAGGCGCGGCGTCCTAAATTCCGAAGCATGAACCGAAGCGCGGAACGATCCGACACAAATATAGCCGCGTGAAACGTCGCTCAAACCAAGGAGAAGTCAGATGCTGCGCAAAACAATCCTCGCTCTCGCGACAACCGTTACTCTCGGCGCCGCGCCGCTCGCGCCCACGGCCGCATCCGCTCATTGGGGCGGCGGTGGTTGGCATGGTGGCTGGCACGGCGGTTGGGGCCACGGCCCGGTCGTCACCGTCTATGCCGGTCCCGGCTATGGCGGCTGCATGGTCCGCCGCTGGGTTTACACGCCCTACGGTCCAGCGCTGCGCTGGGTCAACGTCTGCTACTGATTGCGCGTAGTTCTTGCGCGTAGTTCGCCGCCTCAAAACGGCAACCCCGGCCTCGCCAGAGGCCGGGGTTGTTTTGCGCGCGATCACGCCGCGTTGTTAGTTTTGGGCTTCGCGGCCTTGGCAGGTTTTTTCTTCGCCGTTGCCGGAGCCGGCGCGGGCCCCGGCTCGGCAACGCGATCCATTTCCATCAACCGCCCGCGCTCGAAACGATAAACGCCTGGCCGCGGTCCGCTTGAATAGGTCAACACCGCTGTGCGATCGCCGTTCGGATTTTTGCCGATCTCGATATTGGAGGGCGCTCCTGCCCTATGGACAACGTCGCATTCGCTCATACCAAGCGCTACGCCTTCGTCAATCAGCGACGCGCCGTCAGGCGCACCCGTCGGGTCTGCGCCCTGAGTGGCGCCGGGTTGTGCCTGCACCGCCGGGCAACTGCCGTTCGCTTCGACGAGGTCGTTTGCGGTAATCGGACGATCCCGTCGCACCGCTTGCGTGTCGGAGAAAGTGTAGCCGCTGGTCTGGCCGGTCAGATAGAGGGGCTTCCTGAACCATTGAACGCCGGAATCAGCGCATCCACCCAGCGCGGCAGTTACCGCCAGCGCGGCCACAATCCGGAAATGTGGTGATACTCGGTGCACCAGACGTCCCTTAAGCTTATCCCCACCAGACCCGCAGGAAGCGCCAGTTTGTGTTGCGATCATGGCGCTGTGCCCCGCACTATGCTAGCGAGCATCTTGGAGCCTCCGAGAGGCCGCGACAAGCCACCGACCAAATCGGGGTAAAGGCAAAAAAACACCGAGAGGACAGGGATTTGGACGCCTGGCCTGATTGCACTTCTTGCCACCCCGCGCTGTGATTTTCATCACAGACTTCTGGGCGCATTGAGGGGTCTATGCCCTCGGGGCCGGCCGCCAGGTCTTCCCTGAATTCCGCGGAGATTTTTTCATGCACCTCCAGTTCGTAGGCTGCGGCGATGCCTTCGGCTCCGGGGGTCGTTTCAATACCTGCTTTCATCTGGTCGGCAAAAATACCAACGCACTGATCGATTGCGGCGCGACGTCCCTTGTCGCAATGAACAAGTTTGGCATCGATCGCAATGCCATCGAGACGATTTTCATCTCGCATTTTCACGCCGACCACATTTTCGGTTTGCCGTTCTTCCTGCTTGAGGCCAATTACGTCAGCAAGCGCACGCAGCCGCTTACGATCGTTGGTCCGCCGGGTCTCAAGACCCGCCTGCCCGAAGTCATGGAATGCGGGTTTCCCGGCAGCCAGTCGATGGAGCTGAATTTCGCTTTGACGCTGAGGGAACTGGATATCGGCAAGCGCAATCAGGTCGGTCACGTGGGCGTTACGCCATTCCACGTGAAGCATGACGATCGCGCCGGGCCCTGCCTCGGATTTCGCTTCGAGGTGGAGAACAAGGTGATCGCTTTTTCCGGCGACACCGAATGGACCGAAGCTCTGATCGAAATCGGCCGCAAGGCCGACCTTTTCATCTGCGAGGCCTACACCTGGGATAAGCCCATCACCACCCACATGGCGCTGTCGTCGCTGGAAAAACATATGGGACAGATAAAGCCGAAGCGGCTCGTGCTCACGCACATGAGCGACGACATGCTCAAACACCGAAGCGATGTGCCGTACGAAACCGCCGAAGATGGCAAAATCGTCGAAATATAAATCTAGGCCGACGCGGCAGGCTTAATCAGCTTTTTCATCGCGGCGAGCGCTTCCGGCGCTGCGCTCCCGTTGGGACCGCCGCCTTGCGCCATATCCGGGCGACCCCCGCCCCCTCTGCCGCCCAAAACTGCAACGCCAGCCTGCACAACCGGTACGGCACTGGTCGCTCCAGTAAGATCATCAGTAACGCCAACAACGACTGCCGCCTTGCCCTGGTCGTCGGTAGTAACAAGAATCACGACGCCGGAGCCAAGCCTTTTCTTCCCGTCGTCGGCGAGGCTTCGGAGATCCTTAGCGTCAATGCCGGCCAGCGTTTTGGCTATCACCTTCACGCCAAGGACTGTCTCGATATCTCCATCGCCACCTGTGGAATTATCACCGCCCATGGCGAGTTTCTTCTTGGCATCGGTCAGTTCGCGCTCAAGGCGCTTGCGCTCCTCAAGCAATGCGGTAACGCGGCTCGGCGCCTCTTCGATCGGCACACGCAGTTCGGAAGCCGTCGCCTTGGCAAGCCGCGCCAGGTTATTGGCATTGCCGCGCGCCGCCTGCCCCGTCAGCGCCTCGATGCGGCGGACGCCCGACGCGACCCCGGACTCGCCAAGCACCGAAATCAGGCCAATGTCGCCGGTGCGGTTGACGTGGGTGCCGCCGCAGAGTTCGACCGACCAACCCATCGTATTTCCGCCGCCCTCACCCATGGCGACGACGCGGACCTCATCGCCGTATTTTTCGCCGAACAAAGCGCGGGCACCCGAAGCGATGGCATCATCGCGGCTGAGTAGCCGCGTCATCACCGGTGCATTCTGCAAGACGAGATCGTTGGCGATCTCTTCGATGCGCTCGATCTCGTTAGCGCTAATGGGCTTCGGGTGCGAGAAATCGAAACGCAGCCGATCGGGCGCCACCAGCGAGCCCTTCTGCGCCACGTGATCGCCGAGCACCTGGCGCAGCGCCTCGTGCAACAAATGCGTCGCCGAATGGTTTCTCCGGATCGCGCCGCGGCGCCGGTGATCGACCTCAAGCGCAAGCGGGGCGCCAACCTTTAACACGCCCTCCTCGACCGTGCCGATGTGGACGAACACGTCGCCGAGATGCTTTTGCGTATCGGTGACCTTGAAGCGCACACCGTCGCCGGTCAGCGTCCCGGTGTCGCCGACCTGGCCGCCGGATTCGCCATAGAACGGCGTCTGGTTGAGGACCACCGCACCGCTGTCGCCTTTCTTCAGCTCAGCGACCTCCTTGCCATCCCGCACCAGCGCAGCAACGACGCCCGCAGCGTTTTCCGTCTCGTAGCCGAGGAACTCGGTGCCGCCAATTTTTTCGCGCAATCCGAACCAGACGGCCTCGTCCGCCGCCTCGCCCGAGCCCGCCCACGAGGCGCGCGCCTTGCGGCGCTGCTCTTCCATCGCGTCGTTGAATGCCGAAAGATCGACACTGATGCCGCGGGGCCGGAGCGCGTCTTGCGTCAGATCGAGCGGAAAGCCGTAGGTGTCGTAAAGCGTGAATGCGGTCACGCCGTCGAACATGTCGCCCTTCTTGAGCGTCTTGCTCGCTTCATCGAGGATCGACAGCCCGCGTTCCAAGGTGTTACGGAAGCGGGTTTCTTCGAGCTTGAGCGTCTCGGTGATCAGCGCTTCCGCGCGGTGCAATTCCGGATAGGCCCGACCCATCTCGCGCACCAGTACCGGTACGAGCTTCCACATCAGCGGTTCTTTGGCGCCGAGCAATTCGGCGTGGCGCATGCCGCGGCGCATGATGCGGCGGAGCACGTAGCCGCGCCCTTCGTTCGACGGCAGCACGCCGTCGGCGATCAGAAACGCGCTTGCACGCAAGTGATCGGCGATGACGCGATGCGAGGCTTTCATCTCGCCGTCGGGACTAACGCGGGTCAGCTCGGCAATCGCCTGGATCAGCGCGACAAAGAGATCGATCTTGTAGTTGTCGTTGGTGCCTTGCAGCACGGCCGCGGTACGCTCGAGTCCCATGCCGGTGTCGATCGAAGGTCGCGGCAGGTCGACGCGCTTGCCGCCCTTGGCAAGCTGCTCGTACTGCATGAAAACAAGATTCCAGATTTCGACGAAGCGGTCGCCTTCGGCTTCCGGACTGCCGGGGGGCCCACCCCAAATCTTGTCGCCGTGATCGTAGAAAATTTCGGAGCACGGGCCGCATGGGCCGGTGTCACCCATCGCCCAGAAATTATCGGATCCGGCGATACGGATGATTTTGCTGTCGGGCAGTCCGGCAATTTTTTTCCAAAGCCTGAAGGCCTCGTCGTCGTCGACATAGACAGTGGCCAGCAATCGCTCCACCGGCAGACCAAACTCCTTCGTCACCAGATTCCAGGCAAGCTCGATGGCGCGTTCCTTGAAATAATCGCCGAACGAGAAGTTGCCGAGCATCTCGAAGAAGGTGTGGTGGCGCGCGGTGTAGCCGACATTGTCCAAGTCGTTGTGCTTACCGCCGGCGCGGACGCATTTCTGCGCCGTCACGGCGCGTGAATAGGGCCGCTTCTCCAGGCCGGTGAAAACGTTCTTGAACTGCACCATGCCGGCATTGGTGAACATCAAGGTCGGGTCGTTGCGCGGCACGAGCGGCGACGAGGGCACGACCTCGTGCCTTTCCCGGGCAAAATAGCCAAGGAACGCCGACCTGATTTCGTTGACGCCTGTCATAGTGGGGCAACTCTCTAGCGGGACTACACTTTTTTGTCCAGGAATGGCGCGCTCGCGGGCGCATTTGCAGTGCCGCGGCAAAGCATATAAGCGCTCTCGGTCCGTCCTGCTCCCTGCCGAGACCTCGCAATGAACGATCAGACCAAAGCCGGCCCGCGCACGCTCGAACAGCGGCTGCAGGCCGGCCGATTCGTCCTCACCGCGGAGCTTGCGCCACCGGTCTCCTGCGATGCCGATGACCTGCGCCGGAAAGCGGCACCGCTCAAGGGATTACCCGATGCGGTGAACGTCACTGATGGCGCCGGCGCGCGCGCGCACATGAGCGCGCTGGCCGCGGCAGCCATTCTCATCGGCATGGACATCGAGCCGATCCTCCAGATCACCTGCCGGGACAAAAATCGCATCGCGCTCCAGAGCGAGATGATGGGCGCCGCCGCGCTCGGCATCCGCAATATGCTGCTGCTGACCGGGGACGACCCGAAAGCCGGCGATCAGCCCGACACCAAGCCGGTGTTCGACATCGATTCGAAAACGCTTATCGAAACCGCGCGCCGGCTGCGCGACGAGGGCACGCTCCCCACCGGCCGCAAAGTCGACGGCAACGCGGAGTTTTTCCTCGGTGCGGCCGACATGCCGATCGATCCGCCGGCGGACTGGCAGCCCAACTCGCTTGCCGGCAAGATCAAATCGGGGGCGCAATTTGCGCAGACCCAATTCTGCATGGACGCCGGTATTGTGCGCCGCTATGTCGGCGCGCTGGAAAAGGCCGACCTCACCAAGCAGCTTTCGATCCTGATCGGTGTCAATCCGCTGCGCTCCGCCAAGTCCGCGCAATGGATGAAAAGTCATCTGTTTGGAACGATCATTCCCGACAGCTTCATCGCCCGGCTGGAGAAAGCTTCGGACCCTGCCCGTGAGGGCAAGCGCATTTGTGTTGAACTGATCGAGGAGCTAGCCACGATCCCCGGCGTCGCTGGCGCTCATATCATGGCCCCGGGCAACGACGCGGCGATTCCGCACGTTATCGCCGAGGTGCGGTCGCGCGTGAAGACGGCGGCTCTCTAGCTCGGGTCGGCCAACACTTCCGTCGTTCGAATGTTGACCTCCGACGTCAACGTGCGGTGCACCGGGCACTTATCGGCGATTTCCAAAAGCTTCGCCCGCTGTCCGGCGCTCAACTCACCCTCGAAGGTGATGGCGCGATCGATGTGGTCGATCTTGCCCTCGCGCGTTTCACATTCGGCGCAATCCTTGGCGTAAATCTTCTCGTGGCGCAGCCGGACCCGAGTGCGCAGAAGCGGAATTTGCTTGAGATCCGCATAGAGCCGCACCGTCATCGAGGTGCAGGCGCCGAGCGCGGCGAGAAGGAGATCGTAGGGCCCCGGCCCGGAATCAAGCCCGCCGTCCTTGACCGGCTCGTCCGCAAGGAAGCGGTGCGCGCCGAGAACGACTTCCTGCTGAAATTTACCGCGCCGCGTCTCGCGCACCTCGACGACACCGGGGGGCGTGTCGTCAGCCGGCTCATCGTCGGCCGCCATGTCGAGATAACGCGCAGCCCAGGCGGCGATGACGCGCGCCACATAGGCATCGTCGCTCCTGCGGCTGAGCAAATGATCGGCACCGGCAAGCGAGATGAAGCTCTTCGGATGCTTCGCTGCGAGGAAGATGTGACTCGCATTGTCGATCCCGACAGTGTCGTCGGTCGGCGAATGGAAGATCAGCAGCGCCTTGTGCAGCTCGGCAATGCGCGGCGTGAGCATTTGCTCGGAGACGTCGTCGAGAAAGGCGCGGCGGATTTTGAATGGCCGCCCCGCCAGCGTGACCTCCACCTCGCCGTTCATGGCGATGTCGGCGATCTGCCCCTTGAGCAAGCCGGTGACGTGGGCGGGATCGGCCGGCGCACCGATAGTGACTACGGCTCGCGCCTCGGCAATGCGGTGAGCAGCGGCGAGCACCGCGGCGCCGCCGAGACTGTGCCCGATCAAAATCGCAGGCGCCGCGAATTTCTGCCGCAAGTGATCGGCGGCGGCGACCAGATCGTCGACGTTCGACGAGAACGTGGTATTGGCGAACTCGCCTTCACTGGCGCCGAGCCCGGTGAAATCGAAACGCAGCACGGCGATGCCGTGCAGGGTCAACCCCTCTGCGATGCGCCGTGCTGCGCGATTGTCCTTGCCGCAGGTGAAACAATGGGCGAACAGCGCCACGGCGCGGATCGGACCGTCCGGCCGGTCGAGCAACGCGGCGAGCTGGTTGCCCTCCTTGTTGCGAAAGTCGAATTTTTCAGCGGGCACTGGTGACTCCTGCGTTTTCGCCAAAATACGCCACTTTCGTGGATATGACGCGGTGCTAAAGAAAAGAAGGGCCGCCCTTACGGGCGACCCTTCCATTGTCAGACCGTGGCCCGGTTGCGCGAGGCGATGTCCTGCATCGCGCGCATGAGCCGGTGACGGATTTAAGTCACCTGGCCGGAGCCTCGGTAGAGGCGAGGATCCAGATCATGCATGCCGGCGACCGCGGCGATAGACAATGAGACACTGGATCACCTCCTTTCGGTTGTTAACGACTGCCCCAATATAGGGCCATCGCGGTGATTCGAAAGGTGCGTTTTGCCGCGTGCTCACCTCCCCAACTCCCGCATCGCCGCATCGAGCCCTTCCAGCGTCAGTGGATACATCCGCCCGCCCATGATTTGGCGCATAAGGCGGATCGAGGCCGTCGTTTCCCATTCGTGCTCGGCGACCGGATTGAGCCAGACGCAGGACGCATAGGTGGCAACGACGCGCGCCATCCACGCCTGGCCGGCTTCCTCATTAAAGTGCTCAACCGAGCCGCCCGGCGCAACGATCTCGTAGAGGCTCATCGCCGCGTCACCGACGAAGATCACCTTGTAGTCGTGCGGATAGGTGTGCAGCACGTCCCAGGTCGGCGTCGTTTCGGTCCAGCGCCGTCCATTCTGCTTCCACACTCTCTCGTAGAGGCAATTGTGGAAGTAGAGATGCACCATGTGCTTAAATTCGGTCTTGGCGGCGGAAAACAATTCTTCCGTTGCCTTGACGTGCCAGTCCATGGACCCGCCGACGTCGAAGAACAGCAGCACCTTGATGGTGTTGTGCCGCTCCGGCCGCATCAGGATGTCGAGATAGCCCTTGTGCGCGGTACCCTTGATGGTGCCGTCGAGGTCGAGCTCGTCAGGGGCACCGGTGCGCGCGAACTTACGCAAACGCCGGAGCGCGACTTTGATATTGCGCGTGCCGAGCTCAACGTCACCGTCGAGATCTCGGAATTCGCGTTTGTCCCACACTTTCACAGCGCGGAAGTTGCGGTTCTTGTCCTGGCCGATGCGCACGCCTTCCGGGTTGTACCCGTAGGCGCCGAACGGCGATGTGCCTGCCGTGCCGATCCACTTCTTGCCGCCCTGATGCCGACCGCGCTGTTCGGCAAGCCGCTGACGCAGCGTTTCGAGAAGCTTGTCGAGACCGCCCATGGCCTCGATCTGCGCTTTCTCTTCTTCGGTGAGATATTTCTCGGCGAGTTTCTTGAGCCACTCGGCGGGAATTTCGCCGGCGAGCAACTCCGAGACAAGATCGAGACCTTTGAAGACGTGGCCGAACACGCGGTCAAACTTGTCGAGATTGCGCTCGTCTTTCACCAGCGCCGCGCGTGACAAATAGTAGAACGATTCGACGCGCCGGTCGGCCAAATCCTTCTCCATCGCCTCCATCAAGGTGAGGTATTCGCGCAGCGTCACCGGCAAGCCGGCCGCTTTGAGTTCATGGAAGAAGGTCGCGAACATGCGTAAACATTTGCCGCTGGCGCGCAGCCGTCAAGCCCGCGGGTGGCGTAGGATGAGCTTCGTGACGCCGAAGGCGCAGGGTGAAACGGAACGGTCGTGATCGTGGGCCAAATCGCAATCATCCTTCTTTTGGGGTCGCTCTTGGTCCGATTTGTTTTGCGGCGTGGCCTGCCACAGGTCGGCGGCAAACTTGGTACGATCCGGCCGCTGGAAGCGACAGCAACGATTGCTGGCGGATTCTCGCATGTCTATGCGCGGGCGATGACAATCTTCGCGGCCCGGACCGACACTCCGTCTTTTTCCACCCTCAAGGCCTTCCTGCGGCACGGCACGGTCGGGCAACCTGCCCTCATGCGCATTTATCGCGTGGCCGGCTGCAAAACCGAGATCGAGATACCGGTTGAGGGGCCTGACTACGAACGGATCGACGCCGCCGAGGCGTTGGCGCTGCTGCGCGAACTGCCGGACCCGCGCATGATCCGCCGGCTGCAGTTGAGCGACGAGCCGTGTTTCCTTGATCCCTGGGTCCGGAAGATTCGCGGCCGGACGATTTACCTGCTTGGCAACGCGACCACTTCCCGCCTCGTGGTTCTCTACAGGCCCGATCGTCGGCAGCGCGAAATCTTCGGCCTCACTCTCCTTCATGAATGGCTGCATATCGTTGGCTTCGGATCGCCAAGGGACCTTCGACGCTTTAGAAGAGCGAATACCGTCGAGCCGCTTCCGGCCGCGGTGATCGAACCGATTAATTTAGGCGTCCGGAAAACACCGCTCCATGAAGCTTGGTGCGAGCTCGGCGAAAGGCTTTTCAGTTACGACGATGCCGTTGCGCGGCAGGCAGCTTTGGCATCGCCGGTGCACGCCATGATCGTATGGCGGCGCGTCGAGAGGTACTTGCGCAGGGCGCCGGCGCGGTTCCGCAGTACGCGCTTTGCCGAGTTGGAGGCCCGCGCGGGATTCATGTACAACGAAGTGGCGCCCATGGCGCGACGCGCAATGGCAACCAAAGGGCTCTGGTCAAGAATATTGTGTTTCCACAAATAGTTAATGGATAAGTCCGATTGTTGAAAGATATATCTTGCATCGCGATACGTAATGATCTATCTAAAGATATATCTTCAATAAGGAGAAAGTATCTAATGCACGGACATTCTGAACATCGGGGCGAACATCACGGCGGCCGCTGGGCCGCGGGACGCCACCATCGCCGCGGTCACTTTGGTGGCTTCGGCGGCCGCCACGGCGGCGGCTTTGGCGCAGGCGGCGAAGACCTCATGCGCGCGCGGCGGATGCTGGCGCAAGGCGACCTTCGCCTTCTCGCGCTGGCGTTGATCGCCGAGGCGCCGCGCCACGGCTATGAGATCATCAAGCTGCTCGAAGAGAAAACCGCGGACTGGTACTCGCCGAGCCCCGGCATCGTCTATCCGACGCTGACCTATCTGGAGGAAGCGGGCTACGTCACCGCTTCAGCCGAAGGCTCGAAAAAGCTCTACACCATCACCGACGAAGGCCGCGCCTATCTACAAGCCAATCGTGAGCTGGTCGACGTCGTACTCGAGCGCTTGACCGCCCTTGGCGAGCGGGTGAACCGCTGGCGCCGGTCGGAACGGGGCGAACGCGGCAACCGACGCTCGCTGCCTCCCCTCGTCGAGGCCGCATTCGATCATCTGCGCGACATCGTCGGCAAACGACTGGACAATGACGCCGAGGACGAAGCACGCATTGTCGAGATCCTCGCTCGGGCCACGACCGAACTGCAAAAGCGCGGCTAAGACGCGTCCGCCGCCTCCGGCGTGTGGATGTGCTCGGTGCGGATGCCGAGACCGAGGAGCCGCGCAGGAATGCGCCGCAATACCGGAAACACGTTGAACGCCTTAAAGAACAGTGGCGGCTTTGGCCGCTGCTGACTTGCCAACACGCGGGTAATAATCCGTTTCTGGATAGTGAGCTGGAGCCACTGCGTAAAGCGCACCGGCAGCGTGCGGCGTTCCTGAATAGCTTGAAGATCGGCGCTGGTGAGGTTTCCAGCCCTCAGCGGCGCGGCGAGCCGATTGGCGGCCGCGACCGCGTCCTGGACGGCGACATTGATGCCGACCCCGCCGATTGGCGACATGGCGTGCGCGGAATCGCCGATGCAGATCAGACCCGGCCGCCACCACTTCGGCAGGCGATCGACCGTGACGCTCAGCAGCTTGATGTCGTTCCAGGATTTCAGCTCGCCGATACGGTCTTTCAGGAACGGCGACATGTCGACGACGGAATCACGGAAGGCATCAAGCCCTTTCGCTTTTACCTGCTCGATGCCGCCCTTGGGAATGACGAAGGCGCATTGCCAGTAATCGCCGCGGTCGAGCGTCACCATCAGCCGCCCCGCCTCGATATGACCGAATGTATCGGTGGAATCGGTCTGCTTGCGGCTGACGCGGAACCACAAGACATCCATCGGCGCGCCGTAGTCCTCGCTCTTGAAGCCGGCCTTGTCCCGCACCGTCGAATGCCGGCCGTCGGCGCCGACGATGAGATCAGCGCGAATCGCAATCATACCTCCCGGCGCTTTGGCGCGAAGGCCGATAACGCGCCCGTTTTCCTCGATCAGGTCGGTCGCTTCAGTCTCCATATGCAGATCAAAAGTCTTGTAACGTTTGCCATGCTCGGCAAGAAAATTAAGAAAATCCCATTGCGGCATCAGTGCAATGAATTTGCAGTGGGTCGGCAGGTGCCGAAAATCGACCATCATCAGATGCTCTTCTCCGACCTGGCCGGTCAACGTCTCTAGCTTCTGGTGGGGCACCTTGAGGAACTCGTCGAGCAAGCCGAGCTCGTACATCAGTTCGAGCGTCGACGGGTGCACGGTATCGCCGCGAAAGTCGCGGAAGAAGTCAGCGTGCTTTTCGAGCACCACGACATCGACACCCGCGCGCGCCAGCAGAAAACCAAGCATCATTCCGGCGGGACCGCCGCCGGCGATACAGCATTTTGTTGTGAGCGTTGAGGCCGCCATCGCCATCTGATCCGATCCGAGTATAGGTGCCTTGCGGCACGGGGCGGGAAGGTTCAATCTAATGCCGTCCTTAACACAAACTCGGACCGCGGTTCGCAGGTTCCGAAAGGGTCGCGCATCGCAATGCCGGCCGGAGGCGGGAAATGTTCTCCAAGATCAATCACGTTGCCATCGTCAGCGAAAATTATGCGAAGTCGGCGCAGTTCTATCAGGCCATCTTTGGCATGCGTACCTCGGAAAAGTCCCGGCCGGGCCGCGCGATTACCGTCGGTGATGGCTACGTCGGCCTTAATATCAATCCCCGTCGTGCCGGGCGCGCCGCCGGCCTTGACCATTTCGGCATCGAGGTCGAGGACGCCGAAACCGCTTTCGAGCGCATGCGCAAGAATTACCCGAGCGTAAAGTGGCTCAAACGTCCGTCCAACCGCCCCTTCGCCGGTATCTCCACTCACGACCCGGACGGCAACATGTTCGATATATCGCAAAAGAACATGAGCAACCGCACCTCGGTCTATAGCGAGCAGGACGGCAGCCGCGAAATCAATGCGCGTCACATCAATCACGTGGCGCTGCGCACGATGCGGCCGGACGAGATGGCGGAATTCTATCGCGGCGTGTTCGAGCTGGCGCCGGCCAACAAAGGTCCCGGCGATCGCAACCATTACCTGACCGATGGCCACATGACACTCGTGATCATGCCTTGGGACATCGCCGACTACGAAGGCACCGGTATCATCACCGCCGGGATGGACCACATCGGCTTCAAGGTCGAAAACGTGGACAAACTGAAAGCCGACGTCGAGCGCGTCGCGGGTGACAATCCGCTGTTGTCGCCGTCGCCGCTCGGCACCGGCGCCGAAGGCAAGGCGCTGCTCGAATTGTTTCGCCGCTCCTGCCCGCTCGGTCAGCATCAGATGGCCGATTGCGACGGCGTGCTGCTTGATGTCGCTGCCGACTAGGATAAGTCCGGTACTTCTGGCGCTGGCGCTTGTCTTTGGGCTCAGCGCAGCCGCGCGCGCAGATCCGATCGCGGACTTCTACCGCGGTCGCACGATTTCCTGGATCTTGAGTGCCGGTGCCGGCGGCGGATATGCGAGCTATGCGCTCGCCTTCGCGCCGTATTTCAGCGCTCACATTCCGGGCAATCCCACCATCGTCATCCAGAACATGCCAGGCGGCGGCGGGATCCGCGCCATGCTCTATCTTGACTCGGTTGCGCCGAAGGACGGCACCACGCTCGGGCTCGTCCATTCCAGCGTGCCGTTTGCGCCAATCTACGGCATCAAAGCGGCCAGCTTCGATCCGCGGAACATGAACTGGATCGGCAGTATCGATGCGTCGACCGGAATCTGCGTCGCCTGGCACGGATCTGGCATCAAAAGCTGGCAGGATTTGCTGGACAAGCCGTTCGTCGTCGGCGGCAGTGGTGCCGGCTCGCAAATGGAAACCATGCCGATGATGCTCGACAAGCTGTTCGGCACCAAGATCAAGGTGATCTCCGGTTACAAAGGCGGCAACGACATCTATTTGGCGATGGAACGCGGCGAAGTTCAGGGCCGTTGCGGCGGGCTGATCTCTTCGATCAATTCGACGCGGCCGGACTGGTTTCCACAAAAACTGGTGAACGTGCCGATTCAGATTGCGGCCACGCGCAATCCGCTATTTCCGGACGTCCCGGCGGTCGCGGAATTCGCCAATGACGAGCGCACGCGGAAAATCCTGCAACTGATCCTGGCACCGCTGGAAATGGACCGCCCGATCCTGGCGCCGCCTGGAGTACCCGCCGAGCGGGTCGCGGTGCTTCGGGATGCCTTTCATGCGGCCATGAACGATCCTGCCTTCATCGCGCAGGCAGAAAAGGATCACCTCGAGATCCGTGAAATCAGCGGCCCGCGGGTGGCGCAGATTCTCGCCGAGGCCTTCGCCATGCCCGCGGACATCGCCAAGGCCGCGACTGAGGCGATGGGCACGGCACCGACAGGCGGCGAATAGGCCGTGCGCGGTACCGAACTCATTTCCGCCGCAACCGGGATGCTAATAGCTCACCGCAAGTGACCGTCACAATCATGCGTCTCGCCATTGTCATCGCCGTGTTGATCTCGTTCGCGCCGCTCGATGCGGCGTTCGCGCAGCTATCCAATACCGGCAATTTTCACATCGTCTGGGAAGTGAAAAACCGCTTCCGTCTGTTCCGAAACGAGGCCGACTTTCTGCGTCAGGTTGCAGCGAGCCGGGGCGATGGCGTTCTTGCCGCCGAAGACAGGCTCGAACGTGACTCAGGCGGGCTGGGCTGGGCCAAGGATGTTGTCGGCAAATTGTGCATCGATGCCTCAGGCGACCTGTTGCTGACCTGCCAGCGCGATGGCGACAAGGAAGACTATCTCGAACCGCATGACCACCCGATCGGCGTCGCGATTTCCGGCGATGTGCCGGCGGGCCAGACCTGCGCCTGGAGCTTCGACGATGGTCAGGGACCGCTGCGTCAAACTGATGCGCCGTGTGAGCAGGAAGTGAAACTGCGCGTGGCCTACGGGCGGACCACCGTTGCCACCGTCGATATCCCGCTCGGCGACGGCACCGCACAACGCATCGTCACCGAAATCGCGGTGCGCGACATGCTGATCGCCGGGATGGGCGATTCCATCGCCGCGGGCGAAGGCAATCCCGACAAGGCGGTGCAACTCGAAGGCGGCTTTTGCTTCATGCGTTTTCTGCGCGGCAGCGGCGTCGGCCAGTTTTATCGGCCTGGCCGGGCCGGCTATGGATCCGACCGCTCATGTGAAACCGGCCTGGCAAATCCGGCGGCCGTCTCCGATTGGGCTCGTCACGGCGCACGCTGGATGGATCCGGCATGCCACCGCTCATTGTACAGCTATCAGCTTCGCACGGCGCTGGCGCTTGCGGTCGAGCAGCCGCATCTTGCCGTGACCTTTCTGCCTCTCGCCTGTACGGGAGCGACCATCGAAGCCGGCTTGTTTGCATCACAGGCCGCCGACGACTGCCCCTGGGTGACCGGCATCGACCATTGCTCGGGAACAGCGCCAGCGCAATTCGGCGAACTAAAGGATCTGATGGCGGGGGTGCATCGTCAGGACCCCAAGCGCAATCTCGATCTGGTGCTCCTGACGATCGGCGCCAACGATATCAACTTTGCCGGCCTGCTCGCTAACGTTATCGTCGATGCCACCACGGAGCGGCTTTTGCTTCGGGAAGGCGGCTCGCTGATCAGCGTGGAGGACGCGCAGAAGAATCTTGACCAGGATTTACCCGGCAAATTCGCGCTTTTGCGCACCGCGCTCAAGCCCTACGTGGACGGCAATCTGGCGCGCGTGGTCTTCGTGTCATACGCCAATCCGGCCATGCAGGCGCCAAATACGCCGTGCCCGGGCGGCCGGGATGGTTTGGACGTGCACCCGGCTTTCGGAGCCGATGCCGAGCGGCTGCGCAACGCGGCCGCATTTGTCGATACCAAATTCCTGCCGAAACTGAAAATGCTGGCGACCTGCGACGGCACCAAGGCATGCCGCGATCCGCTGACGGAGCGTATGACTTTTGTCGAACTCGCATCAGGCGGCATTCCAGCGGCACGGTATGTGCGTGCACGCCGACGACGATCCTGAATTCGATCGCGCGTGTTTTTCACCGAAAGGCGATAGCTTTGAGGCCGACCTGATGAAAGCGGCCGAAGATCCGATGACTTGCTCCCATCTCGCCAGCGATTACCGCCCCTACTCGCCGCGCGCGCGCTGGATCAGAACCACCAACGACAGCTATTTCACGGCCATGACCTATCCCGAAGGATTGCCGGCGATGTTGAAACCGACCGACATACATGATGCGCTCTGGGGCGTCGTCAGCGCCGTCTATGGCGGCGCCGTGCACCCGACTGCGGAAGGCTATGCGGCGATGGCCGACGCGGCGCTTCCCGCAGCGCGCGGCGTGCTGGGGTTGACCGCACCGCCCGCCGTGCAGGCCGCGCCGCTGCCGCCGCCTCCGGGATTCGCGCCTACGGCGGTGAATGTTCCGCCGGCGCCGGCAGCTCCCGGCGCGCCGGCCGCGGCGCACACGCCGTAATCAGATCGGCATCAGCGAGGGGTCGGCGCGACGCCGAGCTTTTTCTGCAAGCTCGAAGATGACGTCGTGTACTGAAACACCAACCGCTTCTCCGGATAGATGTAGTGATACGCTTTCTGCGCCATCAGTGCGCCTTCGTGGAATCCGGACAAGATCAATTTGAGTTTGCCGGGGTACCAGTTGATGTCGCCGATCGCGAAAATACCGGGCATGCTGGTTTCAAAACTCTCGGTATCGACCGGAATGTATTCGTTGTTCTTCAGCTCGAAGCCCCATGTGGAAACCGGACCGAGCTTCATGGTGAGCCCGAAGAACGGCAGCATCACGTCGCAGTCGATGTCGGCCATGGCGCCGTCGTTCTTCTTGACGATCGCCTTTTCGATCAAGCCGTCGGCGCCGACCAGCGAGGTGACCTGGCCCAGGACCAGGTCAATTTTGCCTTCATTCGCCAGCGCCATCATCTTGTTGACTGAATCGGGCGCGGCGCGGAAGTCGGCGCGGCGATGACACAGCGTCAACTTACTGGCGAGCGGAGCGAGATTGAGCGTCCAATCGAGCGCGCTGTCGCCGCCGCCGACAATCAGAATACGCTTGTCGCGAAAGCTCTCCATCTGGCGCACGGCATAGTGCACCGTGTTACCTTCGTAAGGTTCGATACCGGGAATGGGCGGGCGCTTCGGCTGGAAAGAACCGCCGCCAGCGGCGATGACGACGATCTTGCTCTCGAAAATCTTGCCCTGATCCGTCGTCACGCGAAATAACGGATCGCCGATCTTCTCCACCTTCTCGACCATTTCGCCGAGGTGGAATTGCGCGTTGAACGCTTTGATCTGCAGCAGCAGCGCATCGACGAGACCCTGCGCGCTGGTATAGGGCACCCCAGGAATGTCGTAGATCGGCTTCTCGGGATAAAGTTCCGCACATTGGCCGCCGATCTTGTCGAGAATGTCGATGAGATGGCATTTCATATCGAGCAGGCCGAGCTCGAAAACCGCGAACAGGCCGACGGGCCCCGCGCCGATAATAACAACGTCAGTTTTGACAGGCTCGCTCATGTCGTTTGTTGGCTCGTCTTATTGAAAATGTGGCTGATGTGGCGGAGTGTCTAGCGTGCCGTAAGCGGCAGGGGAAGAGGAAGCCGCGCACCGACCGACACGCGTTGGCTGTCATTCCA
The DNA here is from genome assembly GCA_963733645.1 of uncultured Alphaproteobacteria bacterium. Taxonomy (GTDB): domain Bacteria; phylum Pseudomonadota; class Alphaproteobacteria; order Rhizobiales; family Xanthobacteraceae; genus BOG-931. Next base: position 176,325 of record CAVTFP010000011.1, read on the forward strand.
GAGCAAGCCGGACTCTTGCCCGTCAGGCTTGCCGCTCCGGCGTTCTGACGGTCAGCCCGTCAAACTCATCGCTCACCTTGATCTGGCACGACAGCCGAGAATTTGGTTTCACGTCATAGGCAAAATCGAGCATATCTTCTTCCATCGGCGAAGGTTCGCCAACTTTTTCTCGCCACGCCTCTTCGACGTAGACGTGGCAAGTCGAACACGCGCACGCGCCGCCGCATTCGGCCTCGATGCCTGGCACACCGTTCTTGATTGCGGTCTCCATGAGCGTCGCGCCGTTCTCGCCCTCGACGGTGCGAGGCGTGCCTTCGGCATCGATGAAGGTGATTTTGGTCATGGCAGGCCGGCGAAAGGGGTTGAGGGCCCTTAGGAAGGGGCTTCCGGGGCGGCGTGGAACCGTACCTATTTATTGGCTTGCGCCTCGCGACGCCAGTGCGGGCGTCGAGATCTGGCTTCGCCGATCAATGGCCGCTCATCCCGGCGTTTAGCCGCACGCCGATCACCGCACTTGCCTCGAGCATCGCGGCTTTTAGATCTTCGACCGCCTCGTCTCGCACTTCTGGGTCGGACGCCGCAGCGGCGGCCCGCTCCAGCCGCTCGGCTGCCTGCGCAACCCTCCATGCCCCAATGCCTCGCGCGGAACCCACCACCGTATGTGCCGTCGCGGCCATGAGCGCCGGTCCCGCCCCAGCTATGCGACCGAGCATTATTGCGGTCTGCCGCACGAAAATCTCCAGGATTTCACGTTCCAGCCCGCGGTCGCCGAGGGTCATACGGCCGAGATGGACCTCATCAATGACCGCCGGCGTCTGCTCCAGACCTGCCGATTTTCGCACGCTCATTGCACACATGACGCTTTCCCGACCGCTATACTTCTCGTTGAACGCAACGTTGCACTGAGAGCACAAAAAGGCGGTGAATCCGGGGGCCCCCAGGGTCGGGACCGCGCCTTGTTTCACGCCATTGGTAAGCAACTCCTTAGCCGACGATAGCCACAGGCTGGCCGCTGTTCGCCCACACCCAGCCGTATTTTTGCCCGCACAATGTCGGCTGATGGTGAATCATCCGTTAACGATGATTAAAGGGACGTTAGCGGCAACGGTTTTATTCGATCCGCCAAGCCGATAGGATGGGCTGTGGCACTGTTGCATGCGGGCTGGGCAGCCTGAGTGCCCGTGAGAAAGTAGACGATCACGCTCTCGTGGCGCGGCCCGGCGTAATTGGGCCGCCCTAGTCCGGCGTAACACGCAAGGCGACGACCGAATGGCCAATTACCCGAAAAAGATGACAGACCCGACGGAAGCCGCGCTTTCCGCGATCCAGGAAGCCCTCAACCTCAGAGACGAGGAAGACCGGCCCGAGGACCAATCCGCCACGTCCGCCGCTCCGCCCCGGAACGACGACTTCATCCGCGAGATCGAGCCTACCGCACCGGTCTTCGAGGAGGATTTCGACCGTGACCCGATAGGCGCGCGCGCCGAAGCGCCGGCATCCCTCGCTGCCAACGACGACCGGCAGTCGATCGGCCAGATTCTGCGCGCCTTGCAGCGCCGGCCGGCGCGCACTTCCTATTTTGTCGCTGCCATTTTCTCGGTGGCCTGGGTGGTCGGTTGCCTGGCGCTGTCGTGGGCCTATCTATCCGACCTGAATGCATCACTCGCCCCCGGCCACTCGCCGGCCGCCCTCATGATCGGTCTGGGTGCAGCCGCACTGTTGCCCATCATCTTCTTCTTTGGCGTGGCGCACATGGCGTGGCGCTCGCAGGAACTGCGCCTGATCACCCAGTCGATGGCACAGGTCGCCATGCGGCTCGGCGAACCGGAGAATATCGCGCGGGATTCCATAGTTACCGTCGGACAAGCGATCCGCCGTGAGGTCGCGGCCATGGGCGACGGCGTTGAGCGGGCGCTTGCGCGCGCCGGCGAACTCGAAACTTTGGTGCAGAACGAGGTGGCTGCGCTCGAGCGCACCTACAGTGACAACGAAGTGCGCATCCGCGGGCTGCTCCAGGAGCTTGGCAACCAGCGCGACACGCTTGTGGGACAGGCGGAGCAGGTCCGCTCAGCCATCAACAATGTCCACATCGATCTCACACAAGACCTTTCCACGATCAGCGATCTTGTCGGCCAACAGGTCAACGACGCCGCACAAAAGATTACCCATTCGCTGGCCGAAAAGGGCGAGCACATCACGATGGCGCTCGGTCAGGTCGGCGACGATATGATTCAGCAGCTCAGCCTGCGCGGCGGCGATTTGCTGGTGCGGCTTGAGAGCGCGAGCGAGGAGACTTCGCGCGCGATCTCGACGGCGAGCGACCAGCTGACGACGAATCTGAACTTCAAGACCGACCACGTCGGCGAGGATTTCGCGGAGATCGTGAGCGGCCTCGAAGAAATGATGACGTCGCGGCTCGACTCCGTCGCCGAGAGGTTTTCCGAGAAATCGCTGGCCCTCGTCGACACCATGATCGGGCGCTCGCAGGAGGTCGCCGACCTTGTCTCCGGGCGCGCGCAGGAACTTTCGGACGCGATCGTCGATACGTCGAGCCAGATCGCCGAAACGATCGCGAGCCGTGCCGACGAGGTCAACTCAACGCTCAAGGCGACGGGCGAGTCGCTCATCCTCGATCTCAATTTGCGTGGCGGCGACGTCGCGAAGAAACTTGAGCAGACCGGCAATCAAATTACCGACACACTGGTGTCCCGAAGCACCCATGTGACCGAGACGCTCCGCGAGAGCGTCGATTCTCTCGTTGAAGCGCTTGCGGCCCGCGGCGACGGCATGAGGGATATGCTGGCGTCCCGGCTCGCCGCGTTCGAAGACATGTTCAACCATTCCGGCGCCGAGCTCGGCGAAAAGATATCGCGCGACTCCGCCACACTCGGCAATCTCATCACCCGGCATCTCGCCGAGTTCGACCGCACGGTGAAAACCTACGGATCGGAGCTAGTCGAGCGCCTCGGCGCGCGCACCCAGGACGTCTCCGAGTCGATGCGCGGCTACGTCGAGAGCTTCGATACCCAAGTCACTGCGAAAGCCGGCGAGGTCACCACCGCGCTCGATCAACGCCTGTCGCGCTTCCAGGAAGCGATCGACGGTCGCACCCAGACTCTGACCGACGCGCTTGCGGCTCGGATCATGGACATCGCCAAGACTCTTGCCGAAGGCGGCAAGGAGGTCGTAACCGCGCTTGATCGACGCCTGAGCGACGTCACCACGCTGATCGATACCCGCGCTGCGCATCTCAGCGACACCGTCGGTACGCGGATCACGAATATCGACAAGACGCTCGGCGCCCGCGCAACTGAAGTAGCCGGCGCGCTCGATGGCCGGATCGGCCAGCTTGAGCAGCTTCTCATCGGCCGCACGGAAGCCGTCACTAATCAGCTTGAGGTGCGAAGCCGCGCTGCTGCCGATCTACTCAATGGACGTCTCAAGGAACTCTCCGACGCTATCAATACGAATACCGGCAATGCCGAGCGATCGCTTACCCAGCTCACCACCAGAACCACCGAAATGCTCGGCAAGAGCACGACGGCGAGCACAGCCGCAGTGGAAGCCTTGAATCGCAGCGCCACGGAAGCGACGGTCACGCTCCATCGCAGCGCCGGTGCGCTGACCGACACGATCGGCAAGAGTGTCGCTGCCGCCAGTGAATTGATCAGCAAAACCACGGCTGGGGCCACCAATCTTCTCGCCGAGAGCGCCGCTTCGATCAACGAATCGGTCGGCAAAAGCGTCGCCGGCGCCCGTGATCTTCTCGCCCAAAGCGCAACCGCACTCAAAGAAGAGATCGGCGGCAGCGCGGCCAGCGCTACTAATCTTCTTTCCCAGAGCGCCGCCGCTCTCAAGGAGGAAATCGGCAGCAGTGCGGCGAGCGCTAACAATCTTCTTTCCCAGAGCGCCGCCACCCTCAAGGAAGACATCGGCAATAGCGCGGCGAGCGCCAGTAGTCTTCTGTCCCAAAGTGCCACCGCCGCCAACGACGCGATCGGCAGAAGCGCGACAGGAGCCAGCACGCTTCTCGCCCGAAGCGCCGCCGCCGCCAACGAAGCAATCGGCAAGAGCGCGACGGAAGCCAGCGATCTTCTTACGCGGAGCGCCGCGGCCACGACAGAGGCCATCGATCGCAGCGCAAGCGAGGCCGAGCGTAAGTTGATCAGCACAAGTGGCAACGTCGCCAGTAACGTCCTCGGCAAGGCCGACGAATTCACCTCTGCGGTCAGCGAACGCCTCGGCACCATGACGCTGCTGCTCGACGAGAAGTCGAACGGTCTGCTTTCCGCTCTGACCGGCAAAGGCCGCGAATTCGCCAACGAAGTCAGCCGCGTTACCGACCATGCAGTGAAGTCTATCGAAGCCAAGAGCTTCGTCTTCACCCAGACGATGATGGACAACAGCGAGGAAATCGCCCGGCTCATCAACAATGCAAGCCAGAACGCGACATCGGCGATGACGCAGAGCCTGGGCCAGTTTCAGGACGGCGCCCAGGGCGTCACCGAGGCGGCAAAGTCGACCATCGCACGGACGCTCGCGGATCTGCACAGCGCCACCAGACAAGCCGTCGAGGAGTTCGAAGCAGACCGCTTCCGCGACCGTCGCCGACATGCTGGAAACGCACAATATGCTGCGGTCCGATTCGACCGCGCTGTTTGAACGGCTGCGTGAAGCCAACATCCTACTGCAGGAAGTGCTCAGCGGCGCCCACGAGAACATGAACTCGATCGAGCATACGATGGTGTCGCGGGTGTCCGAATTCGTCGCCGCCATGAACGATCTGAGCAGCAAGAGCGGAGTCACGAGCGCAAAGGTCGAGCAGCATCTCGGCACGTTCAACAACGTGACCACAAAGGTGCTGCGCGATCTGAACGACCTGTCGACGCAGTTCAACCAGCACGGGCGTTCGCTCGCCGAAGCAGTCCAGCTCCTCGAACTGAGCAACCGCCGGAGCGAGGAATCGACCACCACCCGGCAAGCAAGCATCGAGGCGCTCGTCACCACTCTCGACTCGCGTACCAACGATTTCGAGCAGCGGCTGCAACGCTTCACCAGCCTGCTCGACGAGTTCGCTCGATTCGGCAACGACCCGAACCCGCGAAATCGCTAGCATGATCGCCGAGACCAGCAACGAAAGTGTACGCACGATCGAGCAGCAGTTCGATCTTGTCCGCGCGGCTTCGGAAGAAGAACGCAAGCGCACAGGCGAAACGCTTAATTCGGTCTACGACGAGGCCGCAACCGACCTTAACGCGATCTTCACGCAGTCTGCCGAACGCTTCAGCGCGATCGTTCAGGGCATGAAGCAGATGGCAACGGAAATGCAGCAGGAACTGGAGTCGACGCGCACGGAATTGCGTCGCGGCGTGCTCGAACTGCCGCAGGAAACCGCCGAAAGCACGGCGCAGATACGCCGCGTTGTCGTCGATCAGATCGAGGCCTTGGCCGAGCTCAACCGGATCATCGCCCGGCATGGACGCTCACTCGACGCCGCCGAGCCAATGGGGCGTGATGCGGAGCAAGCCTATGCCACAGGCGGCGGCCGCGGCCAGGTCCGGCCGATCCGGCCCGACGTCACGCCGCATCAGTCCGGATTGCGCGACATCACCGGCGCGCCAGCGCGCCGGTCCGAGCCGCGTCCGCCGCAAAACCAGCCTGTGAGCGAAACCCCTCGCAACGGTGGCGGCGGTGGCGGTGGCTGGCTTACCGACCTTCTGTCGCGCGCTTCGCGTGAGGAGGCGCCGCAAACCGCACCCACTGCCCCGCGTGAAGCCGCGCGCGGCGAGGAACGCCCTCGCGACGCCGTCGATTCGCTCGACACGCTTTCGGTCGACATCGCCCGCATGATCGACCATGAGGCAGCAGCGGATTTGTGGGAGCGCTACAAGCGCGGCGAGCGAGGCTTGTTCACGCGCCGCCTCTACACTCTCCAGGGACAGAAGGCGTTCGACGAGATCCGTAACAAATACCGCTCCGATCCAGAGTTCCGACAGACCGTCGAACACTACATTCACGAATTCGAGCGGCTTCTTGACGATGTGTCGCGCGGCGATCGCGGCCCGGTGGTCGTTCGCAACTATCTGACCTCGGATACCGGCAAGGTCTACACCATGCTGGCGCACGCTGCCGGCCGGTTCGACCAATGACATCGCGTCCCGCGCATTCTTTATCCGCTGGACAGTATCGCCAACGCCCTTGCTCGTGACGCAATCGCGGCGTTACGGTCGGCGGTATGAGCGCCACGGGTTCCTTACCCACCGCCGACGATGTCGATGAAGCGGCCCGCCGCCTAGCCGGCGTCGCCTTTCACACGCCGCTTTTGACCTCCGCCTCTCTCGACGCGATGACCGGCGGCCGTGTTTTCCTCAAAGCCGAAACCTTGCAGCGCACCGGCTCGTTCAAATTCCGCGGCGCTTACAACAAGCTCGCCGCCATTCCGCCGGAACAGCGGGCCGCCGGCGTCGTCGCCTTCTCATCGGGCAATCACGCACAGGGCGTCGCCGCGGCAGCGCGTCTTCTCGGCATGCCCTGCGTGATCGTCATGCCGCGCGACGCGCCGCGCGGCAAGCGAGAACGCACGGCATCATTTGGCGCCGAAGTCGTACTCTACGATCGCGCCCGCGACGATCGCGAGGCCATCGCCGCTGACATCGCGGCGCGCCGTGGCGCTACTCTCGTACCGCCTTACGATGACGCATTGATCATCGCCGGCCAAGGCACCGCCGGCCGCGAGATTGTCGACGATCTCGGTGCACTCGGCCTCCAACCCGACGTCGTGGTTGTTACCGCTTCCGGAGGCGGGCTCACCGCCGGCATCGCGCTCGCCGTCAAGGCGCGCGTGCCCGCTGCCGCGCTGTACACCGCCGAGCCGCAGGGTTTCGACGATCACGCCCGTTCGTTCCGCAGCGGCCGCCGCGAGCAGAATGCCGAGCTGACCGGCACGATTTGCGACGCCCTGATGGCGCGCACACCGGGCAAGCTGACGTTCGCGATCAACCAATCGCTGGTTGGCGCCGGTGTAGTTGCCAGCGATGCGGAGGTGGCGGCGGCGGTAGCGTTCGCATTCGCGGAATTGAAGCTTGTGGTGGAACCCGGCGGCGCGGTAGCGCTTGCCGCCGTGATGACCGGCAAAGTCGACGTCAAGAATAAGATCGCCGTGGCCGTGCTATCCGGCGGCAATGTGGACCCGGAATTGTTTTCCCGGCTGGTCGCGTAGCAACCGCTCTCAAGATCTACGGAACCCGAAACTGGACTCTGATTAAAACGGAATCGCGCCGTAGCTCTTTTTTGAGCAGCATGTCTACGCGCCGGTGCCTGGCAGGAAGCAACGGATTTGCGTTGCTCCCTGGAAGTCCTGGTACGGCCATACCACAGCCGGTCCAAATTTATTGGGCTCCGTGACGACAGCCGCGTCGGGCACCACAACCCATTGCCCATTTATGCGCACCCGGTAGCTGTTGCCCTGAGTGTCCCAGTCGACGTCCTGGACACTGACGCCGTCAGCAAAGGAGCAGCACAAACCCTTGCCGCTGGCGAGCTTGTCGAACCATGCCTTCAGGGGCGAGACGGCGTACTGGCCGTCGTCATGCGCTGACAAACTCTGTGGGAAGAACGCAACCGTGCACAACGCGACTACTGCCAGAATCCGAACAGTAAATGTGTGCATCATGGCCTCCAGAAGATCGTTTTGTGCGGACCACTAACGAAAGTTCCCGCAGACCCCGGAAAGCAAAGCAAGCGCACAACTAAGCGTCGTTATCGATCCGCATCTCCTTCATCCAACCAAAGCAACTTCCGTGCCGAACATCCGAATCACCATTGAGTGTCACATTTGGTTAATAAAACGTAAACTCACAATCTCATCGTGGCGACCGGCCGAAACGGCGCTTACGCGCTAGCTGAACAACGCGATCAGTTCTTCCGCGCTCAACGCTCGGACGGTGGCGAGGGGATCGCTAGCTGGTGGCCGCGAAATCGCACGCGACGCCGGCGTCGCGGCGATGCGGTGCGGCGGATTTTGTGGCGGAGGCTCCACTGCGTCCGTCGCCACAGCGGGCAATGGAGCCGGAACAGGGATAGGTTCAAACAAATCGCCTGGGTCTTCTTCCGGACTGACCATTGCCTCTGACGAAATGCCGCGCGCTGGAATCATATCCCCGCTCGGGGGTACGTCGCTGTGGCCGTCCGGGCTTTGCGGCTTGTGTGTTGAATTTTCGTCCCTTGGCTCTTCGTGCCCTTCTGGAATCTGACGTGTCGTCTGATCACGCGAAAATGGGTTGCTTTCGAACGCGTCAAGCAAAACATTTTCACTCGATGGTGGTGCGCTCTGCCAGACTTCGGATGCGCTCCCTGCCCCATCATGTGGCGTGTTCAGAGTCCCAATCGGTGCGGCGTCTGGAAGCTCCGCTTCAATCGGTTGAGGATCGCCCTGCCCCTTAGTACCAGCACGCGATTCACCTGCAGTGACAGCTTCGGGCTTAACCGCATCCCCGAGAGACGGCAGCGACTTGCCGAGTCCAGCGATCGCCTGAGCGAAGCTTCCTTGATTGGCCACCACCGCCGCAGGCGCTTCCGCAAGCTCTGTTGAAGGCGCGATCATCGCGCTTACCCGGGCGGCAAGCACGTGCAGCAACGCCGCCGCCTTGCGCACGATCCCGGCGGCGCCGTCCGGACGGACCAGAGCGTCGGCGATTTCGCGGATCGCACTGTCGAGCGCATCGCACAGCGATTGCTCGACCGGCCGCTCATGCAGCACGAAGGCGAGGTCCTGGATTTTCTCGACCGCCGAGTGCATGTCGGATGCCATGCTTGTGGCGAGCAAAGCATCGATCCGCTCGATTGCCGCCGCGATCTCGTTGAGATTCACGGACGATTGCGCGGATGGCTCGCCGCGAATAGCCGCCTCGACGCGCGTAATGGCGCTCACCAGCATGTTGGTGTCGGCGCTGCGATTGCGCGCGGTGAATTCCGCCAAAAACCGGCGGCCGCGTTCCGTGGCCACCATCGCGGCGCAGACGGCCTCGTAATCCGCCTCGTCCGGCAGCCGAGCCAATAAATCCGGCAGCGCCAATGGTTCGTGCGGCATCGTCTTACCAATAAAGCCGACTCAACAGCACAACCGGCGGGGGCGCAATCCGCCAGTCAATCTGCCGGCATGACATACCCACAGGCAAGCGGCACGGCGCATGAAGTAGGCCCGGCGCGCCGCTCAGTCGAGCCTGGCGCCGGCGAGCTTCACGATCGCACCCCAGCGCTGGGTCTGGTCGGCGAGGAATTTTCTGAAATCGTCCGGCGTACCGATCTTGGCAATGGCGGAGAATTTCGCCAGCGTCGCCTGCACGTCGGGCGATGCCAGGGCTTCATTGATGGAGGCATTGAGCTTGCCGACGATCGCATCGGGTGTACCGGTGGGAGTTACCAGGCCGGTCCAGGCGTCGAGAACAAAATCCGGATAACCGCTTTCCACCAGTGTCGGCACGTCCGGCAGTGCCGGCCAGCGCTCGCCGCGCGCGATGGCGAGTGGCCGCAACTTTCCTGCTTGGATCAACGGATAGAGCGTTACCAATCCATCAACGGTGAATTGGGTGCGGCCGCCCAGGATATCGTTGACCGATTGCGCCGAGCCGGTATACGGCACAAAGACCACATCGATTTTCGCTTCGGTCTTGAACAAGGTGCTCAGCAGATGGGGCGGCGTGCCGAGCCCCGCGCCGAAATTGATCTTGCCGGGGTTAGCCTTGGCATAAGCAATGAATTCCGCAATCGACTTCGCCGGTACGTCGAGATTAACGACAAAGACGTGCGGCAGAAGCGCGACCGTCGCAACTGGCGTAAATGCTTTCTGCGGATCGATGCCGAGGCTCGAATAAAGCGCGGGCGCGACTGCAAGCGAGCCGGATGATCCGAACAGCAGGGTGTAGCCGTCTGGCTCGGCGGCCGCGACCAGCTTGGTGCCGAGTGTTGAGCCGGCGCCGGGATGGTTCTCGACGACGACAGTGCCGCTGAGCCACCGGCCGAGTTCTTCCCCGGCTACGCGCGCAATCGTGTCGATCGGACCGCCGGGAGGGAATGGCACAATCATCCTGATCGGCCGTTCCGGATAGCCGTGCTGGGCACGAAGCGGGCCAACGCCGGCAATGCCGAGTGCGGCGCTGCCAATGGCTGTGAGAATGCCGCGCCTGGTCGCCATAAAATGCCCTCCCGGGATCCGGCAGCGCTCCGGCCGCCTGCAGCGAGTTATATCGCGAAGCGGTTTAGCCCCAAAGCGATGGTTCCGGCGGATAGGCTAGGCTGCCATCGTAGCGCAGTCCGCCGGGGCGATCCTTGGAGAGCAAAAGCGGGCCGTCGAGATCGACTACGCGGGCGCGTTGCGCGACCAGCATGGCCGGCGCCATCGCCAGCGATGTCGCCACCATGCAACCCACCATGATGGCAAGGCCTTGCCGCTCCGCCTCGGCGGCAAGCGCCAGGGCTTCGGTCAAACCGCCGGCCTTATCGAGCTTGACGTTGATCGCGTCATATTTGCCGGACAACGCCTTGAGCCCGGCACGGTCGTGCACGCTTTCGTCAGCGCAGACCGGAATCGGCCGCTTGATTTGTGCCAGAGCGTCGTCGCGGCCTTCCGGCAGCGGCTGCTCGATGAGCGTTGCACCCGCATCGGCGCAGGCAGCAAGGTTTTGCCGTAGGTTCTCGGCCGTCCAGCCTTCGTTGGCATCGACGATCAGTTCCGCCCGGGGCGCCGCACGGCGGACTGCGGCAATTCGCGCGCCGTCGCCATCCGGACTGCCCAGCTTGACCTTGAGCAGGGGCCGGAACGCCGCTCGCTCTGCAGCTGCGGCCATCTCCGGTGGGTTTGCCAGCGAAATCGTATAGGCCGTGATCCGTGGCCCGGGCGCCACAAGTCCGGCCAATTCATACACCGGCCGTCCGGCGGCCTTGGCGTTAACGTCCCAGTAAGCACAATCGAGTGCATTACGGGCAGCGCCGGCGGGCATGACGTCCTGCAAATCGGGGCGGCCAAGGCCCCTCCGCAGCGCCGGACGCATAGCCTCGATCGCCGCCACAATGCTGTCCGGGGTTTCGCCGTAACGTGCGTAGGGGACGGATTCGCCGCGGCCGCGGTGGATTCCATCGCTAAGTTCGGCCACGACCACGACCGCTTCGGTCTTCGTGCCGCGGCTGATCGTGAACGCGCCAGCCAGCGGCCAGCGTTCGATCTTTACGGAGAGCTCCATGCAGGGACGAATATGACCGGAGCAGGCTGCGGCACTCAAGGGCGCAAGAGCATGCGGCCATGAGCCTTACTGCCACGATGTCTGGCGAACGGCTCGATCTCGCCGTGACCGGGGCCTGGACCTCGGAACGCGCCACCGAACTCGAGAAAATCGTCGACGACACCGGGCGACTTTACGGGACCGCACGCTCGATCGACATCGACCTTGGCAGATTGGAGCGGCTGGATACGTTCGGTGCCTGGCTCATCGAACGGCTCAATCGCGCTTTCACGGCGCGGGGCTCTACGACGCGCATGATCGGCCTCAGCGACAGCGATCGCGGCCTGATCGAGGAAGTGCGGCTGGTCAACCGGCAGCCCGACAAACAAGCAAAGCAAGCAAACCCAGTTGTGGCTGCACTAGATGTCGTCGGCCGCGCCGTCGCCGAGATCGGCAGTTCGCTCGTGCTCCTCGCGCACATGCTGGGCGCCATCACCTTTGCGGTGCTGGCCACCGCCGCGCAACCGTCGCGGATGCGGCTGACGTCAATGGTGCACCACCTTGAATGGGTCGGCTTGCGCGCGGTGCCGATCGTGCTTCTGAGCACGTTCCTGATCGGCGGCATCCTGGCGCAGCAGGGCATTTTCCATTTCCGGACCTTCGGCGCCGACGTCTACGTCGTCGATATGGTCGGAATCCTGGTGCTGCGCGAAGTCGGCGTATTGATCGTCTGCGTCATGGTCGCCGGCCGCTCAGGCAGCGCTTACACCGCCGAACTCGGCTCGATGAAAATGCGCGAGGAAATCGACGCGCTGCGGACCATGGGCGTCGACCCGGTCGAGGTACTGGTGCTGCCGCGCATCGTCGCTCTTGTCATCGCTGTGCCGCTCTTGACGTTCCTCGGCTCGATCGCGGCGCTCTACGGCGCCGGCCTGATATGCTGGCTCTACGACGGTATGCCGCCCGACGTTTTTCTTGCCCGCTTGCGCGAGGCGATATCGGTCACGACATTTTCCGTCGGCATGATCAAGGCGCCGTTCATGGCGCTGATGATCGGTCTCGTCGCCTGCGTCGAAGGCTTCGAAGTCCAGGGCAGCGCGGCTTCGCTCGGGTCGAAGACCACGTCATCGGTCGTCAAGTCGATCTTCCTTGTCATCGTGCTCGACGGATTTTTCGCCATGTTCTTCGCTGCGATTGGGATGTAGCCGATGGCGAGCAATGCAGCGGTGATCAGTGTGCGCGATCTGACGGTCGGCTTCGGTGTGACTAACGTGGTCGATCACGCGACGCTCGACGTCTTCGAAGGCGAAATCCTCGGCTTTGTCGGCGGCTCTGGCGCCGGCAAGTCGGTGATGATGCGCACCATTATCGGCCTATTGCCGAAGCGCAACGGCACCATCGAAGTCTTCGGTACCGATCTCGCCACGCTCGGCTCACGCGAGCTTCGCGCGATCGAACGGCGGTGGGGCGTATTGTTCCAGCAGGGCGCGCTATTTTCATCACTCACCGCGCTGCAGAATGTTCAGTTCCCGATGCGCGAGTATCTCGATCTGTCGCCGCGTCTGATCGACGAGATCGCCGTCGCCAAGCTGCAAATGGTCGGTCTCGATGCCGGCGTGCGGGATAAATATCCCGCCGAGCTGTCCGGCGGCATGGTCAAGCGGGTGGCCCTGGCGCGCGCGCTGGCGCTCGATCCCGACATCGTCTTCCTTGACGAGCCCACCTCCGGCCTCGACCCGATCGGCGCCGCTGAGTTCGATGAACTCATCCGCACCTTGCAGCGGACGCTGGGCTTGAGCGTCTTCATGGTCACGCACGATCTCGACAGCCTGCACACGGTTTGCGATCGCATCGCGGTCCTGTCCGAGGGCCGGATCATCGCGGCCGGAAGCATCGAGACCATGTTGTCCTCGGAGCATCCGTGGCTCAAATCGTATTTTCGCGGCAAACGGGGGCGTCGCGTCAACCACTGAGACAGCGTTAAGGATAAGCCATGGAAACCAAAGCCAATTACATCATGACCGGCGTGTTCACGCTTGCAGTCATAGTCGGTGCGTTCGGCTTCATCTTCTGGTTTCAAAACTCGAACCGCGGCGGCGAGCATGCGACCTATCGCATTGTGTTCGAGGGTTCGGTTTCAGGGCTGCGCACCGGCTCATCGGTGCTGTTCGACGGCCTCCGCGTCGGCGAGGTCTCAGGTCTGGCACTCGATGCCAAGGATCCGCGCAAGGTTGTCGCGACAATCGCGGTTGACCGCGGCGTGCCGATGCGTGGTGACACCAAGGTAGCTTTGCAATTTCAGGGCCTGACCGGCCTGGCCGAGGTCTCCCTCACCGGCGGTGCGGCCGATGCGACACCGCTGATTGCCGATGGCGGCCAGCCGCCGACACTCGTTGCCGACGCCAATGCATCCGCCGACGTGACGCAACAGGCGCGCGATGTGCTGTCCCGCATCAACGGCCTCGTCGCCGACAACGAGCTGGCAATGCGCTCCTCGCTGCGTAACATCGAAACCGTGACCTCAACACTGGCGCAGAACTCCGAACGCCTCAATCTGGTGATGGAAGGCATGCAGAACCTGATGGGCGGCAAAGACGGTAACGGTCAGATCGGCCAGACAGCCAATTCGATCCGTAAGCTCGCCGACGATCTCGACAAGAATACCAACGAGATTTCGGCGGGACTCACGCAATTCTCCAATTCAGGCCTCAAGGAATTCCAGGCTTTTGCAGTTGATGGCCGGCGCACGCTCGCCGAGCTCAACAAGGCTATCAAGAATATCAACGATCATCCGTCGCGGCTGATCTTCGGCCAATGATTGCCGGAAACGCCTAGGCCGCGATCTCGCTGTCGCCCTCGATCCTTCCGTCCGGATCGTCGGCAACGGGTTGCGAGGAATAGTCGCGGTCGGCCCAGTTGATGATCTCGAATCGCCCATCATCGTGTTCGACGAGCGCGGTGCAGCTCTCCACCCAGTCGCCGCAATTCATATAGCGGATGCCGTAATCGTCATGGATCACAGCATGATGGATGTGGCCGCAAATCACGCCGTCGACTTTGTGGCGCTGCGCTTCGGCGGTGAGCGTATGCTCGAAGGCGCCGATGTAATTGACCGCGTTCTTGACCTTGTGCTTGGCCCACTGTGACAGCGACCAGTAGCGAAAGCCGAGGCGGCGGCGGATCGCATTGAAATACCGATTGACCAGGATCGCGAAGTCGTAGGCCGTGTCGCCGAGCAGCGCCAGCCAGCGCGCGTGCTTCACCACCATGTCGAACACGTCGCCGTGCACGACCAAATAGCGGCGGCCGTCAGCGGCTTCGTGGATGACCGTCTCCGCCACCTCGATACCGCCGAAATGCGTGCCGTAATAGCTGCGCAGGAATTCGTCGTGATTGCCCGGAATGTAAAATACCCGCGCGCCTTTGCGTGCCTTGCGCAACAGCTTCTGCACGAGGTCGTTATGATGTTGCGGCCAGTACCAGCCGGATTTGAGCTGCCAGCCGTCGACAATGTCGCCGACCAGATAGATCGTGTCGGCGTCGTGATAGCGCAGAAAATCCAGCAGACGGTCGGCTTGGCAGCCGCGCGCGCCGAGATGGACATCGGAAATGAAAAGCGCACGGAACCCAATTGTGCCCGGCTCAAGCGTCACGGGTAATTTATGTCGGCTTCGGACCGCATATACTCACTATAGCTATACTAGGCGACAATTTGATGAATACCGATGGCCGCGGCTATTTTCATGCCCGCTCAGAGGGCACATTTTCGACCGACAAGCTTTCGCCAATAAATTCGCGTATCGCGCGAGAAACTTCTACGACATTGTTTAGGATCAAGATGTGGTCCGCATTCTCCAACAGGACCAGCTTAATTGAAGGTCTCGCCGCTGTCAGGCGAAGGGCCTGATCAACTGGAATGAGAGTGTCGCGCGTTCCATGAATAACCATAGTTGGGATTAAATTGTCCCATTTGTCGCGCTGATCGTAGCGATAAATTTGTTGGAGGAAAAAAGCATGCACACGGAGTGTAGTATTTCTTATGTCAGCAAACATCCGCCTCAAGTTCCAGTCACCGGTATCCTTATATCTTGTGTAATCTGTTCGCCCACGAACGAAAGATGAATATGGAAGAACACGGAAACACGATACTGCAAGATTAAGCAGGGGCATAAATCTTTTGCTTTTTGCGTTCGCGATGTCGTATGCTGGGCTTAAAAAGATCACTGCTTCGATCTTCTCGTCAAGAACTTTGAGCAGCTCCACTGCTACAAGCGTTCCAAATGAGTGACCCACCAATAAAATTCGCTTTAGTTGTGTTTGTCTGAGAACTTCGACAACTTCCATTTTCGCCGGGGCATCGTGCGCACTGAAAAGCAATTTTCTGCTTGTTTCCTCCACGTTGAACTGTCCCTCCTTAGCAGGAAATAGGCAATGAGAAAGACCGCACTCAAAATTAATGTTCCCCAGTCGTTTTCGAGAAAGAGCTTAGTCTTATTCAGATCTCTGACGTCCTGAGGCGAGCTGAAAAATCGATAGATATGAAGTTTGTAACGTATCAACAAAAAGAGAAATCCAACTACTACTACGGTATTCCAGAAGCCTTCCAACAGTGTGCCAATTCCCGACAGGCTGCGGTTTTCGAGCAGCCTGTCAAGCTGGGTTTGAATCCGATTGCACAACTGTCGAAGCATGATCAGCTCATCACGATAGCGTCAGGCCGGTTGCGACTTCGCTGCCTGGTCCGCAATGAAATCGATTGCAGCACGTTCAGACGGAAAATCCGCGTCGATCCATGCCTGTTCGGCCGCGCGTAGCGCGGCGCCCATGGCCGGGCTCTTCGGTACGCCGCGGCTGACAAAATCCGTGGCCTTCAGCGGAAAGCGCGGAGCGGTCCAGCGCTGCGGCAGCGTCGCAAGATCGTGCCAGGATTTGTCGGCGGCACCTGCATCCGAGCGAGACCAGGCGACAAGCACGCGGTCGATGAACGAAACCGGCCCCAACAGATACAGAAGCGTGCGCGCAGCATGGTCACCAGCCGCCGGCGTTACGCGCCACCAATATTCGAGCCGCAACAGCCGCTCGACCTCGGCATTGGAAAGCCGGAGTCTCTCCGACAGTCGTTCTGCGTCTTCCATCACGTATGTGCCGAGCGCGCCGAGCCGCCGCGTCGCGTCTGGCTCAGTGCCACTTGCAGCCTCGGCCTTCACCACGTTCTCGAAGCTCGCGAGGTATGACACGCCGCCGAGCACCATGCCGAGAATCCCGCACTCCGTCATGATCGCGAGCGTCGGCGCCGCGTGCGGCGCGAGCAGAAGCTTCAGCAACTCCATGCGTATCCGCTCGCGAGACAGCGTTTCGAGCCCGGCGCGCGTGCCGATGCAGGCGTGCAGGCCGGCGGCATCGGGAGCGCCTTCACCGTAATAAGCGTGAAAGCGGAAAAAACGCAGGATGCGCAAATAGTCTTCGGCGATACGTTGCTCGGGCGTGCCGATGAACCGCACCTTGCGCACAGCTATATCCGCAAGACCGCCGACGTAATCGAACACCCGGCCATCGACAACCGCAGACAATGCATTGATCGTGAAGTCGCGCCGTCCGGCGTCCTTCGCCCAATCGCGGCCGAACACGACTTTAGCCTTGCGGCCAAAGGTTTCAACGTCCTCGCGCAGCGTCGTAACCTCAAACGGACGGCCTTCGATCACGATGGTCACCGTGCCGTGCTCGATGCCGGTCGGCACCGCCTTGAAGGCCGCCGCTTCGGCGCGGCGGATCACCTCTTGCGGCTCAGCAGTTGTCGCGACGTCGATTTCGCCAACCGGCAATTCCATCAGGGCGTTGCGCACCGCGCCGCCGACCACGCGCGCTTCCTCGCCGTCGCGGTCAAGGAGGGCCAGCAGGCGTGCGACGGGGCTGTCCTTGAGCCATGCCGCGTCGCTAAGCTGCGCGCCCGCCGTCACCGCGTCGTCCCTGGAACGAATTTGCCGTCTTCGGTATGCGCCGGCACGTAGGTCGAGCCCGGCGGTGCGCCGGAGAATTGCGCGAGGAACAGAAAACTTCCGACCACCAATGAGAGCGAGACAATGACAAGGAGGGCAACGTGCCGCAGCGGCCATGCCTGCGCCTGCAGAACACCGGCGCGCGTAGCGAGCAGGAAAACCGCGTAGATCATGAACGGGGCAAGAAATAGCCCGACCTCGGTGAAGACTGGTCTGATCATGCGCCGTAGACCCGCTCGTAGAGGTTCCTCAAGATACCCGCAGTGATGCCCCAGATGTAGCGGTTCTCGTACGGCATGGCGTAGTAATCGCGCGCTACGCCTTTCCAGTCGCGCGTCTTTCGCTGATGATTGGCCGGCGTCATCAGAAATTCCAGCGGCACTTCGAAGCTCTCGACCACTTCCCACGGATTGAGTATCAGCGTGAAGTCCGGCTTGACGCGCGCTACCGTCGGCAGAATGCGGAAGCCCGAGAAGGTAAGATAAAGATCGAGATAGCCGAGCGGTTCGATCAAATTCGGCGCGAGCCCGATTTCCTCCTTGGCCTCACGCATCGCTGCGGCGACCGGACTCTCGTCATTCGGGTCGATCCTGCCGCCCGGAAAAGCAATCTGGCCGGCATGACTCGCCAATTCCGCCGTCCGCAGTGTCAGCAACACCGTGGGCGCGCTGCGTTCGACAATCGGAATGAGAACGGCGGCCGGCTTGGTGGCGCTCACCCCAGCGCGCTCCCACAGTACTGGATCGAGATCGAGGTCGCCGCGGCGCACGCCCTGCGCATTTGGATCGGTCAGCGCCGGCGGCACGTCGAGCTTCAACCGCGCGCGCGCGCGGTTGAAGAAGTCCGCCACCGCGGCTTGGGTCGCTGATGCGTTGCTATCGTTCACGCGAACTCCCTCACCTGTTCGGCGGGCGCCATCGGAAAGAACGTACCCATCGACGACACACCGAACATAGCTTTGCCGTCCACGTTGCGCTCCTCGCCGATTTCGACGAGATCGAAGAACAGCGCGCGCGTGACCTTTGCCCACAGGTCGCGGCGAATATGCAGATAAGGCTTCAGCCCACCGGTGCCGGTTTCGGGCTCGAAACGCAACGCATGTTGTGGGCCGCAGGCAACCCAATCGTCTACATTGGTGCGGAAGTGCAGCACCCGGCCGCCTCCGCCATCTTCGATCCGGAACTCCACCGCGAGGAACGGCGCATCGTCGACGGTGATGCCGCACTTCTCTACCGGCGTAACGAGGAAGTAACTATCGCCTTCGCGTTTAAGAACCGAGGCAAACAGCTTCACCAGCGCCGGCCGGCCAATCGGTGTTTTCAGGTAGAACCATGTTCCATCGGTGGCGATGCGCATGTCCAGATCGCCGCAAAACGGCGGGTTCCAGCGCTCGACCGGGGGCGGCCCTTTGGTGCCGGCTAGCGCACCCGTGATCGCCTCGAGGCCTGTTTGCCCTTCCTTCGCCATTGTTTGCCTGGAACCTATGGATCCGACGCGAGTCCGGGGGCGAGATTAATCGAGAGTTCGTGATAGCGAACCTGCATTCGGCAGCCCCAATCCCAGTTGTGTTCCTGTGGACGAAAAATCGGGCAAAGCTCCGCTTTAGTCGGGGTGGCTCATATATTGCATCATAGCTGCCATAAATTCGCGGACACGGCGTGTTCTGATCGGATACAAGAATCAGTCCCAATGACAAGGAGTTAACCATGGCACTTGCTGGGGGAGATGGCCTCGAAAAGCTCGAGGACATGATCGTTCGGACGGCCGAAGCGACAGCCGCACACGTGCGCGCCGCCAAAGCCGCGATCGGCACGGTCATATTCGGACAGGACAAAGTCGTCGAGCAAGCGCTCGTCACTATTCTCTCCGGTGGCCACGCGCTCCTTCTCGGCGTGCCGGGTCTGGCCAAAACCAAGCTCGTCGACACCATGGGCACCGTGCTCGGCCTCGATGCGAAACGTGTCCAATTCACGCCCGACCTGATGCCGTCGGATATTCTCGGCACCGAAGTGCTGGAGGAAAGCCAGACCGGCAAGCGCAGCTTCCGCTTCCTGTCGGGCCCGGTATTCGCCCAGCTTTTGATGGCGGACGAGATCAATCGCGCCAGCCCGCGCACGCAATCGGCGTTGCTGCAAGCCATGCAGGAACAGCACGTCACCGTTGCCGGCACCCGTCACGATCTGCCCAAACCGTTCCATGTGCTCGCCACACAAAACCCGCTCGAACAGGAAGGCACCTATCCGCTGCCGGAAGCTCAACTCGACCGCTTCCTTATGGAAATCGACGTCGATTATCCCGATCGCGACGCCGAACGGAAAATTCTGTTCGAAACCACCGGCTCCGAAGAAGCCCGCGCCAAGCCGGCGATGACCGCCGAAGATTTGATGGCGGCGCAGCGACTGGTGCGGCGGCTGCCGGTTGGCGAGTCCGTCGTCGAAGCGATCCTGGCCCTGGTCCGTTCTGCGCGACCCGGGCCGGACGGCGGCGAGGCCACGAAACTGATCGCGTGGGGACCGAGTCCGCGCGCCAGCCAGGCGCTGATGCTTGCCGTGCGCGCGCGCGCGCTGCTCGATGGCCGACTTGCGCCCTCAATCGACGACGTCCTCGATCTCGCCGAGCCGGTGCTCAAGCACCGCATGGCGCTTACGTTCACCGCGCGCGCGGAAGGCGAGAGCATCGAGGCGGTCGTCGGCCGCCTCAAGGCGCGGATCGGATAGCCGGATGGCGGCCGAGCCTAGGCGCACCCATCAAGACAGCGCGGCGGTAGGACGAGCGGTCGGCGCAGGCCGAACGCTCGCTGCTTCCATGCCGCGCCTGATCCTCGAAGCGCGCCGCGTCGCCGCCACCGTCATCCACGGCCTGCACGGCCGGCGACGCGCCGGACCGGGCGAGAATTTCTGGCAATACCGCCGCTTTACTTCCGGTGAACCGGCATCCCGTGTCGACTGGCGGCGTTCGGCGCGCGACGATCATCTCTATGTGCGCGAACTGGAATGGGAAGCCGCGCATACAGTATGGATTTGGCCCGATCGTTCGCCGTCGATGAATTTCGCTTCGCCGCTGGTTCGCGACACCAAGCTGTTTCGCACCCTGGTTGTCGCGCTCGCGCTGGCGGAGATTCTCGTCGAGGCCGGCGAACGCATCGCCGTTCCCGGACTGACGCGTCCGACCGGCAGCCGCAATATCATCGACCGCATGGCGCAAGCCATCGTTCATGATAGCGCCGAACGAACAAGCCTGCCGCCAAATTTCGCGCCCTCCCCGCTCGCCGAGGTCGTATTGCTGTCCGATCTGTGGAGCGACATCGCCGAAGTGCGGCGTACCATCACTCAGCTTTCCGGCAGCGGCGCGCGCGGTCACGTCGTGCAAATCGTCGATCCTGCGGAGGAGACCTTTCCGTATTGGGGTCGCATCGAATTCGTCGAACCCGAAAGCGGCGGCCGCATCACCGCCGGCCGTGCTGAAGCCTGGCGCACCGACTACGCGGCGCGCGTGCAACGCCACCGCACTGAAATTCGCAACGAAACGGACCGGCTTGGCTGGAGCTTCACGATCCATCGCACCGACCGGCCGGCGAGCGAGCTGTTGCTGGCGTTGCAAGCCCGCATCGGCGCTGGCGCATCCGACATCGGGGTTCGTCCGCGCTTCCCGGCACAACCGCGGGTGACGGCATGATCGCCGGGCTGCCTATCGGCTTTGCTGAACCACTCGTACTCGTCGGCCTGCTGACGCTGCCGGTACTGTGGTGGCTGTTGCGGCTCATTCCGCCGCGCCCGCGCCGCATCGATTTCCCGCCAACGCGACTGCTTCTCGAAATTGCGCCGAAGGAAGAAACCCCTGCCCGCACGCCGTGGTGGCTGACCTTGATGCGGCTTGCGCTTGCCGCGCTCGTCATCGTCGCCGCCGCCGGCCCGCTGTGGCATCCGCCGCTTGCGACATCGACAACAAATGTACCAATCGGCATCCTAATCGACGATGGCTGGACGGCCGCCGCGACCTGGGACGCGCGCCTTCGCACCGCCGACGATATTCTCACACGCGCCGAAGACGATCGCCGCGCAGTAGCGCTCATTCCTCTCTCGGCAAGCGCCCGCGACATTTCGCTTGAGCCGGCAGGATCGGCGCGCGTGCGACTGCACGAAATGAAGCCGCAGCCCTACACGATCGATCGCACCGAAGCGCTGCCGGCAATTTCGCAGTTCCTTAGCAACGTTCACGACGTCGATCTGGTGTGGCTGTCCGACGGCACCGATCTCGGCCGCGGCGCGGACTTCGTCAAGGATCTCGCTCAAGCCCTCGGCAATCATCCGATTTCGATCGTCACCGGCGGCGTTGCCGGTCCCCGCGCCCTTGTCGCAGCCGATAACGCGGCTGGCGCGCTCGCTGTGAAAGTCTTGCGCGCCGACCCGAGCGCTGCGGCGACCGGCACCGCACGCGCGCTCGATCTCAAGGGCTTGCCGCTCGGCGAAGCCACGTTCACGTTCACCGGCCAGGATCGCGAAGCTGAGGCGCACTTCGATCTGCCCGTCGAGATCCGAAACGATATCGCCCGAATCGAGATTTCCGGCGAACGTTCCGCTGGCGCCGTGCAACTGCTCGACAAGCGCTGGCGCCGCCGCACCGTCGGCATCATCTCCGGTGCGTCGGTCGATTTGTCGGAGCCGCTGTTGTCGTCGAGCTATTACATCGAACGCGCACTCAATCCGTTCGCCGATGTGCGGCTGGCCCAAGGCGAGTCGCCTGCGGACGCGGTCACGCACTTCCTAGACCAGAACCTGCCGATGGTGATTCTCGCCGATGTCGGCAACGTCGCCGGCGAAGCGCACGATCGCCTGGCACGCTGGATCGAGGACGGCGGAGTGCTGGTGCGCTTTGCCGGTCCGCGGCTCGCCGCGTCGGACGACGATCTGGTGCCGGTCAAGCTGCGGCGCGGCGGCCGCATCCTCGGCGGCAGCTTGAGTTGGGATAAGCCGCAGCCGCTTGCCGCGTTTTCGCGCGAGAGCCCGTTCAATGGCATGACCGTGCCAAACGACGTGACTGTCACCCGGCAGGTTCTGGCCGAGCCCGATGCAACGCTCAGCGACAATACCTGGGCGACGCTCGCCGATGGCACGCCGCTCGTCACCGCGGCAAAGCGCGGCAAGGGTTTGATCGTGCTGTTCCATGTCACCGGCGATACGCGCTGGTCTGATCTGCCGCTGTCCGGCGCTTTCGTCGAAATGCTCCGGCGCATCGTGGCGCTCGCCGGCACCACAAACGTCGCCGAGGCCGCCAATTCGCAGACCAAGAGTGTGCATGAGCTTGTGCCGCCGAGCCGCTTGCTCGATGGTTTCGGGAATTTCATTGCGCCACCATCGAGCGCGCGGCCCGTGGCAACTGACTTTTCCGGCGGCGCCACCGCCGATCATCCACCGGGTTTCTACGGCCCGCCCGAGGGCCTGTTCGTCGTGAACACGCTGGCGCCCGCAGACCGTCTGGCGCCGCTCGATTTTACGCCTCTGGCCAATGCGCGCTTCGAGATTTACCGCACCAGCGAACCGCAGGATTTGCGCGGTCCTATCCTGCTCGCAGCTCTCGCGCTGTTCCTGCTGGATTTGCTGGTCGTGCTCGTCCTCGGTGGCGGCATCCAACGGCTGTTGCCGCGCTCCTCGCGCGCCACGGCCGCTTCGATGATCCTGTTTGCGCTATTGGCGCTGACGGCGATACATGCCCGCGCCGAAGACATAACGAACGGCAACGTGCCGCAATCAGCGTTGGAGACGAAGCTCGCTTACGTTGTTACCGGCAATACCGGTGTCGACAATGTCAGCAAGGCCGGCCTCGCCGGGCTGACGCTGTTCCTCGCGCAACGCACCGCACTCGAACCCGGCGATCCCATTGGGCTCGATATCGCTCACGACGAGCTTGCGTTCTATTCGCTGATCTACTGGCCGATCGCGCCTGGCGCACCGCGGCCGTCCGAAGCGACGCTCAAGCGCATCGACACCTACATGAAGGACGGCGGTACGGTACTATTCGACACCCGCGACGCTGTCGTCGCACCAGCCGGACCCGGCGGCGAGACGCGAAGCCCCGGCATGATGGAATTACGCCAAATCCTGTCGTCGCTCGACATCCCCGAGCTTGAACCGGTGCCACGTGATCACGTCTTGACCAAGACTTTCTACTTGTTGCGCGACTTCCCCGGACGCTTCAACAGCGGCCAGCTTTGGGTCGAGGCTTTGCCGTCGGCCGTCGACGAAGAGCGGCTCGGCCGGCCGGCGCGCGGCGGCGATGGCGTATCCTCGATCATCATTACCTCCAACGACTTAGCTGGCGCATGGGCGACGCGGTCAGACGGCCAGCCAATGCTGCCGATGGTGGACGGCGAGCCGCGCCAGCGGGAACTTGCGTTCCGCGCCGGCGTCAACATCGTGATGTACACGCTCACCGGCAACTACAAGGCCGACCAGGTGCATGTGCCCGCCCTCCTCGAACGGCTGGGCCAGTAGGAGTGCGATCGTGAACTTTGGTATCGCCTTCGCCCCGCTCGTCGGCGTCCAAATCCTCTGGGCGGCCGCGGCTGCGGCTGTCGTTCTCGCTTTGCTGCTGTTCGTTTCGGGCAGTCGTGGCGCGACCATCCGCGCCTTTGCGCTCGGACTGATCGTGCTTGCGCTGTCGAATCCGTCGTTCACGCGCGAGGACCGAGATCCGCTCAGCTCGGTCGCCGTCGTCGTCGTCGACAAAAGCCCGAGCCAGAGTTTCGGCGACCGGACCAAGCAGACCGAGGCGGCGCGCGCCGCGATCGTTGACCGGCTGGGCCATATTCCGGGTCTCGACGTGCGTGTAGTCGAAGCCGGTCAGGCCGATGGCGAGACCGACGGCACCCGGCTATTCACGGCGCTCGGTTCGACGCTTGCCGACGTGCCGACCGATCGCATCGCCGGCGTTATCATGATTACCGACGGCCGTGTCCACGACGTGCCGGCCGACATCAGCGCGCTTGGCTTCGCCGCTCCGGTCCACGCCTTGATCACCGGCAACAAGGACGAACGCGACCGCCGTGTCGCACTGATTGCCGCGCCACGCTTCGGCATTGTCGGACAGTCGCAAACCATCACATACCGGATAGAGGATCAGGGCGCCAAAGCTGGCACGGCGGAGGTGACAGTGCGGCGTGACGGCGACGTCGTCGAAACTCGCACCGTTCCAGTCGGTACACCGCAGAATGTCGACATCCCGATTCCGCACGGCGGGCCGAACATCGTCGAGATCGAGGCCGCGCCATTGCCGGGCGGCGAGCTTACAACTGTCAATAACCGGGCCGTTGTGTCGATCGACGGCGTGCGCGACAAGTTGCGCGTGCTGCTGGTATCCGGTGAGCCGCATGCCGGCGAACGGACCTGGCGTAATCTGCTCAAGTCCGACGCCTCGGTCGATCTTGTGCACTTCACTATTCTACGCCCGCCGGAGAAGCAGGACGGCACGCCGATCAACGAGCTGTCGCTGATCGCATTCCCGACGCGCGAATTGTTCCAGCAGAAGATCGGTGAATTCCAGCTCATCATCTTCGACCGCTATGCGCGCCAGGGCGTGCTGCCGATCATCTACTTCGACAATATCAACCGCTATGTCCGCGACGGCGGCGCTGTGCTGGTCGCCGCGGGACCGGATTACGCCAGCCAGACCAGCATCTGGCGCACGCCGCTCGATGCCATTCTGCCCGCCGAGCCGGACGGCAATGTCACCGACGAAGCCTATCGGCCGACGCTGACCGAACTCGGCAAGCGCCATCCGGTGACACGCGGGCTTGACGGCTCGGACAGCACTCCGCCGAATTGGAGCGAGTGGTTCCGCATCGTCGATACGCAAAACGCGACTGGCACCACGGTCATGCAAGGCCCCGATCAGAAGCCGCTCCTTGTGCTGTCACGCCAGGGCGAGGGACGCGTTGCGCTGCTTCTGTCCGACCACATCTGGCTGTGGGCGCGCGGTTTCGAAGGCGGCGGTCCGCATCTTGATCTGCTGCGCCGGCTGTCGCACTGGCTGATGAAGGAGCCTGATCTCGAAGAGGAGGCGCTGAAGCTCAACGTGACCGGCCACGATCTTGTGGTGCGCCGCCAGACCATGGCAGACGACGTCGCCGATGTGACGATTACCTCTCCCTCGGGCGCGACCCAAGTGCTCAAGCTGGAGCCTGCCGAACCCGGGGTTTGGCAAAAGACCGTCCGCGCCGACGAACTCGGACTTTGGCGCGCGACCGACGGTAAGCTCAATGCGCTCATCAATATCGGCCCGACCAACCCGCGCGAATTCGCCGAGGTGACGTCGACGACAGATGTGCTGGCGCCGATCGCCAACGCAACCGGCGGCGACTCGCGCAGGCTCGACGACGGCAACGGCCTTAACGTTCCCCGCATCGTCGCCGTGCGCTCCGGCGACACCTATAAGGGCGATGACTGGATTGGCCTAAAAATGCGCGACGCCAGCGTAGTCCGCGGCATCGGCGTACTGCCGGTCTTCGCAGGCCTGCTCGGCCTGTTGCTCCTCATCGGCAGCCTCGCCGGTACCTGGGCGCGCGAAGGCCGCTGAGAGCAAGCCTCGTGTTCGAGACATAAGCCGTTACAATGCCGGCATGCGCTTGGCATTGAAGCTTCATCCGGATTCGCTCGGCTCGGTAGTGACGCGTGTCGAGGCGGAAGCCCTGCGCGGAGACGCTGGCAATCTGGTCTTGTCCTATTTCGTCACTGGCAGGATAAGCGAACTCCGCTTGCCGCCTAACGCCGCGGCGACGCGGACTGACGAGCTTTGGCAACACACCTGCTTCGAAGCATTCATCCGCTGTTCGCCCGGTCTTGGGTACTACGAGTTCAACTTTTCACCCTCGCTCCAATGGGCGGTATACCGGTTCAACACCTATCGAGACGGGATGTGCATCGCGACGGAGATAAGCTCGCCTCGGATTGAAACCCAATCAGGCTCCGAGCACTACGCGCTACACGCCTCGCTGGCTCTGGATCACGCCAATTTGCCGGGTGATGGCCCATTGGGCCTCGGTCTCTCAGCGATCATCGAAGAATCCAGCGGCCGCAAATCGTATTGGGCGCTAGCGCACCCGCCCGGCAAGCCGGATTTCCATCATCCCGATTGCTTTGCCTGCGAACTTCTCCAAACATAGCCGCCATGAGATTTGGCATCGACCGCCTCATCGCCGAACCCACCCTGCGCGCGCCGCTGCGCGGCAGGCGCGTCGCATTGCTCGCGCATCCTGCGTCGCTGACGACGGACCTGACACACTCGCTCGATGCACTGGCCGCCTGCGGTGACATCACGATCACGGCGGCCTTCGGTCCTCAGCATGGTCTGCGTGGCGACAAGCAGGACAACATGATTGAATTGCCGGATTTCAACGATCCGGTGCACGGCATCCCGGTCTTCAGCCTGTATGGCAAAGTGCGCAAGCCTACCGACGCGATGATGGAAACATGCGATGTCGTCCTGATCGACCTGCAGGACCTGGGTTGCCGCATCTACACGTTCATCACGACGCTGCGCTACATGCTCGAAGCCGCGGCAAAGTCGCGCAAAGCCGTGTGGGTGCTGGACCGGCCCAATCCTGTCGGCAGACCCGTTGAAGGACTCACGCTGCGCCCTAGCTGGGAAAGCTTTGTCGGCGCGGGGCCGTTGCCGATGCGCCACGGATTAACGCTTGGCGAATTGGGGGCCTGGTTTGTCAAAACGCTCAAGCTCGATGTCGATTATCGCGTCATCGAAATGCAAGGTTGGCAACCCGGCGCCGCGCCGGGATTTGGCTGGCCGCTTGGCGAGCGCACGTGGGTCAATCCAAGCCCCAACGCACCGAATTTATGGATGGCAAGAGCCTACGCCGGGACGGTGATGCTCGAAGGCACGACACTCTCGGAAGGCCGCGGCACCACGCGACCGCTTGAACTCTTCGGCGCACCCGATATCGAAGCACGTGCGATCGTAAAGGACATGCACGCGCTTGCGCCGCTTTGGCTGCGCGGCTGCGGCCTGCGCGACTGCTGGTTCGAACCAACGTTTCATAAGCATGTTGGCCAGTTGTGCAATGGCGTGCAGATCCACACCGAGGGTCGTGGATACGATCACGATGCGTTCAAGCCCTGGCGCATCCTGGCGCTCGCCTTCAAGGCGATACACCGCTTGTATCCGGATTATCCGCTGTGGCGTGACTTCGCCTACGAATACGAGCATGGCAAGCTCGCCATCGATGTTATCAATGGCGGACCGCTGCTGCGGCAATGGGTCGATGACCAAAACACAACGCCTCGCGACCTCGATGCGATGGCGTTGTCCGACGAGCGTGCATGGCTCGACGCGCGCCGAGATTTTCTGCGCTACTGATCCCCACGGATCGGTGAGGACGCCGATGCGCCCTCAAGGATATTGGTCGGTCCGGTTCGTTTACTTCGCTCCGATCGCCGGTATCTTGCCGACGTCGCGCGCATCGTGCTGGATCACCACCGTCGCATTGAATGTCGTTGCGATCTTTTTCAGCCGTTCCAGAGAAGCGATCGTCTGGGCGCGATCGTAATTGAATGACGGCACGCCGTCCGAGTCATAGTTCTCGCGGAAATGCGCGGCATCACCGGAGATGATGAAGTTGCCTGCCGACGTCTTGACCAGCACGCTGTGATGACCAGGCGTGTGACCCGGCGTGTAGAGCATCATCACGCTGCCGTCGCCGAACACGTCCTTGTCGATCGGCACCGGCTGCACACTGCCTCCGCCGCTGATCCAATTCTCGAACGGCTTGAAGTTGACGCCTTCCGCCGGCTTCGGCGCGGTGATCGCCTCCCAGTCGCCTTTGCCGATCAGCAGCGCCGCCTTAGGAAACGATCCGACCTGACCAGTGTGGTCCGCGTGATAATGACTGATGCCCACGTAAGTAATCTGCTCCGGCTTAACATTGATCTGCCCCAGTTGGTCGACGATACTGACCCTTGGCGCGACATTCGGCGTTGTCATCGCGTGTCCGGTATCCCAGAGCAGATACTGGTCGTCGTGCTTGATGAGATAGCAGCTATAGACGAATTGAAGCTTCAGATCGCCATACGAGAAAGTATCGGAAAAGCGCGGGTTAACGGGTGTCGGCGCCTGCGGCGTACCGCACTCGATACGCGCGACCGACACGTCAGGCGCAGCTTGTGCGCCTCGCACGCCAACAAATGCAACGGCGCAGGCGCACGCCGTCAACAACGATGAAACTCTTTTCATAAATTCCTCCCAGCCTCGAAATTTTTATTCGAGTCCGGGAAGTTTGCCGGTTGCCATCCAACCGGTCAACGCCGTTATGGCGCTATTCAGCCGCCTGCATTTGCCGCGCCTTGCGACGCGCCATCTTGGCCGCCGAAACGAAATTGTCGAGTTTGAACAGCTTGCGCGCGTTTTCACCGAGGATGTTTCGCTTTGCCTGCTGGCTCAAGAACGGCAGATCGTAGATCGTGCTCGGCAGGTCCATGTCCCAGTGCGGATAGTCGGAGGCGTAGACGAGCTGGGTGTCGGCAGCGACCATCTTGAAAGTTTCTTCCAGCATCGTTCGATTGTTGACCATCTCCATCGGCTGTGAGGTGTAATACATCTCGCGCATGTAATCGCTCGGCTTGCGCTTGAGCGACGGCACTTCCGAACTGCGCATCATGTACTCGTTGTCAAGGCGCTGCATCAGAAACGGCACCCAGGCCAGGCCGCTTTCGATCCAGATCGACTTGAGGCCGGGAAAACGCTCCGGAATGCCGTTCACCACCCAGTTGGTCATGTGAACGATATTGAACCACGTGAAGCCCAGCGCATGCGTCGCAATGAACTTGTTGGTGATATTCATGCTCTGGTCGCCCCAGTTCGTCGCCGCATGGAATGCGAGCGGCAAACCGCGCTCTTCGAGCGCCGCATACAGCTTCATGTAAACGTTGTTGTAGAGCGGCTTGTAGCGAACCGTGGTGATGAGGAAGCCGACCACGCCTTTCTTGCCGCTGAACTCCTCGACCATCTTCAGCGCGGCGACAGGATCGTTCATCGGCAGGTAGAGCATCGAAACGATGCGCGGCTCTTCTGCCAAAATCCGCTCGGTCAGCCAGCGATTGTAGGCGCGCGCGTATTGCACCTCGACCTCCACGATCGGATTGAGGCCCAGCCCAAGCATCGGAGTCGGGAACACGCAGGCAACGTCGATGCCCATCGAGTCCATCCACCTCAGCGTCAACCCGATGTCCTTGTGTTTTGCCCCGGGCGGCGGCTGCTCGGTGGAGCGATGTTCATAGCGCGTAATGCGTCCGGCCATCTCTTGAAAGCCGCCGGTCGAGCGCGGCAGCATGGTTTGGCCCTTGGTGTACGCGAACTGATCGCGCATGACCGGGTCTTCGATATATTCGAAGATCTCCTTATACGAGCCGGTCTCATAGTGATGAGAATCGACGTCGACGATCATGAAATCTTCGTAACGGCGATCCTCGGCCTGTCCCTGAGCGTTTGCGAGCAACCGCTTGGTGTCGAATTTGGCTTCACTGGGATCGCGAACGATCGGTGTCATCACGTTCATGTCTGTTCCCCTGGGATTGTTTGAGGTGCGTCAACGCGCTGGTGCGGCGCAATGCAGTTGCCCGTCATCGCCTGCCACATGCTGAGCTCGAAAAGTTGAGTATTCAAAGCATGGAGGATGTCAGTTACGGCGATCATCGCATCAGTAACCGTCACGCCGCCGCCGTTCGGTGGCAGCGGCGTGCGCATGTCGTTATCAGCCTTCGCCGCGTAGAGCCGGAGCGCATTGGCAAGCAGCGTGCGAAATTCGGCGTCCGGTATCTGCTCCGGATTGCCGATAGCGGCCGCGAGCGCATCGGCTGCGCGCGCAATCGTCCCGGCCGGCTGGTCGATGACGTCAGATGACGACATAGACGCCACCTTCGCGCTGCACGACTTCATGCCGTTTGAGGCGCAGATTTGGATCCGGCGCGCATTCGCCGGTCTTCAACTTGTACTCCCAGCCATGCCACGGACAGATGATGTGCGGCTCGTCATTGTCGTAAGTCTGACCGAGGAACTGTTTGTCCTTGTCGTAGAGATCGACGACTTTGCCTCGGGTGATCCCCTCGCAGGCTGGGCCGCCCTGATGCAGGCATTGATTGCGGTAGGCATAAAATGACCCGTCGTGCCGGTAAACGCCGACCTCGATTTTGTCCTGGCGGACGATCCGGACATCGCCGTTCTTCATCTCGATATCATTACAGACGAAAACCTGAGCCATCCGTCCCGGACTCCTTGTGCACCGCTCCCTACTGACTGGCACTCTAGCCCAGATTACGAAAGCCGTCAGCCGCCGAGCGTGGGCCAAATCGCAACCTAGCTCTGCGCGGCGTCCCATTCGGCGCGGATCGGACCCGAGACGCCCTCGAAGGCGCCGTCCACGAGCTCGGCGACAAGCAGACGCGCCGGATCGACCGGCCCCGGCATCGTGGCGCGGCCCGGTGGCACGCGCTTAAAGCCCGTTTTGCCGTAGTAAGGCTCGTCGCCAACCAGGACGACAATTCGGTGGCCTTTGGCACGCGCCTCGGTCAAGGCCCGCTCGATCAAGGCCTGACCGACGCCACGCTCGCGGAATGCCGGTTCGACCGTCAGGGGCCCGAGCAACAGCGCCTTGGTCTCACCGATGCGGATCGGCGACAACCACACCGAACCGACCAACAGCGTACCGATACGCGCGGTGAACGAAAGATCGGGGCAATGCGCCGCCTGCTCGCGCAGCCGATAGGCGGTTTTGGCGTAACGGCCGGGTCCGAAGGTGCGCTCGTGCAGGCGCCCGATCGCGTCGGCGTCGTCCTTGCTTTCGGGCAGAATCGTCAGCGCGATATCGCTCATTGCGCCGCGCGTAGCACCCTGCCCGTCCGAGGTCCAGACGCCTTCTCGCCCGCCCGCGGAGATATTAGATGGTTAAACGAACAGCGGAGATGGCGATGGGACTGCTTGTCGACGGCGTCTGGCAGGAAGATGCCACGCGCACTACGAACGGTCGCTTCGTCCGGCCGACAACGAGCTTCCGCAATTTCGTCACGGCGGATGGCAATCCCGGCCCGAGCGGCGAAGGCGGCTTTCCAGCCGAGCGCGGCCGCTATCACCTCTACATTTCGCTCGCCTGCCCGTGGGCCCACCGCACATTGATCTTTCGCGATCTCAAGCACCTCGACGATGTGATTTCGGTTTCGATAGCCGAGCCGCTCTACGGCAAAACCGGCTGGGAATTCGGTAAGGGGCAAGGCGGCACGGCAGACGACGTCAATGGCAAGTCGACGCTCGCTGAAATCTACCTGATTGCCGATCCGCATTACACCGGCCGCGTCTCGGTACCGGTTCTCTGGGACAAAAAGCGGCGCACCATCGTCAACAATGAATCGTCCGAAATCATCCGCATGTTGAATTCGGCTTTCAATGCGTTCACCAACATCCACACCGACTACTATCCCGCTGCATTGCGCGGCGAGATCGATCGCCTCAACGAGGTCGTGTACGCGTCCGTCAACAACGGGGTCTATCGCGCCGGTTTCGCCACCAGTCAGGACGCCTATGAGGAAGCGGCGCGCGGAGTTTTCGCTACGCTCGATCAGCTTGAAGATCGCTTGTCACGGCAGCGCTATCTTGTCGCCGCTGACATCACCGAAGCGGATTGGAGGTTATTCACAACGCTGGTGCGTTTCGACTCAGTCTATTACAGCCACTTCAAATGCAATTTACGTCGGATCGCCGACTATCCTAATCTCTGGAATTATCTGCGCGATCTCTACCAGCAGCCCCGAGTCGCCGGAACCGTCAGCATCGATCAGATCAAGCGGCACTATTATGGCAGTCAAAGACGGGTCAATCCGACCGGTATTGTGCCGATCGGGCCGCTGATCGATTTCAACGCGCTGCACGACCGGGCGCGGTTCGAATAAACGAAAGCGTGCCGCTTCTCTGCGAAACGGCACGCCACGCTGCTTTTTTACTTGTCGTCGCGTCAGTCGCACACGTCCACTAAACGCCAGCGCAACCCGTATGGCGTCGGGACCAACCGGCGCACCCAGCAACCGTTGTCATTGTCGTAGTAGTCGTCGCCGTAATAGGCGGGACCGCCGAACGCATAAAGGCCGCCGTAGCCACCGCCATAGCCGTGCCGGTAATAGCCATGCCCGTTATAACCATGGCCGTTATAACCATGGCTGAAATTTCCGCCGGCTGACGGGGCGGCAGCAGCCGTTCGGCCGCTAAATGCTGAAGGCCCAGCACCGAATGCGGCATGACCACCGCCGCCGAATGCGGGATGACCACCGCCGCCGCCGCCGAATGCGGCATGACCGCCGCCGCCACCTCCGCCAAATGACGCATGGCCGCCACCACCACCACCATGAGGCGCCGCTACGGCCCCAGTCGTTATTGCTGCCGTACCGAGAGCCGCCGCCGCGGCAATTGCGAGGATTGTCTTACGCATTGTAAAGCTCCTTGAATTTCAAACGTTCGCTTAAATCATAAAACGCAATGGCCCGGCCAAAGTTGCGTTAAACCAAACAAAATTCTGACGACGACCAATTTGTCGCATTCTACCAATATTCGGTGGCGGGACGGCCGCCGAGCACCTCGGCGATACGCTCTCGCGTCGATCGCGTGGTGCCTTCGGGCAGCGCATCGGTGGCAAAAAACCCGTGAGCCACGATTTCGTGATCGGGTTCCGGCCGTCCGCTCTGGCGGAACGAACGCACGACATAAATCGCGACATGATCGCGCCGCGTCCCGTGACGATTGAAGTAAATACCGAACAGCCGCGGCGGTTCGATCAATTCGATTTTACCCTCCTCGCGCAGTTCACGCGTCAACGCCGCGGAAAGTGTTTCGCCGGCCTCGACGCCGCCGCCGGGCAAGTACCAGCCGCTAACATAAGAATGGGCAACAAGGAAAACCCGGCCATCGGCATCGATGACAACAGCACGCACGCCGACCGTAAGGCCGCGCGATAACCGCCAGAAAATATGAAGCACCCGCCGGATTGCGGGTTCGAAGGGACGGCGGATCGCTGCGAAACTCATGTTCAATTCCGCCCTTCGCATCACTTTAGAAGTATTCTAATATATTGTCGGAAGCGCTGCGATCGAAATGGGGCGTACACGTGAAAAGCTTTGCCGAACTGAGCGAGCAAGAGGTTCTCGCGCTCGCGATCTCCAATGAGGACGAGGATAACCGCATCTATCGCTCCTTCGCGGACGCGCTGCGCGAACCTTACCCGGACACAGCCGAAATGTACGACAAGATGGCTCAAGAGGAGATGAGCCATCGCGACATGCTGCTCGATCTGCACCGCAAGAAATTCGGCGACTTTTTGCCTTTGATCAGGCGTCAGGACGTCAAGGGATCTGTCCAGCGCCGCGCGATCTGGCTTAACCGGCCGCTCGCAATCGACGCCACGCGCAAGTTCGCCGAGGAAATGGAGCTCGAGACGGCGCGGTTCTACCGGCGTGCCGCGGAAACGGCGAAAGATCCCGCGACACGCGATCTCCTCACCACGCTTGCCGCCGCGGAAGACAAGCACGAGCAACTGGCCGAACAACTCGGCCAGAAGATTTCGCCGAAGGCAATGGCCACCGAAGCCGAGACCGCCAAGCGCCTGTTCATGCTGCAATACGTGCAGCCTGGATTGGCCGGCTTAATGGACGGCTCGGTGTCGACATTGGCGCCATTGTTCGCAGCCGCTTTCGCCACCCACAGCACGTGGTCGACCTTTCTGGTCGGGCTCGCCGCTTCGATCGGTGCCGGCATTTCCATGGCCTTTGCCGAAGCCTTGTCCGACGACGGATCGCTCACCGGCCGTGGCGCGCCCGTGGTGCGCGGCGCGGTGACTGGCGCAATGACCGCTATCGGCGGTCTCGGTCATGCCCTGCCCTATCTCATTCCAAGCTTTTATATCGCCACCTCACTCGCGTTCGCCGTCGTCGCGGTCGAATTGGCGGTGATTTCATGGATTCGCACCAAGTATATGGATACGCCGTTCCTGCAAGCGGCCTTTCAGGTCGTCGTCGGCGGGGTTTTGGTATTTGCGGCCGGCATCATCATCGGCAATTCGTAACTCCTCGCGTATATCACCTGGCAATGTTCACGCTTGCCCATGTGTCCGACTGGCACCTCGCATCGCGGCCGCGGCTCACCGAGCTTGCCGGCAAACGCGGGCTCGGCCTGATCAACTGGCACCGCAAGCGCAAATATGTGCATCGTCCCGAAATCCTCGATCAGACGATCCACGACCTCAAAGCCGGCGCTCCCGACCACGTCGCGGTGACTGGCGATCTGGTCAATCTTTCGCTGCCCGATGAATACAACCGGGCGCGCGGCTGGCTCCAGACGCTCGGACCACCGCGCGACGTCACGCTGGTCCCCGGCAATCACGACGTCTACGTCCGCAGCGTCCAGCAATTGCCGGCAAAATACTGGGCGGACTACATGCGCGGCGACGACGGCAAGGTCGGTTTTCCGTTCCTGCGGCGGCGCGGCAATGTCGCCTTAATCGGACTATCGAGCGCGGTTCCAACCGCGCCGTTACTGGCGACCGGACAACTCGGCAAAACCCAGCTTTCACGCTTGCTCGACGTCCTTGAGCAGACGCGCGAGCTGTTCCGCATCGTACTCATTCATCACCCGCTCCTGACGCCACCAAAACGGCGGCTGCGGCGCCTAACCGATGCGGCGGATCTGCGCGGCGTGCTCGCCCACAAGGGCGCCGAGCTTCTGCTGCACGGCCACGATCACAGCCGCGCCGTGGTTTGGCTCGACGGGCCGAAGGCGAAAATCCCCGCGGTCGGCGTGCCGTCGGCCTCGGCGCGCGCGCCGCACGGCGATGAGAACGCCGCCGGCTACAATTTATTCCACATCGACGGCGAAGCCGGCAATTGGCGCTGCGAAATGATCGGCCGCGAGCGCGACGCGGACGGAAGTTTTCGCGACGCCGAGCGCCGCGTGCTTTTTGATTGAGCCTGATCTTTTCCGAAAACCGGTGTCCACCCCCGGATCAAGTCCGAGGGCAGGCATTTTCGGGATCACGCTCTAAGATCGCGAAGCGAAAATCAGCGCCACGACGATCAGCGTCACGACCCCGATCAGGAAACCCAGCGCCAGCACGCCGAACGCCCTCAAGCGACGTCGGCGATCTTGGCGCTGGGCGGCCTTCGGCGCGACGCGATTGATAAAGTCCGGATCTTCGTCGAGCGCGCGCTGCCTCTCGATCAGGCGCCGCGCGATATAATCGGTCACTGCCCGGACGATGTCGGGAATGTCATGCGACTCGGCAAGCACACGCCTGCCGACGCGGGTGTCGTGCAAGAAGCGATACGTCCGCTTGTCGCGCCCCATCGCGACATGGGCGACCGAGTCGATCCACAGCCGCGGCGTATCGCCCCGGCTGATGCCGCGGTCGAACAGGTCGACGTCAGGCGGAATTTCGGCAAACAGCGGGGCGAGCGCCTCGTTGAGCAGTTCGAGCCGGGCCAGCTCGGCATCGCGCAGGTCCACGACCACGCTGGTGCGTTCGGCAGCCTCGACGCGCGCCTGATGCATCGCCTGCGTCAACGGCGAAGGCGGCTCGACCGGCGCTGCCGGTGGGTCGGCGGTGCGCTTTCTACCCCACATAATCCCTGCGTTCCCTTGAGCGGATGATACACCAACGGCTACGCTTGCCGGAAGCAATGGCTGGGCCAAAGCGGCGGCCAAAAGGGCGAAATCGAGGGCACCTTATGGCCGATTCGTCGGGAAACGGCACAGGCGAGCGGCCGCTTCTCGTCGCCGACCAGGTCACCCTGCAATACAAGACCGAAGATCACCTCGTAACCGCCACCTGGAAAGTCTCGTTTGCGGTCCATGCCGGCGACCGTTACGTGGTCCTCGGCCCGTCCGGCTGCGGCAAATCCTCGCTTTTGAAATCGATTGCCGGCTTCCTGCCGCCGGTCTCCGGCTCGTTCCAGCTCGCCGGCCGTCCGATTGTGCGGCCGGGCGCCGATCGCATGATGGTATTCCAGGAATTCGATCAGTTGCTGCCGTGGAAGACGGTGCTCGGCAACGTCATGTTCCCGCTCATGGTCAACCGCACCATGTCGCGCGCCGACGCGCGCGATCAGGCCCGCGCGCTGATCGCCAAGGTCAATCTCGGTGCGTTCGAGGATATATATCCGCACATGCTGTCCGGCGGCATGAAACAGCGCGTGGCGATTGCGCGTGCGCTCGCCATGGAGCCCGCCGTGTTGTTGATGGACGAGCCTTTTGCCGCGCTCGATGCGCTCACCCGGCGCAAGATGCAGGAGGAACTGGTCGCGCTGTGGGACGATGTCGGATTCACCGTGATCTTCGTCACCCATTCGATCGAGGAAGCGTTGCTGATCGGCAACCGCATCCTCGTGATGTCGCCGCATCCCGGTCAGGTCAAAGCCGAACTGAACGCCGGACATCTCGGTTTTGCCGATCTCGGCACGGAATCGTTCGAATTGCTCAGCCGCCGCATCCACGGCTTGCTGTTTGCCGATCAAGTCGAAACCGCGCTCGCTCGCGAGGCCCATCATGGATGACCGCACCCGTCCGCTGCCGCCGCTCCGCCCCGAACGCGAACTGTCGCCCGAGGTGACCGGCGATATCGGCGACGTCGCCCGCCCGCTGACGGTGTTCGAGCGCGTTACCAATATGGTGCTGGTTCGCCGCCTCGCGGTGATCGTCGTGCTCGCCGCCGCGTGGGAAATATATGCGCGCATTCTCGACAATCCGCTGCTGTTTCCCTCGCTCAGCGACACGCTCGCAGCGTTCTGGGATTCCGCCGCGCACGGCGTGCTCATCGACCGCACGCTGACGTCGCTTCGCGTCCTCGGCATGGGCTACGCGATCGGGCTCGCGGCGGCGGGGCTCCTCACCACGCTTGCGGTCTCGACGCGCGTCGGCACCGACTTCCTCTCGACACTGACCGCCATGTTCAATCCCCTGCCTGCGATCGCGCTGTTGCCACTCGCACTGCTGTGGTTCGGCCTCGGCGCTTTCAGCATCGTCTTCGTCATCGTCCATTCGGTCCTGTGGGCGGTCGCGCTGAACACCCATTCGGGATTTCTCTCGGTCAGCCCGACCTTGCGCATGGCCGGACAAAACTGCGGCCTCACCGGCTTGTCCTATGTCATGCGGCTCCTTGTCCCTGCCGCGTTTCCCTCGATCCTAACCGGCCTGAAAATCGGCTGGGCGTTCGCGTGGCGCACATTGATCGCCGCCGAACTCGTGTTCGGCGCCAGCTCACGCTCCGGCGGTCTCGGCTGGTTCATCTTCGAGAACCGCAATCAGCTCGAAACCGCCTCAGTGTTCGCAGGTCTCCTCACCGTCATCCTCATCGGCCTGTTCGTTGAAAGCGTGATCTTTCGCGCCATCGAAAACGCCACCGTGCGCCGCTGGGGCATGCAGAGCTGACCTGTAGTCCTCATCCTGAGGTGCGAGCGCAGCGAGCCTCGAAGGATGCAGGCCGAAGCGTTCGGGCCTCGCCCTTCGAGGCTCGGCGCTGTGCGCCGAGCACCTCAGGGTGAGGACAAAAATTTACACGCACCGCCCCCCATCGACCTCCACGATATTGCCGGTGAGAAACTCCGCGTCCTTGGACGCTAAGAACAGCGCCGCGTTGGCGATGTCCTCGACCAGCGCCAGGCGGCCGAGCGGGACGCTGGCGACGAATTTCTCGCGCTGACCCGGCAGCGGACCGAGAAAGCTCGGTAATAGCGGCGTTTCGGTCGCAACCGGCGCGATGGCGCAGACGCGGATGCGATCGGGCGCAAGCTCGCCCGCGAGACCCTTCGTGATGGTGTGCACCGCGCCCTTGGTGCCGGCATAGGCCGATGTGCCGGGCCGCGGCCGGATCGCCGCCGTCGAGCCGATATTGATGATGACGCCGCCGCCCTGCTTGCGGAATTGCGGCACCACCGCCTGACAGCCGAGGAACACGCCCTTCACGTTGACCGCGAAGGTCTTGTCGAACTCTTCTTCGCCGATTTCCATCATCGGCTTGTTGATGTGGGTCGTGCCGGCATTGTTGACCAGGATATCGAGGCCGCCGAATGCCGAGATCGTCTCGGCGACCGCGGCGGCGAGATCGGCTTTACTTGTGACGTCGCACCGCATGGCGATGGCATTGTTGCCGATGGCGCGCGCGGCCGATTTCGCCGCATCGACATTGATATCGACCAGCGCGACCCAGGCGCCTTCGCGCGCATAGGTTTCGGCGATGCATTTGCCAATGCCGGAACCGGCGCCGGTGACCAACGCCGTTTTTCCTTCAAGACGCATGATTCAATTCCCTTTTGGTACGACGCCGTAACGCCTGGCCCAGCCAAGGCCATCCTCGGTGCGGGTGCGCGGTTTGTATTCGCAGCCGACCCAGCCTTTGTAACCGGCGCGGTCGATCGCCTCGAACACGGCGCGATAATTGACCTCGCCCTCATCGGGCTCGCCGCGGGTCGGCACCGCCGCGATCTGCAAGTGGCCGATCACCGGCAGATATTTTTCGAAGCGTTTGATCAGATCGCCGCAGATGATCTGCACATGATAGAAGTCGAACTGGATACGCACGTTCGGCGCACCGATATTGGCGATGACATTGGCGGCGTGCTCGACCCGGTGCAAGAAATAATCCGGCCGGTCGCGCGGATTGATCGGCTCGATCAGGAGCGTGATGTTCGCCTTCGCAGCCTCCTCGGCGGCGCGCGAGATATTTTTGATGAACACCATCTCCGCCGCCGGCCGCTGCTCCGGCGGCACCGCGCCGGTCATGCAGTGGATCGCGGTGCCGCCAACCGCCACGACATAATCGAGCGCGCGCCTGAAGGCGGCCTCCCAATCGCGTTCGCGGCCGGGCACCGCGGCAAGGCCGAATTCGGGGGTCTGCGGGGTGTTAATGCCAAGCTGCGTCAGCCCGTGTTTGACGAGCTCCGCCTTCACCGCCGACGGCGCGATGTCATAGGGAAATTGCAGCTCAACCGCGCGAAAGCCGCACGCCGCGGCGGCGCCGAATCGTTCGATCAGCGGACGCTCGGTGAAAAGATGGCCGAGATTGGCGGCAAAACGGGGCATCGCGTCTCCTGGTTA
Organism: uncultured Alphaproteobacteria bacterium; assembly: GCA_963733645.1. Lineage (GTDB taxonomy): Bacteria > Pseudomonadota > Alphaproteobacteria > Rhizobiales > Xanthobacteraceae > BOG-931. The sequence continues at coordinate 215,659 of CAVTFP010000011.1, forward strand.
TTGATCCAAGCGTAGCGCGTCATTGCCGGGCTTGTCCCGGCCATCCCGATCATTTGGTTCAGCGCCCGCCTAAGCGAGATCCAAGCCCGGCGACGACGCGCTTCGTCATTGCGAGTGACAGCGAAGCAATCCAGCGCTCAATGCAAGCCGCCCCTAGATCGCTTCGTCGCAAGAGCTTCTCGCAATGACAACGAGCGATCTCGTTCTCGCGACGCGCTTTGCGCCCGAGTTGTTGTTCATGCCCACAAATCTTTGCCTCCGAACAAGAAGGGAGGCGGAGCGCCGATAGGCGCCATCCAACCAAGCTCCGCACCATCGGGTGCGGCGGCGTGCCCTTATCTCTTTCTCCTCCCCCGCTTGCGGGGGAGGTTGGGAGGGCGCGCGCCCGCCTTTCGGCGCTCCACCGCGGCACTCGCCAGGCCGGTCGCAACCAGCATTGGCTCAGCTCCAGACCCGCGCTTCCTGAGACCAGGCTCCTTCGGGTGTTACCCGTTGTCGCCAGTCTCGAGTCTACCGAGCACCTCGGAGACCGGTCGTAGTGCCGGTCGGTCGGGGACCCAGAGCCGCCCGGGAACGGTTTGCGAAACCGCGCGCGGGCACCGCACTCGCTCCACTCTCAGGATCGCATCTAGAAAGCGCCCTTCACTGAGCGAGTATTTCGCCTACTATCAAGACGGTGACGAGTGTCAATAGAAAAGTGACAATGATCCGCAGATTAGCACTGCCCGGTCATCCCGATTGCCCCTTGGCCCGAAGGGGCGAGAACTGGAAAGTGTCGTTACTTCATTTGCGACGACGTTTCCCCTGAATCCGCGCCAGTACAAGACGAGCGATCGCTGCGGGAGCCTCCTCGGGGATGGCGAACACGCAACTCACATTGATTTCGCACAAAACGTAAGTGTCCTCCCCCGCAGCCCTGCGCGGTCCGTACAGAAAGTCGGCGTCCCAAATGATCGGTAGCGAGGCGGCGTCTATTCCCAGCGCCTGCATCATCTGTGGCGTCCACTCGGTTTCCATTTTCGAACGCAGCGCCTGAAACGCTGGTGCGTCGGGCCCATGCATGATGCGTGGGCCAGATTGAGCGGCTGGCGAATTTGGTCCTTCGGGCGGCGGCGGGATCAATGCCCTGATGAGCTGGTGGCCGAAGCCCACGACCTTATCGCCCCCCATGTAACAACGGATCATTCCGTCAGGCAGGCGCGGCTGAAACGGCTGATCCACAATGCACCCGTTTTCGGTGAAGTAGGCTTCGCAACGCGTCATGAAGTTTTCGAGCGTCAACTCTTCCGGCACGCTGCCCCGTTGTGCTTCCAGGACAATGACGGACGCTGAAGCTGTCTGCTTCACTTTCCAGACGCCTTGACCGGCGTTGCCGCGATTTTGTTTCAGCACGCGCGGACCGCCTGAGGCGAGCGTGGCCGGAAAGTGAGAGCGAAACTCGGCTGGCGTGCGGTAAAGACGAGTATCGGTACCCCAGCCGAGATGTTTGGTGCGATGCAGGACTTCCTTGACACCCATCTTGAGGATCACGTCGGGATGAGCGCTGACCCAAGGCCCTTTTGATGCGACCTCGCGTAGCATCGGATCGAGTTTGGTGCGGGTCAGGCCGTCATCGAGCGGATTCACCCAAACGAGTACGCCGTCGACCGCCAGGAGCTGCTGTTGGACTTCGTCGAGCGTGTCGTCGGCATAGACGGCAGGCTCGGCATGAATGCCACGCGCTTCGAGTTCCTCAAAGATGCGGCGGTAGCGGTTGTTCTGCGGCGCTGCCGCCGCGCGCGTGGCGCGGTCACCACGCCAGACGATTGCTACCCGGCCATGTTGCACGTTCGACATGTTCAAACTCCCGACGGAATGATTAGACCCAACCCGGCCAAAACCAACAGCACTAAGATGAGCTTGCGGAACGCAGCGTCATCGAGCTTTCCGTAGAGCTTGAAACCCGACCACAAGCCCGCGAGCATTGCTGGAAGACCGATCGCATAGAGGCGCAGCACGTCGGCCGTTATGACGCCTGCGACACCTAGCGATATGACGTTGGCGATGATGGCGGCGAGTAAGACAGGCTGGAAGACACCACGCTGGACGTCCTTCGGCCAGCCGCGCATTTGACACCAGATGAGAATGATAAAGCCTGGCAGTCCGGTCAGGCCGGCGACAATTCCGTTGACGAACCCGATGCCAGTGTCCGTTGGCATGTTGCTCGGCACTGGCTTGAGCTTCGGCTGTGCCAAACCGTAGATGCCGTAAACGATCAGCAGCACGCCGCCACCGCTACGCAGATAAACTGGATTGACGTAAGTGAGCAGCATTGTTCCGAGCGGAACACCGACGAAGCCTCCGATCACGAAAGGCGCGATACTCTTCCACGTCAGCGAATGCCGAAGCTTCCAGACCCCATAGCCTTGGGTCAGCAGGCCATACCCGGCGATCAGCGTGGTCGTCTGCACGGGCGTAAGAATGTGAAGCCACACACCCGAGACCACGAAGCCCATAGCGAAACCGGCAAGGCCGGATGCGAATCCGCCGACGAAGGCGGCAGTCAGAAAAAGTACAAGAACGATGCCATCCATGGCTTCTCTCTCCCCGCAGGAAGTGAACGGCGCTTGGATGGAAATTCCATCTTGAAGGGAGTCCGCGATATCCCCCGTATTTGCGATTTTCAGAGTTCAGTTACGCATTTAGCAAACATCGAGCTCCTCCATGACGAAGAAGACGGTGCTTGGGCCGAAGTGGCCTACGGGTGGGGCGACCGCGAAAGCCCCGTGATCTGAGGTCGGACGGTTATTTGATCATCACCCATGCCGGTTGCAGAATCGGATATGCAATCAGTCCCACGACCGCCGTTGCCGCGATCAACAAGGGATTACTGACCTTCCAGCGAAAAAGAATCGCGAGCGAGCCAGCACCAATCAACGCTGTGAGCCAATCGCCGATCGCAATCCGGCCAAGCAGGATGCAAGCGCCAAGGATCGTGCCGATGGCCGCGCCATAGGCGCCGCGCACAAAGCCTTGCACGTTGGGATTTTTACCGTGGCGCGCCAGCAAAGGCGCCGCGACCAGAATAAAAATGAACGAAGGGAAGAAGATGCTGACGGTCGAGACCACCGAGCCCCAGAATCCGGCGACGAGATAGCCGACGAAGGTCGCGGTGATGACGACCGGACCGGGACTCATCATCCCGACTGCCACCGCGATCAGAAACTGCCGTTCGTCGAGCCATCCGTATTGCTCGACGAGCCCCTGCTGGAGAAACGGTACAATCACGAGGCCGCTGCCGAACGTAAGCGACCCGGCCTTAAGAAAGAACAGCGCCAACTTAGTCAGTGTCGTGCTTGTCGCTACGGCGGGTGCAACGACCAACGGCAACGCCGCGATCTGCAGTTTAACGTCCGGCGCTTTGCGAAAGAGGTTGCCGTAATAGAGGATGCCGATGATTCCCGCGCCGATAAACAGAAACGCCACTTCGGCCTGGAGGATGACCGTTACCGCGAGGCTGACCAGCGCGATGGCCCATTGCAGCCAGTCCTCCATGCCGAGCTTCGCAAGGCGGTAACAGGAGTGAAGGATCAGCGCGATCACGGCCGGGCTCACCCCGTAGAAGATTGCGGTGACGGGTTTGAGATCGCCGAGATAGACGTAGAGTGCCCCGCACGCGGCAACCATTACGAAATTCGGAAAGATGAAAGCCCAGCCGCCAATCCAGGCGCCCCAGAAACCGCCGCGCAAATAGGCGACGTATATGCCGACTTGAATCGCAAGCGGTCCTGGCAGCGATTGGCAGATCGCGATGGCTTCGCGCATCTGTTCTTTCGTAAGCCAGCCACGTTCGCTGACCAGCTCGCGTTCCATCTGCCCGACAAGAGCGACCGGACCGCCAAAGCCGATTGATCCCAGACGCAGGAAATAGAGCGCCAGCTCAGTCAACCGCCCATTTGGTATCTTCGTCGCGCCGTCCGTCACGGTACTCCCCGCATTGAATGTTGAGCCGCCTGAAAGCGGGCCAACTGATCATGGCTTTCAGTTCGAGCTTTTGACGTTGGCCATTTGGTCCAAAGCCGTCCGCAGCGTCTTCGCCAGTTTGATGGCGTCGTCGTTGGCCCAGAAGTGCATGAAGAAAAGGCGCGGCTGTTCATCGAGCATGTGGCTGTGCAGCGCCGTGACCTCGATCCCGCCGTCGCGAAGCGCTTTGATGACAGGATTGACCTCGCTCGACGCCATCACAAAGTCGCCGGTGATTGCGGCCTTGCCGTTCCCGGTTGACTGAAAGCCTATGCCGGTCGCAACGCCGAGCGGGCCGACGGGCGCAACCGACATGCCATCCATGGTCACCGGATCGCGGCGCGGAACGCCGAACTGATAAACGCCGCCGTTGGCTTGGCCTTTGACGCCGATAGTCTGATCGAGTTGCGCCGTATCCAGGTCGATCGCGGGCGGCGGACTCGCGGCCGCCGTGGGCGCATCGAGCGGCGTCTTGCTCACAGCCAGGGCATTGCGGATTGCCGTAGCCAAGTTGATGGCGTCCCCATGCCCGCCGACATGCATGTAAAAAGTCGCAGGATTGGCGCGCAGCAAGTGGTTATGAACGGCGGTGATTTCGATCCCGCTTGCGATCATCTTGGCCATGACCGGATTGATTTCAGTTTCGAGCAATACAAGATCGCCCATCACCATGGCATCCTGTCCCATCGGCTTGAAAGCGACCCAACCGCCGAGCGCCAAAGCAGGCTTTATAGTCACGCCGTCGAGCGTTACGTTGAGGTCAGTTCGCGGAAAGCCATAACGGCGAACATCGTCGGAAACGACAGCCGGCTTTCGGCTAAAGATCTGGTCAACCGATTGCCAATCGGCATCCGCGGCGTACGCGCGGGTAACCGGGGCCGCAAGCCCGCAAATCAGCAGCGCAACCAAAAGACGCATTACTTTCTCCGTTCTGTTATGCCCTCACACCCATTCCTGCATTCAGGCGGCGGTCGCCGCTGTCGCCGGTCAGTTGTGCGTTTCGGCTTGCTGTGAACGGCACCACGCAAACAGGGCGTCATAGATCACCATGCCGTGCGCAAGCATTTCGTGGTCGTTGGGAAAATTGGCAGAGAGGCCGAGCGAGATCGCAAACAGGCCACCGCACTGCGGCGCGAGATCGTGACGAGATGTATCGGCGCCGCGAACAATGGTCGCCAAACGGTCAAGGGCGGCATCGCGGATATCGTAGACGCGAATGATGGTGTCGAAAGAACACCTGTCGCCTTCGTGCGTGAACTCGACCCCATCGACGTCATAAGGCGTCGCATTCAAGGCCGCCGCAGCAGCAAGAATCTTCGCCGTCGGCACATACAGAAATTGAGAGCGCGGGTCGATAAACCGCCGGATCAGCCACGGGCAGGCGATGCGATCGATCTTTGGCCGCTCACGCGTGATCCATTTGCCCGGTTGTGATCCCAGATTACGCCGGGTCGGAAGACCCAGCTCGAACCAGCCTTCAATTCCGCCTTCGAGATAGGTCGCATTAAAGCCAAGCGCGCGAAGCACGGTCGAAACAGACTGGCTCACCTCGTGGCCATGCACGCAATAAACCGTGACAGACCGGTCAGCCACCAAGTCACGGGCCCATGACTCCACACGGTCGGGCGATTGGCGGAAGGCCGATGCGATCAACCTGTCGGCATCGGCGAAAACCGCGTCAGGGCGCGCGTCTATGACGAGCGGTGCTGTTGCCGCGCCGAGCTTGGCATAGAGTTCGGAAGAAGTGATGGAGCTTTGTGTTCCGTCCATGCGCAAACCCCTCGCAAAGCGAGTGTTGCGCAGAGCTTGGACGGGAACCGTCTAAAGGGGAGCCTGCGTATCCCCGACGCGAACTATATGGAGCCGCGTTTGTCCGCGCAAGGCGGCCAAGTCATGTCAACCGCCGTAGTCGCATGCCGTTACATTGTCGATCCTGTAGCTTTGGACCGCCTCGTCAGCGGCAAAATCGACTTGCACTTTCACTGAAGGCGCGCTCCACACGAACCGTTCGCGGAATGCAAGATCGGGCGCGGTTTCCTTTTCCCGCACGAACACAATCTCGAATGTACCTGTCGCTTTTGCCGCACAATGCGCTGCATCGACCGACACAACGGCACTCCATGTCCGGGACAGCGTCGGCGGCTGCATCTCGGTAAAATGAACGTCGCTAATGGCAAGCGTTGGCCTGCACGTATCGCCGCTCTTGTCTTGGCCCATGGCTGGTGCGGCGCAGACAAACGCCAAGGCAGCGATTGTGGATGCTGCCACGCGATACGGACATGTAGTTTTGAATGTGAGCTTTTGACCGCTCATAGGCGCTCCTCCCCTTGCGGGTTAGAGCAGCACTTGAGACGGGTGTCCTTAGGGACCGGGCGGCTGCGTGTAAGCCCGATTGATCACAGTTGAGGACATAGCCCTTTCAAAGATATCCTGCAAGCGGATCAGTAATGCCCTCTCGAACACTGCGTCATCTCCCATCGCAGTCATTGGGACGCTCGCAACGAGGTCCCTTCGTGCCTTCACGCCCGCCAGAGCCAACGGCTGAGCATGACGGCTGCCAGCATGCCGGAGAGTTGAGCCACGACAAATGCGACGACCCCCGCAGGCGCGATGCCGGCGTAGGTGTCGGACAGCGAACGCGCGATTGTCACGGCCGGATTTGCGAACGAGGTAGAGGCCGTGAACCAGTACGCCGAGGTAATGTAGAGGCCGACCGCATAGGGCACCGCCGCTGGCGTCCGCGCGACGCAACCGAAGATCGTCAGCAGCAAGCCGAATGTCGCGACACTTTCCGCAAGCCACTGCCCCGGCCCCGTTCGCACCGTCATCGAGAACTGCCAGAGCGGCAGCTCAAACATGAGATGCGCGGTCCACACGCCGACGATCGCGCCGGCTACTTGCGCAGCGATATAAACGACCAGCGCGAATTTCGGCAGATCGCCGCGCAAAGCGAAGGCGATCGACACTGCTGGGTTAAAGTGCGCGCCGGAAATCGGCGCGAAGGTGAGGATCAGTACCGCGAGAATAGCGCCGGTCGGAAGTGTATTGCAGAGAAGCGCGAGGGCGCCGTTACCGTCCGATAGCTTCGCGGCCATGATGCCGGAGCCTACGACACCCGCCAATAGAAAGGCTGTCCCCAGGCACTCCGCAACGCCCCGTTGCGCCAGCGATGACATTACGCGCGGCCGATTTCTTTGAGTTTGTTTCGCAGCGTCAGTTGATCGAGCGAGCGGATCGGCAACGCCGTGAATATGCCGATGCGTTGAAACAACATCCGATAGGCATCTTTGAACACGAGCGCGACTTCGGCTTCCGTTCCCTTGGCCTCCGCCGGATCGGGAACACCCCAATGCGCCGTCATCGGTTGACCCGGCCAGACCGGGCAGGTTTCGCCAGCGGCGTTGTCGCAAACAGTAAAAGAAAAATCGAGCGATGGCGCACCGGGCTTGGCGTATTCATGCCACGACTTTGAACGAAAGCCGGACGTGTCATAGCCAAGGCTTTGTAGAAGCCGCAGCGTTTCGGGATGCACTTGTCCTTTGGGCTGACTGCCTGCGCTGTAGGCGTGGAATTTGCTCGCGCCTAGCTTGTTCAAGATGGCTTCCGCCATGATCGAGCGGGCCGAATTGCCGGTGCAGAGAAAGAGCACGTTGAATGGTTGATCGGCCATGCCTTATCGCTCAGCGACGCTTTGCGTGACGGTCGATGACCTACCACCGAACCAATCAGGATGCTTCACGATGGCTGCCGAGCCGATCAAGGCCAGCAACAAGCAGATGACGTTAATCTGCAAGAGCAGATAGCCCAGATCGCCACCGCAACACTGATCGAGCACGACACGCCCCTCACGCGGCCGGGCAACCGCACGCGGCGGCTGGCGCTACCTCTGGCGCGCAACACGACTTCTCATGCGCGACTCGGGCAACGTTCTCGCCCGTGCCGTCGCCATAGTTGGTGTTCTCTCCCGATGTGAGAAACGTTTCCCAAGCGATGCCAGCCGGATCGTCGATCCACGACTTTTCCGATTTCGCGTAGCAGCACGCGGTGTGTCCTTGATCGATGACATTGCCTCCGGCCTTGCGCAGGCGCGCATAGACGTCATGCAATTCATCCTGATTCTCGACCTGGATGCCGAGGTGATCGAGCCCCGGCTGACGGCCGCGCGTGGAGATCGCGAAATTGACGCGCGGATCGTCGAGCATCCATTTGGCGTAATCAGGCTTCACCACGGCGGGCGTGGCGGCGAACAAGGCCGAGTAAAATCCGATTGCACTGGGAATGTCCTCGACGGCGACGTGCACATGCATACGTTTCATGATCGAACTCCTCTCAGGACGCGGGAATCTTTGCGCGCTTTGAGCGCGCGGGCTTGCAGGCCGCAGGCGCGCAAGCTTCCGGTGCGCCCTGGCAGCAGTTTTCAGTGAGGTAGGCGAGCAACGCGTTCATGGATTCGAAGCGCGCCGCATAAATCATCGAGCGGCCGTCACGGCGGACGGTGACTAATCCCGCGCCGCGCAGACGGTCAAAGTGAAATGTCAGAGTGTTGGGCGCGAGCTTGAGCGCGGTGGCGATTTCGCCTGCGGGCATCCCCTCCGGCCCGGCCTGCACCAGCAGGCGAAACACGTCGAGACGATTGTCTTGAGCGAGCGCGGCCAGAGCCGCGACGGCGTCGGTCTTTTCCATATTTCAACGAATATGGAATTATCGGCCGAGCGTCAAGATATATTTCAACAATTACTGAAATAACTTCTGGCCTTTTGACGATCTGCTCACCGTAAGTGGGATGCATCCGTCAATTCGCACCGGTCGGCACTAAGCAGCAGTCATAACACTCGGAATACTGCTTCAGATATGGAAACTTCGATATTGCCCACTATATTGCCCACATGTGTAGTGGGCCAATTTGTGGTTGACCGGCCCCAGTGGGCTTGGTTCGCTGGCGTCAAGAAGGGCGCGAGAAAAGCCCCCGATCCGAGGAAACACAGGGAGCGGCGTGCCATGAACGCCCAGCAACTCCTCCAGGAAATCTCCGACTATTGCCGGCAGACCGGGCTTGCGGAGTCGACGTTCGGCCGCCGCGCCGTCAATGACGGCAAGCTCGCCGCGCGATTGCGCAACGGCGGCCGCATCACCACTGATACGCTCGACCGCATCCACGGCTTCATGGCGGCAAATCCCGCTCTGGAGCCACGTCCCACCATCATCGAACGCGCACGAGAACCGAGGTCGCCAGTGCCAGTGCCGCCGCTCACCATGCCATCCACGCCGGCAAAGCCGGGCGACCCGCAGCGCAATTTTCGCTTCTTCGACAACCGGCAAAAATACCTGCTGTTCGTCAATACATGCAGCGAGAAATGGGAAGTCGCGCACCGCGTTTCCGAAGAGCTCGCGCACCTGCATCCGCGTCCGCCGGCGATCCGCACCTTTGACGCCGGTGTCGGCGACGGCTCGGTGCTGGTGCGGGTGATGCGCGCCATGCACGCCCGCTACCCAAACATGCCGTTCTATACCGTCGGCAAGGAAATCAGCCTCGAAGATGTGCGGCTGACATTGCAGAAAATGTCGGACCGCTTCTTCGAGCATCCGGCGTCGGTGCTGGTGCTGACCAATCTCGCCTATGCCGACGCGCCGTGGCTGCAGGTCAAATCGCTCAACGCCGCGTCGAGCATGGTCTGGCACGAACTGCCGCTGATCGGCAATTCGGCGCACGCCTTCGAGGAACAGATCATCGGACTGGAAGATTTCCTCGGCCAGAACTGGAAGGCGGGGGTGAGCGCCCGCACCGGCAATCCGGTTTATGAGCGGCCTGTGGTGCTCGTCATCTATCGCGACGATCACCGCTTCCTGCTCGATCCGATCATTCCGAAACCCGGCGGCACGCTCGCCAATTACGATCTCGTCATCGCCTCGCAGCCCTATCGCGCCCGCGCCTCGCTCGACTTCAAGGCCAAGCGCGTGATCGGACCGCTCGCCCGCGCGCTCGGCCCGGGCGGCCGGCTGATCGCCATCCATTCGCACGGCCACGATCCGGGCATGGAAATCATCCAGCGGGTATGGCCGGACGACCATCCGTTCATCCACGACCGCCACCAGATCCTTAAAGCGGTGAAGCACGATCTCGGCGCCGCGGGGCGTGAACTCAATTTCAACGCCTATGCCGACAACCGCTCGCTGTTCAAATACGTCATGCACACCCTACCGTCGGAAATCTCGGAATCGTCGATCGGCACCTCCACTCTCTTCGCAGCATGGAATGCGGCGATCTACGTGGCGCAGGTCGAGGACGACCGGCTCGGCAGTGTCGTCGCCGACGGCCGCTATCTTGACGCCACCGGCGCGGTGCTGCGCGAGCGCGGCGGCCTATGGTTCTACGACGAGTCCTACGTCATCTCGCGCCGCCGCGCCTGAACTTTCTCTCCCCCGCTTGCGGGGGAGGACACCGTTATTGCTAAAAGGACGCCGATGCCAAGCATCGGCTATGCGAAGCGACGGCAGAGGGGCTAGGTATTTGATGCTTGCGCGAGCCTCACGGCCGCCGGCCCCCTCCCTGCTCTCCCCCACAAGCGGGGGAGGGAAAAGATGGATCCCATGAAGCGCAGCAGCAGCGGTAAAATCCTCACCACCCATGTCGGCTCACTGCCGCGCGCCGACGGCACTGACCGTCCCGGCGCCGACGACGACGCAACGCTGCGCCAGTCGGTTTCCGACGTGGTCGCGCTCCAGCGTGACGTCGGCATCGATGTCATCAACGAGGGCGAATACACCAAAGGCGGCGACTGGCTGTCTTATGTCGACAATCGCTTCGCCGGCTTCGAGGCGCGGCTGCCCACCGGCGGCGTCCCGGTGATCCTCCAGGGCAAGGACCGCGAGGAATTCGCCGACTTCTATCACTACGCGTCGCTGCGCGGCACGCTGTTCTACGAGCCCGCCGGGCAAATCAAACAGTCCCGTCCGCATTGGGTCGCAACGTCGCCGGTCGCCTACCGCGGCGAGGCCGACCTCGCGCGCGAGATCGAGATATTCCGCGACGTGGTGGGGCCGCAAACCGAGGCCTTCATCACCACCACCGCGCCGGCTAGTCTCGAGCCCTACCGGCGCAACGAATTCTACAAAACCCAGGAGGAGTTCGTTTTCGCCATCGCCGAAGCGATGCGGACCGAATATCAGGCGATCGTCGCGGCGGGCTTCATCCTGCAAGTCGACGATGCCTGGCTGCCGGCGCTGTGGGACCGCATCGGCATCACGATGGGGCTCGAGGCATTCCGCAAATATTGCGCCGTGCGCATCGACGCGCTCAATCACGCGCTGCGCGGCCTGCCGGAAGACCGGATTCGATATCACCTCTGCTGGGGCAGTTGGCATGGCCCGCACGCCTTCGATATCGAGCTCGACAAGCTCGTCGATCTGATGCTGCGGGTGCGCGCGCAGGCCTATCTGATCGAGGCCGCGAACGCGCGGCACGAGCACGAATACGTCGTCTGGGAACATGTGAAATTGCCGCAAGGCAAGATTCTCATTCCCGGCATGGTCTCGCACGCCACCGACGGCATCGAGCATCCCGAACTGGTGGCCCAGCGCATTCGCCGTTTTGTCCGGCTGCTCGGGCCGGAGAATGTGATGGCCGGCGCCGATTGCGGCTTTGGCGGCCGCACCCATCCCCAGATCGCCTGGGCGAAGTTGCGGGCGTTGGTGCAGGGTGCGGAGCTTGCCAGCAAGGCAGCGAACTGACCTAGCAACTGAGTGGCGAATTAAGGTCGCACCAGTGCCGCGAGAGAGCTAATGTATTCCCCTCCCCCTTGTGGGGAGGGGTTAGGGGTGGGGGTCGAGAGGCGGCGCGCTTACGCAGACGAGTTCTCCGCCAAACGTCTTCTCTGAGACTCGCCTCTCGACCCCCCTCCCCACCCTCCCCCGCAAGGGGGAGGGAGCGGGCTCTTGGGAGCCGGATATGCATTTCGTCGTTCACGCGATCGACAAGAAAGGCATTCTGCCGACGCGGGCAAAGCATTATCGCGATCATCGCATCCACCTCGACCATGCCGAGAGGCACGGCGTCGACGTGGTGACCGCGGGTACGCTGGTTGCCGACGACGGCGAGACACCGGTCGGCAGCATTTTCGTCATCGATGCGGCGGATCGCGCCGGGGTCGATGCGTTCACCCGCAGCGACCCGTATCACCTTAACGGCGTCTGGGAGCGCGTGGAAATCCACGGCTACAACAAGAAGCGTGGCACGCCCCTGCCGAGCAAGCGGTAAGGCGTCTTGGTCTCGATATACGCATTCGTGCTGCAATTCAGGGGGACGACATGATGATAATCACAGCCAGGATACTGCTGACGCTTACTGTCGTCGGCTATGCGTTGGTCACCGTCAAAGCCGACTTCAACGCCACCCACGCCACCAATCCGAGGTGGACGCCGCATGCGCGCTTCCATGTGGTGTGGCAAATCCTGTCCTACGCCGGCGTCGGACTGATCGCGCTTTATCTGCTCTGGACAGACGGGCCAAACCCGCTGGAACGACTTTACCTCGCGGCGGCACTGAGCGCCGCCATCTACGGTGGGTTCTTTGTCACGGTGTTTTCGCGCTCGATATTCGGCGGCGCTCTCTACGACGACAATGGCTACCTGCCATTCAAACCGCCGATCGGATCGTCAGCATGGCGATGGGATGCCAACGTGACTGCGTTCACAGTGCTGTCGGCGTTCACGGTGGCGGGCGTCGCCGCCGCGCTGGCGGCTTGATCGGCGTGACCGACCGGCCTGTTTGACACGACCCCAACTCAGGGTTCTACGGACAGGATTTTTGCTTGCTATACCAGAGCGGGCGCTGCCGAAGGGGACCGAATGAAGGTTGTCGGCCTTGCGCCGCGCGGTTCTTTTCTTGTCGGCCGCGGCGATTTTCCAGTGAACCCACATTCGGCCGGTGCTTTCGACAATTTGGCGCATCCGTGCAGCAAAAGACCACCGTCACCTTCGGGCGCTCGGCGCTACGCGCCGAGCCTTTAGGATGACAGAAGTTAGTTGCTTCCGAGCAAGCAGTGATCAAAGCCCCACGTTAGCGAGCCCTTTTGCTCACATCCGGCACTTCGATGCCGAGCGCGGTCGCCAGATCGATCTGATGATCCTGCTCCTGCATCAGAATTTTGCGAATTTGCTCGGCCAGCGCGAATTCGCCCAACGATTCGCACTGCCGGATGCGGTCGCGATAATTACGAATGGTTTCATTTTCATTCTCGAGATCGAACCGCAGCATGTCTTTGGCATTTTTCGAGGTGCGGACCGGCTTCGGCGTCACCGTCGGCATTTTGCCGAGATAGTCGATCTGCCGCGAGATCATCAAAGCATGATCCAGCTCCTGCTTGGCGTGGATTTCGAGCTGATCGGCGATATCCATGTACTCGGCGCCCTTGAGCACCTGGGAATAGACCACATAGGCGATAATCGCCTGGTATTCGCGAGAAAGGTCTTCATTGAGCAATTCGGCGAGGCGATCGCGGGTAATTTCGATTTCCGCCGCCGGCGGATGGGATTTGGCCATGATATGTTTTCTCCTGAGGAAGCACAGCATAACGCATAACTCGCGGAAACGTTCTGTATAATTGGCCGACATCGGGGGGACCGCAGGTTAAGTTCTCGGCTTCGGCATCGCTTTCCTCCCGGTGGGCGCTCAAATCGTGGGGCATCGCGATGAGGATTCAGCGTAGACAATTCCTGCGTCTGGCAGCACCTGCCGCCGCATTCACGTTTGCAACGCGCCGCGCATCGGCGCTCGATTATCCGACCCGGCCAGTGCGTCTCGTGGTGGGCTTTCCGGCCAGGAGCGGGCCAGACGTCGTCGCGCGCCTGTTGGGGCAAAAGGTATCGGAACGCGTCGGCCAGGAATTGGTTATTGAAAACCGCCCGGGCGCCGGCAGCAATATGGCAACGGAGACCGTCGTACGAGCGTCGGCGGACGGCTATACGCTGCTCTTCGCCGCCGCGAGCAACGCCATCAACGCGACGCTCTATGCGAATCTCACATTTGATTTCACGCGGGATATTGCGCCGGTTGCGAGTGTCGTCAGCACGCCTTTCGTCATGGCGAGCAATCTGGCTGTGCCGGCGAAAACGATCCCCGAATTCATCGCCTACGCCAAGGCTAGTCCGGGCAAGATCAACATGGCATCGCCCGGCAACGGCACGGCACCGCACCTGTGCGGCGAACTGTTCAAGATGATGACCGGCGTCGACTTTGTTCATGTGCCCTACCGCGGCAATTACATGCCCGATTTGCTTGGCGGCCAGGTGCAGATCGTATTTTCAACGGCAACGCAGATCGTCGAATACATCAGTGCCGGCAAACTGCGGGCGCTTGGGGTGACCAGTGCACAGCGGCTTGAGGCGCTGCCGGACGTCCCGGCGATTGGCGAACCCGTGCCGGGTTATGAGGCACTGGGTTGGTTCGGTGTCGGCGCGCCTAAAAACACGCCGCTCGAAATCATCGAGAAGATCAACTCCGAGGTCAACATTGCGGTCGCTTCTCCCGACATCAAAGGACGCCTGGTCGCGCTGGGCGTATTGCCGATGTCGATGACATCGGCAGCGTTCGGAAAATTCATCGCCGGCGAAACCGAGAAATGGGCCAAGGTGATCCGGGCGGCCAACATCAAGCCGGAGTGAACGAACCAATCAGGCGGCTGTCCGCTAGGCGACGGCGCGCGGCTTTTCGCGGATGCCCATACGCTCGAGGCGCCCGATCACTTCGTCGCAGAAATACGGCAGCTCGTTGAGATAATTCACCAGCGAGATGCCGATGCCGGTCAACCCGGCTTTGCTCAGATCGGCAAGCTGCGCCGCGACGTAATCGGGATCGCCGACGATCGGCAGGCCGCCCATGCCCTGTGCGTACTGGCTGCGCTTGGTCAGAAATTCCTGCATCGGCACAGTCTGCGGCGAGATGTTCTTCAGCCCCAGGATGAGGTCGACCGCCGACCAATCGGCCTGTTCGACGATGCAGTGGTGAAAATATTCTTCCGCTTCCTTTTTTGTCGGACGGCAGGTGACGACGCCGACCGTGTAGCAGCCGATCTCGCGGCCCTGTGCGCGCGCGGCATCCTGCGCGGCGCGGACTTTTTGCTGGGTCTCCGCCAGCGAGGTGCGCGACGCCTGCAAGAAGAATGCGTCGCAATTCCTGATCGCAAAGGCCTGGCCGGTTCCCGAAGCGCCGGCGTTCATGATCACCGGCCGCGTGCCGCCATAGGGCTTCGGCTTGCCGCGGATCTTCTTCATGTGCAGGTACTGGCCGTCGAAGTCGAAATCCTCCTTGTCAGACCAGATCATCTTGATGACGTCGATCCACTCCTGGGCGTAGGCGTAGCGGTCCTCATGCTCGCGCTGCTCGACGCCGAACATGTCGAACTCGCCCTCATTCCAGCCGACGACGATGTTCAGCCCGAAGCGCCCTTCCGAAATGTGGTCGGCGGTGACCATTTCCTTGGCTGCGACCACCGGATTGAAGATCGGCGCGTGAACGGTGCCGAACACCGTGATGCGCTTGGTGGCGGCGAGAAGCCCGGTTGCCCAGGTGATGGTCTCGAGCGTGGTGCCTTGATAGTCGGTGTCGCCGCCGTAGCCCTTCCAGCGGCCGATCGGCAACAGGAAATCGATTCCCGCATCGTCCGACATGACGGCGAGCCGCTTATTGTCCGGCCAATTGCCGGACCAGCGCTCGGGCACCAGCGTCACCGCGCGGCCCGACGAGCAGTTCGGGCCGAACAGGCCGATTTGCAATTTGTTGCCCGAATACATCGACCGGCGCGCGGCTAGGGACGCATCGTGGGCGGAAACTTGCGGAGCGTGCACGGTCTCTCCCTTCATCGATTCCCCTCCCCCTTGTGGGGAGGGGTTAGGGGTGGGGGTCGCGAGGTCATAGACTTGCGTCAACGCCTGCGCACTGCCTCTCTACCCCCCACCCTACCCTCCCCCACAAGGGGGGAGGGAAGAAAAAATATGCGGCAAAAATCACGGCTCGTTGAGCGCGGCGCGAACCCGCGCCACCACTTCGGGCGGCGTATTAGCGAGTGCCGCAACCAGCATCTGGACCTGCTCGCCCCTGAGCGGATCGACCTCGAAGCCGATTTTGGCGGCATCGGCGGTGAAGCTCGCGTCCTTCATGGTCGCATCGAAGGCGCGCCGCAGCGCCTCGGCCCGGTCGGCCGGCACGTCCGGCGGCAGGAAATACGGCCGGCCGTATTCGGTGCGGCCGAACAGCAATGCCAGCGCCTGGCGGTCGGCCGGCGTCTTGGCGAGATCGATCATCAGCGGCACATCGGGCAGAATGCGGCTGCGCGTGAAGCCGAACTGCGCGATCATTTTGATCTTCTTCTCGGTGATCCATTGCGGCACCTGAGCGTTGAGCGCGAACCAGCCGAAGCCGGCGACACCCTCGGTTTCGCCGCGCTCGAGCGCTTGGTTCATCTGCGGCGTCGAAGCGTAGCCGGGCACGATCTTGAATTTGGTGCCGAGCACGGCGTTGGTCAGCGTCGGAAAGTCGTTCATGGTGGTGCCGGGTGAAGTCGAGCCGACGATGAGCTGTTTTGTTAAAGTATCGGCAAGGCTTTGCACCGCCGCGGTGTGCCAGACATAGGCCACATAGGGCTCGCTGTGGGTGCTGCCGAGCCAGATCAGCTTGGTCGAGTTGTAATGCGCGGCCGAGGGCTGCAACAGCGGCGCTGCCGGTGCGCTGTTGAGCGGCACGCCGATCACCGTGCCATCCTTCGGGCCGAGGGCGAAAAGCTGATTGGCCATCACCACGCCGCCCGCGGTCGGCTGGTTCTGCACGATGATCGAAGGATTGCCCGGAATATGCGCCGGCATGTGCAGCGCCACGATGCGGGCGAGCAAGTCGTAGGTGCCGCCCGCAGCCGAGCCGACGATGAAACGGATCTGTTTGCCACGATAGAAGCTCGCCACATCGTCGGCCCGCGCCGGCGCGGCGCAAGTGACGAGGAATGCAAAAAACAGCGGAGCAAGCCTTGCCATACGAATCCACAATCTCGTCATTGCGAGGAGCGACAGCGACAAAGCAATCCAGGGGCCGCTTGCATTGAGCGCTGGATTGCTTCGCTCCGCTCGCAACGACAATTCACTGCCATAGCATCTTCGTCGCAAGATCGGCGCCCTGGCGCAGCGCCTTGAACTTTTCCCAGACCACGGTGGGATGCACCTCGGTCCGATACAGCGCCTGCGAGGAGAACCCGCAATCCGCCGCGGCCATGACGTTCTCCCGCCCGACCAGCTTGGCGAAGCGCACGATCCGCTCGGCGATCAGCTCCGGATGCTCGACGATATTGCTGGCGTGCGTGATCATGCCCGGCGCCAGGACCTTGCCCTCGGGAATCTTGACGCGCTCGAACAGGTGATACTCGTGCTCATGGCGCGGATTGGCGGCTTCGAAGCTGTACGAGCCGGCGTTGATCTTGAGCACGTATTCGATGATGTCGGAGAGCGACGCTTCGTAAAGCCGCGGGCCTTCATTGATGCCGTAGCAGGTGTGGAAGCGCACTTTCTCGGGCGGAATCCCCTTCAATGCGGTGTTTGTCGCTTCAACATAGATTTCGGCGCGGCGTTTCATCTGCGCGCGGTCGAGATCGGGCTCGAAGAAAATGTCGGGCAGGAACGGATCGTCGATCTGCACCAGGATGCCGGCATCGACGATGGCGCGGTATTCCTTGCTGAGCTCGCCGGCCAGCGCGTGGAAATAGTCCTCGTTGGACTTGTAGTACTCGTTGATGCCGACGCCCGACGCCGCCGTCGCCGGCAGGAATACGTGGTGATCGGGCACGCCGGCCGCCGCAGCAGCCTTCTTCACATTGGCGATGTCGGCCTGGACGAACGGTTCGCCGCGGTATTTCACGGGACCAACGCACACCACGGGCGCCAGCCCGACAATGGCGCCCCCCATCATCGCCTGCTTGAAGTAATCCGCATAATATTCGGGAAAGGCTGCGACTTCCTTCTGAAACAGCTTCATCTTCTGGTCCGGCCGCCGCTCGAAACCCTCGAGCCGCTCCTGGATGTAGGTGAAGAAACCGGGCTTCGAGAACTCGCCGTCGGTGACGATGTCGATGCCGCATTCGGCTTGCTTGCGCACGGCTTCCTTGACCGCCTCGGCAACCAGATCGTCGTAAGTTTTGCGGTTATAGGGCTGGCTGGCGTATTTCGCCTTCATCACGTCGAGCAGCGCATGCGGTCGCGGCAGGCTGCCGATATGGGTGGTCTGAATGCGGTTGGTATTCTGCTGAAGGGTCATGGCCTTCTCACATTTTCTTAGCCCTTGAACTCAAGCATGCACGCGGTGCGCAGGGCTGTCGGCGCCGAGGCTGTCGAACAGCCGGCCGGGACAATTGCGCCGGTCGCCGATGCCGAGGAGCCGGAGCGCGTCCCAGATGACGGCTTGGTTGCTGGTCACCACCGGACGGCCGAGCGTCGCCTCGATTTCGGCGATAACCGGGAACACCGAAATATTGGCGCAACTCAGGAAATACGCATCCGCCTCGGGCCGCGCCGCCTCGATCGCGCGGTCGCGCCAGAACTGCGCGGGCGTCGCACAATACTCGTCGCTGCCCTTGAGGCCGAAGCCGCGCGCTAGCGGCACCTCGTAGCCGGCCTCGCGCAGAAAGCCCGCTTCCTCGTCGGTGGTGTGCTGCGTGTAGGGCGTCAGCAGCACGATGCGGCGGGCGCCGAGCGTATCGAAGGCATGACGCACCGCGGTCGCGGTCGTCGTCGCATGCGCCGCACCGGCGTCGCGGACCGCGGCCAAGAGCTTTGCTTCACCGGCCAGGCCTTCGGACGTGGAATTCGCGGTGCAATGAAACGCAATGACGTCACAGCGGGCATCGAGCAGATGCGACGCGGCTTCCGCCACGCGCGGCAACAATGCGTCGATTGTACCGCGATGCTCGCCGGTCATGCGCAGCCGCATGACATGCGCAATGACGCCCGGCGGCACGTGCCGCACCATCTCCTGCTCGACCATGCGGTTGGAAGCCGGAATAATCAGTCCGATACGCGCCGGCATGCTGCTCTCCTGGGTTGAGCGGTCAACAGCCAGTATAGCGCGGCGCGTCATACCGAAAAGGCTTGCGCCGGATGACCCGGCAGCACCTGGCGCTTGACGTGATCGACGTCGCCCAGCACCCAAAGTTCAGCAATGCGCCCGTTGCGTACCGTGAAGAACGCGGCACCGCTCCATTGGATGGCGCGGCCGGTGGCTTCGACGCCGAAGAATTTCGCCCGATGGGTGCCGCGGAACAACATCTTGGCGGCGGCGCGGTCCTCCGTCGCGATCAGGTCTTCGATGGTGCAGGTGAAGTTGCCGATCGCCGCACGCACCGCCCGCAAATAGACGATGAAGCCGTCCGGCCCGCGCAACTCCGGCCCGAGCGAGGCGCGGAAGACGAAATCCGCATCGAGGATATCGCGGGCGACACGTTCGTCGGCGCGATTCCAGACTTCCCCGTAAAAACGCTCGACAAGCTCCTTCGGTGTTGACGGCAATGTGGCCCCCTTCCGATTTTCGCCACAGGCGAGGGACAAGTGTACGGCCGCATCGTCCGGCTGTCGTCATCTTGTGACGGAGCATCAGGCGATTGTTGGCCGCACCGGCGCGTGCTGCTAGGCTCCGCTAGAGAAAACGCCGCGGGAGGATTTATGCGCCTTGGCGCAGTTGCATTGGCGCTGCTGTCGGCCTTTGCCGTGGCTCAGGTGCGTGCGCAGGACAGGTATCCAAGCCGTCCGATTCATATCGTCATCCCGTTCCCCGCCGGCGGTCCCGCCGACATCGCCGCGCGCATCATCGGCCAGAAAATGAGCGAGGAATGGGGCCAGCCGGTCGTCGTCGACAATCGCCCCGGCGGCAACACCATCATCGGCGCCGAGTTCGTCGCCAAAGCCGCACCCGACGGCTACACGCTGATGATGGCAATCGATTCGACACTGGTGATGAACCAGTTTCTCTACAAAAACCTGCCCTACGATCCGCTCAACGATTTCGCTCCGATCACCACGACCGTGAAATCGATGTCGCTCCTCGCCGTGCAAACGGACGGCGGGCCGAAGACCGTGAAAGAGCTGATCGCGCGCGCCAAGGCCGCGCCCGGCAAGCTCAATTTCGGCGCCGGCACGATCACCGCGCAGCTCATGGGCGTCTTGTTCAACAAGGCCGCCGGCATTGACGTGGTCTATGTACCGTTCCAGGGCACCGCGCAGACGGTGCAGGGCCTACTCACCGGCTCGGCCGACATGATCTATGCCGGCAACGTCGTGATCGGTCCGATAATCGAGAGTGGCAAGGCCCGCGCGCTCGCCAAGCTCGACGGCCGCAAAGAGCCCTACCCCGACCTGCCGACGCTCGCCGCGGCGGGTGACCTGCAAAACTTCGACGATCTATCGGTCTGGCTCGGCATGGTCGCGCCCAAGGCAACGCCGAAGCCGATCGTCGACAAGCTCAACGCCGAGATCGTGCACATTTTGGCGGAGCCGGACGTCAAGGCGAAATTCGACCAGACCGGCAACTTTGCCGTCACCGATACGCCGGAAGAATTTGCCGATTTCATCCGCAAAGAGGCGGCGCGCTGGGAGAAGGCGCTCAAAGAGGCGAATATCAAGTTCGACTGAATGGTTTGGCCGAGGAGAACACCATGCACTCGTTTCGTTTCGCCGCCTTCGTCATGTTGTCGGCGCTGGGCGTCGTACCCGCGGCGGCACAAGACAATTATCCCAATCGCGCCATCCACATCATCGTGCCGTTCCCAGCGGGCGGGCCGTCGGATGTGCTGGCGCGACTCGTCGGCGACAAGATGAGCACCGACTTCCAGCAGCCGGTCGTGGTCGAGAACCGGCCCGGCGCCAACACGGTGATCGGCGCCGAGGCCGCGGCCAAGGCAACACCGGACGGCTACACGCTGTTGATGGCGATCGATTCGACGCTGGTGATGAACCAGTATCTCTACAAAAGCCTGCCTTACGATCCGATCGCCGATTTCGCGCCGATCTCACTGGTGGCAAAAACCATCGGGCTTCTGGTGGTCAATGCGCAGAGCGACATGAAATCGGTGAAGGATCTGATCACCAAGGCCAAGGCCGCGCCGGGCAAGCTCAATTACGGCGCCGGCACGATCACCACCAAACTGCAAGGCTATCTGTTCAACGATGCAGCCGGCATCGACACCCTGCTGGTACCCTATAACGGCAGCTCGGAAGTGGCGCACGGTATCCTGACCAAGAGCGTCGATTTCGTGTTCGACGGCCCCTCGGCGCAACTGCCGCTGATCCAGTCCGGCGATCTGCGCGCGCTGGCGAAGCTTGACGGCAGGCCGTTCCCGGCACTGCCCGATCTGCCGACGCTCGATGATGCAGCCGGCCTGCATCTTGGCGACCTTGCAGTCTGGCTCGGCCTCGTCGCGCCGCACGGCACGCCGGCGCCGATCATCGACAAATTGCAGGCCGAGACCGCGAAAATCCTCAACGATCCCGCGATCAAGGCCCGCGCCGACCCCGTCGGGCTTTATCCATCGTCAAGCACGCCCGCGCAATTCGCCGCTTTCATTCAAAGCGAGGCGACGCGCTGGCAGCCTGTGGTGAAGAAAAGCGGTCTACATTTCGATTAGGGCCTGCGTTCGTAAATCGCAGCGCACAGCAGTTGCCGGCAAATAAACGCACGGCTTCGCCGATGCAGCGGCAGTCACCGCCGCATCGGCGATTTCCATCTTGAGTTCGGTGATGCCGAGAGAGACCGCTTATCGCATACCGATCGTCATGCCGGAGAGACCGATCGAAATTTGAAAGCCGACTTGTGCTCCGTGCACCTGAAGAACGACGCCCTTTTCGTTCTGCAGCGTTGCAGCCTGCGCGCCGACGACGAATGCGGCACCAGCGCCTGCCGCGCCATAAGTGCCGGCGATGTCCGAGGGGGTCCGTAAATTTCTCGCGGTTCCAACCAGGTCCACCGCGGCTATTCCAAGCGAGCCGATGCCAATGCCGCCAATGCTCAACGGATATCTGTGACCGTGGAAGAACAAGACCCCGCTACCACCCCCGACGCCGATGATAAAGCCGGCTTTCACGATATGCAGCCGGACCGACCCGGCGCTTTGCGCGCGGGACTCTGTCGATGCCCCTAGAAGCGTTGCCATGGCGAGCAAGGCAGCCGCGGCGAGCTTTATTCTATGAGTGAAGCCAAGCATTGTTGTCCTCCCAGGTGTAATTTTCGACTGATCGTAAGGTAACGCGCATTAGAGCATGTGCAATCGAACCATTCTAGTACCGGGCCAGAAATCGGCTAAATTCGCGACCTGCGGATAAAATCGCCGGACGGGGTCGGATCGTGAGAATGCTGAAACGCCTGTTGCGCCGCTTACTGGTCCTGGGGCTGGGCATCCTCACGGTGTGGCTGATCGTTTTTGTCTTCAGGGTCACTGACCGCAGACTGCCGACCGTGCTGGCCTTGGCCCTCACTTATGCACTCGCGGCCTATATCGTCCTGCCGCAAATTATTCGCATGGGCCTGAAAATCCTGCTGCGCAAACGCGTGCCCCGTTTCACGATTACCGCGGACGGATTGCCCGGCGACCCTGTCAATGTCGTGCTGACGGGCACGCTGGAACAGCTTCGCACCGCATTTAAGCGCGCCGGGTGGTCGGAGGCCGATCGTCTCGGTCTGGCAAGCGCGTGGCATATGGTCCGCGCCTTCGTGCTCAACCGTCCCTACCCAGCCGCACCGTTCAGCACGCTCTTTCTTTTCGGGCGCGGCCAAGACGTCGGGTTCCAGAAGGCGATCGATAACAGCCCGCGCAAGCGGCACCACATTCGCTTCTGGGCTTTGAGTCTCGCCCATGCCGAGGCCGATCTGGGCAAGGCCAGTTTCTGGCTGAATACTGACCGTCCGCCTGACGACGCTTGCGTCCACTGGATCGGAGCGGGGACCAAAGACACCGGCATTTCTTTGACCCGACTCACGTTCCAGATCACGCACGCCACGGATTCGGATACCAATGTGGAGCGCGATTACATCATTGGCGAACTGGAAAAGTGCGGAGTCATAGTTGAAGTCATTGCATATAAGGCCGGCCAGCGTCTGGCCGGCAAACAGGTCAATCACTACATCACCGACGGCGAAGTGACTGCCGCGAACCTGGTGCCAGAGGCCTGACACACCTGCCGCGTGCGCATCCGCGAAATACTTGCAACGGCCGACATCTACCGATCGCTGAGAAATTCCTCCGTGTAGAGCGTACGCATGTCGGGCTTCGCCGGCATGATGCCCATCTCCGGAAACGAATCCCCGATCACGTCGAGCGCCTTCGGGCGGAAACGAAGATCGCGCGACATCATCGGCATAACGTCGTCGTATTCGCGGCGCTCGATGGCTTCGTCGAGGCCCGTCACCTGTCGCGCAATGCGCACGGTCTCATCCTTGTTCGCAGCCATGAACGCAATCACGTCCTTCCAGCCGGCGAGAAACCGGCGGATCTGGTCGGGCTTGTGCTCGATCATGTCGTCGGTGGCAAAGATGACGTGGGTATGAAAATCCTTGATGTAGCTGCCGAACTTGAGCAGCAGCCGTCCCTCATTCTTTGCTTCGAGTCCGTAACCCTGAGCCGACGACACGATCAGGCCGTCAACCTGCCCCACCTTCAGCGCGGCGAATTGCGGGCCGATCGCACCGAGAGCGACGGTCTCGATGCCTTCGGAACCCCAGCCCATCTGCCGCGACAGTTCGCGCGTCAACCAATAGGTCAGCGAGCCGTTGGTGGTGACGCCGATCTTGGCGCCCTTGAGTTCCTGCGGTGTCCGGATGCTTGAAGCCGGGCCCATGACCAAACCCATGCTCAGCGGCTCGTTGGCAATCGCTGCCACTGCCTTGGCCGGGACCCCCTTGGCGAGGAAGCCCATGGCCGGCCCCGAGCCGAGACCGAAGTCGACGGCGTTCGCCACCAGCCCCTGCTGCAACTTGGCGTCGCCGTTGAAAATAATGACTTCGGTTTCGAGACCGTATTTCGCCCAAATACCCTCAGCCGTGCCGATTTCGAGCGGAGCGAAGGCGAACGGCTGAACGACGGATTTGCCGACGCGAATTTTGTCGGCTGCCGCCGCGGTCGTTACTCCGAGGAGGGTTACGGCTAGCAGCAAGCCGGCGAAGACCCGGTTGTTCGCTCGCCCCGTGACTCGCCTCAAGTCACCCGCCCGCCGGTTTCGGCTCGTCATGATAGCTCCGGCGCGTCAGTCCGCGAAGCTCGCGCAGAAATTCGATGATTTGCTCGTTCGACATGTATTTTTTCATGTCGTAGCGATCGTAGTGCACAACATCTTCGAGTGGGCGGCGCACACCCGGCCGCCGCTCCATCGCCGGCCAGCCCACCGGAACGATGTGATGGATCATCACCAGGTCGGGCACGCCAAGCACGCGCTTGAACGGTTCCTCGATGTGAATCGTGACGTGCTGCGAGCCGAGCCCCAACGATGCCGCCGCGAGATGCATCAGCGTCGCCGCGTTGGCGAGCGCGTCGGTGAGATGACTCTGGTGGCGTCCGAAAGTGAGCGCGCCCTGCACCGTTCCCCATTGCCGCCGGCCATCGCCCAGGATGACGATGAGCACCGGCGCCGCCGACCAGGCGCGCGTCATGCCGGACTTCGCGCGCTCCCACCGCTCCTTCGGGTTGTCGCCTTCGACCTGATAGGCAGGATGGCGCAGCGGCTTTTCGCGCATCTGCTCCATCCAGAAAATGAAATCGGAATTGACGTCGCGATAGGCCTCGAACAGTTCGCGCTTGACCTGTTCGTCCTTGACCACGACGAATTCCCAAGGCTGCGAGTTCGCCCCCGACATCGCCCAGCGTCCGGCTTCGAGAATCTTGTGCACATAGTCGTCCGGAATGGGATCGGGCTTGAGCCGCCGGATGCTCATACGTTTGGCCATGATGTCGTAGAGGTGGTCGTAGTCGGGAGTTTCCGTGTTCTTCGTCATCTCGAACCTCGTGACATCACGAATCCGTTCATGCGGTTGCGGCCGATGGAGAACGCGCCAGCACTTCCGCGCCCGTGTGCGTGTTACGCACGATTGCCGAAATCAGGACGGGACCGGCTTTGGCATCGGCAATGCCGACCTGCAATGTATAGACGCCGTCCGCCACCAATGCAGCATGGTCTGCCGCACCAAACGCGGGGCCTTCCTGCAGCGATAGCCCGATGCCATGGCCCACACTTTCACCTAAAACTGGATGAAGCGCGAACGGCCGCAACGTATCGGCGGCCTTCACGTGGAGGTCCGCGGAATGCGCACCGGGCCGCAC
This sequence comes from uncultured Alphaproteobacteria bacterium, assembly GCA_963733645.1. Taxonomy (GTDB): domain Bacteria; phylum Pseudomonadota; class Alphaproteobacteria; order Rhizobiales; family Xanthobacteraceae; genus BOG-931. Next base: position 240,990 of record CAVTFP010000011.1, read on the forward strand.
CGCGGCAACGAGAGCATCGAGCGCCGCCTCGGCATGTCTCGCGGCAGGTCCGGTCTCGCCGTCATTGACGGTGATGAACATATCGGCCCAATAGCCCGCCATCTTCACCGCGATATAGCCGACCAGCGGTCCGGCCTTTTGCTCGAACAGGCCCTGGTAGGGAACGAGTGTGCGGCCGCCATCAAGGCTTACGAGCGTGCGCACGTCCTGCGCCGCAAGCAAGCGAGCGATGCGTTCGGCATCGAGCGCGGCGGTTTCCGGCGCATGGTTCTTGCGCCAGCTCTCGGCAAAAGCCTTGGTCGCGGCGTCAAGCACGTTGCAGGATGCTCTGATCATCGTCAACTCGCGCGGGCGCTTGGGGCGCGAGGCCAAACCGAGAATATCGTCCGCTTTTTGCAAAACAAAACGCTCGCCGAGGCTGCGGCGCACCGACCCGGACAGTACCGGCGCCATGAAGTCGAATCCGAGCGTGCCGAGATTGACCGCGCCCTCGCCTTTGAACTGCTCGAACCAGGGATCGAACGATTTTGTCCATTCAGGCCCCATGCCGGATCGTCCGTCCGCGATCCAGGTCAGACCGCGCATGGCTGGCAAATCGCGCGTGCTCATGGCGCAAACAAGACGCGGTTCACCGTTGTGCGGCAGTAGCGCGATGGCCCAGCGCACGCGCGGAATGAAGTTGCTGAAGAATGCGAGCGCTGTGTGGTCGCGCACATCGCCGTAAGCGAGCACCGCCTGCCAGCCGTTGCGGTCCATCGCCGCGTGCAGGTCCTCAAGACGCAGTGTGAACTCGTCGATCGGCAAGCGGTCCTGCGCCCATGTGTAGGAGCCGAGCGTGACCGAGGGTTGCATAGTTTGCATTTTTTTGCGCCTCAGACCGCGATCACATCGAGTTCCGCCCGCCGCACCGACAGGGCGCGGCAACCACTGTCCGACACCACGACCGGCTCGCCGCACATCAGATAACCGCTCTCCGGGATGTACTGGTTGGGATGCATGACAAACACCATGCCGCTTTCCAGCACGCGCTCGTTGCCGTCGACGATGTCGCCGGGCCGATCCGAGGTTATGCCGAGGCCGTGGCCGCGCACGCGCATATAGGGCGGCCGGCAGTAGTCGCCGTAGCCGGCTTTTTGGAACACGCCATTGATGGCGCGCGTGACGTCGGCGACCGTCGTGCCGGCGCGGCCGGCGTCAAGGCCCGCGTTCATCGCCTCCTGCAATATGGCGTACTTCTCGCGCACGACGGGCCGCGGCTCGCCGATCACCGTGGTCCGGCAGATTTGCGCGAATTGGCCGTGATAACAGGGCGTAATCTCGGACAGGATGATGTCGCCGACATCGAGGATGCGCTCGCCCGCCGCGCGCACCGCGAGATTGTGCTGCGAAGCGCTCATCAGCAGGAAATTATCTTCGGCGCCGAGTTTTTTTGTGAAGCAATAGAGCTCGGCGGCGAGTTCATATTCGCGCATGCCCGGGCGGGCGTATTCGAGCACGCGTTCGTAACCGCGCTCGGCAATCCACGTTGCCCGTTCCGCCGCGGCAAGCTCGCCGGCGCTGCGTATTTTCGCAAGTTCGCGCGCCAATTCATCGGTGGGTTTCGGCAAAGCACCGAGCGCCGCCGCGATGCGATTGACGATCCCCTGCCCGAGCAAGGACAGACTGATCGACACCGTACGTGACATATCCAGACGGTGCATTTTGACCGCGCTGTCCAGCGCAGTCGCGAGATCGTTGGTTCCGATGGTCCGTGTCGTTCGCGAAATCCTCGCGGCGCGCTCCTCATCCCAGGCCGGGGTCACGATCAGCGTCGAGGAGCCTTCACGATCGAGCACGACAGCGCTCTCGCCGATCGGGCGCACACCGCTGAGCACATACACCGCGTTGGATTCCAGAAAATTGTTGAGGCCATTGCTGGCGGCAATCAGGCCGTCGAGTGCCTCGTCCTGGAGATGCCTGGTTGCTTGGGTCAACCGGCCGTCTTTCCGTTCAAACGCCTGATCGTTCATTTTATGAATCCCGCTCGCATTTCCATTACGGGTAATCGCGCCCGATGCAAACGGGCGTCGCCGACCAGCGATAAGTACTCGCGCCGCTTCATTCAGCTCTTCCCAAGCTCCAGGAAGGCATCGTAACGGCCCAAACCGGCGAAGTCGAAGGGGGCGGCGAATTCCTAGCGGATCGAAGCTTCCACTTGGGCAACAGCGACGCAGCGAGCATGCGATAGCTTCCGGGGGTCAGATGTTGGCCGTCCGACTGATGCGGCAGCCCGCCCAGCATCTGGTTTGACACCGTGACGACTTTGATGCCACGCGCGGCCAGCCGGCTGGTGATGGCCGCGACATTCTCCGCGCCATGGCCCTGACCTTTGCGCGCGTCATTGCCACCGGGTTGCAGAATGACGACCCTGGTGCCGGCCGGCACCGCGCCAAGCCGTCTCAACATTCCGCCGGTGGTATCGCCGCTGATTCCGGCATTGATAACGTGCGCGTCGATGCCTTTGGCTCGCAGCATCGCTTCAAGCTGCGCCGGATAGGCTTCGTTGCGCGCAACGCCCTTGCCGTATGTGTTGCTGGCGCCGAGCGCGACAATCGTGATGGAGGCCGCGCGAGCCGGTCCGAGCGCGAGGGTAATCGTCAACGCTGCGATGATCGGAGGCGCCGCGGCAAAAGCAAATCTTCCCCGCAAATTCATGGCAGTACCGCTCACGACACAAGGCCGCCCCACCTCGGTCATCTTAGCGAGAATGCTGCGTCCAGTAACCCGGTTTTCACCGCCACGCTGCTGTGCGAGTTTGTCGTCGTCCGGGGCGATCCGGATGCAGTGCACCGTTTCCCGCTGCACCGCATCCGGGAAACATTATTGATTGCCAGAAAGCACATGACCGACATCGACATTTTCTCGCCGCTCCGCCTCGGCTCTCTGCAATTGCCGAACCGTATCGTCATGGCGCCGATGACCCGAAATCGTGCCGGACCAGGAAATGCGCCGACCGAACTCAACGCCGCCTATTACGCGCAGCGCGCCAGCGCCGGATTGATTATCGCGGAGGCGAGCCAGGTGTCGCCGCAAGGACTCGGCTATCCCGGCACGCCCGGTATTCACAGCGCCGAGCAGATTGCCGGCTGGAAGCTCGTCACCGACGCGGTGCACCGCGCCGGCGGGCGGATTTTCTTGCAACTCTGGCATGTCGGGCGCATTTCGCATCCGTCGTTGCAGCCTGACGGCGCGCTGCCGGTCGCGCCGTCAGCAGTCGCGCCCGCGGGTCAGGCCTGGACGCTCGACGGCATGAAGCCTTACGTGATGCCGCGCGCGCTCGACACCGCGGAGCTTCCCGGCATCGTTGCGCAATACAAATGCGGCGCCGAGAACGCGATGGCCGCCGGCTTCGACGGCGTCGAAGTCCACGCCGCGCACGGCTACCTGCTCGATCAGTTTTTACGCGACAGCACCAACCGGCGCAGCGACGCTTACGGCGGCAGCGCGGCAAATCGAGTGCGCCTGCTCGTCGAAGTAATGGAAGCGGTCGCGGACGTTTGGGGCGGCGAGCGCACCGGCGTTCACCTGTCGCCGACCAATGTAGCCTTCAACGATATTTTCGACTCCGATCCCGCGTCGACATTTTCGACCGCGGTGCGCGCACTCGACCGTCTCGGTCTTGGTTATCTGCACATCGTCGAACCGGGACCGACCGATGCGGCCGGCTCAGGGCCGCGCTTGGACGCGGCGTTCTTTCGTCCGCTGTGGCGCAGCGTGCTCATGGCCAACAAGGCTTACGATCTCGCCCGCGCCAACGCGGTGTTGGGCGACGGCGCCGCCGATCTGGTGTCGTTCGCCACGCTGTTCATTGCTAATCCGGACCTGCCGGAGCGTTTGCGCCGAGTGGCGCCGTTCAATCCGTCCGACCGCAAGACCTATTATGGCGGTGCCGCGAAGGGCTATACGGACTATCAGAAGCTATAATCTTCTAGCAATATCAGCCTCTTATCTGGAAAGAGCGTTGTTGTGACGCCGGTCACTTCGCTGCACTGCGGGTCGTCTATGGTTAATGAAGGTTAACGGGGAGTACGGATAATGACGACCGCCCTGAAATTCCTCAGCCAGATCACGAACGACCTGTTCGAGCGCCAGATGAACCGCACGGCAACCCGCATCAGCGCGAGTCGGTCCTTCTTCGCGCACCACGCCGGTTAACCGGAAACCCAATTTACGCGCCCATCTGGCCCGCGAGATCCTCCAGACTCTTGGCGGCAAAATCTACTTTCTCGCCCGGCGCGGTTTCGCCGCGGCCGGGGCCATGTTCATTCGGTCGCGCGATGTGGCCGGTGCGCAGGCCGAGTGCCGCTGCCGCCATCAAATCCTTGGTGTGCGCCGCCACCATCATGCATTCGCCGGGCTTGAGATCGAACGCTTCGGCGGCGGCAAGATAGACGCGTGGTTTCGGTTTATAGTCGCCGGCGATTTCAGCGCCAAGAATGGCGTCCCACGGCAGATGATTGCGCCGCGCGAGATCGACCATCAGCGAAATATTGCCGTTCGACACCGGCGCCAGCTTATGGCGGAGCTTGAGACGCACGAGCCCCGGCGGTACGTCGGCCCAGGCGTCAAGCTTGTGCCAGGCGAGATTGAGTTCACGGCGCTGATCTTCGCCGAGCGTGTCGGCCTTGAAGCGCGGCAGAACGATGTCGAGGTTGCGCCGGTGCAGCATGTCGAGCTTGCAGAACGGTATGCGGCCAGTACGCACCTCGTCCATCGCGCCCTGATATTCGCCGCGCCAGGCGTCCGCAAAGGCGAACCAGTCGAGCGAATAGCCGAGCGGCTTGAGCATCGCTTCGGCCTCGCGCGCGATCGAGCTGCGCCAATCGACCAGCGTGCCGAACACGTCGAAGAACAGGGCTTTCACTGCAACGCTCATCGGGATACTCCTGGCGCGGGTGGCGCCATGATGCCAAAACACGCGGCGAAAAGCTCGTGGGAAACGCCACGGGACTGCCAAGCGAGTACCAGGAAACGTCATGTCCGAACTGGAACGATGGGAGACGCGGTTTCGCGCCCCAGGCTATGCCTTCGGCAAGGAGCCGAATGCTTTTTTGAAGGCGCAAGCGCCGCTGCTGCACGGCCGTAAGACCGCGCTGTCGGTGGCCGACGGCGAAGGCCGCAACGGCGTATGGCTCGCCGAACAGGGCCTCGACGTGCTGACGATCGATTTCTCAGCCGCGGCGCTTGAAAAGGCCAAAGCGCTCGCCGCCGAGCGCGGCGTCACGTTGCGCACCGAAGTCGCCGACGTCACCACATGGCATTGGCCGGAAGCCGCCTTCGACGTGGTCGCGGCGATTTTCATTTTTGTCGAGCCCGGCGAGCGGCACGCGCTGTTCGCCAATCTAAAAGGTGTGCTCGCGCCCGGCGGCCTTCTGCTGATCCAAGGCTATCGACCAAAGCAGCTTGAATACCGCACCGGCGGACCGCCCACCGCGGCGCGGATGTACACGCGTGAAATCCTGCAAGCGGGCTTTGGCGACATGGCAAAGCTCGACATTCGCGAGCACGACAGCGAGATCAGCGAAGGCAATTCGCATGTCGGCATGTCCGCCCTTATCGATCTTGTGGCAACAAAATAACGGAGTTCATCATGGCGGATACTCTCGCCGAGACGCTATACGAATTAATCGTTTCGACACGCATCCTCGCCAATCAGAGAGTGCTCGATGCATTCGGCCACGTCAGCGTGCGCCATCCCGATAATCCGAAGCATTACTTTATCTCGCGCCACCAGGCGCCTGAGCTGGCGGAGGTCTCCGACCTGGTCGAGCTCGATCTCGACTCGCAGCCGGTCCGGCCGACCGAATTTCGCATGTACAGCGAGCGGGTGATCCACGGCGAAATCTACAAGGCCCGGCCCGAAGTCAACGCGGTGTGCCATCACCACGCTCACTCGGTGTTGCCGTTCTGCATTTCGGGCAAGGAGCTGGTGCCGGTGTTCCACCTGCCCGCGGTGATCGGCAAGGTGCCGTTCTGGGATCAGCGCGACGAGTTCGGCGACACCAATATGCTGGTGGTCAAGCCGGAGGAAGGCGCGTCGCTCGCCCGCGCACTCGGACAGAACTGGATGGTGCTGATGCGCCGCCACGGCGCCACCACCGCCGGCACGAGCTTGCGCGAACTGACATTCCGCACCGTGTATGGCTGTGAGAACGCCGCGCTGCAAAGCGCGGCGTTGGCGCACGGCCACGTCGATTCGCTGTCGCCGGGCGAAATGGCGTTGTCGGCGGCACACAGCGTGCGCCCGCCCTCGACCAACCGGGCCTGGAATTACTGGGTGCGCCACGTCGAGAAGGCGGGCCTGATGCCGGCCAAAACCCGCGCTGCGGCGTCCGCCAAGCGCAAGGCCGCGAAGAAAGTCGCAAAGAAAAGCAAAGCCAGGAAGCGCTAAGTTCATCGCCGTGGCCGGGACGGCGCCCCGCGACGCCAGCGTCATGGGACCCCATTGTCCCGGCCATCCACGTCTTTATTGTCAGTCGCCCGCCGCTGCACCGACCCCAGCAAAAAAAGAGGAAACGCCATGTCCGATATGCAATCGCCTCGCCTGCCAAAGCTCGACCAGAACAAACTGACCGCAGAGCAGCACGCGCTCGCGGAATCCATAAAATCCGGCCCGCGCGGCCAATTCCGGATGTCCGGCCCATTCGCGATCTATCTGCATTCGCCGGCATTCGGCGAATTGGCGCAAAAGCTCGGCGGTCATCTGCGGTTCAAGACCAGCGTGCCGCCGCGGCTGTCGGAATTCGCCATTCTGTGCACCGCGCAGCATTGGAAAGCACAGTACGAGTGGTTCATGCACGCGCCAATGGCGGAGAAGCAGGGTGTCAAGCCGGAAACGATCCGCGACATCCAGGCTGGGCGCACGCCGAAGAAAGCACCGAAGGACGAGATGGCGATCTATGCCTTCGTCAAGGAACTGTATGCGGGCAAGCGCGTGAGCACGCCGGCCTATAACCGCGTCAAGAAATTTCTCGGCGACGCCGGTACGGTCGAGCTGGTCGGCATCCTCGGCTACTACGCCATGGTATCGATGACGCTGAACACCTTCAAAGCGCCGCTGCGGCAGGGCAGCAAGGCCCCGTTCAAAGAGGGCGGCAAGAAGTAACGCCAGCATTATGAAGATCGTAGTCCCGGACGATTATCAGAATCTGATGGATCGGCTCGACTGCTATAGGCTGATCCAGCATCACGACATCATCCGCTATCGGGCGCCGGCCCGCGATCTCGACCAGCTTGTCGAGCGGCTAGCCAATGCCGACGTGGTGATCTCGATCCGCGAGCGCGTCGAATTTACCCGGACCTTGCTCGAGCGGCTGCCGAAGCTGAAGCTTATCGCGCTCGTCGGGCGCAATTCACAAGCTATCGATTTCAAGGCCTGCACCGACCTCGGCATTCCGGTGGCGACGGGCAAGAGCAACTCGCCGGTCGCGCCCGCCGAATTGACGGTTGCGCTGATGCTCGCCGCAAGGCGCAACGTCGCTCTGGAAGCAGAAAGGATGAAACGCGGCGAGTTGCCGTGCACACTTTCGCACCGGTTGCGCGGCTCGACGCTGGGCATTTACGGCCTCGGCACCATCGGCGAGCTCGTCGCCGAAGCCGGGCGTGGTCTCGGCATGGAGATTCTGGTCCTCGGCCAAAGCGCATCCGCAGCAAAGGCACACAAGGCGGGCTACCTCGTTGCGCGCGACAAGGCTGAACTGTTCGAACGCTCCGATGTGCTTTCCCTGCACTTGCGGCTGCGGCCCGAAACCAAAGGCATTGTTACGACGGTGGATCTCGCGCGCATGAAGCCGACGGCGCTTCTGGTCAACACGTCGCGCGCGGATCTAATCGCGCCGGGCGCGCTCCTGAAAGCCCTGCGCAACGGCAGGCCCGGCTTCGCCGCGGTCGACGTTTATGATCGCGAGCCGATCATCAACGGCGATCATCCGTTTCTGTCGATGCCGAACGTGCTCTGCACCCCGCATCTGGGGTGGGCGGAGTGGACGAATTTCGAACTCTATTTCCGCGAAGCCTTCGAACAGATTGTTTTGTTCGAGCAAGGTCAGCCGCTGCGGCTTGGCAATCCGCAGGTCGTTTCGCGCACGAGGTAGGGAAAGATTGATCTTAGAAGAGACTATTCGGCCGTCGGCCGGTCAGCCGATCTCTCCGTGACACGAAAACGATCGCGCCCTCTTTTGCACCCAAAAGATATACATGTTGGCGAAAGTCATCGGGTGCATCTGCTCAAAACGATCCCAGGTCTCCAGATCGCGTGCAGCGCCGGCTTCCGGACACTGCTGCTGAAATTGCTCGTGTACATCGGCTGGAAGCTGTTCGAAACCCAGAAAACTCAAGCCATTGGCGTCGAGAAATGCACGGATCTGCGGCAGCGCAAACTGATGCTCCATGACATTGAACAGAAGGTCACGGCAGCCGCTGATGCTCGAGAAGTCGGTAAACGGCGGCGCGATGCCACGCCGGAGCAAATCCTGCCGGCAGGTCCTGATATCGTCGGGGATCGGCCGATAGCCACGCTCCGTGATGTATTCTCGCGCGGGCGTGAGGGATCGCCGCGCCGCCGCGCTGTAAAGGCCGACGAGCATCAGGCCATCCGGGCGCAATAGCGACAGCAGGAGCCGCCATCCCGCCTCCGGGTCGGCAAGATGGTGCAATACCCCTACCGTCTCGATCACGGCGAATTGGCGATCGAGCGCAGCCAGTTCGAGAATGTCGGCTTGACCGTATTCTAAGTTCGTAATGCCGGCTTCACGTGTTTTCCTCCGGGCATATGCCAGGCTGGCACGGCTAAAATCGATCGCCAAAATCCGTGCTTTCGGAAAGCGCAACGCAGTGTCGATCGAGTGCTGGCCCGTGCCGCAACCAGCTATTAAAAAATCGACACCGTGCGCAGTTCTTGGCCACGACATGACTGGGAGCTTCAACTGCTCCCATAGGAACTCTCCAATGATGGTCGGTTTGACAGGCGCAGGCGTGTTCCATCGCGGATAGGGATTTTCCTCGTATTGTCTCTGAACCCGGAGCGATGTGGCGTCGTTGATGGGCGTCAGTCTCGAAATGCAATCTGACGCTTCCTCGAGTGGTTCGCCAATCTGCTGGACCAATAATCGCGCTACGGCATCCGGCCATGGGCGATTGAGAAGTGACGCCACCATCGGCAGCGTATGCAGCGGCAGGTAGCTTGCAACCGCGATCAGATCGAGTGGCGCAATATTGGCCGTAACTCTAAGCGCACCTACAATACGATCGCTGATTGTCGCCACTTGCGACCGCTCGATGTTGCCGAGAGCGAAGACGTATTCATTGATGAAGCATTGTTGCGCCAAGGCGCAGAAGAACTCGAGCGTGCCGGCGTCCATGATATCGGGATCGCCATCGATTGCATGCTGCAACAGTCCGCGGCGGACGGCAGTCAGCAAACGCTCGAGATCGAAATCGCAGATGACCTTGGATTGCAACAACGCCAACAGCAGCGCCTCGCGGGCGATCGGACCTGCCCCTTGAGGCCCAAGCAATTCGGCGAGACGCAACTGCCTTGGCCACGCCGCGTCGAGGCGCCGCAACAGGGCGGCGATGACAGCGCTCCGCCTGACCAGCATTTCGGGATCGCGCAATCCTAACGCCATCGCTTGCGAAAAATGCCGAACCGCTTCATCGCGGCGGCCGAGCGCCTGATAGGCTATGCCGATGTTGTCGTGCGCGGCCGCGTTGCCAGGGTCCAAGGCGAGCGCTTGGCCGAGCAGTTTCAGCGCTGATTTGTTGCGGCCATCCTGCTGCACCATGTCGCCAAGCAAAACGAGGCTCGGTACATGGCGGGGATTTCGCTGGAGCAAGGCACGGCACAGGATTTCGGCCGACGCGAACTCGCCCCGGCGGTAGTGCGACATAACCGCAGCATAAATATCATCGATCTTTTCGGGCTGATTCGAGGATAATGCGGCTAACGGAAATGCGGTCAGACCGGCGTATTTGATGTTTGCCCGCCGCTGCTTTCGGTTCATTTCATCAACATCAGCAGATATTTATGTGCCATTAGCCGGCACGATCGAGCGGCGGCGGCCCACTCGAAGCATTGCTGATATCTGTTTATATAATTTTTATGTGATGCGGTAGTTTTCGGCCAGCGGCCTGTTGCCGCAACATCAATTCCGCCCCCTCATGGCGACACTGCGAGTGCCATTGGGCAACAAGGCCGCATAGCGCAGCGGCGGCCGCTTATCCGACAATGGACACTTCGCGGCGCGCAGTAGGCGGCCGCTCGGCGCCGGCTTAGGACTCCAAGTCCCGTTTCGCGGCAGGTTATTTCTTGTTCATCTGCATTGAACCGCCGCTCGGACCCATCATGCCGCCGCCCGGGCCGCCCATCATCATGCCGCCGCCAGCGGGCATACCTGGCGCGGCCGCTCCGATTGCTGCGATCGGATACTCGACCTCCACCGAACCGGCATTGTCGAATTTCAGCGTGGCCTTCACTGTGTTGCCCTGCTCCAAGGGATGTTTGAGGTCGAGCAGCATCATGTGGAAGCTGCCGGGCTTGAGCGTCACGGTTTCGCCCGGCTTGATTTCGAGTCCGCCCTCCACCGGCCGCATCACCATGACGCCGTTATCCATTGTCATGCTGTGAATTTGGCACTCGGCGCTGGCGTCGTCCGACACGCAATTCACCCGGTCCGCTGTCTTCCCGTTATTGGTGATCGTCATATAGGCGGCGGCCGCGCTGGCGCCCTTCGGCGTCGCCCGCGACCACGGCTGGCTGATGTGGATTGAACCGACGTCGACATCGGCGGACCAGGCAGGAGCTGCTGCGAGCGGCACCAAAGTCAGGCTCGTCGCGGCCGCAAGGGCGCGTGCGATAGTCTTGCGAACGATGCTTGTCATAGAATTGCTCCCTAGCGGTTGATTTTATGACAATTTGCGGTGACTTGGAATGCCGGTGTGGAACGCGAAGCGCCGAGGCCTTGTGCGAGCGCATGTCAGCCGTGGCCGTTAACGCAACGTTGTTCAACGCCGGACTCGTATAGACTGATCTTAGAAATTGCCGCGCAAACGCGGTATGCTGGCTGGCAACCGCAAGGTGGCTTCGACGTGGCGCAACACCAGACCAATCTGAGCGAGGCGCGGGGACCGGGCCAGATTCTGCAATTCCAATTGCGCCGGCGCCCGCCGCTGCAACCTCCGCGGCAAGTCGCGACCGCCGCCGACGCCGCGCCGCTCGACGACATGGCGCAATACGAAGAAGAAGCGCCCATCGATTATCGCCAGCGCATGCTGATGAATCTTATCGCGGTCGGCATCGTTTCGGCGCTGATCTGCGTCGGCGTCTGGATCGCCGATACGATATCCGAAATGCAAAAGGCCCAGGATTGCATCATGCAGGGCCGGCAGAATTGCGCGCCGATTCAGATGCCATTGAAGAAGTAACGGCATCGGCGAATTCCGCCGCACGTGGTGTGCCCTACTTCAATTGATCCTGCACCTTGGCGAGGCCGGCGATGGCGCAGGCCTCGTCGCCGCCCGAGGTCGATCCGCTGACGCCGACCCCGCCGATTGTGTCGTCGCCAACCTTGATCGGTACGCCGCCGCGAAGCGCGATGACATGCTCGAGCTGGCGCTGGCCCGCAAGCTCCGATCCGGCGCCGGTACGCTCCGCCCAGTCCGCCGACAGGCGTCCGAAGGTGCGAGCCGTATAGGCCTTGCGCTGGGCAAGCTCGATGTTATGCGGCGCGGCCTTGTCGCCCTGGAGGAAGACGCGGAGCCGTCCGGCGCGGTCGACCACCGCCACCGAGACATTATTGCCGGCCTTCTCGCATTCGCTGACGGCCGTCTCGGCGATGGCGAGCGCCATTTTGAGCGACACATCGCGCTGCATCAGGACCTGCGCTCCGCCGGCCGAGGGCAGCAGTGCGGCGACAGCAAACACGGATCCGGCGAGCCCGAGCGAGTAGCGCATCGTATTCCTCCCATTCCGCCAGCGTTCTCGCAGAACGGGCGGTTCCCGCCGATGGTGGCGTCTTTTGCGGCATCGAACAAGGCGGCAGCCTGTCCTGGACCAAGGTAAATCAGTCAATGAGCGCAAAAGCTTATCACCAACGCGCAAGCGCCTCGCAATGCCTTGGACTTTGGCCATCCGCCGTTGAACTTGACCCCATCCTTCGCTATACGGGGCGTTCGACCCGGGGGGCCCGGACGGACGATCGGGCTGTTCGCTGCGCCGTTTAAAGTCGGCGCCAATCCATGCCGTGACATAAAGAGCGCGCCTGATGTCCACGACGTTTGATAAAGTGGCTGAAATCATTGCGGAAACTTGTGACATTCCGCGTGAGAACATTAAGCCGGAAAGTCATGCGATCAACGATCTCGAGATCGACAGCCTCGATTTCCTCGATATCGCGTTCGCCATCGACAAGGCGTTCGGCATCAAGCTGCCACTTGAGCAGTGGACTCAGGAAGTCAACGACGGCAAGGCGACCACGGATCAGTACTTCGTTTTGAAGAACCTGAGTGAACGGATCGACGAGCTTATTGCCGCCAAGAGCGCCTGAGGCGCCGCGCATGCGCCTTGAATATTTTCAGATGCTTGACCGCATCGTCGACCTCAACATCGACGAGCGCACGATCAAAACGGTCTGCACGGTGCCGAAGAAGAGTCCCATATTCGAGGGACATTTTCCCGGCTATCCGCTAATGCCGGGCGTACTGCTGATCGAAACAATGGCGCAGACCGCCGGATGGCTCGCGAGCGCGCTCTGCAATTTCTCCGGCCTACCGATGCTCGCCGGCGTGAAAGAGGCCAAGATTCGCACCGCGGTATTTCCCGGCGACGAGTTGGAATTCGAAGGCACGATCGTGCACGAAGGCTCGGGCTATACCATCGGCGAAATTAAGGGGCGGCGCGGCGGCAAACTGGTCTGTGACACCCAGATCACTTATCGCATCGTGCCCTACCCCAGTCCGGAATTCCGCAAGACGCTTCAAGACTGGGCGGAGCGGCTCGAGTTTCCGCTCAAGGAGCTCATGAAGTGAGCGGGCGCCGTGAAGTGTGGATCACCGGCGTCGGTCTCCTCACTTGTCTTGGCGAGGGGATGGAAGCGAATTGGGATCGTCTGCAACGCGGCGACCCGCCACCCTACGACGACAAGACGTTTGCGCCCTACATCGTGCACTCGCTGCCGCCGATCGCCTTCGATAAGCAGATACCGAAGAAGGCTGATCAGCGACAAATGGAAACCTGGCAGCGCGTCGGGGTCTATGCCGCGGGACTGGCGCTCAACGACGCCGGCATCACCGGCAAGCCCGATCTGCTCGATCATACCGACATGATTGTGGCCGCGGGCGGCGGCGAACGCGACATCGCCGTCGATAACGCCATTCTCGCCGGCGTGCGCAAGGCCAATCAGCCGGGCGTTTTCCTCAACGAGCGCTTGATGAGCGATCTGCGCCCTACCCTTTTCCTGGCCCAGCTCCCCAATCTGCTTGCCGGCAATATCTCGCTGGTTCATGGCGTCGTCGGATCGTCGCGTACGTTCATGGGAGAGGAATCCGCCGGCGTCGATGCCGTGCGCGTTGCGCAGGCACGCATCGCGGCTGGGCAAAGCGAACTGACGCTGGTCGGCGGTGCCTACAACGGCGCACGCTGGGATGTCCTGCTCGCTTTCGAGCTCGGCCACGTCCTGCTGCAAGGAGAATTCGCGCCAGTGTGGGATCGCGGCCCGCAGGGCGGCATTGCCTTTGCGACCATGGGCGCCTTCATCGTGCTGGAAAGCCCGGATCACGCGACAGCACGCGGTGCCCGGCCGCGAGCCCGGCTTTCGGAGGTCTATTCCGATCGCAACGCGCGTCAGCCGGGCGAATCTGAGGCCGCGCTGCTTGGCCAGTGGCAGGCGCTCGCCGGCCGGGTCGATCGGGCGCATGCCGGTATCATCTCCGGCGCCACCGGGCTCGAACCGGCAACCGCGACGGAGCACCGCGTGCTCGAGAAAATTGGGCTTCCGATCCGCAATACCGGTACGTATATCGGGCATGGAGTCGACAACCAATTTATCGCCAATTTGGGTATCGCCTGCGCGGCAATCGAGCACGGCAAGCTGTTTGCGCCGGCCGGAAGCGGCGACTTGGGTGAAAGTCCACCGGATCTGTCTCAAGCCGTCGTCACCAGCGTCGGCCATTTCCGCGGCGAAGGATTGACACTGGTCGAACGGGTCAACTGAAGGAGAGACCTCATGGCAGTCTCATCGGCGGCGCCGAAACGCGACAAAGCCGGCCGCCCCATCGTTGCCATCACCGGCGTAGGGATCGTGACCCCGCTCGGCATCGGCAAGGCTGACAACTGGGCGAAACTGTCGGCCGGCCAGTCCGGCATCCGCCGCATCACGCGTTTTCCGATCGACGGACTGCGAACCACGATCGCCGGCGCGGTCAACGACGTCTATACCGACTACACCCCGCCTGCTGAATTGACAGAGCGCATCGCGCTCATCGCCGGCGAGGAAGCGATCGCCGAGGCCGGCATCGGCGGCAAGGGCCGCTTCCCCGGCCCACTGTTCCTCGCCATGCCGCCACTCGAGATCGAGTGGCACTACCGTATCGAAATGGCCGACGAGGCGCATCTCAAGGACGACGCCGGTTATCCCGACCTCCTTGCCGTCGCGCGCCAGCCTAAATTTGCGCCCTATCACGAGTCGCTAAAATACGGCATCACTGGCGAGCACCTCGCCGCACATTTTGGCACCGAAGGTTCGCCGATCTCGCTCACGACCGCCTGCGCATCCGGCGCGAGCGCGATCCAGCTCGGCGTCGAGGCGATCCGGCGCGGCGAGTGCACGGCAGCGCTGGCGCTCGGCGCCGACGGTTCGTTGACGCCGGAATCGCTGGTGCGGTTTTCGCTGTTGTCCGCGCTGTCGACCCAGAACGATCCGCCGCAACAGGCATCGAAGCCGTTCTCCAAAAACCGCGACGGCTTCGTGCTGGCCGAAGGCGCAGCCGCTCTCGTGCTCGAAGATCTCGACCACGCCCGGGCCCGCGGCGCCCGCATCATCGGCATCCTCGAAGGTTGCGGCGAGAAATCGGATTCCTTCCACCGCACCCGATCGAGCCCGGATGGCAAGCCGATCATCGCCTGCCTGAGGAACGCACTCGCCGATGCCGGCATCGGCCCCGAAGACGTCGACTACATCAATGCCCACGGCACCTCGACACCGGAGAACGACAAGATGGAGCATCTGGGTGTCTCCACCGTGTTCGGCGAGCGAATGCGCAGCATCCCGATCTCCTCCAACAAATCGATGATCGGGCATACACTGACCGCGGCGGGTGCCGTCGAAGCGGTCATCAGCCTGCTCACGCTCGTGCATCAACGGATTCCGCCGACCATCAACTACAGCCTTCCCGATCCGGCGATTGCGCTCGATGTAGTCCCGAACGTGGCGCGCGATGCGCGCGTTCGCCGCGCTATCTCCAACTCGTTCGGCTTCGGCGGCCAGAACGTCAGTCTCGTCCTGGCGCTGGAGCCGGCGTGACGGGCGCCGCCGAAACGATGGTCGGCGGCGCACAACGCGCCGCGGCCTCGGGCAAATCGATGCGCGCGCTCACGCTGCTCGCCGATCGCAAGATCGAACTGCTCGATGTGGCGGCGCCGCCTGCGCCGGCAGCGGGCGAATTGCAGATCCGCATCAAGGCGATCGGGCTCAATCACATCGATGTTTGGGGGTGGCGCGGCATGGCTTTCGCCAAGCGCAAGCTGCCGCTCATCGTCGGCGTCGAGGCGGCGGGCGAAATCGTCGCCACCGGGCTTGCGGGGGAGGATAAGGAGAGGGTCAAGGTCGGCGACCGCGTGGTCGCTTACGGCGCGCTCACCTGCGGCACCTGCAAGGCTTGCCGTGAAGGCCGCGATAACCTGTGCGAGAACGTCGCCGGCATTATGGGCTTCCATGTCGACGGTTTTGCCCGCGACCTGATCAATATGCCGGCACGGCTTGTCGTCGCGATCCCGCCCGGCGTCAGCTTCCGCGATGCTGCCTGCGCGCCTGTCGCCTTTGGCACTGTGCAGCACATGCTGTTCGACAACGCCAAGCTCGAACCGGGGGAAACGATCCTGGTGCAAGCCGGCGGTTCGGGCATCGGCAGCACCGCCATCAAAATGGCGAAGGCAATCGGCGCCACCGTGATCACCACGGTCGGCGACGACGCCAAAGCGGAGAAGGCCAAAGCTCTCGGCGCCGATCACGTCATCAACTACCGC
Organism: uncultured Alphaproteobacteria bacterium; assembly: GCA_963733645.1. GTDB lineage: Bacteria > Pseudomonadota > Alphaproteobacteria > Rhizobiales > Xanthobacteraceae > BOG-931. Next base: position 257,266 of record CAVTFP010000011.1, read on the forward strand.
ACCGAGCGGTTTGAAACCATCGTGCGCAAGCTCACCGGCAAGAAGGGCGTTGACGTCGCCTTCGAGCATGTTGGCCCGGATACGTTCAATGGCTCGCTGCTGTGCCTCAAGCGCGGTGGCCGGCTCGTGACTTGTGGCTCGACCACGGGGCAGTCGATCACCATGAACCTGTTCCAGCTTTATTTGCAGCAATACCGCATCTTCGGCTCGTTTGGCTGCTCGATGCGCAACATCCGCGAAAGCCTCGCCAAGATGGCGTCCGGGCTTAATCCGGTGATCGACACCGAGGTGGCGCTCGCCGACTTCGAACGCGGCCTCGCCCGGCTGGAGACTCGGCAGGTGTTCGGCAAGATCATCGTCAATTTCTGATGGCCTCTCGGCGCTTTAAGCCATTAGTCGACGCCACGGTCGGCTTGGCCGCAGTCGGCTTGATCAATGTGTTTAAGCACCTCGACCGCAAGCGCACGGCGAACTTTGCCGGCGCACTGATGCGCAGGGTCGGCCCGCTGTTCAAGGAACATCGGCTGGGCCGCGACAACCTGCGCGCGGCCTTACCAGACAAATCCGATACCGAGATCGAAAAAATACTCGCCGGCGTCTGGGACAATCTTGGCCGCGTCGCTGTCGAATTCGCGCATCTGGACGAATTCAGCATCCAGGGATTCGGCACGCCGACCCGGAACATGGTGACCTACGATCCGGAAAGCCTGGTACGTCACGACCGGATTGCGAAAGGGACAACAGGCGCGATCATCTTCGCCGCCCATATCGCCAACTGGGAGCTTCCCGGCATGGCGGCAAAATTGGCCGGCCTTAAGTCCGCCGTGCTGTTTCGGCGGCCGAATATCGATGCAATCAGTGATGCCATCGTCAAGCTGCGCACCCCGCTGATGGGCGAACTTGTTCCGACCACATTCGATGCACCGGTGAAGCTGGCGCGAATGCTGGAAGCCGGAATTCACGTCGGCATGCTCGCCGATCAGCATTATGTCAAAGGCGTCGAGGTATCCTTCTTCGGCCGGCGCTGCCTCGCGAACCCCCTGGTCGCATTGCTGGCGCGGAATACGAATTGTCCAATCCACGGCATTCGTCTGGTGCGGCTACCCGACGGCAACAGCTTTTGGGGTGAATTCACCGAAGCCATCGAGCCGAGGCGCGACGCCGACGGCCGCATTGCCATCCAAGGCACCATGCAAGCGGTGACCTCGGTGATCGAGAACTGGGTGCGCGAACATCCGGAGCAGTGGCTCTGGCTGCACCGGCGCTGGCGGTGAAGCAGACCGGCGGCACGCGCCCGGCCGCTGTGTCGGATATGAGGCGATCGTTCGCTATCGCCATCCCTTCATCGGCAGCTCGATCTTGTTGGTCGCGCGATCCGCCGGCCAGATCGAAACATATTCCTTGCCCTTGAGCTGGATCAGGAATGTCGACGCCAGGATGTTTTGCCCGGTGTCGTCGAACTTGACGCCGTTGTAGCCGATCATAAGCTGATCGGCCTTGAGGTCGGTCGCCTTCAGCGCCGCCTGAATCTTGTCCGGCTCGGTCGAGCCGGCGCGGTTGATCGCATCGGCAAGCACGAAGAAGCCCTGCATCCAGCGCGCGCTGGTGTCATCGAGATCGCGGCCGTATTTGGCCTTGAACATCTGGTCTACGATATAACTGTTGGTCCCCGGCTTGCCGATATCGAACGCGCTGCGGTTGAACGCGCCCTGGGCGAGATCGCCGACGTTGGGGATGAAGCTCGGATCAGAAAAGCCGGCGTCGTCGCCGATGATAATCGGCGGCAGGTAATCGAGATTTTTCATCGTCTTGAAATAGAGGATGATATCGGCGGTATAGCTGACGAAGATCACCACGTCCGGATTGGCGGTCTTGAGTTGAAGCACCTGCGCGGTGACATCCGAGCTGTTGGCGCTGTAGGCGATTTGTGCCGCAACCGGAATATTGGCCGCCTTGGCGGCGTCGAGGATGCTGGCGGAGACCGAAGTGCCGTAATCGGTGTTTTCGTTGACGACGGCGATATTGTTGACCCGGGTCCCCGAGCTCTTCAGGTCGGCCAGGAATTTGGCATAGGCCTTGGCGAAGTCCGGCGCGTACGGCGTGGTGCGGAACGTCCATTTGAAGCCGCGCCCGGTGATATTGGCGGCGACGGAATCGGCGACCAAGTACGGCACACCCTGCCGTTCGGCGACCGCGGTGGCGACCAGCGTCACCGAGGAATGGTACGAGCCGAGCATGGCGGCGACGTGGTCCTGGGTGATCAGGCGCAGCGTTTGCTGCTGACCTACCTGCGGATTGCCCTGATGATCGGCTTCGTCGAGTTCGATCTTGGCGCCGCCGAGATTGGGCAGGCCGGCTGTCGGCCCGAGCGGCAGATTCTTCAGTTCAGGATGCGCGGTGTTGACGATTTCGGCGCCCAGATTGACCGCATCCTTGGCCGACTGGCCAGCGCTCGCGGCGTTGCCGGTCAGCGGATAGATGACGCCGATCTTGACGCTATCGGCGGCGTGCGCCGGAACCCCGATGGCGGCCGCAAGCACAGCGGCGACGATACACCATGTTTTGTTCATTCATTCCTCCCAGTCGGCCCTTGGCCGGCCTGCGGCAAGTATATCGCGTCTGCTTGGCCTGGGTAGCGGAGCGACACTACGCGGCCATGACGCTGGCCGTAGCATCGCGGGCCGCAAAATGGCATCAGGATTCGGTCGGCAGCCCGGCGGCCTTCCACGCCAATATGCCGCCGGCGAGGTGCGAATTGTAGGGATAGCCCTGTTCCTGCGCCGCCAGCGAGGCTGTCACCGAGCGGCGGCCGGAGCGGCAGGCAAACACGACCTCGCGGCCCTGCGGCTCCGGTATCGCCGCCGGATCGAACGCCGACAGCGGCACGATGACGGCGTCGGGATAGCGCTCGACTTCGGTTTCGTTAGGCTCGCGCACATCGACCAGAACCATGCGGCCGGTCTTGAGGCCCTGCGCCACCTCTTCCGGCGTCAGATCACGCACGCTGAACTCCGGCATCGTCCGTCTCCCTGTGCGTCCAGCCTATGGCCTTACGCGGCTAAGGTGAAGAGCTCAGACTGTCACTTGCGTGCCGACCTCGACCACGCGGTCGGTCGGTATCTGAAAATAATCGGTGGCATCGTTGGCCGAGCGCGCCAGCCAGATGAACAGCCGGTCCTGCCAGCGCGGCATGAAGGAATGCGGCGCTGGCCGCAACGCGCGGCGCGACAAGAAGAATGACGTCGACATGATGTCGAAATGCCAGCCGAGCTTGCGGACGATCGCCAGCGCTCGCGGAATATTTGGCGTCTCCATATAGCCGAAGCGCAGCATCACGCGTAGGAACGTCGCGCCGACCGGCTCTATCTGCACGCGCTTTTCGGGCGCGACGCGCGGCGTGTGTGTGGTCTCGACGCTGATGATGACGTTCTTTTCATGCAGCACTTTGTAGTGCTTGAGGCTGTGCATCAAGGCGGTCGGCGCGCTGGACGGATCGCTGGTGAGAAATACAGCGGTGCCGGGCACACGCTGCGGCGGCTTGCGCTCCAGCATGCGAACCAGATCCTCAAGCGGCGTTTCGAGCCGCCGTGTTTTCTCGTAGAGGATTTTGGTGCCGCGCCGCCAAGTGTACATCAGCAGCATAACCACGCCGCCGAGCGCCAGCGGCACCCAACCGCCTTCGACGACTTTGAGCAGGTTTGCCGAGAGGAAAGTCAGATCGATGAACAGGAACGGCACGATCAGCGCCGCCGCTGCGAGCGGCGACCAATGCCACATCCGCCAGATGACGATGAAGGCCATCATGCAAGTCACGACCATCGTGCCGGTCACCGCAATACCATAGGCCGAAGCGAGCGCGCTCGACGAGCGGAACAGCGCGACCAGCAACAGCACCGCGACGAGGAGGAGGCCATTGACGCGCGGCATGTAAATCTGACCCGCCTGCCACGCCGAAGTGTGACGGATTTCGAGCCGCGGCAGGAGGCCGAGCTGGATCGCCTGGCTGGTCAGCGAATAAGCGCCGGTGATCACAGCCTGGCTGGCGATCACGGTCGCCATCGTCGCCAGAACGACCGATGGAATAAGCAGCCAATCGGGGTAGAGCAAAAAGAACGGATTCTCGATCGCCTTTGAATTGGCGAGTAAGAGTGCCCCTTGGCCCAGATAGTTGATCGCGAGCGACGGCAGTACCAGCCCGATCCAGGCGATCTGGATTGGGCCGCGGCCGAAATGTCCAAGGTCCGCGTAGAGCGCCTCGGCGCCGGTCACGGCAAGGAAAACGGCGCCGAGTGTGAACAGGCCGATGATGCCGTGATGGAGGAGAAAGTAGACGCCATAGAATGGGTTGATCGCCCACAGCACACCCGGATCGCCGGCGATTGCCACCAAACCGGGGATCGCAATCGCCACGAACCACACCACCATGATCGGGCCGAACAGCGCCGCAACTTTAGCGGTGCCCCATGACTGAAACGCAAACAGCAGGACCAGGATCACGATCGTGAGCGGCACGACGTATTCGTGAAATCTTGGCGTCACCACGTCGAGACCTTCGACAGCGGAAAGCACTGAGAGCGCCGGAGTGATGACGGCATCGCCGTAAAACAATGCGGCGCTGATAATGCCGAGCAGGGCGACGACGCTTGCGGCCTTTCCGACACGTCCGACCGCGCGCGAGGCCAACGCCATCAAGGTCAACGTGCCGCCCTCGCCATTATTGTCGGCGCGCAGCAGCAGGACGACGTACTTCAATGTGACAATAATGAAGAGCGCCCAAAGAATCAGCGACGCCACACCCAGGACGTCACCACGAGCCAGGGTCTCCTCGCCATGCCTGAGCGCTTCGTAGTGATGCGGACCGGCCGCCGCGATGATGGCTTCGCGAAATGCATAGAGCGGGCTGGTGCCGATATCGCCGTAGACGACACCGATGCTGCCCAGCGCGAGCGCCCAGAAACTCGAGTGCGCGGCGCGACTGCCGTCGGCGGCCCCCTCGCTGCCATCGGGAATCGCAATACTGTCAGGCATATCAATTATTGTGAGAAAAGTTGGCGCCGGGTTCGGCACTGAATCGTACCGTGTCGGCCGGGCGCGGCTTTAGCACTGATACGGCAGCAAGTCATGGCCTGTTTCACGAATAAAATTCTCAACCGCCGAAGCCGCAGCCATGCGTTAATGCATGGGGGTTGGAGGCCCAATTCACCGGCAATTTGACGGCCACCACGGACTTGGGGCTCAGACGGTGACCTGTGTGCCCACTTCGACCACGCGCCCGGTCGGAATCTGGAAGAAGTCCGAGGCATCACTTGCCGACTTCGCCAACATGATGAACAGGCGATCTTGCCATTGCGGCATGCCCGAATGTGCGGCCACCTTGAGCGAGCGGCGTGATAGGAAGAACGAGGTCGACATGATGTCGAAATGCCATCCGAGCTTGCGGGCGATCACCAGCGCTTTCGGCACGTTCGGCGATTCCATGTAGCCGAATTTCAGCGCGATCTTGCTGAACAGTGGCGACACTTGCAGCATGTGAACGCGATCCTCGTCGCGGACGCGAGGCGTGTCGGCGGTGACGATCGTAAGGATAACGTTGTGCTCGTGCAGCACTTTATTATGCTTGAGGTTATGCAGAAGCGCCGTCGGCGCGAAATCCGGATCGCTGGTCAGGAACACCGCGGTGCCCGGCACCGTGTGCGGCGGCTTGCGCTGCAAGCTGCGCACCAGCGTATCGAGCGGCACTTCGGTTCGGCGCGTTTTCTGCGTCAATAGCCCGGTGCCGCGGCGCCAGGTCAATATCAGAAGAACCATCGACGCACCGAAGGTGAGTGGGGCCCAGGCGCCGTCGAGAAATCTTGAGGAGGTTCGCGGAAAAAAACACGCCGTCGACGAAAACCAGCGGCGCCACCACCGCTACTGCCTGCCACAGTTTCCAGTGCCACAGTTTCCACACCACGAGCAGGCCGAGGATGCCGTCCACCACCATCGTCGTGGTCACGGCAATGCCATAGGCCGACGCCAGCGCACTCGAGGTGCGGAACAATCCGACCAGCAGAAGAACGCCGCCGAGCAGCGCCACAGTCACGCGCGGAATATAGATTTGGCCGTGATGCTCGGCAGAGGTGTGACGGATGGCGAGCCGCGGCAACAAGCCGAGCTGTGTCGCCTGAGCGACCAGCGAGTAGGCGCCTGTGATCACCGCCTGGCTGGCGATGATGGTCGCTACCGTCGCCAGCACGATCGTCGGCAGCAGCAATGACGACGGCATCATCCGGTAAAACGGGTTTTCGATTGCCGTGGCGTCGGCCAGCACCAGGGCGCCCTGACCAAAATAGTTCAGGATCAAGGCCGGAAAGACCAGAAACAGCCATGCTGTCTGAATCGGCCTGCGACCGAAATGGCCAAGATCGGCGTAAAGTGCTTCGCCGCCGGTCACCGCCAGGAACACAAGGCCCAGCGTGACCAGACCGATATGTCCATGCTCGGCGAGAAATCGCACCCCGTAATAGGGATTGATCGCCACCAGCACATGCGGATCGTCGTTGATGTTTGCCAGCCCTGCGATCGCGATCGCGACGAACCACACCACCATGACCGGCCCGAAAAAGGTGGCAACCTTTGCCGTGCCGCGGCTTTGGACAGCGAACAATCCGACCAGGATGCCGACGGTAAGCCCGATGACGAAGTGGTCGAAGGCAGGCGTCGCGAGTTTCAATCCTTCGACCGCCGACAATACCGAGATCGCCGGCGTGATCACCGAATCGCCGAGAAACATCGATGCGCCGATGACACCGAGAATGTAGATCGGGGCACGGCGGCGGCCGAATGCCCGGCTCGCCAGCGCGGTGAGCGAGAGCGTACCGCCTTCGCCGTTATTGTCGGCGCGCAGGAGGATCAGGACATATTTGCAGGTAACGACGACGATCAGCGCCCAGAGAATGAGCGACAGCACGCCGAGCACGGCATCGCGGCTGATTGGTCCGTTCGGGCTCGCAGCGACGACCGCCTCACGCAACGCGTAGAGGGGGCTGGTTCCAATGTCGCCGAAGACGACGCCGATACTTCCAAGCGTCAGCGTCAAAAAGCCGGCGGAACCTTCGCTCGCCCGTTGGGCATCGGCCGCCGGTTCGAGCGCGGGCGCCTGGTCGGTTATGGGATTACTCATGCGCTTCGGTTTGCCGCCACGCGGCTAGTGGAGGCGCGCCTTTATAGCATCGCCGCCCTGGCCGCAACACGACGAGCCTTTGCGCAGGCCCGGCGGGGATATTGCGCCCTAAGGCTGCAAGCCGGGCGGAACCGGAGACGCCTCGCGCATCAGGGTTATCGTCACGCGGCGGTTGGCCGCCATGAACGGATCGTCCGGGAACAGCGGGTCGGTGTCGGCTTTGCCGGCGATTTCGTAGAAACTGGTCGAGGGCATCCCCTCTTCTTCCAAGATTTGCCGCACCGAATTGGCGCGGTCGGCCGACAGGTTCCAGGGACCGTAGCCGGATTTCGGCGCCTCTCGGCTCGCCGCGGTATGCCCGGTAATGGAAATCCGGTATGGCGTCGCCTTCAGCGGACCGGCGAGTTTTTGGATGATAGCTCGGGTCCGTTCATACGGTTCCTTGGAGCCTTCCGCGAACATCGAACGGCCGTCCTGGTCGACGATCTCGATATTGAGCCCTGCCTGCGATTCTTCGACCATGATGTGCTTGGAAGCCTCGGTCAGTTCCGGCATGTCCTGCAAGGCTTGGCGCAGCGATGCCGCGGCCAGCGCGAATGCCTGGTCGTTTTTGAAATGCGCGCCGAATTCGCGATTGTGGTCGTTTTCGTCGGGAGTCGGGGTCGCTGACGCATCTTCGGGCTGGATATGCGCGGCATTCTTGAGCTTCGGCCGCGTCGGCAGGCCGTCGACCTCGATGATGCCAGAATAGCGCACGTTGTTTTGCACGCCGAACGCGTCGCGCATCGAACCGGCAACGATCTGCAGCTTCTGCTGGTCCTGGCTGGAGAAGGCGACCAGCATGACGAAGAAGCTCACGAGCAAGCCCATGAGATCGGCGAAGGTGACAAACCAGCCGTGGCCGCCACCGTGTGCCTCCTTACGCCGTGCCATGGTCTAACGTCACTCCCCCGTTCCGTTACGCTGGAACCGGCTCCGCTTCCGGCTCGGCCTCGTGCCGATGCTTCTCTGGCAGGTAGGCCAGCAGCATCTCGCGAACCAACGTGGGACTTTTGGAGTTGCGCATCATCAAAATGCCGTCGATCATAAGAGTACGATTGATCTCCTCATCGACCAGCTTGAGATGCAGCTTGTCGGCGAGAGGTAGACAGAGAATATTCGCGAGCACCGCGCCATACAGCGTCGCCAGCAATGCCGTCGCCATGAACGGACCAAGTTTAGAGGGATCGGTCATGTTGGCAAACATCTGCACCATTCCGACCAAGGTACCAATCATGCCGAAGGCTGGTGCGCAGTCGCCGATGGCACGATAGATTTTTTGTCCCTCGTCGAGGTGCTGGAGGAAGTTGTCGCGGTCGCGCTCGAGATTGTCGCGGATAAAATCCGCGTCGTAGCCGTCGGCTACGAACCGGATGCCCTTGGCGAGAAAGGAATCCTCGATCTCGACCTTTTCAAGCCCGATCGGTCCTTGCTTGCGGGCAATCTCGGCCAGAGCGGCAATCTCGTCGACCAACTCTCGCTGGCTGGTGCTCCGCATGGTGAAGGCGAACTTGGCCCCCAGCGGCAGCCCATGGAATATCGCCGCCAGCGGAAACCGTATCAAAGTGGCGGCGAACGACCCGCCGAAGATGATGATGACCGCGTGATCGCTGAGGAACATGCCGAGGCCGCCGCCCATCAGCATCAGCGTGACGAGGACGGCTACCCCGGAGAGCAGCCCGAGGCTCGTTGCAATGTCCATTAACCGCTCCCACCGGCGACCCACGCACCCTTAACGGGCGGCTACCAAACTACCTTTGGCGCGCTTAAGGGACGGTTACCTGAGGGAACTTTATCGGTGGTGCTTCCACAGCCCGCGAAAAGCCTAATAAACTTGGACTTACCGACCCCGTGACCGCGGTGAAAAAAAGCCTCACAATGGGCCAAAATATCCGGCGTTAAAGCCGTCAGTCCTCCAGGGAGAGCTTCCATGCGTGAGATCGGCCACTTCATCGGCGGCGGCGAGGTGAAGGGAACGTCGGGGCGTTCCGGCGACGTGTTCAATCCAAACACCGGCGAGGTACAGGCCAAAGTCGCGCTGGCGAGCAAATCCGAGACCGAACAGGCGATCGCCAACGCCGAGGCGGCCTTTCCCGGCTGGGCGGCTACCAATCCGCAACGCCGCGCCCGCGTCATGTTCAAGTTCCTGGAGTTGATCCAGGGCGAATATGACGATTTGGCGCGACTCTTGTCGTCCGAACACGGCAAGACCTTCGCTGATGCCAAAGGCGACATCCAGCGCGGCCTCGAAGTGGCGGAATTCGCTTGCGGCATTCCGCATTTGCTGAAGGGCGAATATTCCGAAGGCGCCGGCCCCGGCATTGACCTGTTCTCGATCCGGCAGCCGCTCGGCGTCGTCGCCGGTATCACGCCGTTCAATTTTCCGGCCATGATCCCGCTGTGGAAATGCGCGCCGGCGATTGCTTGCGGAAATACCTTTATCCTCAAACCGTCCGAGCGCGATCCGTCGGTGCCGATGCGTATTGCGGAGCTGTTCATCAAGGCCGGATTGCCGAAGGGCGTGCTCAATGTCGTCAACGGCGACAAGGAGGCCGTGGACACGCTACTGACCGACGCGCGCGTCAAGGCGATAGGCTTCGTCGGCTCGTCGTCGATCGCCGAATATATTTATTCAACCGGCACTGCGCACGGCAAGCGCGTACAATGTTTCGGTGGCGCCAAGAACCACATGATCGTGATGCCGGACGCCGACATGGATCAGGCGGTCGATGCGCTGATCGGCGCCGGTTATGGCTCGGCCGGCGAGCGCTGCATGGCGGTGTCGGTCGCCGTGCCGGTCGGCAAGAAGACCGCCGACGTTCTGCTCGAAAAGCTGATCCCGCGCGTCGAAGGCCTCAAGATCGGCCCATCGACCGACACCCAGGCCGACTACGGCCCCATGGTCACCAAGGCGCTGCTCAACAAGGTCCGCGACTACATCGATATCGGCGTCAAGCAAGGCGCCAAGCTCGTGGTCGATGGCCGCAACTTCAAGCTCCAGGGTTACGAGAGTGGCAATTTCATCGGCGGCTGCCTGTTCGACGAGGTCAAGCCGAACATGACCATCTACAAAGAGGAGATTTTCGGCCCGGTGCTGTCGGTGGTTCGCGCCAAAGACTACGAAGAAGCGGTGCGACTGCCGTCTGAGCACGACTACGGTAATGGCGTCGCCATTTTCACCCGCGACGGCGACACCGCCCGCGATTTCACCAGCCGGGTGCAAGTCGGCATGGTCGGCGTCAATTTCGCTATCCCTGTGCCGCTGGCGTACTATACGTTCGGCGGCTGGAAGCGCTCGGGCTTCGGCGACCTCAATCAGCACGGTCCGGACTCGATCCGCTTCTATACCAAGACCAAGACGGTGACGGCGCGCTGGCCGTCCGGCACCAAAGAAGGCGCCGAGTTCGTCATCCCGACGATGCGGTGAAGTCCGCTAGCTCACACACATCCGATTGTTTCCGCCGCTGCCGCCAAAGCGGCACTGACAGCGCGGCGGGCGCTCGAGCACCGAGACGGTCACAGTCGTGATGCGGTCGGGCTTGACCTCGATGTCACAAAGCGGCATCAGCGCGCCATCGAAGTTTGCCGCCTGGAGCTTTAGCGTGCCGACGCGCTTGCGCAACAGCGTTGTGCCTTGCCGGATTGGATCGAGCTTCGACGCATCGAGATACAGCGCCGTCTGCGTCAACGGAGCGATAGGCACGGTATTGATCTGCACATAGCCGACGTCGCCCGATCCACGTAGCGCAACGACTGCTCCCACGACGATACACGCGCTCGCTAGCAAGCCGGCGCCGTGCACCCAAGTAAACTTCACGTCACGCTCCCGGCGGTCGAATGCTGCCGATCAGCCTGTTGAGCTGGGTCGAAGCATCGCGAATGTCGTGGGTCAGGCTGCGGATGACGTCGAGCGCCTTTTCGGCCTGCCTGATCTCGACAAGCTCGGCAATGAAATCCTCGTTCGACTGCAAGGTCTGCAATAGGCCGGCGAACTGCGCCCGGGCGTCATCGAGCTCTTTCGTCGCGGTTTCGGTCTGGGCCTGCAGGCGCTGCCATTGATCGGTCAGATACTGCCGCTCTTCAGGCTTGAAGCGGTTCTCCTGCGACAGCGTTCGAATCTTGTCATGGATATGATCGAGTGCCTTGACGCCGAGCTGCGACACCGGACCGTTGTCCGAAACCGCGCCGAGCAGCGTGCTCACCTCGCCGCGCAAGCTGTCGATCTCGGCCTTCGCCTTGGCGATATCGGAGGTAGTGTCGATCGCGCCGGCACCATCCTGGATTTTCTTGTTCAGATCGGGGACGCTTTTCTGAAAGTCCTCGAGCTGTTTGGAAAATTCCTCGACCGGCGAGCCTAGCGCAGCAGTCGAGCTATTCGGAGCGGCCGTCGCATTGCCCGTGCTGTTATCTGAAGCGGGCGCGTTGCTGAATTTGTTGCCGCCGTTGCCCAGGACGGACCCCAGACCGTACTCGGCCTGCGCCAGGCCAACCGAAAGGACGAGAGCGACAGCGGCAGCCGCTGCTATTGCCCACGGCGAATGCTTTACGCGGAAATCACTGCTTGGCGTTTTCATATTGGCGCCTCCCACGACGCGAGTTTCGTTGATGGTGCGATATCGGGCAGGAATATTGGCGCAAGTGGGGCGCCCGAGCCCAGGAAATGACATACGGAGTGCCATCTTGGGCTATCCTATCGGTTGCACTTTCTTTTCGCGGCCGAGTGGCCTGCTCCGGGCAGCCTGTTAGAAGGGTCGGATGCGGATGATGAGCTTAAACTACGGGCGGCAACGGAGCGGCGGCTGGGCGATAGCTGCCGCCGCGTTAGCCGTGCTCGTCACGCTTGCGGCTTGCGCCACCGGGCCGACGCCCGAGCCCCCCGCGGCCGCTCCCGCCCCGCCGCCATCCCCACCCCCGCCCTCTCCGCCGCCGATTGATCTGGCCGGACGCTGGCGTTTCACGGCGGCTGCGGGCGGCGGCTGCTTCATGACGTTTGGCGAGGCGCCCGGCGCCGCGCAAGGCACCATCGCTCCGGAAGGCGGCTGTCCCGGCAACTTCTTCACCAGCCGCAAGTGGACTTTCGAACATGACAAACTGATTATGCGCGACCACAAGGGCGACCCGCTGGCGTCGCTGTCATTCACCGCTGGCCACTTCGAAGGACAGGACAACAGCGGCGGCACGATCACGCTGTCACATTAGCATTCAACCCGCTCCGGGGCACTCAATGGCCGAATATCAGCTTTATTGCTTCGCTCAATCGGGCAACGCTTATCGTGCGGCACTGATGCTCAATCTGATCGGCGCCGATTGGCAGCCCATCTATGTCGACTTTTTCAAAGGCGGCGAAACGCGCACGCCGAAGTACCGTGCCGACGTCAACGAGATGGGCGAGGTGCCGGTTCTGGTGCATGGCGACAAAAGGCTCAGCCAGTCCGGCGTGATCCTGACCTATCTCGCCGAACACAGCGGCAAGTTCAAACCCGAGAGCAGCGAGGACGCGCGCCTCGAAGCATTGCGTTGGATCATATTCGACAATCAAAAGCTCAACGGCTTCCTTGGTCCGTTTCGCTTCCTGAAGAATTTCGCGCGGCCGGCCGGCGATCCGGCCGTGATGGCGTTCCTCAAGGGCCGCATCGATGCCAGCCTCGCAATTTTGGACAAGCGGCTCGCCAAGGCACCCTTCGTGCTCGGCGACAAACCGACAATCGCCGACATCTCACTTTGCGCCTATCTGTATTATCCGGCCGACGAGTTCGGCTTTGACATTGCCGCCGACCACAAGAGCATCGGCGCATGGCTCGGCCGCATGAAGGCATTGCCCAACTGGCGACACCCTTACGATTTGATGCCGGGCTACCCGCCGAACCTGTAAATCGCGTTACAGCGGAATATCGAGCGCCTTTGGCAGCGCCTTCACAACCGGCGCGGCCGGCGCCGCGCTTGCGGTTGCCGGCGCTGGAGTGACGATGGGCGCAGGCGAAGCCACCGCCGGCGCAGGACTTGCCACGGGCGCGAGCGACGGGGCGGCCGGCGCTGGAATAGCCACCGGTACGGATGACGAGGCCGCCGGCACAGGGCTAGCCACGGGCGGCGGGGGCGCGGCCGCCTGAACGGCCGGCGGAGCGGGCTGTGTCGGAGAAAAAAACTCACGCCACCATGACCTCGGTGGCTGCGAGGGTGCTGGAGCCTGTGGTGTGGCGGCCGCGACGGGAGGTGCCGTTACGGTTGCCGGTTTTGCCGGCGGTTGCGGCGCAGCGGCGGCTGGCTTGGCGGGCGTAATGCTCGGTGTGTCCACTGGCGGCGTTGTGCCGACATCTGCTTTGACTTGGGTTTTGGTTTGCGGCGACAATTGCGTTTGCGACGGCTGCGCTGTTTGTGCTGGCTCTGAAACCTGTTCAGGCTGCGGCAGTCGGGCCGGCTGCGGCTCCGGTTCGTTAACGTATTTGACAAGCATCACGTGAGCGCTGGCGAGCAGTTTTGCGCCGTCGACCTTCTGCTCCTTCAACGCCTTGAGCCACGCGTCGATCACCGGTTCGGTCGATTTGCGCCAATGCGCCACCGCTTCCGGCAACAGCGTGGTGATCGGATCGCCACGCTGCACCGCAATGTCGGCAACCGCAGCGGCCTGCAGGTCCCACATCGTTCCCGCCATGCCGGCGGCCGGCAGACCCGAACTGGCATCGATCACCGCTTTGAGATCGCGCGGCAACCGGTCATACGACGTTTTGTTCATGACCAGCGCGAATGTCTGCGAGCTGAGCGAAAGGTCGGCAAATTCTGTGTGGGTCTTGAGCAGATCGCCGAGCTTGAGCGAGGGCACCATGTGCCAGGGATCGATACAGCCGTCGACCACATGTTGGGTGATTGCGAGCGGAAGCTGCGCGCTCGGCATCGGCACTGCAATCGCGCCGAGTTCGCGCACCGCGTCGCCTGCGAACCGGGTCTGCACGTGCAGCCGCAGATCTTTGATATCGTCGACGGTACGGACGGGACGATTGGCGTGCACCACGCCGCGGTCGGAGCACGAAAAGCAGATCGGGTGCACGTCGCGGAATTCGTCCATCAGATTGGCGCGGCCGTAGTCGTCGATTGCCTTGGAACTGACCAGCGCCCGGCGCGACGGCACAAATGGCAATTCGAACGCCTCGATTCTCGGAAATCGTCCCGGCGTTGCGCTTGGCGCGGTCAAAACAATATCGGCACTGCCATCAAGCGCCTGATCGAATAATTGCGCCGGAGAGCCGCCGAGCTGCATCGAGGGAAACAGGTCGATGCGGATGCGTCCGCCCGCTTGCTTTTCGATCTGACGCGCCCAGGGCGCAAGGAATTTGTCGTGCGCGCTCGACACCGACGAAAACGCATGATGCAGCTTGAAAGCATATTGCGGCGCGTCTGCTCGGGCGAGACGAAGAACCGCGGGAGTCGCAACCGACGCCAGTGCCGAAGCAAGAAAGGTACGTCGGGCGACACGCATGTTTTGTCTTTCGCAACCGTTCAGCAGCAACGACGATGCGGCTCAATTAAGGCGCGATGGACGATCTTGGCTTTCGGATGGCTGCACAAAACCGGGCGCGGCAGGCGACGTTTGCGCGGCGGCGGCCGTTACCAGTTCCGCCTGAGCTTCGAGCGACCTTTGCTCATAGCGGCGATAGGACAGATAGCCGAACGGCAGGCTTCCCAGATAAGCGAGCGTCGCGGCCGTCAACAGCACCCACGGATACGCGATCAAGAGTGCAACCGACAGAATGACCAGAAGAATGACGGGTCCCACCATTTCGGTCGGCACGCGCGTGCCGACGCGCTTGCCGGAAAACACCGGCAATCGTGACACCATCAGCAGAGCGATGGCGAGAGTGTAGAGCAGCGTCAGCCAGGTCAGGACCGGCGAGCGTGGCAAGCCGAGAAACGCCGCGTAGATCGGCAGCAGGACCGTTATGGCGCCCGCGGGCGCTGGCATGCCGACGAAGAAATTTGCGGTCCAGGCCGGCCGGTCAGGATCGTCGATCATCACGTTGAAGCGGGCAAGCCGCAAACCGGCGCAGATCGCAAATACCATCGCGGCGATCCACCCGGCCGATTTGAGTTCATGCAGACCCCAGAAATAAAGGATCAGCGACGGCGCGACGCCGAAATTGACGAAATCGGAGAGACTGTCGAGTTCGGCGCCAAAACGCGACGTGCCCTTGAGAAGCCGCGCCAGGCGGCCATCGATGCCGTCGAGAATGGCGGCGAAAACGATCGCGCCGAGCGCGAGAACGTAGCGATCCTCAAACGCCATGCGGATCGCGGTGAGGCCTGCGCATAGCGCCAGGAGCGTGACGACGTTCGGCACCAGCGTGCGCACAGGAATGCGGCGCAAGCGCTGTTTTTGCAGCCTCGACAGGCGCGGACGGCGAAAACCGGGCTTTGGCGTCACCATGTGCCAACTATAACCGCTTCGGACCGCACCTGCCATGCGGCGCGACAATTCGGTTAACTACTTCTCAGCTCACGCGAAACGTCCGCCCGGCATCGACTGCACGCAAGTCGGCCAGCACGGTCTCGCCAGCAATCGCGGTCTGGCCTTCGGCAGCGAGCGCCCGGGCGCCCTCGGGCAGATAGACATCAACTCGTGAGCCGAACCGGATCATGCCGATGCGCTGGCCGGCCGCCACCAGTTCGCCCTCGTGCGCGAATGGCACGATGCGGCGCGCCACCAAACCCGCTATCTGGATCACGCCGATCCGCGCACCGGCGGTGGCGATGACGAAGGCGTTGCGCTCATTGTCCTCGCTCGCCTTGTCGAGATCGGCACTGAGGAATTTGCCGGCGCGGTAGACGACGCGCTCGATGCGGCCGGACACCGGGCTCCTGTTCACGTGACAGTCGAACACGCTCATGAAAATCGAGACGCGCGGCAGCGGCCGGTCGCCGAGTTCGAGTTCGCGCGGTGGCACCGCGCTGGCGACCTGGCTGACGCGCCCATCGGCCGGCGCGACGACGATGCCGTCGCGCACCGGCGTCACCCGTGGCGGGTCGCGGAAGAAATAAGCACACCACAGCGTGGCGACAGTGCCGAGCCAGCCAAGCGGAGCCCACAGCAAAAACAGGACCAGGCTCGCCAGCGCGAAACCGCCGATGAACGGATAGCCTTGCGGATGGATCGGTGAAAGCTGTGAGCGGATGGAGTTGATGACAGACATGCAGGCTTTTCGGTTTTTCCGATGTCATCATCCGCGAAGGCGGATGATCCAGTATACGAGGTCGTCAGAGACTCGCGTCACAGGTGGCGAATACTGGATACCCCGCCTTCGCGGGGTATGACAGAGGCATCACTCGGCCGCATTCGACGCGGGCACGAGCTCATCTTCAACATCCATCACTTCCGGCGGATTGCGGTTGGGCGCAGTCGGCTCTCCCGCCTCGCCGACCTCGGCAAGTATCTCGCGCGCCATCTGCGCCTCGCGCTGGCGATTCCACATGCTGGCATAAAGCCCGCCAAGAGCGAGCAGTTGCGTGTGCGTACCGCGCTCGACGATCACTCCCTGATCGAGCACCAAAATCTCGTCGGCGCCGACGATGGTGGAAAGCCGGTGAGCGATGACCAGCGTGGTGCGGTTGCGCGACACGCGGTCGAGCTCGTCCTGGATATCCCGCTCGGTATGGCTGTCGAGCGCCGAGGTTGCCTCGTCAAGAAGCAGAATTGGTGGTGCTTTGAGGATGGTGCGGGCAATGGCGACACGCTGCTTCTCGCCGCCTGAGAGTTTCAGGCCGCGTTCGCCGACTTCGGTATCGTAGCCCTTCGGCGAGCGGCGGATGAAGTCGTCGATCTGCGCCTGACGCGCCGCCTCCTCGACTTCGGCGTCGCTGGCATCCCATTGGCCATAGCGGATGTTGTAACGGATCGTATCGTTGAACAGCACGGTATCCTGCGGCACCATCCCGATCGCCGCGCGTAACGAGGTTTGCGTCACGTCGCGAATGTCTTGGCCGTCGATCAGGATGCGGCCGCCGGTGACATCGTAAAAGCGGAATAGCAGCCGCGAAATCGTCGACTTGCCGGCGCCCGAAGGCCCGACAATGGCAACGGTATGCCCGGCGGCAACGTCGAAATTCAGTCCCTTGAGAATTTGCCGCGCCGGCTCATAGGCGAACGTGACATTCTCGAAGCGGATGGTGCCGCCGGCGCGCACCTGGAGCGGCTTGGCGCCGGGACGGTCCTCGATCTCCGGCTTGCGCGACAGCATGGCAAACATGATTTCGATGTCGATCACAGCTTGTTTGATCTCGCGATACACCATGCCCATGAAATTCAGTGGTTGGTAAAGCTGGATCATCATGGCGTTGATCATGACGAAATCGCCGACCGTGTTGGTGCCCTTCTGGATGCCGTAGGCGCACAGCACCATCGTGGCGCAAAGCCCGAGCGTGAACACCACCGCCTGTCCCGCGTTCATCACGGCAAGCGAAACGTAAGCCTTGACGCTCGATTCTTCGTAGCGCGCCATCGACCGGTCGTAGCGCCTGGCCTCGCGCGCTTCGGCGGAGAAGTATTTGACCGTTTCGTAGTTGAGCAGCGAGTTGATGGCCTTGGCGTTGGCGTCGGTATCGCTCGCATTCATTTCGCGGCGGATGCCAATCCGCCATTCGGTCGCGGCAAAGGTGAACCACATGTAGAGCACGACGGTGAGCCCGATCGCGGCCACGTAACGCCAGTCGAAGTGGAACAGCAGCACGGCGACGATCAGCACCAGCTCGACGATGGTTGGCGCCAGTTGCAGCAACACCATGCGCACGATCGTCTCGATGGCATTGCGTCCGCGCTCGAGTGTGCGGGTCAGGCCGCCGGTCTTGCGCTCGAGGTGAAACCGCAGCGAGAGCATGTGCATGTGATCGAAGGTAATGATCGCGAGCCGCCGCACCGCATTCATCGCCACCTTGGCAAAAATGCCGTCGCGCACCTGTGTGAGGAGCGCCATCAGGATGCGCATGCCGCCATACGCAAGCGTCATCATCACCGGCGTGGCCAGCGCCCAGGCGATGACATCGTCGGGGCCGAGCGGTGCGGTGCCGTGGCCGGCCAGCGCGTCGGTCGCCCATTTGAAGGTGAACGGTACCGCCACCGTCGCCAATTTGGCGGCGAAGAGCAGCAGCGTGGCGACGATGACGCGGTTCTTCAGGTCGGGCCGCTCGGCCGGCCAGATATACGGCCATAGGTGCACAAGCGTCTTGAGCATGGCGCCGCTGTCTACACTGGCGTCGCGCTTGCCCGCGTGACGGTGGCTATGAAAGTCGCTCATCGAAGCCCGGCCCAGGACGGACCGCAACGGACCGCCACTGAGCGTCATATAGAGAGTTTGCCCGCGCTTCGCACGCGGACATTGCCGGCCGGCCAAAACGCTTGCAGCGCACACGAATCAACGCCACATGTAATCGCGAGTGAGAAGGACTCCATGAGCGAAATCAATGCGCTGTGCGTCTATTGCGGCTCGAGCCCCGGCACCGATCCGGCCTTTGTCGCCACAGCGCGGAGTTTCGGCAAAATCCTGTCCGAAAACGGCGTGCGTCTCATCTATGGCGGCGGTTCCGTCGGCCTGATGGGCGCGCTCGCCAGCGCCGTACTTGATCACGGCGGAGCGGTGACCGGCATTATTCCAGAATTCCTGACCAAGAGGGAGAGGCCGGGGCGGCGGGGCCAGGAACTGATCGTCACCGGCGATATGCACGAGCGCAAACGCACCATGTTCGACCGCGCCGACGGTTTTGTCGCCTTGCCGGGCGGCATCGGCACCCTCGAAGAAGTCGTCGAACAGATGACCTGGGCGCAACTCGGCCGGCACAAGAAACCGATTCTGATCGCCAACATCAACGGCTACTGGGATCCTCTGCTCGAACTGATCGAGCATATGCGCACGCAGCAATTCGTGCGCGCGGAGCAACGCGTCGACTTTCTGGTCGCCAGCCGTGTCGAGGACATTCTGCCGAAGATGCGCGAGGCCGCGCGCGGTGTCGCGGAAGCCGACAAGGTGATGGCGGTGCCGGCCGAACGGCTGTAAGCGGCGGCGCCGATTCAGCGCACCAAGATTCGATAGCTGCCATCTGTGGATTGGCGGCCATCAAGCGCCGCGGCGGCAAGGTCCCTGGCGAGGCGTGTGGCGACGGGCACCCGGTAGTGCAGCGCATCCCAGTAGTTGCTTTCGGTGCTGGTCAGCGGCGAGGCGACGCGCCAATCGATAACCTCGGCGCCGCGCTGACGGGCAATCGACACGATCCGCGCCTTGCACTCGTCTTCGATGGACGCAGCTTCACTGCCGGGCACCGGCTGCGCCGCAAAACTGACTGGCATAAAGGCAAGGATTTTCAGCGTTGAGGCCGGCAAGCGCGCCAGCTCCGCATCGAGCCACGGCAGCGCCGGCAACGACAACTTCTCGCGCTGCGCGGCCGAGAGCGACGGCAGCCAATCTTCGAGCGGCCGCTCGGCGCTCCAAATGTCTTGATGCGCGCGCACCGGATCGTATTCCGCTTCCGGCGGCACAAACACTTCGTAGCCGTCGTAGCGGATGCGCTCGGGATAGAACCCGAGACGATTGCCGATCATGCGCACGGCAATCTCCAGCGTGCCGTAATTGAACAGATGAAGGTAATCGTTCCACCGATTGTCATCATACAGCCAGTCGGGAAAGCCGCGAACCGTGACACGATTTTTGTCGGCGTGCTGATCGCACCAGACGCTATCGAGACCAACAATCAAAACCTTCGGCGGTCCGGCATCGCGGATGAACAAATCCAGCATTGCCTGCTGTTCCCACGCCAATCCTGAAGACATTGCGAGATTGGCGAAGCGCGCGTGGAATTCCTCGTCGAGTAATTCCGGATCAAGCAGGCGTGACGTCGACGTGCCGATGACGAGCGAATCGAAGCGCTTGCTGCGCACGATTTGCGGATACATGAAGCGGTCTGCGATGCTGACGATACGCCGGTCGAGCGGCAGCGAGAACGGTACGATGTCGTAGGGATCGACCAGCAAGATGAACATGTAAACGCCGGCGGCAACACCGATCAGCGTGCCGAGAAAAATCCGGACGAATTCGGGCCAGTTGCCGGTCTTGCCGCGGTCCAGTTTGGGAAGCTGCCAACGCATGCAGACCTCCTAGAACTGAAAGTAGATGAAACTGATCGGCGCCCCTTGCCCGACCTCCAGTAGACACCAGACCGCGAGCACGGCGCCGCCGGCGGCGAGCGCCAGATGCGGCGTCTTCAAGCCATCGATGATTTGATGCGCCGACGGAATCAGCGCCGACGCAAGAGCGGAAACAAGCAACAACTTGGCCTCTTGCAGGTGGCCGCCCAGTCCGCCCGCGCCGAACAGCGACATCACGACCGAGCCGGCAATCGGGAAGCTCGCGGAGCGAAATAGCACCCAGCCCACCAGCACGAACAGCATAGTGACGGCCCATCCGGCGAACCTCGGCAGCGGCCGTCCGAATTTTTCCCAGGCGTGACACGCGACGAGCCCAAGGCCGTGCCACAACCCCCACGCCACATAGGTCCAGCCGGCGCCGTGCCACAGCCCGCACAGTGCCATCGTAATCACGGTCGCCATCAGGTAACGCGCCGGGCCATGCCGGCTGCCGCCAAGCGGGATGTAGAGATAGTCGCGAATGAAAGTCGACAGCGAGATGTGCCAGCGCCGCCAGAAGTCGCGGATATCCACCGCCAGATAGGGCCGGCGGAAGTTCTCCGGCAGAACCAGGCCGAAGATCAGCGCTGACCCGATCGCCATCTCGGTATAGGCGGAGAAATCGAGAAAGAGCTGGAAGGAGAAACCGAGCGCCGCGCTCCACGCTTCGCCGAGATTGAGCGCATGCATGCGCGCATCCGCGAACAGCGGGTCGACCATCGCGCCCAGCGTATCGGCCAACAAAACCTTCTTGGCGAGGCCGACGGTAAAAATCACAAGTCCGGTGCCAATTCGCTGCCAGATGCCGCTGCGGCGCGGATCGAGTGCGAATTGCGGCACCAGCTCGTTGTGGCGCACGATCGGACCGGCGATCAGATGCGGATAGAGCAGCACGAACAAGGCGAATGGACGAAACGGATAGATCGGCGCGTGGCCGCGCATGCGGTCGACCAGATAAGAGATCAGCTGAAACGAGAAAAAGCTGATGCCGATGGGCAGGATGATGCTGGGCCGCGGCAATGCGACACCAATCGCCGTTCCGACGGAACCCAAGATAAAATCCAGATATTTGAATGTGCCGAGCGAAGCGAGATTGAGCGCCACGCCGGCAACGAGTGGAGCACGCCGGCCGGTGCGCTCATGGGCAAGCGCCAACACCCACGTCGCCGCAATCTGCGAGACCGGCAAAACCACGAAGCGTACATCCCACCAACCGTAAAAGATCAGGGACGCGCCGATCAATAGCCACTGGCGGCCGCGCACGGAACCGGCGACGGCGTAGTACAGCAATGCCACCGCAGGCAAAAAAACCAGCACGTAGAATTGCGATTGAAACAGCATTGCGGTGACCGGGCGCGCCCCAAAGGTCTTTCCCGGATCGTGTCAGGCCCGTCAAGGGCACGTGGTCAGGCAGGATCGCGCAAGAACGTCACGGCCTCGACCCGGTTGCCGTCCCAGTCGCGGACGAAAGCTGCATAATAATGCGACGAATATTCAAGCCGCATTCCCGGCGTACCGTCGGAATGCGCGCCGGCGGCAACGCCCGCGGCATGAAATGCATCGACCGCTTCTGTGCTCGGCGCCCGCAACGCGATGTGAGTGCCGGAATTCTCCGGCTGCGGTTCGAGCCTCACGCGTTCGTTGAGCCAGAACTCCGGATAGGTCTTGCCGAAGCCGACGGTGTTCGCACGCTCGACGACGCGGCGCATGCCGAGCGGCATCAGCAGCGCTTCGTAGAACCGCGCCGAAGCTTTGAGATCGCGAACCGGGATGGAAATGTGGTCGATCATGGCGGCTCCTTACCTTTTCCTCCCCCGCTTGCGGGGGAGGACGCGAGCGAAGCGACGCAAGAGGGGGCAAGCTCGACACATGCACAAGCTGAACGGCCGCAGGCCCCCTCCCTTCCCTCCCCCGCGTGCGGGGGAGGGAAATTGATCACGCCGGCGCGCCCGACTTCACCAGCTTGTAGATGATGGAGTCCATCAGCGCCTGAAATGAGGCGTCGATGATGTTCGGCGACACGCCGACCGTGGTCCAGTGTTCGCCGCTTTCGTCGGCGCTTTCGATCAGCACTCGCGTGACCGCTTCGGTGCCAGCATTGAGGATACGCACGCGATAATCCGTGAGTTCGAGGCCAGTGATGTAGCTCTGATATTTGCCGAGGTCCTTGCGTAGCGCCAGATCGAGCGCATTGACCGGACCGATACCTTCGGACACCGAGATCAACAGGTCGTCGCCGACTTTCACTTTTACAACTGCCTGACTCACCGTGACGCGCTCGCCGCTCGGCCCGATGCGATGCTCGACATTGACGTCGAATTTTTCGACGTCGAAATAATGCGGCACCTTGCCGAGCATGCGGCGCGCCAATAGCTCGAACGACGCATCCGCGGCTTCATAGGCATAGCCGATCGCCTCGCGGTCTTTTACTTCATCGAGCAGCCGCACCACGCGCGGATCGTTCTTGTCGACGGCAAGTCCGATGCGATCGAGCTCCGCAAGCACGTTGGAGCGGCCCGATTGATCGGAAACCAGGACTTTGCGCCGGTTGCCGACGCGCTCCGGCGCGACATGCTCGTAGGTCGCGGGCTCCTTGAGGATCGCCGACGCGTGGATGCCGGTTTTGGTCGCAAACGCACTTTCGCCGACATAGGGCGCATGCCGGTCCGGCGCGCGATTGAGCATCTCGTCGAGCGCGTGCGAAACATGCGCCAGGGTGTTGAGCTTGTCGTCCGACACGCCGATGTCGAATTTGTCGGAGAATTCCGGCTTGAGCTTCAGCGTCGGGATGATGGAGACGAGATTGGCGTTGCCGCAACGTTCGCCGAGCCCGTTGAGCGTGCCCTGGATCTGCCGCGCACCGGCGCGCACCGCCGCAAAACTGTTCGCCACCGCCTGCTCGGTATCGTTGTGGGCGTGAATGCCGACATGGTCGCCGGGGATCAGCTTGCAGACCTCGCCGACGATCGCTTCTACCTCATGCGGCAGCGTGCCGCCGTTGGTGTCGCACAGCACGACCCAGCGCGCGCCTTCATCATAGGCAGCCTTGGCGCAAGCCAGCGCATAAGTGGGCTTGGCCTTGAAGCCGTCAAAGAAATGCTCGCAGTCGAGCAGCACTTCCCTGCCCTTTGCCCTCGCCGCGCGAACGCTGTCACAAATCGAGGCCAGCATTTCGTCTTCGGTGGTCTCAAGCGCGACCCGCACGTGGTAATCCCAAGATTTTGCGACGAAGCAGATAGCGTCCGCCTGCGCATCGAGCAGCGCCACCAAACCCGGATCGTTCGACGCCGAGCGCCCGGGCCGCCGCGTCATGCCGAAGGCGGTGAGGCAGGCTTGCATCGGGCGGCGCTCGGCGAAGAAACTGGTGTCGATCGGATTGGCGCCCGGATAGCCGGCCTCGACATAATCGATGCCGAGATCGTCGAGCATGCGCGCGATGGCGACCTTGTCGGCCAGCGTGAAATCGACGCCGTTCATCTGCGCGCCGTCGCGCAGTGTGGTGTCGAACAGATAAAGCCGTTCGCGTGACATGACCGCTCTCACCACAGATAATAATTCGACGCCAACGCGACCGCGATCAGGATGGCGATGAGGGCGATCGCGAGGTGGTGGGTCCGGATGCCGAAAAACGACGAACCTTGGCTGGACATTGCACGCCCTCCGCTCTCAACCGCGATAAAGCCGATAAACCGTGTAGAACGTGACCGCGACCGCAGCCGCGAGCACCGCGTATTTCGGGAT
Source organism: uncultured Alphaproteobacteria bacterium (assembly GCA_963733645.1). Lineage (GTDB taxonomy): Bacteria > Pseudomonadota > Alphaproteobacteria > Rhizobiales > Xanthobacteraceae > BOG-931. The sequence continues at coordinate 281,367 of CAVTFP010000011.1, forward strand.
CAGATAGTAAAGCCAGTGCCGCGGGAAAGGCGTGTCCGGACGCTTCATGATGGCTTGTCCTTCGGCCCGAGCGCCTTGGTCATGGTCGTGTTGGCGAGCCACTCGCCGGCGCGAAACACGGTATTGCGGGTTTTCGCGGTAAAGCCGCGCTTTTCAAAAAAATCGCGCGCGGTGTCGCTTGCCTCCACGCTAAGTTCCTTGGTACCGCGCCCGGCCGCAATTTTCTCAAGCGCGTCGCAGAGCATGCTGCCGGCCCCCTGCCCGGCCGCCGCCGGATGCACATAGAGCATTTCGATACGCGTATTGTCGGCAAGCGAGGCGAAGCCAACGGCTGAGCCAGATACAGTCGCGACCAGCGTCAGCGCGGCGGCAAGCCGCGCCCCGAACGCTTCCAGATCGTCGGCAGTTTCCGCCCACGCCTCCTGCTGCGCCTCGCTGTAATCTTCGGCGGTCAGTTCCTCGATGCTGGCGCGGAAGATTTCCGCGAGCAGCGGCACATCATCCGGCAGCAGAGGACGCATCGCGAGCTTGGCTTCCGGGTGCGCACTCATCGCACTCCTCCACAAACACTAGCCGCCTCGTCATGCCCGGCCTTGTGCCGGGCATCCACGTCTTTTGGACCCCTCAACAAGACAAGACGTGGATGGCCGGGACAAGCCCGGCCATGACGGCTGAGAGTCATCGCGCCATCTCCCAGGTTGTGCCGTCTTTAGTGTCCTTCAAGACAACACCCATCTTGGCGAGTTCGTCACGAATATGATCGGATTTTTTAAAGTCTTTTGCTTTACGTGCTGCGTTGCGCTCAGCAATCAAACCATCAATCTTGCTTTTTACCTCGGGGGTCACGCCTGAAAATGCCTGTTTACGCATCCAATCGCGATCGTAATTTTCCATATCGATTCCAAGAAACTTCAGACCTGCGTAAAGCTGTTCAGCAGCGCTGAACTCCGAGCCGCGCAGCATGGCTCCAGGGAGCGCCATCCTCTCAGCTAATTCAGATACGGCCCCTCTAGAAACTCTTAGCAGACGGTGCAGTTCAGCAATTGCACGCGGGGTGTTAAGATCATCGTGCATCGCTTCCAAAAACTCTTCCGAAGGGCTCGCATCTGATTGCTGATAGGCGAACGTAGAAAAGATGCTCAACGCTATTGCTGATTGCTCCAACGCATAGTGAGTAAAATCCAAAGGTTGGCGGTAGTAAGTAGAGAGCATCGCAAAGCGAACTACCTCTCCAGGCCAGCCGAAATCGTGCCATCCTTCTCGTAATCGTCGGATTGTCACGAAATTCCCGGTTGACTTTGACATCTTCTCGCCTTCGACCTGCAAGAAGCCGTTGTGCATCCAGTAGTTCGCCATCACCGGCGTATGGAAGGCGCAGCGCGATTGGGCGATCTCGTCCTCGTGATGCGGAAACACCAGATCGATGCCGCCACCGTGGATGTCGAAAATCTCGCCGAGATATTTCCAGGACATCGCCGAGCATTCGATGTGCCAGCCGGGCCGGCCTGGAGTGTTGATTCCGGCGGGCGACGGCCACGCCGGCTCGCCCAGCTTCGATGGCTTCCACATGACGAAGTCCATCGGATCGCGCTTGTAGGGCGCGACCTCAACGCGGGCGCCGGCCACCATCTCGTCGAGCGAACGTTTCGATAGTTTGCCGTAGTCCGGCATGGAGCGAACGGCAAATAGCACATGCTCCGCGGCGACGTAGGCGTTGCCGGAGGCAACAAGCCGCTCGATCAGCGTGCGCATCTCGGCGATATGCTCGGTGGCCCGCGGCTCGACCGTCGGCGGCAGGCAGCCGAGTGCGGCGACGTCGTCGTGGAACTGCTTGTCGGTTTTTTCGGTGACTTGCCGGATCGCTTCGTTGAGCGGCAGCGCCGGATATTCCTCCGCCGCGCGCGCGTTTATCTTGTCGTCGACATCGGTGATGTTGCGCACGTAAGTGACGTGGTCGGCGCCGTAAAGATGGCGCAGCAGGCGGAACAGCACGTCGAATACGATCACCGGCCGCGCGTTGCCGATGTGCGCAAAGTCGTAGACCGTCGGGCCGCACACATACATGCGCACGTTGGCCGGATCGATCGGCTTGAACGTGCGCTTCTCGCGGGTGAGCGTATCGTAGAGTTTCAGGTCCATCGCATCGAATTCGAGTTATACGCCTCGGGCCTGCTGGCCGGGCGTCTATCGGTCTCGATGCTGAGAAAAAAGACGGCCGCGCCAGCAATGTTGCTAGCTAATAATCTCCCGGCAGATGCCGCAGATGAGATATTTGCCGTTCATGCCGCGCACAATGGTCGAGGGTCGACCCCTCGTCAAGGCCGGACCCGCCGGCAGCCGCAGTTAACGCGGGCTTAACTGCGCCATCGCATCCTCCCGCCACGGGACCCGAGTTGGGCACTTCCGCGCCGTTTGGGGGATTTCATGCGTGTTGCGATCGCGGCTCTTGCCATGGTTGCGGTCCTATCGGCGGCCACACTGTTTGGCGCCGGCGCCGCAAGTGCGGACAAGCGCATCTTCGTCATCGCCAATAATCCGGACGCCTATGGCGTCGACCGCTGCCTGAATTCGGGTGACGCCTGCGGCAAACCGGTGGCGAACGCGTACTGCCACTCGCACGAATTCAGCCAGGCACTGTCGTTCGAGAAAGTCGATCGCGATGACATTACCGGCGCCATCCCGAGCACCGGGCCGGACGCCTGCCTGGGCGCGTCGTGCAATTACGTCGCCATCGAGTGCGCACGCTGATTTCAACAGTTTCCAATTCGTCATGCACGCATAGTCATAAGACGACGTCGCTTCGCTCGCCTGGTGCCGGGCATGACGACGTGTGGGACTCGGCTAGGTTACAGTTCCTTGCTGAGCAGCCGGTCGACCGCGTACCGACCGCCGCCGCGAAAGAAGATCGCGAGGCAGAGCAACCACCACAGCAAAGCGTATTCATAACCCTTGGCGGTCCAGAAGTAGCCGAACTGCGATTGGAAGAAGACGATGATGACGCCCATCTCGATCCAGATGATCAGCGCCGCCAAGCGAGTGAAAAGTCCGATTGCGAGGCAGATCGCGGCCACGGATTCGGCGAAGATTGCAAAATAGGCCCACATCAACGGATAGGGCACGCCCATCTGCTTGTCGATGTAGGGCGCGAGAGCCACAGCGCTCCCGAGCATGATCTTCTGGATGCCGTGAGGTACCAGCACTGCGCCGGTCGAGAAGCGCATGAAGGAATAGCTCGCGGGTGAGAATATCTCGTAGAGTCCGGCAAGGCCGGGAAAAAGCAAACGCTTTCTGTCGATGATGCCCGTCGTCATGTTTCGTTTCCCCCGTTGATGTCTGCAGAGCGGCCCTCTTGTCAGGGTCTTATTCGTCGATGACAGTTTCGTAGGCTCAACTTCATAACCTGCCAATGGGGACCAACACCAGAAGCAGCAACCATATTCCATTGCCCACCCTGCCCCACGTCCCGTTGCGTGGGCCGGGAATCTCAGCCATCTTCGCGCCATGGCTGCGCAACGCATAAAAGAAGACATCGACGGTCCGGCCGGCCAGGGATCATCCGGCCACGACGCGCCGCTTAAGCTCGAAAAGTTCCTGCCCTATCAGCTCAACGTAGTGGCGAGCCTGACCTCGCAGGCGCTGTCACGCGTCTATTCGCGGCGCTACGGCATCGGCGTTCCGGAATGGCGGGTGCTGGTGACGCTCGGCCAATACGGCGTGATGACAGGCAAGGACATCGGCGCACACACGCACATGCACAAGACCAAAGTATCGCGGGCGGTGGCGCTGCTGGAAAAGCGCAAGCTTCTGCTGCGCCGCGCCAACCGCGCCGACATGCGCGAGTCCTTCCTCTCGCTCACGTCCGCCGGCCGCGTGATGTACGAGGAATTGGCGCCGCATGCGCTCGACTTTACCCGCAAACTCACCGAAATCCTGTCGCCCGGAGACCGTGACGCGTTCGACCGTGCGCTCAAGCGGCTCACCGAACGTTCCGCGGAGCTTGTCGCGGAAGCGGTGCGCGAGAACGGCCCAATGGAGGACGACGAGTGAAGCTCTATTCTTACTTCCGCTCCTCGGCGGCGTATCGCGTGCGTATTGTGCTCAATCTCAAGGGCATCGCCTATGAGACGGCGCCGGTCCACCTCATCAAAGACGGCGGCCACAACAAGCGGCCGGAATTCCGCGCCATCAATCCGCAGATGCGCGTGCCGGTCCTGGTCACGCCGAACGGCGACACTTTGATCCAGTCGCTCGCCATCATCGAATATCTCGAGGAGACGCATCCGCAGCCGCCGCTGCTGCCCAAAGATCCGATAGCCCGCGCCAGGGCGCGCGCGCTCGCCGAGCTGATCGCCTGCGATATCCATCCGCTCAACAATGTCGGCCCGCTGCGTTATCTAAAAAACGTCCTGGGCCACGAGCAGAGCGCGATCGACGCTTGGTACCATCACTGGATTATCGAGGGCTTCGAGGCGCTCGAAGCGCTGGTCGAGCCGGGACCTTATGCCTGCGGAGACGCGGTGACGATCGCCGACATTTGCCTGGTGCCGCAGCTTTACAATGCGCGGCGGCTGAAAGTTCCGCTCGACAAATTCCCGAAAATCACCGCAGTGGATGCCGCCTGCATGAAGCTCGCAGCCTTCGATCGCGCCCGTCCGGAAAAACAGCCCGATGCCGAATAACGGCTTTAGTCTCCACACTTTAGTCACCATTGCGGGGCTTGATCCGGCCCGCGGACGGGACCGGGACTCATGACTATCAGACTGCCGCGCGGTCTCGGCCAGCGCACGCTTCTCCCCACGATAGCTTTATTGGCGCTGACCGCATCCGCAGCCGCACAGGGCGTTACGAACCCAACGCCGCAGGCACCAAACCCGGTTTGCGGCCGCCTTGAAGGCCAGCTTGCCTCTATCAACAGCGGCTCGACCACCGATCCGCGCGCCGCACAGATCAAACAAGCCGAAGATACCGTTGCCAAGCAACAGGCCGACCTCGACCGCGCCGTCGCGCAGGGCCACAAGCAGGGCTGCGAGGGAACCGGATTTCTTTCTCTGTTTTCAAGCCTGTCGCCGCAATGCGGGCCGGTCACCCAACAGATCCAGCAGATGCGCGGCAACCTCGACCGCGCAATGAGCGATCTTGAGCAGCTCAAGAGCGGCAGCAACAATCAGGACGATCAGCGCCGCGCAGTGCTGGGCCAATTGGCGCAGAACAATTGCGGCTCACAGTACACCGCCGCGGCCAATGCCTCGGGCGGCCCACGCGGCTTCTTCGACGCGCTGTTCGGCGGCGGCACGATCCTTAATCCGGCGGGCGACGGCGCGCCGTCGGGCACGTTTCACACCGTCTGCGTGCGCACCTGCGACGGCTACTATTTCCCGATTTCCTATTCGACGACGCCGAATCATTTTTCGGACGACCAGCGGGCCTGCCAGCGGCTGTGTCCGGCGGCAGAGGCGACTCTCTACGCCTTCCGCAATCCGGGCGAGGGCATCGAGCAGGCGATGTCGGTCAACGGCCAGCCCTACACTGCGCTGCCCGCCGCGTTTCAGTACCGTAAGCAGTTCACTCCGGCATGCTCGTGTCGGCGGCCAGGCCAGAGCTGGGCCGACGCGCTCAAAGATGCCGACGACCCATCGACGCTCGAGAGCGGCGACATCGTCGTAACCGACAAGAATGCAAACGCCTTGTCTCAGGCTCCGGGCAGCAAGGCGGCGGCAAAAGCCGGCGCACAAGCTCCGGATTCCGGCGCGACACCAGCGGCGCAGCCGGCGAACAATTCCACCAGCGATTCGGCCAAGAAGCCGATACGAACCGTCGGCCCGCCCTTCGTCTCGTCGCACTAACGGCCATATGGGTCCGAGTTCGCCTGGCGATCCCGGCTAATATGTCTCTAGCCTGTGCGTGCCCGGCAATTGGCCCAATCCGCATCCGCAGCGGCGACTCGGACCGCGACGACTAAAAATCGCCTGCCTTCGCCATGGCCGCACCTCTGGCTGCCGTGCGGCCGGGCTCCGACAGCGGTTTGCCGGGATCATTGAAGCGATTGACGATCGGATAGCGCCGGTCGCGGCCGAAATTCTTCAGCGTCACCTTCACACCCGGCGCCGCCTGGCGGCGTTTGTATTCGGCGAGATAGAGCATGCGCTCGACCCTCATCACGGTGTCGCGGTCGAAACCCGCGTCGACGATGGTTGCGGTCGGCTCTTCGCGTTCAACGAGGCGCGCGAGAATCTGATCGAGCACGTCGTAGGGCGGCAGCGAATCCTGGTCGGTCTGGTTCTCGCGCAGCTCGGCGCTCGGCGCCCGCGTAATGACGTTCTCCGGAATGACCGGCCCGTCCGGACCGAGCGCACCATCCGGTTTCCAGCCATTACGCAGTCCAGCCAAGCGATAGACCTCGGTCTTGTAGAGGTCTTTGATCGGATTGAAGCCGCCGTTCATGTCGCCATACAGCGTGGCGTAGCCGACCGACATTTCCGACTTGTTGCCGGTCGTCACCACCATGGCGCCAAATTTGTTGGAGATCGCCATCAGGATCGTGCCGCGGGCGCGGGCCTGGAGATTTTCTTCAGTCACATCGCGCGGCGCGCCAGCAAATACGCCCGCAAGGGTCGCTTCGAGCCCCTTCACCGCGCTCTCGATGGGCACGATGGCATAGTTCACGCCGAGCGTCCTGGCGATCGCGGCTGCATCGTCAAGCAATTCCTTCGACGTGTAGCGGTATGGCAGCATCACGCAGCGTACGCGATCGGCGCCGAGCGCGTCGACCGCCATAGCCGCGCACAGCGCTGAGTCGATGCCGCCGGACAGGCCGAGCACCACACTCTTGAAGCAATTCTTCTCCACATAATCACGCAGCCCCAGCACGCACGCGGCGTAATCGGACTTCTCCGTCTCCTCGGGCGGAGCCATCGGTCCGCGCGTACAGCGCCATGCGTTACCGGACCGCGACCAATGGGTCGTCACCACGGTCTCCTGGAACGCCGGCAACTGGAATGCGATCGAGCAATCGGCGTTGACGGCGAAGGATGCGCCGTCGAACACCAGTTCATCCTGACCGCCAACCTGATTGACGTAGATCAGCGGCAGGCCCAACTCGGTGACGCGAGCGACCACTACGTTGAGGCGCACATCGCTCTTGTCGCGCCAGTACGGCGAACCGTTCGGCACGACAAAGAGCTCGGCACCGGTTTCGGCGAGCGTCTCGACCACGTTCTCGTAGTCGCCCCAGTCAGTCCAAGTGTCCTCGCAAACCGGCAAGCCGAGCCGCACGCCGCGGAAATTGACTGGCCCCGGCACCGGGCCGGTGGCGAAAACGCGTTTCTCGTCGAAAACGCCGTAGTTCGGCAGATTGACCTTGAAACGGATCGCCTCGACGCGCCCGCCGGCCAAAAGTGCATAAGCGTTGTACAGGTTGCCATCCTCGACCCATGGCGCGCCAATCAGAACGGCAGGGCCGCCATCAGCGGTGTCGCGCGCCAGCGCCTCGACCGCGTCGCGACACGCCGCCTGAAACGCCGGCTTGAGCACCAAATCCTCCGGCGGATAGCCGGCAATAAACAGTTCGGAAAACGCCACGATATCGGCGCCATCGCGCGCGGCCTGGGCGCGGCCCTTGCGGGCGCGTTCGAGATTGCCGGAAACGTCGCCCACGATCGGATTGAGCTGGGCCACGGCGATTGCGAGATGGTCGGTTGGGCGCTCATTCATTGGGATGATCTAGCGCCGCAGATCGCGCCGTTAAAGCCCCGCCACCGCTGGCAGCGGCTTTGCCTTGCCCTGGCGCTCCGTTTTGAGGAGATCGGCCAAGAGGAATGCCAGATCGAGCGATTGCTCGGCATTGAGCCGTGGGTCGCACACCGTATGATAGCGGTCGTTCAGATCCTCGTCGCTAATGGCGCGGGCGCCGCCGGTGCATTCGGTCACATTCTGTCCGGTCATCTCCAGATGCACGCCGCCGGCGATGGTGCCTTCGGCGGCATGAACTTGAAAAAACGTCCGTGTTTCCTTGAGGATTTGATCGAAAGGCCGGGTCTTGTAGCCGGTGACGGAGGTGATCGTGTTGCCGTGCATCGGATCGCACGACCACACCACATTGCGGCCCTCGCGCTTGATCGCGCGCACCATCGGCGGCAAGAGATCGGCGGCTTTGTCGGCACCGACGCGGCAGATCAGCGTCAGCCGGCCGGGTTCATTGTCCGGATCGAGGATGTCGATCAGGCGGAGCAGTTCATCGGGCTTTTGCGTCGGCCCGGTTTTCAGGCCGAGCGGGTTCTTGATGCCGCGGCAATATTCGACATGGGCATGGTCGGCCTGCCGGGTGCGGTCGCCGACCCACACCATATGGCCCGAAGTGCAGTACCAGTCGCCAGTAGTCGAATTCGACGCGCGTGAAAGCCTGCTCATAGCCAAGCAGCAGCGCCTCATGGCTGGTGAAGAAACTGGTCGTCCGCATTTCCGGATGGATTTCGGGATCGATACCGCAGGCGCGCATGAAGTCGAGCGCCTCGGTAAGGCGGTCGGCGAGGTCCTGATAACGTTTCGACTGCGGCGAGTCCTTGACGAAGCTCAGCATCCACTGATGCGCGTTCGACAAGTTGGCGTAGCCGCCGCCGGCAAAGGCGCGCAACAGATTGAGCGTCGCGGCGGATTGCCGGTAGGCCTCAAGCTGCCGGCGCGGATCGGGTGTGCGCGCCTCGGTGGTGAAGTCGGTGCCATTGATGATGTCGCCGCGATAGACCGGCAGCTCGACGCCGCCGCGTTTTTCGGTCGGCGAGGTGCGCGGCTTGGCGAACTGCCCCGCGATGCGGCCGACCTTCACGACTGGCGACGCCGCCGCATAGGTCAGCACCACGGCCATTTGCAAAAACAGCCGGAAGAAATCGCGAATATTATTGGCGCCGTGCTCGGCAAAGCTTTCGGCGCAGTCGCCGCCTTGCAGCAAAAACATGTTGCCGGCCGCGACTTGCGCCAGCGCCTTCTTGAGATCGCGCGCTTCGCCTGCGAACACCAGCGGCGGGTAGGTCGCAAGCTGCGCCTCGACGTCGGCGAGTGCCTTTGGGTCTGGATAATCCGGCATCTGCAGCCGCGGCTTGGCGCGCCAGGAATCCGGATTCCACTTCGCCGAGTTTGAAAATTTGGCCATACGCTGTCTCCGTACCGTCATTCTGGGACGTGGGTGCCAACCAACGGGCCCGGAATCCATAGTCACGACAGGTGGTTATGGACTCCGACTCGCGCCGCGATCGCGGCTCGGCCGGAATGACGGCGGATATATACACGCCGGGAACGGCCTGCGACAGTCCGCGAAACGCCCCCTACTCAGCAGCTTCGCGGACGTGGGTGGCGCTCCGGGTCCGCATCGTCACGAATTCCTCGGCGACGGTGGGATGCAGCGCCATGGTGGCGTCGAAGTCGGCCTTGGTGGCCTTCATTTTCACCGCGACGGCAGCGAGTTGCACCATCTCGGCGGCACCCTCGCCGACGATGTGGCAGCCGACCACTTGGTCGGTCTGGCCGTCGACCACGAGCTTGAGCAGCACGGTGGTATCGCGACCGGACAGCGTCGCCTTGAGCGGCCGAAACATGGCTTTGTAGATGTCGGTTTGCGCCAGCCGAGCCCGCGCCTCCGTCTCGGTGAGGCCGACGACGCCGACTTCAGGCTCGGAGAATACCGCCGTCGGCACATTAGTGTGATCGACAATTGTCGGCTTGCCACCGAACACCGTGTCGGCGAACGCGTGCCCCTCGCGGATGGCGACCGGCGTGAGATTGATGCGGTTGGTTATGTCACCGACGGCGTGGATATTCGACACACTGGTGCGCGAATATTCGTCGACCGCGATACCGCCGTTCTTGGCGAGATTGACGCCGGCTTTCTCTAACCCGAGCTTGTGGACGTTAGGCGTCCGGCCGATGGCAAACATCACGCGGTCGGCAGTGACGTGATTACCATTCGAAAGCTTGGCCGTATAATGCTCACCCAAATTCTCGATCGCGGCAATGGTGCGACCGGTAACAACCCTGATAGCGCGCTTCTCCAACTCTGCGCGCACGTGCGAGCGCACCTCGTCGTCAAAACCACGCAGGATATTCTCGCCACGGTACACGACCGTCACTTTCGAACCGAGACCGGCAAAAATGGTGGCAAATTCGAGGGCTATATAGCCACCGCCCTGGATCACGATACGCCGCGGAAATTCGGTGAGGTGAAACGCCTCGTTCGAGGAGATGGCATGCTCGATTCCCGGAATTTTGTCGCCGTAGCTCGGCGTTCCTCCGGTGGAGACCAGGATATACGCGGCGCGGATGCGGTCGCCGTTGGCCAATTGCACGGTATTGGAGTTCGACCAGCGTGGCGCGGGTCTTGAAGACCTTGACGCCGGACTTTTCCAGAAGCGTGCCGTAAACCGTCTCAAGCCGCGCGATTTCCTTGTCCTTGTTGGCGATCAGCGTCGCCCAATCGAACGTCGCATGCGGCACGGTCCAGCCGAAGCCTGCGGCATCCTCGAATTCGCCGTGGAAGCGCGAAGCGTAGACCAGAAGCTTTTTCGGAACGCAGCCGCGAATGACGCAGGTACCGCCAAGCCGATATTCCTCGGCAAGCGCAACTCGCGCGCCGTGCTGCGCGGCAATGCGCGCGGCGCGCACGCCGCCCGACCCGCCGCCAATGACGAAAAGATCGACATCGTATTCGGACATGTCAGATGTCGTGCCCGCGCTTTTTCATCTCGGAACGCATCTTGGCCATGATGTCGATCGAGAGATTGTTAGCCCATCCGTCGGCTTGTCTCAGAGAATGTCATCGACAATCTTCGGCTCTTCGACAATCATCTTTCGGCCAACGGGCGATTGATAGAACTCCAGGATTTGCTTCAGCTCCGGCTCGGTGAAGCGCGACGCGTATAGGCCGGCTGCCACATCGACGAGTTCGCCGGAGCGTCCATCGAACTCCTTGTGCAACTGGTCCGTGATTTCGTTGATGTCCTTTTGAAACATGAAATTGGTCTGCATGACGACGTTCTTGACCTTCTCGACGACGCCGCGCGCGATGGGGTCCATGATGCCATCGACACCCTTGAGCTTGACGATCTGCTTGGCGATCAAGATCGCGCCGGGCGACGGGCTTTGCGCCGCCGCCTGGCCGGCGATACCGAATGCCGTGAGCGCGACCAGCACAGCCATAACGTGACGCATTGCGAGACGAGCGATCATAGGCGCACTTCCTTCCGTGCTTGAGTCAGGTGCGTTCGATAAGCCGCACCCCATCCGGACCGCCTACAATAGCGGTCCGCGCGAGGCCGATGAACAAGCCGTGTTCCATGACGCCGGGCACCGCAGCAAGCCGCGCCGCGAGAGCTTGCGGGTTGCGGATACTCTGCAACTGGGCGTCCAAGATCCAGTGGCCGCCATCCGTGACGAAAGCAAGGCCATATTGGTCTTTGCGCAGCACCGCCGGGCCGGGACAGCCCGTTTCGGCCGCCGCTGCCTCCACCGCCCGCCGGGTCGCCTCTGCGGCGAATGGCGCGATCTCGACCGGCAGCGGGAAGCGGCCAAGCACGGCCACACATTTCGATTGATCGGCGATCACGATCATTTGGGCGGACGCCGACGCCACGATCTTCTCGCGCAGCAGCGCACCGCCGCCGCCTTTGATCAGGGTCAGATCCGGCGCGATCTCGTCGGCGCCATCGACCGTCAGGTCCAGTTCGGGGGTTTCGTCCAGCGTCGTGAGAGCAATGCCCAGCCGCTCGGCGGAGGCGCGGGTCGCCTCGGATGTCGGCACCGCCACGATGTCGAGGCCTGCCCGAACACGCTCGGCAAGCAAGTCGACGAAATGTTTGGCGGTCGTGCCGGTGCCGAGCCCGAGCCGCATGCCAGGCCGCACGAATTCGACGGCACGGGCGGCCGCGGCACGTTTTTGGGCCTCAATATCCATCGGCAATACCCATAGGCCGCTGTGTAGCCAGCTTACGGCGGCGATCCTAGGGGGAAAAAGCGCCAATCATCGTTGCGCCGCAAGCGCCCGCCAGCTAGGTCGAATATATGCTCACCATCGTCTTTGACCTCGACGGTACGCTGATCGATACCGCGCCTGATCTCATCGATACGCTCAATGTGACACTGGCGCGCGAGGGGCTGCCTGCCGTGCGGTTCGGCGACGCACGTCCGATGATCGGCGGCGGCGCCAGAGGCATGATCGAACGGGCGCTCGCCGCCGATGGACGCCACGCAGCGAAGGCGGATGTCGATCGCATGTTCGCAGCTTTCATCGATCACTATTCAGCGCATATCGCCGATCGGTCGCGGCCCTATCCGCTGCTCGAAGAGACACTCGACCATTTGGCTGCGGCTGGTCATCGCCTTGCCGTGTGCACAAACAAGATCGAGTGGCTGGCGGTTAAGCTTCTCAAGACGCTCGACCTTGCCGGTCACTTTGTCTGCATCTGCGGCCAGGACACATTCAAGGTGCAGAAGCCGAACCCCGAAATTCTCCTCGGCACCATCCGGCGCGCCGAAGGCGACCCGCAGCATGCGATCATGGTGGGCGATTCCGGAACGGACGTACGGACGGCCCGCGCCGCCAGCGTGCCGGTTGTCGCCGTCGATTTTGGCTACACCGAAGTGCCGATCGAAACCTTGAACCCAGATCGGATCATAAGTTCGTATGCTGACTTGGCGGCAGCAATCTCAGCCGTGATGAGTAGGCGTTGATTAACCTTAACGCGGCACATCCCGGTTGCAGCTCCGCGACCGCCGTATCGACGCCAGATAAGCAGCTACGATTGTTGGCCTTTTTTTAGAATAACGCGCGCTGGGAGACAAACCGAGACGCCCGGTCTCGAAACCGCCCTTTGACCGCCATGGTCTTTACCGGCACAATTGTCCAGCTTAGGTTTGGCCAAGGACGGCAGGGGTCAATGTTTCGCGTACGACTCATCGTCAGCATTGCCAGCGTAGCAATCGCCGCAGCTTTGGCTGGCTGTTCAGGCTCGTCTATGTCCATGCCGGACTGGATGAGCTTCAGCAAATCGCCGCCTCCGTTGGCGACCATGCAGTTCGAGTTCGACTCCGCCGGGCGCCGACGTGCGCACCTCGCAAGGCCAGACCTGCCAAACCCCCTGCGCGCTGGCCATTCCACCGGAATCCCAGGCGGTTTCGTTCACCAAGACCGGCTTTCTCCCGCAATCGGTGCAGATCACCGCCGGGCCGCCGCCGGATCATTCGCTCTTCGAGAGCCCGCCGCCGACGTTGACCCCCAATCCAGTGGTTGTCATGCTGCAATCGGCGAGCCCGCCACGCCGGCCGCCGCCGCCGCCGAGACCGAAATCGCACAAGGTTTCGGCCACCGCCCCCCCGGCTGCCCCACCTGCGGGACAGCCGTCACCATTCCCGCCCCCGCCGCGGCAATAGTCTTCACGCGCCTTCGTATTGCTTGAAATGGCCAGTTGTCCTGGACGATCAGGGCTTTATTCGGCACAATCACTGACTATCTAAAGTGCGTCAGTGTATGCCCTTTTAAAGTGAAGAAGTCGCGCAGGAACGCCTTGCCGATGGGCCGCGTGAAAACGAACCGCATGACGACAAATGGGATAGAGGCACGGGATTTTGATGCTGCCGCCACGCGGCCGCTGCTGGTCGACCCGTTTGGTCGCGATATTACGTATTTGCGCGTTTCGGTGACAGACCGCTGCGATTTTCGCTGTGTCTATTGCATGGCGGAGAATATGACCTTCCTGCCGAAGGCCGACCTGTTGTCGCTCGAAGAACTGGATCGGCTGTGCTCGGCGTTCGTCGCGCGCGGCGTCCGCAAGCTGCGCCTCACCGGCGGTGAACCTCTGGTTCGCCGCGACGTCATGACTCTTTTTTCGGCGCTGTCGCGTCACCTGCGCAGCGGGAATCTCGACGAATTAACCTTGACCACCAACGGCTCGCAGCTTGCCAAATATGCCGGCGAGCTCAAGGCCGCGGGCGTGCGGCGTATCAACGTGTCGCTCGACACGCTCGATCCGGAAAAGTTCCGCGCCATTACGCGCTGGGGGTCGCTGGACCAGGTACTTGTCGGCATCGACGCCGCGCAGGCCGCCGGACTGAAGATCAAGATCAATGCGGTCGCCCTCAAAGGCGTCAACGAAGATGAATTTCCGCGCCTGATCGAGTGGGCCCATGGCCGCGGCATGGATTTGACGCTGATCGAAGTAATGCCGCTCGGCGAAATTGGCGAAGGCCGTCTCGACCAGTATCTCCCGCTGTCAATCGTGCGGGCGCGACTGGCCGAGCGCTACGGGCTGACCGACATCGATTACCGCACCGGCGGCCCGGCGCGCTACGTTCGCGTCAATGAAACCGGCGGCCTGCTGGGCTTCATCACACCGCTCACCCACAATTTCTGCGAGTCATGCAATCGCGTGCGCGTCACCTGCACAGGCACGCTTTACATGTGCCTCGGTCAGGAGGACGCCGCCGACCTACGCAGGCCGCTGCGCGCTTCGGAAGGCAACGATCTGCTCAATACCGCGATCGAGGAGGCGATTGCCCGCAAACCGAAGGGCCACGATTTCATTATCGACCGCCGTCACCAGCGGCCTGCGTTGTCGCGCCACATGAGCGTGACCGGCGGGTGATCCACCCTCCGAAAAATTAATCCGCGAGAGATTTCAGTACCATCGCGGCAGCCAAAAATTCCGCGAAACGGAAAGCGCGGCGCGCCATCGCCATCTCGTCGCTACCCCACTGTGTCATGTTCCAATCCTCATCGACGGTAGCCGCTTGCCACGCCACATCGGCCGTAAGACTGCCGTGCAACATGGCGATAGCAATCAGCGCAGATCCGGTCAGTGTGGTCGCAACATGCAGCGCGCCAAGTTGCCAAGGATCCTTCGGGATGGCCGCTCCGGCGGCCTTCAGCGCCTCGTCCGGCTGCGCGATGTGAACGACGCCCTCCCCGACTTCAAAGCTCGCGCCGAGCGCGTCGCGCGCCCACACAAGGACGGGATCCCAGTGCCGCGCCTGGAGTTCGACTAACCCTCGCGGGGAAGCGGCACGATAGAACAGCAGATCGGACGCCAGGTATTTGCCGATCTCGTCGGCCACCGGCTGAGGCGCATCGGCGACGCCGTCGACGATGGCATTGGCCAGCCGCGTCAGCGGCATGGTCGCTGGGTCGACCACGTTCGTTTGCGCGTTCCACTCTGCGGCGATCGCTTGTGCCAGCGCCTTTGCCGGCGCTGCCAGCACGCGGCGCGCCGGCGTGTTCACGGGTTTGCCATCGAGTTGCACGGCATGCCCGTGCGGCGTCGCTGCCACCGTGGCGCTTTCGTAGAAGCGGCGGCGCAATGCCGGCCGCGCGCCGCGGCGCGCCGCCTCGATTGGATCGTCTGGAGGACGGATATCGAACAATTCGCGCATGCTCTATTAGACCACAAAGACCGCGCGCCCCCGACCCGGGCGAGGTGCAGTTCATGCACGGCGGAAATGGCTTAGCCGATAACCAGGACGCGCTCCCACCAGCTCAGACACAATTCAGCCTCTATTTTCAATGAGTTAAGACGAGCCGGGTGAAAGCCTTGCGAGGACGGCGAGCGGCATGCAGTGGCGGCGATGCAGTCGCGCTTTTGTTAGAGGCCCCACCCCACAAAACCTTGTTATAACAAGTAGAAGCGGTAGAAATCCGCACCCCCCTCGACTACTATCCCGGCCGGATTCGGCCACGGGGGCCGCCGCAGAGGAAGCCCGATCCACGCAGTAGCGTGCTTACCGCCGAATAAGAGCGGGTTGCTGCGTGCAAGAGGAGTCAATGAAACATACCGACATTTCGGTCCCGGACTATTTCCACAAGGTCGTGGATTGTCAGTGGGCTTGCCCGGCGCACACGCCGGTTCCCGAATATATCCGATTGATCGCCGCGGGCCGTTACGGCGACGCGTACATGATCAATTGGGAATCCAACGTGTTTCCGGGCATCCTCGGCCGCACCTGCGACCGCCCGTGCGAGCCGGCATGCCGGCGCGGCCGCGTCGAGAAGGAGCCGGTCGCGATCTGCCGATTAAAGCGCGTCGCCGCCGACTTCAAGGACGACATCCGCGACCGATTGCCGAAGCGCCCAGACACGATGAACGGCAAGCGCATCGCCCTCGTGGGCGGTGGCCCCGCCTCTCTCGCGGTAGCGCGGGACCTCGCTCCGTTGGGTTACGAATGCGTCGTGTTCGATCAGGATCCAAAATCCGGTGGCATGATGCGCACGCAGATTCCGAAATTCCGCCTGCCGGAAAGCGTCATCGACGAGGAATGCAATTATATCCTCGATCTCGGCATCGAGTTCGTCGGCGGCAAGCGTATCGACAGCATGAAGGCGCTTCTCGCTGAACCTTTCGACGCGATTTTCGTCGGCTGTGGCGCGCCACGCGGCCGCGACCTCGACATTCCCGGCCGCGCCGAAGCGAAGAAGAACATCCACATCGGCATCGATTGGCTCTCCAGCGTCTCTTTCGGCCACATCACCTCGATCGGAAAGCGCGTCATCGTGCTCGGCGGCGGCAACACCGCAATGGATTGCTGCCGCTCCTCGCGCCGGCTTGGCGGCGACGACGTCAAGGTGATCGTTCGCTCCGGCTTCGAAGAGATGAAGGCGTCCCCCTGGGAAAAGGAGGACGCCATGCACGAGGACATTCCGATCTTCAATTTCCTCGTGCCGAAAGAATTTACCCATGACAACGGCAAGCTCACCGGCGTCACCTTCGAGAAGGTGAAGGCAGTGCGCGACGCCAAGGGCCGCCGCGACCTCGTTCCGACCGGCGAACCCGATCAGCACATTCCGTGCGACGACGTACTGGTCGCCGTCGGCCAGGAAAATTCGTTCCCCTGGATCGAGCGCGACTGCGGCATCGAGTTCGACAAGTGGGACATGCCCAAGGTCGATCCGAAAACCATGGCGTCGACCAACCCGAAGATTTTCTTCGGCGGCGATGCCGCGTTTGGGCCGAAGAACATCATCTGGGCGGTGGCGCACGGCCATGACGCCGCGATCTCAATCGACAAATTCTGCCGCGGCGATGACATCAATGTGCGTCCGCCTCCGCAAATGGCCATCAGCAGCCAGAAGATGGGCATCCACGAGTGGAGCTACGATAACGAGATCACTCTCGACAAGCGCTACCGGGTGCCGCATCGCGAGAAGGTCGTGGCGCTGCGCGACATCAAGGCCGAGGTCGAACTCGGCTATGATCTTGAACTGGCGCTCAAGGAATCCGAGCGCTGCCTCAACTGCGATATCCAGACCGTCTTCACTGGCCAGCTCTGCATCGAATGCGACGCCTGCGTCGACATCTGCCCGATGGACTGCATCACCTTCACCGCGAACGGCGAAGAGCCAGATCTTCGCACGCGTCTGCAAGCGCCGGCCCATAATCACACCCAGGATCTCTACGTCGCAAACAACCTCAAGACCGGGCGCGTCATGGTGAAGGACGAGGACGTCTGCCTGCACTGCGGTTTATGCGCCGAGCGCTGTCCCACCGGTGCCTGGGACATGCAGAAATATCTCATCGACATGACTCTCGCGGAACAAGCATGCCACTCGAAAGCGTAAACGACTTCGTCGTTCGGTTCGCCAACGTCAACGGTTCAGGGTCTGCCAGCGCCAACGAGCTGTTCGCGCGAGCCGTCCTGCGCATGGGTATCCCGGTCGCCCCGCGCAACATCTTTCCGTCCAACATCCAGGGCCTGCCGACCTGGTACGAAGTGCGAATCTCCGGCGACGGCCATCTCGGCGCCCGCGGCGGCACCGATCTCATGGTGGCGATGAATCCGCAGACCTGGGACAAGGACGTCGCCGGCATCGAACCCGGCGGTTACCTGCTTTACGATTCGACCAAACCGATGCCGAAGTCGAAATTCCGCGACGACATCACCGTCATTGGGGTGCCGCTCACCGCCATCTGCAATCGCGAATATACCGATCCGCGGCAGCGGCAGTTGTTCAAGAATATCATTTATGTCGGCGCGCTCTCGGCGCTTCTCGACATGGATGTGCCCGAGATCGAAAAGCTCATCGCCGAACAGTTCAAGGGCAAGGAAAAGCTGTTCGACGCCAACAAGCACGCGCTGCATCTCGGCCGCGACTGGGTGATGATGAATCTCGATCACCCGATCGGCCTGCGCTTAAAGCGTACCAATGCCGTCGGCGATCGCATCTTCATCGAAGGCAACGCGGCTGCTGCTCTCGGCGCCGTTTATGGCGGCGCCACGGTGTGCGCCTGGTATCCGATCACGCCGTCATCATCGCTGGCCGAAGCGTTCACCCGCTATTGCAGCCGGCTGCGCGTCGATCAGGGCAGCAAAAAGAACAAGTTCGCCATCGTTCAGGCCGAGGATGAGCTTGCGTCGATCGGCATCGTGATTGGTGCCGGCTGGAACGGCTCGCGGGCGTTTACCGCGACTTCCGGGCCTGGCATTTCGCTGATGCAGGAATTTCTCGGCCTCGCCTATTTCGCCGAAATTCCCGCGGTCGTGTTCGATGTGCAACGTGCCGGTCCATCCACCGGCATGCCGACCCGCACGCAGCAAACCGACATTCTGTCATGCGCCTATGCCTCGCATGGCGACACCAAGCACGTGCTGTTGTTTCCCGAGGACCCCGCAGAGTGCTTCGATTTCGGCGCCCAAGCTTTCGATCTGGCGGACCGGCTTCAAACCCCGGTGTTCATGCTGCTTGATCTCGATATCGGGATGAACCATCGGCTGTGCCGCCCGCTGACCTGGGATGACACCCACAAATATGACCGCGGCAAGGTCATGACCGCCGCCACGCTCGAATCCGGCGTCGACTTCGGACGCTATCTCGACGTCGATGGCGACGGCATTCCCTATCGTACCTATCCCGGCACACATCCGAGCAAGGGCGCGTTTTTCACGCGCGGTACTTCGCGCGATCGCTATGCCCGCTACACCGAGGAAGGCAGCGCCTACGCCGACAACATGCAGCGGCTCTTACGCAAGTTTGAGACCGCGAAGGATCTCGTGCCGCGGCCATTGCAGGCCAATGCCTCGAAGCCGACCAAATACGGCGTCATCTATTTCGGCTCGACCTCGCCGGCCATGGACGAGGCGATCCAGATGCTTGAGGCCAACGGCCAGCATCTCGACCGACTGCGGATACGCGCCTTCCCGTTCCACTCGAGTGTGACAAACTTCATCGCCGATCACGACTTCATCTTCGTGGTCGAGCAGAACCGCGACGCCCAGTTGCGCTCGCTGATCGTGAACGAGTGCGGCATCGATCCGGTGCGTCTGGTTCCGGTGCTGCACTACGACGGCACGCCGATTACCGCGCGCTTCATCGCCCGCGCGGTCGGCGAACATCTCGATGCTCTGAAAGTCACGCCGCTGCGGAAGGTGGGGGCATGAACGCTTCCTTTATTTTGTCATGCCCGGCCTTGTCCCGGGCATCCCGATCAATCTGGCAAGGCATTGCCAAAGCCTTCGTCATGGCCGGAACAAGCCCGGCCGTGACGAAGCAACCGGGTAAATGATCCCATGACCTACGTCGTCAAACCGAAATTCCATCATCCCGAACTGCCCAAGAATTCGCTCGGCTATACGCATCGCGACTACGAGGGCAAGATTTCGACGCTGTGCGCTGGTTGCGGTCATGACTCGATCACCGCCTCAATCATCGAGGCCTGCTTCGAGCTGTCGATCGAACCGCACCGTGTCGCCAAGATTTCCGGCATCGGCTGCTCGTCGAAGACCCCGGATTACTTCCTCAACGCCTCACACGGCTTCAACTCGGTGCATGGCCGCATGCCGTCGGTACTCACCGGCGCCAACCTCGCCAACCGCGACCTGATCTATCTCGGCGTTTCCGGTGACGGCGATTCCGCCTCGATCGGCTTCGGTCAGTTCGCCCATGTCATGCGCCGCGGTGTCAATATGACCTATATCGTCGAGAACAACGGCGTGTACGGTCTGACCAAGGGGCAGTTCTCCGCCACCGCCGATCGCGGCTCCAAATCCAAGCGCGGCATCGCCAACACCGACAGCGCGATCGACATGGTCAGCATCGCGCTGCAACTGGGCGCGACATTCGTCGCCCGCTCATTCTCCGGCGACAAAAAGCAGCTTGTCCCACTGATCAAGGCCGCGATCGAGCATCAAGGCGCGGCTTTTGTCGACGTGATCTCGCCGTGCGTCGCTTTCAACAACCATGCCGGCTCGACCAAGAGCTTCGATTACGTGCGCGAGCACAACGAGGCGGTCAACTTCCTTGATTTCATGACCGGCCGTGCGCCGATCCATATCGATTATGCGCCCGGCACGGTTGAACTGGTCGAACAGCACGACGGTACGACGCTCGCGCTGCGCAAGCTCAATTCCGAATACGACGTGCACGACCGGCTCGCCGCGATGAGCTTCCTGCAACATCATGCCGCCAAGGGACAGATCGTCACCGGTCTGCTTTACGTCGCTGAAGAGGCCGAGGACCTGCACAGCCATCTCAACACTGTCGAGACCTCACTCAATGCGATGGATGAGAAAGAGTTGTGCCCGGGTTCAGTGGCGCTGGATAAAATCAACGCCAGCCTGCGCTGATTAATTCAGCCGTTTGATCGCCTCGAACATCTCGCGCGGCGGCTCCAGCGCGACCGAAAGAGGCTTACCGGTTTCAAGCAGACTTTTCAGGCTTGATAGCACTGCAGGCCAGCCGGATCGTCCACCTGACAGAATTGCTTCCGGCACGTTCCACGAATGGGATTCGGTCATGATGAGCCGCACCGCCTCGCCGGCCTGCGCGATTTCGTAGCTGACGAGACATTCCGGAAGCTTGCGGAACTCCTCGGGCCATTCGACCTTCCAAGTGATCTTAAGAACTCGGGGCGGATCCCACTCGACGACCTTGCCGCGCACATTGATACGGCCGTCGGACAGTTTCAGCGCGAAAGCGCCGCCGCGCTTGGGCTCAATCTCGAGGTTACGGTCCCAGAAGTATTTCCGGGTGAAATCGGACGATGTCAGCGCCTGCCATACTTTTTCAGGCGTCGAGGCAATGTAAGTCACATAGACCGTCTTTGGCTCGAACTTGGCCATTTACTTCATGGTCTCCGGCCAACGCCGCGTGGCTTCAAGCAACTCGCCAGTTTCCAGCAAGCTTTTCAGGCTGGCGAGAATCGTGGGCCATCCGTTCGACACCGCCTCGATCAGTTTCGATCCCGGCTGTTCACTCTCGTGTGTGAGCGTCAGCTTGACCATGTCGCCCTGCTGTTCGAGTTCGTAGGTCAGCCGCGAGTGAGGCTCGACGCGAAGCTCCGGCCGGAACTGGTTCTGCCATGTCAGGACGAGACGGCGGTGCGGCTCGAATTCGACGATCTCGCCGGCGTCGGCGACCCGGCCGTCGGGGATCATGATCCGCCACGGCGAGCCGACCTTCCAGTCGGACTCCTGGGTTGTCCCCGCCCAATACTGCTTTGTGAACTCCGGCTCGATCAGCGCCCGCCAAAGTTTTTCCGGCGTGGTGCGGATATAGGTGACGTACACGAACTTCGGCTTGTCGCTCACCGAGCCGCCCCCGCCATCTGCGGCTCCGCGTCGTCGTACCAGGGCGCGCGCAAGACCCGACCACCTTCGACAAAGCTCTTAAGGCTCGATAGCACCAGCGGCCATCCCTTGCTGATGGGTTCGAACACCTGGCTGCCCGGCTCGAAGCCATCGTGGACAACGGTGAGTTTGACCTGGTCTTTGTACGACTCGATCTCGAACGTGACCCGCGACGACGCCTCCCCCTCCATGCCGCCGTGATGCGGCTGGAACGAGTAGGCAAGCCGCCGCGGCGGATCACATTCCAGCACAGTGCCGGTAATGTCTTTGTTTCTCTCGCGCGGAAGCTTGAGCGCGAAAGGCGAACCCACCTTCCAGTCGGATACGGCGCGAGCGCCATGCCAGTAGCGCTCGGACATCTCCGCGCTGGTCAATGCCTCAAACACCTTTTCGGCGGTCGACGCGATATAGATCACGTACACAAATTTCGGCTTGTCACTCATTCACGCGTCTCCAGTGCCTGTTTCATGTCGCTGAGCGCCTCCAATCGCGAGCGCTCGAATTTCCCGATCCAGCGCTCGCCGATTT
>CAVTFP010000012.1:0-78261 GCA_963733645.1 uncultured Alphaproteobacteria bacterium
AAGAAGCGCGGAAGCGGAGCCGACGACTCGGTGTTGAAAGTTAGATCCCAATCCGGATGCCGGTCTTCCGGTTCATTGATGATTTGCTGAAGGCCGATGAACGTTGGATTCACCTTGTAGGGCAGCGCTGGGGCGCCATCCGTGCTGCCGCACATTACGCCGGCATGATGCCATTGATGGAGTGAAGGTAGCGAGCGAGCCGGACGCTTTGCTGGCGAGGCAGTTGCCCACTCAATTGTTAAAGTCAACCGGCGGCGGCAGAAGCTTGGACAAAGGAACTGGCGCCCGCGCCCTATCCGAGCACGATTTTGCGCTGGTTTTCGCCTGGCCAATCATCGTGGCAGGACGATCGGTGGCTTCATTTCCCCTGGCATCGCACTATCCGATGAGCAAGCGCCATTGATGAAAATAGAGATCACCCAGCACATACCCCGAAATTTGGCGTGGATGATGTGACAATTCCCATCGCGAAGTCGCAGAGCATTGGTGCCAATTGATAACACGGTCCCAGTCTATACCCTTTCAGGGCTTTCACAGACGGGCATCAGTGCATTTGTCAGGAAGGGCTAAGCAGCGTCGACAAGCTAACTTGACCAATCTGTTTGGCTCCAACCAGTAGAATACGTGAAGGTCTGTAGCCTGTACGGGGCAGGATTCTACTATATGCCGGGCACTGACATCTGCTTGAAGATCGGCGGATGGGTTCGTGCTGAAATCACGGACCCTACCAACGGTAACCTGACGGGGGGTAATTACACCGCCAACGCTCAACAGCGTCAGACCAACAACCTGACAGACCGGGCACGCGGCTACATCACCGCGGATGCGCGTAACCAGACCGAATACGGCACGGTCCGCAGCTACATCGCCGTCGGATTGAGCACGACCGACTTCGGAAACAGCCCAGCCCCCGTCGCGACTTACTCGAACCGTGCCTTCATCCAGTGGGCGGGCATCACTGCCGGTATTGCCCAGTCGTTCTATGACTTCTGGAGCACGGCTGCCATTGCCTACCGCGCTGGCGAACTGCAAGCGTCAGATACCGGCGATTCCGGCTGGTGGGTGTGGGGCTACACTGCACAGCTCGGCAATGGTTTCACGGCGACTGTGTCGGCTGAAGCGCGCCGTGGGAACCAGATCATTGAGCAGGGGAGCACGGGCGCCCTCATCGGTGCGGGCACGATCGATGCTGCCACGACTGCCCTCAACGGCTATGGCGGCTGGCAAGCACCTGATATCGTCGGCAACCTGCGCGTCGACCAAGCTTGGGGTAGTGCTCAGGTTATGGGCGCCGCCCACGAGGTCAACCCGCTTTACTACGGCGCTTCGACTGCCACAATTATCCCGGAAAACGGTCATCCGAGCGACCAGTGGGGCTTTGCGGTCGGCGCCGGCTTGAAGATAAATTTCCCGACGATTGCGCAGGGAGACTATTTCTCGTCGCAAGTTAACTACGCCCACGGTGCGTCCAGATACGAATGGAACGGTAACAATAGCACCGCGGATATTGTGAACGGCAACAACCAAGGGTATGGCGTTTTGTCCGACTGCGTATTTGGTGGCGCGGTTGGAACCACCGCCACAAGTTGCGAGCTGACGACCGCTTGGAGCGTCGGCGCCAGCTACGAGCACTACTGGACACCGCAATGGCATGAGTCGTTCTACGGCAGCTATCTGGCGGTCAGTTACGATACGAACGCCAACAACATGCTTTGTCAGCTGGAAGGTGGCGGCAACGGGTCAGGCCTCCATGGGGGCGTCGGTACGAATGCCCTCGCCACCCCGGGCTGCAACAACAACTGGTCGGCATGGACAGTTGGCTCGCGTCTTCAGTGGGACGTGACCAAGACCCTCTATCTGGGCGTCGAAGCCTTGTACTCGAACCTCAACACGGCGCAGACGTGGAATGGCCTGCTCCCGTCGAGCCTCGCTCTGTCTGGTACGGGACTTCCTACCGGAACCAGCGCTGTCTCAAAGCCAGCACGACTGGTCCTTTACCGCTCGTATCCATCGAGACTTCGTGCCCTGATCGCCTGGATCAAGGTCTGAAATCGGAAATCCCCGGCGGGCCTCCGCCGGGGATTTTTCTTTGGGGTTCAAGTGGCCGGATTCATCGCACGCGTGGCATCGCAGGCGGCGACAAATCGTGAGATGTCGGCAACGAGATCGCCCTCCAGGCTGGGAACGTGGCCCTCATCCGGCACCTCGATCGATTGCATCCCGGGATGGCGCGCAGCCATGGCTTCGAGCGTTGTTTTCGACAGAATATCGGAATTCGCACCGCGGATAACGAGCATCGGCAGCCGCGCGAGCGTATCGAACTCATTCCATAGCGGCGGCAGCGGACGCTTGATGTCGAAGTCGGCAAGGGTTTGGGCGAGCTGGATGTCGTAGGTCGGCTCGATCTCGCCGTGCCGCAACCGCCAGGCCCGGTGTGCCGCAGCGCGCCATTGCTCCGCCGTGAACTTGGGAAATTGCGCAGCGAACAGTCGCTCGAGGATTTCGGCGCCCTCCGCGAATGTGCGCGGCTGCGGTATTTTCCCGAGATAACTCTTGATGCGGGCGAGGCCCATCGGCTCGATCACGGGGCCGATGTCATGAAGCACGACGCCGGAGAGCGCGGCCGGTTGTGCCACCCCCATCAGCATGGTGAGAATTCCGCCGCGCGAACTGCCGACAAAAATCGCGGGATCGACCTCAAGCGCCGTCAGGACGGTTACGATGTCGGCAAGCTCGACGGCAAGATTGTAGTTTTTGGGATTACAGTCGTAGTCGGACAGGCCTCGTCCGCGCGAATCGATCGCTATGACACGGCGAAACAGCCCGGAACCCGTCGCCAACGCCGGTGCGAGCGTATCGAAGTCGGCGACTGTGCGCGACAGCCCGGGCAGGCAGACGACGGGCACGCCGGGCGCGGTGTGCAAGCCATATTGGCGCGCGTGCAGGCGGAGGCCGTCGCCCGCGGTCACGTACAGGTCCTGCCAGGAATTCTGTGCGCGGTTATCAGACATGTCGGGTTTGTTCCACCACTGACCGCATACCGCCATTCATCGGAGCGCAAGACTCCCGCGGCTCCTGGCTCATCAGTTCGAATCGTGATTTCAAATGCAGATGATGCACGTCAGGTCGGTGCCCGATTGGAGAATTCTGGCACACAAGACATGGTGGCTGTCCTGCAGCAGGCACTTGCAATGATGCCCTCCGATAAATCCAACAGCGCCGCTGACCAGGACTTTCAGTGCCGGCGGCATGATATCCGACTTCGGCTGGACTGGTCTTTGAGCAAGCGTTATACGCGGATATGTTGCGCGGCACCAATTCCACGGCGCAATAATGTAACGCAATTCCTGTAGCAATCGCGTTCCTGGGCTTGGGCTCGTATCAGATTCGAGCCCCTATAGCCGCATTCCCACTGCCGCGTCATGAATTCCAAAAAGAAAACATTTCAGGCTGCATTGGCTGCCAAAGCATGCCTTGGCCGCGGGATTATCTTGGGCGAGCAAAATCGAGCCAGCGAGGCTCTTGCCGCTTTTGATAGAGCACTGGCTCTCAATCCCTTTCTGACCGAAGCCCGGATTTGCGCAGGTAATGTGCTCTGCGGGCTGAGGCAATACTCCGAGGCGCTCGCCGCTTTCGATAAGGCGCTGGCACTGAAATCCGACCTCGTTGGCGCATTACTCGGCCGTGGCATCGCGCTCGTCGGGCTCAATGAATACGACGCGGCATTGGCGGCCTATGACAGAGTTCTGTCGCTAAGACCGGATCTCGCTCTGGCCTGGCTTTGCCGCGGTGACGCATTTTATGAACTGTCGCGGTTTGAGGATGCTTCCGCGGCTTACAATCACGCGCTGGCGCGAAATCCCGATCTCGCCGACGCATGGCTCGGCCGTGGCAATGTATTCGGAAAACTCCAAAACCTCGACGAGGCGCTGGCGGCTTACGATAAGGCGCTGGCGCTCCGGCCGGATTTCGCCGCAGCATGGTTTGGCCGCGGCAATCTTTTGCGCGATCTCAAGCGGTTCGATGATGCGCTCTCGGCCTATGACAGGGCCATCGGCCTGACGCCCGATCTGGCCGATGCTTGGCTCGGGCGTGGCAAGGTCCTGTCTCAGCTCGATCGGCACGCCGATGCGCAGAGCGCGTACACAAAAGCGCTCGAACTAAAGCCCGATTTTGCGGAAGCCTGGCTTGGCCGGGGCGACGTATTGCATGGGCTTGCGCAATACGATGAGGCTCTCGTGGCGATCGACAGGGCGATCGAGTTCAAACCGGACATGGCGGAAGCGTGGCTTGCCAAGGCTGATGTACTGCGCAGGCTCGCGCAATATGATGAGTCGCTCACGGCGCTCGACAGAGCAGTTGCGCTGAAGCCGGACTTCGCTGAGGCATGGCAAATTCGCGGCCTTGCGCTGCTTGAGACCAATCGATTGAACGAAGCCTTGGCGGCCTTCGACAAGGCGCTCGCTTTCAAGGCGAATTTTTCAGAAGCCATATCCGGTCGGATCTTTGCTCTCGATTTTGCGGG
Source organism: uncultured Alphaproteobacteria bacterium (assembly GCA_963733645.1). Classification (GTDB taxonomy): domain Bacteria; phylum Pseudomonadota; class Alphaproteobacteria; order Rhizobiales; family Xanthobacteraceae; genus BOG-931. The sequence continues at coordinate 4,526 of CAVTFP010000012.1, forward strand.
CGGCGCCGGATTTGACGAACAGCAAAAAGCGCGAGCGGTCTGGTGGCGGGAAGTCGGTGCCGCTATTTCCGAGGGTTCCCGGCATGATCGCTCCAATACACAAGATCCCAATCGGCGTATCAGGGTCGGGTATGTTTCCGCCGACTTCCGAAATCACTCGGCTGCGTTGGCGTTTAGGCCGGTGCTGTTCAATCACGACAGGACTCAATTCGACATCACCTGCTATTCATCGACACGGATTCCGGATGGAGTGACCGGGGAGTTTCAGCGCGCGGCCGATCGCTGGCGGGACGTTACCAGGATGTCCGACAACGCGTTGTGCGCGCTAATCCAGGCTGATCAAATAGATATCCTGGTCGATCTGTCGGGCCATTCGGCAGGAACTCGCCTTGGCGTGTTTGCCCGCAAGCCGGCGCCGGTCCAGGTTACGGCGTGGGGCCACGCCACCGGCACCGGCCTACCTACGATCGATTATCTGTTTTCGGACCCGGTCGCTTGCCCGCCCGAGGTCCGTCACCTGTTCGCCGAGAAGATTTTCGACCTTCCGTGTCTGATCTCAATCGATCCTTTGCCCGATCACGTCCGTCCAGCAGCTCCGCCCCTCCTATCGAACGGATACGTCACGTTCGGGGTCTTCAATCGTCCCAGCAAGGTGTCCGACGAGGCCGTGGAATTGTGGGCTCGCATCTTGCAGGCGTTGCCGGAGTCGCGGCTTTTGCTCAAGCATGGCGGCTTCGATATGCCATCGACACAATCGCGGCTCCGGGAGCAGTTTGCCATGCACGCGATAGCGGACGAGCGTATTGCGTTTCGGGGCGCGACGCCCAGAAAGGACCATCTTACCGCATTCAACGAGATCGATATTGCACTCGATCCATTCCCGAATAGCGGCGGCATCAGCACCTGGGAGCCATTGCAAATGGGCGTGCCAGTGGTTGCGAAGCTAGGGCAGGGCATCGGCAACCGGGTGGCCGGCGCTATCCTGAGCGCCGTGGGCATGGCCGAGTGGGTGGGAAACACCGCAGACGAATACTTTGCCATCGCCACGAAATTCGCCGCCATGCCAGAGCACTTCGATGCGCTACGGCGCGAGCTTCCGATTCGGCTCGCGGAGTCAGCGGCCGGCAACAGCGCGAAATACACCAGGGCAGTCGAGGCGGCGTACCGGAAAATATGGACCGACTATTGCCAGGATGCGGCGACCTAGCCGCCGCGGCGCATGTCGGCCTCGATCAACAGCCGGGGATTGTTGTCGAGCCGGGCGCGATAGACCTGCATGTTCTCGAGTATGCGCTGGACGTAATTGCGGGTCTCTGAAAGCGGTATGCGCTCGACCCAGTCGATAGGATCCACCTTTTCGTCGCGCGGATCGCCGTATTGCTCGATCCATTCTTTCGCCCGCCGCGGACCGGCATTGTAGGCGACGAACGCCAGAATATATGAGCCGCGCCAGCTCGCGATGTCATTGCCGAGTTCGGCGGTGCCGAGCTGGGCGTTATAGGTGACATCGGACATCAGGCGCCGCTGATCGAAGGTGACGTTGAAGCGCTTGGCGGTGTCGCGGCCGGCGGCCGGCGTGACTTGCATCAAGCCGAGTGCGTTGGCGCTGGACACGACCTTGGGATTGAAGGCGCTTTCCTGGCGCACGATCGAATAGATGACGCAGCGCTCGACCTGCGGACCGATCTGCTGGAATTCCGGCACGCCAAAATCTGGAAACGCGTATTGCTCAAGCGGCAAGCCGCGCCCGAGCGCGATCTTGCCAATCAGGAGCGTCGTGCGGGCATCGTTATGGCGTGTTGCGATCTCCGCCAGCGTCGCGAGCGCGGCAGTATCGTCGGCCTTGTCGGCAAGATCGGCCGCCATCGAAGCGACGACGTCGCGCGCGTCGATGGCATAGAGAATCTCGAAAGCGCGAGCCACCTCGAGGCCGCGAAGATCCTGCTGCGGTTGCGGCACCGGCCGCAATACGACTTCGTCGAGGCCGAGGCGCGCCCGCGCCAGTTGGCCGTAATAGGCGGTCGGATAGCCTGCCGCGGTTTCGTAATAGGTGCGCGCATCCTGCTGGTGCCCGGCGCTCTCAGCGGCGCGGCCTTGCCAATAGAACGAACGCGCCAGCGTGATCGGGTTGAAGACGCCGTCAGCGATCCGGGCAAAATGGGCAAGCGCGACGGCCGGCTCGCGCAGGAAGCTCAGTGCAATCCAGCCGGCGGTGAACTGCTGCTCGGCGCGATAGTTTTCGTTGTTCGGTGTCGCCGCCTCGCTGGCCAGCGCATAAGCCAATTTGAAGTCGCCGAGGTCGAGCAGCTTGCGCGCGATGAGCCGCCGCTCGATCCACCATTGATCGACGTCGTGCAGCTCCGCGGCATCGCGCGGCGCGGTTGCCATCAGGCGACCGGCCTCGTCGATTTTGTCGCTGCGGCGCAGCAACTGAATGCTGCTGAAGATGTAACCGGCGTCGTGCTGGCCCGCCGCCGGCACCGCTTCCAGAAGCGCCTTGGCGTTGCTCTCTTTGTTGATAACAGCGGTGCGCGCCTTGGCGATCGCCAGTTGCACAGCGTCGAGGTGATGCGCGGCGCTCAGTCCGGCGTCATCGTCCTCGGCATAGAGCCGCGCGTCCATGCGGATCTTGTCGTCGGTCGGCGTGATCAGGCCGGCGAAGGCGTCACGGGCTGCTGCTTCGATATCCGACGAGAAGGCATCGCCGCGCCAGGATTCGCTGACGATCTGCTGCGCGCCGGCGGTATCGCCCTGCGCGAGCATGGCGCGCGCCAGGGTGAACTTGCCCTTGGCGGTGCGTGGCGGCTCGCTGCGGAAGAAAGCGACGACGGTCGCCGGATCGGTACGATCCTGCCACATCACGGATTCCGCCTTGCGGCGCAGCGAGAGGATGCTTGGCCAGCTCGGATTGGCAGCTATGAATGCGGCGTAGCGGGAAAAGTCGGCGTCGGTGTCGTCGGCGCGCAGGATCAGCCATTCGACTAGCTTGCGCGCTACCGGATCGGAAATCGTGTTTTCGATATTTGTGGCGTCGTCGGTCCGGCCCTTGTGCGCCAGATCGAACGCTTGCTTGACCGCGGCGATGTCTAAAGGCGATGTCGTCGAACTTGCCGCCATTGTGAAGGCGGGCGCGTTACGCAGTGACGGCGCCAGCCGTCCCGGCAACTGGCCAGGAGCGGCATTGACGCAAATCGGTGCAGCGGGATTGGACGCAGTCGCCGGACCGTGCGGCGCTCGAGGAATTCAGCGAGATCGGCGCCGCAGCAGCCTTATGTGCCTGGGCTTTTTTCTCGGCCGGCTTTGACTGGGCGGCTTTCGACTGGGCGGCTTTCGACTGGGCCGGTTTCGACTGTGCAGCATCGACTCGGGCGCCTTAGGGTTGGCCGACTTAAGCGCTGCCGGCTTCGCGGTGGGCAGCGGCACCGGATCGGTGGCCTGCGCGGCATGAAGCTGGCCGACCGCAAGGGCAAGAACCGGCAGCGCGACTATAAGGCGAATGGCCTTCACCAGCTCCGATCCTCCCTATTGCGGCACCCACCATTACCGGTCCCGGAGAACCTCTTCGGCTGGCAAGATTGACGAAATCCTAAGTTCCGGCGGGCTGCGCCACAATTTCCGAATTTCGCGGCAAAACCGGGGCATTGTGCGGCTAAAGGCCTTTCAAGGCCCATCGCGACCCGATATCTATGCGTCATGGTCGGGTCCATTGTAGCAGGCGCTTTGCCTGCCGGGAGATTCGCGCCAGGGATCGTATCATGGCTGCCAAGACAAATTTCCGAGGCTCATTCACCGCACTCGTCACCCCATTCAGCAACGGGTCCGTCGATGAGAAAGCCTTCCGCGCCCTGGTCGACTGGCAGATCGCCGAGGGCACCAATGGGCTCGTTCCGGTCGGTACCACCGGCGAAAGTCCGACGCTGTCGCACCAGGAGCATAAGCTGGTGGTTGAATGGTGCGTCGATCAGGCGCGCGGCCGGGTGCCGGTCGTGGCCGGCGCAGGCTCGAATTCCACCAAGGAAGCGGTCAGTCTCGCCCAGCATGCCGAGAAGGCCGGCGCGGACGCTGTGCTCGTCGTCACGCCCTACTACAACAAGCCGACGCAGGAGGGCCTCTATCAGCACTACAAGACGATCAACGACGCCATCGGCATCCCGATCCTCATCTATAACATTCCGGTACGCTCGGTGATCGACATGTCGGTCGACACCATGAAGCGGCTTTACGATTTGAAGAACATCGCCGGTGTCAAGGACGCTACCGCCAATATGGCGCGCGTATCGCAGCAACGCGCGGCGATGGGCGAGGATTTCAATCAACTTTCCGGCGAGGACATCACCGCGCTCGGATTCATGGCGCATGGTGGACACGGCTGCATTTCGGTGACCTCGAACGTGGCCCCGCGGCTGTGCGCGGAATTCCAGGCGGCCTGTCTGAAAGGAAATTACGCGGCGGCATTGAAGCTTCAGGACAAGCTCGCCCCGCTGCACATCAACCTCTTTGTCGAATCCAGTCCGGCGCCGGTCAAATATGCGCTTTCGCTCATCGGCAAGTGCGCGAATACGCTTCGCCTGCCCATGGTGCCGGCGAGCGAGAAGGCCCAGGCTGCGGTGCGCGAAGCTATGGTGCACGCCGGGCTTGTCAACTGAAACGGCCGCTTCCGGCGGGGCCAGCTTGTTTCGCTGCCTGTACCGTGACGCGGCTGCACTATCGCTTATGCCAGGGAGGGAACAATGCTCGATGAATTCAAGAAATTTGCGATGCGCGGCAATGTGGTCGACCTTGCCGTGGCCGTCATCATAGGTGCGGCTTTCGGCGCGATCGTCAATTCGCTGGTCGCCGACGTCGTGATGCCGATCATCGGTTCGATCACCGGCGGCATCGATTTTTCCAATTACTTCCTGCCGCTGTCGTCGAAGGTGACGGCGACGACGCTCGCGGAAGCGAGGAAGCAGGGCGCGGTGCTGGCTTGGGGCAACTTCCTGACGCTCGCCATCAATTTCATCATCATCGCATTCGCGCTGTTTCTGGTGGTCAAGGCCATCACCAAGCTCAAGGCGCAGGAACCACCGGCAGCGCCGGCGGCTCCGCCCGCGGAAGTGCAGTTACTGACCGAGATCCGCGACCTGCTCAAGAGCCGCTGAGCACGGGACGCGGCATGGCGGCGAAGGCTGAAAGGAAACTCAAGGTCGTCGCCGACAATCGCAAGGCGCGCTTCAATTATTTCATCGACGAAACGTTCGAAGCCGGCGTCGTGTTGACAGGCACGGAGGTCAAATCGCTGCGCCTGGGCAAAGCCACGATAGGGGAATCGTATGCTGACGCGAGGGCGGGCGAGATTTGGCTGATCAACTCGAATATTCCGGAATATTTGCAGGCTAATCGATTCAATCACACGCCAAAACGTCCGCGCAAGCTGTTGCTGCATAAGCGGCAGGTCAGCAGGCTGATCGGGGCGGTCGAGCGGGAGGGCATGACGCTCGTCCCGCTGAAACTTTATTTCAACGAAAAGGGCCGCGCCAAGGTCGAACTGGCGCTTGCACGCGGCAAGAAGCTCTACGACAAGCGCGAGACCGACAAGAAGCGGTCATGGGAGCGCGAACGCGGCCGGTTATTGCGACAAAAGGGGTAAGCGACGAGACATGCTGCCGACGAAACTCGATCACTGCGTCATTCATGTCACCGATTGGGAGCGTTCCAATGCGTTCTACACCAAAGTGATGGGCGCTGAATTGGTTGTCCGGTCGGCGGGTTACGCCTACCGCTTCGGTGACAAGCAACTCAACGTGCACGGGCCCGGCGTGAAGCCGGCCGAAGTGGCGCGCCTTCCAGTCGCGCCGGGCAACAGCGACCTTTGCTTCGAGTGGACCGGGCCGATTGCCGACGCCGTCGCGCATCTCAAACGCTGCGCCGTGCCGATCGAAGCAGGCCCGATGCAGCGTTTCGGCGCAAAAGGTCCCGGCACCAGCGTGTATTTCCGCGATCCCGACGGTTCGCTGATGGAGTTCATGTCCTATACAGGAGGTCTATAATGGCTGAGGCTCCTGGCACACATGACCCAAGCTTCTTGCCGCCCGATATTCCTGCCCCCAAGGACGATGGCCGGGCGCGGCATCTAGCCGGCCACAAGTTACCCAGTGTCGAACTGCCGGCGACCAACGGCGGCCGGGTGAACCTGGCGAAGCTGCCGGGCCGCACCGTCCTCTACGTCTATCCGCGCACCGGAGTTCCCGGCGTCGACGCGCCGCCCGGCTGGGACGACATTCCCGGCGCGCGCGGCTGCACGCCGCAATCGTGCGGTTTCCGTGACCATTTCGCCGAGCTCAAGGCGCTGGGCATCTCACACGTCTTTGGTCTTTCGACTCAGGACAGCAACTATCAGCGCGAGGTGGCGGAGCGTCTGCATCTGCCGTTTCCGATCCTGTCCGATGCGGAACTCGATTTTGCCACCGCCTTGCATCTGCCGATGTTCATGACATCGGGGATGACCTTGCTCGCGCGCATGGCACTGGTCATCGCGGACGGCACAATCGAGAAGGTATTCTATCCCGTGTTTCCGCCGGACAAAAACGCCGAAGAAGTGATTGCCTGGCTGCGCAGCAAAAACTGAGTCTCAACGAAATATTGCGCTGGCGGCAAAGTGGCGCGTCATGAATTCGTTGAAGACTTTGACCTTGGCGGAAAGCTGGTGGCTCGCCGGATAGACTGCGTAGATGGTCGCCTCCGGCAATTGATAGCGCGGGTAGTACGGGTCGCAGCCTTTCGGCATCGAGATCGTCGCGGAAAAAATCGATTGGACCGTAGGCAACGCCGAAGCCGCGCACCGCCGCTGTTCGCAGAACATGGCGGTGACTGGTGACGATCGGTCCGCTCACCTTCACCACGCGCTCGCCGTCGGCCCCAATGAGGTGCCATTCTTCAGGAACAGCGATGTAGCTGTAACTGAGGCAATCGTGTGCGGCGAGGTCTTCAGGTGATTGCGGCGTGCCGCGCCGCTTCAAATAGTCCGGCGCGGCGCAGAGAACGCGGCGCGCGGTATTGAGCTTGCGAACGACCAGGCTCGACGACGTGCCACGCGGCATGCCGACACTGATCGCGATATCGTAACCGGCCTCGATCGGGTCGGTGACGTGGTCGTTCATCGTCAAGGTAATGCGCAGTCGCGGATATTCGGCGATCAGATCGGTGATCGCCGTTCCGATATCGGTGAGGCCGAAATTGGTCGGTGCGATGACGCGCAATTCGCCGCGCGGCTCGTTGTGCAATTCGCCGGCCGCGCGTTCGGCCTCGTCAAGCTCGACAAGGATGCGCCGGCATTGCTCGTAGAATCTGCGGCCGGCATCGGTGACGTTAACGCGCCGCGTGGTGCGGTTGAGGAGGCGCGCGCCAAGGCGCTCCTCGAGCTGTTGCACATGCTTGCTGGTTGCCGCGCGCGACAGGCCAAGCCGCTCCGCCGCTGCGCTGAACCCACCGGCTTCAATGACGGTCGTAAAAACGCGAGCGTTTTCAAAGCGATCCATCGGCCATCCGACCTATTGTCAACTATTCGTGGACAATCTATTTCGGCCAAGCCGGATTATCAATCGGGTTATCCCCGCTATTGGTGATGTGTTCGCCGCAGTGGAAACTCATCAAAGGAGGAACCCGTGTCGCAATTCGTCGTCGCGCCGCACTTTCGTTTGCACGAATGGGTCGCAGAGGAGAAGGGCTATTTCGCCGCCGAAGGTCTTGAGTACGAATTTCGCGAAACCATGGATTCAAGCAGCGGCAGTGGCCACCACATCGGCAATCAGGTCGGCGCCTATCAAACGCTGGAAGCGGGCCGCACCTGCAATGTCAGCGGCGCCTGCCATTGGACCATGAATGTTGCCGCCTCCAACGGTCACGGCAAGCTTTACGCTGACGCCTATTCGGTTTCGCCCTGCGGTGTGTTCGTGCCGGCGGACTCGCCGGTCAAGACTCCCGCCGATCTCGCCGGCATCCCGATTTCGGTCGGCTATCAGTCCGGCAGCCACTACGCGACCATCCAGGGCCTCGACCAGTATCTCAAGCCCGACGAGATCAATCTGTCGTTCAAGGACGGCCTGTTGTTCAGCCGCATGGAACTGTTGATTGATCGCAAGGTGCCGGCGGCGTCGTTGTTCAGCGGGCCGTACTATTTTCTCGAGCAGCTCGGCTTCCGTAAAGTCATCGACACGACCTTCATGATGGCGTCGATGGTCACCGGGACGCCGGATCCAGAAGACGTCCGCAAATATTTCCGCGCGCTGCGCCGCGCGCAACGCGACATCGACCTGCGGCCCGAGCTTTTCACGCACTACTACAAGCGGGAATTCCCGCTCCGCTTCCATGACCAGATGGATACGCGGCGTTGGGGTCCAGGCGAACGGCTGGTGTTCGAGCCATATTCGAAGCAGACATTCGACGAATCTTTCGAATGGATCGAGCAGCACGGCATCTTCCCGCGCAGCGAGATGGGCTCCGGTAACTACGAAACCTCGATTTTCCACTGATCCGACGAACGGTTGCTAGGCCTTGGCGTCGAGGTGTTTGCGTATCAGCGCAAACACCTCGCGGAACATTTGCGATGTCAGTACGCCGGTATTCGTGTTGTAGCGCGAGCAGTGATAGCTATCGAACAGCTTCAGCGCGCCGATGCTCGTGGCTGCGGCCATGGCCGAAAGGGTGGGCCGAGCGTCGCGCGGCCTGCGCGCCGAGAAATGTCTCGTGCGCGATTCGGCCCAGCGCGAGCACGGCGGTCAGCCGCGGCATTTCTGCAATGGCTGCGGTCAGAAAATCCCGGCAGGTCTTGATCTCAAGCGGCGTCGGCTTGTTTTCCGGCGGCACGCAGCGCACCGCATTGGTGATGCGGCAATCGATCAGTTCGAGGCCGTCATCGGGCCGCGCCTGGTAGTGGCCACGGGCAAAGCCGAACTCGGAAAGCGTTGCATAGAGGAGGTCGCCGGCATAATCGCCGGTGAACGGCCGGCCGGTGCGATTGGCGCCGCGCAGCCCCGGCGCCAGGCCGACGATAAGCAAGCGCGCATCGATTGGGCCGAACGAGGCGACCGGAGCGTTGAACCAGTCCGGCTCCTTTTCGCGCCAGGTTTTGCGAAAGGCGACGAGACGAGGGCAGCGCGGGCAATCGCGGCCGGGCGTGCCGGCGGAGCGCGCCATTACGGCAAATCCTCGGGCGATCAATCGTCTTCGAATTCGTCTTCTTCGACGTCAACGCGCGTGGTGGCAGCGGCGGGACTGCGCTGCAGGAATTGCGGGGTATGTTGCCGCGGTTCGCGACCCTCGCGCGGCTCCCTCGGTTCTCTTGGCTCGCGCATTGGCCGTTCGGATGGGTCGCGGCCGACCTTGGATTGCAGTTCGACAATATCGACGAACTGATCGGCCTGGCGCCGCAGCTCGTCGGCCACCATCGGCGGCTGCGTCGAGATCGTCGACACGACGATGACGCGGACGCCGCGGCGCTGCACCGCCTCGACCAGCGAGCGGAAATCGCCGTCGCCGGAGAACAGCACCATCTGGTCGATATGCGGCGCCAGCTCCATGGCGTCGACCGCAAGCTCGATATCCATATTGCCTTTGACTTTGCGCCGGCCAGTCTGATCGACGAACTCCTTGGTCGCCTTGGTGACGACGGTGTAGCCGTTGTAGTCGAGCCAATCGATCAGCGGCCGGATCGACGAATATTCCTGGTCTTCGATCACCGCGGTGTAATAAAACGCCCGCACCAGATAGCCCCGCGACTGGAATTCGCGAAGCAGGCGCTTGTAGTCGATATCGAAACCTAGCGACTTGGCGGTGGCGTAAAGATTGGCGCCGTCAATGAAAAGTGCGATTTTTTCGTTTTGTGCCGACATGGTGTCTCTCGTGACTGTCTCTCGTGATGAAACCGGATAAGCCGCAATACGTTCGACGGGTCCGGTGTTATTTAAATCAGTTTGTCGCCAGGGACAGCGCTCGACGGTCGAAGCACGATCGCACGGATAATATTGGTAGCGCAAAATTGCGCGAATACCGTGGCGAGAATACTGCGGCACGCCGTCGCGGAAAAACCGACAATATAATTCGGAACTCCGCGGAAAAACGGTCCCAGAGTTTTGGGTAACAGAGGGTGGCGCGCAGGCCAAGTTAAATATATCGAGCCACAATTGCACTTGCGCTTGCCGGGCACTAACTGTACCTAATCGCCACATTTCCCTGGACAATGTGCCGGTTCGCCGGCAACCGGTCCGGAACCTCTCAGGAACCTTATTATGGCCCGTGTTACTGTCGAAGACTGCATCGACAAGGTCGAAAATAGGTTTGACCTCGTCCTTTTGGCGAGCCACCGCGCCCGCACCATCTCGTCCGGCAGCCAGATCACCGTGGAGCGGGACAACGACAAGAACCCCGTCGTCGCGCTGCGCGAGATCGCGGAGCTGGCGGTTTCCCCGGAGGACCTCAAGGAAGAGCTGGTCCATTCGCTTCAGAAATACGTCGAGGTGGACGAGCCTGAACCCGAGGCAGTGCCGTTGATCGGGGCGCCGGGCACTGGCGTCGATGCCGACGACACCGATGTCACGACAGACCGCATGACCGAGGAAGAGCTGCTCAAGGGCCTGGAGGGCCTGACGCCCCCCGAAGCTCAGCCCGAGCCGGACGTCGCCGACGAGGAAGAATAGGTTTCCCGCCGCAAAGGTCTGCGGCTTTTAACCGAAATTTTGCTTTGGACGGCGACGCTGTACGTCGCAAAACCTGCCGTTTGCGGGGATTGGCGCGTTGAGCGCTTGTGGCGCGAGCGAAGCGCCATGATATCCTTGTGACCAGCGTTCGCCGTCGCGTGTCGGCGAATCGAGCATCAAGGATCGCCAAGAGACCTGCCGATGGCGCGCTCGCCGATCGACCTGCCGCGGATGCAGAATCAGCCTCGCTCCCGGGTGCAGTTGGCGCGCGGCCCTAATCTCGTTCCGAACGGCAGCGAAGTGGCCGTGCCGAAGCAGCGCAAGCTGCGGATGATGCGGCAGTATGAGCTGATCGACCGGGTCAAGCAGTACAATCCCGCGGCCAACGAGGATTTGCTCAATCGCGCCTACGTCTACGCCATGAAGGCGCATGGCGAGCAGCAGCGCAACTCCGGCGATCCCTATTTCTCGCACCCTCTGGAAGTCGCCGCGATTCTCACCGATCTCAAGCTTGATGACGCCACCATCGCGGCGGCGCTGTTGCACGATACAATCGAGGATACCGACGCCACCCGTACCGAGATCGACCGCGTTTTCGGCCACGATATCGGGCGGCTGGTCGAGGGCCTGACCAAACTGAACAGACTCGAACTGGTCTCAAGGGAGGCCAAGCAGGCCGAGAACCTGCGCAAGCTTTTGCTGGCGATCGCCGACGATGTGCGCGTGTTGCTCATCAAGTTCGCCGACCGGCTGCACAACATGCGCACGCTGGCGCACCGTCCGCCCGAGGCGCGGCGTCGCACGGCGGAGGAAACGCTCGACATCTACGCTCCGCTTGCGGCGCGCATGGGCATGCACGAAATGCGCGAGGAGCTCGAGGATCTGGCTTTCCAGGAGCTCAACCCCGAGGCCCACAAGGTCATCACCGAGCAACTCGAGACGCTGGCGGCGCGCTCGAGCAGCTGGATCGGTGCGATTGAGGAGCAGCTCACAAAGAAGCTCGTCGATCGCGGCATTGCCGCAAAGGTTTTCGGTCGGCGCAAGGCCGCTTATTCGATCTGGCGCAAGATGGAGCGCAAGGCCGTCGGCTTCGAGCAGCTCTCGGATATCTTCGGCTTTCGCGTCGTGGTGAAAAACGTCGCTGAATGCTACCAGGCACTCGGCATCGTCCATGTCGCTTGGCCGGTGGTGCCCGGCCGCTTCAAGGACTACATCTCGACGCCGAAGCAGAACGATTACCGCTCCATCCACACCACGGTGATCGGACCGGGCAAGCAGCGCGTCGAACTGCAAATCCGCACCCGCGAGATGCAGCAAATCGCCGAATACGGCATCGCCGCCCATGCGCTCTACAAGGACGGCGGCGGCTCGCCGACCGAAATGCTGTCGCGGGAGTCCAATGCCTATGCATGGCTACGGCGCACCATCGAACTTCTCGCCGAAGGCTCCAACCCGGAAGAATTTCTGGAGCACACAAAGCTCGAATTGTTTCACGACCAGGTGTTCTGTTTCACGCCGAAGGGCAAGCTGATCGCGCTGCCGCGCGGCGCGACGCCGATCGACTTCGCCTATGCGGTGCATACCGGCGTCGGCAATATGGCGATCGGCGCCAAGATCAACGGCAAGATCGGTCCGCTCAGTTCACCGCTGCAAAACGGCGACGAAGTGCAGATCCTGACGTCGAAAGCGCAGACGGCGCCACCGGCGGCGTGGGAATCGATCGTGGTGACCGGCAAGGCCCGCGCCGCTATCCGCCGCGCGACGCGCGATGCGGTGCGCAGTCAATATTCGGCATTCGGCCGGCGCATCGTCGAGCGCCTGTGTCAGCGCGCCAAGATCGAATACTCCGACGAGCAGCTCGAAGGCGCGCTGCCGCGGCTGGCGCGCGCCTCGATCGACGATGTGTTTTCCGCGGTCGGCCGCAGCGAGATGCGGGCTTCCGACGTCGTGCGGGCGATGTATCCCGATTACAAGGATGAGCGCGTCACGCCGGTTGCGCCGAAGGAAGAGAGCGGCTGGTTCGGCTTGAAGTGGGCGAAGGCCGTCAAGTTCAAGCTGCCCGGCGGCGGCGAAAACGGCGCCGCCATCCCGATCCGCGGCATCAATACCGACTTGCCGGTGCAGTTCGCGCCCAATGGCGGCGCGGTTCCCGGTGACCGCATCGTCGGTATCATGACGCCGGGCGAGGGCATCACGATCTATCCGATTCAGTCGCAGGCGTTGAAGCAGTTCGAGGACGAGCCGGAGCGCTGGCTCGACGTGCGCTGGGATATCGATGACAAGGTGCCGCAGCGGTTTCCGGCACAGCTTGCAGTGCAGTCCGTCAATGAGCCCGGCACATTGGCGCAGATCACCCAGGTCATCGCCGAGCACGATGGCAATATCGACAACATCCGAATGCTGCGGCAATCGCCCGATTTCACCGATTTGACGATCGATCTTTCGGTCTACAATCTCAAGCACCTGACTTCGATCATCTCGCAATTGCGGGCGAAGAAGGTGGTCGCCAACGCCGAGCGCGTGAACGGCTAGGCCGCCGGCGCGAGAGGCGGACATTGTCATGGCTGCGAACCCACCCATTCGCCTTGGCGTCAACATCGACCACGTCGCCACCGTGCGCAACGCACGCGGCGGCCGTCACCCCGACCCGGTCAAGGCCGCCGAGATCGCGATTGCGGCCGGTGCGGACGGCATCACCGCGCATCTGCGCGAAGACCGCAGGCACATCGTCGATGACGATATCGCACGTCTGAAGGAGCGCATTACAAAACCGCTCAATCTTGAAATGGCGGCGACCGCCGAAATGGTGGCGATCGCGCGCAAGGTGCGTCCACACGCCGCCTGCATTGTTCCCGAGAAACGGCAGGAGCGAACGACCGAAGGTGGCCTCGATGCCGCCGGTCAGCGCGAAAGCCTGCGCGCCGTCGTCGGCGAACTGACGCAGGCAGGCATTCGCGTCTCGCTGTTCATTGCCGCCGAACCGGCGCAGATCGAGGCCGCCGCCGCGCTCGGCGCGCCGGTCATCGAGATTCATACCGGCGCCTGGTGCGACGCACTGGCGGCGGGTAATGCCGCTGCGGCGGAGGAGGAATTCCAGCGCATCGTCCGCGGCGCTGCGCTCGCCACCCGCGCGGATCTTGAGGTTCATGCCGGTCATGGCCTCGATTTTGTTACAGCGGGAAAAATCGCCTCTTTGTTCGAAATTGCCGAACTCAATATCGGCCACTTTCTGATCGGTGAAGCCATCTTCGACGGGCTCGACGCCGTCGTCCGCAAGATGCGCGCGGCGATGGACCGCGGCCGGCGCCACGGTGTAGCGCCATGATCCTCGGCATCGGCTCCGACATTTGCGACGCCCGCCGAATCGCCAAGGTGATCGAGCGCCACGGCGACCGTTTCACAAACCGAATTTTCACTCCCATCGAGCGGGCTCTGGCCGACCGCAGGCGCAACCGGATCGAAACCTATGCCAAGCGTTTTGCCGCCAAGGAGGCCTGCGCCAAGGCGCTCGGAACCGGTCTGCGGGCCGGTGTGTGGTGGCGCGACATGGGTGTGGTCAATTTGCCGTCCGGGCGGCCGACGTTCGAACTTACCGGCGGTGCCAAACGCCGCCTGCAGAAGATCACGCCGGTGGGCTACGAGGTGCGAATCGACCTCACCATCACCGATGAAGGATCGATGGCGCATGCCTTTGTGATCATTTCGGCGGTTGCCGTCGGCGGCGGCTGATGGCGCTGGGTAGCTGGGATGAAAAATTCGTCATGTTCGCCGGCCCCGGCGACAAGGTCTTGTAATCCTTACGTAAAACATTCCTGCGTTGGTCCGCGGTGAATCCCCGCGCGCAATTGCTTGTAGGAATGTCAGAGGCTACAAGTTCGCGGGGCGGACGGGGCACCGCGGGACGAGGCCAATGAGCGTGCAGACCGGAACCAAAAAAAAAGAGGGGGGCTTTGCCGAAACGATCCGCGTTGTGTTCCATGCACTCATTATCGCGCTCGTCATTCGCACCTTCCTGTTTCAACCCTTCAATATCCCCTCGGGTTCGATGATTCCGACGTTGCTCGTCGGCGATTATCTGTTCGTGTCGAAATACTCCTACGGCTACACGCATTATTCATTCCCATTCTCGCCGCCGATATTTTCCGGCCGCATGTTCGGCTCGGACCTGCATCGCGGCGATGTCGTCGTCTTTCGCCTGCCGAAGGACGACACCATCGACTACATCAAACGCGTCGTCGGGCTTCCCGGCGACAAGATTCAGATGATCGATGGCGTGCTCAATATCAACGGTGCGCCGGTCAAGCGCGAGCGCGTCGACGACTTCATCAGCGACGACGAGGGGGTTGTGCAGCGGGTCAAGCAATACCGCGAAACGATGCCGAACGGCGCGAGCTACAACACGCTCGACCTCACCGAGAACGGTTTCTACGACAATACGCCGGTCTACACCGTACCGCCGGACCATTATTTCATGATGGGCGACAACCGCGACAACTCGACCGACAGCCGGGTGCTCAGCCAAGTCGGCTATGTTCCTTATGAGAATATTATCGGCAGGGCGCAGATAATCTTCTTCTCGATCAAGGACGGCACGCACGCCTGGGAAATTTGGCGTTGGCCGTGGGATGTGCGCTGGAGCCGGTTGTTCACGCTGGTCAGATGACGCGGCGCGGCAAGGGGGGCGCGGCGAAGCGCCGGGAACCGCCTGCCGGACAGCCCGCCGCTGCACCCGCCGCTCCTTCTGCCGCCGCCCAAGCCCCCGATCCGTCCCCCGCACCGTCCGCCGACGGCAAGGAGCCCCGTCGCCGCCGCCGCGGCAGCGCGCTCGAAGAGCGCGTCGGTTATCGATTCAAGGATCTGACGCTGCGTGACAGCGCTCTCACACACATTTCGGCGCTCAAAGGGTCGCGCAATCGCGCTGCCTCGTATCAGCGCCTCGAGTTTCTCGGCGACCACGTGCTGGGTCTGGTGATTTCCGACGTGCTCTATCGCAGCTTCCCGAAAGCCGACGAGGGCGAGTTGTCGCGCCGGCTTGCCGATCTGGTGCGCAAGGAAACCTGCGCCGAGATCGCCCGCTCGATCGAGCTTGGCGCCGCCATTCATCTCGGTTCGTCGGAAGCCAATGCCGGCGGCCGCAAACGGCCGGCGATTCTCGCCGACGTCTGTAAATCGCTGATCGGCGCCGTCTACCTCGACGGCGGCTATCCGGCAGCGGAGGCGTTGGTGGAAAAGCTGTGGCAGGTGCGCATGCAGGCGACCGCGCCGCCGCTACGCGATCCCAAGACCGTGTTGCAGGAATGGGCGCAAGCGCGCGGTTTGCCGACGCCGTCTTATCGCGAAGTCGTCCGCACCGGGCCCGATCACGACCCGGTCTTCCGTGTCGCCGTCCAGCTTCCCAATTTTGCCGCTGCCGAAGGCACAGGACGCTCCAAGCGTGCGGCCGAACAGAGTGCCGCCGCCACCATGCTGACGCGCGAGCGCGTCAAACCCGAACGGCGCGATGGTTGAGCCGGAGGAGCAACGCTGCGGTTTCGTGGCGCTTATCGGCGCGCCCAACGTCGGGAAATCGACGCTGATCAATACGCTGGTCGGGTCGAAGGTCTCCATTGTCACGCCGAAAGTGCAGACCACCCGCGCGTTGATGCGCGGCATTGCGATCGAGGGCGCGGCGCAACTCATCTTTGTCGATACGCCGGGGATTTTCTCGCCGCGCCGCCGGCTCGATCGCGCCATGGTGGGCACCGCCTGGGGCAGTGCGCAAGACGCTGACATCGTCGCGCTCTTGATCGATTCCCGCAAAGGTGTCGGCGAGGACGACGAGGCGATCGTGAAGTCGCTCGCTGATGTCCGCCCGAAGAAGGTACTGGTGCTCAACAAGGTCGATATCGCCGAAAAGCCAGCGCTGTTGACACTGACGCAAACGCTCAATGAGCGCGTGGCGTTCGCCGCGACATTCATGGTTTCGGCGCGCTCCGGCGACGGCATCGCCGAACTCAAGCAGTGGTTCGCCGCACGCGTGCCGGCTGGCCCGTGGCTCTATCCCGAAGACCAGATATCGGATGCGCCTATGCGCCAGTTTGCCGCCGAGATTACGCGCGAGAAGTTGTATTTGCGGCTGCATCAGGAACTGCCGTATCAGTCGACGGTCGAAACCGAGGTCTGGAAGGAGCTCAAGGACGGCGCAGTGCGTATAGAGCAGACGATCTACGTCGAGCGCGACAGCCAGCGCAAAATCGTGCTCGGCAAGGGCGGGCAGGCCATCAAGGCAATCGGGGCTGCTGCGCGCAAGGATATTGCTGCCGCTATCGAGCAGCCAGTGCATTTGTTTCTGTTCGTCAAAGTGCGGGAGGGCTGGGGCGACGACCCCGAACGGTATCGGCAAATGGGATTGGATTTCCCCAACGAGTAGCAGGCCGAACATTTGATCGAAAGCGATCGGTCCGCTCGCCGTAGCAGCTCCTGCAATCCGGGGGCCTCACATATGGCTTCCAACCAGTTCAAAATACGGCTACCTTTCACCTCAGTTCGGGTTCGTCCGGGGAATCCAGGATAAGCTATCTTCGTGGCTGCGGGTTGATGCCTGTTCGAACTCAAGGTAACCCTGCTCCGCCACAGGAACCTGGAACCAAGGTTTTGCCCGAACTCGATTGTTGCGCGGAACATTCGTCAGCCCTATGACGTCGATCAGCAGACATTGTGCATTGACGACCGCGGTTTGAACCTGAAGTGAAGAGTAATGGTAAACGCTGTCGTAGCAGCAGAAACAGCCACTCTGCCTAAGCACCTCAAGCGGCTTGAGGCCGAGTTGATCGAGATCATGCGGGAGGTCGTGGCCGAGTTCAAAAATCCGGTCATGCTCTATTCGATCGGCAAAGATTCGAGCGTGATGCTGCACTTGGCAGTGAAGGCATTCCACCCGGCGCCTTTGCCTTTCCCGGTTATGCATATCGACACCAAATGGAAATTTCGCGAGATGATCGCGTTCCGGGATGAGACCGCCCGCCGGCTTGGACTGAAGCTGATCGTCTATGTCAATCAGGAGGGCGTCGCGCGCGGCATCAATCCGATCAGCTCCGGGTCGTCGGTGCACACCCATGTGATGAAAACGGAGGCACTGAAAGCCGCGCTTGATCTTTACGGTTTCGATGCCGCCTTTGGAGGCGCCCGCCGCGATGAGGAGAAGAGCCGAGCCAAGGAACGAATTTTCTCGTTTCGCTCCAAAGGTCACGCGTGGGATCCACGAAATCAGCGACCGGAATTGTGGAATTTGTTCAACACGCGAATCCGGCCTGGCGAGACGATTCGAGTCTTTCCATTATCGAATTGGACGGAATTGGATATCTGGCACTACATCATGTTGGAGAAAATTCCGGTTGTGCCACTCTACTTCGCCAAAGAACGGCCGGTCGTGCGCCGCGGCGAGACATGGGTCATGGTGGATGATGAACGTTTGCCGCTAGAGCCCGGCGAAAAACCGCAGATGCGCCTCATTCGCTTCCGAACGCTCGGCTGCTATCCCTTGACCGGCGCAATCGAATCCAATGCCAATTCCGTAGAGGCGGTTGTGACGGAGATGCGGACCGTGCGAGTCTCGGAACGGCAGGGCCGGCTGATCGACAGCGATGAAACGGCTTCAATGGAAAAGAAGAAGCGGGAAGGATATTTCTGATGCACGCGCCGCGCGGGCGTCTTGCGGATGAGGCGCAAGCGAAGGATCTTCTTCGGTTCATAACCTGCGGATCGGTCGACGACGGAAAGTCCACGCTGATCGGGCGTTTGCTGCATGACTCGAAGCTAATCTTCGAAGATCAGATGTCGGCGCTGGCCGAGGATTCCAAGCATTACGGTACCACTGGCGAGGAGATCGATTTCGCGCTCCTCGTCGACGGGCTCGAGGCGGAGCGCGAGCAGGGAATCACGATCGACGTCGCCTATCGCTTCTTCACGACGCCCAGGCGTTCGTTCATTGTCGCGGATACGCCAGGACACGAACAGTACACGCGCAATATGGCGACCGGGGCGTCAAATGCGGAACTCGCCGTCATACTTGTCGATGCGCGCAAGGGCATTCTGCGGCAAACTCGGCGTCATTCGCTGATTTGTTCCTTGCTCAAGATACGCCATGTGGTCGTGGCAATAAACAAGATCGATCTCGTCGACTATCGCAAGGAGACCTTCGATCAGATCGTCCGTGACTATACCGCTTTCGCTTCGCAGCTCGACTTTAGCTCGATCGTGCCGATCCCGATCTCGGCCCGCTTCGGCGACAATGTCACGACGGCGTCAGCCAACACGTCGTGGTATGATGGGCCGACGCTCCTCGGCTATCTCGAAACGATCGACATCGAGAGCGAAACCGCGGAGAAGCCGTTCCGCTTCCCGGTGCAATGGGTCAACCGCCCCAATCTCGATTTCCGCGGTTATGCCGGAACGGTAATGTCGGGCGCGATTAAAGTTGGCGATCCAATCGTCGTTGCCGGATCGGGCCAGGCCTCCCGTATCAAGGAGTTGCTAGCATACGAAGGTCCGCTTCCATCCGCGCAATCCGGTGATGCCATAACGATAACGCTGACGGATGAGGTCGACGTTGCGCGTGGCGACCTTCTGGTCAATGCCGCGTCGCGCCCAGAGGTTTCCGATCAATTCGCCGCACACTTAATATGGATGAGTGACGAGCCACTGATGCCGGGACGCTCTTATCTAGCCCGGATCGGACCTAAGACAACGCCGCTCACCGTAACCACCATCAAGTACAAGGTTGACGTCAATACAGGCCAGCATCTCGCCGTCAGCATGCTTGAGCTGAACGACATCGCCTATTGCAATCTCGCCACCGACGCCCCGGTTGCATTCGATCCTTACGAGCAGAACCGTAGGACGGGCTCCTTTATCGTCATCGACCGGTTCACAAACCATACCGTGGGCGCCGGTATGATCGCCTTCGGGCTGCGGCGAGGAACCAACATCCATTGGCAGCCTTTGCTCATCGGACGCGCCGAGCGCGTTGCCCTGAAGCATCAAAGGCCGGCGATCGTATGGTTGACTGGTTTGTCGGGCGCGGGCAAGTCGACGATTGCCAATTTGATCGAGCGGCAGCTCAACGTGGCCGGTCACCATACGATGATGCTGGATGGTGACAACGTCCGCCATGGTCTCTGCCGCGATCTCGGCTTCACCGAAGCCGACCGCGTCGAAAATATTCGCCGTGTCGGCGAAGTCGCGAAGTTGATGACCGAGGCGGGGATTATCGTTCTTTGTGCTTTCATCTCGCCCTACCGCGCCGAGCGCGACATGGTGCGAAAGCTGGTGCCGGAAGGGGACTTCATCGAGGTCTTCGTCGACACACCCGTCGACGAATGCATGCGGCGTGACCCGAAAGGCCTCTATGCCAAGGCCAACGCCGGCGCGATCAAAAATTTCACCGGTGTCGACGCTCCCTATGAGTTACCGGAAGCGGCAGAAATTCATCTGCTCACGGCCGGCCACGAGCCGGAGCAACTGGCCGAGCGCGTGGTAAAGAACTTGGCAGAACGCGGAATCATTGGTCTGAAGTAAAAACGGTCTAAAATAAAACGCAGATGCGCCGATAGGTTGCCACCGGGTTTACCTTCGTTCATGGTCTGGATATCCTTGCGTATCTGATAAAGACTGATGTAAGCCGCGCATGGCCATATTTGCATTCGTAGAGAGGAGATCTCTCATGCGTATTCTCATCTTATTGCTCGCTGCGACCGTCCTTAGCAGCTGTGCCACGCAGCCGAACGTCGGTGTCGGAGGACAAGTCGCGGGTCGAGCCGCTGATGGCGGATTACGCGTTGGCGTCCCGTTTTAGATGCGCGTCGCGGCGGCGATCAAAATGATAGACGACGCAGCGTGGCGCGCCAAATGCACCGAGATCGTCCGCAACGCCGATCTTGATGCCGCTTTCTTCGGTGGCGACCCCAGACTTTTTCTGTGCGGCAATCGAGAACCTGACCTGGCCGTCGGCCACATGAAACATACAAGCAGAGGTTGATCGATCGGCGGCGTCGATATCGACAAGAATCCGTGATGCCTATGGCCCCTCACGCGAAAATACTGGAGTCTTATCTGCGCTGAGCCAATGGAATCCAATTGTAACAAACATCGAGGATCTGGTTGAGCGGGAGCTAATCGAAATCGGGGAAAATTGTGCTGGCGCGTTCGTGAGTTTTTCGTGGCGAAAGCGTGAGCACTGCGCTGGCGGATTGCCCAGGTTAGCCCGATGAACTAGTGTTGTGAGCCGAATCCCCAGGGCCTGGTCGACAGTTCCGAGTGAGCATATGTCCGATTCCGACGCCCTCCAGCAATTAATCCAGATCAGTCAATTCAATGCCATGAGGTCGGATGAGCTCCGGCAGATGGAATTATTGCGATATTGGGCCGACGAGCTGGCTCGGCCGCGCTATGTCGATGCCAAACGGCTGTTGCGCTACGGCTTCAAAGTGTATTCACAAAGCGACGAAGACGGAATTATCCAGGAGATCTTTCGCCGAATTGGCACCACCAACCGCACGTTCGTCGAATTTGGCGTAGAGTCAGGTCAGGAATGCAACACCGTCAAGCTTTTGGTGGAGGGCTGGCGTGGTCTCTGGCTCGAAGCTTCGTCGGCGTATATCGCGCAGATCCGAAAGAATTTCCAGGCGTTCCTCGATGACCGCAAGCTGACGATCTATGAAGCGTTCGTCACCGCCGAGAATATCAATTCGACGCTCGAGCGGGGTGGCATTACCGGCGAAATCGATTTGCTCAGTATCGACATTGATTATAACGACTACTGGGTTTGGAAGGCGATCACCGCGATCAACCCACGCGTAGTCGCGATCGAATACAATGCGACTCTGCGGCCGCCGCTTTCGCTCGTCGTCCCCTACGATCCCATGCGCGCGTGGAACGGAACCAACTATTTCGGCGCAAGCCTCGAAGCGCTGGTACAGCTCGGGCGTAGCAAGGGATACCGCGTGGTCGGCTGCAATTTTTCCGGCGCCAACGCGTTTTTCGTGCGCGATGATGTCGCCGGCAACCTATTCCTCGATCCGGCAACGGCCGAAGAGCATTACGAGCCGCCGCGCTACTTTTTCGCAGCGCTGAAGGCCGGGCACTGGCCATGACCCGGGCCTTACGCCTCGGTCTAAGACGCGGCGCCCGGCGCGGGGATTCGCAAAAACGCCGGAAAATCGGCCACACGCATGCGTGATGCGGTTGATATAAGATGGGGCTTGTCCGGCCCCGGCAGAGGTTCTCTCGGGACGCTTGCTGCACCGATGCGCGACTGCTGATTTTAGCGCGTGGAGAAAAGGTCAACACCAACCATGGCAAATCCGCCTCGCAAAATCGCGTTTATCATCGCAGAAATCCAGGCCTGACGAAGGCGCACATGCCCTTCGTCGCCGTATGATGAAGCGTTATTGCACCGGAATTTGCAAAAACCTCGCGACAATGGGCGCCCAGATCGGCACCGCATTCGCCGAGAAGATCAGGAAATGACCATCCTCGCCAAAGGCCGGCAATAGATGGTACTCGGCCATGCCGCCGCCGCCGCGATATGCATCCGCCATCTGTTCTGACAGTGCTGCGTCAAAATAGGTGTCATTGGCGGCATAGAGCCACAGTGTCGGAACGTGAGTTGATTTCCCCGAAAGCTGCGGCGGCCTGCACCAGCCGCTCCGGCGCGCAATTGTTGTTCGGCTCGCTCGTAAGAATGGCCGCCAAGCCCGCCTGCGAAATTGATGACGGCGCGCAGAGCGGCTGCGACCCTTGGCTTGCTGCCGCGAGCGCTCCCCACCCTCCGGCCGAATGACCGACAAGCACTACGCCGGTTTTCCGAACGATCGGCTGGTCGGTCAGATATTGGACCGCCGCTGCGATACTCGCGGCTGCTCCGAGGCCGGGCGTCTTCGTAATCTGGATATTCGCACGAGCCAATATCTTCCAGGTACGGCCCACCGGTCTCGCCATGGCCGGGCCGCTGCGGCAAAGCAACGAGGTAACCGTGACTTGCGAACCATGACGCGATCGGTTCGAATGTCGGTAAGGGCTCACCCTTACGTTCTTCTTCGTCTGCGGTTGATCCATGGTTGATGACTACGAGCGGAAACGGCCCGCTTCCCTGCGGTAGCAGGATCGCGGTGCGCATCGGCACACCCGGAACTGTCGAAGGAACAAGCCAGTCTTGTCGAGGAAGTGGCCTCTCTGACGGACCTGCGGATGCCGGATGTTGCTGTGCGTGCAGAGATGGGATAGCCGCCAGCAGCACAGTGACGGTGAGTGACGCGACAGCCACAAATTTCACGCGAGAAGCCTGTTCTTGGTGAGGGCCGGCGCCACGAATTCTAGGCACTACTGCCGTTCTCAATGACGCACGTCAACGGCAATCGGCGCGTGGCGCTCCGCGCCATCTGCACACTCGGCACGGCGTCCCAGATTATAAAGGGTGGCCAACTGTGATCCTCAATTCTGCAGGCCGGCGCGGAACACGAAGTGCGGCCAGATCTGCTCGCAATGCACGCGGCGCTCCATGATCAACTCTTCAACCGCCTGGGTCGCGCCGATGCAGCTCGAAATGTGAGCGTCGTCATAGACGACGTAGCCGCCCCTGCACATCTCGTCCCACATCATGTCCTGGCAATATTTCACGGCCGAATAGGTATCGCAATCGATGTGGGCGATCCCGAACGGCCGCGCCGTCTTGAGCAATGTCGGCAGCGTGTCCTGAAACCGACCTTTGACGAAGACGAGATTGTCGAGCCCCGCCTGGTGTGCAAAGGCTCGGATGTTATCGAAGTTGGTATCGCCGAAATCGCCCGGTTTATGCCAGTCGACATCTTCGGTTTGTGGCACGCCCTCGAAGGTGTCGAGTGCATAGATTTTAGCGCCCGGATAGAGATTCTTCAGGCACAAAGCCATGAAAACGGCGCTGCCGCCGCGGTACGATCCGAACTCAATTATGTCCTGCGACTGCAGGCGTCCAAGAAAGCGCTGAATGATGAGATAAAGGTTCAAGAGATTGAGCGGCGCGACGATGGTTCGGCCGCGAGCGGCTTGGTAGGCCTGCACGAACAACGGCTCCTTCGCGATCCGGTCGGCAAGCCCGTCGAACTGGAGGCCCCAGCCACGTTGATAGCCTTCGCGGACGTTCCGGCCGCGCTCGATGCGGTTGGGCATGTGCTCTACACGCAAATTCTGGTCCATCGGTTCGGCTCCGTTTGCGGGCGAGAAAACGCGATGTTGCGCGAGAGTTTCTGGCGTAGCCGTCTTGAGGTTGAACACGAGCTACAAACGGCAGCCAAAGTTATCGATTTAGTCGACGCGGCGATAGAGTACCCATTGCCTGCCAGATATGCCCCAATAGGAAATCGACTCTGTTGGCCTCAATTGCAGCGACGACCCTGAATGTCGCCGCCATTTTCATCCAGATTGTCGCGCAGCCGTGATGCCGGCAATATGGCGATGCAGTTCCGCAGCGACGCGCGCGATGACGGGCGGCTGGGCACCGCGCGTGGCCTGACGGAACAAGCGTGCGGTTGGGTACCAGGGACTATCCTCGCGATCCAGAAGCCAGCGCCAATCAGGTGTGTAAGCGAGCAGCAGCCAAACCGGCTTGCCGATGGCGCCGGCTAGATGGGCGGTCGATGTGTCGACGGTAGAAACGGTCGAGGCCTATGCGCCGGGCTTCGAGGCGAGCGTGATCGCGCGGCAGAGTCTCTCGCCGTTTGATCTGGAGCGCGTCTTCGGTCTGCCCAACGGCGACATCTTCCATGGCGCGCTAACACTGGATCAACTCTTTTCCGCGCGCCCGATGCTGGGATATGCCGACTACCGCATGCCGGTCCCTGGGCTCTACCTTTGTGGTTCGGGTGCGCATCCTGGCGGCGGAGTGACAGGTGCACCGGGACACAACGCGGCGCACGCGGTGATCGCGGATCTCTTGCGAAAATGAGTGCTGTCGTCACGGGACCCTCAAAGCGGCCCGGAATCGTAACCAGACATGGTGCAGGTCTGGTGCAAATGCGCGAGCTTGACAAAAGGCGGGACTGTCCGTTTCGGTAGCCACCGGGAAGTACCCCGACACCCGCCACGTGCCATTATGGCACGCGGCGGGTGTCGAGCTTGCTGTTGACCCACCCGGTCGGGCGGGAAGTTGTGCACGGCGTACAACTTGTGAGAGGGACGGTGTTGCGATGCCAGATTGGGCTGACGGGTACGTCACCGAGGTTGCTTACATCCATCGCTATTACCAACATCTTCTACCTCGCCTGCTCTCCTTTGCGGCGCTTTCGCGGGGCGTTGCTGTACCCGGTGGCGGTTCAGAAAAGTTGCGCGTTCTCGAGCTTGGATGCGGCCAAGGGGTTTCGGCCAACATCATTGCGGCAGCTAACCCAGACCTTGATTATACAGCGATTGATTTCAACCCAGCACATATTTCAGGGGCGTTGGCGGTTGCTGCGGGGACCCCTAATGTGCATTTCGTCAAATCCAGCTTCGAGGATGTTGCTAACGACCCGTCGTGGGGAACTTTCGATGTCATAACACTTCACGGCATCTACTCTTGGGTTTCTGCGACCAATCGTGAACACATTATCCGCATCGCGCGCGAGAAACTGCGTACCGGCGGTATGCTGTACGTTTCGTACAACACTTATCCGGGTTGGGCGACTATCGCACCTATTCGACGAATGTTCGTCGACACTGCAGCTAACAATCCAAATGCTCCGATTTTTGATCAATTAGACGAGGCCTTTCGCTTATTTGATCAGTTGACAAATTTGAAATCTCGTTACCTCGAAGCCATACCTGGTCTGGTAGGCCGCGTGCAGCGCTTAAAGAAAGAGGAGCGCAATTACGTCGCACACGAATACCTCAATGGGGAGTGGACGATCTTTTATTTTGCCGACGTGGCCGCTGACATGGCGCGGGCTAAACTCTCCTATGTGGGTTCGGCCAGCTTGCTGGATCACCTCGACGGAATCAATTTGACCGCCGAACAACGTGAATTTCTGGCGGCGATCCGCAATCCTATCCGGTACGAATCCTTCCGCGATCTTATCGTCAATCAGGCATTCCGCCGGGACATTTACGTGAAAGGTGTTGTTCCGATAAGCGACACTCGCGTGCAAGAAACGTGGGCGAACCTTCGTTTTGCACTATCGACGAGCGCCGCAAGCGTGCCTCGAGAAATCGAGGGTGTGCAATTTCATGGGACGCACCGCACTATCCATCAACAGCTCTTGGAAAAGCTCGACTCGGGTCCGCGAACCGGCCGCGAATTGTTAATGGGGCTGGATGTAAGCTTGCGCTCGCCTGCTTTTCGTCAAGTCATGATCTTTTTAGTTGGACAGGGGCATTGCCACATTGTGCCGCCCGAAGATGATGAGGTTGAGCGCGTCAAGCGCACAGAGGCGCTGAATCGCGCCATACTATATGATGAACGCGAGTGGAATGTACTTGCGTCGCCCGTCTTAGGTGGTGCTGTAGAGGTCGACTACATAACGCAGTTGATGCTGATTTCGGCTCGGGAGAAGAGAGATGATCCGGCGGGCTTTATTTGGAATGCCGTTAAATCACGCGGCCAGAAGTTCGTGAAAGACGGCAAGACTTTAGATAGTGAAGAAGAAAACATCGCGGAAGCGCGCCAGAAGGTTAGTGAAATTCAAGGTGGTAGAGGGCAGGTGTTGGCGGCCCTAAAAGTCTATTAGCGAAACTGCCGATTTTGGCCTGCACACTGCGGATGCCGGCGGCCGTGGCGCCATGGTCTGCGATGATCGCTGCGAACCGTCGCCGTCCCTACCGGAGCAAGCATCAAGCAGAAACGAGTGTGATGTTCGAGCTGATCGGACCGTTCGGCGGCTGAGGCAGGGCGTTTCCAGACCACGCCGTGACGCTCACCATCGATAGCCTCTTCCGTCACTCGACGTCTTCGAGATGACCGTCGAAAGCCATCGCCGCCGCGCCACACTCCGCTGCAAGCGTCGACCGGGGCGACTGCCGCTGCAGGTCTCATCCAGATTGTCGCGCGACAGCCGCGATGCCGGAATTATGGCGGCGCAGTTCCGCGGTGACGCGCGCGATGACGGCCGGCCAGTCACCGCGCGTGGGCTGACGAAACAAGCGTGCGGTCAGGATACCAGGGACTATCCTCGCGATCCAGAAACCAGCGCCAGTCGGCTGGGTGAGCGAGCAGCAGCCAAACCGGCGTGCCGGTGGCGCCGGCCAGATGCGCAGTCGATGTGTCGACGGTAATAACAAGATCGAGCGCGCTCATCGCCGCAGCCGTGTCGGCGAAGTCGCCAAGCGCATCGCCAAGATCGTACAGCACCATCCCAGGAGGCGGGTTCTTTGCCTGCGCGGCGGCCGGTCCCTTTTGCAGTGAGAAGAAGGTCGCGCCCGTGGCACCGAGCGGCGCTAGCGCCGAGAGCGCAATCGAGCGATCTCGATCACGGCGATGTTCCGGTCTCCCGGCCCAGACTAGGCCTATCCGAGGGCCCGAGCTGGCCGCCAGGCGTGCCCGCCAATCGGCCCGCAACGGCGCGGGCGCCGTTAGATATGGGACCTCGCCTGGAATGCTCGCCACAGTGGTCCCGAAGGCGAGCGGCAGACTTAACAGCGGACAATGCCGCTCGAACGCCGGGATCCGCTCACCGTGACCAATTACCTCTTCTACGCCCTGAACGCTCATCGCAAGCCGCTTCAGCTCCGGCTGCACTTCGATGACGACGCGGCCGCCCCGTTGCGTCAGCAAAGGCACGTAGCGCACGAATTGCAGCGTATCACCGGCGCCTTGCTCGGCGTGCAGCAGGATGCGGCGGCCGTTGAGGGGTTCGCCGCGCCATGCCGGCTGATCGAAGCGGCGTTCTCCTATTTGCAGGCCGCCGACGCGCCAGCGCCATTCATGATGGGGCAGTCCGGCGGCAAAATCGCCCTTGAGCAAAAACGCGAGGCCAGATTGTTGTGCGCGGCTGCAAAGTCGGGTCGTAGCGCGATGGCGCGCTCGCAATGTGCGATTGCCTCGTCCAGCAAGCCGAGATCGTGCAAAGCCAATCCCAAATTGGAATGCGCCGCTGCATGGTCTGGCTTGAGCTCCAGCGCACGTCGATAGCAGTCGACGGCGTTCTCCAGGCTACCTATCTGGAATAGCGCATCGCCGAGTTTGGCGTGCGCATCGGCGAAGTCAGGCGCGAGGCTAATAGCCGTGCGAAAGCTCTCTGACTGCGCCGGCGAAGTCGTTGTTGTCGTATTCCAGCGCGCCCAACCCGCAATGAGCGACGGCCAAGGTTGGGGCGCGATCGATCGCTCGGCGATAGCTTTGTATCGCTTCCGGTTCTCGCTTCATCGCTCGCAGCGCATCGCCAAGGCTATTGATGGTAGCGCGCAGCGTCATCGTTGAGTGCGATTGCGCGGCCGATGAGCCGCGCCGCGGCTTGATGGTGCCCCGCCTGATCCGCGAGCACGCCAAGCAGATGCAGTGCGTCGGCGTGCTGCGGCTCAACGGCAATGATCTGCCGGTAAAGCGCTTCCGCCTCACCAAGTCGCCCAGATTGGTGGTGCTGGACGGCGGTAGCGAGAGCTTCGGCAACGGTCGTCACATCACTCAAGCGGAGAACCCTCCGCGAATTGTCATCGGTGCCTGCAACGGGCCAGCCTTCCGGAACGATACCGTTTCCGGCTCATGACGTCGGCGTCCTCACCGGGCTTGACCGGCGATCCATCTTTCAGCACAAGAGAAAAAATGGATTAGCGAGTCAAGCCCGGCAATGACGAGGAACGAATTATCCGGAAGCCGTACGGTAGTTCGATAGCCGAAGGCGCACCGACCGGGAAGCGGACAATGGCTCTGCCCGGATCAGGCGCTGGCAGCCGCGATCACCGGCGTTTCGGGCGTGAGATGTTCATCATTCGATCATGCCGCGCTTGCTATCGAAGTGCCGCACAGCGCGCCCTAAGAGGATATTCTTTGACCAGCAAGCCTGCAAAGTCCGGACGACGCAGCCAAAATCGGTTCGGTCTAAACCCGCTTCACCACATCGCCAGCTCGGCGGCCATCTGGGGAATGTCGGATTAATCGCCGCTTGCAGCGCAAAAGCAGTCGAGCTTAATGTAGTCCGAAATCCAATGGACTTTTCACATTGCTTCCGAGCCTTACGCAGTTGCCTGATCCGACCTCTATCCGTCCGTTTGCTCGTGGGCTTAGGGGAGCATCATGCGCTTGAATCTCGGGTGTGGCGGCACAAAACTTCCAGGCTGGCTCAACGTCGATAAGGTCCCGGCCTGCGCTCCGGACCAAGTGGTTGATCTCGAGCAATTTCCTTGGCCGTGGTCCGACAATTCAGTCGACGAGGTCACACTGTCGCACGTTCTCGAGCATCTTGGCGCCGAGACGGCTGTCTATTTGGGAATTATCAAGGAACTCTATCGCGTCTGTCGCGACGGTGCCAAGATTACCATTGTCGTGCCCCATCCACGCCACGATGATTTCATCAGCGATCCGACACATGTGCGACCGATCACTCCGGAGGGCATTCTGATATTCTCGCAGGCCGCTAATCGCGAGTGGATCGCTGGGGGATTTGCCAATACGCCGCTGGGTCTCTATATTGGTGTCGACTTCGCGATGGAATCCGTCAGTAGAATGCTCGATCAGCCGTGGAAGGACCGCTTCGGGCGTAAGGAGATTTCGCTCGCGGATCTCCAGCACGCCGCTCGCAGTTACACTAATGTCATCAAGCAGATCACTTTGGTCATTCGTCCGATAAAGCCGGCCGGCCGCACAAGCTTGCTTGATGCTGAGGCCCAGCAAAGCATCGAGACATAAAAGCGCGGTCGAGATCGGTGTCGTGGGGCGTTTTCATCGGCAATCCCACGGCCTCATCATAAAAAATCATCTGGCAATGCGTTCGGCAAATTCCGGCAGCACGCGATACGCGAAATGAATATTGTCATTGAAGGAGACAACCTGGTAGCCATACCGCTGCCAAGCAAGCATTAGCGCTTGTCGGCTGAAGATCGAGATGTGGCCATTGCGTGGGCCGACGTACCACCAATCGAGACCGATTTTATCGAATTCGATCGGCTGCACCAGCGTGGAAAGCATGACAAATCCGGGCTCAGCGACGCTTTCAAGGGTCGAGGCGATCCCGGCGAGCGGGTTGGGCATGTGCTCGAGCGTTTCGAAACAGGTCACGAGGTTGAATTTTCCTTCCGGACGCCGCGCGTACTCCGGAACCAAGAGATCGTAACTTACCGCCACTGGAAATCCGGCTGCACGGAGAGCGTCGCACAGCACGCCATTGCCGCCGCCGTAATCGAGCACGCGCAGTTTTTCTTTGTCTCGCCCCCACAGGCGGTTCACCAAGTCAGCATTGCCGCACGGCCGCGATCGCCGGTAGTCGGGATCGACTGCAAGGTAGTCATCATTATAGATATGCTCGCTGAATTGGGCCTCATTCCAGTCGTCGAACGCGTCCGTGAACAGAAAGCCGCAGCTCGCGCAGCGGCGGTAGTTGATTTGCACGCCCGACGGCGGCAGCCGAAATCCGCGCACTTCCTCACAGCATTTGTGAAAGTCGACCGCGCCATAGACTGCGGCCGCCCCGCCGCAAATCTTGCATGGTATCGCCGTCGCGGTTGTCGGCTTGAGACTGGCGATCATCGCGAGCTCCGATACCCATCAACGCGCGCTTTGGGCTAGATTCGCCCTCCGCCGACCGAGGTTAGCGCGCAGCACCGGTTGTATCGATGCACGACCGACAATATTCTGTTTCTCGCATCAACCACGAGGGCCCGGCGGACCGACTTGCAACTGGACAATGGCTTGGCTCTGCGTCAGCTCGGGTTCGTCCGGGGAACCCTGGATAAGCTCTATTTGTGGCTGCAGGTTGATGCCTGTTCGAACTCAAGGCAACCCGGCTTCGCTACCGAAAACTGGACGCAAGGTTTTGCCCGAATCGATTGTTGCGCGGGACATTCGCCTGCCCTATGACGCCGATCAGCAAGAAATTGTGCATTGACGACCACGGTTTGAACTTGAAGTGATGAGTATGATAAACGCTGCCGTATCAGCGCAAACAAGCACTCTGCCCAAGCACCTCAGGCGGCTTGAGGCCGAGTTGACCTTCCACGAATTGCCATAGGCGTCAGAACCGGGCTAGCCGTCGAAACATTGGGGAATTAAGCGATCAGTTCCATCGCAATCCGTTCGACGGGCGGGTCGAGTTTGTACATGTGGCGATATTGAAGAAGCTGCTTTGCAACGAGCTTCAGGCGGACCTCAAAAGTCAGAAGGTTAAGCGGCTCAATCAGCGGCGTGTTAAATGGATTGACATCGGCTCGCTGAAATTCAAACGCCATGCTGACGCGCGATTCCGCTGCGCGTGGAGACGTTTTGCTTCCCCAATGAAGCACCGCCTGGTTCCAAATGAAGAAGTCTCCTGGATTTCCGGGAAGAGCGCGAATGCTTGAATATTCAAATTCCCACTTATTCTCATCCTCCGTGCCGTACGTTGGATCAGACATGGCGGGAACCAGATACATGCAGCCGTTGAGAGGTGTCGCGCTGGATAGCGGAATCCAAGTTGTCAGAGATTTTGGCGAACCGTCGGGGAACAGCGCCATCTTGCCCTTGTCCCGATGTGGACGCCATCCCGATTCGCCCTTCCTAGGGTCAACATTCCAAATCCAAAAATCAGGCAGGAAATAATATTTGTCACCAAGCAGCGCCTGATACAATAAGTGAAGCTGGAAGAATGGCACCCAAAACTCATCGAACAAAAACCCAAATACCGGTGAAAGATTTTCTGCCGTGAGCGCGCGGACCAAATTGGCCATGGCCTTAAGATCGACGAACCAACTGTTGCTTGCCTGAAAATATCCCTCGTCTTTGAGGAAAGTCATCAGCTGTTGCTTCTGGTGCGGTGCAACTTTGGAACTTGAGATTTGATTTCATGAAAGCGGAATCCGCGACGTGAAAACCGGGAGCAAATGACCTCCAAAAGTCCACCGATTTGATCTGCATCGCTTCCATGCTGGGTCTCTTCCAAGCCGGTCTGGTAACGCTAATCGCCTCAGGTGTACAAACCTATCTCATTGGTCAGTCTAAGGGGCGCGCCGCTGATCGAATGCTAATTTAACGCCAATTCCGGCGCCATGGAAGGCGGGCAGTGCCGGGTAATGGGAGTACGACATGATCTTGACGGATGCGATCCATGACGTGCCCCGTGGCAAGATCGCGTCGATTGTTACTTCGCTTGAAATGCTCGAAAAGCCAACGCTGCGTGAAAATTCACCCGTCGTTCCGTGGCGGCTCCGGCACGTTCCCGCTCCTGGCATCAACTGGTACCGCAATCTCTATCTCCGGATCGGTCAGGACTGGTTATGGTTCTCGCGGCTTACGCTCAGCGATGATGCGCTAAAAACGATCATCGAAGACGCTTCCATCAAACTCTTCGTTCTGGAGCACGGCGGAAGCGATCAAGGTATGCTTGAACTCGACTTCCGAAGCGAAGGCGTCTGCGAATTGAGCTTCTTTGGAATTCTGCCAAGCCTTATTGGTAAGGGGGCGGGGCGATGGTTGATGAACCGAGCGCTCGAGATTGCCTGGTCTAGCCCAATTCGACGGCTTTGGGTGCATACATGCACGTTGGACCATCCGCGTGCGCTAACATTCTACATACGGTCCGGCTTTCATCCGTTTCGGCGGCAAATCGAGATCGCTGACGATCCTCGGGTTGTCGGAGTTCTTCCATCAACAGCCTCAGCGCACGTCCCGGTCATATGACAGTAGCGAGTTTAAATCGGTGGCGATGACCACAAGTACGATAATGCAGTCATATTTCCGATGGCGGGGGCTGGTCGGCCGGCGTCTCCAAAACATCATGGCGAACGGGTCAGAGCAGCCATCGATTCATGAGGCCGCGCGGCATCAAATGAAGTCGCGCAGCGCCTCACGAACGCGCGCGATCACGTTATCCCAAACGCGCGTGTCATCCTGCCGAAACAATCGCGCGGTCGGGTACCAGGGGCTATCGTCGCGATCGAGCAGCCAGCGCCAATCGGGAGTGAATGGCAACATCACCCAGAGCGGCTTTGCCAGCGCACCAGCAAGGTGAGCGACGCTGGTGTCGACGCGAGATCACAAGGTCCAGATTCGCAATGAGCGCCGCCGTTTCCGAAAAATCTGTGCAGCGCTTCGCCGAAATGAAGAAGGTCGCTTCGCTCGCTCAATATCAATGCATCTTCGGGCCGTACATCCTTCTGCAGGCTTACGAATGTCGCATCCATATCCAACAGCGATAACAGAGCGCCGAGGGGAATCGATCGATTACGATCGTTCATGTGCGTCGGCCTGCCGGACCAGGCCAGGCCGATCCTGGGGCGACGTTTTGGCCCCAGCCGCGTGTTCCAGTCGATCACGCCATGCGATG
Source organism: uncultured Alphaproteobacteria bacterium (assembly GCA_963733645.1). Taxonomy (GTDB): domain Bacteria; phylum Pseudomonadota; class Alphaproteobacteria; order Rhizobiales; family Xanthobacteraceae; genus BOG-931. Next base: position 37,632 of record CAVTFP010000012.1, read on the forward strand.
ATGCGCGCAGGTAGGGCACCGCCGACGGAATTGTCTCGAGTCTTGTTCCGAACGCCAGCGGCAAGCTGAGCAACGGGCATTGCACATCAAACTCCGGCAGCGACGGAGTCACTGGTGACGATGTCGGTCGCACCGGCGAGACTGCTCATCAGCTCCTTGAGCGAGCTCTTGAACCTCCAAAATCACGCGCGCGCCGCGCTGCGCCACGAGAGGAACATAGCGGCAGAATTGGATCGTGTCGCCAAAACCTTGCTCAGCGTGCAAAAGAATGGTCTTGCCGGCGATTTCGTTTTGCCCCAGCCATAGCGGCTTTGCGTAAGTCTGCGCTGGGAATGCCGCAATTGCTCGGCTTGCGACCGCCATTCATATTCTTTCCAGCCGCGATCAAAGTCGGCGAGCAGAAGCCGAACCTCTGCTTCGCCAAAATGCGCTTCGGCATTGGACGGCGAAACCGCAACCGCGCTGGCAAAATCTGCCAGCGCCTCATCGAAGCGCTGCAGCTGACGCAAGCACGATACCGCGGTTCGAACGTGCATCGGAGTACACCGGCTTTAGCGCGATCGCGCGGTCAAAGCTTGCTACGCCTCGTCGTACCGCGCCAACTTTTCCAGTGCTGAACCGCGGTTGGAAAATGCTTCGGCGAAGTCTGGCCGAATATCGACCGCCTGGTCATAGCTCGCCACCGCCTCCGTGAGCCGATTTAGCTCCAGAAGGACATTGCCGCGATTGGAGAGCGCCTCGGCGAATTGCGGTTGCGAGCGATCGCGCGATCGTAACTCGCCAATGCTTCGTCCTGCCGGTTCAGGTCTTGCAAGACGCGGCCGCGATTGTAGTGCGCCATGGCGAAATCTGGCCGCAGCTGCACGGCGCGGTCATAGCTTTCCAGCGCTTCAGGCTAACCGCCTCAAGTGGTGAAGGACATTACCGCGGTTGGAGAGCGCCACCGCGAAGTCTGGCCGGACCGAAAGCGCGCGATCATAGCTCGCTAGCGCTTCGTGATGCCGGCCGATCTTCTCAAGCAGCATGCCGCGATTGTGATGAGCCCTGGCAAAGTCCGGCCGCATCCCGATAGCGCGGTCGTAGTTGGCCAGCGCAGCATCGATTTTTCCCAGGCTCGATTGAACGAGAGCGAGCAGGTGAAATTGCATCGGCGAAATGAGGCCTCGCGGCGACGACTTGCTGGCAAAGGTGCTCGGCTTCAACGAGGTTACCCGCCTCGTAGGCTGCAACCGCGCGGTTGAACACTGGCGTTTCGGCAAGTGAGATTTGCACCATACACGAGCCCACTTGTCTGGCCGAACGCGCTTCAGACGCGACAACACTCACAATACAACTCCGTCGGGCGATCGTAGCCAAATCTCCTCGCGCTCTTATTCTAGCGCAGTGAGATAGCGGTGCTGCTGCGGGCTACTCGCTCTCGCTCCGAACCCGCGGCTCACCGCGCATTGGCCGCGTTGGACAATTCAATGAGATCCTGCCGGACCCGTTCGACGACGCTCGCCCAATCCCCAATCTGTGGCTGCCGATAAAGTTTGGCGGTCGGGTACCACGGGTTGTCTTGCCGATCGAGAAGCCAACGCCAGTCCGGCGAGAACTTTGTCAAAACCCACACTGGCTTGGCGAGAGCACCGGCAAGATGGATGACGGCGGTATCGGAGCCAATCACGAGATCAAGATCGGTGACTATGGCAGCCGTGTCGGCGAAGTCGGTGAGCTCGGCGCCAAAATGGACGAGCTCGGGGAACTTTTGCAGGAATTGGAGCATCCTCGGCGCGACACTTCGCTATGCAGACTGACGAATTGCACGCCTGGCACGGAAAGCAGCGAAGTCCAGTCGCGCAAAGTCCGATCGACCGGCTGGCGTCGCCGGCAAACGCGGGATTTCCCGACCATACCAGGCCGACACGCAGGCCATGCTTGGCAGGCAGTCGCTTGCGCCATTTCTCGATTCGATCGGCCGGCGCCGCGATATACGGAACCTCGGCGGGAACGCTGTCGAGTTCGGTCTCGAACACTTCGGCAAGGCTGAGCAGGTACTGATGCACATCGAATTCCGGCAACCGTGCGCCCCGCTCGTAAACTTGCGACACGCCCTTGACGCTCGCCAGCAGGATTTTTAGCGACGCCTGCACTTGGAGGATAACCTCCGCGCCCCGCTGCGCCACCAGCGGCACATAGCGGGCAAAATGGATGGCATCGCCGAGCCCCTGTTCGTCGTGCAGCAAGATGCGTTTTCCGGCGATGTCGAACCCGGTCCAGCGCGGTTGCTTGAATTTTCGTATTTGCGGTGCGTGCTCGGTTTTTTGGAAACGTCCCTCGTAGCGCTTGAACCCATGGCGAAGATCGCCCGCCAGCAGACGCGCCAGCCCTTCATTGAGGGCGATGTCCGGGTGCACAGAGTTCAGGGCGACGGCTTTCTGAAAACATTCCGACGCCTCGGGGATCCGCGCGAGTTCGACGAAGAGCATTGCCCTTGTTGTAATAAGCCTCGCCATAATCGGGTTTGATAGCCAAAGTGCGATCATAGGACTCCATGGCATCCGTGTACCGTCCCATTGCCAGCAGAATATTGCCGCGATTGTTCCAGCCGCCGATAGTTGTCCGGGATCGAGCGTCAGGCAGCGATCGATCGCCGCGAGCGCTTCGTCAAATCGGCCGAGCCGTTGCAGCTCAATCGAAAGACAAAATAGTGCTTCGACGAACTCAGGCCAAATGGCGATCGCTCGCTGGAAGCTTGCGGCTGCGTCGGCCGGGCGACCCAGCTCGCTCAGCGCTATGCCCCGTTGGTGATGAGGCACGGGGTTGCGGGGATTGATCGCGATCGCCCGATCGCAGGTCGCCACTGCTTCCTCATAGCGACGCAATTCGATGAGAGGATAAGCGCGCTGGATAAGCGCCTCGGCGTGGTTCGGATCAATGCCAATGACGCGACCGAACGCGACGAGCGCGTCGCTAAAACGTTTAAGCCTGGTCAAGGCGATGCCGCGGCCCAGCAGCGCATCAACAAAGCCGCGGCGAGCGATCATCGCCCGGTTGTAGGCCTCAAGCGCCTCTTCCGTTCGACCGAGATCAATCAAGACCCCGCCGCGATTGGAATGCGCCTCGGGATAATCCGGACGCAACTTGATCGCCCGATCGAAGGCGTCGAGCGCTTCCGGCCATCGCCCCAATGCACGAAGAACAACACCATAGTTCGACAGCGCGTCGGCTGAATTCGGATCAAGCTTGATCGCATGTTCGAGCAAAGGCAGCGCTTCCGCGAGCCGTCCCTGATGATAGCGGATGACGCCCAGATTATGCGTGGAATCGAAGTGATCCGGCTCCACCTTCAAAATGTCGGCGTAAATAATTTCAGCGTCAGCAAGCCAACCGCCGCGTTGAAAGTTCACCGCTCGGTCCGTCGCCTGCGGAATGGTCAGCCGAATATTCGCTGGGGAATTTGCCATCGTTGCGCTGAGTAAACCGCCGCCGCCATTTCGACCCGACCGTCAATGCCAGCAATGCCAGCCGTGGTGGCAAAAGTCAAAGTTCCGCAAGCGCTTTTAAAGGGTCGGGCTGGCCGTTTCCGCTGGCTTTTTATTACGGACTTTGCTGCTTTCTTAGCGACTCTGCGGCGCTGCCAAACTAAAGCATGATCCGGAAAATGCCCGCCCCCGGACTCGATCGGGGTAGAAACCGGTTTTCCGAAAAATCATGCGCCAATGAGAAACATGGACTATGATCCGATTCAATTGATCGGATCATGGTCAGGTGAAAATCCGCGTCCTGTTCAGATTTGCGGGTGTTGATTTTAGCGCATGGAGAAACAGTCAACATCAACCATGCCAAACCCGCCTCGCAAAATCGCATTCATCATGGCAGCAACCGACCACGGCACTCTGATCGTGAACCGGTTCGACCAGCATTTCGTCGAACGAAACAGCGCATACGGCGTCGGCTTTCAGCTCCTGAACACAACGTCCTACGATGCGGGCGAGGTCGATTTATTGCTCAAGCTGCTCGATCTGCGCCGCGAACATTACGGCGACGGCGTCGTCGCGGTTGACTGCGGCGCCAATATCGGGGTCCACACCGTCGAGTGGGCCAAACACATGAGCGGCTGGGGCGCGGTGCTCGCGTTCGAGGCCCAGGAGCGCATCTATTACGCGCTCGCCGGCAACATCGCGATCAACAATTGCTTTAATGCTCGCGCCATCCACGCCGCGGTGACGAGTCAACCGGGCACGATGAAAATGCCGAATCCGAATTATCTCGTTCCCGCAAGTTTCGGCAGCCTCGAACTCAGGAAACGCGAGAACACGGAGTTTATCGGCCAGGCGATCGACTATTCCGAGAGCAAGATGGTCGACGTGCAGACGATCAGTCTTGATTCGTTCAATTTTCCCCGCCTCGATCTGATAAAAATGGACATTGAGGGAATGGAGCTCGATGCGTTGGCGGGCGGCGTCAAATGCGTCGACAGCCACCATCCGATTCTGCTGGTCGAAATGGCCAAGACCGACAAGGACAAGTTGCGCGCGTGGCTCGAAAATGTCGGCTATTCGGTGCTGACGAGCGGAATGAATTTTCTGGCCATTCACAAAGACGATAAATGTCTGGCGCACGTCAAGATCTCAAATCCGAATCCACCGTAAGTTGGAGCTATTGCCAATTCGACGGCGCGCTTTTCAAGCTCATGGCGCGAGCAGGCCACTTCAGTTCAAGGTCGCGCGTCGCGAGTATTGCCGGTCCAAACGCGCGATGCGAACGATTATTCGAAGAGATGGGGCGAACGCGAAGGCGCTGCAAGTTTGCGGTTTGCGCTGTTCGACATCGCGCACCAACAAGTCCGCGCTACTGCGACCGGAACTTTCTGATGGCGGTTGTCGACCGAATCCATGCGGCGGGTTACGGCGCGGGAGTCTCGCTGCCAATTCCTTCCATTTTTCTTCCATTCGCGGGTGCGCTCAGGGCCAACGCGCGTAACTATATGGTTAACGCCGACGTGGATTTACCTCCAATAGGCCGCGCTGGCGAGCATTTTGCGACCATTATCAACATGGACCGAAAATCTTATAAATCATTGATTTATAATGGTTTTCTGTTCAGGCAAAGCCGAAACTTGTGATAAATTTAACACATGCCCTTGGTTTCTACCTCTGCAATGCAACGAACTATTGCTTATGAAGCGCGACTTTCTAAAAATGGGGCACGACCACGATACTCATCGCACCGGGGTAACGGTGCAGCAGGGGGACTTATCATGTCACGTCGTTTGAGCAAAAAGTCGCGCGCCACCAAGCTGGCCACCAACGTGGCGTTTTCAGCGGCGAATCTGCCCAAGCTGGAAACCAGTGTTCTCGACGCCCTGTTTGCCCGCAGTCCTGCGCGAAAGCGAAGTCTTCGCGCATCATTGATGGTCGGAACGGCGCTGAGCGCGGGAATCCTCGCGGCGTCGATTGCGGCCACCACGATGGTCAGCGTGCAACCCGCAATGGCGGCCTGCACGGCGAATCCTGTTCCCAATCCGATTGCGGTTGGCACCACGGTCACCTGCGGCCCCGCGGCTTTCGCTACCGGCCTGACCTTTACTGAGGGCACAGCAGTACCAGGAACATTCACAGGAGATGTTGCGGCCGGTTCGACACTCGGCTCCACGGCGCTCTACAACGGCATTACGTTTGATGGGGATGCCAACGGGCAGACGCTGGTCCTAAGCGTCGCCGGACCCGGCACCACGATCACCACGACCGGAGCCGCATTTGACGGCATCGCGATGTTTTCCGGTTTCACCGGCACGACCATCGACCTCACCAGTGCGGCGGCCATCGCGTCGGCCGGCTACGGCATTAGTGCCTTTATTCTCGATGTCGGTGCCGCGGTCCCAGCCCCGGACGTAATCAACCTCACCAATACCGGGGCGATCGTGGCCAGCGGCACAGGCATCTTTGCCGACGTGTTCGCGGACTCCATTACTGCCCCAATGACACCTGCGAGCGCCACCACGACCGTCTACGACAGCGCAATGATCACCAGCAAGGCCGGCGCTGGCATCGTTGGCGAGGCAACTGCAGAGTCCAACGCCATATTGACGGGCGGCGTGGGCTCGGCCGCGGCAAAAGTGGTGATCACCGACGTGGGCGGCGCGATCGGCGCCGCGGCTGGAGCGGGCATCGATGGCATTGCATTGGCGGAAGCCGCTGGTACAGGTGCGGGGGCAGGCTTAGGCGGAAGTGCGACCGCCACGACAACGATCAGCAACAGCGGAGCGATCGCCAGCGGTCTCTTCGGTATCGGCGGCACCTCGACCGCAACCGCCGAAGGCACCGGCGGAGCTGGCGTCGGCGGCAAAGGCACGGGCGGCACGGCGTACGCGGGCGTGACGATCAGCAACAGCGGCGCCGTCGCCACCACCAAAGCCGGCGCAAATGCGATCACGGGCACCTCGCTCGCCACTGCCGACGGCAAGGGCTATTCAGGCTATGGCGGCTCGTCGAAGGCGACCGTGACAATCTCCAATACTGGAGCGCTCGGCACCCTTTCAACCAGCGCTACAGCTAACGGCATCTTCGGCTTTGCCACAGAAACCGCAGACGGCACCGGCACCGGGGCGAAGGGCAAGGGCTACGGCGGCACGGCCCCGGCGATCGTGATCATGGACAATAGCGGGCCGATCGGTACCAAAGCGGCGTATGTTGGCGGCGCCGGCATCGTCGGCTTCTCGTTCGCCTTTGCCGATGGCGTTGGCTTTACTGCCAAGGGCGGCACGGCGAAGGCCGGCACATACGTCTCCAATAGTGGAGTTATCTTCAGCACCGGCGACGGCATCGCCGCCAACTTCGTTCGCATTCGCCACCGGCTTTGCGCCCATCGGCACGAAGGGCTCCTCCGGCACCGGCGGCACCGCGACCGCAAACACCTACGTCGAAAACACTGCCGCCATCACCACGAAGGCAGTCGGCATCTACACCGATGCGTTCGCCGATGCCGTGGCCACTGGCTATAACGCCGTGGGCGGCAAGGCCACGGCCAACGACGCGACAGCGGCAGCGCCACTTAATACCGTCGCCAATTTAGCCCCGATTACCAGCGTCGGCGATGGGATCGACGGCACCTCCTTCGCAGACGCCGGCGCCTTTGGCTCCGGCGCCGCGAAAGGCACTGCCGCGGGCGGCGCGGCGAACGCAAGCGTGGTGATCACGAACACGGCCGGGGGCATCATCAAGAGCTCGGCCGGAAACGGTATCGTCGCGGCAACGTATTCCGGGTCTGAGGCTATTGGCTATTCCGCCAAGGGCGGCTCGTCGACTTCCTTCACGCTGATCACCAACGCCGGAGCCATCACAACCACTGGCAAAGCGGCCGGTACTGACATTATAGGCACCGCGGTGGCGTTGGCTGACGGTTTCGGCGGCGCTGGCGCAAAGGCCACCGGCACCGGCGGCACCGCGAGTGCGACTACCTCCATCACCAACTCGGGCCCCCTCTACGACAAGTACTTCGGCAACATCTTGAGCTTATCCATCGCCTCGGCTGACGGCGTTGGCTATGTCGGCAAGGGCGGCTCGGCGACTGCCATCACGACGATCAGCAATTCCGGAACGCTGACGAGCATCCACGACACCTCGGTAACCGGCGTCGCGGATGCAAGCGCCATAGGCATCGGCTCCCTCGCGGCAGGGGCGAAGGGTGCCTCCGGTACAGGCGGCACCGCGACCGCGACGGTCACAATCACTAACGCTGTCACCGGCACAATCGCGGTCGATTACACTGGAAGCGGCATCATTGGCGTCTCAGGCGCCGCGGCAACAGGCATCGGTTACGTCGGCACCGGCGGAACGGCCAAGGCCGGCACCTACATTACCAACGCTGCATCTATCACCACGTTGCCCACTGGAGATGGCAGCGGCATCGTTGGCACTGCGGACGCGGACGCCAGCGGCATTGGGTTCTCGCCTGGCCCCGGGACACCGCCGCCAATCGTCGGCAAGGGCAGCGGCGGTTCTGCGACTGCGACCGTGACGATCAGCAATACGGGCGCCATTACGGTCTACGGGCCAGTCGTTGACGGCATCGAGGGTACCACGCTCGCCACATCGGACGGCGTCGGCTTTCACGCCTATGGCGGAACAGCCACGGCCACCACGACGATCTCCAATACTGGCGCCATCAGAGACTATGGGTTTGCGGGTATCTTCGGCGCCTCGGCGGCGATTGCGGACGGCTTTGGGTCGTCCTTGATCGATCCCGGCAAGGGCGTCGGCGGCACCGCCACGGCCAAAACGGTCATCACCAATACTGGCACTATCGGTGCCCCGGTCCCCCCCGGCTTCGGTATCTTGGGCGTTTCGTTCGCCATGGCGGATGGCGTGGGTTATGTTGGAATTGGCGGAACGGCCAAGGCCGGCACCTACATCACCAACTCGGGAGCCGTCACCAGCTTCCTGACCAGCATCGGCGGCTATGCGCTCTCTTTCGCTGATGCCGCTTCCTTCGGCCCTGCTGGTAGTGCCACGGGCGGCACTGCCACCTCGACGGTGTCGATCAGCAACACCGGTAATATCTACAATCTTGGTTTCGGCGGCGGTGTCGTCGGCACCGCGGTCGCTAGTGCGGATGCCTTCGCCCCCATTGGTACTGCCACGGGCGGCACTGCGTCCGCGACGGTGACGATCAACGACCCGGCGAGCATCTACAGCTTCTTGGGCACTGGCATCGCCGGCACCGCGATCGCTTCCGCGGATGCCTTCAGCCTTCTTACTGCTAAGGGTGGCACCGCAACCGCGACGGTGACGATCACCAGCGCGGCAACCATCACCAGTTACGGCGCCGGCATCACCGGCACCGCGATCGCTGCTGCGAATGCCATCGGCCTTGTTAAAGCCACGGGCGGCACTGCGACCGCAGGCGTGACGATCAGCAACACCGGCACGATCGAAACCTTCTTCGGTCCGGGCATCGCCGGCTTCTCCGCCGCCTCCGCCTATGCCGATGGCACGCTCGGCGGAACGGCTAAGGCCACCACGTCGATCAGCAATTCCGGCACTATCTACAGCTTCGGCACCGGTATCTTCGCCGGTTCGCTCGCTGACGCTGACGCCTTCGGCTTGCTGCCGAAGAGTGCCGGCGGAACGGCGACTGCCACGACGACGATCAGCAATACTGGCGTGATCGTCAGCGGGTTTGGTGATGGCATCGACGGCTTCTCCGCTGCCTTCGCTAACGGCGGCGCCATCCTCACCGATAAGAATACCGGTGGAACGGCGACCGCCACGACGTCGATCTCCAACAGCGGACAGATCACGTCATTGCTCGGAGCCGGCATCAGCGGCGCCTCGTTTGCTGCTGCCAACGGCTATGGCGAACATAGTGTCGCTGGAACGGCCAAGGCCGGCACCTACATCACCGACCCGGCGATCATCACCAGTGGCGGCGCCGGCATCAGCGGCTTCGCCGGGGCCTTCGCCAGCGGCTATGGTCTCAGCGGGGTTGGCGGAACGGCCACGGCCACGACAGCCATCACCAGCTCGGCAAACATCTACGCGGGTACCCTTATCTTCGGCATATTCGACCCCGGCATTTCCGGCGTCGCGATTGCTGCTGCTAACGGCGATGGCGGGGGAAAGGCGACCGCGACGACGTCGATCACCAACACCGGATCCATCAAGACTTACGGCACCTACTCGGCGGGCATTTTCGCCGCTTCGAAGGCATACGCGAACGGCGGTGTTGGTTTCGGGCCTCTATTCGTGCCTGCGGGTACCGCGGGTACGGCGGCGGCGACGGCCACCGTCACCAACACCGGCGGTATCATCACCGCGTCCTACGCCTCGCCGGGCATCATTGCCCTGACGTTGGCGGAAGCTGTCGGCACTTCGGGTGGCAATGCCACCGCCACGACTACGGTGAGCAACTCGGGCGCCATCGCCACCTTCGCGGCGGGTTTCGAACCGGGCGACTTAGGCTCGCCAGGTATCGTTGCCGGCTCCGCTGCGTTTGCCAGCCATGTAGGCGGCACGGCGACAGCGACGACCACCGTCACCGAGACCGGCGCCATCGCGACACTTGGGCCTTACTCGACTGGCATCGTTGCGACCTCGCTGGCCGGGAGTTTCGGCTCGTACTTCGCCGGCACAGCGTCGGCGACCACAACGGTGAGCAACACCGGCAGCATCTCGACTTCTTACTACGGCTCGGCTGGCATCTTTGCGTCGGCTACCGCACTCGGCGGGAGCAGCGCCACTGCCACCACTACGGTGAACAGTACCGGTGCCATCACGACCTACGGGGCCGGCATCATCGCGCTCTCGGCGGCCGTGGGTGATCCCACTGCGACGACCACCGTAACCAATGCGGGCGGCATCACGACCTACGGCTTCTTCGCCCCTGGCGTGTTCGCGAGTTCGAGTGCGCTGGTCGGCGTGGGCGCCAGCGGGCCCGCGAAGGCTACGACGACGGTGTTGAACCCCAGCACTATCCTGACCTACGGGCCCGCCTCTCCGGGCGTTGTGGCCAATGCTGTGGCGGTTGGGTTGACGAACACTGCAACTGCCGCCGTCACGGTGTCGAATGCCGGCTCGATTATCACGACTGGGCCTTTCTCGCCTGGCGTTCGGTCCTATGCGAGCGCCGTGTCCCCGGCAAACACTGCCTCGGCCACGATTGTGATAAACAACGGCGCAGCGGGCGTGATCCACACCTATGGCTTCCTCTCCGACGCGATCTATGCGGGCATTTTCGCCAAGGGTAAGTCCGTCGCGGCGACCACTGCCACCGTTACGGTAAACAACGCCGCCGGCGGCATAATCATGGCCAGCGGCTTCCCGTTCCATGCCGTAGTGACATACGGCGCAAATACCACGATCAACAACGCCGGCTACGTCAGCGGCAACGTCCAGCTCGACGTCGGGTTCAAGGCGTTCAATAACACGTTCAACAATAGCGGCCTGTGGCTGATGCAGGGCAACAGCAACTTCGGAGGCGGGAAGGACAACGTCGTCAACAACTCCGGTACGGTGAAGATGGACGCCCTCGGTGCGGCATTCGCGTTCTCGCCAGATCCGGGAACCAGGTTCAAGCCCTTCAATGTCGTGACGGTGTCTGGGCTGGAGGACTTCAACAACACCGGCTTGGTCACATTGATCAACGGAACGGCGGCCAACGACCGGCTCGTGATCACCGCTTCCTCGTCGGCGGGTGGGCCGAACGTGTACTTCAACGGCTCGGGTGGCAGCACGCTGGCGGTCAACGCTGTCCTCAGCAATCAGTTCAGGTCGTCGGCTGACGTGTTGCAGATCGGCACTGCTGTGTCGAAAGGCTACGCTACCGGCCTCACCAACATTGTTGTCAACGATGTTTCTCCGAACCTGAACGGTGCCTACAACCCGCTCGGCATTCCGCTCGTGGAATCCAGTGGGGCGGTGGTCGGCACCACAAAGAACGTTGCCAGCAACTTCGAAATGCTGCAGGGACCGATCCAGAAGGGCTTCTTCCAGTATGGATTGTTCTACCTGCCGCAGACCCAGGCGGGTCCCTGTCAGTCCGGCTTCAACTGCTGGTTCCTGGCGAGCACGCCGAGCAGGCCGACCACTAAGTTCACGCAATTGGGCCAAGCGGCGGACGACATCTGGAGCGATGCGGCCGGCATGTGGCTCGATCGCAATGCCGACCTCCGCGACTACTTCTTCATGGCGGGCCCGAACCCGCAATGCGAGGGGCGGTGGAGCTGACCTCGCGGTCAAGGCGCCGATCGTTCTTCCGCCGGCGGGCGTCGGACCGGGCGCTTGGGTACGGGCGTACGGCGATTGGATCGACAACAAGCAGAATGTGACGTTCGGACGCTTCGGCACGACGGTCACCAGCAGTGTGCAGTACAACCAGACCATCGCCGGCGCGCAGATGGGCTACGACTGGGCGTTCATGCGAACCGGGTTCAGTGCTGTCCTGGTTGGCTTGATGGGCGGCGCTGACGGATCCACCGTGAACTTTGGCTCCGGAAACAAGGTGACCTTCCAAGGCGGCAACGCTGGCGCCTATGCCACCTTCCTGAACCATGGGTTCTTCGCCGATGGCTCGTTCCTGGCCAACTGGATGAGCATGGACTACACCGCCGGCGGGAACCTGTTTGGTGGCCGGCGTGCCGAACCCGGTATCAACGCCAATGTGCAGCAATATGGCGGCCGCATGGACACGGGTTACCGGTTCCAATTCAATCCGTGGTTCTTTGAGCCGCAATTGACTGCGGAGGTCGTGCATACCAACTTCGGCGACTTGCCGTTCCCGAGCGTCGGAACAACTGTCCAGGTTGATGACGACACGTCGGTGCGGGGACGGCTCGGAGCTCGGCTTGGCACGTCATTCGTGACCGGTGGCTGGCGCATCGAGCCAAGCGTAACGGGCGGCGTCTGGGAGACCCTTGCAGGGAATAACGGCGCGGTCATGACCAGCAACGGCTTTGCCCTCGATCTGACGGATCCGAATAACAACAAGACCGAGGGCGAAGTCGGCGGCATGCTTAACTTCTACCAGCTGGGCACCAACTGGTCGGCATTCGTGAAGGGCGACTACCGCTTTGCTAGCGAGTACACGTCCGGATCTGTGAAAGGCGGCGTGCGCTACCAGTGGTAGACAGCAGGATGGGGGCGTGCTAGCGAGAGATTGTTCGGTCGCGGGTCGCGAAGGCGATCCGCGGTCGGATAAGGGCTCCCCACAAAAGCCAATAATACAAGGGGCGAGGTCGGACTTTACGATCTCGCCCTTTTGTTGACCAAAAAGCGCCAAAGTTCAACCATACGAAAATTGCGACAATAAGATACGACGATTAGAACTGCGAGATCTTGGTTGCACCTCTATGCCGGACCGTTAAGAAGAGGGGCAAGGCCAGCATCTGCGATCTTTTTTGCTAAAGCAAAACAGACCAAAGGACTTCAGCAGCCGTGGATGAGAACACCCCTAACAGTCCAGACCCATCGGCCGGCGAGGCCCCGGAAAAGCCGGGCATCGTCGTCGAGAGTGGGGGAGCGGTCCCCGAGATATCGGTTGCGGGCAAGTCGGGCGCGAAGTCGGCGACGACGGCGGGCACAGCCGAGTTGCAGACGACGAAGATCGAGTGCTCGCGCGGGCTCGCCGACTGGCTGATCATGAACAATGTAAGCCTGGCGTTCACGTCGTACCAGACGGGGCAGCTTTTTCTCGTCGGCGTGATGCCGGACGGGCGCATATCCATTCACCAACGCAACTTCATCCGCGCGATGGGGGTGATCGCGCAGTCCGATCGCATCTACGTGGCGGGGCTCGAAGCCGTTTGGCGGATGGAAAACATCCTGCGGCGCACCGAGGTCGCCAACCAGTTTTTTGATCGTCTGTTCATTCCGCGCAACGCGCAAGTCACCGGCGATCTCGACGTCCACGAAATGGGGATCGACAAGCACGGTCGCGTCATTTTCGTCAACACCAAGTTTTCCTGCCTGGCGACATTCAACCAGACCCACAGTTTCCGGCCGCTGTGGAAGCCAATGTTCATCAGCAAAGTGGCTCCCGAGGATCGCTGTCATCTGAACGGAATGGCCATGGTGGACGGCACGCCGAAATACGTAACGGCGGTGAGCCAGAGCGACCTGGTCAACGGATGGCGTGAGAGGCGCGAGCAGGGCGGGGTCATCATCGACGTCCAGGCGGATCGGGTCGTGACCGACGCGTTATCGATGCCGCATTCCCCGCGAATTCGCTAACGGCGCGCTCTGGGTGTTGGATTCGGGCCGCGGTTACATCGCCCGGGTGGATGAAAAAACCGGAGCGAAGGAGAACGTCTGCTTTTGTCCGGGCTTCCTTCGCGGCATGACCATCTGGAACGGCCATGCGATCGCGACCGTGTCGCTTCCGCGCGACGGAACCTTCAAGGGTCTGGAGCTCGACGAGAATGTCCGGTCACGCGGCGGAGTACCTTGGTGTGGCATTCAAATCGTCGATTTGCGAATGGGCGGCATCGTGGAATGGCTGCGGCTGGAAGGCTTCATCAAGGAGCTGTTCGACGTCGCAGTGATCCCCGGTTCGCGCTGTCCGATGGCGCTGGGCGTCGGAACGCCCGAGGTGCAGCACACGATCAGTTTCGAGCCCGAGTTCGGGCCGCTGTCTTTGGATTCGGTTTTGTCCAAGCAGGCAGAAGAGAGGCCGTTCGCGGTGCAAGGTGCGCCGCCGGCGCAACCGGCCAAAGAACTGGCGGCGAGCGAGTAGTCGAGTCGAAGGACATGATGTCACATTGGATGGGGGTCGCCACCGCGTCACGAATGGCGTGCTCGTTTAAAGTCGCGGCTCGCTCGCCGTGGCAAAAATTCCGGCCATAATCAGGGTTTAAGCATGCTGGTATCTCGGTGGATTTTCATATCGACAGTCGGTGGACTGCTGGTCAGCGGTGCGTGGGTCCTGCTCGGGACCCGATGGGGCGTGGCCGCCGTGGCCGACGTGGAAATGATCGCGGAGGGCATCAAGCCCAGCCCCGCCCCGATGCGGGAGGCGCAGCTCCGTCCCGTTACGCCAGCTGCCCCTGCGCCACGTCCCGCCGCGCCAGCTCCCGCCGCGCCAGCACCTGCCGCACGCGGCAAAGCCGCAGCATGTGGAGACCACAATGTACAATTCCTGGGCGGTGACCTGCCAGGACACGAGCGTCGGCGGCGCGGTGAAGCGGACCTGCACTGCGGCCCTCCGCGTCGTGAAATCAAAATCAGGGCACGGTGCTGAATTGGGAGATCGGGTTCAGCCCCGAAGGTCGTTTGGTCACCGCTATCCACGTTCCCTCCTCGTTTGCTGTCAAGCAGGGCGACCAAACGGTGAATGGTCCTATCATGCTTGCCGACGGCGTTGAACTGAAGTTCGGCAATGGGCCGGTGCGGCGTCTGGCCTACGTGTGGTGCGGTCCGCAGCAATGCTATGCCGAAACTCCAATCGATGAAGCCTTCGCAAAGGAGGCCGATGCCAGCGAAAAGGCGACGATCACGATCCATACGGGGGGCGCGACTATCCCGTTCGAACTGCCGATCAAGGGCATCGATAAGGCGATATCGGCCGCGCGTAAATAAATCCGCGCGGCTCAACCGCTTTGAGTCGGCCCGTGCTCGGAGCCGCATCCGGTCCGTACAATTCAAGCATCGGGCTTTGTGTTTGAGGCGGAACGCGCCCCGGTCGCTGCCACGGGACCGGTGCACAAGAAATTGGCGAAGGGAGTAGAGGGTGGCCAGCCAAAGAAAAGGGCTCTTCAGATCATTGGCCAAGGCCGTAAGCTGTCACGGCAAGCTGATCGTTGCTGATTCAATCCCCGGTGTTGAATTTTTTCCGCCTTCAAATGGAATGCCTGTCCGCTGGCCGGCGGGCGCAGCAGGCCGCTGAGCTGGTAAAGCTTCTGGATTTAGGCGGCTCGCGGTCGAATATCGCGCGCGATGGCTTTCCCATTTTCAATTCGAGTTTTTGTCAGATCGTGCATGGCCTGCAGGTTCATCCAAAATTCGGGGCTGGTGTCAAAGAAGCGCGCCAGACGCAACGCCGTGTCTGCCGTCACTGCGCGTTCGCTCTTCACGATAGCGCCGATGCGTGTCGCTGGAACTCGCAAAGCGATCGCCAGCGCATTGATCGACATTCCTAGAGGCTTGAGAAATTCCTCATTCAGCACCTCGCCGGGATGGGCGGTCACCCGATTGGGGGTCGCGATACTTTTAGTGATAGTCGACGATTTCGACATCGGCGGGCCCTTCCTCAGTCCAGATGAAACAGATGCGCCACTGGTCATTGATCCGGATGGAGTGCTGGCCACGACGGTTGCCGATCAGTGCTTCAAGCCGGTTTGCTGGAGGTGCGCGCAGGTCGTTGAGATCGCGCGCGGTATGGAGCATGTCGAGCTTTCGCAGCGCTTGCTTTTCAATTCCACTAAAACGCTTCACGAACTCGCCCATCCACAAGCGCTGGCAAGCGCGGTCGCGAAATGATTTGATCATACAGCGATGAAGACTACGCCGCGATCGATGCTACGTCAAGCGTACAACGCGTCGCGGTCGAACCATTGACGGGCCAGCCGCGATAATTGGCTTGGTTTACCAGGCTGAGGAGATCAAAGCTCATCGCACCCGACTTTGAGCGCTTGACCCGGATGCCATGCCGATCGCTTCCTTGGCATTCGGGCATCAAACCCTTTAGTTCTGCCTTGGCCTGTTCATGTTCGAGATGCGCGGAACGGGTCCGCGAGAAGACCGCAACGAACTCCGCCCAGACAAGCGAATTTTGCGCCAACTCGGGGAACCGCGGAGGCGGATGCGCTTTCACTAGAGCGCATGTCTTCCTTCTCCACTAGATTTGCACCTTCGGAATGTATGCCTTGGTTCTGTCGCGCGCATGCCGGGACTTGGTGTGGGCCGAAGCGCCGCAGCATTATTTGCCCCGTCTCATGCCGAGTATGACTTCGGCAACAGCTTCTGCCGAGGCCGGTGCAATGATGGGCGTACGTTTGTCACGGGCATGCAACACGCTCGACCACGGATCGAATGCCGGCACGCCAGCAGCAACGAATGCATCGGTATCTCTTGTGACGACAACCAGATCTTCCAGGGCAGCAATCGCTGCGATGAAAAGGTCTGGTTGTCCAAAGGTGTGGCCACGCTTTTGTCCTTCGACCACCATGGCTTTCCAGCGGACAATAACGTCCTCGGTAATGGCGAGGACGCGGTTGGCGAACAACGGCCGAAGCGTTCGGTCCAGCCATAGATGAATTTCAGCACGGCGGCCCGCATCTTCGAGCTGTTCGATTCCAAATCTGATTTCGCCGAACGTGACTTCGGTGGTGAAAAGCAGTTCGCCAGGTTGAGCGGCGACGAATTCCGCGACTGCAGCGGCCGGTTTCGGTTTGCGGAGCTCCGATACGACGTTGGTATCGAGGAGCCAACCCCTTACAGACTTACGTCCCGTACCGGGGACTTGATCGTCATTCGCTCGAAATTCACGTCAGCGAGCGGGGACGTAGCCAAGGCGGCTACGATATCGCGACCGGAAATCGGTCGCCGCAAGCGATCGAATTCATCCGCCCGAACTACCACTACCGCATCTCGGCCGTGAAGTGTGACACGCTGCGGTCCTCGCTGTTGGGCTTGGCGCACCACTTCGCTCAGGCGCGCCTTGGCGTCCTGAAGACGCCAGCGGTTGGCAGGTCGTGGGCGGCCCGATTTTGTTGATTTTTTCATTTTCATCTTTGCTTGTCTTTCTAGCATTACAGTTGTGATTTTTGTTTGAAATGAGATTTCTGTGCTGCTGCCTGATGAGCGCGCCGCCAGAGCGACCATGCGATTACATAGGCGGGTTGGATACGCTTTCGCGCGAGACGTTGAGCTATGCGGCGGATTTCCTGGATCGACCAACGGATGAGATCGGATGTTTTGGTGTTGCGCTCGACTTGTTTTTTTGGGCGTCGGCTTGTTGGCCTGATGTTGGATGGCAGCCATCGGCAACTAGACCGGAATGTCGTCTCCGCTATGGTTCTGGACTGCGAACGTGCGCCTCGATCGCGGGCAGGGGGCTTTCATCACACCAATTCGAGACTGACCTTGCGACCGAGTAGGGCGGCGGCGCGCTGCAGCGTCACCAACGTGACGTTGCCGTCTTTGGGGTCGAGCAGGCGGCTGATCTGACTACGGCTCGTCTGCATGCGTTCGGCCAGGCCCTTACGCGAAAGCCCCTGTGCCTTCATTGCTTGTGTCATTTGCCAGGCCAGAACCTCCTTGATGGCAACGGCCTGAAATACCTCGCGCGTACCGTCCTCATCGAGAAACTTATCGAGGGTGGCAAATCCCTTGATGCTCCGGGCCTTCTTGGTTTTCATATCCATTCTCCTTTCACTGAAACTCTCGCATCCGCTTGCGCGCCAACTTCAATTCGGCGTCCGGCGTTTTTTAAGTCTTTTTTACAAAGCCGTCCAGCGCCACAAGCGCGCCCTGCACGAAACAAAACAACAGCCGCGCAATCCGATGACCTGTTAGATCGCTGCGTACTTCCCACAGCCCATCACCTAGCGGGCGGCACAGTGGCATTCCGACCGGCCAGCG
Organism: uncultured Alphaproteobacteria bacterium; assembly: GCA_963733645.1. Taxonomy (GTDB): domain Bacteria; phylum Pseudomonadota; class Alphaproteobacteria; order Rhizobiales; family Xanthobacteraceae; genus BOG-931. The sequence goes on from CAVTFP010000012.1 coordinate 55,688, forward strand.
GAATTGCACCCGCATCAGATCCTGGCCGATGATATTGCGATCCGCCTGATCGAGCTCTCGCAACCAGTCGCGCACCACTTCGGCCCCAGCCGCAGTTCGGTAGAAAACAACAGGGGTTTTGCGAGGCGCCTTCGGCATGTTGACCAATATAAAGTCCATGTACTATATATTATCCATGCCTGTTGTGACAAGCCTTTTCGACGCAATTTTCGTGCTTTTTAACAGCAGTCCTTGGTTCGACGCGCCGCAGGCCGTCGAGACTTAATCGGGACGCCCTTCGTCCCGACAATTTGAGAACGCCACACCAAGCGGCGCGGTCACCCGGAGGGGCGGAGCGCTCGGCACTTTCGATGTTGACCGCATAGCCGCGCCGTGTGGCACTCGAATACAAACGCCAGGGCAGGGGCGTTCATGGCGATTCCGCCGATCACGCGGTACCTCGCGCCGACTTGCCCCAATGCGCTTCGCGCAGCCAAACCTCGCGCGGGTGAATGCGGCGGCCCATCGGGCCGACCAGAACTCGGTTCAACGCACTGTTGCATCATGTCGATTGGGCAGCGCTTGAACGCGCGTTTCGGCAACAGAAGCGGCAGATGAGTGCGGGAATCGATGGGATAACGGTGGAGATGTACGCCGCTCTGAAGGAGCGAATGGCCAAATTTGGCCTAGCGCTCCACGAGGAGAAGACACGTCTCATCGAGTTTGGCCGACTGCCGGCCTTGGCTCGGCGACAACGTGGTCTGCGGCGTCCAGAAACCTTCGCCTTCCTCGGCTCCACCTACTACTGCGGGTGGACACGGGACGGCCGGTTTATTGTGAAGCTCAAAACGCAGAGCAAGCGCCTGACGCGAAAGCTGAAGGCGTTGCGCCAGGAGGCGTAGCGGTTGATGCACGTGCCGCTGTCCGTGCAGCATCGTTGGTACACCAGCGTGCTGCTTGGTCACTCCGGCTACTATGGCCGACCACAAAACTTCCCGGCGCTTACTGCGTTCCGCCAGGAAATGATCCGCATCTGGCTGACTTGCCTGCGACGGCGCAGTCAGAAATCGCGACGCATGAGCTGGCAGATGTATGGGGCTCTGCTAACCCGCTTCCCCCTACCGACACCCGGTATCACTCATCCCTGGACGGTCCGTGCCGCATGACGCAAGTTATCCTTGGGAAGAGCCGGGTGCGGGAAAGCTGCATGCCCGGATCTGTGAGGGCGATAGCCGAATGGCTGAGCTACTCGACCAATTCCTTATAGGACTAGAAATGACGCTACATACATCCCATGCAATGGACCGATGATGGTATCGTGCTCGGCGTCAAGCGGCATGGCGAAACGAGCGTCATTCTCGAATTGATGACGCTCGAGCGCGGCCGGCATCTCGGCCTCGTTCGTGGCGGCGCCGGCACACGGCTGCGCGGCGTGCTGCAGCCCGGTAATTCGTTGCGCGCGACCTGGCGGGCGCGGCTCGACGAGCATCTCGGGCTTTATACCGTCGAAGCCACCAATTCGCGCGCCGCGGCTTTCCTCTCGGCGGCTCATGCCGTGCACGGCGTGACGCATCTTGCCGCGCTGTGCAGGCTTCTGGCCGAGCGCGAGCCGCACGCCGGGATCTATGGCGAGCTTGCCAGGATTCTCGATCAGCTCGATGATCCGCGCGCCGTCGCGCCGCTCATCGCGCGCTTCGAATTGGACTTTCTCGCCGAGCTTGGCTTCGGTCTCGATCTGTCCTCCTGCGCAGCGACGGGGTCGACGGCCGATCTCATCTATGTGTCGCCGCGCTCAGGCCGCGCAGTGTCGCGCGCGGCGGGCGAAGCCTACCGCGAAAAGCTCTTGGCGCTGCCTGCCTTCCTGCACGATGAGGCGGAGCCGGCGTCCACCACTGCGCTTGCCGAAGCCTTCGCGCTGACCGGGTTTTTTCTCGATCGCCACGCCTTTGCGCCGCGCGGCCTTGCATTGCCGGAAGCGCGTGCGCATTTCGTCGCGGCGATCAACCGCGCGCTCGGCATTGCCGTGCCGGTCACCAGCGGTTGAGCACGCAGCCGCAGTGCCGGTAGCCGTAGGGATCGTGCCAGCAGGTGTAGTGATAATTGGTCGGGCAGGCGGGGATGTAGTTGTAACCGGTGCCGAGGCCGAAACCGTAGCCGTAGTTACCGTAGTAATTATCCTGCACCGGCGTCGCCAACGGCTTAATTGCGGGTAACCAACCGCCGGCTGCCGCGCACAGCGGCGTCGCCAGGAAATTTATCGCCAGAGCAGCGAGCGATGCCGTTAAAAGCTTGTGCATCATCATCCCTTCCGGCGTCGCGGCGCGCGCCGATTACCAGTGCCGCCAATAGCGATGACCCCAGCCCCACCGCGGTCCGTACCACGGGCCACGCCAAGGCCGCAGCAATGGTCCTGGGCCGATCCAGATCGGTAACCGCGGCACCACGAAATAACGGTACGGATAGGGATAGGGGGTGGGATAGCTTCGGTAATAACGGTGCCATCCCGGCATGCAGCCATGCCAGCCACAACCCCACGCGGTTTTCTCAAGGCCCTCAGTGGTGTGCGCGGCACCGAGTTGCGCCGGTGCGGCCGGCGTCATCGCCTGGGCGTGATTGATCGGAGCTGCCGCGGCAAAAATGGCTGCGATTGCCAAGCCAGCGAGCAGAATCCCACGCATGCAAGCCTCCCGGAAATGTCATTGGCACGCGCAAGCGCGTGGATATATTCGCGCGGCAGTATTCTACCCCAACGCCGCGCGCCGTCCATGTCCGGTGCCGCGCAGGAGCGAAAACTCCTTTTCCGCCAGTGCTATTTCCTCCCTTGTTCATACCCCACAACCGCGTTAGCCCTGTGCCGTCATGAACAAGAAAGTGATTCCCCCAAATCCTGATGGGGTGCAGGAAATCGCACTGCGCGAGGCGCTCGAGGAGCGCTATCTCGCCTACGCGCTGTCCACCATCATGCACCGTGCGCTGCCCGACGCGCGCGACGGGCTCAAACCCGTGCATCGCCGCATCCTCTACGGCATGCGGCTCCTTCGCCTCGATCCCGGCACTACGTTCAAGAAGTCGGCGAAGATTGTCGGCGACGTGATGGGCAATTTTCACCCCCATGGCGATCAGGCGATCTACGACGCACTGGTGCGGCTGGCGCAGGATTTCTCATCGCGCTATCCGCTGGTCGATGGGCAGGGTAATTTCGGCAATATCGACGGCGATAACGCGGCTGCGTACCGCTATACCGAGGCCCGGCTGACCGAAGCGGCGCGGCTTCTGCTCGACGGCATCGACGAAGACGCCGTCGATTTTCGTCCGAACTACGATGGCTTGTCGCAGGAACCCGTGGTCCTGCCGGCGGCCTTTCCCAATCTGCTCGCCAACGGTTCGCAGGGCATCGCGGTCGGCATGGCGACGTCGATCCCGCCGCACAATATTGCGGAACTTTGTGACGCGGCGCTCTATCTGATCGAGCAGCCGAATGCGCGATCGAAGACGCTGCTGAAATACGTTCAGGGTCCGGATTTCCCGACTGGCGGCCTGATCGTCGATCCGCCGGACGTGATTGCGGAAGCTTACGCGACGGGTCGCGGCTCATTCCGCGTGCGGGCGCGCTGGAAGACCGAAGACACGGGCCGCGGCACCTATCTGATCGTGGTCACGGAAATCCCGTGGCAGGTGCAGAAAATGCGGCTGGTCGAGCGCATCGCCGAACTGATGAACGAAAAGAAGCTGCCGCTTCTTGCCGACATGCGTGACGAATCGGCCGAGGACGTGCGTCTGGTGTTCGAGCCGCGTTCGCGCGCGGTCGACTCGGCGCTGCTGATGGAGAGCCTGTTCAAGCTCACTGAGCTCGAGAGTCGCGTGCCGCTGAACATGAACGTGCTGCTGCACGGCCGTGTGCCGAAGGTCGTCGGCCTCGCCGAGGTGCTGACAGAGTGGCTCGCGCACCGCCGCGATGTGCTGCTGCGCCGCTCGCGCTACCGCCTGGCGCAAATCGAGCATCGGCTCGAAGTGCTCGGCGGCTATCTTGTCGCCTATCTCAACCTCGACAAGGTCATCAAGATCATCCGCACGGAGGACGAGCCACGGCCGGTCTTGATGAAGTCGTTCAAGCTCTCCGAGGTCCAGGCCGACGCTATCCTCAATATGCGGCTGCGCAATCTGCGCCGGCTGGAAGAAATGGAAATCCGCCAGGAGGACAAAAACCTCCGCATCGAGAAAAAATCACTCGAGGAATTGCTGCGCTCGGAGAAGCAGCAATGGCAAAAGATCGCCGGGCAAATCCGCGAAGTGCGTGACACATTCGGCCCGAAGACGCCGCTCGGCAAGCGCCGGACGTCGTTCGCCGAGGCACCCGAACATGACGAGGCTGCGATCGAGGAAGCATTAGTCGAGCGCGAGCCGGTCACCATCGTGGTTTCCGAGAAGGGCTGGATCCGCGCGCTACGCGGCCAGGTCGCCGATCTGTCCAGTCTCGCCTTCAAGACCGACGACGGTTTCAAGCTCGCGTTTTTTGCCGAGACCACGTCGAAGCTTCTGGTATTTGCCACCAACGGGCGCTTTTACACCATCGACGCGTCGAAACTGCCGGGCGGCCGTGGCCACGGCGAGCCGATCCGGTTGTTCGCCGAACTCGAACAGGATGCCGAGATCGTGTCGGTGTTCCGTTATCAGGGCGGCCGCAAACTCATGGTCGCCAGCAAATCGGGCAGGGGATTTGTCGTGGCCGAGGACGAATGCCTCGGCAATACGCGCAAAGGTAAGCAGGTGCTCAACGTCAAACCGCCCGATGCGGCGCGGGCTATGACGCCGGTCGAGGGCGATCTGGTCGCCGCGATCGGGGGAACCGCAAGATGGTCGTCTTTGCGCTCGACCAGGTGCCGGAAATGACGCGCGGCCGCGGCGTGCGCCTGCAACGCCACAAGGATGGCGGACTGTCCGACATCAAGGTGTTCGAGGTGGAGAAGGGCTTAAGCTGGATCGATTCCGCCGGCCGGGTTTTCAATCTCTCGATCAAGGAACTGGCCGACTGGCGCGGCAACCGCGCCGATGCCGGGCGTCTGGCACCGAAGGGTTTCCCGAAGAACAATCAGTTCGATGATACCGCAGGCCGTGCGTCGCCGAGCGGAAAGACACCGGACGGGTCTGCATCTTAGTGTTGCTCGGCGCGGCCGCGAAGTTCCTTGTTAAGTGGAGATCTGGCTGATCGTTGCGCTCGGCGAGTGGGCCATATGGCACCATTTGCTAATCGATGCGCACCCAGCCGTCCGGCATCAACCGCTCTTGCGGCAAGAAGCGGCTCTTGTAATCCATCTTGCGCGAGCCGCTCACCCAGTATCCCAGATACACGTAAGTGAGCCCCATGCGCTGGGCACGCGCGATGTGATCGAGCACCATCAAAGTGCCGAGCGATCGCGCCGCTTCGTCAGGTTCGAAAAACGAGTAGACCATCGATAACCCGTCGCCGAGCACGTCGGTGAGCGCGACGGCGACAAGGTCGCCGGCGCTGCGCTTGACCCCGGTGCCACCCGATTCTTTCCGCCGGTATTCGATGATGCGGGTTTCGATGTGGCTGTCCTCGACCATCATGGCGTAGTCGAGCACGGTCATGTCGGCCATGCCGCCGTCGCGGTGGCGGGAATCGAGATAGGCGCGGAAGATCGAATATTGTTCGGAGGTCGGCACTGCGACCCGCATCTCGCCGACGATATCGGCGTTGCGTTTGGCGATCCGGCGCATGCCGCGGGTCGGGCGAAAGTCGTCGACCGCAACGCGCACCGAGACGCAGGCGCGGCAGCCCTCACAGGCCGGCCGGTAGGCGATCGACTGGCTGCGGCGGAAACCGCCATGGGTGAGGATATTATTGAGTTCTGCCGCGCGCTCGCCGACCAGATGGGTGAACACCTTCCGCTCCTCCTGACCGGCCAGATAGGGGCAGGGCGAAGGGGCGGTCAGGTAGAACTGCGGCGTATCGCGGGAATGCTGGGTCACGGGCTTTCTGGCGTTGCGACGTGGCCGGCTTCCGACTCCAGCCACTGCACAGGATCGCCCGAGACTGCCCGCCGGTCAAAGCCCAAATCAGCGCCAAATCAGCGTCCGGTACGCGGCCGCAAGGCCGCCGCGCGGGCTGGGTTGTTCACCAGGACCGTGCCCACCAGCATGTCGTGCAACAGCCGCCTGCGGCTGTTGAACAGGCCGATGATGAGAATGAACGGTGTCAGCATGCTGACACTGACCCAGAAAACGACGGCGTGCACGGCGCCAAGTACGAAATAGAGCGGCGCGCCATACCAGGTTCGCATTTCGATTTCCATGGCGCGCATTCCGATGGTTGCGGATGCGGTGCTTCCCAATGTCAGCCCGTAGTAGAAAAGCGCCCAGATCACCGAAGCCGGCGACAACAGCCAGAACAGCGCCCAGCCCAGCCCGAAGGTCACCAATCCGAACACGAAGATGAACATTGACGCCAGGACCAGAGGCATGACGATGATGATGAGGTCGATGGCGAAGGCCACCACGCGCCGCGTCAGGACGCCTTCGAACAGCTCGGGATTGGCGGCTGGATCATAGGCGTGCGGCTTGGCATCCAGCGAGATGCCGATCTGCGGATGGCCAGAATCGGTCATGGTCGGCCTCAATTTGCGACGCCAGTGCAAATGGGGAAACATGGCCGTCTATGCAAGAGGCGCGGACGATGGTGACGCTTACCGATATCGAGGCCGCCCGCGGTACGATTGAAGGCCATGTGCTGCGCACGCCGCTGTTGCCGGCGCCGCCGCTTTCGGGGCTCACCGGCGCCGAAGTCTTCGTCAAATACGAGAATTTGCAGGTCACCAATTCGTTCAAGGAACGCGGCGCCTGCGTCAAGCTCGCGGCGCTGACCGCGGACGAGCGCCGCCGCGGCGTGATCGCAATGTCGGCCGGCAACCATGCCCAGGCGGTGGCCTACCACGCGCGCCGCCTTGCCATCCCTGCCACCATCGTCATGCCGGTGACGACGCCGTTCGTGAAGGTCAAAGCGACGCAGGAGCTCGGCGCCAACGTCGTGCTCGACGGCGAAACTCTTGTCGAGGCGCAGGCGCGCGCGGAGGCCATTGCGGCCGGGCAAAATCTGGTCTGGGTCCACCCGTACGACGATCCACATATCATCGCCGGCCAGGGCACCATCGCGCTCGAAATGCTGGAGGATGTCCCGGATCTCGACGTCCTCGTCGTCCCGATCGGCGGCGGCGGCCTGATCGCAGGAAACGCCATTGCCGCGCGGGCCAGGAAACCTTCGATCGAAATCATCGGCGTCGAATGTGCGCTTTATCCGGCGATGTGGAACGCCATTCATGGCGGCGATCTGCCGTGCGGCGGCGCGACATTGGCCGAAGGCATTGCAGTGAAGAATGTCGGCACGCTCACGCTGCCGGTAGTGCGAAATCTGGTGAGCGACATCATTCTGGTCGAAGAGCCGATGATTGAGCGGGCGGTCAACGCGTTCGTCACGCTGCAAAAGGCGATGGCGGAAGGGGCGGGAGCCGCCGGCCTTGCCGCAATGCTGGAGGCGCCTGAACGCTTTGCCGGCCGCAGGGTCGGTCTGATCCTGTGCGGCGGCAATATCGATCCGCGGATTCTCGCTTCCGTGATGGTGCGCGAACTCGAGCGGGCGGATCGGATCGTGTCGTTCCGCCTTACTATTCCCGACCGGCCGGGAATCCTCGGCCAGATCGCGAGCCGGCTCGGCGAACTTGGCGCCAATATTCTTGGCGTCGATCATCACCGCCTGTTTCTCGACGTGCCGGCAAAAGGCGCCAAGCTCGATGTCACGATGGAGACGCGCGACGGCCGCCACGCCGAGGATATTTTCCGCGCGCTGAAAGCCGACGGTTATCGCCCGGTGCGCATCGAAGGCGGCGCGGCTCTGGAGTGAATATCGAAGCAACTGGCGCGTCGGCGCCTAATGGCTGTCCGATCCGAGACCCGGGTTGTATCCGGTGAAGGTTTCGCTTGGCGGCGGCGGTGGCTCCGGAGCAATTGCCGGACGGGCCCTCGGCAGCGGCACGCCGCCGGTCTCAGCCAGCGCAAACACGGTCGGCCGGCGCGGCGGCAGGGGAATCGGGCCGGTCAGAGGCGCGGCAGGCGGCAAGGCATCGGCCGCAGCGGTGTCAGCTTGAGCAACCGGCTCCGCCGGCGGCGCGCTCACTTCCGGTGCTGGTGTGACAGCAGGCCAAGGCGAGGTGGCGGCGGGTGCGGGCTGCGATGCAAGGGTGTCAGCCGGCCCCGTCGCTGCGGGCATACTGGGCTGTGAAGGCGGCGCATAGGCCGTCGCCAGCGCGGCGACCTGGGTCGTGGTGACCGAGGCGGTGGTGTCGCTCGCGCGATCGCCCTTGCTGTCGGTAACGGAATCGCGGGCGTCAGTGGCTGTGGCGCTGGCTTCGACGATGGCCGGCGCGGGGGACGTAATCTGAGTGGCTGCTTGAGCCGGGGCCGGTTGGGCGGGAGTGGCGTCAGCCGCAGCTGGCGCGGCGGCAGGGCCGCTTGCCGTGTCGGAGACCAGCGTGGTTGACGCCAACGGCCGGGCCGTCGCGATCACCGGCTGCGCCACATAAGTGCGCATGAACGCGGTGACGGTCCACAGCATCACCGGGACAGCGGTGATGACGACCACCAGAATGAAAATCCGGCGCAGCAGCGGCGCGAAGGAATGAGAATTGTCGTCGTCCAGACGCATGGCACCCGCCTTACTACCCACCACCCGGGCGGAGACGGCCCGCTACAGGCCGCCCTTCTTGAGCTTCTCCGCGATTTGCGCCGCGAAGTAGGTCAGCACACCATCGGCGCCGGCGCGCTTGAACGCGATCAGACTCTCGATAATCGCCTTTTCCCCATCGAGCCAGCCATTGCCAACGGCGGCCATGATCATCGCATATTCACCCGAGACTTGGTAGGCGAATGTCGGCACCCCGAAGGTGGCTTTGACCCGCTGCACGATGTCGAGATAGGGCAGGCCGGGCTTGACCATCACCATGTCGGCACCCTCGGCGATATCCAGTTCGACCTCGCGCAATGCTTCATCCGAATTCGCCGGATCCATTTGGTAGGTGCGCTTGTCGCCGATCAGCGTCGCGCTGGAGCCGACCGCATCGCGGAATGGGCCATAGAAGGCGGACGCGTATTTGGCGGCGTAGGCCATGATCTGGACGTCGCCGAAGCCCGCCGCATCGAGCCCCGACCGAATGGCGCCGACACGGCCATCCATCATGTCCGACGGCGCGATGATGTCGCAGCCGGCTTCGGCTTCCACCAGCGCCTGGCGCACCAGGACGCCGACGGTCTCGTCGTTGAGGATGATGCCGTCGCGTAGCAGGCCGTCATGGCCGTGGCTGGTGTAGGGGTCGAGTGCGACGTCGCACAGCACGCCGATCTCCGGCACCTCTTTTTTGATGGCGCGGATGGCGCGGCAGACGAGGTTGTCCGCATTGAGCGCTTCGGATCCATGGTCGTCGCGTCGGCCCGGGTCGGTATAGGGAAACAGCGCAAGACACGGGATCGAAAGCTTGGCGGCGCGTTCGGCCGCCCGCACCGCCTGATCGACCGAGAGGCGGTCGACACCGGGCATCGAGTCGACCGGCGCGCGGACGCCCGTCCCATCGACCAGAAACAGCGGCCAGATCAGGTCGTCGGCGGTGAGCACGTTTTCGCGCACCATGCGCCGCGTCCACTCGGCGCGGCGGTTGCGGCGCGGGCGGATCGCGAGATCGAGCCGCTCCGCCGGCCTTTCAGCCTCCGTCGGTGTAAGCCGGTTACGTTCGAGCGGCCGGCCGAATTTGATTGCCATCGACGTGCTCCAGTCGAGAGTCCTTTTACTCGGTTCACCGCGACGCCGCCACTGGCCACGGTGAGGCCATTTTGGCAGCGTTTACCGGCCGTTACGGGCGGACGTTGACGCGCTGTCGGGGCGTCACTATCGGTCGGAGCGGGATGAGCAATTCTTCGCCAAAGCAGCCGACGCGGCCAAGCGACTTGCTTGAGCCCGTGCGGGTCAGCAAAACGCGCAGTGGCCCCGGTACTTGGACCGAATATCTCGTGCTGTTTCTGCGCCTGATGGCGGCCGTTTCGTTGCTCAAAGGCCTGTACCACTGGGCGCAGGTCTGCGGCATCGGCGCGCGTCCCGGAGACGGCTTCGAGTCGCATACCGTGGCCTGGCAGGCGGCAACGGTGTTTTTCGCCGTGCTCGATCTGGTCGCCGCGGTCGGGCTTTGGCTCGCGGCCGCGTGGGGCGCCGTCGTATGGCTCGGCTCCGTGGTCTCGATGGCGGTGGTGGTGCTGTTCTTCCAGAATGTTTTCGGCAGCAGCGTTTTCATCGTGTCCGTCGAGATGACGCTGCTCGGCGTCTATCTCTGGCTCGCAATCATGTCGGCGCGCGAGCATTCCCGGGGACAATGATCAGCGATCGGGATTCGCGGCCGATGCCCCAATCCTGGAGGCGCGTAGCGTCGCGCGGATGCGCTGCGGCGTTGCCGGCATCTCGTCGATCGACACGCCGAACGGCGACAGCGCGTCGTTGACGGCGTTGAGCACCGCGGCCGGCGCGCCGATGGCGCCGCCTTCGCCGAGACCCTTGGCGCCGGTGATGGATGACGCCGCCGGAGTTTCGATGTGATGCAGCGCGATCGGCGGCACGTCGCGTGCGGTCGGCGGCATGTAGTCGGCGAGCGTTGCGGTCTGCACATTGCCGAGCGCGTCGTAGACGATTTCTTCGAGTAGCGCGTTGCCGATGCCTTGCGCGATGCCGCCATGCACCTGGCCGTCGGCGATCAGCGGATTGATGATGCGTCCGGCATCCTCCACCGCAAGGAATTGCTCGAGCACAACGCGGCCGGTCTCGATGTCGACTTCGACGATAGCGACGTGACAGGCATTGGAGAACGTGCCCGGCGGATCGTAATCGGCGCTCTCGTTGAGGCCCGGAGTGATCTCACCCTTGAACTGATGGGTCTGGTGATAGGCGGCGCGCGCAAGTGCTGCAATCGTCACCTCGCGATCGGTGCCTGACACTTTGGCTTTGCCGTCTTCGAGGACGATGTCGTCGGGCGCCGCCTCCAGAACATGGCTGGCGATGGTGAGAAGTTTTTTGCGGATTTTCTGTGCCGCGAGCAGCGAGGCGCCGCCGGAAATGACCAGCGAGCGGCTGGCAAAGGTGCCCCAGCCATAAGGCGTGCGGTCGGTATCGCCATGCACGATCCGCACGTCCGCCGGCGCGACGCCAAGCTGGTCGGCGATGATCTGGGCGAGCGTGGTCCGCAGGCCCTGGCCGTGCGGGCTTGCGCCGATGCGCGCTTCAACGAGGCCCGACGGATTCATCGTGACCTCGACGGTTTCCCATCCCGGCGTGATCTCCATGCCGCGCGCGGCAAAAGCCGGGCTGCCGTAGCCGGTGCGCTCGGAGAAGGTCGCAAAGCCGATGCCGAGATAGCGGCCGCGCGCTCGCGCGTCGCGCTGCCGGGCGCGAAACGCCGCGACGTTCACATGAGCGAGGGCCTGGTCCAGCGTCTCGACATAACTTCCTTCGTCGAACACCAGCCCGGTCACCGACGTGTAAGGAAATTTTTTGATCAGATTGCGCCGGCGTATCTCATCGGGGGCAATCGCAAATGCCGCCGCCGCCTTGTCCATCAGCCGCTCGATCGCAAGCGTGATGACCGGACGCGACACGCCGCGATAGGGCGCCATCGTGCAGGTATGCGTCGCGACGCCGCGCGCCACGCACGAATAGGCGCGGACATCGTAGGGGCCGGGCAATTCGGCCATGGCCATCAGTGGCTCGACGCCGCAGGTGGTCGGGAAGCAGGAATAGGCGCCGACATTGGCGGCGACGTCGGCCGTAAGCGCAATCAGCTTGCCGTGTTCGTCGAACGCGCCCTCGAGCTCGACATGCTGATCGCGGCTGTGAAATCCGCCGATCAGATTTTCCCGCCGGTCTTCCGTCCACGCCACTGTGCCGCGCAACTGCCGCGCCAGCCAGACCAGCACCACGTATTCCGCCGGCAGCGACATTTTCTGCCCGAACCCGCCGCCGACATCGGGCGCCACGACGCGCAGATCGGATTCCGGAAACTGCAAGATATCGGCGACCGCGGTGCGCAGGAGATGCGGCATCTGTGTCGTGCAGGTCAGCGTCACGCGGCCCGACGCCGCATCGAAGGCCGCGTGCGCCGCGCGCGCCTCGAGCGGCGTCGCATTCTGCCGCCGCGAGCGGATCTCGACCCGCACGCGCCGGTGCGCCTTGGCGAAGGTTGCGTCGAAATCGGCGGTCTTGAAGCGGCCTTCGACAACGGTGTTCGACGGCACTTTGGCATGAACGAGCGGCGCGCCGGGCTTGAGCGCATCGCGGCCATCGACCACCGCCGGCAATTCATCGATCTCGATCTGCACGGCGTCGGCAATGTCCTCGGCCGCGGCGTTGGTCGCCGCGACGACGGCCGCGACCGGCTCGCCGACAAAGCGCACGACATCCGTTGCCAGGATCGGCTGCTCGACCGGCTGATAATTGAACTTGTGCAGCATCGGACGGATCGGCAGCGCGCATTTGAGATCGGCGGCGCGAATGATATGCGCGCCATCGGGCGCGGAGATGCCGACGATACGGCCCGATGCACGGGGCTGCGGACGAAACGCAGCCAATAAGCGGCGGCGAGATCGGCGGTGAACCGGCCGCGCCCGGTCACCAGCGCCGGATCTTCCAGCCGCCTGATCGCCCGGCCGACCCACTTCATTCCAGAGCCGGCGGTTGCAACGGTCATCGCTTGCTGCCGATCAGACCGGTTGGATTTGGCAAAATGCTTTCGGCACGGACGCCATCGTCATGCGGAAAGTTTCATGAGCGCGAGCGCCGCGCGACCGTTGGGTCCATATGGATTGGCGAGCGTTTCGTTCATTTCGAAGTGGTTGTAATTCGGCGCTTCGACCAGTTCTACCGGCTTGCCCGCGGCCTTGACCGCGGCGGCGAAGTCGCGGTTCTGGCGCTGGAATTCGGGGGTTTCATTGCCGCCATAGGTGACGATGATCGGCGCGTGCAATTGATCGAGGTGGCGCAGCGAACTCATCTTGTCTTCCATATCATCGTCGAAATGGACATAGTTGCCGCGCTTCGAGAGGCGGACCGGCTTCATGTCGTACATGCCGCTCATGCAGAGGCCGCCCTTGATGATGTCGGCGGGCAGGCCGAAATCCTTGCTCCAATCGGTCACCAGCGTGACGCCGCACAGATGGCCTCCCGAGGAATGGCCGCCAACGTAAAGCCGGTTCGGATCGCCGCCGAAGCTCGCGGCATTCCGGTACACCCAGGCGACGGCGCGGCGCACCTGGTCGGCCATCACGCGCAGATCGCCGTTCGCCGCTTTGATGGCGATGAAATCGAGCACGACGTAGTGCACGCCGGCGTTGACGAATAGCTCGGCCGAAAAGCCGTAGTCGCTGGCCGATCCGCCGAGCCAGGCGCCGCCATGGATGAAAACGAAAATCGGCGCATTGGCGCGGGTGGTTTTATAAATGTCGAGCTTCTCGACCTCGGTCGGGCCGTAGGATTCACGCAGCGGCTGCCCCAGGCGATAGCGCACGGCGGCGCTGTTACTGGTGTAACGCGCGCGGATCTGCCGTCCGAGTGGCGCGTAGAAATTTTGATCGTATGCGGCGTCGAGTTCAATCTGATCGTAATCGAGAAAGACCGATGGGCCCTGCTCGTGGGGCGCCGGTCCTATGTGGCACTCCTCGGCGAGCGCCGGCGCGGCCACAAGCGAGGCGGCGGCTCCAACCATGGCCCGCCGGCTGATCGAACTGCCAACACTCATGATGCCCTCCCTCATTTTCGGATGCTAAAAAAGATTCCGGAACCCGATGCCTCACATGTCAGAACCGCGGCGGCTCGCCGAAGTAAGCTTGGCGGATGACTTCGGCGAGATCGGCTTTCGACACCGCCCGCGGATGGTCGATCTCGACGGCGCTCACCACCTCGATCGCCTTGCCGATGTCCTCCTCGCGCATGCCGAGGCCTTTGAGGCCGGTCGGCAGGCCGAGCTTGACGTTGAGATCGTAAAGCCCGCGCGCGGCATCATCCACGCCGAGCGCGCGTTTGATGCGCGTCATCGCTTCCGGCGCCGCCGCGCTGTTGAAGCCGATGGCGTAGGGGGTGGCGATGGCATGGGTATGGGCATGATCGAGATTGAACCATTGCCGCACCCGCTGCGCGATGGCGTGTTCCAGTCCGACTTCGCTGCGGAAATTTGCCGCGAGCCACGCGCCGTAGAGAACGTCACTGCGCGCCGCAAGATCGCGCGGATTTTGCATCACGCGCGGCAGGCTCGCGCCAATCAGCCGGATCGCTTCCTCGGCCATCGTTTGCACGACGGGATTGGTATCGATGCCGTAAAGGCTCTCGACGGCGTGCGCCACCGCGTTCATGCCGCTCGCCGCCGAGGTACGCGGCGGCAGATCGAGCGTCAGTTCGGGATCGTAGATCGCGCGTCGCAGGCAGCGCCGCCGTGCCTTCGCCACTGATGGCATCGGCGGCAATGCCGATGCGCCAGCGCGCCGCCATTTCCGAGCCCGAATAGGTGGTGACGACGGCGATGTAAGGCAATTTGGTCCTCGCCGCCGCGGCCTTGGCAAGGCCGATCGGCGAGCCGCCGCCGACCACGACAAAGCCATCGGCCTTGTGCCGCTTGAGATCGGCAAGAACACGCTCGAATGCGTCGCGCGGCATGTTCGGCGCCGAGGCATCGCAGTAGTCGACAACACGACCGGCGACGGCCGCGGTGGCGCGGCGGGCGAAATCGACCCGTGACTTCGAGCAAAGCACGATCAGCCGCGACATTTTGTGGACGTCGGCTTCCTCGCCGATAGCCGCGACGGCGCCAGCTCCGAACACGATGCGAATTGGGTCGGAGTGGTATGTGAAGCGGTCAGTCATGCTTTTCCTGCCGTCATTCCGCGCACCTCGCTGCGCCTGCCATCGGGCCGGAGCCGTTGGTTCGGCCGCGGAATGCGCATGCAATATCACACGTTGGTGCCGATGCGGGCAGGGGCCGGGGACGTGACGTCCAGCTCGCTGCCCGATTCATGACCAAGCTCTCCCGTTCTCGAAACGTGCCTTCGCACCCGCGTTTCTGATTTCGGTCACGTGAAGCGCGAAAGCCGGGGAGGAAAATGGAAACCGAGGGGGGGTGGTCGTTCAAGAGCGGGATGCATTTCGGTTGCTTGCCCTTGCCAAGCTATTCCGATGTCGCAGTGGATGGGTCTCGAGCCAAAGCGCGCGGGCGCTCGCACTTGGCTCGATTCCTGACTTGCTCCACCATGCGACCTCGTCGCCGTGGCGATGGACCTCGCGATGGTGGCCGCGGCAGAGCGGCACGGTGAACTCGTCGCTGACTTTGCGGCCGAGGGCGCGCGATTGGGCGAAGCGCAGATGATGAGCATCGCACGGTTGGCGGCCGCAGATCAGGCAGGCCTGCTTAGCGACGTGCCTGACGTGGTCGCGGTCACGGACCCGCCGTGGCTCCGCCAGCGTCAGCGCTGACTTGTCGATTGACGTTTTCTGCCGCCGGGCCGCGTGGCTTCGGCTCGAATGTTTTGGGTCCACTTTCGGATCGGTAGGGGTGGGAGCGGCGGGATTTGGATTAGCGCGTGTCTCTTTCTCCTCGGTCGACGAGGAGACCATCGCCAGTTTGGCTCCGAACGCATCTTCGACCGCTTTGGCATCGTTTTCAGTCAGTTTGTTCTTGTCAGTCATTGAGCGCTTTGCCCACAGCGCCAGGTCGTCGCCGGAGGCGATTGCGTTAAGCTCCGTGATCAGCCGATCGCGCAGCTGCACGGACGCTTCAACGCCGAGCGCCGCCGCAGTCGGTATTCCGCTGTCACGACTTGAGGCGGCGGATTGGCGCCAGCCGCCGTTTGATCGGCCATTGCCGACCGTGGCCGCTCAATCGCCTTCGGCCGTTGCGGCTCGGGCATTGCGGGTTTGGGCGCTATCAGATCTGGCGCATCAAGATCGTCCTCGCCCGCAATCCCAACCAGCGTGAACAGCGCATAGCGCCGCGCATAGGTCAGCGCCGCCCCCATCCGATGCGGCGTGGAGGTATCGGCGACCGCGCAGACCGGCCAATCCGAGGCAATCCATTCCCCGGATGAATGCGCCAACAGAGTCGTCAGGTTGACGACGCCGGCAGCCTGGTCGATCGCGGTGGTCTGCACGGTCGCGATCTCATGCTGGCCAAGGGTCTTGCGCACAATATCGAGCCCGCTGGATAGCGACGCGTAGCGGAACGCTCGTTCGGTCCCGCTCGGACCATCCGAACGGATGGTCCCAACCAGCGTCTTCTCCGGATTGACCAGCTCGCCCTGCGCCTTGGCCAGAGCCGCAGCCAGACTTGCGATCGAAGCACTAGACCGCTGCATGGTTTTGCTCCGTGGCAAGAATGTCAAAGCTGACGGCGCCGGACTTTGAACGCTTGGCCCGGATGCCATGCCCGATGGCCTCCTTGGCGTCTTCCGGCATCAAGCCTTTGAGCTCGGTCTTGGCCTGTTCGTGCTCCAGATAGGCCGGGCGGCTCCGGGCAAAGACCCCGGCAAACTCCGCCCAGGCATTGGACGAACTCATGTCGACGATGCGGATCGCTTCGATCCGGGGTTTGGGCGGCTCAATGCCGAACAGGCGAGGCGGCTCGCCGCTCTCGACACAGCGCCAGAACTTGCGCTCGGCGGTGACGATCAGGTGCTGATAGAGCGGGTCGGCTGTGGTCTTGATCTCCACCCACTTGCCGCCGCCGGTGATGATCGAGAGCACCGCCGCCTTGGTATTCACCACCCACATATTGTGCTGCAGTTGCGGGGCATATTTCGCCAGCGCTGCTTCTTCCGAGAACTGCCAGGGCAGCATGAACTTCGATTCAAACACCGCCCCGCTACTCTCAACCCGACCATCCAAGGTGGCGCCGAGCCAGCGTACCGCGGGATGGCGGACGCGCTTTTGAATGTCGGTAATGACCGCCCCGGCATTGGCCTCGTACCAGCGGCGATTCAAATCCTCGGTCACCACCCCGAGCTGGACGATGAGATTGCCGGATAGATCCTCCGGTTCGATCTCACCGCGCTTCTCCTGCCACAGCCGCACCAGAGCATCTGCGTCATTGCCCATGATGATCCGGGCGTCGGAGCCACCAATAAAGCCCCGGCGTTCCTGGGCTCGATTTTTCCACATGGCGTTTTTCATGCTTCCCCTCCTGCTGGAATTGGCCTCTTGATGAGGCCTGCATACTCGCTACTAATCATTCCATATGGATGGAAATATGCCTGCACTATCGGATGTCAAGACCCCCACACCGCTCACCAGCGCACAAATTCGCGCCGCGCGGGCTCTCATCCGCTGGAGTGCCGAGGAACTGGCGCGGCAGTCCTCGGTCAGCACCACCTCGATCCGGCGGGCCGAACTCAAGCCGAGCGAGACCAAGCTCACCCGCGTCAATGATCAGGCGATCCGACGGACGCTCGAGGCAGCAGGGGTGGAATTTATCGATGCCAATGGGGGAGGGCCGGGCGTGCGGTTGCGGCAGCCTCACGTAAAGAAAGATGAATAGGGGTTCCGAGTGACGAGCCGCCGCCCCCAGGTTGACGTGACGCTTACCGGTCTGGACGTAAAGTGCTGGTTGAGGGGGATGCATCACCGGCCTATGCCATTTTCGAGGCGTTGGCCCCGGAGCTATTTGGCCGCTAGTTATTTGCTACCGCATTGCTACTTGGAGGCTCTGGACTTCGGCTGACTGACGCGAGCAATCACTGATGCCACGTTAAGTGCTGGTTGACGTGACGCGTCACCGGCCCGCGGACGTGAGTTGCTGAATGGCGTGAGCCATCACTGCCCCCGGACGTGAGCTACCGATTCACATGACGCGTCGGCACGCTACAGATGTGGGCGTGAGAGGCTGACGAGCGAAAACACATTTTTAAGTGATTTGCCTCTAAAATAAATTCAATCGAATAAAAGCCCCGTGGATTGATGCTCGTCCACCTGAGGCACAACGGCAAAAAGCTGCCGAAGAGCAACTTCGAAAGTCGAATGCAAATCTCGTCGGTGCGATAGCTCATAGTCTTAGGTTTATTTGCACTCAGTTTTCCCTGCGGGCTCCCAACTGCGAAAAACCAACGCACTGCGTTCCCGCAAAGGCGGCCCTAACACTTACGGTTCCTCGTGGATAAAAGAACTTCGTTTTTAGTAACCCGTCACTGCTGCGTGTGCGTGCAATCGTTGCAATGCCAGGATGTGTTCCCGCAGAACGAAGCCAATTTAAGCTTGCTCCCACCGCCCGAGGATACGCGGTAATTAGGCGCCGACGTTCAACGTCGCCCTCTCACCGCATGAATGTGCCAGTGTCGGTCACACGATCGATCGCGCGAAATTGTCGGCATTTTGCAGAATGAACCCACCGACGGCGAGGTGGCTGTGACTTAGGATCTGGCAGAACGAACCCACCGGCGGCGAGTGGCCGTGACTTGGGATCTGGCAGAACGAACCCACCGGCGGCGAGTGGCCGTGACTTAGGATTTGGCAAAACGAACCCATCGGCGGCAAGATGGGTGGACTTGGAGATCTGCACGCAGCGTCATTCGCCATCCGGCTGACCTCAGGATAAGGACGTGTTACTCCGCCTTCATGCCGGCCTGTTTGACGACCGGGCCCCACTTGGCGAGTTCGGACTCGATAAATTTTCCGAACTCGGCCGCGCCCATATGGACCGGTGCGGCGCCCTCGTTGTCGAGGAATTTTTTGGTGGCTGCCGAATCCAGGAATCCGGCGATGGTGTCGTGCAGCTTGTCGACGATCGGCTGCGGCGTGCCGGCCGGCGCCACGATGCCCCACCAGTTCGTCGCGATATAGCCGGGCACGCCGGATTCACCGATGGTCGGCAGGTCGGGCAGGATCGGGCTGCGTTGCTCGCCGCCGGTGGCGAGCGCGCGCAACTGGCCGGACTGGATATTGGGCACCGTCTGCACGATCGAGGAGAACATCACCTGGTCTTCGCCGGCGATGACAGCAAGCATCGCCGGTCCGCCGCCTTTGTAGGGCACGTGCTGAATATTGACGCCGGCCATGAGCTTGAACAATTCGCCGCTGAGATGCTGGAAGCTGCCGATGCCTGCAGACGCGTAGTTGAGGACGCCCGGCTTCTCCTTGGCGAGATCGAGCAACTCCTTGACCGAGTGCACCGGCACGCTCGGATTGACGGTGAGCACATTGGTGCCGGTGGCAATGATGCTGACCGGCGCGAAGCTCTTCACCGGGTCGAACGGCTCCTTGTAGAGCCACGGATCGACGGCGTGCGCCACCGAGACGATGAGTATCGTGTAACCATCGGGATCGGCTTTCGCCGCGAGGTCGGAGCCGACAACGCCGCCGGCGCCCGGGCGGTTGTCGACAAAAACCTGCTTGCCGAGCTTTTCGCCGAGCTGATTGGCAATGATGCGGCCGACTACGTCGTTACTGCCGCCGGGCGCAAACGGGATGATAAGCCTGATCGACCGGCTCGGGTAATCGTCGGCGGCAACGGGAGCGGCGAACGCGAGCAGCGCCGGCAAGAGACACGAAAAGCCGATAGCGGATGTGCGAAGTTTTATCATGTGTCGTC
The DNA here is from genome assembly GCA_963733645.1 of uncultured Alphaproteobacteria bacterium. Taxonomy (GTDB): domain Bacteria; phylum Pseudomonadota; class Alphaproteobacteria; order Rhizobiales; family Xanthobacteraceae; genus BOG-931. The sequence goes on from CAVTFP010000012.1 coordinate 75,328, forward strand.
CCCAAGCCGTACTTTGATGTCGCTATATACTAGCGGGTTTACTCATAAATCGAGATTTTTGTGAGCGCATGTTGAGCGGTAGCCGCTTAAGTGGCTGCCGCCACGGCGGACGCGAGCAGCGCCGGCAACAGACACAAACAACCGATTACCGAGGTGCGAAATTTCATCATTTGCGTCCCTAGGCCATACTTGATGTCGCCACTCATACTAGCATTACAGTTGTGATTTTTTGCTGGCACATTTGTTTGATTTCTAAAATCCATGGGTCACCATGATTCGGAGATCATGGATGATAGGGGCATCGATTGAGACGACGCTTGAGTTGTGGGCATCGTCGCTGCGAGAGGTGAAGAAGCGGATACGTCCATTGTTCGCGCAGGAGCGCGCAGCTTTGAACGCGGGCCTGTTCGTGGACGGGCTGCTTGGCGACGAGCGTCGTAAAACCGGATGGATGCGCGCGGAGGCAGCGGGCGATCCTGGGCCTTGGCGGCAGCAGGCGGTTTTGGGCCGTGACCGATGGGATGCCGACACACTGCGCGACCTGGTGCGCGACTATGCCACCGAGCATCTTGCGGACGAGAACGCGGTGCTGGTGATCGATGAAACCGGCTTTCTCAAGCAAGGCAAGGCTTCGTGCGGGGTAGCGCGGCAATACACTGGCTCGGCGGGCAAAATTACGAACTGCCAGATCGGTGTTTTTGCTGCCTACGTGTCGCGTCACGGCCATGCCTTCATCGATCGGGCGCTCTATTTGCCAAAGGGCTGGACCGACGATCCGGCTCGTCTGAAGGCCACATACGTGCCGGGCGACGTCAGCTTTTCGACCAAGCCTCAGCTTGCAGCCGAGATGATCGAGCGCGCCCTTGCAGCTGGCGTGCCGTTCCGCTGGGTTGCAGCTGATAGCGTCTATGGGGTCGGCGATATCGAGCGGGACCTACGCCAAGCCGGTAAAGGCTATGTACTCGGCGTCAATTCCAATCACTGGTTTGCATCCTGGAGCAAGCCGCAACGGGTGTTCGGTACCGCCGAGGAGATCGCAAACACGCAGCGACGATCTGACTGGCGGCGTCTGTCGGCCGGTGCCGGAACCAAAGGCCCACGATTGCACGACTGGTGCTACCTCGAATTGGCCGATCTCGAAGGCGAAGAGTCTAACCATCACAGCCAAGTCCTTTGGACACGAGGCCTGCTGATCCGGCGTAATATCACCAACGGCGATCTCGCCTACTTCACCACCTGGTGTCCGGCCGGGACTTCGATCAAGACCCTGGTCAGCGTCGAGGGCCATCGCTGGGCGATCGAGGATGGCTTCGAGACTGCCAAGAACGAGTTCGGGCTCGACCACAACAAATCCAGATCCTGGCACGGCTGGCATCGTCACGTCTCGCTCGTCATGCTCGCCTTCGCCATGATGGCTGCCATCCAACATCAGGCCAACAAGCCGACGCCCAAAAAAACCAAGTCGAGCGCAACGCCAAAACATCCGATCTCATCCGTTGGTCGATCCAGGAAATCCGCCGCATAGCCCAACGTCTCGCGCGAAAGCGTATCCAACCCGCCGATGTAATCGCATGGTCGCTCTGGCGGCGCGCTCATCAGGCCGCAGCACAGAAATCTCATCTCAAACAAAAATCACAACTGTAATGCTAGGCCATTAACCCATAAATCTGCCAGGCGGACGGCTTGCCAGGACCGCTATGCCCTGATAGCGGACCAAATTCCCAGTTCTACCTCGCAGTACTCACCTCCGGCGTCCCTGCGATACCTGCCCGATTGCCTCCGGCAATTGCTTACAGCGACGCAGGCTATTCCGAGTTCGTCCAGGGTGTCGTTCGGGCGCAAGGCAGTCGCTGACATCCCAACGATGGTCAAGCGGGTTGTAGAAGCGAGAACGAGTGCAAGCGTGGATTGCGAGCGAGAATTGGCGATTTTATCGCTAAGCGATATGGTAAAGATGAGTGGGATTGTAGGAGTACGATCAAATCGCACGCGGATGACCACAGATTATATCGCCTTTCACGCCGCTGAACGCCCCTCGCGCGTGCCATCGTCGTCAACGGGCGAGAAATTAGTTACGCGGAATTCGCGCGCGACCTTCGAAAAATGACACGAGCGTTGCGTGAGTTTGCGCTACCGCGCGGGGCGTTCGTTGCGATCGGTGTAGATGACATCTATTTACGTTGGTTGCTGCGGCTCGCTTTCGAACAACTCTGTGTCGTCACGTTCGCGGGGCTCCAGCGGCTGCATCCCTTACGGCTGCCCGGAGATTTCGATCTCGTGATGGCTGAAGAAAAGTTTCTTGCCAAGAGCGATAGACGGCAGCATGCGCTGACGCAGAGTGGCTGCAGGCAGTACTTCCCGTGACGACAGCGGCGATAAATCAATCCCGGCTATGCGACTCGATGATCCCCTGCGCATCTTGTTGACGTCAGGCACGACGGGCACTTCAAAGAAGCTACTGTACTCACGACGGGTCCATGAGAGTTCCGTCACAAAAATGATGTGGTTCGCCAATTTAACCCGCCAGTCTCGATACCTGGACGAGACCGACAGCGTTGCGGCTTTCACTGCCTGCGTTCGAGCGGGCGGGACTGTTGTGTTTGAGGGTCCAATGACGCCGACAGAGGCGATAATGTCGCACGCGATTACCCACGTCACGCTCGTCCCGGTAATACTAAGGCAAATTATCGAGGACGAGTTGCCGGGCGACTTTGCCAGACCTCATGAGCTGAAGATTTTTTCGTCCGGCGCGGCATTGTCGAAACGTCTGCGCGATCAAGCTCGCGCAAGATTGGCCGCTCAGGTTATCGATGATCTACGGGTCCAACGAAGCCGGCTATGTCAGCTCCATCCGGGACGATGCTGAATTCGGGTCGGTCTGGCCCGGAGTTCAGGTCGAGGTGGTTGACGATCGCGACAAACCGATGCCGCTCG
>CAVTFP010000013.1:0-10446 GCA_963733645.1 uncultured Alphaproteobacteria bacterium
AGGCATGGCTGGAGCCTATGGCGGACCACGCGAGATTGAGCCATTGTGGTGGTGCCTGTCGCTGGGCGCCTGTCTTGGGGGCAACGGCACGCTGACCGGCGCTTCGGCGAACCTCACGATCGCGGGTATGGCCGAACGCAACGGCATTCGCTTCGGCTTTGTTCAATATCTCGTCTACGCGGTGCCGCTGACGCTGATGTCGATCGCCGTCTGTCAGCTATATGTGTGGCTGCGTTATTTTTGATCGGTGCGGCGCATTTACCCGTTGAGCCGGTCGGCGACTTCCTCCGCCAACGAGAGCGACGACGTGAGCCCCGGCAATTCGATGCCGAACAGGTTCACCAGCCGGGGCATCCCGTGAGCCTCTTCGCCGGCAATCATGAAATCGGCCGCTTTTTCACCGGGCCCCGTGAGCTTGGGCCGAATGCCACAATAATCCGGGACCAGCGACCCCGCCGGCAGGCCCGGCCAATACGCACGAATGCGATCGTAGAAGGATTCAGCGCGCCGCGGATCGACGGTGTAGCTCTCGTGATCAATCCATTCGACGTCCGGGCCAAAGCGCATGCGGCCGGCAAGGTCCAGCGTAACGTGCACGCCGAGCCCGCCGTCGACCGGGGTAGGGTAGATGAGACGCGAAAACACCGGCCTTCCGGCAAAGCCGAAATAGTTGCCCTTGGCGAGAACGAGCGGCGGCACCTGATCGGGCGGGTAACCCTCAATGCAGCGCGCCAGCGCCTGCGCGCCGAGGCCGGCCGAATTGATCACCGCGTCGAATGTCGCGGTGCCGGCGTCGCCGCCGCCGAATAGCACCTGCCACTGGCGTCCCGCGAAAAAAATCCGCTCGACCGGCGTCTCGAATGCGATGGCGCCGCCGCGGTCTTCCAGTTCCCCCCACAGAGCCAGCATGTAGGCGTGGCTGTCGATGATGCCGGATTCCGGCGACGACAACGCGCCGATGCAGAAAAGTTCTGTCTCGAGCGCTCGTGCAGCATTGCCGCCGATCAGTTCGAGGCCTTCGACGCCATTGGCCTCGCCCTGGGTTCTCAGCGCCTCGACCTTGGCCAGTTCCTCGGCGTTGGTCGCCACAATGAGCTTGCCGCACTTGTTGTAGGCGACCCCGTGCGAGGCGCTGAATTCGTAAAGCATGCGCCGCCCGCGGGTCGAATGCCGGGCGCGCAGCGAGCCGGTCGGATAGTAGATGCCGGCATGGATCACTTCGCTGTTGCGTGAGGAGACGCCGTTGCCAATACCGCTCGTTGCCTCCGCAACGACCACATCATGGCCGCGGAGCGCCGCGGCGCGGGCGACCGCCAACCCGACCACACCTGCGCCGACCACGAGAACCTGCATGGCTTCCGTTCCTGTTGCGTTTATTGTAAGCGCAAATCGCGATAGAGGTATCTCTGATGGCGGATCATGCTCAGAGTGTCGTGCGCGTCTGTGCCAGGGCCGATGTGGCTCCGGGTTCAGTCAAGGCGTTTGCGGTCGGCCCCAACACGCTTGCGGTCTACAACATTGACGGCACTTTCTACGTCACCGATGATGAGTGCACGCATGCCGCGGCTAGTCTGGCCGACGGCATGCTTGACGGTGACGTGATCGAATGCTGCATGCATATGGGCTCCTTCCATGTGCCCACCGGCAAGGCGGTCCAGGCGCCGTGTGAAATTCCGCTTCGTACCTACCAGGTCGTGCCGAAGGACGATGACATTTTCGTCGATCTCAACCGCAACGCCGCCGGCGAACCCGGCAATAAGCGGCAAGCGAAAATGTCCAGCAATATCGCCATCGTCGGCGGCGGCATCGGTGGCTTGGCCGCGGCGCTCGCCCTGGTCCGCCGCGGCATCGACGTCGATGTTTACGAGCAGGCGCCGGAACTCCGTGAACTCGGCGCCGGCGTGCAGATCAGCGCCAACGGGTCCCGCGTGCTGCACGAACTGGGGCTCGCGGCGGCCTTGGAAAAAGTGCAGGTCGAGCCGGCCGGCAAAGCGGTGCGGCTGTGGGATACCGGGCAGACCTGGAAGATGTTCGACCTCGGCCTGGAATCGGTCGAGCGCTACGGTTCGCCCTACCTCACGCTGCATCGTAGCGATCTGCACAACGCGATCGCGCAGGCGCTGCTGCGCGAAAAGCCGGACGCTATCCACCTTGGCTACAAGTGCAGTGGGCTTACGCAAACCGCCGATCATGTTGAGCTTCAATTTGAAGCGAAGCCCCCGGTGACTGCGAAGCTCGTGATCGGTGCTGACGGTGTGCATTCTGTCTTGCGCGGCATTCTTTTCGGCACGCCGCAACCGCAATTCTGCGGCATCACCGTGTGGCGCGGCGTTGTGCCAATGGAAAGCCTTCCACCCACTGTCTCGCGCACGGTCGCAACACAATGGGCCGGGCCAGGCGGGCACGCCGTGCAGTATCCGCTGCGCGCCGGAACGCTTCTCAACTTCGTCGGCATCGTCGAGCGCAGCGACTGGACGGTCGAGGGCTGGAACGTGCGCGGCACGACCGAAGAATTTGCCAACGACTTTCGCGGCTGGCACTCGGATATCCATGCCATCATCCGCAGCGTCGAAGTGCCGTACAAATGGGCTTTGGCGTTGCGGCCTATAATGGACACGTGGAGCAAAGGCCGCTGCACACTTCTTGGCGACGCCTGTCATCCGATGGTGCCGTTCCTGGCCCAAGGCGCCACGATGGCGCTCGAAGATGCGCTGGTTCTCGCGCGTTGCCTGGAAAAATATCCAAACGATCACGTCACGGCGTTTGCGCGCTACGAGGCGGCGCGCGTACCTCGCGCCAACAAGGTGGTCACCGGCTCGGCCGATATGATTCCACGCCTGCACAGCCCCGCTTTGGCCAACGCTGAGGGAGCGCAAGCCCACATCGCCCGCGAATGGCAGGCGGACCGCGTCAGGGAACGTTACGACTGGCTGTTTGTTTACGATGCTACGGCGGTGCCGGTGTGAAAGAGTTGTAAAGGCACGCCATTGCGATCCGTGCTAGTGTCCGCCGCGCGGGAGGATTTTGCGATGGACGCCGCAGCGAACGTAAAGACAAGTCCGGATTTTCCCATCCCGGAGCGGATGAAGGCTTGGGTTCTTGGCAATCCCGGCGAGCTTAAACTCGCCGAGAAATCCGTTCCGATGCCGCGACGTGCAGAGGTCCTCGTCCGCATCGACGCCGTGGCAATCTGCGCCACCGATCTGGAAATCATCGACCACGGATCGCCGGCCTTGATTCAGGGCGGCATGCCGTTCAACAAGAATTTCACGCCGGGCCACGAATATATGGGCACCGTTGTCGCGCTCGGCCCGGGGGTTGACGAATATCGCATCGGACAACGCGTCACCGTCGAAATTCACGCCGGTTGCGGCCAGTGCAAGCGCTGCCGCGAGGGCATGTACACGGCTTGCCTCAACTACGGACTTAATTACGGCGAGGTGGACAAGGGGCACCGCGCCAACGGGTTCACCACCGACGGCGGCTTCTGCGAATATCAGGTCAACAACATCAACACCCTGGTTGCGATTCCCGACGCCATGTCGGACGAGGAGGCGACTTTGGTGGTGACCGCGGGCACGGCCATGTACGGGCTGACCGAACTCGGCGGCCTCATCGCCGGCGAGAGCGTGGTCGTGACGGGACCCGGTCCGATTGGCCTTCTTGGCGTCGCGGTGGCCAAGGCGCTGGGCGCGTCGCCTGTGATCCTGACCGGCACGCGCGAAATCGCTTACAGATCGGGCGCGAACTGGGTGCTGATCACGTCGTCAATGCCCGCGATGAGGATGTGGTTGGAGCCGTCCGCCGGCTTAATGGCGGCAAAGGCGTCGATTATGTGATCGAGTGTTCAGGCGCGCCGAACGCGGTGAATGATGCGATCCGCATGGTCAATCGCGGCGGCAAAGTCTGTCTGGCCGCATTTCCGCACCAGGAAACGCCGGTCGACGTCGCGCACATCGTGCGTAACAATATTTATCTTTACGGCATCCGCGGGGAGGGCCGCAGCGCAACGCACCGCGCCGAAGCCTTCATGTCTCAAAAGCGCTTCGATGCCACCAAGATCCATACTCACACGTTTCCGCTCGACGACCTGCCGACCGCGATCCGCTACGCCAAGGAACGTGTTGACGGCGCCATCAAGGTGGTGGTGAAGGCGAGAGGCGTCGCCGCGCATCGGGTCGCCGCTGAGTAACCGCGTCGGGTTTCAACGCTTCCAAATCCGGAAGGTGATGACGCGAACCTCCTGCCGCGTTTCTTCCAGCGCGTCGCCGGTCTCGCGCAGCAGCGCCGGAATATCGATGGCGGCGAGCGGATCGGTGCAGGCGACCACCAGGATAGCGCCCGCGTCGCTGCCGGCGAGGGCCTTGCGGGTGAGCAACGCCGGCATCGGGCACTTAAGACCGCGCAAATCGAGGGTTTTTTCCGCCATCACCAGGGTCGTAAAAGCCGAGCGCGCTCCTTATCATACCGGCGTCGTTCAAGGCGGAGCTAAAATCACAGTTCATGTCGATGCGCATCATTGGTCTTGCCGGGTGGAGCGGAGCCGGCAAGACGACGCTGATCACCAAGGTCGTTCCAGTCTTGATCGGGCGGGGCCTGAAAGTCGCCACCGTTAAACATGCTCACCACGAATTTGACCTCGACCAGCCGGGCAAGGATTCGTGGCTGCACCGCCAGGCCGGCGCGAGCGAAGTGGCGGTCGTATCGAGCCGGCGCTGGGCGCTCATTCACGAGTTGCGCGGCGAGCCGGAGCCGCCACTTGCGGAGATTTTAGCGAAGCTGAGCCCGGTCGATCTGGTGATCGTGGAAGGGTTCAAGCGCCATGCGCATCCGAAGCTGGAGATTTATCGGGCTGCCCTTGGCAAGCCGCCACTCCATCCTGACGATCATTGCATCGTCGCGATCGCGTCCGACGCGCCGCTGCCGCAGGCTCCGCTCCCGGTGCTGATGCTCAATGACCTGGAAGCGATCGCCAACGTCCTGCAAGCTGAAGCGTTGCCGCGCGATCAGATCGGGCCGGCGTCGGAACCAGGCTGATCAAGCTACTCGGCTTCGGATTCCGGCACCGGCACATTGAAGCCGTTCAATGTGACCGAGACCAGGCAGTAAAGTCCCACCAGATAGATCAATTCGGCCGCTCCGTGCTGGCCGAAAGCTTCGACCGCCTGGCGATAGATCAGTTCCGGGAGGGTGCCGTGATGGAGGAGGGCGGATGCGACATCGTAGGCAATGGCTTCATCGCGCGTCAGATCGCCCGGCCGCTGCCCAGCAAGAATGGTGGCGAGCTTGTCGTCTGACAGGCCGCGATGTTCGGCGGCGATAACGTGGGCATAAAGTTCGTACGCGGAGTGGAACGCCGTGCCGGTGACAAGGATGGCGACCTCTCGCGCCGGGCGCGGCAACGACGGTGAGACCGAAAGCGCCAGGGTCAAATCCCAAATCGGCTTGCCGAATTTCGGATCGTGCAGCCAGGGATTCCACGGCCCCAGCAGAGCGCCGTTTTCGGCGATGGCCTTAAAACCCTGGAAGTTCTTTTCGATGCCCGCGCGCATGTCGTCGTAGACCGGGCGCTGTTCGGCACTGAGCGTAGCCGGATCGATCAAGGGTAGCCGCATGACGCATCTCCAAGTGGGAAAGCTGCGGTTTATGCGTTGTCGTCGGGAATCGCCAGCGTTTTAATGAACGTCGCGGTTGAGACATAAAAGCCGATCTGCATGGTGAGCTCGACAATCTCGCGCGGTGAGAATTCCCGCCGCAGCGCGGCGAACGTCTTGCTGTCGACGGGACCGCCGCGCGCGACCTTCTCGGCAAAGCCCAGAGCAATCTTCTGTGTTGGCGTAAACGCCTCACTGTCCGGCCAGTGCGCGATCTGCGCAATCTGCCGATCGGTAACGCCGCCGGCGCGCGCCAGCGATAAATGTCGTTGCCAGACATAATCGCACTCGACCGCCTGGGCGGCGCGCAAGATCACGAGCTCGACCAGCGAACGCGGCAGCGTGCCCTTGTGGCGGAGCGTCATGGCCATCTCGCCCGACGCCTTCATAAACGCCGGCGCATGCGCCATCATGCGGTGCAGGTTGAGGACGAAGCCGCGGCCGGTTTTAAGCCGTTCGAATTCCTCCTGCAGCATGGGGTCGTCCGTATCTTGGATCAGCGGCAGCACAGGTTCTGAGTTGGTCATGGAATCACCAGGAGCTTGCCCATCGTTTCGCGCGATTCGAGCGCACGGTGGGCTTCTGCGACTTCTTCGAGCTTGTATTTGCGAAAAATCTTCTGCTTCAGCCGGCCCTGCGCAACCCACCCGAAGATTTCGTCGGCACGGATGCCGAGTTCCCGCCGGTCTGCGACGTAGTGATCAAGGCCGGTGCGCGTGAGATAAAGCGACTTGCGGAACAACAGCTCGCGCGGGTCGATCGGCGGAACATCGCCGCTGGCTTCACCATAGAGCGCGAGCAAACCGCGCGGCCGCAAAACGTTCATGCTGCGCACGTAGGTGTCGAGGCCGACGGCATCGTAGACCACATCGACGCCCCGGCCATTGGTGATGCGTTTGACGGCCTTTTCGAAATCCTCTTCCGCGTAGACCACGACGTGGTCAGCGCCCGCTTCGCGTGCGATTTTTGCCTTCGCGGCCGAAGAAACGGCGCCAATGACTTCAGCGCCCCGAATTTTGGCGATTTGACAGAGCAGGATGCCGCAACCGCCCGCGGCCGAATGGACCAGGCAGCTCGTGCCGGGTGCAAGGGAGAAGGTTGAGGTCCCGAGATAGTGTGCGGTCAGCCCCTGGAACAGGATCGCGGCGGCCTCCTCGAAACCGATTGTTTCAGGGAGCGGCACGACGCGTTCGGCCAGAGCAAGTGTGTGTGTCGCATAGGCGCCCGAAGCAAATATAAAAGCGACGCGGTCATCGGTCTTGATGTCCGCCACACCCGCGCCGACGCTTTGGACGATCCCGGCACCTTCGAGCCCAAGCGTCAATGGCAGATCGCGCTTGTAGAGACCGCTGCGCAACTGCGTATCGAAGAGGTTTACGCCGGCGGCCCTGACTTCAACGAGGACCTGGCCGGGGCCGGGTTTGGGCAGCGGCAGCTCTTCGAGTTGCATGGCCTCGGGACCGCCGCATTGGTGAACGCGGATGGCTTTCACAGGCGCGAAACGGCGAGGGTCAATGCGTGCGGGCGCAAAGGGTGAAGTCGATGGCCTCGGGCGTGGCCCGAAAATAGGCCGCCCGGAATGCCGCCGAATCGGCGAAGGTTGTCTGCTTGATGCGACGGCGTATCAGCTGCACGCGAAGCGGATTGGTATCGAATGGGAACGGATCGACCTCGATCCGGTTTCCCTCCACCGTTTTCAGCGTCAACCTGATCGGGCCCAATTTTCCGTCGTAAGAAGTCGGCACCGGCTCGATGTAATCGTCAACAACATCTTTGTTGCACAGAAACAGCGAGATCAAATCGAACGCCTGCAACAGCTGATAGTTCGTCCAGAACTCGGCTTCGTCGCGACCGCGCAGCTGATCCGCCTGCGCCGCTTCATTGCGCGCCAGAAAATCCTCATTGTCGTCCGGCAGATTCTGCGCGTTGAAAAATTGCGGATGCCCGACCTTTTCATATCGGCCGCGCTGCAGCCCGGTACGATGCTTGCTCACCAGCAGGCCCGAATAAGGATCGATGCCGGTCATCCAGTCGATCGCCCATTCAAAGGCTTGGCGCTGCGGTTTTCCCCATGCGACCTGCATGAAATTGAGCGGCTTTCCGGTATCCGGAGCGATCGAGGGACTCGCCTCGTAATCGTACCAGCCGCTGTCGTGGAACATCGCGGCGCGGACCACGGCCTCGTAGGGCTGTGGACGGGCAAACATTGCGTTGCCCCAATGCGCCGCGCATTGGCCGGACAGCTTGGCGTGGTCAGTCTGGGCGATCAGGATGAGAGAACCATCCGGCTGTTCCCGCACAATCATATGTTCCCGCCCCGTCGACTTTATTGCAGCGGGGACGGTAGCAGATGCGTAACCGCGCGTGCAACGCCGTCCATTCCGGTCCGTAGTTCGCGCGGTACGCGAAGCGCCCGACGCGTACTGAATGCCGCCGTCGCGCCATACCGGCGCTGCCGGATCACCGCCTTTGCGCACCGGTTGTCAGTCGGGGCGAGTAGCTATATTGCAGCTATTCCGTGTTCCGGAGGGGTGGCCGAGTGGCTGAAGGCGCACGCTTGGAAAGCGTGTATACGGGAAACCGTATCGTGGGTTCGAATCCCACTCCCTCCGCCAGACCATATTGATATTGCTAATGTTTTAGGAATATTTCCAATTGTACCCACAAACCACCTTTGATGCAATAGCCCTTGATCGGCTCGCCTCTTCTGTCTCTCATCGGTGCGCCGCGTAGGTGCCTTTCATTTTGCTCACAGGCGACAGAGGTGCACCGGGGCGTGGCACCTTCGAGAAATAATTTCCCCCACGGGACAGGGTCCCCGTCACGCCGACGTGGAGGGCCCATCGCGTTGCTCGTGGAGCGCTGGGCGAATTTGATCCTCGTTTATGCCGCCAGAAATAGTTTCCCCAAAAGGGGGCCTATCCTGTGAGGCGCACGAGAAAAAATAAAAAAAATCCAGAAAAAACGCGCTGGCTCAGTTTGTGCCAGCGACCTTATCTGAGCCTGACGCTCGTCTCGCGTACTTGGAAAACATATTCTCTGTTCTCGTTTCACGGAACGGTTCCTTTGACGCGTAGGGAGTACTAGGAATTTTGCCCTAAAGGGACCAGTTGGATGCAAAAGGGCCATTCGCATTTTGACGCGGCATCTCTAAGCTCGTGGTTTGAAGGGTGAGGGATGCTTCAAATCTTTGCTTATTATGCTCGTGATGCCGCGTGGGCGTGGGAAACAGTTTGGGATTACGCCAGCAATAGGATTTTGTGGGGCGTCTCCGTTTCCTTAGTTGGTGCCACGATCTCTGCATTAACTGGCTACAAACTTGGGGGCGCTTTGAGGCCAGCCCTAATAGGAGGCGCTATAGGTGCACTAGGCGGTCCAATTATCGTTATTTTATTGGGGTTTCTCATAAACTTTGTGCGGTATCCGGCAATCCAAGACGAACACCTCAGACTTTTAGAAAGCGAAAACACTAGTGGGTTCGGCGTTTATGAAGTGGAAAAAATTCACAACCCGTCTGGCAGAATAGGTGCTCCTTCAGACGTTTCGCGGTATGTCTGGCCTGCACCCGGTTTGGTTGACACCCGCCTAAGCTAATCCCGCCTGCATCTCGAACTCCATGGGGCTTCTGTAGCCGATTGTCGAGTGCCGGCGTTTAGCATTGTAGAAGCGTTCGATGTAATCGAACACGTCAGCCTTGGCTTCGTCTCGTGTCCGATAGGTTTTGCGCGCTGTGCGCTCGGTCTTCAGCGAGGAGAAGAAGCTCTCCATCGCCGCATTGTCCCAGACATTGCCCGAACGGCTCATCGAGCAGATGACGCCGTGATCGGCCATCAGCTTCTGGAACTGCTCGCTGGTGTATTGGCTGCCGCGATCGGAGTGATGCAGCAGCGCATCGGGCTTGCCTCGGCGCCAGATCGCCATCACCAGGGCATCGGTGACGAGCTGCGCCGTCATCGCTGCGCTCATCGACCAGCCGACCACGCGGCGAGAGAACAGATCGATGACGGCAGCCACATAGAGCCAACCTTCCGCTGTCCACACATAGGTGAAGTCGGCAATCCATTTGCGATTGGGAGCAGGCGCCTCGAAGGTGCGGTCGAGCACGTTCGCAGCGACGGCGGCGACCTGCCGCTCACCCAGATCGGGCGGCAGTCGACGCCGGCGCGGACGGGCTTTGAGAGCCTGTAGTCGCATCAATCGCTCGATCCGATGCAGACCGCAGGGGATGCCTTCCGCAAGCATGTCATGCCACACCCGCCTGGCGCCGTAGGTTCGATCGCTGGCAATGAAGCTCGCCCGAACCTTGGCGGCCAACTCTTCATTGCTGCGGCTGCGCCGACTGCGCGGTCGTGTCAGCCAGGCATAGAACCCACCCCGCGAGACACCGAGCGCCCCGCACATCCAATCCACCGGCCAGATCCCCCGGTGCTTCGCAATGAATCCGAACTTCACGTCGATTCCTTCGCGAAGTAGGCCGCGGCTTTTTTTAGGATGTCCCGTTCGGCCTTCAGCTTGATCACTTCGCGCTTGAGCCGCGCGATCTCCAGCTGCTCGGGCTTCATCTGACCCTGGCCGGGGAACGCATGCTGCGGATCGTCCGCAAACGCCTTCACCCAGTTGCGCAGCTGCGTCGGATGCACCTTCAGGTCTTCGGATGCCTGCGCGTACGATACCCCGCGATCCCTGATCAGCCGCACAGCCTCAAGCTTGAACTCCCGCGTAAACCTTCGTCTCTCCATGACTCACCTCCGGTCCCATAAAAACACCTAACTCGGTGTCTTCGGAACCGGGT
>CAVTFP010000014.1:0-207529 GCA_963733645.1 uncultured Alphaproteobacteria bacterium
GCCGATCGCGATAATTTGCAGTTCGAATAAGAAAATCGCACGGGCACCGCGGCCGATGGCTCCCTGCCCTGACCATTGCCGGTCTTTGGGACGTGAGGCGCGACACCATCCTACTCCAGGGCCGCAAGGACGGCCAAAAACCACGGCGCTGGGCTGCTCCGTTTCATACGAATTGTCCGCCATATTGCCCAATATTTCTATCCTCAGGGACTGACCAAGGTGATGAACGAAGGTGCGGCCACCTACGTGCATTACCGTATCATGAACGAATTGCACGAACAGGGACGCGTCAGCGACGGGAACTTTCTCGAATTCCTGCAATCGCATACAAATGTCGTGTTTCAACCGAAGTTCGATGATCCGCGCTTTTCTGGATTCAACCCCTACGCGCTTGGCTTTTCCATGATGCAAGACATCGCGCGCATCGTGACAGACCCGGACGAAGAAGATCGCAAGTGGTTTTGCGATATCGCGGGAACCAAGGACGTCATGGTGGCACTGCGCCATATCTGGGCGAATTATCGTGACGAGAGCTTTGTCGCGCAATTCCTCAGTCCGCGGTTGATCCGGCAGATGCGGATGTTTCATCTGCACGACGATCCGGATATTACGGCCGGCGTCAGGGTAAATGCGATTCACGATGAGCATGGCTATCAGCGGGTACGGCGCGAGCTGTCTCGTCAATATGATGTCGGATACACCGATCCGAATATCGAGGTGGTTGATGTTGATCTGGCGGGGGATCGGCGCCTGATCCTGCGGCATGCCGTCGTCAATGGCGCTCTATTGCTAGAAAACGACGCTAAGCCAGTCCTGCAGCATCTCGCATCACTCTGGACATATGACGTTTTGCTTCAGGAAGTGGATCCAGGAGGTGTCGTTCTCAAGGAGCATGCCGCGTCTCCCAAAACTTTGACTTTTGTCATGCAATAGCTGTCTCGGCTCTATAGGTTGACGCCTGCTGTGTCCCAATCGACACGTTTTGCGCCCGTCACACCGGTCGGGAATGGTATGAAGGCGGAAGTCGTCGGTAAAAAGTTGTACGGTCTCACGGGCCACCGCGGCGTCAGCGGGCGTAAAACGGTGGACTTCCAAGACCGTGGTTCTGCTGAGGTCGTGGTGTTCACGGCAGCCCGCTAGAAGGTAAAACATTTGCGCGCGATCACGCACCATTTACGTCACGCGGCTCGCGATGAAGCGGCCTCACTTTGATACTTTCGGATCCTCGTTCAATTGCGATGCCCACGCGGCCTCTGCCCGTTGGAGATCGGCGGTTATGCGGCGAGTGCTCGGCGAATGAGCTGCTACAGCCAGGAGTTTACTTCCGAGAATGACGATTATCGGAAGTCATCGAGAGTTGCGGACGCGGGGCCGGCAGACTTGCCGGTCAGCAAAAGCCGCGGCCGCTTTTGGGGGGGTAAAGCTGCCCCGCTGTTCACTTCGCCACCGTTAATTGATGCGGTGCGAAAGGTTTATTCGATCACCGGGGCGTTGTAGCCAAAGCAGCGTAACGGCATTGTGAGGCCACGGGCCTTTGCAGCTAATCCCTCGCGCTTTTGTTTCATTTCTTCGATCAGTCAGGACGAATTCAACCCCTGCCATCGAAAAAAGCTCACGCGCATGACGTGGCGGATCAACCCGCCTCGGGAGCAGCAGTTCCTTCCACCTGGATTCGATAGCCGGAACGGACATTCGGCCAATAGTCCCAGATCGCCTTATGGTGCGTACAGCGATTGTCCCAGAACGCGATGGAATGGGCGCGCCAACGGAAGCGGCATGTCCACTCCGGCTTATTGCAGTGGTCAATCAGGAAGCGCAGTACGCGCTCGCCTTCAAGCGCCGGCAGGTCGTTGATTTTGGCGGTGAAGTCGGTGTTGACGTAGATCACCTTCTTGCCCGTAACGGGGTGCTTGATAATGACCGGATGGACCGAGATCGGCGTGCCGGGGCCGAATACCCGCGTGCCGTCGTGGGTCGCTGTCAGCCCCGACAGATACGTCTTCATGCGCGGCGATAGCGCGTCGTAAGCAGCATACATGCTGGCGAACATGGTGTCGCCGCCGCCATCTGGCGGAACGGTGTGATTGCAGAGAATGCTGCCGAGCGGCGGCACCGCCGCGCAGGATTGGTCGGAATGGAAATTCTCGCCGGAGATTTGCGTCGACGTCTCGTCATAATGAAATTTTCGGACGTAAGGATTGTCGGTGGTCTTGCTGATCGTCGACTTGCCGACATGGGAACCGAGCGGGCCGAAATAGCGGCCGAGCCTGATCTGGTCGTCGAAGTTGATCTTCTGGTCGCGGAAGAAGATCACCTGGTACTGGATGAAGGCCCGGTGCAGCTCCTCGACCTGGTTGTTTGTAAGCGGCTTGGTGAGGTCGATATTGCCGATTTCCGCGCCGATATGGGGCGACACCGGGTCGACCGTGATCGCTTCATAGCTCATGTCATGATCTCCGAAGTAACGCGGCGTTGACGGCACTCTCACTCGATCCTGGGAATACCGGCGCTGTCGATGACTTTGCTCCACCTGGCGATGTCGTCGCGTACAAATGTAGCAAATTCCTGCGGACTTGAACTGGCGACCTCCGTCGCCATGCGTGCGATTGTCGCCCGATAGGGTTTGTCGTCCGCAATCCTGCGGGTCTCGGCGTTGAGGCGATCGATGATGGCAGGCGGCGTACCCGCTGGAGCGAACAATCCGGTCCAGGCGCTCACGTCAAAGCCCGGCAAGCCGGATTCGGCCAACGTCGGAATTGCCGGCGCCGCCGCCGAACGCACTTCCGTCGTCACACCGACGGCGCGCATCTGGCCGTTGCTGGCCAACGGCAGCGCGTTCGGGATCGTCTCGAGCATCATCGACACCTGCCCGGACAGCAAATCCTTCGCTGCCTCGCCGCCGCCCTTATAGGGCACGTGGAGAATGTCGATTGCTGCATCTTCCTTGAAAAGCTCGCCGGCAAGGTGTGACACCGAGCCGACGCCCGCCGAGGCAAAGCTCAGCTTGCCGGGATTGCCGCGCGCGTAAGCGATCAGACCTTTGAGATTTTGCGCAGGGACTGCGGGATTGACGATCAACAACAGCGGCAGCTTATGCAGCAATCCGACCGGGACGAGATCGTGCGCCGGGTCGTAGCGGAGGTTCTTGTAAAGCGCCGGCCCGATGCCGAGGGTCCCGTTGGTGCCGAACAAAATAGTGTAACCGTCTGGCGTGGCATGGGCAACAAATTCGGCGCCGGTGTGGCCGCCGGCACCGGGCTTATTGACCACGGCCACTTGCTGGCCAAGGCCGCGCGACATGGCTTCGGCGACCGTGCGGGCGAGCAGGTCGGATGAACCACCCGCCGCGAATGTGACGATCATGGTGATCGGCCGATCGGGATAAGCCGGCTCTTGCGCGACGGCGCCCAGACACGCCGCGAACAGCGCGGCTATCGCAATTGCCGACCGGATCGGCGCCATCGCCATGGAGTCTCCCGTTACCCGCCGTCACCTTACGAAGAGCGCAAAAGCCGCACAACTTACCGGGATGATACGCCAACGCCGCAAGCACAACGGGCGCGACCTTCGCGCAAGCCGCTTTGCGATGGAATCTGCGCAATCCGCCCCAATGGCACTCCGGTTGTGGCCCGTATGTGCCACGCAGCCTGCTGCCTTCGTGGCCGTTATCGATGGTGTTGCTGCCGCGCTTGCTTATTGTCGGCGCGGCAGTTTGTAACCCATGACGTCACTTCGCCATCGTAGATTGCCGCCGTGCAAAAAGTCTACTCGATCATCTTATCGGCAATAGAGAAGACGCCCGGCGGTACAGTGAGGTCGAGCGTCTTCGCGGTCTTGAGCTTGATGACCAGTTCGAATTTTCGGGCTGCTGAACCGAGAGATTTGCAGATTTTGGGCGTTAGCCGCAGGCCATGATTTGCTGATTATCTTATCTCCGCTGGGCGGAAATATTGCGCTGCACAAATTTAGGCCGCAGCGCCTCTTAACGGCGCAGCTGATACACCACGAGGGCTAAAATCGACGATTTTTCAGTGACATAATCGTGGCACAGGCTTTGCTCGCTATGAGCACGTCGGGAGGTAACCCAATGGAGGGAATCTACCCCGGCCGGACAGGAGCACGTCCATGAGCAAGCCCGATACGACCTGGATTTCGGAATGGAATCCTGAGGATAAGGAGTTTTGGGAATCCAAAGGGAAGGTCATTGCCCGACGCAATCTCATCTGGTCGATCGTGGCCGAGCATCTCGGGTTTTCGATCTGGCTGATCTGGAGCATCGTCGCAACCAAGCTGCCGCAGGCCGGCTTTCACTTCACCACCGATCAACTGTTTCAGCTCGTCGCGCTGCCCGGATTGATCGGCTCGCTCATGCGATTCCCCTATACATTTGCGGTAGCGACGTTCGGCGGCAGGAACTGGACGATCTTCAGTGCATCGGTACTGTTCATTCCGGTAATCGCACTCGCTTACTTCGTAACGCAGCCCGACACTCCGTTCTGGGAGATGCTGCTGGTGTCCGCAACGGCAGGTCTCGGCGGCGGCAATTTCGCCTCGAGCATGGCCAATATTTCGTTCTTCTACCCGGACCGCATGAAGGGCTGGGCGCTAGGCTTGAATGCGGCCGGCGGCAATATCGGCGTCAGCAGCGTTCAATTGCTCGCGCCAATTTTGATGGGGCTCGGCATCATTAACCTCTATCAAGCCGCGCCGGTCGGCGGCATCTATCTTCAGAATGCCGGACTGATGTGGGTGGTACCGCTCGTCATCGCTCTGTTCGGCGCCATTTTCTTTATGAACAACCTAACTTCGGCGCGTTCGACGTTCAAAGACCAACTCGCCATCGTCGGGCGCAAGCATACTTGGATCATGTCGTACATCTATATCGGGACGTTCGGCTCTTTCATCGGTTACTCGGCTGCTTTTCCGCTTCTGATCAAAACCCAATTTCCGGCGGTTACGGTGGCAGTCGCGTTCCTCGGACCGCTCGTGGGCTCACTCGCGCGTCCGCTTGGCGGCTTGCTCGCCGACAAAGTTGGCGGCGCGATCGTGACGTTCTGGAATTTCATCGTCATGGGCGCCGCGACAATCGGTGTCATGTATTTCGTGGGGATCAAGGACTTTGCCGGATTCTTCACGATGTTTCTGATCCTTTTCGTCACGACCGGGGTCGGCAACGGCTCGACCTTTCGTATGATCCCGTCGATTTTTCGCGAAGAGAAACTCCAGGAGGCGAAGGGTTCGGGCGAATCGGGCCGAGTTCTCGCCGTGAAGGCAGCCAGAATTGAGAGCGCGGCTGCGCTCGGATTTGTTAGCGCCATTGGCGCTTGCGGCGGCTATCTGATCCCGCGCGGTTTCGGAGCTTCGATTGCCGCCACTGGCGGCCCGCATCTCGCGCTGGAGATCTACCTGGCATTCTACGCGACCTGCCTGGCGCTGACTTGGTGGTACTACCTGCGCAAAAGTTCCGCTTCGTCAACCGCAACGAGTCTCGCGCACGCGCGTGTGTGAGACACCCGTGAGCGGCCGCCGGCGCGCACAGCTTGTGGTCGTTGGAAACGGAATGGCGGGAATGCGCACGGTCGAGGAGCTCTTGTCTCGGGCTCCCGACCGCTACGACATCACCGTCGTAGGCGCAGAAGTCTACACGAACTATAACCGCATCCTGCTGTCGTCTGTATTGGCGGGCGACAAGACAATCGACGAAATCGTCATCAATCCGCAAAGCTGGTACGACGAGTACAAGATTCGTTTGATTGCCGGAAACCGTGCGACGGCAGTCGATCGCGCCGGGCGTAACGTCGCCCTCGCCGACGGGACGGTCTTGCGCTACGACAAATTGCTGCTGGCCACCGGGTCGAAACCAATGGCGCCGCCAATTCCGGGCCTCGGGCTACGCGACGTGCGTGCCTTTCGCGACATCGCCGATGTTGAGGCGATGATCGGCGCTGCAAGGACTGAACGGCGCGCAGTAGTCATCGGCGGCGGTCTTCTCGGCCTCGAAGCGGCTTGGGGCTTGAAGCGCCGCGGGATGTCGGTCGCGCTGGTGCATTTGATGCCGACGCTGATGGAGCGCCAGCTCGACGCGGCGGCCGCTACGCTGCTGCATCGCGACCTCGATGCCCGCGGGATAGCCTTCTTCACCAACAGCCAAACCGAGCAGATTCTCGGTACTGAACGGGCCGAGGGTGTCTTGCTCGCCGATGGCCGCACGATTCCAGCCGATTTCGTCGTGCTGGCGGTCGGCATCCGGCCGAATGTCGATCTTGCGCGCGAAGCCAGGCTCGACGTCAATCGCGGCATCCTGGTCGGTGACGATATGGCGACAAGCGATCCGGATATTTACGCGGTCGGTGAATGTATCGAACATAACGGCCAGGTATTCGGGCTGGTCGCGCCGATTTGGGATCAGGCAAAGGCGTGCGGCGCGCGGCTCGCTGGCGACGCGGCCGCGGTCTACGTCCCGCCGCCCGTCTTCACCAGTCTGAAGATAACCGGCATTGACGTCTTCTCCGCCGGAGTGCTCGCCGCGGCCGACGATGCCGATGAGGAGATCACGCTGCACGATGCCAAGTGCGGCCTCTACAAGAAGGTCATCTTGCGCGACAACAGGGTCGTCGGCAGCGTTCTCTATGGCAGCGTGGCTGACGGCCCATGGTACGTGCAATTAATGCGCGACAAGGTCGACGTTTCCGCGTTTCGCGATCAGATTGTCTTCGGCCGTGACTTCGCCGAGCAGGCCGGCGACACGCCGTCACAAGCCGACGTTGCGGCAAAGGCCGATGCCGCCGCGGCGACTGCGGGGTTGCGATGGAAGGCAGCGTAATCCGCACCACTTGTCCCTATTGCGGCGTCGGTTGCGGATTGAACGTCGCGGCCGACGGGACTCTTTCCGGAGACGCGGATCATCCCGCCAATTACGGCCGGCTCTGCTCGAAGGGCGCAGCGCTCGGCGACACGCTCGCCAACGACGGAAGATTACTTTACCCCCAGATCGGCGGCCGCAATGCGAGCTGGGACGATGCGCTCGATCGCGTCGCGACCGGCTTTGCGCGGACCGTGGCCGATCATGGGCCCGACGCGGTGGCGCTTTACGTGTCCGGCCAGTTCCTGACGGAGGATTATTACGTCGCCAACAAGCTGATGAAAGGCTTCATCGGCAGCGCCAATATCGATACCAATTCGCGCCTTTGCATGGCCTCGTCTGTTGCCGGTCACGTGCGGGCCTTCGGCGAGGACATCGTGCCCGGCTGTTACGACGATATCGAAGCTGCCGATCTCGTTATTCTTGTCGGCAGCAACACCGCTTGGTGCCATCCGGTCCTCTATCAGCGCCTCGTCGCTGCCCGGGAAAAGCGCGGGACCAAGGTCGTGGCGATCGATCCGCGTCATACCGCGACCTGCGACATCGCCGACATTCACCTAGCGATACGCTCTGGGACCGACGTGGCGGTGTTCGCAGGACTGCTGGTGCATCTCGCGGCAAGCGGAGCTTGCGACAAAGCGTGGACGGAGGAATTCGCATCGGATTTCGCCGCTGCGACCGAGGCCGCACGGAAATCGGCGCCGTCAGTCGCCGATGCCGCTGAAATCGCGGATGTACCGGCAACCGATCTAGACCGCTTCTACGATTGGTTTGCCCGCACCGAGCGCACTGTGACGTTGTATTCTCAGGGTACCAACCAGTCCTCATCCGGGACCGACAAGGTCAACGCGATCATCAATTGCCATCTCGCGACCGGCCGCCTCGGGCGGCCCGGCATGGGGCCTTTTTCCTTGACCGGCCAACCGAATGCGATGGGCGGCCGCGAGGTCGGGGGCCTTGCCAACCAGCTCGCAGCGCATATGAGCTTCGCCGACCCGGCCGATGTCGATCGCGTACGCCGCTTCTGGAACGCCTCTCGAATGGCGACACGGCCCGGTCTCAAGGCGGTCGACCTGTTCGATGCGGCACTCGACGGTAAGATCAAGGCGCTGTGGATTCTCAATACCAATCCGGCCGCCAGCATGCCGCGCGCCCAACGCGTGCGTTCGGCGCTCGGCGCCTGCCCGTTTGTCGTCGTCAGCGACTGCTGGCCGACCGATACGACGTGCTTTGCCGACATCGTTCTGCCGGCGGCGGCGTGGGGCGAGAAGGACGGCACGGTCACCAATTCGGAACGATGTATCTCCCGGCAGCGCGCGTTCCGGCCGCCGCCGGGCGAAGCGCGGCCGGATTGGTGGATGTTGACCGAGGTGGCGCGGCGCATGGGTTCGCGAAAGGCGTTCGCCTTTCGCAGCCCGGCCGAGATTTTCCGGGAGCACGCTGCGCTGTCGGCCTTTGAGAACGAACAGCCGTGGCGTCGTATCTTCAATATCGGTGCGCTTTCCGAAATAAGCGACGAAGACTACGACCGAATGCCGCCAATCTGCTGGCCGTTGCCGAGAGGCACGCCGGAGCCGTGGCCAAGTGCCAAGCGGCTATTCGGGGACGGTAAGGGCTTTACCACCCCGGATGGCCGCGCGCGCTTCGTGCCGACGCCGTACCGGCCGCCGGCCGTGCTAGCCGATGATCAGTGGCCCTTCGTCCTCAATACCGGACGCGTACGCGATCAGTGGCACACCATGACGCGGACCGGGAGATTGCCGCGGCTCATGGCGCATCAGTCCGAGCCGGTGCTTGACATTCATCCCGCCGATGCCGGGCGGCTGCATTTATGTAACGGTGGTCTTGCCCGGATCGAAAGCCCGCATGGCGCGAGCACGATGCCGGTGCGTCTGTCCAGCGATCTGCGCCAAGGCGAAGTCTTCGCCCCGATTCACTGGACCGATCAGTTCACCTCCGCAGGGCCGATCGACGCCATCGTTGGCGCAGCGACCGATCCCGTTTCCGGCCAGCCCGAATTGAAAGCGACACCGGTCCGTGTGACTGCGGTAGCATCGCAGTGGCATGGCCTACTACTTCGCGGCTCCGAGCATGTCCCGCACGGTCCTTATTACTGGGCGCGCATCCCGATGGAACGGGGACACGCATTCACGCTCATTGGCTGGGAGCCGTTGCCAAGCGACCGCGGCACCGAGTTATGGATTACGGCGCTGCTCGATGCGCCGCCGGCGGCGGAACTGGTGATCTATGCCGACCCCGCGCGTGGCACGTTCCGCTATGCCAGCATGGTCGGACGGCGTCTGGACGCCTGCCTGTTCATTGCCGAAAAGCAGTCTGCGCTTCCTTCGCGCGACACTTTGGCAGCGGTGTTGGGCACGCGCATCGAGCCCAATATGCGCTCCTATGTCCTCGTCGGCGCCGCCGGCCCCGCCGCGCAAAGTCCAGCCGGCCGCACAATCTGCGCCTGCTTTGGCGTCGGCTTGAATACTCTGCACAATGTGATTGCGAGCCGGCGACTAACCAGTATCGCTGAAATCGGCGCTAATTTGCGGGCCGGAACGAATTGCGGATCTTGCATTCCGGAACTTAAGGCGATCCTGAGTGACGCTTCGAGAGACATCGCCACGTCTACCTAAAATGCGAAAGCCTTTAGGTTGAACCTGATAGGGGGTCACAAGGCGCTTCCGCTGGCGCTTCACATAGTCCTCCCCCTCCAGGAGCCGAGTGCCCATTTTTGAATTCAGGGGCGGGCCAATTCAAATTCCACAAACCTGTTCGGCACCAATGCGGAATTGGCCGCATTTGTAGAGCGTAATCATGAGCAGCCAGGACTTTGAGATTGGCGAAATCCAGCACATCGAGCTTCGGCTACCAGTAGCCGAAAAGTTCATGCTGTTTGCGGCTACCGGGCTGGGACTCTTGGGTGCCGCCTTTGTGGCTATACTGATCGCGCCGCTGATATGAGATTACCCGGTTCGTGACTGTTCTCGAACACAACGGCCGCGTGCCGGCGCGGCAGTTATCGGGGGATGCTGTTGAAAAAGGGAAAAATGAACCAATCGAAATTTTTGCCTGCGCGCCCGTCGAAGGCGGTTTTTCGTAATCCATAGCATCACGGTGAACTTGCGAAGGCTGCTGGTTGGAAATCGGGTTGGTTATTTGTCCCCCCACATCATTTTCGGACTACCGCACCGGAGCCTCTGAAAAAGTTCGTTCGATCCCCCGAAAAGCTTTTTTCAACAGCATCGGGGAATGGCTGCCACGACAGCGTTTCACTCGCGCGGCAGTTCGTGACCCAAACCGCCTCGCGGGCGACGCGACCCGAACAATCACGAACTTGAGCCACGTGCGACGCGGCGAGGATGGATCGTTTCGCCGCGCCGAAGCATTGCCATGAGTTCAGCGATTTTCGCTTCTCGTTTTTCTGCGGTCTTGGCTTGATGCACCCGATAGATAATGGCGTAGCGATTTGCAGAGTCCAAAGTGTCAAACAACCTACGAGCGCAGGGTCACCATCCAATGCGGCCTGCAAGTCAGCGTGGGGGGTGGCCGTGCTTTGTGACGGGTAGGCGGCCTCCCATCGCCCGTCCGCCTTTGCCGCGTCAACCTGCGCCAGCCCTCGTTGTGTCATTTGGCCTAGTTCGATCAGTTTCTTGACGCGCTCGCAGTTTATTTTCGACCACGCGCTCTTTGGCTTTCGTGGCGTGAAACGCGTCTTGAAATAAAACTCATCCACACTGCCCAACTGCCCATCGATCCAGCCATGCGCAAGAGCAAGATCAATGGCGTCCGACTTGGTAAGTGTTGCCTTTGCCGCGCCTTTTTTGGCGAACTTAATCCAAGCACCCTGAGAGTTGAGGGGCTGGGCTGCCAACCAACGCCTGAAGGCGGCTGGGTTTGAGAAACTCAGAAGGGGAAGTTTGTCGGAGGGCATCGCATCATAAATAATAGCATTTTGTCCTGCGGTTCTACCAGAACGGATCAACGGATAGTCGAGACAGCGTATAGTGCGGTTCCGTGTGTGTGCAAATCTCAAGAATTATGCACCAGAACCTCGGTCAAACAATTTCAGTTGGTTGGCCCGTGCAAAAATTAGGAGCAAATCTCCGGATATGTCTATGTCGCCTGTTGCGCCGTTAGCGTCGTTTTGGGAAAGTCCGCAGTTTGGTCGCGAACGGGTAATAGCCGACATCAGTACGAAGCGTCGAAATTGACGCGAACGACTCTGTATTATGCGACATGGGGCGGCGTATTTCGCTGTGATGCACAACACCGGTCGCGCGCAACGATATGCTAGGGTGCAATCCTCGGCCTGAGGACGATGCACATGAAGCGACGCGAGTTCGTTACGCTTCTCGGCGGCGCTGCGGCTGCATGGCCGCTCACCGCGCGAGCGCAGCAACGGGTCATGCCGGTGGTCGGGGTTCTCAGCAGCGAAACGCTTGACCTGTCTGCGAGCCGTGTGCGCGCTTTTCGCCAAGGGCTAAGCGAAAGCGGCTACGTCGAGGGCCGAAACGTCGAGATCGAATATCGCTGGGCGGAGAATCAGTATGATCGGCTACCAACGCTCGCAGCCGATTTGGTTCATCGTCAGGTGAGCGTTATTGCCACGATCGGCAGCACGCAGGCGGTATTGGCAGCCAAGGCGGCTACCGCGACCACTCCGGTCGTGTTCGTCACTGGCGGCGACCCGGTCAGGATTGGCCTTGTCGCCAGCCTCAATCGGCCCGGCGGCAATCTCACGGGCGTGACCGTATTGAGCGTGGAGATTTTACCGAAGCGGCTGGAACTGCTGCACGAGTTGGCACCCACAACCACTGTCATTGCCGTGCTCGTCAACCCGACGAACCCCCAGCAGACCGAAGCAGAAATGAGAGAAGTGCGGGCCGCGGCGCAAACTCTCGGGCTACAACTACATATCCTGACTGCCGGTACCGACAGCGACATCGACGCGGCGTTCGCGGCCGTGATGCAAACGCGTGCCGGTGCGCTTCTGATCGGCAACGATTCGTTCTTCAATAGCCGAAGCGAAGAACTCGCTGCACGGACGCTACGTGACGCGGTGCCCTCGATTTTCAATCTTCGGGAGTTCACAGCGGCCGGCGGCTTGATGAGCTACGGAGCTAGCCTGACCGATGCTTATCGGCAAGCTGGCGTCTATACCGGCCGGATAGTCAAAGGCGAGACGCCGGCCGACTTACCGGTCGTCCAGTCCGCAAAGGTGGAATTGTTCATCAACCTCAAAACCGCCAAGGCGCTTGGTATCACTGTGCCGCTTCCGCTGCTCGGCCGCGCCGACGAGGTGATCGAATAGTATGCTGTCGCTGCATTTGCTTACGCCCGGCGACGGCGAAACAGCCGCTACGCTCGACGCGAGCGCGGCAGCTTTGGCGGAAGACCGGCCGCGACGGCGCTTCACGGTGCGCGGCAGAAAGTGACCCGTTGCGGAAGTGGAATGTGCAGCGCAGCAGCCAAAATCGACTGCGTGACTATTACTCGATCACCTCGGAAAATTGCTGCGGGTGCCTACGGCCGAAACTGGCGCACGCCGGACGTCAAAGCCCCCTTCCAAGTTGCGGGTTCGACCCGTTACGATGCGTCCCCTTGAACGGGGGCGGGCATGAGACGACGGGAGTTTTTCACGATTTTGGGCGGAGCTGCGGCGGGTTGGCCGCTCTCGGCGCGCGCGCAGCAGCCGATACCGGTGATCGGTTGGCTGAGCGGCGTATCCCCCGGGGGATCGGTATCCAATCTTGCGGTCTTTCGCGAAGCACTGGGCGAGACCGGTTACGTGGAACACCGCAACATTGGGATCGAATACCGTTGGGCTGACGGACAGTACGATCGACTGCCGGCGATGGCAGCCGATCTCATAGCTCGACAGGTGGCGGTGATCGCCACCATGGGCGGCGAAGCTTCGGCGCTGGCCGCAAAAGCGATAACCTCGCAGATTCCTATCGTGATGGTCGCGGGCGGTGATCCTGTCCAGGAGGGCCTCGTCGCCAACCTCAACCAGCCAGGGGGTAACGTCACCGGCGTGACGCTGTTCGCCCAGCAAATGGAATCCAAGCGTCTCAGCCTGTTGCATGAGGCGGTGCCTGAGGCGAAAATCTTCGCCGCGCTATTCAATCCGACCAACGCGGCCCTGCACTTCCAGTTGGACGATGTGCGAAAAGCTGCGCCACGCCTTGGCGTCGAACTCATCGTTCTCAACGCCAGCACCGAAAGCGAAATTGAGAGCGTTTTCGCCGGAATAGCGGAGCGGAAAGTCGAAGGTTTGCTGGTCGGTGCCGATCCGTTCTTTAACAGCCGGCGCGCTCGCCTGATCGCATTGACCGCGCAGCATCGGATTCCCCGCGATTTATGAATGGCGTGATATGGCCGTTGAGGGCGGCTTGATGAGCTATGGAACGGTGCTGGCGGAGGCCTATCGCCAACTTGGCAACTATGTCGGCCGCATCCTTAATGGCGAGCAGCCCGGTAACCTGCCGGTGGTGCAGCCGACCAACTTTCAATTCGTCATTAACCTCAAGACAGCGAAAGCTCTCGGGCTCGAATTTTCGCCTATGCTATCTGCTCGCGCCGACGAGGTGATCGAATGAGACGGCGTGAGTTCATCGCGCTTGCCGCAGGCGCCGCGGCCACGTGGCCGCTCGCTGCTCGTGCGCAGACCGCGACGAAGCGAGTTGGCATTATGATGCTCCTGCCCGAGACAGAACCCGAAGCGCAAGCACGCGCGACGGCCTTTCGGCAAACGCTTGCATCGTTAAGCTGGGTAGAAGGGCATAACATTCATCTCGACTACCGCTGGGACGCGGATGATCTCTAGGCGCTGGCTGCTGAGCTCGTTGCGCTGGCACCCGACGCAATCCTGGCGAACGCTCCGCCGAGTATAATTGCCTTGCGGAAATCCGACCGCGTGATCCCGGTCGTGTTCGTCTCGACGACCGATCCGATCGTGCTCGGCCTCGTCAAAAGTCTGGCTCATCCCGTTTGGCTTCCGGGTCTTTGCCCTTGTCGGCTAACTTATCGCACTCCGCAGCGTTGGCTTGAAACTCTTCGACCCTGCTCACTCCAGCCCACCCCTTCTGCCCATCAAATGACACAACACAGGATAAGGCGATGGGTTCAATAGGGGCCCGGATCAGAAATGAATCCTTGGTGCGGCTGTGCAATAGGCGTTAGTGGCTGCATGGCCGAATCGCCGCCGAAGGCTCCGATTGCTCCTGTCTGTTTCGCATGCGGCGTGCAGATGATAATTGTAGGGCCTGAGCTGGGTGTCATCGCGGAGCGCGAAACACATACCTATCGGTGTAAGAGGTGCGGTCTATTTGAGTTTTTGACGCACCGGTAGGACTTGATCGTCGCCATACTCTCAAAATGGCGGACATGAATTGATGCGCGATCGCCGGCTGTTGAATATAGGGTGTTTTTCATGGCGACCGCGTATGGGGTTTTCGGAACACCCTCGTTGCCGCTCTCCGGGCATCAAACGCCGCGTAGCCACGTCGATCACCTGGCAGCTTGGGAAAAGTCCCTAAGGCGTTTGGGGGCTTGCTCATGTTAGCGCCTTGCGATGCGGTCTTGGGTTTCCGTCGAAGGCGTCCTCTAAATAGCAGCCCGGATGTAATTTGAAATGTTCGAAATGGGCGACCATCCCGTCCGAGCCGGTGTGTACCCGAACCTGCCCGTGGCAGATGGCACATCGCTTTATGCGACTGGGAGCTAGTCGCAGGGCTTCGTCGAGCGTAATCGGCTGCCAGCCCCCGTAAACCTTTATTTCACAACCAGCTTCGCGGATGTCGGCCATGAAGCGGAATATGCCCTGCCCGGCGACAGCCGCAAGCCCTATTCGGGTTTGCCTTATTCAAAGGAGCCCACTACCCAACCCCGACGCTGCGACACGCCAAGCTTTGGTTTCACCGGCCTTTGAGCGAATCGCGATCAAATCGAGTTGTGATGACAAAAATCCCGCCGCGACGTAGCGGCGGGACTCTTGGAGGTTCAATTCCCAAGGAAACCCGCTCCAAATATCATGAGTTTATGACAGATGGATGCCTTTGTTGTTAGCAGCTTGATTAAGCGACGGGCACGGCGGAGTTGATCTCGCTGCCGCATTCGACAGGCAATGTCGTTGGGTGCATAGGGCCTAAGACGCTTTGTAAGCTTCGGTGTCATTTGCCGTCTTTTTTTCTAGGCCAGTCATTAGCTCGTTTAAAGCCTTACTGCCTGCACTCCTCGCGTCAGCCTCGGACTTATAGCCGCCGCCATCGAGTTTGATGCCCATCGGTTTAGACCGCCTGAGGATTTGCCATTCCCAGGTGATTCCGACGGATCTGACGCTAACGTAATAATTGCTGTAATTGCTCATCGGCTTAAGGAATGGGGACGCCGCAGTATCACTGTACCCCAAGAAAAAAATTGAGTGCAAGGGCCGGCGCCCCGGTCGATCGAAGCAGCGCCCCGCCGAATTGGATAAGTTCCGGGCCAATGACTTTCAGCTTAACTGAAGACGAAATCAGACTTTTGAAGGAGTTGAGGGCGGCCGGAGAGCGCGGTCGCCCTGTTCCTCAAGCGCCGCTGTTGCTCGCACGACTGATAAAGGCGGCCTATGTCGAGCGTCGGGTGATCGAAGGGGCGTCGCCCCGCTACGTCATTACAGACCTTGGTAGGAAGGCTCTCGATACTGCGATGGCGCGACACTGATGCCCCGCCCCTTCCCGCCACCCGAGTCGCAGATCGCGGCTGCGACGTTGTGGTACTGAAACGCATGCAGCGAACCGTGGCTGATTTAGCAGGGGCGCATCGGGAGAACGACACGGAAATCGACGCAGCCCTTTGGGTATTAATGGCGGCCGCGGTCGCGTTCGTAATCTGCGGCTGTATTCTTACCGGGCAAACCAGGTTTCACGGACTACGCGGCGAGCGGCACAATTTTAAAGCAACCCGGGCTGCCGCTTCCCGCCGCCCTGGTCGATCGAAGATAGTGGCGGCTGAACTCAATCGCCCCAATCCCTAGCGGCTGGCTTTCGGCGCGACGCTGGCATCAAATTTCGCCATGGCTGCAAACAACCCATATCGCCGTTACAGGCCGACCCCGGCTGGGCATCCATGTCTTTTCCACTGATGATCAAAGCGGCGAGGCGGTTAAGGTTCGCAGTTTTCCTCTGCCAAGTCCCGAACTCGCGCGGCTGCATTTCGACGCCGCGCGCATCGCGTGCCAGCACCCGGCCGGCGATAAAAAGTCTAAGCTCGTCGTCGAGCTGATCAGCGGCGGCAACATTCTCGATAGTTTTCCAATGCGCCGCGACACGCTCCCACGGCTGAGGGCTATTATTGATTCCCCGCCGTCCCCCGTGCCGGACCCACTATCGCGTCGATTTGTACGCTACCGGCGGCCGCCTAGTGGATGGCGTCGAGCGTGAGCCGCGCGCGGCGCAGCAATCCGGGCCGCCGACCCAATCTTAATGAGCTGCGCCGGTCATGCTCATGGTGTTGGGTTTGGTGCGAACGCTGCCAGCACCATGCCCCGATGGCAATTGTGCCGCTGATTATCCGGTGGGGCGCCGCTACATCGAGCGATATGCTCCGCCGGTCGGCCCGCTGCACCGCCTGTGGCACCAAGGGCACGACGTTGAAGCATCCGAGCTGGGCGGGCGAGCAGATCGGCTTTGCGCCGTTTCCCGTCCCGAAGGTCGCCGCCGAGGCCAGACCCGATGAGTGACATCCCGCGCGGCAAGTTCATCGGCGGGAGGATCGACGGGAAACCATCGAACGAGGCCGAGCATTTCATGCGCTGCCCAACGTGCGGCGGATGGCCTTCTAGTGGCTTCTAGTGATAGGCTTTAGTTATTCTGCGCGAGAGGTTTTTTCATGACCACCACCGAGAGCGAACACGAATCGTTTCGGATGACGAAACGCTGGTATGCTAAACACCCCGAGCTCGGCCCGCCTGGCGTTATCTCGACCGACGTGTTCGTGTCCGAACATCAGTTCGAACTCGAGCGCAAATTGCTTTGGCCGAATGTTTGGATCATGGTCGGTCGGGCGGAAGAGATAGCCAAACCTGGGGATTACTTCATCAAGGAAATTCCGTCCAACAACGTGTCACTGATAGTGGTGCGTGCCCGTGACGGCGTCATTCGTGCGTTCCACAACGTCTGTCCGCATCGCGGCTCGCAACTATGCTTCAACAAGAGCGGCAGCGGCGGCTCGACTGCGGCCTTCGACTGTCCGTATCACGGTTTCACCTACAGCCTCGACGGCAAGCTCAAATACGTCCCTGACGAAGCCAATTTCTACAATCTCGACAAGGACAAGCTTGGTCTCACGCCGGTCATCACGGATGCCTGGGAGGGGTTCATCTTCATTCACCTCGATCCCAATCCGCGCGAGAGCCTACGCGAATATCTGGGTGAGATCGTCGAAGACGTCGAGGGCTTTCCTTTTCACGAAAGCACGCAGTGCCACGAATATACTGCGGTAATCAACTGCAACTGGAAAGTCCTCATGTCGGGCTTTCTTGAGGCCTATCACGCTCAGGCGCTGCATGAGCGCTCCTACAGCCGGCTGACCTCTAAGGAAAATCCGTACTGCCACACCCACTTCATCAAGCTACTAGGTAAGCACCGGATGTTCTCATTCTACGCCAACCCGGAAGTGAAGCCGACAAAGCTCGGCGCCATCGCGTATGCGCGGCATGAGAAAGTCCTGCGTGAGGCCAGCGCCAAGGCCGGCAGCAACGGAGCTCCGAAATCTCCGGCCAATTTTCAGCAACTCAACAGCACCTATTTCATCCGCAATATTTTCCCGAATTTCCAGCTCAATCTGGTGCGCGGAAGCTGGTTCCGGCACCAGTTCTGGCCGATCTCGGTCGATAAAGTGCAGTGGGACGTGAGGATGTATTACGCCAAGCCGTCGAGCGCGAGTGAAGCCTTCTTCCAGGATTACAGCCGCTACACCAGCCGCGATAACCTCTCGGAAGATGGCAACGCATCGGAACGCTCGCAGATGGCGCTCGCCGGCGGCTTCATCAAACAATGGGTGCTTCAGGACGAAGAGATCGCGATCCACCACTTCAACAAAGTGGTGGCGGACTATACCGAGCGGTTCGAAATGAGCGCGGCGGCGGAATAGCGAACGAGGACATGAAGATGAATAACGGCACAGAGCCCTTGCTGCCGGCGGGTTTCGAGGATCTCGAAAGGTTCGCGGACTGGGCGCTACCCCGCGAGTTGGAGCGCATGAAAAAGCGGTGCGCAAGCAGCATCGAAGCGATCCGTTCGTTCTATGATGCGATGGTCAACCGCGTCGAGATCGCGCTCGATCACCTCGACCAGTTCGATCTGGAAACTATGCCGAAACCGGAAAAGCACCTTTTCTATCTCACGCAGTCGCTGGTCGAGGTGGGCAACGCCGTGGAGTTCTACAAGCGTCCGAATTCCCGCTATGCTTTCCCACCCGATCGCATGTTACCCACCGAACAGATTTGAGGCGGTGCAATGGCGAGCAGCGGAGACGATAGAAAACTAAGTCCCAAAGAGGTCGTGATTAAATTCCTCGATTTCATGCGCAGCGCAACGCCGGAAGATACCGAGGCGGCTGGCATGATGTTCGCGGAGGACGCACGCTTCTGGATTCTGGGCAACCTGCCGATGTCCGGTGAGTTGCGTGGCCGCGAAGAGATCATGGTGAGGCGCTTTCGGCGCGGCCATGCTCGCACCGTACAGGGCAGTAAGAGCCTCGACATCGGCAAAGTGATCGCCGAGGGCGAATTCGTTGCCGCCGAATGGCTCTCGCGGCGGAAGGTCGTCGATGGCAAGGACTACGTGAATACGTTCTTCGGCCTGTTCCAGGTTAGGGACGGCAAGATTTTTTCGCTTCGGGAATACATGGACACCCTTGCGGTCAAGGAGGCGGGTTGGGATCGCACCGCGATACCGACGACGGCGGCCATGCCCGCGCGAGCCTGAACCGAAACACAACAGAGAAGTCGCATGTCAGTTTTGCGCAGCCGCTCTGCCGTGATCGGGCGTAGGCATTTGCTCCTAGCCTCGGCATTGCCGCTTTTTGTACGGGCAGCGTTGAGCAGCGACTATCCGAACCGCCCGATCCGTTTTCTTACGATGCTATCACCTGGCGGCGACGTACTCGTGCGATTGTTGGCTGATCAAGTTGGCACGACCATTGGACAGCCGGTGTTCGTCGAGAATAAATTGGGCGGTGCTGGCTTGATCGGCGCGACGGCGGGTGCAACCGCCGCGCCGGACGGCTATACCGTGCTGTTCGCTCTCGGCTCGACCATGACGATCACCACCAACATGGTCGCCGAGGTGCCATTCGACACCTTACGCGACGTCATTCCGCTGGCGCTGATCGCGTCAAATCCCCTGGTGCTGCTGGTCAATCCGCAGGCGACGCCGATCGATTCGGCCAGGGATTTTATTGCTCACTGCCGGGACCATCCGGGAACAGTCAGCTTCAGCAGTTACGGCACCGGGTCGATGCCGCATATCTTGACGTCGCTCCTCGCGAAGCAGAATCAGGTCCAGATGAATGCGGTTACATACCGCACCAACGGCGAAGCTTATGCCGATCTCCTCGCCGGCCGGCTGACGGTTATGCTGGATCAGGTGACCAACGCGCTGCCCTATGTTGACGCCAACAGGCTCAAGGCGCTTGCCGTTACGGGCACAAAGCGCCATGCCCGGTTGCCCGACGTGCCAACGCTGATCGAGCTCGGGCTAATGAATTTCCCCGGCTTGAACTGGACCGGCGCTTATGTTCCGGCGACTACGGGGCCCGACGTCGTGCAGCGGCTGGAAAGCGAGATCAAACGCGCACTCGCTTCACCGAACGTGAGCCAGAAGATCGTGGCGCTGGGAGCAGACGTCGGTACTCTTGTCGGGTCGCAATTCGCGGCGTTTCACGCCGAGGAATATCATCGCTGGGGCAAAGCGATCGAAGAACTGGGCCTGCCGAAGCAATAGAAATTGCAGCGAATTGTCCTTTGAACGCTTCGTTGGCTTCGCCCGCCGCGATAATTCGCGCCGCGATGGCCTCGTGAACAATCTGGTTCGCCGAAGTCTGCAGTTTGGTCGCGAACGGGGTGCGGCCGTTCGCCAGTTCCTCGCGCACCCAGACAATCTTGTCTTCATCTGTCCCCACCATGACTTGGGTTTGGCGGGGTCGATCCTGAGGCAACCGGCCGGCCGTCGTATCATCCTTCGGTGCTGCATCCCTTCGGAACGATCAAGGCCAGGATGGGTGCAACCCACTTCCTGATGAAGACGCTGCCAAAGGTCGCCACCGAGATGGCACTGCACGTGCTGGCCTATAACCTCACGCGGGTCTTGAACATCATGGGTGTCCAACCGCTCATGGCGGCGATGAGGCCATAGTCGGCGTCGCCGCCATGCGGCCATCTGCTGTTGCAGCTCCCCAAACACGGTCGGAATCCGCATCAGGCAAAACTTCAGACTAAAAACTCGCCAAACTCGCGAAAATGACTAAGCGTCCCTACCTCGCAGACGTCGCCAGCCGACAACGCCTCCGACAGAGAGTTTTTACACAACCAAGACCCGGAGCGGACGTATCCAAAAAAGCAGTAGCAGCGGCAGGACCGTGTCGATTCGGTGTGCGTAAGCGCGACATGCCATTCCCTTATTTTTGATCGCTTCAGGGCTGCGCCTGTACCTGGACCGGTTGACCAGGTTGTGCCGGCGTTCCGGGGGCTATGACGAGATAGCGCTTAGGTGCATTTACGTCAGCCTGTATCACCTGACGGATCGGTCCGACCGTATCGACAATGGCTGCGCCGGCCGGGTTGGTCATGAAACCGGCAAGCGTCTCAAGACGGCCGGTGCCTTTGGCATCGTCGGAGAGCGCCAAGACGTAAGGCTGTTTGGACGCCAATCCGGTGACGGCGGCCTGCAGAACTTGAACGACGCCTTGGTCGAATAAGGAGACTTGCGTTGCGGGCTTTGCGTCCTGACCGACCAGTACCAGTTGAACCGATTTTGCGGCGACGCCAAGCGGCTGCAGATCCTGCGTGCCATCGCCCTGCGGCACCGCGTTGGGAACATATGCGACACCTTGCGGCGCTTGTCCGATTGGAATCGTTGCGATGATTTTGTTCGCCAGTGTGTCGATGGCGGCGGCTGCATCCGCATTTTCGAGGCCGACATACATGCGGGTGCCGTCGCCTGATGGCCAGATGCCGTGCGGCAGAGCCCCAGTCGGAATTACGGCCACTTGCTCGAACGTGTCGGTCTTGAACACTTTCACTTCATTCAATCCGCCGATCGTCACATAGGCGAATTGGCCATTGGCGTTTCGGGCGATATTGACGTGATTGGTGATGGGCCCGGTATCGATCACTTCAAGCACGTCGAATGGCGGCCGGGCGTTGAACACCATTGTCTTGCCGACGTCCTTAAGAGTCAGCCAGACCTGTTTGCCATCAGGGGTCGCGGCTATGTCAGGACAGAATGGACTTACCTGCGTCACATGCCCGACCACCTTATGCGAAGCGGTGGCAATGACGACAGTTTCGGGGTTGAAACTGGAGCAGACATATCCGTATTGGCCGTCAGGCGAAAAGATCGTCATGCCCGGGCCCGCCGGAACTTTTATGCGCGTCTTTTCTT
Source organism: uncultured Alphaproteobacteria bacterium (assembly GCA_963733645.1). Lineage (GTDB taxonomy): Bacteria > Pseudomonadota > Alphaproteobacteria > Rhizobiales > Xanthobacteraceae > BOG-931. Next base: position 21,511 of record CAVTFP010000014.1, read on the forward strand.
CAAGCGTGTGGCCATCGAGCACGGCGACGTAATCCTCGCCGCGCACCGTGACCCATACTTCCTTGCCGTCCGGCGTAAAGAACGCTTCATGCGGCGAGCGGCCGACATAGGTGACATGCTTGATAGCGTTCGTTGCTAAATCGATAAAGGTCACGGAGTTGGAGCCGATGGAGACCGTCGCGAGCGTGCGATGGTCCGGGGAAAAGCCCATGCCATGCACCAGCAATTGCCCCTTGTAGAGCGGGCTGAGATTGGCAGGCGTTGTGTCACCAAGGCGAAGGACGCCGAGTAATTTATTGTCCACCGGGTCGATGACGGAAACAGTGTTTGAAAACTGATCCGACGTATAGAATCGGTCTTTGTGACTGATCGCGATGTCCGGAGCATTTGCAGCACCCGGCGCTTGTCCGGCCCAGGAGCTTTGAACATTGACGAGAGCGGTCGCGGCAAGCAAGGCAGTCAAAATCGAAGTGCGTTTCATGTCACTGCTCCTTGGCCTGGTTCGTACGGCGGATGGATTCCGAGTCGATTTGTCCTGCGGGTGACACCTGGTCGGGCGAGGGCACCGACGGCGGCAACGGTTGACCAAGCGCCAGCCGCATCGCCGCGATCTCCTCTTGCTGGGTCACGATGATCTCCTGCGCCATGCGTCTGAGCCGCTCGTTGTGTCCGTACCGGAGCTCGGCCTGCGCCATCTCGATGGCGCCCTGGTGATGCGGCGCCATCATCGCCACGAAATCTCTGTCGACGTCGCCGGACGGCCGAATGCCCATATCGATCATCATTTTCGTCATCGCGCTGACGTTTTCGGACAGATATGGCGCCTCTTCGAGGGAGGAAGACCTAAGAGGCGCCGCGCAGATCGCCGCTATGTAGTCGGCAAGCGACTGCGTCTTCCCAGAGCGCACCGACATCACCACTGCCGCGCAGGCGGCGGCGATGATCACCATCATCAGCAAAACCACCGGTGCGCGAGGCGAAGGCATCAAGGATGAGGTCATGGTTATGCTCCGTTTCGAGCGCGATCGACGAGCCACGACGATGCCGCCATCCGCTTGGCACATTAGGCACCGCGGCAAAGACCACTTCCCACGCCGCGGGTACACACATCGTCCGAGTTCTCAGATATTTCATGGCCTGGCTTTGCGCCTTGCTTCAGACCAAGTTGATCGCGACGTTGATATTGCCACGCGCAGCCTTGCTGCCCATTGCAATGACCGGGATTTCGGCACGTCCCGTTGGCAGCTCTCCATCAACATTACACGAAACTGTTGCGGCGCGAGAGGCGGTTCATGGCACTTTTCGACTGCAGGCCGTCGTCCGCTTCCATGTCGCCTTATGGCCCATCGCGATCAACCGGGGCGTTGAAATACTTTGGTCCGACATTGGGCCGCGTTGGCGCGGCAAAGCGTCGGTGGTGAATGACCCACAGCAGACTGTGGTGGGAATTCTTGTGCGATAGATTGAATACCGGCGCATCCTCGCTTACGAGAAGTCCACGAAACCCCGGTATGATGTAGCTCATGGGAGACGTATCGTGGCCAGGCTATCAAAGCTGATCATCCTCGCGACACTTGCAGTGTTGAGCGTGCCTCCATCAGCGCCGATTTTCGCCGAGGAGCAAGCCGGCATTACACACACCGCCTTACTCAAAACCGCGCTACTGGCTACGCCGGACCAAGAGGTGATCGTGTGGGACACGGTCTACGCGCCAGGAGCAATCAATCCGCGACACCTTCATCCGGCGGCGATTACTTTCCGTGTCGTATCCGGCACAGGCGTCTGGCAGGAGGACGGAAAGCCTCCCGTGATATTACGTGCCGGAGATAGTCTGTTCGTTCCGGCAGGCACAATTCATACTCATTGGAACCCCAGTAAAACGGAATCTCTCCGCTTTATTGAGTTCATTGTGACCGAAAAAGATAAGGGTCGGTCAATTCGGCTCCCTTGAAGAGCTGGACTTCTGCGAGGGGTCTTTGCCGCATAAGGATGTGCGAGCGATGTTGGCCCTTCACGACCAATCTGGGCGCTGTAACTTCTTGGTCGCTACTGGCCGCACAGCCGACATCGGGCTGAGGCAGCAATCCAACCCTTCAGTAGCGAGTGACCCAACTCGGACAGTGGTGACCCATTTTTACTGTGATGCACAATGCCCCTCATTTGACGATGTGGTAAGCTGTCTCCCGTGCAGGACGGGGAGACCATGCAACGGCGCGAGTTCATCACGCTTCTCGGTGGTGCGGCGGCAGCGTGGCCGCTCGCGGCGTGGGCGCAGCAACCGGCGATGCCAGTGATCGGATTCCTCAGGAGCACGTCAGCCAATGCTTCGGCCGGCCTCGTGGCGGCATCGCGACGCGGCCTCACTGAAGCCGGCTATACCGAGGGACAGAATCTCGCAATCGAATTCCGCTGGGCGGAGAATCAAGGAGAGCGACTGCCGGGATTGGTGGCCGATCTCATTCGCGATCGGTGCGCCCTAATCATAGCCGCCGGCGACGTTGAGGCGCACGCGGCCAAGGCGGCGACCAACTCGATACCCATTGTGTTTGCCACCGGCGCAGACCCGGTCAAAGTCGGCCTCGTGTCTAGTCTCAACCGGCCTGGAGGTAATCTCACCGGCATTTCCTTCTACAACAGCGCCGACCTGCTTTCGAAACAACTGCAGTTCCTGCACGACGTCGTGCCGAGCGGAGTTTTGATTGGCCTGCTTGTGAACCCGAACACTGATTTAGTCGAGTCGCAGCAAAGAGACGCGCAAGCGGCGGCGCATGCCCTCGGGCAGCAGATTCTCACCGTGAACGCCCGCAGCGAACGCGATTTCGACGCGGCTTTCGCAACCCTCGCCCAACAGCGGGCCGGCGCGCTGCTCATCGCTGGCAACGCGCTCTTCACCGGTCAACGCGAGCGACTGGTCGCGCTGGCGGCGCGCTATGCATTGCCGACCATTTGCCCTCTGCGCGAGTTCGTCGCCGCCGGATGTATGATGAGTTATAGTGGGAGCCTTACGGACGCGTATCGACAGGTCGGCGTCTACGCCGGCCGCATCCTCAAAGGCGAGAAGCCTGCCGACCTGCCGGTCACGCTGCCAACCAAGTTTGAGCTCGTAATCAATCTGAAGACCGTCAAGGCCCTGGGGCTCACGGTGCCGGACAAGCTGCTCGTTGCCGCCGACGAGGTGATCGAATGAAGCGGCGCGAGTTCATCGCTCTGATCGGTGCAGCTATAGCCGGTTGGCCGTTCATGGCGCGTGCGCAAAACCCCAGCAAGCTCCCGCTGATCGGTTACCTCGAAGCTGGAAAGCAAGAGGCAGTCAAAGCACGCGATGCAGCATTTCTCGCCGGAATGCGCGATTTCGGGTATGTCGAAGGCGAGAATTTCGACATTGCCTATCGCTTTGCCAACAATGATTACGCGCGTCTGCCGGGCCTTGCGCAGGAGTTGGTGGCGCTTCATCCGGCTTTGATTGTCACGGCAGTAACTACCGCAGCGGTTGCGGCCGCCAAGGTGACGCGGTCAATCCCTATCGTGTCAGCGGTCGTCAACGACCCTATTCGGAACGGCATGATCACGAGCTACGCGCACCCCGGCGGCAATGTGACCGGCATCATGAATTCCATCGAAGGGCTTCCGGGCAAACTGATCGAAATCACGCTTGAGCTGGTGCCCGGCGTGACGCGTATTGGCGTTCTGGTCAATCCGGAAAATATCGCCACGACCACCGAATGGCACGAGATCGAGGCGGCTGCCAAAGCCAAGGGTCTGGAGACGATGAATCGGGAAATCAATAGCGCCAACGACTTGCCGGCCGCCTTCGATGCGTTTGCCACGAACAAGGCCGGCGCCGTGATCGTGTCGCGCGATACGGTGCTGCTCAGTGCAGCACCACGTGTCGCTGATTTGGCGCTGGCGGCGCGATTGCCGACGATTGCCGGGCAAACCGAAGAGGTCCACGCCGGCGAACTCGTCTGTTATGGAACGAGTCTGGTCGCGAATTTTCGGCGCGCGGCTTATTTCGTCGACAAGATTCTTAAGGGCGACAAGCCCGGCGATCTGCCGGTCGAGTTTCCGACCAAGCTGGAATTTGCCATCAACCTCAAGACCGCGAAGGCACTTGGTCTCAGCATCCCGCAAATGCTGCTTGCCACTGCCGACGAGGTGATCGAGTAGCTACCGCGATTGTTGCAACGCGGAATGTCCGAGTCTGGCCCTTAGGGGCCATCGGCGAGTTAATTTTGCTGACGCACAGCAGCGCCCCGCAGATGGCAATGTGGTAAGGTATATCTCTCGTCCGGCGGAGACCCATGAGGCGGCGGGAATTCATATCGCTCATCGGCGGTACGGCGGCCACTTGGCCGCTTGCGGCGCAGGCGCAGCAGACAACGACGCCTGTGATCGGGTTGCTCGGTAGCGCGACCGCCAATGATTGGACGCCGAACGTAAATGCATTCCAGCAAGGCCTGCGTGACGCCGGCTATGTGGAGGGTAGCAACGTGGCAATCGAAGCCCGTTGGGCCAACGGCCAATACGAGCGACTGCCGGCGATGGCGGCTGAACTCGTCCAACGGAAGGTGACTGTAATTGCTGCTTTCTCCACGCCTGCGGCACGTGCGGCAAAGGTGGCGACGACAACGATCCCTATTGTCTTCGAAACGAACGGCGATCCAGTGCAGATCGGTCTCGTCGCGAGCCTAAGCCGCCCGGGTGGCAATATGACCGGCTCGACCAACTTGGGCGTAGAGATCGAGCCCAAGCTCGTGCAACTGATGCATGACGCGGTCCCGAGCGCCAAGCTCATCGCTGTGCTCGTCAACCCGACCAATCTCAATACCGAAACCCTTTCGAGAAGTCTGCAACCAGCCGCCGGCACGTTCGGATTGCAACTTCATGTCCTGAATGCCAGCAGTGAAAGCGATTTCGATACGGTCTTTCCGACGTTGCACCAACTGAGGGCAGACGGGCTGATAATCGTCGACGATGCATTCTTCTATGCTCATAGCAGAGAGCTAGCTGTTCTGACGATCCGCCACGCCATACCTGCGATTTTCCAGAATCGTGAATTTACAGTTGCTGGCGGTCTGATGAGCTACACAGGCAGCGTTCCCGACTCCTATCGTCAGGCTGGCGTCTACACCGGACGGATTCTCAAGGGCGAGAAACCTGCTGATTTGCCCGTCGTGCAGGGAACGAGATTTGAACTCGTGATCAACCTCAAGACCGCCAAGGTGCTGGGCCTCAACGTGCCCATCGGCCTATTGAACGCTGCAGACGAGGTGATCGAATAGCTTGTAAATTGCTGCACCGCCGTTCGTCCGGTTTTGGCCGATTTTGTTGCAGAAGTGATTTGAAGATTTTGGCGAACAGTGATTCCCGTTCTCTGGCGGCATTTTGCGTTGGAGGCGGCTATGATGGGACGTCAGACCGACGATCAGGGCCAATTGTTCTACGATTTTCGTCTTGACGAGGCGGTTCCCGACGATCATCCGGTGCGCAAGATCGACGCCGTTGTGGATTTGTCCTGGGTCTACGACGAACTTGCGCCTTACTATCCGACACTCGGTCGGCCGTCGATCGATCCTGTGCTGATGATGCGGATGTTGATCGTCGGCTATGTATTTGGCCTGCGCTCCGAACGGTTATTGTGTCGCGAGGTGCAGGTGAACTTCGCCTACCGCTGGTTCTGCAAGCTCGGCATAGAACACAAGATCCCGATCATTCGGTATTTTCTCGAGCGCGCAACGAACGGTTCCGCGACAGTGGCATCTTTCGCCAAGTGTTCGAGCGGGTCGTCGAAGCTTGTATCGCGGCCGGCCTTGTTGGCGGGGAAGGCTTTGCTGTTGATGCGAGTCTGATCCAGGCTGACGCCAACAAGCATCGCTCGATCCCGGGTTCAGAATGGCAAAAGCTATGTGATCCTGAGACGTCGAGCCGGGCCATGCAGGAGTATCTGGCAACCCTTGACGATGCGGCCTTTGGTGCGGCGAGTGACGTTACGCCGAAGTTCGTGTCGCCGTCCGATCCTGCCGCACAATGGACAGGCGCGATGCGAGGACCCGCGTTCTTCGCTTACGCCGACAACTATCTGATCGACGTGAAGTTTGGCCTGATCATGGACGTTGAAGCTTCGCGCGCTATCCGTCAGGCCGAGGTCGGCGCATCGCAGACCATGATCGAGCGTACCGAGCAGCGCTTTGACATCAAACCGAAGTGGCTCGCGGCTGATACCGCCTACGGTTCAGGGGCAAACCTCAACTGGCTTGTCAATAATGTGAAGATCGCGCCACACATCCCGGTGATCGACAAGTCAAAGCGCGACGATGGGACATTCAATCGGGAAGACTTCACGTTCGACAAGGAGCGTAACGTTTACGTCTGCCCGGCGGGCAAGATGCTCACGACGACGGGCAGGTTGGTCAACGATGGAGAGACCACACTGCTTTACTTCGCGAGCGTGCTCGATTGTCGTAGCTGCCTGCTCAAGGCGCGCTGCTGTCCAAAGTGGCTTCCGCGGAAAATCCCGCGCAGCATCTACGAGGAAGCCCGCGACGCTACCCGATCTATCGCCAAAACGCCGGCATTCGCGCAATCGCGCCGTGATCGCAAGAAGGTCGAGATGCTCTTCGCTCACCTCAAGCGCATTCTGCGGCTTGACCGTTTACGCCTTCGCGGCCCGAGCGGAGCACAGTTCGAGTTCACGATGGCGGCAATCGCGCAAAACCTTCGCAGACTGGCAAATCAGGTCGCACGACCGCCACCAATCACACCGACTGTGTGCGTAGCGTAGGCAGCGCGTTCAGTTTGTAGCGTCAGTAGTTCACGTCAGCCCCGCCGCTTCGCTTCGGACTGGCGTAAAGCATGGTCCCGGCGCATCCGTAAAACACCATCGCGCCGACAGCATCCCCTTCAAGCCCGACTTCTGCAACAAAATCAGCATGAAGGAGCAGGTCATTTGCCGGTTCTCAAAAACCACACCAAAGGCCGTTCAGTACCAACAGGTTGATCCTAGTGGCGAGCCGATCAAACGGGATAGCGAGGGACTGGTGGTCGGCAACATCTATCTGCGTAAGGCGGCGCTGAATGTCGAAAACCGCCAGCCACGATCACAGTCACAGTGGAATATTGAGGGTTTGTGCCGCCAACTGAGGCGGCCCACTTGCGTTAATCGCCTTCTTTAACTCTTCGTCGCTTCACGTCGCCGAGCCGATGAATGGCGTCGCCAATGTCGTCCTCTGATGCTTCTGTTTTGCCGAATATGGCTTCGAACAACCACGCAATAATACTGCGCTCCTCATCTTCTGAATCGCTCATTGCACACCTCATGGTTAGAGGGGAAACAGCTTAAGGCTCAGGTGAGTCGGTGGCGCAAATAGGGCCACCTCAAGGGTCACCCTCAAACTCCAAAGGGGCCAGCGGGGATGGAAAGCTGCGCTTCGCGACCGTCAAAAATCGCGTTGCGAAAAGTTCAATCGCTCTTGAGATTGTGCCCCCGTGCAGCTTCGATTGCCGTCTGGACAAGAGCAAGGTCGGCCTATTCCTCAGCGGCTGCCGCGTGTCGAGAGATCATTAACCAAACACGGCTATACACCAATGCGGAATTGGCCGCATTTGTAGAGCGTAATCATGAGCAGCCAGGACTTCGAGATCGACGAAATCCAGCACATCGAGCTTCGGCTACCAGTGGCCGAAAAGTTCATGCTGTTTGCGGCTACCGGGCTGGGACTCTTGGGTGCCGCCTTTGTGGCTATACTGATCGCCCCGCTGATATGAGATTACCCGGTTCGTGACTGTTCTCGAACACAGCGGCCGCGTGCCGGCACCGCAGTTATTGGGTGAGACCGGTCACGGCAGCCCGTAAAGCGCGCGGCTGAAGATGACCCACAGCGCCACTTTGCCACTGTTATTTGCCGCCGTGCCAAAGGTTTACTCGATCACCTCGTTGGCGCGGCCGAGTAGCGTGAGTGGAACGGTGAGGCCAAGCGCCTTAGCGGTCCTGAGATTGAGGATAAGGTCGACCTTGGTTGCCTGCTGCACCGGAAGGTCTCCTGGTTTTTCGCCTCTGAGAATCCGACTCGCGTAGACTCCCACCATACGCCAGCCGTCGGCAAGATTGCCTCCATAGCTCATGAGGCCACCGGATGATACGAACTCGCGAAACTGGAAGATCGCGGGTAGCGCATGGCGAGCCGTCAATTCGCCAAGCTGTTCTCTACAGCCGTTCAAGAATGGATCGGGTTCGATCACGAGCCCCCCAATTTGCCGATCCAGTATCGCCGCAAATACGGCATCGAAGTCATGTTCGCTGCTGGCGCCCAGGACGTGAACCTGTAAGCCCAATTTCTGTGCCGAAATTCGCAGTTCGCCTGTCTGTGTGTCGGCGTCTTGGGAACTGGTTGGATTGACCAGAAGCGCGATCACGGTCGCAGCAGGGACAATCTCGTGAAGCAACTCCAGCCGTTTTGGCCCCAATTCAATACCTAACGACGCAACACCCGTGACATTGCCGCCTGGGCGGTTTAGGCTCGTAACAAGACCCACATCGACCGGATCTGTACCTAGGCCTCCGAAGACGATTGGAATTGTCGTGGTTGCGGCCTTTGCCGCGAGTGCGGCAGGAGTACCAGCAAAGGTGGCGATTAGCGTCACCTGATGACGAACCAGATCGGCCGCCAAAGCTGGCAATCGATCGTTTTGAAAATCGGCCCAGCGATACTCGATCAGGACGTTGCGACCCTCGACAAAGCCGGCCTCACCTAGGCCTTGATGGAAGGCGCGCACGCGGTCAGCGAACACATCGCGCGATCCACTCCCAAGAAACCCGACCACCGGCATCGCTGGCTGCTGCGCCCGCACTATAAGTGGCCAAACCGCCGCTCCGCCGCCGAGAAGCGTTATGAACTCGCGCCGTTTCATTCGATCACTTCGTCGGCGCGAACGAGCAGCGACGACGGCACTTCGAGGCCGAGTTCCTTAGCAGTCTTAAGATTGAGCACTGTCTCGTACTTTGTAGGCGCCTGCACCGGAAGTTCAGAGGCCCTGTCCCCGCGCAGGATGCGATCGACGTAGGACGCCGCCTGGCGAAACATTTCGACTTCATCGGTTCCATAGGACATCAGCCCGCCCGCGGCGACAAAGAAACGGAGCCAGTAGACCGCGGGCAGTCGATGGGTGGCGGCAAGTGCAATAATAAGATCGCGATTGCTGAGGTTCGTAGAGTCGGGCGGCAGAAGTAGGCCGCCGTTCGGAACGCCCGCGAAGGCAACGATCTCGCGCTCGATGTCGTCGGCTTTCTCTACTCGAATGGGCACGAGTTCGATCGCGAGCGATGGAACCGCGACAGTGGCCGCCCGCACAAAGTAGTCATAGTTGGTTGTTTTTGGATTGGCGATGAGAGCGACGCGCTCAAGACGCGGCGCGATCTCCTTTAGCATCGCCAGCCACTTGCCTGTGATGCCCGGCTCGAAGGTCAGGAGGCCGGTGATATTGCCGCCCGGCCGCGCCATGCTGGCGACGAATCCGGGACCGACCGGGTCGGAGACGGCGACAAACACGATAGGGATCGAGCGGGTCTCGTGCTGCAATGCTATGATTATCGGGGGCGTTTGCCCGAGGATGACGTCGGGTTGCAAGCCAACGAGCTCTTTGACCATCGTCGGAATTAGATCTGCCTTGGTGGCTGCAAAACGCGTGACGATGCGAACGTTGCGGCCCTCCGACCAACCGCGCTTTTCAAGCCCCTGGCGGAATCCTGCGAGCCAGGATTGTACTTCCGGATCGTCTTCAGTCTGGCTAGTCAGCACACCGACGACGCGCATGCGCTCGCTCTGCTGCGCTCGCACTGCGAGCGGCCACGCCGCAGCGCTGCCGATTGCGGCTGTGAATTGCCGCCGTCCAATTTCGATTGCCATCGCCCCGCCCCGCAGGATCATCCCCGCCCAATAGGGCAGAATAGCATGTCTCAAAATGGACTTCAGTGGCGTCGTCTACCGCAAATACTGGTTTCTGCTGCGGGTGCGTGCGGCAGGGTTTGGGCCTACGCGGAACCGACGGCCAACGGCGGTCGCGGCAGTTATTAGGGGGCAAAGCGGACACGCCGCGTCCTTGGTCAGCCGGATCAGTCCTTCCAGAAATTCTTGAACCGATTAGGCGCCATTTCGGTGTATCGCACCGTGTGCATGATGTTTTTGTGGCCCATGTAGTGCTGGAGCGCTCGAGTGTCATGCCCATCGTTGGCGAGCTTGTAGCCGGTCGAGTGCCGGAGCATGTGAGGATGGATCGGGAATTGGAGTTTTGCCGCCTCTCCGGTCCGCGAGATCATTTTCAGGAATCCGGCAGTGGTGGCCGGTCCACCGCGCTCGGTCACAAAGACGTATCGCGTTTCCATATTCTCACGGCGTAGCTGGCGCAGTGCTCGGATTTCCTTGCCGCTCAAGGGGTGGACGTTATCAATGCCTCCCTTAGCTCGGCGAACATGTAGCCTGCCGCTGTCGAGCTCGACCTGGTCCCACCGCAGGCCACACACCTCTGAGGCGCGCAACCCATGCCGGTATGTGACCAAGATCATGGTGGCATCGCGATGCCCATACCTGGACCGCTTGCGGGCGGCGTCTTGGAGCCGCTCGATTTCCTTTTCGGTCAGATATTCCCTCGGCCGGAGCTCGGAATTGGAGGCTCTGCGAGGAACTGTCCGGTTTACGATGGTTGAGGGGGTGGCCTTGCGGGCGGATTTTGCCATTGGATTTAATCCTGGCGTGGTTCTCACTGTCCGTTAAGTGGGCATTATACGGACAGTACGCAACCCTACGCTCGACCCGCAATCAGTTCTTCATCCGCGATTGCGCGCGAGCCATAACAGGATCACATTGCATCCCGAATACGGTTGGTTCGTCACCGCATTGCATGGTGTATTCCCGCCAGCTGTTGCTGACCATGGCTTACCCAAGGCGCAACATCAGCTTCCCACTCTGCGATAACACGTTGCAGCCCCCGAGGCGTTGGAGGATCTTCTTTTTGGCTATGCCGCGGTCTGCTCCCGCTCGGTTCTAACAACCAACACCCGCCTAGTTATGCCATTTGCAACGAATTCAACTTCGTCTTCCTCGTAGCTACCGAGCAACTGTGAGCCGAGCGGGCTGCTTGCACCGATGTAACCGTTAACCGGGTCGTCGCGATCGCTGCTGAGAACGAAACTCATGACCTTGTTGTCGTCTAAATAGCGCACGATGACGCGATCACCGACTTCGATGCCGTGGCGTTGAGCGGCCGTGGACAGCCTTTCACTCACCACCGTGGCATCTGGTTTACGCGTCTTTGCGGTGCGGTGCTCTGTATACCCGCCCTCGCGGGTCTCGGATGCGGCTGGATGGATGCCAAGCCTGTCAAGCAAACCAATCAACTCAGCCATGCATCCGTCCGGATCAATAGTGAAGCTTGAAGACCAACATCGCCAAAAGCGCCAGCCCACCCGCTCGAGCACGCGTTGGCGCGCCATGTCATCGGCCCAGCGTTCGGGACCGTGATATTTGTCACCATCACATTCGATTGCGAGCCGCTGATCCCCTCGACCTTCGACGACCAAATCGATTCTGTAACCCATCGCACCGACTTGGGGCAGAACACGGTACCCGCGCTCCAAAAGGCGGCTAAGTATCTCCCGCTCGAAGTCCGAGTCGCACATCGCGGCAAGGTTGCCGCTTGGACGGACGAAACCCTTCATGGGCTCGCGGAAGTGGCGGATGATATTTGCCTTTAGGTCTTTGGGGTTGAGGTCTTGCTCACGAACAGACCGGATGAGGTAAAGTCGATCGCGTGCGCGGGACATCGCGACGTTGAAGCGCTGTTCAAAATGGGTCGCCGTTTGGGCTTGTTTCTTCGAGGGGTCGGCCACCATGGAAAGAAAAACTATGTCGCGCTCGTTTCCCTGAAATGTCGCGCTGTCGCCGCAGGCGATTTTGTGGCGTAGCACGACTTCCTCGCCGAACTCGTCGAGCAACATTCGATTGATAAGTGCCGCCTGCTTGGATCCGATCAGTGAAATCACGCCGATGGTTCTCCAGGAGTCCGCGGAACCTTTTGTCGCCAGCGTGGGTGACTCGATAATGAGTTTGATTTCTTGGATGATCACCTCGGCTTCACGGTGGTTGATCTTGTCTCCGGAGCGGAGGCCATCGGGCACGTACACGTCGACAAGCGGTGGATTGATCCGCTCATGCGTGGTCGGAATACGCAGCGGGATGAGGTCTTCGGTATAGAACTGCATCGAGAATCGTATAATCGGTTCGACACACCGGAAATGCTCACGGAGCATAACGAACTTATCCGGGAACATTACCTTCGCAAGGTCGTAGAGCGACGCGCCGGGTAGCAGGAGCGTTTTAAACGGTTGTTTGGCAAGGTAGCTCCGCTCCAGCCGGTCGATTTTGGCATTTTCGATGAAGGCCGCGGTGGGACTGACCTGCTTATCATCGCCGACAACCAGCACCTTCTTTCCGCGCAGGAGCGTCGTAACTTCCTTGATGTCGGATTGAGAGGCTTCATCCATGATCACAAGGTCGAAAGTGCCGACCTCTCCGGGAAGCTGCTCGGCAACGCGCCAGGACGGCATGATCCAACAAGGAACGCCACCGTAGCAGCCCGCCATAGCCTGCCGTGCAGCGCGACGATGCCGGGCGGCGCCGACGCTCCTGCCAGTGCCAATCCTCCGTAGCGCTGTCGCAAACATCATAAGCGCCGAGCGGACGGGCCCTGTCATGGACTGAGCAAGCGCATAAAAGGTCCGTTCGCGGACAAGACGCTCCAAAGCCTTAGCCATGGTCAGGTCGAGGGTCGCTCGCTCATCCGCGAGGGTACGCAGGGCATCTCGGTCATCGATCCGATCGAGATAATGTTCCGACGCAGCCCAATCCCATGAATCGGCCCAGTTCGTGGGTATGGTTGGGTCACTGCCATTGATGGCCGGCTGTTGCCTGATTTTCTTTGCCCATTGAGGCGCACCTTCCCTTTCTAGTTGCGCGGTCATATCGCGCACAAAGGTAAAGTGCCGACGGTGCTGGGCGACGTCGTCGAGACTCGCAAGAACCGTATTCCAAGCCTTTTCGATCCGGTCCGGCGCCACACCAGTGCGCCCGACGCCCTCGCTGAGAAAATTCCTGGCCAGCGCCCCCACCCTCCCTGCTTTCTCAGTGAAGAGACCTGCGAGCCGAGCTACTTCCGCGCGTGAGGCCGCAAGTCGTGTGGAGGCCGCTGCATGGCGGAGACAATCGCAAAGCTGACTTATCCGCACTTCGTTTGGCCAAAGAGAGTCCGGCATTTTCGTCAGGATCCTGCGCAGGCACTCATCGAGTTGCCGGCGCGTTTCCGGAGCCATAACAAGTGTTGCGCGAAGCGCTGCCGTAAGGACCGAATGTTCACGGGGTGTAAGCGGCTGCTCCGCCGCGAGGCCAAGCTCACTGGCAATAGAATTCCAACGCGAGCTAAACTCCGACAACCGCTCGCGCCAAAGCATATAAGCGCGGACGTGCCCCCACTCCTCCGGCTTTTGCGGTTTGCGGCCCAGTACGCGTACCTCATCAGCCAACGGCTTCAGTTTTCGCTCGCCAAATGCGAACAGGCCGAACGCGCCCCTATCCTCCGCGAGTTTTTCAACGATGGCTGAGAATTCAACGATCCGTAGTGCCGGCTCTGGCACGACAACAGGGTGCTGAACGTAACTCTTATATTCTTCTTGGATCGCGTTGCCGTCTTTAGCGAGTTGTTCGAGCGCCGGCATCAGTGCTGCATGCTGTGGCGATTTTTCCGCCGCGAAGGAGCGTAGCCAGGGATGCGCATCGAAGTGTCTTGTGGCGTCAATTAGTGCATCCAACGCTTCGGCCGCGCGTTCAGCAGAAGCAATGTCTTCGAGCGATGAAACACGTGGAGTAAATATCGCATCAGAAGCTGCGCGGGCGGCATGATCATCAGCACGAAGAATGTCCGTGTGGAGCTGCGCAAGGGCAGCACCGCTCGGAAGATCGGCGATCGACGGGAGAGCAGCATCGACATATTCGAGGCGTGCGCCGAGAGCCAATCGCGCACCACGAAGCGCGTCCACATCCTGCTCGGTGAGCGACGTTTCGGACGAAAACTTGTCCGGCCGGTCCGTGAACCAATTGCACAGTGCGCGCGAGGCGACCACCGCTTTCGCGAGCTGCGCTGGCAGCACGCCTCGGTCTTTCACTTCTGAAAGTTGCGCCCGCGCGGCGCCCTCGATTTCGGCATCGATCGCTGCAATTCGCTGGCGCATGCCGATAATCGAACGTTCAATGTCTTCGATCAACCGAACCTGCTCACCGGGTCGCAGGGTCTGCACGATGGACTGCAATAGCCGGATGGCGCCTTCAAGTTGTTTTAGACCATCGCGCTCAGATGTCGTAACGCTGATTGCAAGGTCGCGAATTTCCTCTGGTAGCTTGTCGCGCAGTACGGATAGCGCAGCCTCCCCATGCGAAACGACAAGAACACGCCGCCCCGTCGCAAGATAGTGACAGATAATATTTGCGATCGTGTGAGTTTTGCCCGTACCGGGGGGGCCTTGAACAACAACGCCGTCGGTTTTCTCTAAACGGCGGATGATCTCGACTTGCTCGTTGTTGAATGGCTTGGGGAAGAATAGGTCGCCGAGTGGTGATTTTGGTTCTCCCACTTCAATAGAGTCCGACGGCTCGCCCATCGTCCCGGAAAGCGGCTTCCAAGTCTTGTCGCCTTCACGCGCCGGGCCCATCACCAGTGTTTGGGCCGGTCCCGGCAGATCATCCTTTGCTGCCTGTACGGATTTTTGAAGGTTCTCGATGTCTTTCAGAAGGAAGTTATCGTTGCGCTTGCGCGCAAAGATCACCCAACGATCCGAGACGGTGAGTTGTGCTGCTGGTGGAGGAATACCGGCTGATGGATCGAGTGCGTCATTGTCCGCCAGATAGCGACCTTCGGCATCGATTTGGGCTTGGCATGCCCGAAGGATCGGTTCGAATGTCTCGCGAAGAAATGGTGACACACCGTCATCGTCTTCGGCGCTGATCGCAAGCGCCCGGCGCGCTGAGTTCAGCGCCAGCGGGACACCGTCGAGCTTCAATTCCTCATAGGGTCGCAGGTTGATCGTTGCATCAGCTTGGCGTGGCCTAATCCGGATCAAGCCTGCTGCACGCTCATCTATCTCAATTTCCACGAGCCTCTCTAACAACGGCAAGTCGATCAATGACGCATTTTTGATCCAGCGCGAGAGGCCGATGCCCCACACAAGCTCAATAGCTTGTTCCGGCCCTCCAAGCTCGGCAAGCTGGGCTGCTTCGAAGAGCCTTTGGTACAGCATAATCGACCGTCGTCTCGGCCGTTCCTCACTAGCCCACGACAGCCATGGGCCGCCCAGGTAGCGATCTGCTTCGGTGGAGACCTCCGGATGGTCTTCAATCCGGAACCGAATATCGAAGTTTCCTTCGCCGTCGGACCCAAATGCAGACTGGCAATCCTCAGGCCGAACCTTACCTGCAAGAACAAGAGCGTCGCGCTCCGGTCCCGTTACCGTATTCAGTAAAAACTCGCGGAGAACAGGTGTGCGATCGGGGTCGGGTGACACGTCTAGCCAACTAGAGATAGAGTTCTGGGACCGCGGGCGGATTACGACGCTTAAGCCGCTCCACAGTCAGCCATGCTGGACCGTCATCATCAAATTGGTCGTGCTTCACGCCCGGAAGAGCATGAAACTCGTGCTGGTGAAACTGATAGGTCTGCCCGTTCGCGAGGCGGTACTCGGCCAATTTAAATGCCGGGTGTTCATCCAGTCTTATGACCTGTTCGACGTACCCGAGCAGCTCACGCAGCCGTGCAGCGGCGCCACTGTCCACAGAGACCCCCAACTCCGCTGACTTAATATCGGCCGAATTAAAAACTGCTCTCCCTAACCCGAGGACAACTTTAGCGCGTTTTTCCGCGTTTTCATCGCAAAAAGTCGGGCCATAATGCGCGAGCCACTTATATGGTCGGGTGCGTCCTTCCACGGCGCACTATAAAGCTGCGGCACGAACAGCAACGGACTGGGATCCTAGGTCTCGCGCTGCCTTATCCCGGTAATGCTCGCGCTAGATCGAGCGCTGATGGTCAATGAGAGCCATGGCACTGCTTTTGCAACCGTCGGGCCGACGGCCAGCAACGCCCCAATCCCACTGCCCAAGTACTGCGAGCACAGGCATTGCCTCATGACTCCCACCACTTCTCGATCGCAGCATCGTGGTCGGATCCCAGGGGACAATTGAACTGCCGCAGGTGCAAAAGCGCTTGTCCAAAAACAGTTCAACTTACTGCATGCGGTCCTTCAACTGGCTTTATGGGCCGCTGGTCAACACCCGCCAAATTCCAAATCAACCCTTCAAGTTCATCTAAGGGAAGATGAAGGCTATCCGCGATGTTGTTTTTCGTCGTCTTTTCCGACCACAACTGGGTCAGCACTTTGCGCCAGACGACGGATGTTTCCCGATCTATCCCTCCAGGCTCGCCTGCGCGATACCCTCGCTTTCCTAACTCAATGCAAATTGATTTGTACTGCCAGTTAGAAAGCAGCTTCAAAGAATTGAGACGATAGGCCATGGCCATGGCGGACACGCGCCATCGTTTTTTGACGTGTAATATTGTGTCCATGGTTATTCTTCTAGAAACCGTAGCCCTCACGTCTTTATCCGGCATGAGAAATGCAGAAGCAAAGCCGTTTGCTTCCCGCTCTGCGGAACGCGTTTCTTTGGGGTCGCCATGCTTGTGCATGACCAAATGCCCAAGCTCGTGAGCCGCATCGAAAATGCTGCTTTCTGCCGTCTTAAAGTTGTTTAGGAAAATAAATGGCTTGTCATCTCGCCAGAATGAAAATGCGTTTACAGACGCGGTATTTTCGGAAAGCGAAAATATGCGCAGACCTTTGGTCTCAAGAAGACCCATTAAGTTGCCTATTGGTCTTTCGCCAATGCTCCAAGATTGCCTGACTGAATGTGCGGCGATCTCGGGATCAGTTTCATAGCTAAGATCGAGCAACTTAGGCGCCGGGAGACTAAAGCGTTCTTCGATCCATGTGCTTAATTGCAGTCCGAGAGACCCTGCCGAAATAGCAGCGTCACGTTCGCGCGCGCTCATTTTGGAAAAGCTTCTGAAACTAACCGCTCCGGTATCGATTTCCTGTGGGTCTTGATCGAAAAAGAACGGTTTGGGAAAATTCAGAACCTGAATCAATTTTGTAATCGTTGTGTCGTCTGGCGGATTGCTGCCGTTCTCCAACCGCGAAATCGTATCGACCGCAAGACCAGCTTTCTCGGCCAGAACCTTGGCGCTGAGACGCCGGCGCTTCCGCGCAAGGCTGAGCCTTCGAGGATTGAACATTCCAAAACCTAGGTGTTACTTGCGGACGACCTGCGGGTCGAAATCGTCTACCGGACCAACATCTTCACTGAGGATCGCGGGATCGTCATCGCCGCGAGAAAGATATATTCGCTCGACAGCGGCAAGGAATGTTCCGCCACTGACAACAGGCCTCGTTAGTTCAGCGGCGCCGTTTTGGTCGACCATCAAATAATACAACATCGAGTCCCCACGAGCCGGGGCGCATATTGCGGGAGCCTGCCGAAAAGTGGGGTGCCACTAGCGCGCTCCGCGCCCGCGCCTTTTTCAGATCGCGGTTTTGGAATGTGATTATCATCGCAGGCTAAATCGACGTTACAAAAAGCGATTTTCAATTTGAGATCATCATTGCGAATCGCTTCAATACCATCATTGCGATCAACAACCCATCGTTCGCTTACGAACTGATTGCGGAGCGCCCACGTTCCATGATGATAGCCGAACGTGCCGGGTGCATTGGAAGGATGAAAATCGGTAGCGTTCGCACGTTCGTTCATCGCTACATCGCGCGCTTCCAGAAGACCTTTCCGCACAAGGTCCAGCTGGTTCAAACGCTGATCGACGTCCCACTGCTCACGGAAAATCTTGGTCTCGACGAAGTCCATTTAATAATGCCCTATGTCGATTTTCTTTACCAACCTGTAGGGCTAAAAAATCGACATGTCAAGCTGGACATCTCGTTTTGTCCACCGACTTGCCCTGCCTTACGGGCGATCTCTTTCTGATTCTTTGCAGACACGCGCCTGCTTTCGCGCGCTACGGGCAAGTGCTGGACGAGGCGTGGTATTGCCGAACGACTGGTCGAGCGACTGGCCGAAGACGTACCGCCGCTGCGGTTCGCCTGATGGCGTCCATCTGTATGCTTACATCGGCCCGATTACCGGCAATACGGTTAACCTGCCTTTAGACCCCTAATGGTTGACTAACCGCTTAGATTCGCGCGGTCGAAGTCCGGCGCGAAGAATTGGCCATCTACCGGAATTTGCGGTAGTGATTACCTTTGGATTCGTGGGAGAAAAGCAATGGGCGATGAACTGAAATCCCTGATCGAGATCGCCAAGCGCGTGACACCCAGCCCAGAGCATCGCGAGGAGCAGCGGCGTAGCTTTGCCTACGGCAATACCGCGTTCGAGAATTCACGGATCACCCGCGAAATGGTGGACCGGCAAGCGGAGAAGCTGTCCGACGAAAATGATAAGCGAACAGCGTGAGACCCGACATAGCCGCGCCCTTGAGCCGGAGCTAATCAGCGACCCACAACTCAAGGCAGAGGCGGAGGCGGCAAATGGTCTTCGCCAGTATGACTTCGCAGTAAAATCGGTCTACCAAGCACTCGAATGGCAGCCATTTAGATTGCGGCCATCGCTGATCCTTTCGTTTCAGAGAGAGGCCCTGCAAGGCATCAGTGCGTATGCAGGCGTTTTTCGCCCCGCAAGCGTGGAAATTCTTGGCAGCACGCATCAGCCGCCTGGTGCGCACATTGTTGCAGAACTGATCGAGGACTTGTGTGACTACGTCAATGAGCACTGGGATACTTCGGCTATTCATTTGGCCGCGTATGTCATGTGGCGGCTTAACTGGATTCACCCGTTTGCGGATGGGAATGGACGCACTTCCAGAGTGCTGTCGTTCTTTGTTCTCTCCACGAAACTCGGGACTGTGTTGCCAGGAACACCGACGCTCCCCGAACTCGTGATTCAACATCGAGCCGATTATGAAGACGCGCTCGATGCGGCCGATGCCGCCTGGACAGAAGAGCGTCTCGATGTGACGCTCATGGAGCGGCTGATCGAGTCGCTGCTCGCGAAACAGCTCGCTCGCGTGTATGAAATGGCAGCCGGGAAAGGCGCCCCATGATCATCGCGGTCGAGTGGCGCCCGCAGGGCCGGCGGCTATGAATGAACGTAAGGTTTTAACCCCGCGGGAAAAGGCGCTTCGCGACATTGCGGGATTGAAGGAATCCATCACGCTCGCGTTTCGCGACTTGGCAACGCTAGAATTGAGCGCCGACGACCGTCTAGCCGTTCAAAAAGGCGTTGACGATTTGTCATCCCACTTAGCCGATGAAAGCAAGAATTTGGCTCGCGGGCACTACGGTTAACTAACTGGCCTTGCTGTACGGCTTGAAGACGCCAATCGTCAGGGCGCGCGACCTATTGGCAGGAGTGGGGGCCCCCCAACTAACGCGACGCGCGGGGAGTTTCGTTCCCCATATCAGGCCCCGTAGTCATCGCAATTTCAAGAAAGCTGGTCGGAGTGGCAGGATTTGAACCTGCGACCCCCTCGTCCCGAACGTGGCGTGGACCAATGTGCGCGTCCAAATCAAGAACTGGATGGTCGGCGGCGCGTCGGTGGCGGCCGACCGACGAGAGTTTGACGACTATCTACGAGATTGTTGAGATGGCCTTCGCCCGCTTCTAAGCGGCTTGGGGGGTGATGATCCCTTCGCGGGCTCTGCAAACAACTCTGCAATGGGAATTGAGAGTGTCTTCGCAAGACGATCTATAATGTCGACGGTTGGGTTTTCCTCTCGCCGCTCAAGGCCACCAACGTAAGACCGATCTACACCAGCATCAAAGGCCAGCCGTTCCTGAGAGAGGCCGCGCCTCACCCGGATTCGCCGCAAATTCCAAGCCACCAATGCGCGCCCTTTCATGCGCTAAGGCGGCCACCTTGCGGGCTATTAAACCACTGGCTATAGCCGGTGAATTATGGTGAGCTGCGCGACCAGCGGGCCCCTTTGGGCGGGTGGCATGCTGGGCCGGGTGTTTCGCCCGGCGTGCCATTGCGACTGGCAATCCTTGACCATGGCGAAGCCGTTCAACTCGACAGAAAGTGGGCGCTGAAATGCTGCCTAAGCTGGACTGAGTACGATGGAGGCGGCGCTATCTCTGCTGATGTTGCCGCTTTTTCTTTTGAACTTCGCTGGATTGGTCGGCGGCATCTGGCTGTTTGGTCTGGGCCAATGGAAGATCGTCGTCGCGTACGGTCTCGGATCGGTACTTGCAACTTTTTTCTTGGGAATCTTCTTGTTGCCCAGCGCCGGACTATCGGCATTGTCGGGAGTGCTTCTCCAACGTAAGTGGCGATTTCTCGCCTGGATATTGGCGAGTGCAAACATAATTTATTGCGCTTTGGTCATCGCCACTTGGTGCTGCGGAATGTTTTCCGAAATTGTCAGCTTGCACGAGGCAGGCCCTTTGCTTCCTTACCTGCTCTTTGGATATGGAGCAACTTTGGGACCTTGGACCTACCTTGCATCGAATAACTCGGATGGATCGATGCTCATCGTTTTTTTCGCAGTGATCGGCGTGGTCGCCATGATGGTAGTGCGAGAGTTTGCTTTAGGGGTCTCGCTATTGGTCGCGTTTGGATTACCGCTGGTGGTGGGCGTCATTTTGCAGATCACTCTGGGCCTAATAGGTTTGCTATCAATCTCGCTGGACGAGAACCTTAGGCAGGGCTGAAAATGGCTCACGGTCACCGGCGGTCGCAAGTCGGCGGAATGACCGATCAACTGTTCTGCTCTCTGGACTCCGCCGCGATCGCGAGCAACATCCGCGAGGCCAAGGTCTCGGTATGTTATGCCGCCCCAGGCATCCAGCACGAGCCGGCAACAGCACTGGCGGAACTTGCTGGACGGCTCGGACCTGAACTCATCACGGTTTGCTTGGATTTCGACGAACGGGTGATGCGTATGGGCTTCGGCGAGCTTGCCGCTGTGAAAATTCTGCTCGATGCCGGCATCGCCGTGAATTCAACACCGGGCTTGCGTACCGGTCTCGTAATCGTGGACCACCAGGGGTACATCTTCACGCCGACGGCGCTCTATCTGGAAGCGGAGGACAGGCCGGCCGAAGCTCCCAATGCGATGCGCCTTTCCATAGAACAAGTAATGGAAGCCCTTGCGCGGCTGTCGCCGGCCGCAAAGGTGATCGCCGTCGCGCTCGCCAAGACCGATGAGGAACGGCAGCGGATCAAGGAACAGGCCGTCGAGGTTCCGTCAACTAAAGTCGGCAACGAGAAGTTCGCGGTAGTGGCGAAGCGGTTGGAGGAAGCGCCCCCGGTACAGTTCGACATCGCGCGCCAGGTGCGAGTTTTCAACGCTTATCTCCAGTACGTCGAACTTAAGCTAACGGGTGCTGCAATCCAGCGCCATCGACTCGCGATCCCGCCAAGCATCCAGAAGCTGGGAGGCAGCGAGGATCTCGAGGGCCGCCTAAGGACGACGTTCGACCTAATCGAGAAGGGCGGGAAGCTATCATCGAAGGCTCTCGAAGATGCACTCAACGACACTCGGAGGAATTTCACCCCTTCGCTTGGCAAGGATCACGGGCGCGTTGTCCTGAAGGCAGCCAAACCACATCTGGAAAAACGATTGGTGGAGTTTCGCAAGAAGCTAAACGAGCACCAGGAAACAGTGAGGAAGGAATTGCAGGGACAGCTCGACGAGTCACGAAAGCAGGTCGTGGACTATTACCTGCCGCGAGTTGTCGAAAACCCGCCCGATGCTATGCGCGGGCAGTTCCTAAAACTATCGGAAGATGATGCAAGAGTGTGGCTAGACGACGAACTGGATCGGGTCTTTCCCAAAGCCGACGCGCTGATCCAAAAGATGCAGCTCGATGTTCACTACAAGGACGTGACGTTCGAGACATTGAACCGGAAAGACTTTCTCGACGCCATCAAAGAAGCCTTTCCGAGGGTCGATTGGGACAAGGCGTATAAGGAGTTCCGGGCGGCGGCCGAGAAGGAAAAATAGAAATGGCGGCTATGGACCAGCAACTCACTCGGAATGGTGCTCTGGCGTACGATGTCTGCGTGCGCAGTCACGAATACGGGAGGGTTGATTGCTGACAGGGCGGTTTGACGAAGCCTTCCATTACGCCCACCAACTGCATCGCACCCAAATACGAAAGGGCACGTCTATACCCTACATTTCGCATTTGATGACTGTGGCAGCTTTAGTCATCGAACATGGCGGCGACGAAGAACAGGCAATTGCCGGCCTTCTGCATGACGCGGCCGAGGATCAGGGCGGCGCAGAAACATTGGAGGAGATTAGGAAGCAGTTTGGCGAAGCGGTAGCTGAAATCGTCTCCGACTGTACAGATTCGTGGACGGAGCCAAAGCCGGACTGGCTACCGCGCAAGGAAGCCTATCTCGCGAAGTTGCCGGCGAAACCGACGCGCTCGTTGCTCGTATCGCTTGCCGACAAAACCCACAATGCCGAAGCCATTCTATTTGACTATCGCGTCCTGGGCGATCCGCTGTGGCAGCGGTTCAACGGGGGTAAGGAGGGCACGCGCTGGTATTACGGCGCTTTGGCTGAAGTGTTCTCCCGAGCAATGCCTGGCCGGTTGTCCGACCGGCTCTCGCGTGCGGTGAGCGGCTTTCTCTCGACTTGAAGGGTGTCCGCATTCGCGCGCTATATCGGGATAGACTTCTCGGGCGCGCAAACGCGAACGACGAGCTTGAAAGGGTTTGCGTCACTTGGCGGATCAATCGGCCCCAAGGACGCAAGTCAGCGTGCGCGCACGCTCCTTGCAAGGCGATACTCACCTAACGGCCGGTCCTGTTTGACTTTGCCCTCCTCTTTGAGACGGGAGAGGACGGTGCGGATAGTGCTTTGAGATCTTGTGGTCTTTGTTAATTTATTGACCTGGTGAATCAGAGGCCCGAGTTTCATCGCCTTTTTGGTCAAAGCCGAGATTATCGCGTCGCTTGTTGGAACATAAACCGGCGCGGTGCCGGCAAGCGCGTAGACGCCGCGGGCCGTGCGGATGACTTTATCCTTCTCGAGCAACGGTTCAAGAAACTGCGGAAGCGACGATGTTGGATTATCGATCTCTCGTGCAAGCGCCTGAAAAGTCATAGGACCGTTTTTCAGCGCTGCAAGGATCGCTTCGGCCCTTGAAACGTAAGGCGGCTGGGTGTCAGCAAGCGCATAGATGCCGAATTTGGTGCGAATGACCGTACCATTCTTGAGCAGATGCCGATGAAGAGCGCATTTGACGGTCGATGTTCCTTTGCCGATAGCTTGCGCCAAATCCGGAACAGTCATCGGCCCTTTTTCCAGAGCCGCGACGATCGCATCGCGCGCAGGAATAAAGAGCGGCGCCGTGGAGGTGCGCGCCCACATAAACTGACCCTCGTGCCAGATCCTCGTGATTAGGCCTTCCTTTCGTAGCCGCAGACCAACCGCCGAAATCGCGTCGTATGTCTTCCCAAACATCCGAGTGAGCTGTTCTATTGTTTTGGGCCCATCGGTTAGCGCAGCATACACTCGGTCTTTAGAGTTGTCCCTTTTCAGGGAGCGAAACTGCGGTATGTAGTACTCATCTTTTTCCAGTTGCTCGCACTCGTATTCGAGCCGCCTAACTTTTCTAGGCAGGTAGTCGCAAATTTGCCGCTCTAGATGAGCAAACATTCGGTCGAGATTTCCGCGCGGCCGATCACCGATCCCCGTAACGAGGCGATCGACAAGATTGCGGGCCTGTTGGCGGTCGTAAGACTTATCCCATTTTTCGACTAAACCAATCCAGCGGTCATATCCCGCCGGGAGACGCCCCCTCGCCCTTTGAAAGGCTTTACGCAACGCCCGCTTGTCCAAGGTTCTAAATCGCGCAGGCCGTGAGTTGCCCGCCGCGTGGATCGCTTTCGTCAGTGCTTCTGGATCTTCCGGTGTTAGACCTTGCGCGTCCCACTGACTGTGGATCAAACTTAGTATCTCTAAATCATTTTCAAGGGTTGATGGCTTCGGTTTAGTGCGGTGCTCGCGCGACTCGAGTTGTGTTTCTGGTGACGGAACGAACGTATTCGTCGCAGGCTCGCTTTGACCATCAATCCCTCCACGCGCACGCTCGCTCGCGCCGCGGGCAAGCGCGCAATCGGCCACCTTGCCATTCCCTGCCCTAAAGTAGTTCTTCGGGTCTTCGTATTTGTGGTCGGCGAGCCATCCCGCGCGTCGGACGGCCTCGTCGGCTTGCATGTCCATTAATTCAGGCAGCCACAATACTGGCGGCCCATCGCGGCGGGATTGCTTGCGAAGGAGGCCGTGTCGATAAAGCGCCGGAATAGTGCGTTGGACAGTCCGCTGCCCGGTCGCGGACACCTCCGCGTAATGCTTATATCCTTCGGAGGCAACTCCAAGGATAGGATCCACATGCTCGACGATGGCGTGCACGACGGGAAGAGATGCCTGGCGCGGTAGGTGCGCACCCAGCTTTCCCAAGCATTCGTTTTTCTTGATAGCGCTTATCATGCGTCATCGCCTTGAGCGGACCTGCTAACCCCGATAGCCGAGTCGGCCATCCATCTCATACCTGTAACGCAACTTTGTGATTTTGCTCAATCTTGGGTTGGCGCACCCTCCGTAGAATACACCATTACTACCAGCTAGGGTACGCCATAGTTGGCGTACCCTAGCTGCCGTGTTTTTCAGGGTTAAGCGACTGATCGGTCGACGATTTTTATGCCGGCGTCGATAAGCTCGTTTTGGTGCCATGCAAGTGACACCACAATAACGTAACTCTTTGACCGCATACCATTAGCCATCACTCGTAGTCGACAATACGAACGCCGCTTTGACGCTAGTCGTCGATGACAGGAGGCATGCGCATCACCGCTAAACCAAGAGACGTGAGGCCGGCCGATGCCGCACGGCGGCTCGGGCTCGACGTGGCGGGCTTCGAGCGGACGTTGTCTGAACCGAAATCACAGCGACTAATGATTCGCGAAACTCGCAATAGCCGGGCACGAAAGACCCCGAAATGACTGACCGAACTTTGCAACTCGATAATCTTCCCAA
Source organism: uncultured Alphaproteobacteria bacterium (assembly GCA_963733645.1). Taxonomy (GTDB): domain Bacteria; phylum Pseudomonadota; class Alphaproteobacteria; order Rhizobiales; family Xanthobacteraceae; genus BOG-931. Next base: position 46,724 of record CAVTFP010000014.1, read on the forward strand.
AAGAGGCGCCGACGCCTACTCACTGTTCGTCGACGACGAGGAATTGCGCCGCCGGATCAATCCAAAAATGGGGCGCGATCGCTTCCTTGCCGCCGTACGTGCCGCCGAACAGCGAGGTTTCCCCAAAAAGCACCCCTTGTGGAGTGGCCGATATTGGCCGGCGGTGCAGGAGTGGCTCAACTCCGACAATGGGCTCGCAAAGAATGGATTCATTTTCAATGCCGAAGACGGTCCGGAGCAATTCAATGTCCCCGCGCGGTAAAGCACCCGGCCTCAAGCGTGGCCGGCACGGCCAGCCCTATTGGATCGCCAAACAAGTAGTGCGCAATCCCTTGGGCTTCCCTGATAAGTGCATCCCGTTACCGCGGGATGCGGACGAAGCCATGCTGGCTAAATTCTGCTGCGAGCATACCGCCAGACTACAATCTTGGATTTCCGAACAGTCGAAGCCGAGAGCTGACGGGAAGCCGCCCGAACCGTTGACTCACTACGACGGCACGATGACGGCGGCGTGCCGCGTCTACCAGGAGCATCCCTACTCGCCATTCCGAAAGGTCAAATACAACACCCGCAAGACCTACACGGACAGTCTGAAGCTGATCGAGACGACGGTCGGCGCGCGCCTTATCCGAAACCTCAACGTCCCAAACGTCCAGCACTGGTACGACGAATGGCGGAAGCCCGCGACCGCGGGTGGGCCGGAGCGCATCGACCGCGCTCATGACACTGTGTCCATGGTGAAGACCGTGCTGCGTTTCAACGCAGCGCTCCGCCGGCCGGAATGCAAGCAGCTCGCCGAGGAGCTGGGCAACTGGCAATTCGAGCGCGGCGCGGCGAGCGACAAGGAACTGACCTACGAGCAGACCGCGGCCTTTGTGCGCACCGCGCTCGATTTCGAGGCTCGCGGCGTCATGCCGGCCGGCCGCGCGCTTTGCATGGCGATCGCCACGACCGCGCAGTTCGACTTGATGCTGCGCCAGAAGGACGTCATCGGCGAGCACGCCAAAAACTCCCTCGATCTCGAAAGGGCGATCAAGCGGGGCGCGACGCGGATCAACTGGGACAACGGCGACGTGTGGACCGGCTATTTCACCTGGGAGAACATTCCCGGCTGGAGGTGGCGGGTCAAAACCTCGAAGTCGAAGTATCGGCACGTGGCCGAGTTCGACCTGACTAAGCGCTCGATGCTGTTCCCACTGCTCGAGCGGGTGCCGTTCGAGGAGAGGTACGGTGCGGTCGTCAAGGGCGAAGGCAGCTTGCCGATCCGGGAGCGGTCGCACCGCAAGTGGTGGCGGCAGATCGCGATTGCGGCTGGCATCCCGGAGGACGTTTGCAACACCCACGCCCGCCCTGGCGCCGCCACCGAGGCTGACAATGCCGGCGCGCCTCTTGACCTCATCCAGACGGGCATGACGCACGACGAGCGGTCGACGACGCTGCGCTATCTTCGCCGCCGCGGCGCCAAACACGACGCGCTGGCCGAAATCCGCAATGCGGCGCGACCAAAGGAGGGGCAAAAATGAGTGCGGAACAAGGTCAGAACCGCCCGTCAGAATCAACCGGGATTTGTCAGAATCAGGTTGAGCGGGTTCAAGGGGTTAGTTGGTCGGGGCAGCAGGATTCGAACCTGCGACCTGTAGTACCCAAAACTACCGCGCTACCAGGCTGCGCCATACCCCGCTATTTGCGGCTCTGGATACATGGTTCGCAGGTCACCATCAAGCCGAGCAAAACAGCATCCAAACCGGGCATTTAGCGGGCGTTCCCGAAAATCGGGTTGATCACCTTGTCACCCGCCTTGATGCCAAGGTCCCGCGCCGTGCCGGCAATGACTTCAAGCACCGCCCGCACCGGAGCGCCGGAGGGAATGAGGTTGTCCGACATTGGTTCGGCATTTTCTGCGATCCGTACGATGCGACCGTCGCTGCGGATGAACATCAGGTCGAGCGAGATGTAGGTGTTGTGCATCCAGAATGAGACCGGCTGATCGGTAAAGAAGTCGAAAAGCATGCCTTGGCCTTGCGGCAGCTCCTTGCGGTACATCAAGCCACGCTCGCGCTCTGGTTCGGTTGTGGCAAGCTCGACATTGAAAGCATGCACCCCCGTGGCGCTGACGATCTCCAGGGTGCTTTGTCCGGATGCCTGCGCCAGCGCGACCGAAGCAAGAGTGGCGCATGCGCCGACAAGAAAAGCCGCAACAATGCGCGCGGCAGCCTCGCGTGCCGATACAAGGTGACCAAGAACAGGAATCAGTGGGAGGTCAGGCCTGACGGTCCGCTTTCGGGGCGAACCTCGGCCGCCATCATGCCCTTGGGGCCGGGTCCGAAACGCACCAGCACGAACTGGCCGGGACGAAGTTCGGTCAGGCCGAAACGCCGCAGCGTCTCCATGTGGACGAAAATGTCGGGCGTGCCCTCGCCGCGCGTCAGAAAACCGAAACCGCGAAGCCGATTGAACCATTTGACCTGTGCCCGTTCGAGACCGCTTGTCGGAGCCACCGTAACATGGGTCCGCGGCGGTGGCATCTGGGCCGGATGGATCGCCGTCGATTCGTCCATGGACATGACGCGGAAGGCTTGCAGGCCCTTCGGTCGCGCCAGCACCTCGCAGACCACCCGGGCGCCTTCATAAGCCGTTTGATACCCGTCACGCCGCAGGCAGGTGACGTGCAACAGCACGTCTGCCATGCCATTGTCCGGAATGATGAACCCATAACCCTTGGCGACGTCGAACCACTTGATGATGCCGGACACCTCGATGACGGTCGCACCCGACTCGTCATTGAGATCGACATCGGGTCCGAGTCCCGGGTTGGATGATTTTTGTTCAATCCCGTCCGACGTCATGACGCGGTGACCGCCGCTGCTGGCGCCCCGCGCGGGCGCATCACGAATCTCTTGATCGAAGATAACACTCGCCATCGGGGGGAAAAGGACAAAAATGCAACAGTGGATGAAAAGCGCACAGCCTGTGTACAAAATGCATCAGTGCACGATGAATGGTTCGAGCACGGTGCCGATGTCCTGGCGCACGACGAGATCGGCAATGTCGTCGAACTCCGTCGGTTCACGATTGATGATGACGAGTTGCGCGCCATTGCGTTTGGCCATCAACGGGAAGCCGGCCGCAGGCCAGACCAAGAGCGAAGAGCCGATCGCCAGAAACAAATCGCAAGCGAGCGCAAGGTCCTGGGCGTGCTGCATCGCCGCATCGGGCATCGCTTGCCCAAACGATACAGTCGCGGTCTTGATGTAACCTCCGCACCCGCAGTCCGGCGCGCACCCATTCGCGGCATCCATGCGCTGACGCACCCACGAAAGGTCGTAGCGCTCGCCGCAGTCGAGACACGCGGCATAGGTTGTGTTGCCGTGCAGCTCGACGACATGCTGGGAGGAAAAACCCGACAGTTGATGCAGGTTGTCAATGTTCTGGGTGATTACGGCAGGAATCTTGCTGGCCCGATACAGGCTGGCCAGCGCGCGGTGGCCCCGTCCCGGCCGGGCAGCACCAAACTCGTCGGTCATGGCGAAGCGGCGCCGCCACGATTCGTTGCGCGCTTCCTGGCTCGCCACGAATTCATCGAACTGAATTGGTCGGTTCTTAGTCCACAGCCCGCCGGGCGAGCGGAAGTCGGGTATGCCGCATTCGGTGGAGATCCCGGCCCCAGTGAACGGCACGGCAACCTTGGCATCGCCGATGAGGTCGTTGAGGCTGGCTATCGCGGTACTGAGATCGGGCGCTATCATCCTTCCTAACCCTGCGGCCGTTGTCCTAAAATGCGTACAGAATAGCCGAACAGTGAGGTCCAACAATGCGGTATCTGCATACTATGCTCCGCGTGCGCAATCTCGGCGCCGCGCTCGATTTCTACTGTAAGGGACTCGGCCTGACCGAGGTTCGCCGTCGAGTAGATGAAAAGAACAAGTACACGCTGGTGTTCCTCGCCGCGCCGGTCGACAGCGATCTGGTCGCCAACGGACCGCCGACGCGGCAGGCACCACTGGTCGAACTGACATATAATTGGGATACCGAGGACTACGGCGAGGCGCGCTATTTCGGCCACCTCGCGTACGAGGTCGACGACATTTACGCGTTGTGCGAGCGGTTGATGAAGGCCGGCATCACCATCAACCGACCGCCGCGCGACGGTAATATGGCCTTCGTGCGCTCTCCCGACAAACACTCCATCGAGTTGCTCCAAAAGGGCTCGCCGCTGCCGCCGAAGGAACCATGGACCTCAATGCCCAATATCGGGAAATGGTGACCGTCCCACGCTTGCTTGCCGCTGGCTCCGAACCTCTTTATATGTCCGGCGCGTTGATTGGCGCACTTTTCACGCGCCTTCATTGTGCGCCCTTCGTCTAGCGGTCCAGGACACCGCCCTTTCACGGCGGTAACACGGGTTCGAGTCCCGTAGGGCGCGCCATTGTTTTCAATGGCTTTAGCCCGGATGCCGCGATAGCGTTCAACCGGTGTCCAATTTTCGGCGCTAAATCCGCGGTCGAAGAGCGCGTTCGGGTAGGCTTAACCACCCGAGCCGCGTTTTGCCGACTGGACGGCTCGGGTCGACGGCGTTGAGCCCGTTGCCGTCGCATCGGTGTAAAGACTGCGTGGAACCGTAAGGGTGCTGCCAGGCGCAAGCGGCGAGCCCGGTTCCAGCGCGTTGATCTGCACGATCGCCCAGACCGGCACCCCATAATCCGACGCGATCGACTCCACGGTCTCCCCGGGCTTCACAGTGATCGTTGCCGCGCTATCCCATAATTCGATCGGCGCTTCACGCGGCACCGTGTAGGTCAACAAAAGCGGTCTACCGGCGGCATCGGCGTTTCGCGGTCTTGCATTCGGTTTCAACGCGGCCTGCGCTGCGTCGTATCGGGCAAGCGCGAGAACCTTTGCCACCACAGCGTCCTGTAGCTCAGCAACCTTGTCGAACGACACATGCGCAATTTCGCTGTGTTCGCGGAGATCGACATTGATCAACCGGCCGTGAAAGCCGGGACCGGGCTGCTCCACGCCGCCGCCGAGCGCACTGTCGCTCTGATACAGATCGATAAACAGCTCGACACCAGCCGGCGCGTCGCCGAGGAGACGGGGGTTCGGATCGTAGAGCACGGCAAGTGCGACGGGGACACCGGCAGCGCCAAGTCTCTGCGCAATCGGAATGATCAGCTCTGCCCCGGCAGAGTGGCCAACCAGCATAATCGGGCCGCGGTCCTCGCCGGATTGATATTTGCGGACGATCTCATCGGCCAGCGCGCTGTACTCGGTGATGCCATGCACCGTTGCGCTAACACCGCCGTGGTTGACCTTTTCGGCCAGCCGATCCAGTCCCTTTGAAAACGCCTCGCCCAAAAGGCCGGGAAGCAGATAGAGGTGACCGGGAAGTTTCGCATCCGGCAGCGTCGCCGGTTCTGCCGGACGGTCGACGAAGGATAGGAGCAAGACGTCGACGCCACAGCCGCCGGTCCAAGCGGCGAGCATGAGCAAGACCACGAGCCGCCAGACAATCGGTCTCAATCAAATAGGCTCCAGCAGTCGGATCCCGCATTGCGCCCGGCGAGCGCCACTTCCGCCGGCAAACGCGATGGCGCTGGCTCGTCATCTGATACAGGTGAGTTGCGTGAGCGTAGCATCGGCGGCGACGCAGCGAAAGCGGCTGTAAGCCGGGAAAGAATAGTACGTCGAGCGTCGCCAAACAGGCCAAGGAAAGACGGCTGTCTACATTTTTACCGCTCTGGCAAGTCGCAGCGGATACCATAAAACAACAGCCGGTGAATATCAGTCAGAACTTGCTCTCGGTCGACTTCCTTAAACTGGCAGAACGCCACGATCTGATCGCCGATGCGGTGCATTGCAAGCCGCGCGTGCCATTTTTGCGCGTTGAAGAAGGCGATGATCTTGCCGGGAAAGACTGAGTTAAAATGTGCCTTGGCCTCGACCACGTCGTAGTTCGCGTTGTCATAAGTCTGCCGATCGAACGACGTAATGGGATAGTCGAGCTTGACCCAGCCATCACGGTAGACGTCGACCGCAGCGTCCCCTTGGCGCTCGTACATCGATAAGAGGTCAGCTGGGCTGATGTCGAGAAGGGACCGGCCGAGTTTTTGCGCGTGCTGCAGCTCGTAAAAGGTGATCCAGGAGAGCTTGGGCGGCGGCGGTGGCGCCTCGAGCGCCTCGACCGCCACCGGCCGGTTCAGGAACGTGCTCGTCGCCAGGAAGCTGACGACAGCGGAAACGAGCGCAACTGAAGCGACGGCGGTAAGCTGAGCTTTGGGCGTCTTGCATAGATGGCGTGCGATGGCCGGCCACAGCTCCTCGCATGCCTTGTGCCGATAGCGGCAGGCAATAGCCCAAAGCATCTCGAACGCTTCGCGCCAACGGTGTGCAGCTGACGCGACGGCGGCAAACTGCGTATTGGGCGTCTTGCATAGATGGCGTGCTATGGCCGGCCATAGCTCCTCGCATGCTTTGTGCCGATAGCGGCTGGCAATAACCCAAAGCATCTCGAACGCTTCGCGCCCACGGTGTGCGGCAAGAACCCCAAGCTCTTTGCAAAAACCAGCGGAAAGGTCCGCGCCGTTCGCCAAAAGGCGCGTTGCGGCTTTCTTCCAACCCGTGGAAGCCCAATACGCTGGCGACACCACAGAATTTACCCCCCCCCGACGCAACAACCGTTACGCGCTCTCGCAAACGCTTCACGGCCGCAATCACAATTGGCCCGGAGACACCCGCCACCGTTCGGTCAATCGGCCTGCCCAATTTGGCCACGAGTTCGCGACGACATTGCGGCGACGCAATGCGGCGATAGCAAGGCAGAAGTTGCCGCAGGCAGACGCGCCGTTCTCACATGCGGGCCCGAACGATACCGTTGCCGGAATTCACGATCGCATGCCGGTGGTCTTGGCGGAGGGTGATTGGCCTATGTGGGCGCTGCGAGGAACCGGCGAAGCCCGACGAGCTTTTGGCGTTGCTCAAGCCCTGCGCCGACGACATGTTGAAAATCTGGCCGGTTGATAACGCGGTAGGCAACGTGCGCAACAAGAGGCCGTCGCTGATAAAGCCGGTTGAAACTACGCTGCTATCGCAAGAAGAAAATAACAACAATAGTGGCCTGACCGACGAGGGTCGCCCCCGGCGATCTTTGGCTAGAACCATGCGGAGCGTTTGGCCGAAAGTCTCCCACTGAAGCAGTGGCACGGCCGCCATCACGCCCCACTCCGCTTGCGCCGCAAACCCGACAGTCTAGCGAAAGCAGAAATTCAACACTCAAACCGTCTTAGCATCGGCGCTAATTACAATGAACGTAAAATGTACCGGCGAACATGTTATTATTGCAGTCAACTTCGGTGGGACCACCGCTTGAGCTTTTTGCATGAGCATAGGTCGACGAAGGCGATGTAAATGCACCCACCGACGCGGTCGTTGAACCGCCGATGCTCGCAGTGCCACTGGCTGAGCCGCCTCCCGAGACTGAGACGGACGTGGTTACGGTCGCCGTCGAGGTACTGGCGGTACTCGACGCGCTCGCCGATCCGGCCATCGCATTGCCGGTGCTGAACACCAGGGGCAACAAAAGGCAAGGAAACACGAACTGCTTTGAGATTCTCATCGACGAGCCCCTTTCGAATTAAGGTGACGTAGTGCCACTTCTGCGCTCAGGCGGCGCACAACGTGCGTGAAGAGAAATTCTTACGCTTTAACGAAAAGCTCGGCAAGTTAGAACCCGGCTTTCAGGATCAGTTTTTCTTCGACCCGAAGCTGAAATCTCACCGAAAGACCCTGTGAATTTTTTGTGTCTTAAGATTTGTGTCTTAAGACAGGATTCCCAGATGATCCCCGGACTGGCGCCCAAATTCGCGTTTTCGTGCCGCCCTGCAAGACAGGCGCGTGCCCTTGGTTCGGTTGTGCGAGCGAAAGTAAAGACCATCAGCCTGAGTGGCAAGCGAAGTGTACGCCTTAGGTCACCTGACGGGTCATATTTCGCGAGTGCACTGGCGACGCATAACGGAAAACTTGCGCGCAGATTTGACGAAACCTTTGGGCAGTCGAGTTCCGAAGCGCGCGCCATTGTCTTCAAGGGTTTATTCTTCGGCATTTGTGACGTATTGAACGCCTCGCCAATGTAAATGTAAGGACAGCATTTGAGCGGGATCGCCGCTTAAGTTGTCGCGAAACAGGACCGGTATGCCCGACGCTCTCCAACTCCTCACCACCCGCCGCTCCTTCAAGGCGATCGAACTCTCCGGTCCGGCCCCGACCGCGGCGGAGACCGACACGCTTCTGACCATCGCAGCGCGGGTGCCGGATCACGGCAAGCTCATCCCTTGGCGCTTCATCGTATTCGACGGTGACGCACGCCTTGCCGCCGGCGCCGCCATCGCAGCCGCATTCCGCGTCAAATATCCTGACGCGAAACCCGATCAGGTCGAGTTCGAGCGCGGCCGTCTTGCGCGCGCCCCGCTCGTCGTGGCGGTCGTCAGCCGCGCCGGCCCGCACGTAAAAATTCCGGAGTGGGAGCAAGTGCTCTCGGCCGGCGCCGCAGCCATGAACCTGGTTCATGCAGCGCACGCGCTGGGCTACGGCGCAAGCTGGATCACCGAGTGGTACGCCTACGATCGCGGCGTGCTGGACGCCTTCGGCCTTGCGCCTCACGAGCGCATCGTGGGATTCGTTCACATCGGCCGGCCGCCGGGCGTGCCGGAGGATCGGCCGCGGCCTGCGCTCAGCGAGATTGCTAGCCGTTACTCCGACTTGCCTCGACGCTAACTTGGTTCGAAACGGTCGCGGACGCCGGTGTAGCAACAACGTGCTATGATGCGAGGCATGAATTTTTCCGCCATCGCCTGCCAAACTGTCGCTCACGTTGCGATATCGATCGGTTTTGCTGCCATAGCGGCTTCGGGCGCTCTGGCGCAAACATTGACCGAGCCGAACCCGCCGGCGAATTCATCGCCACCGCCCGCATCCGCACCGCGAAGACGCACCCCAAGTCGTGCCCGCAATATGGCGCCGGCTTCGTCCAACTCCCCGGCAGCGATACCTGCGTCAAAATTGGCGGCTATGTGGACGGCCAAATCAGCGGCAGCCGGCACTGATCCGCCTGCGGCAATCCTTCACATCAGGGACAACGCGGGCGCCGGCGAATACCAGTGCCCGCATCGGCAAATTTACTCGCGTCTATACTGGTGACGCGATACCGCGGCGTGACGCGCATTATCGTCGCGGTCTTACGCATGAGGGAAATCCTAATCTGGAAATCGCCGCAAGCTGCAAAATAATCAGTATGGCCCAGTGTTTGTACCGTTATTCAGCCCGTAGACGCTGTTGTTCGGCGGCAGTCCGGCCGTATTGGTGCCAGGCTCCGCAGGCTGGCCCGCGGCGGTCGGCGCACCGATAATTCCGCCGTTGACCGCCAAAGAGCCGCCGCCGATACACGACTGTCCGGTGATTGGATTGGTTCCCACAGAAGTGTCGGGCCCTGCAGTCGTACCCGGCAACGTCCCTGGCGTGGCTGGCGAAACCGGCACCTCGGGCTGCTGAGGAATATTCGCCTGCGCCATCGTCAGAGGCGCAATTTCTACCCCGCGAGCATCACCGGCTGATGCACAGATGCCGCCAAGGCCAACACAGCCACCAACGCAAGGAATCGCCAACGCCGCTCGGCTGATAAACTTGCCCTGCATGATGAATTCCCGAAAATCTGCGCGCCCTCTCCTGTTAACGGGACCTATGCACGGGCGTTCCAGCGGCGCGTCCCATGACCTCATGGTTTCGGGGCTGCAGTAACGTCGAAGTTTAGACAAAGTTCCGAACTGAAATTTACGGCGGGCTCGCCTTACGCACGGTGTCTGTCTTGGGATAGCCACACAGGGACGCTAGGGTTGTGTTCGGGCAGCGGGGTCGGTTCGGGAGATTGATCATGACACTTCGCACTGAGCCTGTGACACACACTCGGCTGGCGACGTACAGCAAGAATGCTTGCCCGCAATGCAGCTCCTGGCTGCTCGCTCCCGATTGGTCGGAACATCTCAACGACCGTTGCGTGCGGCACACTTGGTCGTGTGAAGCGTGCGGCTATGAGTTCGAGACCGCCGTGTTTTTCCCGGCGCTCGAAAAAGTCGCCGCATAGGTGTGCCACTGGCCGTTGAAGTCTTCAATTCTGGTGCAATCGTCGCTCAGGTAGCGAGGTCCGACCGGCGATTTACCGTGGCCGCCGGGGATATCGAGCACATAAGTCGGCTGGCATAGACCCGAATAGCGTCCGAGCAGCGCCCGCATCAGTTCTTGGCCTTCCGTGATGCTGGTACGTAGGTGCGCGGTACCCGGTGCCAGATCGGCTTGATGCAGGTAATAAGGTCTTATTCGGCATTCGACGAGCTTACGCATCAGTTCGCCAAGCGTTTCGGCGTCGTCGTTGACGCCGCGCAGCAACACCGATTGCGACAGCATCGGGATCCCTGCATCGATGAACCGTGCACAGGCGGCGCGGACCTTCGTGGTCATTTCGCGCGGATGATTGGCATGGAGCACGACAAAGGTCGCCTTTTTCGGCGTCCGTAACGCGCGCACTAGCGCCGGCGTGATCCGCTCCGGCGCGGCGACCGGCACGCGGGTGTGCACGCGCATCACTTTGACATGACGTATGGCCGCGAGCCGTGTGAGCACGTTCTTCAAGCGGCGTGCCGAGAGCACCAGCGGATCTCCACCAGTGAGAATGACTTCCCAGATTTGCGGATGGCTGCGGATATAATCGAGCGCGTTGTCGAGCGCCGCAGGCGAAAGCGCGCCCTGCCCCGGGCCGACCATCTCGCGCCGAAAGCAGAATCGGCAATATACCGCGCAGGCGCTGACGAGCTTGAGGAGGAGGCGGTCTGGATAGCGATGCACAATGCCCTCGACCGGAGAGTGTGCATCGTCGCCGATCGGATCGCGCTTTTCTTCGGGTACGGAGACTAATTCCCGCGGGTCGGGCACGAATTGCCGTGCGATCGGATCATCTCGGTCGGACGGGTCGATCAACTCGGCGACGGCCGGCGTGATGGCAACGGCGTAGCGTGCGGCCACTTGTTCCACCCCTTGTATTCGATCGCGGGCGATAAGCCTGGCCTCGGCAAGAGCTGACGGCGTGCGCAGAGTTTTTCGGGCGGCGGCGGTCATGGAAGGCCTCAATGGAACGGCTCGCTGCATAGCTCGATGCATAGCTCGATGCATGGCTCAATTCTTGAGCTTAAGCCCCTTATGCTTGAACGAGTGCCCCGCGAGCAAGGCTAAGCGGGTGCGTGCAGTTGCAAACCGTGAGGACGGTCAAATGAAAAACTATATGGACGGGGGCGAAGCGATCCTGGAGGCGTTCCGGAAGCTCAAGATCGATTACATCTTATCGTCACCCGGCTCCGAATGGTCGCCGGTTTGGGAAGCGCTGGTGCGGCAAAAGACCGGCAACCGCCAGGGTCCCGGATTCATCGACTGCTGGCACGAGACACTCGCCGTCAATATGGCGACCGGCTACACGCTGATGACCGGCCGGCCGCAGGCCGTGCTGGTGCATGCCGGCGTCGGCCTCCTGCAAGGCAGCATGGGCGTGCACGGCGCGCTGCAATCCGAAATTCCGATGATCGTGATGTCGGGCGAATCCACCACGCTCGGCGAAGATCCTGAGTTGCCGATCGAGCAGCAATGGTACGGCGGCTTGAGCGTCGGCGGCATCGAGCGGTTTGTCGAGAACATCACCAAATCGGCACGGCCAGTGACGAGCCCCTTCACGCTCTATGAACAGGTCATCCGCGCCGGCGAGATGTCGCAACGCACGCCGCGCGGGCCGATCTATCTCAACGTCGCGCTCGAGCACATGCTGCATGACTGGTCACCGCCGCCGAACGACCGCGACGTGCCGTTTGCACCGCGTGTCGAAGCACATCCCAGCGAAATATCGAAGGTCGCCGACCTCCTTCTGAAAGCGAAAAATCCGGTCGTCGTCGCCGAGCAGTCCGGCCGCGATCCCGAAGCGTTCAAGGCGCTGGTCGAACTCGCCGATCTGCTGGCGATTCCGGTGATGTGGGGCCGCGTGGCGAATTTCGCCAATTTTCCGACCAATCATCCGCTCTATCTCGGCGTCGCCACTTATGAGCATCTCAAAGATGCCGATCTCGTCCTCCTCGTCGGCGGCCGGGCGCCTTGGTACCCACCGCACACCAAGCCGACCAAAGGCAAGATTGTCGCCATCAACGACAACCAGTTCAAAGGCCATATGATCTATCAGAACCTGCACGCCGACGCCTATCTCGAAGGCGATATCGCGGCGGCGCTGCAAGCGCTGGCGCAAGCCGCGCGCGCTGCCAAGGTCGACGCCGACGCAGTGAGCAAGCGGCGCGAGCATTGGAAGGCCGAGCACGACAAATTCGTCGCCGGCCTGAATGCCGAAAAGAGCAAAGCTAACGGCGGCGGCAAGGCGATCGATCCGCTGTCTTTGATCAGCACGCTGGCTGATGTCCTGCCGCCAGACACCATCTACGTGGACGAGACGATCCTGCACGGCCCGATGTTGCGGCAGCACCTGCCCTTCACCACCCCGCAGAGCTTTTTCCGCGGCTTTGGCGGGCTCGGCCAGGGCCTCGGCACCGCGCTTGGCGTCAAGCTTGCGGCACCGAAGCGGCCGGTCGCCCTGCTGATCGGCGATGGTGGCTTTCTCTACAATCCGGCGATACAGGCGCTCGGCGCGTCGAAAGAGCACAAGCTGCCGATCCTGATCGTGATCTTCAACAACAAGGGCTACATGGCCATGCAGAAAGGCCACGTACACCATTATCCCGATGGCGCCGCCGAAAACGCCCACATGCATCTCGGATCGCGCTTGAACGGCTTTGATTATGACGCCTTGGGCGCGCATTTCGGCTTGCACGGCGAAAAGGTCACTGAGCCGGACAAGCTTAAGGCAGCGATCCAGACCGGCCTTAAGAAAGTGCAGGACGGCACTACCGCAATCATCAACGTCATGGTCAGCCGTTAAGCGGCGTCCAAATCACCTGATCGATACGCGAAGCGCCGACCGCCAGCATGACGAGGCGATCGAGGCCGAGCGCGATGCCGCTTGATTGCGGCATCTGCGCCAGCGCGGCGAGGAAATCTTCGTCGAGCGGATAGCGCTCGCCGTAGATGCGCTGTTTCTCCGCCATTTCGTTTTCGAGGCGGCGGCGCTGCTCGACGGCATCGGTCAGTTCGGCGAAACCATTGGCGAGCTCAACGCCGCAAACATAAAGCTCGAAGCGCTCGGCGACGCACGGGTTGCGCGCCGGCCGCGCCAGCGCCGCCTGCACCGAAGGGTATTCATCCAGGATAGTCGCACGACCGATGCCGAGCTGGCCTTCGATACGTTCCACCAGCACGCGGCTGAAAATATCGCCCCAGCGATCATCGTCGGCGATACGAATGCCGGCGGAAAGTGCGGCGCGGGCAAGTCGTTCGCGGTCGGGCTTGCCGTCCGGCAGCGTCGCCAGCAAATCGATGCCGGCGAATTTCGCGAATGCTTCAGCGACCGTGAGCCGCACCGGTTCGGCGAACGGATCGGCGACGCGCCCGCGGAAACGAAATTCCTTTGTCCCCGCCGCTTCGGCGGCTTTCGCCAACAATGCTGCGCAGTCCTGCATCAACACCTGATACGGCTCTCCGGCGCGATACCATTCGACCATTGTGAATTCCGGGTGATGCAGCGCGCCGCTCTCGCGGTTGCGAAATACTCTGGCAAACTCGACGATACGCCGCTCGCCGGCTGCCAAAAGTTTTTTGCAGGCGAATTCCGGGGACGTGCGCAGATAGAGCGGCGACCTCGCACTGTCCGGCGCCGCCAGCGAGGTTGTGAAAGCGTGCAAATGCGTCTCATTGCCCGGCGATATCCCAAGCGCACCGGTCTCGACCTCGATAAAACCCTCGGCCACGAACCAGGCGCGCAGTGCCGCCACGATACGCACGCGCGCCAAGAGCGCTGGCCGCCGGTCTGCATGGACATGGCGAGCCCAAAAGGGCGACGAACCTGGTGGATCGGAGGACATAGCCTTGTCTACGGGCCTTTGACGAAATAACTGGCGGTCAGGCTCAGGATCAGTATGTTGCGCCCGGAATTGGGGCAAACCTTGAGGAAGCCGTGAAAGTCATCGCCAGCTCACTGCGAAAAGGCAATATCGTCGAAATCGACGGTAAACTGGGGGTCATCGTCACCGTCGAGAGCATCCATCCCGGCAAGGGCACGCCAGTGACCCAGATGGACGTGCGCCGCATCGCCGATGGCGTGAAGGTGGCGCTCCGCTTTAAGACCACCGACCAGGTCGAGCGCGCGTTCGTCGAGGACCACAAGCACCAGTTCATGTATCAGGACGCCGAAGGCTTCCATTTCATGAATATGGAGAATTACGACCAGGTCGCGCTACAGCCCGACATCATCGGCGACCAGGCCGCCTATCTCCAGTCCGAGATGGAGGTGACCATCAGCCTCCACGAAGGCGTCCCGGTCGCCATTGAGTTGCCTCCCAAGGCAATCCTCGAGGTGGTCGAAACCGAACCGAGCATCAAGAGCCAGACCGCCGCGTCGTCCTACAAGCCGGCGGTGTTGTCGAACGGTGTGCGCACCATGGTGCCGCCCTTCGTCACCACAGGTACCAAGATTGTGGTGATGACCGCCGACGGCAGCTACGTCGAGCGCGCCAAGGGCTGAACCGCAGCGCCTGTTTATACCCAACATCCTGAATATTCATTCATCGCCGGTGTGTCAAAAAAAGTCGGCACCGCTTGGCAGGGCGTGCGTTGTTAGCGGATAGTGCAACGTTCGAGGTTGGAACCGACCGGTGCCTGTACTGCCAATTTCATCTCGGTCTATGCGCGGTCGTGCCGTCGCAGTGGCGCTCGCCGGCGCGTCGCTCTGTGCTTCTGCTCACGTTGCATTGAGCAATTCCTGCAAACCATCCCATCCGCTGCCAACCATTATTCTCAAGGACGAGGGCGTCTGCGACTTCAATCTCGACTCGCTTGCCTATCGCGGCACGCCTGAGGAACAGGCCAAGTGCCTGATGCGAGCCGAAGATCAAAGCCGCAATCTCGGCCCACCGATGGAAAAGCTGCCGGACGCCTTGGCCAGCCGGATCGGCCGCGACACCGGTCTGCCGTCGCGCGAGACATTGAGCGGCTATTTGTCGAAGCAGGATCTGGAAACCGATTTTGCCGCCAATCTTTGGCAGCCGGTCTCCCATGCTGAAGATAATAATCCCGAGGCGCCCTTGGCGAACTATTTCGTGATCCACGACACCAGCGGACCGAATTTCGGACACCACGCCTTTCCGGACGATACCGACACCACAGCGAGATTCAACAATCTGAACAACTTCGTGTGTAGCGACGGCTGGGGCAAAGCCCATGTCGTCGTCAATCGCTCCGGCGGGATGGTTGTGGATCACGACTTCGCTACGCCGTGGCGCGAGACGAAATTCGAGCGCGCCGCTGATTTCGTCGGCGCGCTTAAGGGACTTTTCCTGCATGTCGAAATGATCCAGCCGCGGAAGAGCGCAGCCGGACACAGCCGCTACAACGATGCGCAACCGCCAAATCCTGCCTTCACCACCGCGCAATATGACCGGCTGGCGCTGCTCTACACCATCGCCAGCGTGCGCGCCGGCCGCTGGCTCATTCCGGCCTATCACACAGCCATCGACGCCGGCATTCGCAACGGCCACGATGACCCGATGGGTTTCGATGCCGAAAGCTTTGGTAATAGCCTCAACTTGCTCATCGAAAAACTGCGCGGGCCGGAAGCGGCGCAGGCGGCACGCCAGTAACTGCCTGTCAATCGATGCAGCCCTGTCTCGTCGGCCTGCTCATCGCCGCGCCGGCCTTGGCGCAAGACGCTGCGCCCAGAGATGAAGCCGCCGAAAGTCGTGTTGGCCGATGTCGATTGGAGTACGGTGCGTGCGGCGTTGGCGAATGTAGGCAGGCCACTATTGAGACGGGCAATGCCAGTGCAGAACATTGCACGACGTACCTGCATAGGGGCCATCGCCGGAGCGTTTGCCGCAGCACTGTCGCCGGTGCGCACGCGCGCGCAAGGCACGTTCGAGCAGTGGATCGCGACGTTCCGCAGCAAAGCCATAGCGCGGGGCGTCACGGACGATACGTACAGGCGCGTCATGGCGGGACTTCATCCTGACACGACCGGGCTGAGCGCGATCCACAACCAGGCCGAATTCAAACAACAGCTCTGGCAATATCTCAACCGCGCCACGACCGATTGGAAGATCACTGCCGGCAAGGCAGCAACGCAGCAATACGCGCCACTTTTTGCCCGCATCGAAAAGGATTTCGGCGTCGAGCCAGCGTTCATGCTCGGCGTTTGGGGTATCGAGTCCGCATTCGGCGATCCGGTCGTCGAGAAGAATCACATGCGTCCCGTCATTCCCTCACTGGCGGCATTGGCCTGGGCCGAACCGCGCCGGCGTGCCTACTGGGAGGGTGAACTCATCAATGCGCTGATCATCGTGCAGCGCGGCATGGCCACGCCCGAGCAGATGATCGGTTCCTGGGCCGGCGCCATGGGTCACACGCAATGGATGCCAGAAGTGTGGCTCAATGTCGGCATCGACTATGACGGCGACGGTCGCATTTTCCCGTATGGGCCGCCGGACGATGCGCTCGCCTCGACGGCGCGGTTTTTCGTCGAACGCGGCAAATACCGGCGCGGCGAACATTGGGGTTTCGAAGTGCGTATGCCGGCGTCGCTTCATGGCCATGGCTCGCGCACCTACGCCGCCTGGCAGGCGATCGGCGTCGCGCGCGCCGATGGCCTCCCCTACCCGCAACTCGACGCCAAAGCACAGCCGTGGATTCCCGTTCCGGGCGGACCGGCTTTCCTGCTCGGCGCGAATTTCTTCGCCGCCAAAAGCTACAATCCTTCGATGAGTTATGCGCTGGCGCTGGTTTACCTCGGCGACCGCTGCTCAAGCGGCCGGCCGTTCGTGCAGAAGTTCCCGGGCAGCGAACCGGGACCTACGCTAGCCGAAGTCCAGGAAATCCAACAAAGGCTCACCGCGATTGGATTCAATACCGGCGGCACCGACGGCCGTATCGGCAACGACACCACGCTCGCTGTGCAGAATTTCCAGCGCAAAGCCGGCATTTCGCCAGCCGACGGCTATGCCGGGGTGGGACTACTCGCCCGGTTGCGTCAAGCCTCGTGATCCGGTTGGATGCGGCCCATCAACCGCTTTAGCCAAACCCACGAGGAACGCCCCATGACGCCGCCCCACGCCGCAACCGCACGCGCCAATACCGCCGATCCGGCGGTCGCAGGCGTCGAACGTCCGACACCCGCCGGCGCCAACGCGCCCGGCTTCGGCTCTGACGTGATTGCCGAGGCGCTGCGCTCGCTCGACATCCCCTATATTGCGCTCACGCCGGGCGCGAGCTATCGCGGGTTGCACGACAGTATCGTCAACTATCTCGGCAATTCCTCGCCGCAAATGCTGTTGTGCCTGCACGAGGAAGCCGCCGTCGCCATCGCGCACGGCTATGCCAAGGTCACCGGCAAGGCGATGGCAGCCGCCGTGCACTCCAATGTCGGGCTCATGCACGCCTCGATGGCGATGTTCAATGCCTGGTGCGACCGTATGCCTATGGTGGTGCTCGGTGCCACCGGCCCGGTCGACGCGGCGAAACGCCGACCGTGGATCGACTGGATCCATACCGCGCGCGATCAGGGCGCGCTGGTGCGCGAATATATCAAGTGGGACGACCAGCCGTCGTCGCCCGCCGCAGCCCGCGAAGCAATCTTGCGCGGTACCTGGATCGCCAATACCGCGCCGCAAGGTCCGGTCTATATCAATTTCGACGCCGAGTTGCAGGAAATGAAGGTCTCCGATCAACTGCCGTCGATCGACATCGCCCGCTACATGCCGCCGATCACGACCGCAGCGCCTTCCGAGCTCATTCGCCAGGCGGCGGCGATGCTCAAGGACGCCAAGCAGGTCTTGATCCTTGCCGGCCGCGCCTCGCGCAGCGAGGAAGCCTGGAACGCCCGCGTTGCGCTCGCCGAGGCGCTCAATGCGCGCGTCGTCAGCGATCTCAAGATCGGCGCGACCTTCCCGACCGACCATCCGCTCTATGTCGGTGCCCCGCGCGCAACGACGCCCGAGAGCGTCGAAGGCTTAAAGAACGTCGATGTCGTGTTGAGCCTCGATTGGGTCGATCTTGCCGGCGCCATGCGCTTCGCCGGACCAAATCCTTCCGCAAAAGTCATCCAGATTTCCCTCGACCATCGCATCCACAACGGCTGGAGCATGGACCATCAGGCGTTGCCGCCAGTCGATCTGCTGCTCTCCGCCGATCCCGATCTGGTGGTGCCGGAACTGGTCAAGGAAATCGGCAAGAGTTCGAAGCCGCATGCGCTGCCGAGCGCGCGTACGATCTCGGACAAGGAGCCGTCAGGTTTCACCAACGAGCACATTGCGCGGGCGTTGCGCAAAGTCCTCAAGGACCGGGCGGTGACCTACACCCACTTGCCACTGTCGTGGGACGACACCTGGGCAACATTCAAGCATCCGCTCGACTACGTTGGTTCCGACGGTGGCGGCGGCGTCGGCGGCGGACCGGGCATTTCGGTCGGCGCGGCGCTGGCGCTCAAGGGCTCCGGCCGGTTGCCTATCGCGATTTGCGGCGACGGCGACTTTTTGATGGGCGTCACCGCAGTTTGGACCGCGGTGCATTACAAGATTCCGCTTCTCTTCGTGCTCGCCAACAACCGCTCGTTCTACAACGATGAGCTGCATCAGGAACGGATGGCGCGCGCGCGCAACCGCCCGGTCGAGAACAAGTGGATCGGCCAGCGCATGTCCGAGCCTGAAGTCGATCTCGCCGCCATGGGCCGCGCCCAGGGCGCGACTGGCTTCGGTCCGATTACCAAGCCGGCCGATCTGACGGCCGCGCTGGAGAAGGCGATTGCCGCGGTCGATGCCGGCGGCGTAGCCGTGGTCGATGTACGCGTCGAGCCCGGCTACACTGCGGTAATGACGGCGGCGATGACGCGCGCCGGAAACTGACGCCATACACGATGGCAGTCGCCTCGACGAACGATCGCGTGATGCCGTTGCCTCAGGCGGCGAACGGCGACGCGATCCTCGTCGTCGAGGATATTGTGATGCGCTTCCACACCGCCGAAGGCGGCGTGGCGGCGCTCGACGACGTATCGTTCACGGTCGGCCCTGGCGAATTCCTGGCGGTGATCGGGCCATCCGGCTGCGGCAAGTCAACCCTGTTCAACATTATCGGCGGGCTGCTCGGTGGCTATGACGGCAGGGTCGCGGTCGCCGGCGAAAAAGTCTCCGGCCCGCACCCTTCCATCGGTATGGTGTTCCAGGAAGAGTCCACGTTCCCGTGGCGCAATGTCGTCGATAACGTCGCATTCCCATTAGAGATCGCCGGCGTGCCCAAGCGCGAGCGCATCGAGCGCGCGCGGCATTTTGTGTCCATGGTCGGCCTCGACGGCTTCGAGAGGCGTTATCCGGCGGAACTCTCCGGCGGCATGCGTCAGCGCGTCTCGATGGCGCGCACGCTCGCATCCGAGCCGAAAATCCTGCTGATGGACGAGCCGTTCGCCTCCCTCGATGAGCAGACGCGGCTCCTGCTCGGCGACAAGGTGTTACAGATCCAGCAGCAACTCAAGCAGACCATGCTCCTTATCACCCACAACATCACGGAAGCCGTACAGCTCGCCGACCGTATCCTGGTGATGAGCTTCCGGCCTGGCCGCGTGAAGCGTATCGTCGACATCAAGCTGCCGCGGCCGCGCACGTCGGAAATCGTGTCGAGCGAGGCATTCGGCCGTTATGTTGCGCAAATCTGGGCGGACCTGCGCGAGGAGGCGAGCCGCGGACTGATCGACGCCGAGTCTCGCGCGCTGAACGCCGGAGAAAAATAACCGGAAGGACCACACGATGGCGCTATTTTCATGTGGCTGCTGCATCGGCCGCCGCCAATTTCTTTCGGCCGGAATGGCGGCCGCCGCCGCAACGACACTCGCCGCCTCGCGCGTATTCGCGCAAGCCCCCGCGAACAAGCCGCCGGCAAAACGCATCGACGTCCACCATCACTTCCTGCCGCCGCAATACATCAAAGAGGAACACGA
Organism: uncultured Alphaproteobacteria bacterium; assembly: GCA_963733645.1. Taxonomy (GTDB): domain Bacteria; phylum Pseudomonadota; class Alphaproteobacteria; order Rhizobiales; family Xanthobacteraceae; genus BOG-931. Next base: position 66,882 of record CAVTFP010000014.1, read on the forward strand.
ACGAACCAATTTTGGCCACGGCGCCGTATCGTCTAGCCAACTCCTGTCGTGGACGCCGAGCCAGTCGCTTGAAGCGATGGACGTCAACGGCATCGCCACCTCGATCGTGTCGGTGAGCACACCCGGACCCTGGTTCGGCGACGTCGCCGCCGGCCGCCGCCTATCGCGGATGTGGAACGAATACGCCGCCGAGCAAATCAAGAATTATCCCGGCCGCTACGGCCTGTTCGCCGTCATTCCGTTGCCCGACACCGAAGGCAGCCTCAAGGAAATCGAATATGCGCTCGACACCCTCAAAGCCGACGGCATTGGCCTATTGAGCGCCTATGATGGCAAATATCTCGGCGACGCGTCATTCGCGCCGGTATTCGAGGAACTCAACCGGCGCAAGGTAATCGTCTATACGCATCCGACCACGTCGGCCTGTTGCAGTAGCGTTCAGCCCGGCCTGCCGCCGCAGGCGATCGAGTATCCGTTCGAAACAACGCGCACCATCACCAGTATTCTCGTCAACGGCACGGTCTTCAACAATCCGGCCATTCGCTGGATTTTCTCCCACGGTGGCGGCGCAACGCCGATGATGGCTGGCCGCATGGCCGATACGCTCAGCCGCCATCCAAACGCCCCCAAAGTGATGCCGAACGGCGTCGCGGCGGAACTACGCAAACTTTATTACGACACGGCGAGCGCCGATACCGAGGGGTCGATGGCTGCGCTGCGCGTTATGGCGCAGGCAAGCCACATCCTGTTCGGTAGCGATTACCCGTTCGTGAAAGTCGCAGAAGGCGTCAAGCATATCCAAGCGAGCGAAATGTCCAACGCCGAGCGCCAGGCAATCGAGCGAGACAATGCCATCGCGCTGTTACCCAGGCTCGGAGCATCGTAATGGCCGCACCCGGCACGCAGCGCTGGCTTCCGCCTGTTGTCGGGCTCTCGACTTTCGTCGTCATTCTGCTTGGCGTTGAAATCCTCATCCGCGTCGGCCTGATCAATCGCTTCATCGTTCCGCTGCCCTCCGAGGTTTTGGCCAGTTTCGGCCGCGTCATCGCGGAGGAGAATATTTGGCGCCGCTTCCTGCTCACGGCATGGGAATGTCTCGCCTCGGGACTGCTGCTCACCGTGTTCGGCGTTGCGCTCGGCGTGCTGCTGCATCGCGTGCGGCTCTTGCGGCTTGCCTGCGAAACCTGGGTGGCGGCGACGGCTTCCGCGCCGCTAGTATTGGCCTATCCGCTATTTCTCGTGCTGTTCGGCCGCAGTTCCCTGACCATCATCATGCTGGCCTTCATTGCCGGCCTCGCGCCGGTCATCCTCAAGACCATCGAGGGCCTGTCGGCGACGCGGCGCGTGCTGCTCGATGTCGGGCGAAGCTTCAAGCTGACGCCGGCGCAGCAGTTCTGGAAAATCTACTTTCCGTCGGCGCTGCCGACGATCTTCGTCGGCATCCGGCTCGGCCTGATCTTCGCGCTGATCAACGTCGTCGGCGTCGAATTCCTGATCAATTTCGGCGGGCTCGGACAGCTCATCAATGACCTTGCCGAGCGCTACGATCTGCCCGGAACCTATGCGGCAATCTGCTTCGTCATCCTGGTCAGCGTATTGTTTTTCATGGCGACGGAAAGGGCCGAGCGATGGCTGACGTCGGCCGAATAGCGCGAGCGCGCGTCGCCGCGCCGTGGCTTAATCCGGTGACGCTGTTGCGCGCCGTCATCGTGCTGACGGTGCTGGTCACCTGGCAGCTAATGGCGATTTCCGGCTTGTTCTACGGCGAGGTTGTGCCAACGCTGCCGAAGGTTGGCGCCGCCGTCATAAATCTCCTCGGGAGTCGCGATTTCTACTGGAACCTTTGGATTACGATCGACGAGGTCGCCGTCGGCACTTTGATTGGCGGCGTTTCCGGAATGGTGGCCGGGCTCGTCATCGGAGCCAACAAATTCATCGCCCGGGCGTTCGAGCCGTATCTTTACTATCTCGGACCGACGCCGAAGATCATCTTCTTTCCCGTCATGATCATGTGGTTCGGCGTCGGCGTCGGCTCGAAGATCGCAATGGGCACGGTATCCTGCTTCTTTCCCATCGCGCTCAATGTTGCCGCCGGCATGCGCCAGATCGATCAGGTCCTGGTCAAGGTCGGGCACAGTTTTCGCGCCAATCCTTGGCAGATGGCGCTGAAGGTCTATCTGCCGGCTATGCGCCATCCGGTCGTCAACGGCCTGCGGCTCGGGCTTGGCGTCGCGCTGATCGGAACGCTGCTGGCGGAAACCAAAATCTCCAGGGGCGGTATCGGTTTTATGGTGATCCAGGCCTACGCCAATTTCAACATGTCGCAAATGTACGCCATCCTCATCGTGCTGTTCGTGCTGGCGATCGGCGTCAATGCGCTGGTCGCGCGGCTTGGCGGCCTCGGCGACATCAAACGGAAGTAGACGGGGCACCTTGCGAGGACGCTGGGGGCTCAGTGTGCCGCCTAACTTGCTTGCGCTCGGCGAAGAAGTGATCGAATGAACCGTCGCGTGCGGCGCATTTCATCCGAGTCTTAGGACCCGCATCATCCCCGTTCCCAATTGCTGCCGAAAGTAGCATCATTGGCCATGGAAGCGGCCTAAGCCGCTCCGAGCATATGGCTCATTCGACCGGCGCCGTAACGCGCCGATTGGCAGGAGGAACGCATGGGGATGCGTAAAGGAAGCGGCGGCGCGCCACCGCTCGAACCCGTCGCCGGCAACGGCTTGCTGCATCGCCGCGCGCTGCTAGGCGGCGGCGCGATGTTCGCTGGCGCCCTTGGTAGCGGCGCGGCGCTAACCGGCGCCGCGGCAGAGCCGCTCACCGAGCCCGATTGGAGCCTGTCTCCAGGGGAAGTCACTCCGGTGCTGCAAAAGCCGTCGCGGTTCGAGGCGGCGGTCGTGCGTACGCTCAGCAATCCGAAAGGTGAACCGCGCACCCAGCATGCCCGCGCACCGTTGCAGATGCTCAACGGCACCATCACCCCAAACCCGTTGCATTTCACGATTTTGCATTCCGGCATTCCCGACATCGATCCGGCGCAGCACCGGCTTGTCATCCACGGCATGGTCAAGCAGCCGCTGGAATTCACCGTCGACGACCTGATGCGGTACCCGATGGTGACGCGCAAACACTTCGTCGAATGCGGCGGCAACAGCGCACCGATGTTCTCGCCGGAGCCGATCCAGGCACCACTCCAGGCGCTGCACGGCCTGGTGTCCTGCGCCGAGTGGACCGGCGTACCGTTGTCGATCCTGCTCGATGAGGCCGGCGCCGATCCGAATGCGCACTGGATGGTTGCCGAAGGCGCCGATTCGCTTGCTGTCGCCCGCAGCGTGCCGATGAAGAAAGCCTACGACGACGCCATTGTTGCGCTCTTCCAGAACGGCGAGCGCATCATGCCCGGCAACGGCTACCCAATGCGGCTGTTGCTGCCCGGCTACGAAGGCAACATGAACATAAAATTCCTGCGCCGCATCAAGGTTATCGATCAGCCGGCCATGACCTATTACGAGTCGCGCAACTACTCACCGCTGCTGCCGGACGGCAAGGCTTACAAGTTCTATTTCGTCTGCGAGGTCAAATCCTTCATCACACGGCCGTCGTTTGGCTACAGCCTGAAGACTCCCGGCTTCTACGAGATTTCCGGCATCGCCTATTCCGGCACCGGCCGCATTCAGAAGGTCGAGGTCTCCGCTGACGGCGGCAAAAGCTGGGGCGAAGCGGCGGTGGAAGGCCCGGTCAGCCCGCAGGCATTCACGCGCTTTGCCATGCCATGGCGCTGGGACGGTCAGCCAGCGACCCTGACCAGCCGGGCCTGGGACGATTCAGGCGCGGTGCAGCCGCTTCGGCCCGACTTCATCGCCGTGCGCGGCGAGGCGAAGAAAGTGCCGAATGTGCTCGGCTTTCCCAACCAGCATTACAACAGCCTCACCGCATGGGGCATTGAGACAAGCGGGGAGATCAAACATGTCTACGTTTAAGCCCCTCGCCGCAGGCGCTGTCTTTATGCTGACGTTCGCGACGGCCGTGGCAACTGCCGCAGACACGCCGCATCTCGGCAAGCCGGTCTCCGAAGCCGACATCAAGGCCTGGGACATCAGCGTGCTGCCCGACGGCTCCAATCTGCCGCCCGGCAGCGGCACCGCGGCGCAAGGCGCCAAGGTGTATGTCGATCACGGCTGCAATCAATGCCACGGCGACAACGGCAAAGGCGGCACCAGCAACATGCTAGTCGGCAATCCGCCGCTCACCAAAGATGGCATCACCTCGAACAAAACCATCGCCAATTTCTGGGCCTATCCGACGACGCTGTTCGACTATGTGCGCCGCGCCATGCCGTGGCCGACGCCGCATACCTTGACCGACGACGAGGTCTACGCGATCTGCGCCTATCTGTTCGCGGCCAACAATCTCATTCCGCAGGACCAGGTGATGGACGCGCAAACGTTGCCGAAGGTGAAGATGCCGAACCACGACAACTTCATCATCAGGTTCCCGGACCGGATTTGAGCCGCGACATAATCCGTATTGTCATGCCCGCGAAGGCGGGCATCCAGTAGTCACTGCCGAAACGGCGATGTTTGGAATTACTGGATCATCCGCCTTTGCGGATGATGACAAGCTTGGGCTAAATGTTCGCACCTACACGCTGAATGTCTCATAGGTCGACGGATGAAACATCTCATCGACCGAAACACGGCGCGGCGAAAGGCCTTCAAGGTGGTGTTGCCCCAGGAAATAGTCGAGCACTTTGCGGTTCGGCTCGACGCCGTATGACCAGAAATCCTGGCCCATCAGGTCGCGCGCTTCCTTCAGCCGCTCTTCGACGAACGGCAGCGTCACTTTGGTCGCCGAGGTGTCGCCGAGCTTCTCCAAACCGACCGCCTTCGCCTGCTCGAATGCCTTGAGCACCGCGCTCGGCAGCCACGGATGTTTTTCCGCAAGCTCGCGGCGGATACCGACCACGTGCATAATCGGAAAAAAGCCGGTGCGCTTGTAATAGTCCTTCGCCACCGCGACCGGATCGGGAAACAGCCAGCCGATGTTCGGGTGGCCCTTCTCGACCAATGTCGGCGGCCGCGGCGCGATGAAGCCGTCGATCTCGCCCGCTTCGAGCATTCCGGAAATAGTCTTACTCTCAGGCGCGTTGTCGAGACGTACGCCGGGTGGCAAGCTGACGGCGATCTTTTCCGGCCGCCCGGCGTGCTCGATGCCGCCGCGGATCCAGTGGATGTCCGAGCGCTTGATGCCGTAGTCGTCTTCGAGGAAGGCCCGCGCCCACACATTGGCGGTGAGCTGATATTCCGGCACGCCGACTTTGCGACCTTTCAGGTCTTGCGGCTTCTTCACGCGGTCAGTGCGCACATAGACCGAAGTATGGCGGAAGGCGCGCGACACGAAAGCCGGCACCGCGATATAGGGGCAATTGCCCTGTGCGGTCTTGACCGTATAGCTCGACATCGACAATTCGCAGACATCGAACTCGGCGGCACGGAAGGCGCGAAAGAAAATCTCCTCCGGCACGAGTTGCATGAAGACGGGATCGACGCCGTCGATCTGCACTGCGCCGTCGATCAGGGCGCGGGTGCGATCATAGGGGCCGACGGCGACGGAGAGATTGAGATTAGCCATTGCACATCCTCGGGGCGGTCATTCAAATAGCCGCACCGGACTGCCTTTGCCAAGGTGCGATCCCGCTCAGCGTCATGCGCCGAAACCTGCGACCTGGCTTAAAACCGAATAAGGAAGAGTGCAGGCGGAGAGTGCGGCGGACGTAACGCGTCAGCTGACCGTGATGCCCTGCTCTGCCGTGGTCACGGTGCCATCGTCATCGGTCCAGGCAAACGCGAACGTACCGCTCTCCTGAACCTGGACCGTGAATTCGAAATAAGGATTGGCGGCAATAGCCGGTTCGAGATCGGCGCGGAACACCTCGTGGCCACCGAACGTGCAGACAAAGGAATTGATGATCTTGCGCGGGATCGATTTACCGTTGTCGTCCTTACGCAGTCCGGTCTCCATCGGGTGCGCCACCAGCGTCTTGATCTGGATGATGTCGCCCTTCTTCGCCGTTTCCGGAACGCGCAGGCGTGGTTTCTCGGCCATGAGTGTGCTCGTTTCTGTTTTCTTCAGCCGCCGCAGCCGCCGACCGTGACCTTGACCACCCTGCGGTCTATATAAAATTTTCCGGTCGAGGTCTTGGCCATGACGATGACGTTCTCGGTCGAATTGAGCCGGATACGGGTCGCGACTTCAGCGCGGCCAGCCGTCGGCGTCAGATGAAATTTGACGATGCCTGGAAACGGATTGCCATCGGCGACAACACGGATTTCGCTGACGTAATCGTTCGCCGTCATCGCGCTGTCGACCTTAATCGACAGCGGCACAGTGTTGCCGTTTTCGGCGATCTCGGGAAGGTCGATGGCGATCTTGCCATTCTCTGCCGTCTTGCCACCGGTGAACTTCGCGATCTCGGCGTCCGCTTCGGCCGGCGTCGCCGCCCCCTCATCGACGGCGATGAGGGTGAGCGTCAGACCGGCGCCGAGCACCAGCGCGTCGCGGCGGGTGATTGGGGACATTTGGGAAATTACTCCGTGCCCGATGGAGATAGCATAGGTTCCCATTGTTTCAAGGATAACCGGCCAAACGGTAAACATCTTCCGTCGCCATGCCATTTCGCGGAAGAACCTTTCGCCGAGGGAGATTGAGCAAATCGGTTTGTTTCCGCTACCGCCCGGTAAAGGGCTCCGCCGGCGCAATATCGGTGAGCTTGAACTGCACGCGTTCGCGGCCCTGCCAGCGGTCAAGCGCGAACGTGCCGGCAGCATGGACCTGCCGGCCGCGGTTGTTCTTGAGCGCAATTCCGAGTTTTTGCCCAGCGGCGCGGAAGGCTATGGCGTCGACCGTGGCGCCATCTGTCCCCTTGAACCGCACCCGCACGTGGGCTTGGCCGACCTCTTCGGCAAAGGTCACCGTGTGCGCCGGTAGCGCAATGGTCGGCTCCGGGTTGCCGGAGCCAAACGGCCCGGCGCGTTCGATCATCGCCACTAGATCGGCATTGGCACCTCCCGCGCTTACCGCCCCGTCGATCGTGATTCCGCTGGCGCGGCGCGCAATGAGCACATCCGGTGCCAGCGCTACTTCCAGGAAGGCACGAAATTGCGCCAGCGCGCCTTTGCGCAGCGTCACACCGGCCGCCATCGCGTGGCCGCCGCCCTTGACCAGCAATCCCTCGACGACGGCGCGGCGCACCGCACGGCCGATATCGACGCCGGCGATCGAACGGCCCGAGCCGGTGCCGATGCCGCCTGGCTCAAGCGCAATGGCAAAGGCCGGCCGGCTGAATTTTTCTTTCAGCCTCGCGGCGACGAGACCGACGACGCCGGGGTGCCAGCCTTCCGCCGCCGTAACCACCACTGAGCCTGAGTCCTCAATTCCAAGCGCGGCCAGCGCCTCTGCCTCAGCTTGCGCCAGGGTCTGCTGTTCGATCGCCTGGCGCTCGCGATTGAGCCGGTCGAGTTCGGCTGCGATCTTGGCGGCTTCGATCGGATCGTTTTCCATCAGCAGCCGCGTACCGAGATCGGCGCGGCCGATGCGGCCGCCGGCATTGATCCGCGGCCCCAGCAGAAAACCGAGATGCCAGGCTTCGGGCGGACCCGACAGCCGCGCGACATCCATCAGGCTGACATGGCCCGGGCGATCGCGGCGGCGAAGTGCGAGCAGGCCCTTGGCGACAAAAGCACGGTTGAGCCCGATCAGCGGCACGACGTCGGCGACGGTGCCGAGCGCAACATCGTCGAGCAGCCCGAGCAGATCGAGTTCGGGCCGCTCCACGGTCCAAAAGCCGCGGCCGCGCAACACGCGGTTGACCGCAACCACCGTCATGAACACGAGCCCGACCGCGGCGAGATGCCCAAGCCCAGAAAGATCATCGCGCCGGTTCGGGTTGACCACCGCGACGGCTGGCGGCAGCACCTCGTCGGCTTGATGGTGATCGATGACAACGGTGTCGAGGCCGAGAGCTTTCGCTTCGGCCAACGGCTCGATGCTCGTCGTTCCGCAATCGACTGTCACCAAAAGCTTGGCGCCGCGGCCAGCGAGCGCACGCACCGCTTCGACATTGGGGCCATAGCCCTCGAACAGTCGGTCCGGGATGTGCACCATCGGCTCGAGGCCGCAATGGCGCAGAAAGCGCGCCAGCAGCGCGGCGGAGGTGGCACCGTCGACATCGTAATCGCCAAAAATGGCAACGCTCTCGCCACGCATGATGGCGTCGGCGATACGCTCGGCGGCCTCCGGCATCGCCGTGAGCACATTCGGGTCGGGCATCGAGCGTTTGATGGTTGGGTCGAGAAATTCCTCCACCGCGTCCACTTCGACGTTGCGTCCGGCAAGAATGCGGGCAAGGAGTTCCGGCAGACCATGGCGTTGCGCAATTGCCAGCGCCCGCGCCGAACCGCGCTCGTCGAGTCGGTCGCGCCACGCGCGCCCGGTCGCCGAATTCTCGACGCCGAGGAAGAGGCGATTTTCCGACATAGGCCCGATCGTAGAGTGCATCTGGCGAAATTGAATCCGTTTCGGCGGCGCGTCATTTGCCGCTGCACGCAAAACCTGCCCAACGCAACTGTTTACGCGAACTTGTCGAGCTTGCGGTGCTCGGCGACGATGCGGCGCACGGTGCCGCTCGCCGAGCGCATCACGACGGTTTCCGTCTCTATGACGCCGTTACCGAACCGCACGCCACGTAGCATGGGGCCGTCGGTCACGCCGGTCGCCGCGAACAGACAATCGCCGCGCACCATATCCTCGATCAGATATTTCCGGCGCGGATCCTTGATGCCCATCTTGGCCGCCCGCTCGCGCTTCTCATCGGTATCGATTACGAGACGGCATTGCATCTGGCCGCCGATGCAGCGCAGCGCCGCCGCCGCAAGCACGCCTTCGGGCGCGCCGCCGATACCGAGATAAATGTCGATCCCGGTCTTGCCAGGCTCGGCGGTATGGATGACGCCGGCAACGTCGCCGTCGGTGATCAGGCTCACCGCGGCACCGACCTTGCGCACCGCGGCGATGATGTCGGCGTGGCGCGGGCGGTCGAGGATCATGGCGGTGATGGCGCCCGGCTTGACGCCCCTGGCCTTGGCCAGCGCCAGAATGTTCTGGTCGGCCGGCGCGTCGAGGTCGACCACGTTCTTCGGATAGCCGGGCCCGATCGCGATCTTGTCCATATAGATGTCGGGCGCGTGGAGAAGCGCGCCATGATCGGCCATCGCCAAGGTGGCAATCGCGCCCGGCATGTTCTTGGCGCACAGCGTCGTGCCTTCGAGCGGATCAACGGCAATATCGACCTTGGGGCCGTGTTTGGTGCCGACCTTCTCGCCGATGAACAGCATCGGCGCTTCGTCCATTTCTCCCTCACCGATGACGACGGTGCCGTCGATCGGCAGGCCGCCGAGTTCGCGCCGCATGGCATCGACCGCAGCTTGATCGGATTTCTTTTCCGCGCCGCGGCCGCGCAAGCGCGCCGCCGCGACGGCCGCGCGTTCGGTCACGCGCGCGATCTCGATCGAAAGCACACGCTCCAATATTGAGTTCGGCGGAATAGTAATCGACGCCATCTTGTTCCCTGCAATTCGACGTACCGTTATTTCGGTTAGTTCTTCTCGATCCGGATCACTTGCGGCCGCCCGGAGATTACACGGTCGCGGCGCACCGCGACGAGGGCCTTTCGTACGGCATCTTCGCTCGTTGCATAAGTAATCATGATGACGGGAACCGGCTCGCCGGAACGGCCCGGCCGCGCCGCGCCCTGCCCGTTCTCATGACGCTGCACAATCGATTCCAGCGAAATCTCCTGTTGGGCCAGACGCCGCGCGATGGTCGCCGCCGAACCCGGCCGGTCGCGCGCCAAAAGCCGGATGTAGTAGCCGCCTTCATGATGCTGCATCGGGGCCTTGCGCACCGCTGTCATGTGCGCCGCCGGACGCCCGAACGGCATCGCTCGCACGCCGCAGGCGATATCCGCAAGATCGGAGACCACAGCGGACGCCGTTGCCATGCCGCCGGCGCCGGGCCCGACCAGCGTGATCGGCGTGAGACCATCGGCGTCGACCGTGACCGCATTGGTCACGCCCATCACCTGGGCAATGGCGGAGTCTTTCGGCACCATGGTCGGGTGCACGCGCTGCTCGATGCCGCCTTCGGTCTTTACCGCAACGCCAAGAAGCTTCACGCGGTAACCAAGCTGGTTTGCCGCATCCAGATCGGCAAGCGTGATCGAGGAAATGCCTTCGACATAAATTGCTCGTGGATCAAGCTTGGTGCCGAAGGCAAGGCTCGCCAGGATCGAAAGCTTTTGTGCGGTGTCATGGCCTTCGATGTCGAACGAAGGGTTCGCCTCGGCATAACCGAGCCGCTGCGCGTCGCGCAGGCAATCCTCGAAGGCAATGCGATCCTGCTCCATGCGCGAGAGGATGTAATTGCAGGTGCCGTTGAGGATGCCGTAGATGCGCGTGAACGAGTTGCCATTGAGGCCTTCGCGTAATGTCTTAACGATCGGAATGCCGGCGCACACCGAAGCCTCGAAGTTCAGCGCCATCTGACGACGTTCGGCGAGCGCGGCGAGTTTTTGGCCGTGCCGTGCCAATAGCGCCTTGTTGGCGGTCACGACGGCCTTTCCCGAAGCGAGGGCGGTCTCCACGGCGCGCTTTGCCGGATTGCCCGCGCCACCCATCAACTCGACAAAGACGTCGATCGACGGATCGCGCGCCAGTGTTACTGGATCAGCGCTCCAGCGATATTTTTTCAGATCGATGCCGCGCTTCTTGCTGCGCGAGCGCGCCGACACGGCGACGATCTCGATCGACCGGCCGCAGCGCGCAATCAACTTGTCGCGTCCTCGCTCCAACAGGTCAACGACCGCCGAGCCGACGGTGCCCAGTCCGGCAAGACCGACTTTGAGCGGTTCGGCCATGAAACGCGCCAGCCTGACGTCGCGAGGTTGAAGAAAAGCGACAGTCGACTAGCGCCGTGTCGCCATGGGAACGACGTTGTGCAGCATTTCGGGGCCGGTTTCAAGAAAGCGCCGGATATTGCGGGCGGCCTGACGGATGCGCTGCTCATTCTCCACAAGCGCAATGCGCACATGGCCCTCGCCGTATTCGCCAAAGCCGGCGCCGGGCGACACCGCGACGCCAGCCTTCTCGACCAGAAGGGTCGAAAACTCCACGCTGCCGAGTGGCCCGAACGGTTCGGGGATCGGCGCCCAAGCGAACATCGACGCCGCTGGCGGCGGCACTTGCCAGCCGGCGCGGCCGAACGAATCGACCAGCGCATCACGGCGCTTTTTGTAGATCGAACGCATCTCGCGGATGCAATCTTCGGGGCCGTTGAGCGCCGCCGTTGCCGCCACCTGGATCGGTGTGAACGCGCCGTAGTCGAGATAGGATTTCACCCGCGATAGCGCCGCGATGACGCGCTCGTTGCCGACCGCGAAGCCGATGCGCCAACCGGGCATCGAAAAGGTTTTGGACATCGAGGTGAACTCGACCGCGACGTCCATTGCGCCTGGAACTTGCAGCACCGACGGCGGCGGATTGTTGTCGAAATAGACCTCGGCATAGGCAAGATCGGACAGCACCAGCAGACTGTGCTTCTTCGCAAACGCGACCAGGTCGCGATAGAAATCGAGATTGGCGATGCACGCCGTCGGGTTCGAAGGATAGCAAGTCACAACCGCGATCGGCTTCGGAATTGAATGCAGAACGGCACGCTCGAGCGCGCCGAAGAAATTCGCGTCCACCGCAACCGGCACCGAGCGGATAGCGCCGCCGGCCATCAGAAAGCCGAATACATGAATCGGATAGGTCGGGTTCGGCACGATGATCACGTCGCCGGGCGCTGTGATCGCCTGCGCGACATTGGCAAAGCCCTCCTTCGAGCCGAGCGTGGTGACGATCTGCGTCTCCGGATTGAGCTTCACGCCGAAACGGCGCGCGTAATAGGCGGCTTGCGCACGGCGCAAACCCGGAATCCCTTTGGAGGCCGAGTAACGGTCGGTGCGGGGCTTGCCGATCGTGTCCTTGAGCTTCTCGATAACGTGAGCGGGCGTCGGCAGGTCGGGATTGCCCATGCCGAGGTCGATAATGTCGGCGCCGCCGTTTCGGGCTACCGCCTTGGCGCGATTGACGGTCTCAAACACATAAGGGGGCAGCCTGCGAATGCGATAAAACTCTTCCATGGGGAGCCTCGGCGCGTCTCTCGGACGATAGCCTCAAAAAAGCTGACTAAATCCTACGAAGGGACTTTTATCACGGCTTGGTCGCGGCACCAGCGTTCGGCGTGGTGCCGGTGGTAGCCGGTGCGCTGGCCTGCTGGACCGCCTGGGCGTCCGCACTCAAGCGGGAACGATCGCTGATCAGCGCGTCCGTGGCCTGTTTGACCTGGTCGGCGCTCATCGGCTCTTCGGCGCGGGGCGCAGGCGGGGCAAGCACCGTCGGATATTCGGCGCCGACCGAACAGGCGCCGAGCAGCGCGGCCGAGGCGAAAATCGCCCCTGCCGCCGCAAGGAGCCCACTCACACCGCCGATGTTCCGCACCCTTATCCCCCATCCGGTTCCAGCGTAGCTGAAAGCGTTGCCCGGCCATGCCGAATTGAGAATCTTATGTCCGCAAAAACTTACCAACTCAATACGTTAGCAAGCCCGTTGCCGTCCCGCCCGAACCGCCGCGATAGGCCGCTAATATGTCGAAACGAGGACACTTGCTGCAGCGCGGCATGTGCTGGGCCGGAGTTGTTCTACGCACTCCGCCGCTATTAGTTGCCCATAAAGATGCCTTGCGTCGACAACCTGCGCGGGCCATTTCTGCATCAAGAGCCGGGTTTACACCAAGTCACGGCCAGTGCTGAGGAACGCCTGTGCGGGCTCCATCCCAAGAAGCGACAAAGATCGGGGGCGTCGACGTCGAGGAGTTTTCGCGCAACCTGGCACGCCTCGTCGAGGAAGGCGGCCGGGCGCTCGCGGCTTATTTGAAGCCGCGCGAAGAAGGCCGCAACACCAACGAGATGGCCGAGGAAGTTACCGAAGTCGTCAAGACGCTCGGCCACGTCGCAGAATATTGGCTGGAGGACCCCCAGCGCACGCTTGAAGTGCAGACGCGGCTGGGTAAGGCCTATCTCGATCTGTGGGCGTCGGCGGCACGGCGGCTCGCCGGGGAAGACTCCGCCCCGTTTGTGACGCCCGACAAGAATGACAAACGCTTCAGCGATCCGGAATGGTCGTCGAACCAGTTCTACGATTTCCTCAAACAGGCTTATCTCCTCACCGCGCGCTGGGCCGACCAACTGGTCGCCGACGCCGAAGACCTCGATCAGCACACCCGGCAGAAAGCGGAGTTCTATGTGCGGCAGATCGCCAACGCGGTGTCGCCGTCGAACTTCGTGCTGACCAATCCCGAACTGCTGCGCGAGACCGTCACCAGCAATGCCGACAATCTCGTTCGCGGCATGCGCATGCTGGCCGAAGACATCGAAAGCGGCGATGGCAACCTGAAAATCCGCCAGTCGGACGCTTCCATGTTCGCAGTTGGGCGCAATCTCGCGACCACGCCAGGCAAGGTCATCTTCCAGAACGAATTGATGCAGCTCATCCAGTACGCGCCGGCGACCGCGACGGTACTTAAGCGGCCGCTTTTGATCGTGCCGCCCTGGATCAACAAATTCTATGTCCTCGATCTGACGCCGGAAAAATCCTTCATCAAGTGGTGCGTCGATCAGGGCCTGACCGTGTTCTGCATCTCCTGGGTCAATCCCGACGCGCACCTCGCCAAGAAGGGATTTGACGAATACATGCGCGAGGGCCCGCTGGCAGCCCTTGACGCCATCAAGGAAGCGACCGGCGAAGACAAGGTCCACACCATCGGCTATTGCGTCGGCGGCACCCTGCTCGCGATCACGCTTGCCTACATGGCGGCCAAGCAGGATGACCGCATCGTTTCGGCGACGTTGTTCGCCTCCCAGGTCGACTTCACCTATGCGGGCGATCTGAAAGTGTTTGTCGATGAGGAGCAGATATCCGCGCTTGAGCAGAAGATGTCGGAAAAGGGCTATCTGGCAAGCAGCTCGATGGCGACCGTATTCAACATGCTGCGGTCGAATGACCTCGTTTGGCCTTACGTCATCAACAACTATCTCAAGGGAAGGACGCCGTTCCCGTTCGACCTGTTGTATTGGAATTCCGATGCCACGCGGATGCCGGCGGCCAATCACTCTTTCTATCTGCGCAACTGCTATCTCGATAACAAGCTGGCGAAAGGCCGGATGGTGATCGACGGCCAGCCGCTTGATCTCAAGGCGGTCAAGGTACCGATCTACAATCTGGCGACCCGCGAAGATCACATTGCCCCGCCGAAGTCAGTACTGCTCGGCTGCAAATTCTTCGGCGGCCCGGTGAAGTTCGTGATGTCCGGCTCGGGCCACATCGCTGGCGTGGTCAACCCGCCGGCCAAGAACAAATACCAGTACTGGACCGGCCCCCGACCGCGCGGCGCCGACCTCGACGGCTGGCTGGAAAAGGCCAAGGAATATCCGGGCTCGTGGTGGCCGGACTGGCTTGTCTGGCTGACCCGGCAGAGCCCGACCGAAGTCCCCGCCCGCACCCCCGGCGAAGGCGCACTCAAGGCTATCGAGGACGCACCGGGAAGCTATGTGCGGGTACGTGACTGATTACGGAAACATCGCAATCTGATCGATCCCCATCGCCTCCGGGAAGCCGAGCATCACGTTCATATTCTGCACCGCCTGGCCGGAAGCACCTTTGGTCAGGTTATCGAGGGCCGAGACGATGATGGCGCGGCCGGCGATGCGGTCATCGGCAACGCCGAGAAACGTCATGTTCGAGCCGCGCACATGGCGGGTCGCCGGCAGGGTGCCGAACGGCAGCACGTGGACGAATTCTTCCTTCGCGTAAAACTTTAGCAGCAGGGCATGAAGCTGTTGCGGCGATGCTTTCAAACCACGAACGTAAATCGTTGAAAGAATTCCCCTATTCATCGGCACGAGATGCGGAGTGAAGGTCACGACGACGTCGCGCCCGGCAGCCTTGGAAAACTCCTGATCGAGTTCGGCCATATGGCGGTGGTGGCCCACCCCATAGGCATGAAAACCCTCGGACACTTCCGAGAACAGCATTTCCTCCCTCGCCGCCCTGCCCGCTCCGGTCATGCCGGATTTGGCATCGATGACGATCTCATCGGGGTCGATCGCCTTGGCCTTTAAAAGCGGAATGAGCGCGAGTTCGGCCGATGTCGTGTAGCAGCCCGGATTGGCGACGAGCCGTGCCGTCTTGATCGCCGCCCGGTAGATCTCGGTGAGGCCATAGACCGCTTCTATTTGCAGCGCCGTGGCGGCGTGGGCGTGGCCGTACCAGTGGGCGTAGGCGGCAGGGTCGGCGATGCGGAAGTCGGCCGACAGGTCGACCACCTTTGTGCGCGGCGCCTTCGCCAAAAGATCGGCGATCACCCTCTGCGTCGTGCCGTGCGGCAACGCGCAGAATGCGAGATCGAGTCCGGCCTTCTTCCAGTCAGCGCCCTCTATCGAGGTGAGCACCGGCAGGTCGTAAGGCGCAAACTGCGGGAATACGTCGGCCACGGTCTTGCCGGCGCGGCGATCGGCCGTGAGCAGGACGGTCTCGACGCGCGGATGCCGGATCAACAGCCGCAGCAATTCCGCCCCGGTATAGCCCGAGGCGCCGAGGACGCCGATTTTTGCTTTCGAAGCCAGATTAGAAGCCATGACTAACCCTCTCCTTTTAACGGATCAGGCCGACTCCACGGTGCAAGATAACAAGGAAAGGTGCCGCAGAACCGGCGGCACAAACGCTTACGCGCGGGCGCGCGCTCGTGCCGTGTCGCAGGTGCGACGGCGGCGGCGCGTGGCAACAGAATTGGTCACAAAAAGCCCGCTCATGGCGCGCCATATAAGGCCCGTGCCGAAGGCCGTCAATGCACTCATGGTTTTGCCGCCCAGATGCCATAGTCGGCGGTAAATTGCGGCTGATTCGCCGGCCTTGCTTGCTTGCCGGGTTTGACGCTCCATTTGGGTGAGACAGTGGGAAAAACTGCGAAATCGTCGAAAACGCCGGACCTGTTCGCCAATCCGGCAGAAAGCCGGCGCGCGGCGCGGCGGGCAGCACCCGTGGCAACGCGCGCGTCCGCCGGTGAGTCCGGTTATACCGCCAAGCACATCGAGGTCCTGGAGGGGCTCGAGCCGGTGCGCCGGCGTCCCGGCATGTATATCGGCGGCACCGACGAAAAGGCGCTGCATCACCTGTTCGCCGAAGTCATCGACAACGCCATGGACGAGGCGCTGGCCGGCCACGCCGACTGGATCGAGGTCGAGATGGAAGCTGACGGTTTCATCACCGTCACCGACAACGGCCGCGGCATCCCGGTCGATCCGCATCCGAAGTTCAAGAATAAGTCGGCGCTCGAAGTGATCATGTGCACGCTGCATGCCGGCGGCAAATTCGACTCCAACGTCTATGAGACCTCAGGCGGCCTGCACGGCGTCGGCGTCTCGGTCGCCAATGCGCTGTCCGAGCGCATGGAGGTCGAGGTCGCCCGCGGCCAGAAGCTGTACCGGATGGCGTTCGAGCGCGGCAAGCCGAAGACCAAATTGCAAGATGGCGGCAAGGCGCCGAACAGGCGCGGCACCAAGGTCCGCTTCCGCCCCGACCCGCAGATTTTCGGCGCCAAGGCCCATTTCCAGCCCGAGCGCGTGTTCAAGATGACGCGCTCCAAAGCCTATCTATTCGGCGGCGTCGAAATCCGCTGGTCCTGCGCGAAGGACTTGTTGCGCGGCATCGAGGACGTACCGGAAAAAGCGACGTTCCACTTTGCCGATGGCCTGAAGGATTATCTGTCCGAGACGCTCGCCCGCGCGACACTGGTGGCCGATATATTCACCGGCGATGCGGGAAAAATCGGCACCCACGGTGCCGCGCAATGGGCCGTTGCGTGGACCGCCGACACCGATCCGTTCCTCAATTCCTATTGCAACACTATCCCGACGCCCGACGGCGGCACCCACGAATTTGGCCTGCGCACCGCGCTGTTACGCGGCCTGAAGGATCACGCCGAGCGTAACGGCCAGGGTAAGCGCGCCGGCGCGGTCACGTCCGACGATGTGATGATCAGCGCCGGCGCCATGCTCTCGGTGTTCATCCGTGAACCGGAATTCCAGGGCCAGACCAAGGACCGTCTCGCCACCGCCGAAGCGCAGAGGATCGTCGAGCAGGCAATCAAGGACCCGTTCGACCATTGGCTTGCCGGCAATCCGCTGCAAGCCAATAAGCTGCTCGACTTCGTCATCGAGCGCGCTGACGAGCGCATCCGCCGCCGCCAGGAAAAGGACGTCGCGCGCAAATCCGCAGTTCGCAAACTGCGGCTGCCCGGAAAGCTCGCCGACTGCACCAACAGCGCCGCCGAAGGCTCGGAGATTTTCATCGTCGAAGGCGATTCCGCCGGCGGCTCGGCAAAGCAGGCGCGCGACCGCGCCAGCCAGGCGATCCTGCCGTTGCGCGGCAAGATCCTCAACGTCGCTTCGGCCGGCAAGGACAAGCTCGCGCAGAACCAGCAGCTCGCCGATCTCGTCCAGGCACTCGGCTGTGGCACCGGCGCGCATTACCGCAACGCAGATTTGCGCTATGGCCGCATCATCATCATGACCGATGCCGACGTCGACGGCGCGCATATCGCCTCACTGCTGATCACGTTCTTCTACCGGCAAATGCGCGAGCTGATCGACAAAGGCCACCTCTATCTCGCGGTGCCGCCGCTCTACCGGCTGTCCCATGGCGGCAAGATTTTTTACGCGCGCAACGAAACGCACCGGGACGAGATTTTGAAAAAAGAATTCCACGCCAACGCCAAGGTCGAGGTCAGCCGCTTCAAGGGGCTCGGCGAAATGATGGCAGCGCAGCTCAAGGAAACCACGATGGACCCGAAGAAGCGTACACTGCTTCGGGTCATGCTGATGGCCGACGAGCACAAGGCCACGGAAAAATCTGTCGAACGTCTGATGGGCACCAAACCCGAAGCGCGCTTCGAGTTTATCCAGGAACGCGCTGAATTCGCAGACGAGTCCGCGCTCGACGTATGAGAGCGAACAGCGAGTTCCTCGCGGTCCGGTCGTGGTGCCGGCTTTTGGACTTCATGAGCAAAATGCCGTTCGAAGGGTGTCTCCTGGACCTTTACGGCCCGACGGGCAGGCCATTACCGCAAGCAAGGGCTGAATTTTCGCCGTTATGGGCAATCTGCTTCGATTAGGAAATTGGCGCTATACTATTGAGCTTGTGGAAGTTAGGCGTGGGACCCTGTGATGCGTTGGTTGCGTTGGTCAGTTCCGGTAGTGCTCCTTGCCCTGCTCGCGACAGGCGCAGCTGCGCGCGCACAAGTTGCGCTGACCCATCAGCAATCTTCGATCCTGGCGGCGGACGTGTCGGCGAAAGCTCCACCCCTGCAGAGCCAACTGCATTCTCCCTATCCGGATAACGATAGCCCTTTCGTGCGGTTCTTTCGCAATGCCGAGTGGTACGGTTCGTGGGGTTACAGCAAACAATACTGGGCGCCCTCGGACATCCATGTTTCGCAGCCGTCACTAGGGAACGACTTCACCATTCATGGCGTCCAAGGCACCGATGATTTCTCGGTCGCAAATATCTTCAGCATTACCGATTTCTTCGGACCTCAGTACAACATTCGCATCGGTCGCTTCATCAATGACGACCGCACGATCGCCGTGGAATTCAGCTTGGATCACACCAAGTACACGACGACTGACGGGCAGTCGGCCCAGGTGACGGGGCTGGTCAACGGCGTGCCGACCAATTCATACCAGCAACTCACCAGCAATTACTTTTCCGAAGTGCTGCATAACGGCGCCAATCATGTAATGGTCAATGCCGTTTATCGCTATCCTTTGATTGGCCAGACGAACGAGACGCTTAGTCTCGCCGGCATTGCCAAGGTCGGGGTTGGTCTAATGGTGCCGCACACCTCGGACACGATTTTGGGAAACCCGAACAACGTGGGCGGCAAAACCCTGGACAACTCGATCGGCCTGACCAACGGCTGGTGGCAGATCAACGGCTGGACGGCCGGCACTGAACTTGGCCTGCGGGCAGTGCTGTATAAGCCCGTCTACATCGAGCTCACCGACAAAATCGCTTATGCCCGACTTAACGATCTGCCGGCCTATCTGGGAACGCTACAGCAATCCCTGTGGATGAATGAGATCGTGCTGAGCATTGGGTTCACCTACGACGGTCCCAAGTAAGGGATTCGCCAGCGGTGAAGCGGTGCGTTTCGTCGCCGAGCTTAGCCGCGAATGTCCTGCGATCGGCGCTCAAGCTTTGCCGGTCGCCTGCGGCGAGCGGCCGCCTTGGCGCGGCACTCCGCACAGCGGCAGCCAGAATCTTTAATGAACAGATCGAAGTAGTCCTTGCCGTAGTCGTACGTAATTTCTTCTCCCATCGCAATTCGGCGGAGCGCAACTAGCACAATCTGGCCGTTGCGCAAAACTGCCTTCGCATTCGCGTTGCAGGAGTGATTAGCGTAGCGCGCCAAGTTTTTTCGCGACGAGCCATCGACCGTCCATTGACCGTTAATTTCGAACATGTATTTCGCGCCGAAACGGGACTCGCGCGCGTGCGCTTCGTCCGTCGGGATGCGTCTGCCGCGATAAGTGGCGATGTAGGCGGTTCGTGCGATCGCTTTGGCCGCGAATAGGCCGAGACCGGTTGTCGAGAGGCCGACACGGACCGAGCGTGAGGACATTGCCTGCGCTTAACGCGAGATTCGCGCGGTGTCACCCCTGTGGGATCAACCCGTGTTCTCACCGTCACGGCGCCGTTCCAGGATACAGGAAAAGGCATCAGCCCTTCTGGAACAGCTTATCGGTCACGTCGATGAGATAGTCGTCCGGATGCGCCGCGCAGTATGCGCCGAGCTTCTTGGCGTTGGCGACGAATTGCTCGATGTCAATCACCGGCGGGGCGTCTTCCTCTTTGTAATAACCGTCGAGCCAGGACAGGATGATGCCGACGTCATCCTTGTTCGCCGCCAGGAATTTCTTGCAGGTCCAGGCCGACAGGTCGATGTCCTCGGCTGACACGGCGCAAACGCTCAGGGCGACCGCAACGAGCACGCACGCAACGAGCTTCATGGCTGACCCTTTCGGCCCCAATGTTCCGGGCCTCGCAGCGCCGCAGCGCGAAGCAAGACACGGACCATGCCGAGGAAGCCGGTCGCGCTATTCCTCGAACTTCAGGTTCGCGGCCTTGACCACGTCGCGAAACGTGACGACGTCGCGGTTGATGATCTTGGTGAATTCCTCCGGTGTCGCGCCACCGGGATCGACCGCCATCGCTTTGAGCTTCTGCGACACGCCGGGATCGGCGATCGCCTGTGCGAAAACCTTTTGCAGCTTGGCAACGATCGGCGCCGGCGTCGCGCTCGGCGCGAAAACCCCGCTCCACAGATGCACATCGACGTCCGGATAGCCGGCTTCCGCCATGCTCGGCACATCCGGCAGTTCGCTGGAGCGATCCTTGCCGGTGACGGCAATGGCTTTCACCTTGCCGGCCTTGACCTGCGGAATGGTCGGAGGGCCGTCGGCAATGGTCATAGCGGTCTGGCCTTGGATGACACTGAGATTCATCTCATTGCTGCTCTTGTACGGGATCATGGTGCCAGGCATCCCGGTTTTCAGCTTCAAGAGTTCTGTCGTGATGGTGAAGGCGGGAGACGAACTGGCGTAATTGGCCTTGTCGGGATGCTGCTTCATCCAGTCGACGAATTCCTTGACGTTCTTCGCGGGATTGTCTTCGCCGATGACCATGATCAGCGGAAAGTTTGCGATCATGGCAACCGGCACGAAATCCTTTGTCGGAGAATATTTGAGATCGGAGTAGATCGCGGCCGCAACCGCCATGGCGCCGCTCGGACCAACGAACAGCGTATAGCCGTCGCCAGGCTGAGACAGAACGTATTCGGGTGCGAGCCGCCCGCCGGCGCCCGGCTTATTCTCGACGATCACCGATTGTCCGAGAATCTGCGAAGCCTTGTCGGCGACCAGGCGGGCAAAAATGTCGTTGCCGCCGCCGGCGGCAAAACCGACGACCAGGCGGATTGGTCGGTTTGGATAGTCGCTCTGCGCGCTTGCCGGCGCGATCGCCGCAGCTAGCCACAGCGCGGCCAGGATTGGCCAGCGCTTCAAATCAGCAAAACGCATCGTTGTGTCTCCATCCTTACGCTTCTCAGCGATAGCATAATCGGTCTGCCTGACGCTGCGGCAATTGTTCCGGGACGCTAACCATCGAGGGCGAGCGGCGCGCTTTTCACTGCGGGCACCGGCCGCTTCGCCGCCTCGTCCGCCGCTGTCGAGGAAAAGTGAAGGAATCCGATTAACTTACTGCGCTGCGGCAGGCCATTACAGGTTGACTTTCGGCCAGCCGATCTTATGTTCCGCGGCAACTGAGGCAGATTCGGCCGCCCTGCGCCCCTTCCCCAGTTTCCATTCGATCATCGCGGGCGGTCCCGATACGAGGGTTTATGCCGTTTTCACATCTCGGCTTGTCCGATAAGGTTCTCGCTGCCGTTGCAGCGGCTGGTTACAAAACTCCCACGCCCATTCAAGATCAGGCCATCCCGCACGTCCTCGCGCGGCGCGACGTGCTCGGCATCGCCCAAACCGGCACCGGCAAGACCGCGGCGTTCACGCTGCCGATGCTGACCATGCTGGAAACCGGCCGCGCCCGCGCACGCATGCCGCGCACCCTGATTCTCGAGCCAACCCGCGAGCTCGCGGCGCAGGTCGAGGAGAGCTTCGTACGTTACGGCGTCAATCACAAGCTCAACGTTGCGCTGATCATCGGCGGCGTCTCGTTCGACGACCAGGACAAGAAGCTGATGCGCGGCGTCGATGTCCTGATTGCCACGCCGGGCCGTCTGCTTGACCATTTCGAGCGCGGGCGGCTGTTGCTCAGCAACGTCGAGCTTCTGGTCATCGACGAAGCCGACCGCATGCTCGACATGGGTTTCATCCCCGACATCGAACGCATCTGCAAGCTGGTGCCGTTCACTCGGCAGACGTTGTTCTTCACCGCAACCATGCCGGCGGAAATCCGGCGCATCACAGAGCAGTTTTTGCACAACCCGGTGCGCGTAGAAGTTTCAAAGCCCGCCACCACGGTCGCCGCCACAACCCAGTTCCTCGCCAAATCCGGCCGCGACGATTTCGAAAAGCGAGATCTGCTCCGCCGGCTGATTCGCTCCGCCGAGGGCCTCAAGAACGCGATCATCTTCTGCAACCGCAAGCGCGACGTCGCGACGTTGCACCGCTCGCTGTTGCGTCACGGCTTTTCGGTGCAGGCGCTGCACGGCGACATGGGCCAGCCGGCGCGAACGGCGGCGCTCGAACAGTTCCGCAGGGGCGATATCACGCTCTTGGTCGCGTCCGATGTTGCCGCGCGCGGCCTCGACATTCCGGACGTCAGCCACATCTACAATTTTGACGTGCCGATTCATCCCGACGACTACGTTCATCGCATCGGCCGCACCGGCCGCGCCGGGCGCAGCGGCGTCGCCATCAGCATCGTGGCCGGTTCGAACGACGCCAAGGCGGTGGCAGCGATAGAGAAACTGATCGGGCAATCCATTCCTTTCATGGAGCAAATACCCGGCGAGCCTGCAGCGAGACCCGCAGGGCAACCCGAACAACAAAAGCGCGAATTGAATCACGGGCGCCAAGGTCACGGCCACCAAGACCATAAGCGTCAGGATCAGCGCCGCCGACCGCAGCGGCCGGCTGCAGCCGCGCGCAACGAGGATACGCGGCCGCGCCGTGCGCCGCAGCAGCCCGCGCCTGCGCCGCTGCACAACGACGGCGCCGACGCCTCGCATTTACCGGCCTTCCTGCTGCGTCCCGTTACTCTAAAAGCTTGAGCCTCGCGAATTTCGCGGTAGCTGCGATTTGTTCGGTGTCAGGATTTCCCCTACAGACGCGACCGTTTACCGGTCCTTCACCGCTATCTCCTAGATTTTCAGGCTAATTACTGCGTCAGCAGCCGTCAGAATTCTCGGTACCTTTCAGGACGATCGGAGCGGATACATGGGCGTGCCCCAGGACGAGCACGATAGAACCCTTGCGTTCGCCGAAATCGCGCTCGGTCAAATCCGCGCGCTAACCCAACTCGCTTCTCCGCGCAATTACGAAATCTGGTACCACTACGCGACCGGTTATAATCCGGAGCTCAATCAAGTCGTCAACCAAGCGCTCGAGGAAAAGGGCTCGCTCTCGGAGTCCGACCTCGAACATATCCATGCGTCCTATATCGCAACCAACCGGGTGAATGATCGTCTCGATGCCGTCAATGGACGCGTCATCGACGAAGTCAAGCAGGTTCTCGACATGGTCGGCGCCGCCGCGGGTTCGGCGACGACCTATTCGGAGAGCCTGGTGGATGCGACGGAAAAGCTGTCGATGGTCACCGACAGCATCGCGTTGCGTTCTATCATCGATCGTCTGGTGCAGGGCACCAAGGAAATGGGGCAAAACAACAAGAAGCTTGAAGCGCGGCTTTCGGCTTCGCGGGAAGAGATCGAACAACTCCAGCAAAGTCTTCGGGCGGTGCGGACCGAAAGCATGACTGATCCGCTGACTACTCTGTCGAACCGCAAATTTTTCGACCAATCGCTCGCCAAACTCATGGCCGAAGCGAGGCACAAGGACGAGCCATTGTCGCTGCTCATGTGCGATATCGACCACTTCAAGAATTTCAATGACAGCTACGGACACCTGACCGGGGATCAGGTGCTTCGCCTGGTCGCTATTGCCGTCAAACAGAACGTCAAGGGACAGGACATCGCCGCGCGCTACGGCGGCGAGGAGTTCGTTGTCGCGTTGCCAAACACCGCGCTGCAATCGGCGATCATCGTGGCCGAGCACATCCGCCGTGCGGTGATGAGCAAAGAACTGGTCAAGCGCTCGACCGGCGAAAAACTCGGCCGGGTGACGATTTCGATCGGGTCGGCGGTCCTGCGCCCCAACGACACGGCGCAGACCCTGATTGAGCGGGCTGACAAATGTCTCTACGCCGCCAAGCGCAATGGCCGCAATCGCGTCATGTGCGAGACCGACCCCGAGGCAGGCATGCAGGTGCCGAAGCCGACCGCGCGCGTGGCGTAGGCCGATTTTGTCGTGTTGCCGCTGCCATGAGCCTGGCGTAGAACGCCCGGGCGAATGGCTTCCGAACGCCCCATTGTCATTGCCGGAGCCGGGCCCGTCGGGGTCGTCGCCGCGCTGGCGCTCGCCCGCCAGGGCATCGCGGTCGAGGTTTTCGAAGCCGAGGCCCGCGTCAACGACAGTCCACGCGCGGCGACAACGCACGCCGCCACGCTCGAAATCCTGGAAAACCTCGGGCTTATCGAAGAGGTCACCCGGCGTGGCTTGATCGAACCCAAATTTCGCATTTGGAAACGAGAGCCGCGCGAGATGATCGTCGAGTTCGATTTCGGCGTGCTCAAGGAAGAGACGCGTTACCCTTACGTCGTGCAGTGCGAGCAGCACAAGCTTGCCACCATGACGATCGAGCGACTGCGGAAGTTCGCCCACGCTTCGGTTGAATTCAACGCCCGGCTCGCCGGTTTCCAGCAATATGCCGACCGGGTTGATGCCGAGGTCGAGACAGCTGCCGGCACGCGCCTGATTTCGGGCTCTTATCTCATCGGCTGCGACGGCCGCCGCTCGACTGTGCGTAAAGCCCTCGACATCGAATTCGAGGGCTACACTCACCCGGAGCGATTTCTCGTTCTAACAACGCCGCACGCGTTCGAAGCGGCCTATGCGGAATGTTCACGCAATTACTTTGCCGACGGTGATGAATGGTCGGCGATGTTCAAGGTCAGCGGCGAGGATGGCAAGGGGCTGTGGCGGATTGTATTCCCGACGCGTCCGGGCGAAACTGAAACCGCGGCGCTGGATGAAAAAGCGGTGCAACAGCGATTGCAGAACTTTTTTCCCAAGGCAGATGACTACCCGGTGGTCCACCGGAATATCTATAACGTGCATCAGCGGGTTGCCGCCGCCTTCGGCAAGGGCCGCGTTTTTCTTGCCGGCGATAGCGCGCACGTCAACAATCCGCTCGGCGGCCTTGGGCTGAATTTCGGCATTCATGACGCCGTCGAGCTTGCAGGCCTCCTCGGCACGGTCATCCGTTGCGAAGCGCCCGCCAGCACGCTCGACGGCTACGATCGCCGGCGCCGGCCGCTCAACATCGAATATGTGCAGCAGCAGACCATCGCCAATAAGAAGCGCCTGGAGGAGAAAGACCCCGTGGTGCGCGAGCGCAACAACGCTGCATTACGCGCTATGGCCGCGGATCCAGCGGCGCACCGCGCTTATTTGCTGAAAGCGTCGCTGCTTGAGAGCGTGCGCAGGCCGCGGCACGCCGAAACGTAACAGCCTAATGGCCGGCCGCCGGCTCGATCTGCACCAACTCGCCGCAGCCGCAGGCCGCGGTCTGGTTCGGATTGTTGAAAGTAAACTGAGCGGAAAGCTTCGCGACCTTGTAGTCCATCTCGGTGCCGAGCAGGAACAGCACCGCCTTCGGGTCGACCAGGATGCGCACGCCCTTGTCCTCGATCACCTCGTCGAGCGGATTGACCGTCTCGGCGTACTCCATGAAATAGCTCATTCCGGCGCAGCCGCCATTCTTGACGCCGACGCGAACCGCTGCGATCGGGCGTTCGGCATTCGCCATCACCGCCTTGATACGTTCGGCGGCGGCATCGGTGAGCCGCATCACCTGGGGTCTCGGCCGCGCAGTGGCCATCGCTTTATTCTCCTAGCAGCCGTTGCGACTTGGAATAACTCGAAATCACTAACGACCTCACTTCGCGTCATGTAATGCTGCGACCCTGAACACGCAACTCGCCGCTCCGGTCACCACATATTAAGTGTCGTGCGGGCCTCATCCGACATCCGGCTCGGATCCCACGGTGGATCCCAGACGATGTTGACCTTGGCCTCGCGCACGCCGGCAACGCCGGCGACAGCGTTCTCGACCTGCGCCGGCAACTCGGCGGCCGACGGGCAATTCGGCGTCGTCAGCGTCATGTCGATATGCACCATGCGATCGTCGTCGATATCGACTTTGTAGATCAGGCCGAGCTCGTAGATATCGGACGGAATTTCCGGGTCGTAGACGGTCTTCAGCGCGTCGACGATCTGATTGGTCAGTCGCGTCATTTCATCGAATGGAATATTGGACGGCCGTTCCGCGGTGTCCGCGGGCGTGGCGCCAGCCGATTGCTGTTTGACGTCGTCTTTGATGTCTTCGGTCATGCGAAGAACCCTTGAGTCATGCGAAGAACCCTTGAGTCATGCGAAGAACCCTTGCGCCTTCACCAGCGCCTGCGCAAGGCAATCGATCTCCTCGCGCGTATTGTACATGGCAAACGAGGCGCGGCAGGTGGCGGACACGCCAAACCGCGCCAAAAGCGGCATTACGCAATGGGTGCCGGCGCGCACCGCGACCCCGGAGCGGTCGATGATGGTCGCGACATCGTGCGGATGCGCGCCCTTGATCTCGAACGACACGATCGGCCCCTTGTCCTTGGCGGTGCCGATGATGCGCAGCGAATTGATTTCGCGCAGCCGCTCGTGGGCGTAAGCCATCAGGCCCGCCTCGTGTTCGCGAATGCGCGCCTTGCCGACCGACGAGACATAGTCGATGGCGGCACCGAGCCCGATAGCCTGCACAATGGACGGCGTTCCGGCCTCGAATTTGTGCGGCGGCTCTCCATAGGTGATGCGATCCTCGAACACTTCGCGGATCATCTCGCCGCCGCCGTTAAACGGCGGCATGGCATTGAGATGCTCGTACTTGCCGTACAGCGCGCCGATGCCGGTCGGACCGTAAAGCTTGTGGCCGGTAAAAGCATAGAAATCGCAATCGATGTCCTGCACGTCGACATCAAGATGCACGGCGCCCTGCGCGCCGTCGATCAGCACCGGTATGCCACGGGCATGCGCGAGCCGCGTCACCTCCTTCACCGGCACGAGCGTGCCTAGCATGTTCGACATGTGGGTGATCGCCACCATTTTGGTGCGCGGCGTCAGCAGTTTCTCGTATTCGTCGATCAGAAAGCGGCCATCGTCGTCGACCGGCGCCCATTTGATGACCGCGCCATGGCGTTCGCGCAGGAAATGCCACGGCACGATGTTGGAATGGTGCTCCATGATTGAGAGCACGATCTCGTCGCCAGGTTTTATGCGCTCGTGGCCGAATGTATAGGCGACGAGGTTGATCGCCTCGGTGGCATTGCGCGTGAAGATGATCTCTTCTTTGCGCTTCGCGTTGAGAAACGCCGCCACCTTTTCCCGCGCGCCCTCATAGGCCTCGGTCGCCTCGTTGGCGAGGTAGTGCAGGCCGCGATGCACGTTGGCGTATTGCGTCGTATAGGCCAGATGCATCCGGTCGAGCACCGCGTTCGGCTTCTGCGCCGAGGCCGCGTTGTCGAGATAAACGAGCGGCTTGCCATATACCTCAGTCGCGAGGATCGGAAAATCCGCCCGGATACGGTTGACGTCGTAAGCGCCGTTGGCTGCCATATTGGCCATCTCAACCTCGCGCCTTCAGCCAGGCGGCGACGCTATCCATCAGCGCCTCGCGCAAGCCGGCATGTTCGATGCCCTCGATCGCCTCGCCGAGAAATGCGCGAATGAGCAACGCCTCGGCTTCGGCCGCCGGAATGCCGCGCGCCATGAGATAGAATTTCAATTCGTCGTCGAGCGCGCCCGCCGTCGCACCATGGCCACATTGCACGTCGTCGGCGAAGATTTCGAGTTCGGGTTTGTTGTCGGCCTCGGCGCGCTCGGAGAGCAGAAGCGCCCGCGTCATCATCTTGGCGTCGGTCTTCTGCGCACCCTGGCGCACGATGATGCGGCCCTGGAATACGCCATGGGACTCACCGTCAAGCACCGTCTTGAACATTTCGCGGCTCTGACAGCCGCGGGCGATGTGGTTGGCAACGAGCGTGGTGTCCGCGTGCTGCTTGCCCTTAATCAAGGTGGCGCCACGGATGCCGACAACCGTGTCTTCGCCGTCGAAGTTCAGGAAAAGCTGGTTGCGAACCACGGCGCCACCGACGGTGAAGGTGAAGGTGTTAAAGCGGGCGCGGGCGCCGATGGCGGCCGCCAGCGTCGAGAGATGGAGCGCGTCGGCCCCCTCGCCAATGAGTTTGACGTGGTCGACATGGGCCTCATCGCCGACGAAAATCTCGACCGCCGTATTGACCTGATAGTCGCTACCGGCGGGCCCTTCGTGGCTTTCGATCAGCATGGCGCGGGCGCCCTTTTCGACCACGACCAGTGAGCGCGTGAATGTCGCCGCCGGCTTTTCCGAGGCGACAAAAACCAGATGAATAGGCCGCCCAATGGTCGCGCCTGCGGCAATGCGGATCACGGCACCATCGCCCATCAGCGCGGTGTTGAGCGCCACCGCGACGTTGCTCGCAGGCGCGAGCTTGCCGAGTTGCGCGGTCAGCGCCGGATCGCCGCCGGCAAGCGCATCGGCCAGCGAGTTCGACCGAAAGCCCCGATTCCAAGGCGGCGGTGTCGGAGAGTTCGGCGACGAACACGCCGTCGACAAAAACCAGACGGCGGGTCTCGACGTCGCCAATGAGCGCACCGGCAGATCTAGCGTGCGCTTTCGCCTTGGCATCGGGCGGCGCCGCAAGTGGCTTGGCGTCGCGCATCAGCACGCGCAGGTCGGTATATTTCCAATCCTCGATGCGCCGATGCGGCAGACCTTCGCGCGCGAATACGTCGAACGCCGCCGCGCGCTGCGCCGCGATCACCTTACCGCCCGGCAGCCGCGCGCGCGCCTGCGCGAACTCCCGCGCCAGCGCCGTCTCCGCCGCGGTCTTGATGATGGCGACTTCGGCGTTCACGCCGGAACCTCCTCCTGGTATTCGGCATAGCCGCGCGCTTCGAGTTCGTGCGCCAATTCCTTGCCGCCGGTTTTGACGATGCGGCCTTTCGACAGCACATGCACTATATCGGGCACGATGTAGTCGAGGAGCCGCTGGTAATGGGTGATGACGACGAAGGCATTGTTCGGCGATTTCAGGCGATTGACGCCCTCGGACACGACCTTGAGCGCATCGATGTCGAGGCCGGAATCGGTTTCGTCGAGTACAGCGAGCCGCGGCTCAAGCAGCGCCATCTGCAAAATTTCGTTGCGCTTCTTCTCGCCGCCGGAAAATCCCACATTCACCGCGCGGCGCAGCATCTCCGGTTCGATACCGAGCTTGCCGGCGAGCCCGCGCACTTTCTTGAGGAACTCTGGCGTCGACAGCTCCGCCTCGCCGCGCCGCTTGCGCTGCGCGTTGAGCGCGGTGCGCAGAAACGTCATGGTGGCAACACCGGGAATCTCCAGTGGATACTGAAACGCGAGGAATAAGCCGGCGGCGGCGCGCTCATCCGGCTGCATATCGAAGATGTTCTTGCCATCAAACAGAACTTCGCCCGTGGTCGGAGTGTAATCGGCCTTGCCGGCGAGCACATAGGCGAGCGTCGATTTGCCGGAGCCATTCGGCCCCATGATGGCGTGCACCTCGCCGGCATTCACTACGAGGTCGAGACCCTTGAGGATGGGCTTGCCGTCGATTTCGACGTGCAGATTTCTTATTTCAAGCAACGCCATTCATTTGCCTTTCCAGACCTTCTCGAAACAATCGCGCGATATCAGCCGCGATTATGATGCTGTCGCACGAAATACTCGTTCGGCAGAATGTCTCCGATAAACCCGTCGCGTTCGGCACGCGCCCTTGCGGCGCGCATCTCGGCCGGCGTGCAGCGGTAGCCGCAAATCTTCCACGCCAGTTCCTCGGTGTGCCGCTGTGCGAATTCGATCCGCGCGAGATGAATATAGGTGATCCGGTACTCCTCGGCGTGCACGCTGACATTGTAATAGGCGCCATGATGGTTGCGGAACGTTACGATCGGAGGCTCGCCCTCGTGCACGACGTCACGTTCAAGCGCCGCCGCGATCGTTTCGACACATTCGCGTAATAAGTCGAGCGACGGTGGCATCTCGTCCTTCGCTTTGAGCAACTCCTCCAAATCCGGCACTTCGAGCCAATGCGCCATCTCACTTGCCCCAACGCCAATGCCATTCGCCGTCGGTCTTGCGCCGGCTGACAACGATAAGCGCCGCGATCAGCAACAGGTCGATCGGGATCACTACGAATACCCAAGGCCGCGAAGCCGCGAAAATAGGCACGAGCGCCGACGACACGCCGACAACGATCGCGGCGGCAATCGTTATGCTCCAGCCTTGCCACGTCACCGGTGTGACGCCGTACCCGTACCGCTTTGGCCTGAACCAATATGCCGCCATGGTCGCGCCTGCGGGTCACCCAACGCTGCCTTCGAGCGAAACCGAAATCAGCTTTTGCGCCTCGACTGCGAATTCCATCGGAAGCTGCTGCAAAACGTCCTTGACGAAGCCATTGACGACGAGCGCAGTCGCCTCCTCGGCGGAGAGCCCGCGCTGACGGCAGTAGAACAGCATCTCATCGGAAATTTTCGAGGTTGTCGCCTCGTGCTCGAACACGGTCGAGGCGTTTTTCGCCTCGATGTAGGGCACGGTGTGTGCGCCGCAGCGGTCGCCAATCAGGAGCGAGTCGCAATTGGTAAAGTTGCGCGCGCCGGTGGCGCGGCGGTGTGCGGTGACAAGACCGCGGTAGGTGTTGTTCGATCGCCCCGCCGCGATGCCTTTGGAGATGATGCGGCTCGTCGTGTTCTTGCCAAGATGCAGCATCTTGGTGCCGGAATCGACCTGCTGGTAACCATTGGAAATGGCGATCGAGTAGAACTCACCGCGTGAATTATCGCCGCGCAGGATGCAGCTCGGATATTTCCACGTAATGGCGGAGCCAGTCTCGACCTGCGTCCAAGAAATTTTGGCGTTCTTGCCGCGGCAATCGCCACGCTTGGTGACGAAATTGTAGATGCCGCCTTTGCCTGCGGCGTCGCCGGGATACCAGTTCTGGATCGTCGAATATTTGATCTCGGCATCGTCGAGCGCCACCAGTTCGACCACCGCGGCGTGAAGCTGATTTTCATCGCGCATCGGCGCGGTGCAGCCTTCAAGGTAGCTCACATAGGAGCCCTTGTCGGCTATGATCAGCGTGCGCTCGAACTGGCCGGTATTCTTTTCGTTGATGCGGAAATAGGTCGACAGTTCCATCGGACAGCGCACGCCCGGCGGCACGTAAACGAACGAGCCGTCGGAGAACACCGCCGAGTTCAGCGTCGCGAAGAAATTGTCGCTGATCGGCACCACCGAACCAAGATACTTCTTCACCAATTCGGGATGCTCGTGCACGGCCTCCGAGATCGGCATGAACAGCACGCCGGCCTTCGCAAGTTCCGCCTTGAACGTGGTGGCGACCGAAACAGAATCGAATACCGCATCTACCGCAACACGGCGCTCGCCGCCTTCGCGAGTTTCGTCCTCGCCATCACCGGTGCTGGCCGGCTTTTGAATTCCTAAAAGCGCTTCACGCTCGCGCAAGGGAATGCCGAGCTTTTCGTAGGTGCGCAAAATCTCCGGATCGATATCGTCGAGCGACTTCGGCCCATCCTTCTTTTTTGGCGCGGAATAATAGTAAAGGTCCTGGTAGTCGATCGGGCCGTATTCGACCTTGGCCCACTTCGGCTCGCGCATGGTCAGCCAGCGCTTGTAGGCGTCAAGCCGCCAAGCGAGCATCCATTCCGGCTCGCTCTTCTTCGCCGAGATGAATCGTATCGTGTCCTCGGACAAGCCCTTGGGAGCCTTGTCCAATTCGATCAGCGTCTCGAACCCATACTTATACTGATCAACGTCGATACGCCGGACCTGATCGACGGTCTCTTGTACGGCCGGCATTCGTCCCTCCGCTCACGGTTTCAAGGACCGCGGGTTGGATTAAGTCGGTTATGGTTGGTGTCCTGGTTCGGGTCACCCATGCTGCCCATTGCACGGCTTGAACCGTTCAAAGGGCTGTTAAATCTCTCGGCGATGCAGCCATTTAGGCCGCGATGCCACCGCGACCCTTAGATAATGCAGTTGCGAGCTTTCTCCAAGCGTTGAGGAACCTTTCAATGTCGGTTTCGGTAGTGCTCCAGCCTAGGCTGACGCGCACCGCGCCGCGCAGGAGCGCGGGCGAAACTCCCATGGCTGCAAGGACATGGGACGGCTGCACCTTGCCGGAGGAGCAGGCCGCCCCCGACGACACCGCGACCCCTTCGAGGTCGAAAGAGATTACGGCGGTCTCAGCCTTTAACCCTTCGACGGCAAAAAGCGTCGTATTAGGCAGTCGTTCGGCCGCCTCGCCGAAAATCACGGTCTCCGGAGCTATAGCCCTAAGGCCGGTTTCCAGGGCGTTGCGCAAAGTAAGCATCCGCGCAGTCTCGGCGGCGAAGCCACCCTGCACCGCTGCGGCCGCGGCACCGAAAGCGGCTATACCCGCAACATTCTCAGTGCCGGCCCGCATACCGCGCTCCTGCCCGCCACCGCGAATGAGCGGATCGGCGATATGAATGTCGTCGCTGCGGCGTATCAGGGCGCCGGCGCCCTTGGCACCGCCGATCTTGTGGGCTGACAGCGTGAGCAGATCAGCGCCGAGCACCCCGGCATCGACCGCAATGCGGCCAATGGCTTGTACGGCATCGACATGAAGGAGCCCGCCGGCCGCATGCACGATGGCCGCAGCTTCGGCGACCGGCTGCACCACGCCGGTTTCATTATTTGCCAGTATGATCGAAACGAGCAGCCGCGACGCGCCGCCTATCGCCGTTTTGAGCTCGGTCAGATCGAGGCGTCCGCTGGCATCGACTGGCAGCTCGAGCACGGCGTCACGCGGGAACCGGCCGCCGCTGCGCACCGACGAATGTTCGATCGCCGATATCAGGAGTTTTTCACGCAGACGCTTCTCTGAAGGCGTCTCAATCGCCGGCGTCAGCGCCAGCATATTGGCCTCGGTTCCACTCGAGGTGAAAAACACATCCGTCGGCCGTGCACCGATCAGCGCCGCCACCTGTTCGCGCGCCTGTTCCACGACACCACGCGCGGCGCGGCCTTCGGCATGCACCGAGGATGGATTGCCGCCGAGCGCGAGCGCCGCCTGCATGGCTGCAGCGGCTTGCGGGCGCAGCGGCGTGGTCGCATTCCAGTCGAAATAGCTGCGATCCGGCATATTTCGGGCAATCCACCTTTCGTGATGCTTGCTTTTTGACCCCTCGCCTGTGCTAGAAGTCGCGGCCAATGCTTTCGCTGGCTGCATGCACGACGTCAGGTCCGAAAATCTGAAATGGTTGTAATCAGTTACGTGCGCCCGACGATAACGTCAAGCGCGCCCGATTCCGTCGTCGCCGCCGCATAATCGAGGTCAGAGACATGCCCGAGGTCATTTTCACGGGGCCCGGCGGCCGCATCGAAGGCCGCTACCATCCGGCGCGGCAAAAGAACGCGCCTATCGGCATCGTACTGCATCCGCACCCGCAGTTCGGCGGCACGATGAACCATCAGATCGTCTATCAGATCTACTACGCGTTCGTGCACCGCGGGTTCTCGGCGCTACGCTTCAATTTCCGCGGCGTCGGGCGCAGCCAGGGCGGCTTCGATCACGGCATCGGCGAATTGTCTGACTCCGCCGCGGCGCTCGACTGGGCTCAATCGGTCAATCCGGAGGCGCGCAGTTGCTGGATCGCGGGCTTTTCGTTCGGCGCCTGGATTGGCATGCAGCTCCTTATGCGGCGGCCGGAAATCGAGGGTTTTATCTCGATCGCGCCGCCGGCGAACCTCTACGACTTCTCGTTCCTGGCGCCCTGCCCGTCCTCGGGCCTGATCATCCACGGCGACAAGGATGCGGTGGTGCCGCCGCGCGATGTGACCAATCTGGTCGAGAAGCTGAAGACGCAAAAAGGCATTGTCATCGAGCAAAAGGTCGTGCCCGGCGCCAACCATTTCTTCGACGGCAAAGTCGAGCCGCTGATGACCTCGATCGGTCAATATCTCGACAAGCGGCTCGGCAGCACGAGGCGCACCACCGCCGCGTGAACGGCTTGCAATAAGCCGCCCCCGGTCGTTCAATGCCGGCAATAATTAGGGGGAACGCCATGGTTCAGCATCGCTTTATTGCGAGTGGGTTCGCCATCGCGGCCTTAGCACTCTGCGCCGGCCGCGCCGCGGCCCAGGATACGGTGAAAATCGGCCTTGTTCTGCCGATGACCGGCGTGCTCGGACCGGCTGGCCAGGAGACCGCCGCAGGCGCCAAACTCTACATAGCGCAGCACGGTGACACTGTTGCCGGCAAGAAGATCGAGGTCATCATCCGTGACGATGCCAGCGTACCCGATAACGGCAAGCGCATCGCGCAGGAGATGGTCGTGAACGATCATGTCGCCATACTCGGCGCCGGCACCACGCCGACGGCGATGTCAATGGCGCCGATCGCCACCGATAGCAAAACCCCGACTGTGGTCATGATCTCCGGGACGTCGGTGGTTACCGAGCGTTCGCCCTATTACGTGCGCACGAGCTTCACGCTCGGCCAGCAAGCCGGAATCATCGCCGATTGGGCTATCAAGACCGGCAGCAAGAAAGCGGTTTCGGTGCTGACCGACTGGGCACCGGGCGCGGAAGCCGGAAAGGTATTCGAGCAGCATTTCACCAAAGGCGGTGGACAACTCCTCGATACCCTGAAAGTGCCACTCGCCAATCCTGACTTCGCACCGTTCCTGCAACACGCGCGCGATCTACAACCCGACACGCTGTTCGTGTTCGTACCGGCCGGACAGGCCGGCACTTTCGCGCGGCAATTTGCCGAGCGCGGCCTCGACAAATCCGGCATTAAGGTCGTCGGCCCTGGCGACATCGTCGACGACAACGATTTGCCGGCGAGCGGCGACTCGCTTCTCGGCATCGTCACCGCAGGCTTTTACTCAGCCGCGCATCCGTCGGCGATGAACAAGCAATATGTCGCCGATTACGCCAAAGCCACCGGCGGCAAGCGCGCGAATTTCATCTCGGTCGGCGGCTATGACGGCATGCACCTGATCTACCAGGCGCTGGAAAAGACCGGCGGCAAGACCGATCCCGAGGCGCTTCTCGGCGCCATGAAAGGCATGAGCTGGGAAAGCCCGCGCGGCCCGATCTCAATCGATCCGGCGACGCGCGACATCGTCCAGAACGTCTATATCCGCAAGGTTGAGATGAGAGACGGCCAGCCATGGTCGATCGAGTTGGAGACGTTCCCGGCTGTCAAGGACCCGCTTCACCAGGCATCGAACTGACAACAAGCTCGCACAACAAAAGAGGAACGTTCAATGAGTCGTAAGTATTTGGCCGTCGCCTGTCTCGCGGTCGCGGTGACCGCGCTCACCGCCGGCATTGCCGTCGCGCAGGACACCATCAAGGTCGGTATCGTTGCACCGATGACCGGAACTTCGGGCGCGGTCGGTCGTGAAATCTCCGCGGGTGCCAATCTCTACATGGCGCAGCATGGCAATATGGTCGCCGGCAAGAAGATCGAGCTGATCATCCGTGACGACGCCAGCGTGCCAGACAATGCCAAGCGCATCGCGCAGGAGATGGTCGTCAACGATCACGTCGCCTTCCTCGGCGCCTGCCTGACACCGAGCGCAATGTCGATGGCGCCGATCTCTGCCGAAGGCAAGGTGCCGACCGTGGTGATGGTGTCTGGCACCTCGGTCGTGACAGAGCGCTCGCCTTATTACGTGCGCACGAGTTTCACGCTCGGTCAGCAGTCCGGCATCATCGCCGACTGGGCGATCAAGAACGGCAGCAAGAAAGCGGTTTCGGTCCTGTCCGACTGGGCGCCCGGCGCCGAAGCCGGCAAGGTGTTCGAGGCGAGCTTCACCAAGGGCGGCGGCCAGGTTCTCGAGACCCTGAAAGTGCCGCTCGCCAATCCCGACTTCGCGCCATTCCTGCAACGCGCCGCGGACCTGCATCCCGACACGCTGTTCGTGTTCGTGCCAGCCGGTCAGGCGGGCACCTTCGCGCGCCAGTTCGCCGAGCGCGGGCTCGATAAGTCCGGCATCAAATTGGTCGGCCCGGGTGACATTACCGACGATGACGACCTGCCGACCACCGGCGACACGCTCCTTGGCGTCGTCACCGCCGGCATCTATTCGGCGGCGCATCCGTCCGCGCTGAACAAGGAATATGTCGCGGCCTATCAGAAGGCGACCGGTCATCGCGCCAATTTCATCTCGGTCGGCGGCTATGACGGCATGCACCTGATTTACCAGGCATTGGAAAAGACCAAAGGCAATACCGATGCCGACACTATGGTCGCGGCGATGAAAGGCATGGCTTGGGAAAGCCCGCGCGGACCGATCTCGATCGATCCGAACACCCGCGACATCATCCAGAACGTCTACATCCGCAAGGTCGAGAAGAAAGACGGCGCTCCATGGGCCGTCGAGTTCTCGACCTTCAATTCGGTCAAGGACCCGCTGAAGGAAGCGGCGAAATAGAACGTGATCTGGGAAGGCTGATGCCGGCTTTGCGCGCGCTTGCGTAAATGGTCACGCGGCCCGTTCAATCCGCGTGTCGATTTCACTTCGTAGTTGCGCGAAGTCAATCGGCTTGGTGAGCAGCGCCTCGGCGCCGCCTTCCAACGCCTTGCGCTTGGTCTCCGCGTCGCCGTAAGCGGTGATCATGATGATCGGAACGTCCGGCCGCGCGGCCTTGGCCTTGGGCAATAGCTCGAGCCCGCTCATCCCGGGCATATTGATGTCCGAGAGGATCAGAATGAGCGACGCCGTTCCGGCATTGCTGATGCATTGCAGCGCCGCCGGCGCCGACTGGGCAAATTCCATGGCGAACCGTCCGGCGCGCAGGTCGCGCCGGAATTGCTGGCGAAATAGTATTTCAACATCGGGCTCATCGTCGACCACGAGAATAAGAAGGTTCACGTGTTACCCCCTGACTTTGCAAACACGGCGGCCTTGCGCGGCAGCACTAACCGAAATTCGGTAAATTCGCCGGGCTCGGTATCGACCGCGATTGAACCAGCATGTTGTTTCACAATGATGTCATGGCTGAGCGACAGGCCAAGCCCGGTGCCTTCGCCGGCCGGCTTGGTTGTGAAGAACGGATTGAACATCTTGTCCTTTACCTCTGCCGGAATGCCCGTGCCATTATCGCGAATCCGGATTTCAACGCGATCACCGAGGTCTTTTGTCGCAGCCGTGAGGATGGGTTGGTAGCCATCGTCATTCGCCTGCCCTTTGCGTTTCGTCGCCGCATAGAAGCCGTTTGAAATCAAATTGAGCAGAACTCGGGTGATCTCCTGTGGAAAAAGATCGACTTCGCCTGCGGCCGGGTCGAACGCGCGCTGCAACGTGATGTTGAACCCTTCCTTCTCCGCCCGCGCCCCGTGATAGGCCAGATTGAGGCTTTCCTCGACGAGGGCATTGATGTCGACAGGCCGGTGTTCGCCCGAGCCCTCGCGCGAATGTAACAGCATGTTCTTGACGATCGAATCCGCGCGCTTGCCGTGCTGCACGATCTTTTCGAGGTTACCGCGCAATGTACCGGCCAATTCGGCGATCTCGCTTTTCGTCTTTTCGTCGGCCTTCACGGTCGCGACGGCCTCCTGCAGCTCGTCGATCAATTCGACGGAGACGCCGGAAAAATTATTGACGAAATTTAGCGGGTTCTTGATCTCGTGAGCGATGCCGGCGGTCAATTGACCGAGCGAGGCCAGCTTCTCGGTCTGGACCAGGCGGTCCTGCGCCGTGCGCAAATTCTCCAACGACTGAGTCAGATCATCCGTGCGCTGACGCAATTCATTGAGCAGCCGCGTGTTCTCGATAGCGATGACAGCCTGGGCGGCAAAATTCTGCACCAGCGCGATCTGCTTGTCGGTGAAGGGGCGAATCTCCTGGCGATAAATGCCAATCACCCCTACAAGCTCCGCGTCCTTGAGCAAGGGCACAAGGATGAGTGTACGGGCGCTAGCGTATCTGGCCAGCGGACTCTTGGGGTCTTGTTCCAGGAGATCGGCGGTATGAACGAGCTGCTTTGTCGTCACCAGTTGATTGATGGTGAGACTGACGGTGACGTCGAAAGCCGGTGATTTTTCATGGAATTCCATAAATTCCGGCGGGGCGTTGTGGATGGCGACGCGCCGCAACCCGTTCCCCTCAAGCAGCGCCATTGAGCCGAATTTGGCTTCGCAGATGCGCGTTGCATTGGCCAGCATGGCCTGGAATACCGGCTCCAGTTCGCCCTGCGAGCTTGAGATGACGCTCAGCACCTCCGACGTCGCCGTCTGCTGCTCCAGCGACTCGCGCAGCTCACTCAGCAGCCGCGTGTTCTCGATGGCGATGACGGCCTGGGCGGCGAAACTCTTCACCAGTTCGATCTGCTTGTCGGTAAACGGGCGAACATCCTGGCGATAGATCGCGAAGGCTCCGACAAGCTCGCCCTCCTTGAGCAACGGGACAACAAGGAGCGTGCGAGCGCCGGCAGCATCGACAAGCGCACAAAAATTCGGATCACGATCGAGATAGCATTGCTCCAGCCTGACGTCGGCAATGTGAATAACCTCTTTGGTTCGGGAGAGCCGGTTGAGAGGGACATCGGGATGCAGGTGTTGAACCACTACGCCGTGGCGTCGCGCCTCGGCGTAAGCCGGCGAGACACGGTGCAGCGCCACGGTCTCAAACTCTTCTCCATCGTAAAGAAATAGATTGCCGAATTTAGCTTCGCAAAGCCTCACGGCGCCCTCCAGCATCGTATCGAATACCGGCTGCAAATCGCCCGGCGAGCTTGAAATGACGCTCAGTACCTCCGCCGTCGCCGTCTGTTGATCCAGCAACTCGCGCAATTCGTTGAGCAACCGCGTGTTCTCGATGGCGATGACGGCTTGGGCGGCGAAATTCTGCAGCAGCGCAATCTGCTTGTTTGTGAACGGACGAACTTCCTGGCGGAAGATGACTATTACGCCGATCAGTCTGTCATCCTTGAGCATTGGCACGCCTATAACTGATTGTGCACCCCCAAACCTGGCGGCTATGCCGGGCGTGGCGCCGGTGACGTAGTCAGCATCGTGGCTCACCTGTTTTGTCCGCAGAACGCGATCGACAATACCGCCCGGCATCCCCTGAAATGGTCCGGACCGGTTCAGCACTTCGGCAAGAGCTGGCGGCGTACCAACTCCGGCCGCAAAGTAGAATTCTTTGCCGTCGAAACGTAACAGCGTGCCGAACTTCGCGTCGCAGATGCGTACTGCGCTTTCCAGCATGGCCTGAAAAGCCGGCTGCAATTCGCCTGGTGAACTTGAGATGACCTTGAGCACCTCGGATGTTGCTGTTTGCTGCTCCAACGACTCGGTGAGGTCGGCCGTACGCTGCCGCAGTTCATTGAGCAGCCGCACGTTCTCGATGGCGATGACGGCTTGGGCGGCGAAATTCTCTACCAGCGCAATCTGCTTGCCGGTGAACGGCCGCACCTCCTGCCGGTAGATGATGATGCAGCCAATCACTTCTCCGTCCTTGAGCATCGGCACGCCCAGGATGGTTCGCGCCCCGGCCAATTCGATTGTCGCCTGGCGCAACTTGTCGCCATGCGTCGGCTCAGCCTTGGCGTCGGCAACCTGATAGCTCTGCTTGCCCTTGATGAGTCGGCCGAGCCCCAATCTCGAGTCGACACGGAACGGCCCTTCACTGCGCACAAAATCCATATAGGCGGGGGGCGCGCTATGGGTCGCCACGAAGTGATAGGAATCGTTCTTGTACAACAACAAGTTGCCGAATTTGGCGCCGCAAATTCGAACGGCGTTCTCGAGCATCGTCTCGAACACCGGCTCAAGTTGACCCGCCGACGTGCTGATGACGCGCAGCACTTCGGACGTCGCGGTCTGCTGCTCCAGCGATTCGGAGAGATCGTCGGTGCGCTGGCGCAATTCGTTGAGCAGCCGGGTGTTCTCGATGGCGATGACGGCCTGGGCGGCAAAGTTTGTCAGCAATTCGATCTGCTTGTCGGCGAACGGCCACACTTCCTGCCGATATACGGTGATGACGCCGATCAACTCCTTGTTCTTGAACAGCGGCACCGAGACAAGGCTGCGGACACCGCTCAGCCTGACAAAATCGCGTTCCTGAGGGTTGCTCCCGCGAGCCCCCGTATAAGCAATCATGTCAGCGATCTGTGCGTACCTTTTGGTTTTCGCGATCTGCGCGATCAGCGAATTGTCCGTCATGCTCACCAATGGGTCGCGCCGTCTGGCCTCGACAAAAGCGGTCGGCGCGTTATGCATCGCGACCGCGCGAAAGGCGGTGCCTTCGACAAGGTACAGGGTGCCGAATTTGGCTTGGCAGAGCCGCGTCGCATTTTGCAGGATGACGTCAAATACCGGCTTCAAATCCCCGGGCGACGCGCTGATAACGCACAGCACCTCGGAGGTCGCTGCCTGCTGACCGAGAACTTCACCGAGTTCGCTTGTGAGCCGAGCGATCTCCATCTCCTTGCCGGCGGCGTCGGCACTGTGCCGGGACGCGGGCTTGGGCGTGATGCGGCGCTTGGGCGCCGGCATCTTTCGGCGCCGTATCTTGACCGGCTTACTGCCTGCTTTGGAACGCCGTCGCATGGCCTGCCCCGTGGCTCACGGCGTGCATCGTAGCGGGAGAACCAGTACAGCAGGAAGGGGCAGGCAAAAGCCGGCTAACACCCGCCGTCCGTTTTACGGCTTCGCCAAAATACCGCCAGTCAGCGGGCGCGGCGCGCCTGTCGTGCCGGGAAACGTGATCGGTAGCCCGCGCATGCTGCGCACCGCCATATAGGCGATAGCCTGCGCCTCGAGCGAATCCGCCGACCAGCCGGCGGCGTGCGCCGGCTCGACACGCGCCGGCGTGAGGCTTGTTTGCAGCATGTGCATCAGCGTCGGATTGCGCGCGCCGCCGCCGGCGACGATCCAGGTCGTGGGCGGCCGCGGCAGATGCGGCAGCACGCCCGCGACGCTCGCCGCGGTAAGCGCGGTCAGTGTCGCAGCGCCGTCTTCAATGCCGATGCCGTCGAGCTTCCCGCCGACCCAACCGCGGAAATCATTGCGGTCAAGCGGCTTCGGCGGCGGGGTCGCGAAAAACGGGTGCGCCATCAGTTGCTCGATCATGTCCTCACGCACGGTGCCGGCGTTTGCCATTTTGCCGTCAGTGTCGAGTGGGCGACCAGTGCGCAGGCGCAGAAAATCGTCCAGCAAGGCGTTGCCTGGCCCGGTGTCGCAGGCGATCAGTTCGTCGCCGTCGATGAACGTGACATTGGCGACGCCGCCGACATTGAGCACCGCCACCGGCGCCGCACCGTCGAACTGGCGGACCAGCGCGCGGTGGAACACCGGCGCCAGCGGTGCGCCCTGCCCGCCCGCGGCGACATCGGCGGCCCGAAAATCGTACATCACCGGAAGTTTCAAAGCCGTTGCAAGCGCGGCGCCGTCGCCAATCTGAATCGTCAAGGCGCGCTCCGGGCGGTGTAGCAGCGTCAGGCCGTGGAATCCGATCACCGCAACGTCGGCCGCCCTGAGATCGTTGGTGGCGAGGAAGGCCTGCACCACTTCGGCATGCGCGTCAGTTACCAGCGCCTCAGCCTTGGCGACGATTGCCGGCCGAGCCGCGCGGTCTGTCAGGTTGGCCGCCACCGCGGTGGCGCGGCGCAGCAGCGTGCGCTCGGACTGGGTATAGGGCCGGCACGCGGTGGCGCCGAACTGCGCGATACGCTCGCCGTCGGTATCGATCAAGGCGACGTCAACGCCGTCCTGCGACGTCCCGCTCATCAGCCCAATCGCCAGTACCGATGACCTATCCGTTGCCATGCCGAGTTCTCGCCTGCTTCTCGGTTAAATCACTGGCCGGACCTGTTACACCAGCGGCGCCGCGGCCGGGAGCCGCCGCTTTGCCCCGTCGGACAGTTCATGAGCGCCTACAAATCCGATTTCCTCAATGTCCTGGCCAGCCGGGGATTCATCAATCAGGTCTCCGAGCCCGAGGCCCTGGATGCGCTCGCGCTCAAGTCAACTGTTACGGCCTACATTGGTTTCGACTGCACCGCGCCGTCCCTGCATGTCGGCTCGTTGCTGCCGATCATGATGTTGTACTGGCTGCAGCAGACCGGCCACCGGCCGATCGCGCTGATGGGCGGCGGCACCACCCGGGTCGGCGACCCATCCGGCAAGGACGAAAGCCGAAGGCTGCTCACCGACGACATCATCAACGACAATCTCAAGAGCATCCGCGAGATCTTCTCGCGCTTCCTGCGCTTCGGCGAAGGCAAAAACGACGCGGTGATGGCCAATAATGCCGACTGGCTCAACACCCTCAACTACATCGATTTCCTGCGCGACATCGGACGCCATTTCTCGATCAACCGGATGTTGGCGTTCGATTCCGTGAAGCTGCGGCTCGACCGCCAGCAGGAATTGTCGTTTCTCGAATTCAATTACATGATTTTGCAGGCTTACGATTTCGTCGAACTGTACCGGCGCTACGGCTGCGTGTTGCAGATGGGCGGCTCCGATCAATGGGGCAATATCGTCAACGGCATCGATCTCGGCCGCCGCCTGCATCAGGCCCAATTCTTCGCGCTGACCTCGCCGCTCCTCACCACTTCGTCGGGCGCCAAGATGGGAAAGACCGCGGCCGGCGCGGTCTGGCTCAATGCGGCGCAGGTGAGCCCTTATGAATATTGGCAATACTGGCGCAACACCGAGGATGCGGACGTCGGGCGCTTTTTGAAACTGTTCACAGTGCTTCCGCTCAACGAGATCGAGCGTCTTGCCGTGCTCAAGGACGCCGAGATCAACGAGGCAAAGAAGGTGCTGGCCACCGAAGCCACGGCGCTGGTCCATGGCAAAGCGGCCGCCGAAGAAGCCGCATCGACCGCGCGCACGACTTTCGAAGAAGGCGGACTGGGTGCCAGTCTGCCTATGGTTCAAATTTCACGCGGTGAGCTGAATCCTGGCCTCAGCACCGTCGCCACTGTCGTCAGAGCCGGACTTGCTACCTCAAATGGCGAAGCACGGCGCGCTATCGCTAATAATGCCGTAATGATCAACGACATCCGCATCACCAGCGAAACGGGCATGACTACTGCGGCCGATATCAATAATAGCGGCGTCATAAAAGTTTCGCTCGGCAGGAAGCGCCACGTCCTGCTCAAGCCGGTGTGACGATTACTGCGCGCCGGTGCTGCCGCTAGCGTCGTCGGCCGCGGGATATTGCTGGTTGGCAAACGGGTATTCGAAAACCTTGCGCAACAGTCCGGGCGCCAGCGCCGAAACCGGATTGATGTGCAGAACCGGATTGCCCGGCCGGCCGACAACTTCGTAGGTGATGCCGATCAGGCCTTCCTTCTCACCGCCAAGGAACAGCCCGACGATAGGCAATTGTCCGAG
This sequence comes from uncultured Alphaproteobacteria bacterium, assembly GCA_963733645.1. Classification (GTDB taxonomy): domain Bacteria; phylum Pseudomonadota; class Alphaproteobacteria; order Rhizobiales; family Xanthobacteraceae; genus BOG-931. The sequence continues at coordinate 110,409 of CAVTFP010000014.1, forward strand.
CAGATTGTTTGCTCCGTAGAGCGGTACCAGCGTGCCGCGCATGTGCATTTCATCGCGGCCGTAATCAACTAGTCCGTCGATGGTGGCGCCGAGGATCGGCCCGCGCACCACGCCGTCCCGCAACACGACCTTGCCCGGCGATTTGTCGAAGTCGACCTTCATGCTCGAGAACGTCATCACGTTGCGCTCCGCCGGAGCGCCGTTGGTCGTGACCGCCTGTTGCAACTGATTTTCATCGTGAATGGAAAAATCACGCACCGTAAGGGTACCGTGCTGCATTGCGATCTCTGGCGACGGCGCTTCCATCGCCATCACCATCTGGCCACCGGTCATCCGCGAATAGACGTCGGTAAAGCGGAATAACGCGCCGCCGTCGCCAGTCGTCAGCACGACAAGCTGCCGCCCGCCGACTTTGCCGCCGCGCAAGTCACCGGTAAGCCCGGCGTCGCGACCGATCTTACCGGACAGCCCAAAGCTGCGGATTTCACCGGCACGCCGCGACATTTTTAGATCGAGATTGCGCACCGCCTCACCGTTGAAGCCGACGACGGCTCCAAGCTTCATCTCGAGGTCGAGATCGGGCGTCTGGTGTTTGCCCCGCGGCGCGCTCGTCGGTCCGCCGCTTATCGTCTTGACGAAGCCGCGGCCGTCATAGACGTCGCCGCGCATGACGACGCGCAGCGCACCGTCCGAAGCGCGATCGACCTTCAGGCTAGTGCGGTCGCCGTCGGCGAAGCCGTAGGACGGGAAATTGGCCGATTGCAGCTCGCCCGAACCATCGAGGTCGATGACGCCCTTGACGCCGCCGCCGGACCCCTCGATCAGAAGATCGTCGATATGGATCGATTGCGGCTTGGTGGTCAGGGTGAACGTGGCGCGCGCCGGCTTGCCGGGCGGCTTGACCCAGCCGGGGAGGAAGCCGTCGATCTGCGCAGGGGTGAGATCGGCCTCGATGGCGAAGTGGCCATCGCGGTCGGTACCGGTGCCGACGCGGCCGGTGAGCCGGATCGGGATCGAGCCCGCAATCGAGTTTGACGAATCGAGACCGAAATTGCTTCGCGCGTTCTCGTCGAGCATCCCGCTGATGCTGACTTCGGCGTCGTCGTCACCGCGCGCTTTGCGGTATTCGAGGCTTGCCGGCGTGCCACCGATCTTGACGTCGCCCTTGAGCGCAAAGCCCTGGTTATTGGCGACGATTTTGAGCAGCGCGGCGTCGACTTTCTGCCCCATGACCAAATGGTCGGCGGAAAAGTTGGTCGCATCGACCGTGATCGCGTACTGCGTCGAGCCCGGCGGCAGATCAGACCTGAGCGGCATGCCAAGCTGAACCTGCGCGCTCATCGTGCCGCGCGTTGTCGCCGGATCGAACGGCACGCCCGAGGCGTCGCGAAGCCGGTCGAGCGCCAACAGTTCGGCCGCGGCGGGAACCGGCCCATCGAGCTTGAAGTGCACCCGCGCCGGCGGCGCGTGCGGCGCGGTGTCGGGCACTTCGAATTGGCCCGCCGACAATATGAGCTTGCGGCCAGATTGCAGATCGGCGGTCGCCTTATTCACCGAAATCACGGCGTCGCGCCCGACGATGTGAATGTTGAGATCGGCATCGTGCAGATCGGGCAGGCCCGCCACCGGCTGGATATCGCAATTGGTCGCCTGCGCGTCGATCGACAAACCATCGTCAGGCACCGGTGGACCGCTCGCCTTGAGCGTTTCGAACGGCGCGTTCACGGCGATTACCAGCCGTTCCACCGAGCCGCTCTTGAGATGTTCAAGGAACCAGTCGCGAACCTTCGGGGCGACGAAAACCGGCCATATGCGTTTCAACGATTCCACCGGCATGCGCGTGCCGGCGATGCCGGCGGTCAGGTGAATATCACCGCCGGCGGCTTCCGCCTTGCCGGACATGGCCACGCCGAGTTCGCTGTTACCGATGTCGCCGCCATCGACCGCAAGAGAGCGCTTGGTGGCATCGTAGCGGCCAGATACGGCAATACGGTTGAGGATAAGCGCATCGCCGGAATTGGCGGTCGAATTGAGCACGATCGAACCGCCGCCGATTTTGAACGCCCAAATACCACCGATCCGATCGGGCGCATGCACTTCACCCAACAACGTGATGCGGTTGTGGCCGGTAATGATTTGAAATGGCACCGATAGAATGCGAGCGCCGGCATCCCAATCGAGCTTGATCTCGGCGTGGTCGAGATCAATGCGGCCATCGTCGCCGCTGCTGAAAAAACCGGCATCGGCGACGATCCGGCCGACCAGGCTCTGCGGCACACCGTTGGCGCCGATTTCGCCGCGTAAGCTCGCCGACAAGGGCAAGTTGGTTTCCATGCGGCCGTCGCCCAAGCGCGATGCCAGAAGAAGATCGCCGGCCGCGACATGCCGGGCTTCGAGCGCGATGCTGTGGGCGCCATTGCGGGTCGGCTTGATCGAGGCCGTCAACCCCCACGGCCGGTCGGAGTTCTCGGAACCGACGGTGACGACGACGCCGCCACCGCGGGGCCGCGCGAGGCTGAGCGTAATATTCTGAAAGTTCCAGCGTTTGCCGGTGCGCTCGTCGTCAACGGTGAGATTGCCGTCCTTCAATCCGATCTCACGCAACTCCTGGCCGTCAAGTCCGGCCTCACCGATGCCGTCGATCCAGTTGAGCAGCGCGGCAAAGACGTCGCTGGTGCTGCGTTGAGGCGTTGCAGCCGCCGGCGATGCAGAAGTCCGCTGCGCGGGTACGGCAGCCGCGAAACCGGTTACCGAAGCAGCGGCAGTCGGTGTCGGCGCGGGGTTCGCCACTGCGACGGCGCCGAGGGGCGCCAACGCGGTCGCAAGCGGATGCTTGTTGGCGCCTGCAAAAACCGTGACATCGCCGTTCTGCTCGATGCGAACCGCCATCTCGGCGCCGACCAGATTGAGGCTTTCGGCGCGCATATGGCCGCCCAACAAGCTCATGCCGGAAACATGGACTTCGGCCTTCGGTGCGCTCGCAACGACAGTGCCGTCGGGATCGCGCACGACGATATCGCGGATGCGAACAGCGGCGCCGCCGTTAGCAGTGCGCTCGATCTGCGTGCCGCCGACCTCGACCTGATGCTGGCTGCCGAAATTCTCCTTGATCGCCGCGGCAAGCCAGGGCGTAGCGATGTCGAATTGAATGGGGCCGCTCGACAGCCGCCACAACAGCGCGAGTACGGCGAGCAAAACGACGGCGGCAGCCGCAGCGCTGCCGATGCCGACGCGGCGGATCAACAGCCGGTGCCGGGCAAGAAGCCGGCGATAGGCAGCGGCGTACGGATTCTCGTTGGCGCGCGGAACGCGGGGGTCCGGAGGCCGCACGCCGCGCGAGCGCGGGTGGCTGCCGGACTCCCATCTTGGAAGCGCTGCGCTCTGCCTTTCCTGGTTCGTCATGCCCCCTCGGGCGCCCCCTCGACCGCGGTGCTGTCAAAACGGTATCGCAGCGAACGCTAGGTGTGCCGGCAATCCCCAACGGTCAGACTGAATCGACCGCCCCGCCGCACGCGCGTATTCTGGCAGTTGAGAATGCGCCTTGGAAAGCGTCGAAAGGAAGGCATATGGCTCGTAAACCCTCGGCCTTGAAGCGGACCGTCGCGAAGAAACCATTGCAAAACAAGGCTTCGCGGCTACCGGAGCAGCTTGCGCCGGGCGCCAAGGCCCCGGCCTTCAGCCTGCCCCGGGACGGCGGCGGCATGGTTTCGCTGGCCGACTTCGCCGGCAGCAAGCTCGTCCTCTACTTCTACCCGCGGGCCGATACGACCGGCTGCACCAAGGAGGCGATGGATTTTTCCCGGCTCGAAGGCGCATTTGCACGGGCCGGAGTTCAAATCCTCGGAGTCTCCGCCGATCCGGTACCGGCGCAGGTCAAGTTCAAGGCCAAATACAAGCTCGCCATCGCGCTTGCGTCCGACGAGACGCACCGGATGCTCGAGGCCTACGGGGTATGGCAGCAGAAAACGCTGTACGGGCGGAAGTTCATGGGCATCGTGCGCACGACGTTTCTGATCGGCCCGGATGCACGTATCGCCAATGTGTGGCCGAAGGTTTCGGTCGAAGGCCACGCCGAGGACGTGCTGGCCGCCGCCAAATCGCTCCGAGCAGCACAGTCGCTCTGAGGCGTGAAGGCGCGCCAAGCCTTCATGCAAGTCGTTGTGAATATTGCGAAAGCATTTACCGAAGGCCGTAAAATCCCCGCTGCAATTTGCCGATTGTTAACCATAAGCGGCGCAAATTGCCCGCCCGGGCAACCTGTCATCACGATGACCGGTGCGGGTGGGAGCGTCAATTGTCGCAGTGGACGGCGTCTTCGTCGCAGCGGATGGCTCGTGCGCAACACCACGCGCGCGATGACTTTGGCAACACCAAACTGCGCCCGCAAAATCCGAAGCCACCGGCAAAAAGCGCCGGCGCCGGCTACACCATCGCGCATCGCGGACATCAGATCCGCTTCGGTCCGGTGGCATTCTGGATCGTCGTCGGCACCGTGGTGATCCTGGCCGGCTGGTCAGTGACGACCGCGACCTATTTTGCCTTCAGCGACGACGTCATCAAAGGCGTGATCGCGCGCGAGGCGCAGCAGCAATACGCTTACGAAGATCGCATCGCCGAATTGCGTGCGCAGATCGACCGCACCACAAGCCGCCAGCTTCTCAACCAGGAGCAGTTCGAGCAAAAACTCAACGATTTGATGCGCCGCCAGGCGACGCTTAAATCGCACGCGACTGCGCTCAACGGCATCGTCGATCCGGCGACCACGGGCTCGATCAGGCCTAGCCAGGTCGATGCAAGCGCGAAACCGTCGCCGATCGGAGACTCGATGCCGCGGCCGCAGCCGCCCGATCACGGGACTTATCTCGAGCCGTCTCGCGCCCCGGACAATCGCGGCAACGTCAAGGACGCCGATTTCGGTGGCAAGCTCAACCGCATCGAGGCCTCGCTCGACCGTGTCGATCATCGGCAATCGGTCGTGCTGGCGCAGTTGCAAAATCGCTATGAAAGCAAAGCGCGCAAGATCCGCACCGTACTCGCCGATCTCGGGCTCAAGCTCGACGCGGCGCCGGGCGGCGCCGTCGGCGGCCCGTTCGTGCCGGTCCTGCTGCCGTCGCCGAACCAGAGCTTTGAGCGCGCACTGAGAGAGGTGAGCGTCGAGCGCGCGTATGCCGACAAGCTCAACGCCAAGCTCACCACTGTGCCGCTGCACGCACCGGTAACCGGCGAGATCGACGAGACGTCGCCGTTCGGCGTGCGCGTCGATCCGTTCCTGCATGTGCCGGCGATGCATACCGGCATCGATTTCCGCGGCGATATGGGCGAACCGATTCACGCCACCGCGGCCGGAACCGTGACCTCGGCTGGCTGGAGCGGCGGCTACGGCAACATGGTCGAGGTCGATCACGGCAACGGGTTGGCCACCCGCTATGGCCATCTTTCGGCAATCAACGTCAAGGTTGGCCAGACCATCCGCATCGGTCAAGTTATCGGCCGCCTCGGCTCGACCGGGCGCTCGACCGGCCCGCATGTCCACTACGAAACGCGGGTCAACGGAGAGGCTGTGAACCCGGCAAAATTCCTCAACGCCGGCGCTAAGCTGTTCGGCGGCTAATTCCCATTCCAAATCTTATTCCTACTCTACGTCCTCGACTTGCGCCGGTGCGGTGCCGAACGCCTTCTGCGCGAGAGCAGCTTCGGTGAACTGGTCGATATCGCCGTCAAGCACGCCGGCGGTGTTCGAGGTCGAGACGCCGGTCCGTAGGTCTTTCACCATCTGATAGGGCTGCAACACGTAGGAGCGGATCTGGTGGCCCCAGCCGATGTCGGTCTTGGCGGCCTGGTCGGCAGCGGCCTGCGCCTCGCGCTTTCTCAATTCCAGCTCGTAAAGTTTGGCGCGCAGCATCTGCCAGGCCGTGGCCCGATTGCGGTGCTGCGAACGGTCGCCCTGCGAGACGACGGCGATATTGGTCGGGATATGCGTGAGCCGGATCGCGGACTCGGTTTTGTTGACGTGTTGGCCGCCGGCGCCGCCCGAGCGCATGGTATCGACGCGCACGTCAGATTCATTGATGTCGATCTTGATGGCGTCGTCGACGACTGGATAGACCCGCACGCTGGCGAACGAGGTGTGCCGCCGCGCATTGGAGTCGAACGGCGAAATGCGCACAAGCCGGTGCACACCGTTCTCGGTCTTGAGCCAGCCGTAGGCGTTGCGGCCCTTGATCTCAATAGTGGCCGATTTAATGCCAGCCTCTTCGCCCTGGGTCTCCTCGAGATAGTCGACCTTGAAGCCGTGCTGCTCGGCCCAGCGCGTGTACATGCGCAGCAGCATCGACGCCCAGTCCTGGCTTTCGGTGCCGCCGGCGCCGGCATGTACTTCGAGATAGGTGTCATTGTTGTCGGCTTCGCCCGACAACAGCGCCTCAAGCTCGCGGCGCGCGGCTTCGGCCTTGAGCCGGCGCAGCCCGTCCTCGGCTTCTGCGATGACCTTTTGGTCCTTCTCGGCTTCACCGAGTTCGATCAGCATCACCTGATCGTCGAGCTCTTGCGCGATACGCGACAGCGCGGCGAGCTGTTCGTCGAGCGCGGTGCGCTCCTGCATCAGCCGGCTGGCGCGCGGCGGATCGTTCCAGAGATTAGGGTCTTCGGCGAGTTGGTTCAGCTCGGCAAGCCGGGCACGGGCCTTGTCGACGTCAAAGATGCCTCCTCAGCAGCGTGAGAGACTGCTTGATCTCCTCGACGATGGTTTCGATCTCGGCGCGCATGACAATGTTCCAGCCGGCGATTTAGTCGCTCAAGCACTCTAGCGCAATGCGTATCAGTAGAGTCCGCCGGTGCTCGAGCGCACCGCACCCGCTGCGGCGTCTGGCGAAACAGAGGTGTCGATCGGCCGGCCGTTCGCGGTATCAGTCCCGATCACCGAATAATTGTCCGGCGGCGCGGTACCGGGCTTGAACGCCTCAAGGATCACATTGGTGTCGCCGGGCGCGGCGCGCATGCCGGTCTTGGCATTGACACGAATGAGCTTGATGCCGGGCGGCACGCGGAACGGTATCGGCGGCTTATCGGCGAGCGCCAGCTTGAGGAAATCCTTGACGACGGGCGCGGCGAGATGGCCGCCAGTCGCCAATCGGCCGATATGGCGCGGCTTGTCGTAGCCCATATACACGCCGCAGACGATGTCGGGCGAGAAGCCAATGAACCAGACATCCTTCTCGTCGTTGGTGGTACCGGTCTTGCCGGCGATCGGCTTGCCGACGTCCCTGACCACGGTTGCCGTGCCGCGCTGAACCACGCCCTCCATCAGTGACGTGATCTGATAAGCGGTCATCGGATCGATCACTTGCTCGCGGTGATCGATCATCGTCGGCTCAGGCTGGTCGTGCCAAGCATTAGCATCGCAACCGACGCATTCGCGCTGATCGTGCTTGTAGATGGTATGGCCATAACGATCCTGAATGCGATCGATCAGCGTCGGGATAACGCGCCGGCCGCCGTTGTCGAACATCGAATAGGCGGTGACCATGCGCATCACCGTCGTCTCGCCGGCGCCGAGCGCATACGACAGATAAGGCGGCAACTCGTCATAGACACCGAACCGCTTGGCATATTCGGAAATCAGCGGCATGCCGATGTCCTGGGCAAGCCGCACCGTCATCACGTTGCGCGATTGCTCGAGGCCGAATCTCAGCGTTGAGGGGCCAAAGAATTTGCCGCCGTAATTTTCTGGCTTCCAGATGCCACCACCCTGCCCCATGTCGATTTCTATTGGCGCATCCATGACGATGGTCGAGGGCGTGTAGCCGTTATCAAGCGCAGCGGCGTAGACGATGGGCTTAAACGACGAACCCGGCTGTCGCAGCGCCTGCGTGGCGCGGTTAAACTGGCTCTGGTCGAACGAGAAGCCGCCGACCATGGCGAGCACGCGGCCGGTGTGTGGGTCCATCACCACCATGGCGCCGGAAATCTCCGGAACCTGGCGCAGCCGGTACTTGCCCTGCTGATCGGGCAGCGGATCGACATAGACGACGTCGCCGGGCGACAGCACCTGGCCGACATTGGCAATGGGTTTCGACGGTCCGGTCGCCGGTTTTGCCCACTTCACGCCTTCAATCGGCACGATTCCGGTCGCGCGATCCTTGACCACGTTGCCGCCCGGGTCGCGCGCCGGCTGCAAGCCGATGCGCGCCGACTGATCGGCGACTTCGAGCACCACGGCCATGTGCCAAGGATCGATATCCGACAGTGACTTCACGTCTGCCAGTTTGAGGCCCCAGTCGCCCGAGATATCGATCTTGGTGATCGCGCCGCGATAGCCCTGGGTCTCATCGAAATTCACGAGACCATTGATCATGGCCTGGCGCGCCATGACCTGGACCTTCGGATCGAGGGTTGTGCGCACCGAGAGGCCGCCCTCGTAGAGCTTCTTCTCGCCGTAATTATCGAAGACGTAGCGCCGAACTTCCTCGGTGAAATATTCCGCGGCGAACACATGCGCGCCGGTCGGCCGCACCGTGATGTCGAGCGGCTGCTTTTTGGCCTGATCGCCAGCGTCGGCGGTGATGTAGCCGTCCTCGACCATGCGATCGATCACATAATTTCTGCGCGCGATCGCCTCTTCCTTGCGGCGGAACGGATTGTAGTTGTTCGGACCCTTGGGCAGCGCCGCGAGATAGGCGGCTTGTGCGATCGTCAGCTCATGCACCGACTTGTCGAAGTACAGAAGCGAGGCCGCGGCGACGCCGTAGGCGCCAAAGCCGAGATAAATTTCGTTGAGGTAGAGCTCGAGAATCTTGTCCTTCGAGTACGTGCGCTCGATGCGCAACGCCAGCAACGCTTCCTTGATCTTGCGCTCGAACGACACCTCGTTGGTCAGGAGGAAGTTCTTGGCAACCTGTTGGGTGATGGTCGAGGCGCCCTGCGGCCGCCGGCTGCTGCCGTAGTTCTCGACATAGAGCATGCCGGCACGGGCAATACCGTAAATGTCGACGCCGGGGTGTTGGTAGAAATTCTTGTCTTCCGCCGCGATGAACGCGTTAGTGACCAGCTTGGGAATTGCCTGGATCGGCAGATAGAGGCGGCGCTGGTTGGCATATTCGGCGAGCAGCGAGCCGTCGGCGGCATGCACCCGCGTCATAACCGGCGGTTCGTAGTCCTGAAGCTGCGAATAGTCGGGCAGGTCCTTAGAATAGTGCCACAACAACCCGGACACGCCGGCAATACCGACGATGAATAGGATCGTGCCGGCCGCGAAAAGAAAGCCAAGGAATCGCAGAATGATCTTCATCGCGACACGATTTTCATCGGCAACGTCCCACCGTGCCTCGGCGGCCGTAAGCGCATCGCCAATTCACTCTTCGCCGCGCCCAGTTTGGCAGTTTTATCGTCCGACCGCCACAAAACCCTCTAGTCATCGCTTTGGTCGCTCGGTTTTTTGTTCAAACTGAGGCCAATTCGCGCACTTAATTCGCCCCAGCGTGGGTACCGGCCACACGGGTGGTGAAATAGCCATCGATCGCGTGGGCGACCGTGTCGGCGGTGCAATTCCGCCAAGTATCAGACAAAAGCGACGCCAGGTCTTCCTTGTTCGACACGTATCCTAGCTCGACCAGCACCGACGGCACATCCGGCGCACGCAAGACGCGAAATCCGGCCGATTTCAGCGGCCCCTTGTGCAACCGCGTCGTGCCCTTCAAGTCGTCGACCAGCTTGTGGGCGAATTGCACCGAAAACGTCTTGGTTTCGCGTTGGACCAAGTCCAGCAGAATACCAGCAACGTCATCGGGCTCATCCTTGAGATCAACGCCAGCAATGACGTCGGCCTTGTTCTCCTGCTCCGCAAGCCGCTCGGCCTCCGGGTCGGTGGCGGTGTCCGAGAGCGTGTAGACGGTGGCGCCTTGGGCGTCGCCTTCCTTCTTCGGCAGTGAATCGGCGTGGATGGAGACGAACAGCGCAGCGCCAGCGCTACGAGCAATGCGCACGCGATCGGGCAGCGGCACGAAAGTGTCGCCTGTGCGCGTCATTAGCACCCGATACTTTCCAGCCTTTTCGAGCCGTTCGCGCAGCCGCGACGCAAAATCAAGCACAATGTCCTTCTCCAATTCACCGCCGGTGCCCCTGGTGCCGGTATCGATACCGCCGTGGCCGGGATCGAGCACCACGAGCGGGCGCGAATCACCGGAACTTGCCGCCTGTTCGCCGTTCCGCGGGCTGTCGGCGGCTAAGCCCTTGGTTTCCAGCGCTACATTTTTCAGAAAGCTGCCGCGATCGGTGGGCGCCAGATCAAGCACCATCCGGGCCGGCGCGCCGTTGCTGGAATCGACGATAAATGCCTTGTCGATGCGCACCGGCTTTGTGACATCGAACACGATGCGCGAGCCCCCCGGCATCATCAGACCGTAGCGATAAGCCTTGATCAATCCGCGGCCGCTCTCCCCCGCCCTGGGCGGCAGACGAAATGCCAGTTCGGGGATATCGACGACGACCCGATACGGGTCGGCGAGGGTAAATGCGTGGAGGTCGATCTTGCGGCTCAAATCCATGACGAAACGTGTTTGCGCCTCGTCACCGGCGAGCCGGACGTCGGTCGCCACCGGAATTGAGTCGGCTGCTGGAAGGGTCGCCGGCCCTGCCACAGCGGCCACCGCCCAGGAGATGACGACCCCGAGGAAAGCCCAGGTCATCGTCCGGACAGCCATCGGCTCTAACCCCATTGTGCCCGTCTTACTCCATTAGGCATGGGTGGTTAATCGAATCTTAAGCGTTATGGAACCCGCTAGAAGTGGCCGAAAACTGGCTTCCCACAGGGCAAATCCCATATGCGCCTTGCAAATTCCCCGTCAGGGGCTTTATGAAAGGACTGCTGACGGTGACAGGTTCCGGTTGTGTCGCGTTAGGGCATCCGGCAAGTGCTTCGAGCGAAGTACTGTCCGCTGCATTGGTCCCCCGAGAATACGACGGGTACCCGGGCGGACGCCGCTTTCAAATCGCTTCGGCGCCGAAATGCGCAGACGAAGGCCGATGAGCAAGCGACGCCGATACCTTTAGGGAAAAAGACAACCGGGGTTTTGCGCGTGACGCGTATGCCAACAGCGACAAAAGCTGCTGGAAACCTTGTCGCGCCGATGCCGTGAGCGATCGAAAGGAATTGCGATGGTGTCCTGCGCCGTCGCCTCATCGCGGTTTGGAGTTTATGTTCGAAGCGCAGATCTTCCGAAGGCAGATATTCCGTAAGGAACAAGCCTTCCGAAGGGAAGTCGAAGTTCGATTGGGTTGGCCCGGCACGCTTGCCGGGCTTGCGATCGATGCCGGCTGCCACGCTCGGAGTGTCCGATCCGTCCCATTCACCGACAATTGGGCAGGCACCCGTCCCCCGTCGCCGGCGCGGCGCGGCGCGGACGGTTGGCCGCCCTTCGTGAGATTACCCAATGGCCAACAAAATGCTCATCGACGCGACCCATCCGGAGGAGACCCGGGTGGTCGTTTTGCGCGGCAATCGCGTCGAGGAATTCGACTTCGAATCCGCAAATCGTAAGCAGCTCCGAGGCAACATCTATCTGGCGAAGGTGACGCGCGTTGAGCCGTCACTGCAAGCTGCTTTCGTCGATTACGGCGGCAACCGCCACGGCTTTCTGGCGTTTTCCGAAATACACCCGGACTACTACCAAATCCCGGTTGCGGATCGCCAAGCGCTGATCGACGAAGAAGGTCGCGCGCAGCGCGAGGCCGACGACGAGGTCGATCGCCGCTCCCGCCGACACCGTCACCGCGGCCGTCCGGCGCGCCGCGACGAAGAGGTCGTGCGCGGCGACTCCGCCGAATCGCCCTCGGGCGATTTCGCCGCCGCAGACCACGCTACCGATTTTGCTGCTGCCGACCAGGCCGCTGAACCGCATGAAGACGGCCACAATGAAGCGTCTGGCGAGCCCGCAGACATAACGTCCGCCGAGACAACGGATTCGCAGAGTGATGGTACGCTCGATGCGGTTGCCGAAGGCGTTGAAGAGAACGAAGGCGGCATTGTCCCGGAAGAAACGCACGCCGACGAAGCTGAAGATTTGGACGTCGAGGAGTTTGCCGGCGAAGTCGACGAGTCAGGTTCGGGCGAATCCGAAGCTGCGAACGGCCAAAGTACAGACGCGCAGATCGAGGCGCGAGACGCGGACAATGGGGCGCATGAGGGCGGCGAAAACGGCCACAGCCCGACCAACGGTGACGAGGCCGCGGAAGAAATCGTCGAGTCCGTCGGCGGCGCCGACGCCATGGAAGAGGTTCCCGATCGCGCCCCGCGCTATCGCCGTCAGTACAAAATCCAGGAAGTGATCAAGCGTCGTCAGGTGATGCTGGTCCAGGTCGTCAAGGAAGAGCGCGGCACCAAGGGCGCGGCTCTCACTACCTATCTGTCGCTTGCCGGCCGCTATTCGGTGCTGATGCCGAATACTGCGCGCGGCGGCGGAATCAGCCGCAAAATCACCAGCGCCGAAGATCGCGCCCGCCTCAAAGAGGCCGCGGCCGAGCTTGAAGTGCCCGAGGGCATGGGCGTCATCCTGCGCACCGCCGGCGCCAACCGCACCAAGGTGGAGATCAAGCGCGACTTCGAATACCTGCTGCGGATGTGGGAGACGGTGCGCGACCTGACTCTGAAATCCACCGCGCCGAAACTCGTCTACGAGGAGGGCTCGCTGATCAAACGATCGATTCGCGATCTCTACGGCAAGGACATCGACGAGGTGATGGTTGCCGGCAGCGACGGTTATCGCGAAGCCAAGGATTTCATGCGCATGCTGATGCCGGCGCATGCAAAGAACGTGAAGCTTTACAGCGACACTCAGCCGCTGTTGTCGCGTTTTGGCGTCGAGAACCAACTCGACGCCATGTTCTCGCCGGTCGTGCAACTGCGCTCCGGCGGCTACATCGTAATCAATCAGGCCGAAGCACTAGTCGCCATCGACGTCAATTCCGGCCGCGCCACGCGCGAGCATCACATCGAGGACACGGCGCTCAAGACCAATCTCGAGGCGTCCGACGAAATCGCCCGGCAGCTCCGGTTGCGCGACCTCGCCGGCCTCATCGTTATCGATTACATCGACATGGAGGAAAACCGCAACAACCGCGCAATCGAACGCCGCTTGAAGGAATGTCTCAGGCACGACCGCGCGCGTATTCAGGTCGGTCGCATCTCGCATTTCGGTCTGCTCGAAATGTCACGGCAGCGTATCCGGACCAGCGTGCTCGAAAGCTCGACCGAAAAATGCCCGTACTGCGGCGGCTCCGGCCATGTCCGCTCGGTGTCGTCTTTGGCGCTGCAAGTGCTGCGCGCGCTGGAAGAGCAGTTGATGAAGGCCGCTACGCACAATCTGACTGCGCGCACCCGGCGTGACGTCGCGGAATATGTGCTCAATCATAAGCGCGCCCATCTGCGCGCGCTCGAGGAGCGCTTCGCCATAACGATCATGGTGATCGCCGACGAGACGGTCACCGCGCCGCAGGCCTTCGTGATCGATCGCGGCGAGCTGGTACATTCGGTCGAAGCTGCGCGTGCGATTGCCGAGCAGAACCAGGCAGCCGCCGCTGCCGCGCCGCTGGAGGAAGAAGACGATCTCGAAGACGAAAGCATCGTTGAAGAGGTCGAGAGGGAAAGCCTCGCTGAAGAGGTCGAGGAAGAAGGCCTCGAGATGGAAGCGCCCTCGATCGAGCGCGAGCACGGAGATGAACCGCCTCGGCGCCGGCGGCGGCGTGGCCGCGGCGGACGAGGCCGCGGCGACGAGCCCCGCCGCAACGAGCAAATTCCGATCCACGAGGAAGGCGCCGAGCCTGTGGGCGAACATTTCGCCACGCCCAACGATGAGGCGACTGCAGACAACGACGCTACCGAACCGCACAGCGAGTCAGCCGACGGCGAACGCGATGAGCGGCCGGACAATCACGGCGAGCGGCCAGAACCGCTGCACGACGGCGAACGGCGGCGGCGGCGGCGCGGCCGCCGCGGCGGCCGGCGCAATCGCCTCGAGCGAAACGGCAATGACTTACACGGCAACGATCGCGGCGCGCCGGTGCCGGAACACGGTTTCGCCCCGGGTGAAGAGTCCTCGGCGCCACTCGCCGTCGAGCCCGAAACGCGAATCGCGGTCGCCGACCTAGATACTGCGCCGCCAACTCCCCAACCTGCGCCGGCGGTTGTCGAAGCGCCGGCACCAGAGCCTGAAGAGCCGCGTCGGCGCTCCACGGTCCGCGAGCCCGCACCGGTTTCGCATGGCGAAAGCGCCCCGCCGTCCGTGCCGGCGGCAACCGCGGCTGCGCCGGAACCGATCATCGAAACCAGTGAGATCGAAGATGTCAGCCGGCCGCGCAAAACCGGATGGTGGTCGCGCCGTTTCGGCGGCGGTTGATAGAGCATTCCACCCGGCCGAGAGAGCGCCATGAAAAGCGGGTGGGTCGACCGCGAAGCCGAGACGATCATCGCCCAAGGCGCGAAGTCCGGCATCGACCGCGACTTCGCGTTGCGCATTTATACGACGCGGCTGCTCGGCCGCGACCCCAAGCTCGTTCTGCACGGCGGCGGCAATACGTCGTTGAAGCAAGTCATGCCCGACCGCCTTGGCGAGGAAGCCGAGGTGCTGCGGATCAAGGCCACCGGCGCCGACATGGCGTCGGTCGACGTTGCCGGAATGCCGGCGGTTCGGCTCGCGCCGTTGCGCAAGCTGCGCCAGCTCACCGATATCGCCGACGACGAACTGGTCGGCATCGAGCGCGCGAGCCTGATCGATCCGGCGGCGGCCAATCCGTCCGTCGAGGTCATGTTGCACGCGTTCCTGCCGCATAAGTTCATCGACCACACCCACGCCACCGCCGTACTCAGCGTCATCGACCAGCCCGACGGCGAGCGAAAATGCGCCGAGGTTTTCGCCGGACGCCTCGCTTTCGTGCCTTACGTCATGCCGGGCTTTGGACTCGCGAAAAAAGCGATCGAGGTGTTTGAACGCGCGGGGCCGGTCGAGGGTCTGATCCTGGGCAAGCACGGCATCGTCACCTTCGGCGCCACCGCGCGCGAAGCCTATGAGCGCATGATCGAGATGGTATCGCTCGCCGAAGCATTCATCACGCAACGGCGCAAATCCGCAGCGACGGCTGCGTCGGCGCCGCGCAAGCACGCCGAGCTTGCCGCAGTCGCGCCGATCGTGCGCGGCGCGTGCAGCGAAAAGGACAAGACGATCGAAGGCGCATGGCGCCGGCTTGTTGTTGAATTCCGCGCCAGCGACGCAGTGCTCGCCTTCGTCAATGGCAAGGATTTAGCCCGGTTGAGCCAAGCCGGCGTGGTGACGCCAGACCACACCATCCGCACCAAAAACTGGCCGCTGGTGTTGCCCGCGGCGGAGCCGGGCAAACTCGCCGACTTTTCACGCGCGGTCCACGACGGCGTGGCTCACTTCGCCGAGCGCTATCATCGCTATTTCCAACAGCACAATGCCCGCGCCGGCGGCATCAAGCGCCAGCTCGATCCCCTGCCCCGAGTCGTGATGGTTCCCGGCCTCGGCCTGTTCGGTCTCGGGCGCAGCAAGCGCGATGCCGAAATTGCCGCCGATATCGCCGAAGCCTGGGTCGATGGCGTGGGCGATGCCGAGGCAGTCGGCCATTTTGAAGCGATTTCGGAAGCCCAAATGTTCGATTGCGAATATTGGCCGCTCGAACAGGCAAAGCTCGGCGCCCGCAAGGAGTTGCCGCTCGCCGGCCAGATTGCCGTGGTCACTGGCGCGGCCGGTGCAATCGGCGTGGCGACCGCCAGGGCATTTGCGACGGCGGGCGCCGAGGTGGCATTGCTCGACGTGAATTTCGCCGCCGCCAGCGAACAGGCTAAGGTGGTCGGGCCGTCCGCGCTGCCGCTGGTCTGCGACGTGACCAGCGCCGCATCGGTGCGCGCCGCTTTCGACGCCGTAGCCTCGGCATTCGGCGGCGTCGATATCGTCGTCTCCAATGCCGGCGCTGCCTGGCAGGGCCGTATCGGCGACGTTGACGAAGACATCATGCGCAAGAGTTTTGAGCTGAATTTCTATGGCCACCAGCGTGTGGCGCAGGCCGCGGTGAAGATCATGCTGGCCCAGGGCACCGGCGGCTGCCTTTTGTTCAACGTCTCCAAGCAGGCGGTCAATCCGGGGCCGAATTTTGGCCCCTATGGAATTCCGAAGGCGGCGGCGCTGGCGTTGATGCGCCAATATGCGCTCGATTACGGTTCGGACGGCATCCGCGCCAACGCGGTGAATGCGGATCGCATCCGCTCCGGCCTGCTCACCGGCGACTTCATCAAAGAGCGCGCAAAAGCGCGCGGCGTCTCAGAGAAGGATTACATGAGCGGCAACCTGCTCGGTCGGGAAGTCACCGCCGACGACGTCGCGCAAGCTTTCCTGCATCACGCGCTGGCGCTGAAGACCACGGCCGACGTCACCACCGTCGACGGCGGCAACATCGCCGCCGCCATGCGCTGAACCATGACACCGGACAACGGCCCCGCCGCATTGCGCGCCAAATTGAACGTGCAGCGCCCGGCCCTGGCGATGGCGGCGCATAATCCGCTTGCCGCCAAGCTCGCTGCCAACGCAGGCTTCGACGCCATTTGGGGCTCGGGCTTCGAACTGTCGGCGTCTTACGCGGTGCCGGACGCCAATATCCTGCCGATGAGCACGCATCTGGAGATGATGCGCGCCATCGGCCAAGTCCAGGATGCGCCAGTGATCGCCGATCTCGACACCGGCTTCGGCAACGCGGTGAACGTCGCTTACGTGGTGCCGCAATATGCCGCCGCGGGCGTCGCGGCCGTCGTCATCGAAGACAAGACATTTCCGAAGGACTCGAGCCTGCGGCCGGGTGGCCGCCAGCAGCTTGTGCCGATCGGAGAATTCCAGGGCAAGGTTGCGGCGGCGAAAGCCAGCTCCGATGTCATGATCGTCGCTCGCACCGAGGCTCTAATCGCCGGATTGGGCCAGGACCAAGCGCTCCACCGCGGCCAAGCCTATGTCGAAGCGGGCGCGGAGGCTGTGTTAATCCACTCAAAGCAGGAAACACCGGACGAAATTTTGGCATTTTGCCGAGCGTGGCCTGGACGTGTGCCGCTGGTCCTGGTGCCGACCAGTTATCCGCGGCTTTCGTTCGCCGACATTGCGGCCTTGAACAAAGTGGGGCTGATCATCTGCGGCAATCACGCCATCCGCGCCGCCGTTGCCGCCATGCAGGACGTCTTTCGCCGTATCCTTGCCGAGGGCGGCATCGCCGGGGTCGAAAGTGACATTGCTTCGGTCGCCGAGGTGTTCGCGCTGCAAGGCGACGAGCGCATGCGCGAGATTGAGAAGAAATTCTTGCGCTAAAGTGTGACGCTATTTGTCGACCGCGCCGCCGCTGTCGGCCCAGTCCTTGAAGCCGCCCAGATTGAAGACCTTCTCGTAGCCGAGGTCCTTGAGCAACTTGCCGGCGAGCGCCGAGCGCCCGCCCGAGGCGCAATAGAGAATAACGTCCTTGCTCTTAGAAAAATTCTTGTCGTGATAGGACAATTCCGGATCGGCGCGAAATTCCAGCATGCCGCGCGACACATGGACGGCACCCGCGACTTTGCCGCTCGCCGCCACTTCCGTTCCGTCGCGCACATCGACCACGAGCGTGTTACCCTTGGCGATCATCTCCTTCGCCTGCGCCGGCGTGATCTTCGGCACCACGGCATTGGCGGCTTCCAGCATTTGTTTCACGGTCGCGGCCATGTTGTCCCGCTCTCTTTTCGCTGTTTCGCAATGATAGCGAGAGTTCGGCCTGGGGCTCAATCGCTCGACAGAATAACGTTCTTCAAAATCGGATAGATCTGGTTCTCCCAGCGTTTGCCGGAGAATACGCCGTAATGGCCGACGCCGGCCTGCATATGGTGGCGCTTGAGATACGGCCGCAGTTTCGAGCACAGATCGTGCGCCGCGACGGTCTGGCCGACGGCGCAGATGTCGTCACGCTCGCCCTCGACGGTCAGCAGCATCGTCTTACGGATCGCGGTCGGATCGACGCGGTTGCCATGCCAATCGAGTTTGCCAAGCGGCAAGGCGAATTCCTGAAAGATGATCCGCACCGTCTCGAGATAGAATTCGGCGGTGAGATCGAGCACGGCGAAATATTCGTCATAGAACGCCTTGGTCACAGCCGCCTTCTCGAGCTCGCCGTTGGCGAGGTTCTCATAAAGCTCGCGATGCGCTTTCACATGGCGCTCGACATTCATGCTCATGAAGGCGGCGAGCTGCACGAAGCCCGGATAGACGCGGCGGAAGGCGCCCGGATAGCGTAGCGGCACCGAGGCCGTCAGCGTGCGCTCGAACCAGTCGATCGTCTGCTTCCTGGCGAGTTCATCGACAGTCGTCGGATTGATGCGCACATCGATCGGTCCGGCCATCAGCGTCATGCTACGTGGCTGCGCCTTATTTCCGGCCTGCGCCATCACTGCGGTGGCGGCGAGCACGGCGACGCAGGGCTGGCACACCGCGAGCACGTGGGTGCCGGGGCCCATTACCTCGAGAAATTTGATTAAGTGATCGATGTATTCGTCGAAGCCGAACCGGCCTGCTGTCAACGGCACGTCGCGGGCATTGTGCCAATCGGTGATGTAGACGTCGTGATCGGGCAGCATGGTACGCACGGTCGCGCGCAACAGCGTCGAGAAATGCCCCGACAGCGGCGCGACCATCATTACCCGGGGCTGTACCGTCGCGATGTCCTTCTTGAAATGCAGGAGCGTGCCGAACGGCGTCTTGTGGGCCGTCTCCTCATGCACCTCGACTTCGCGATTGCCGACCATGACGCTGTCGATGGCGAACGGTGGCCGCGTATGCGTGAGCCCGGCACGCGCGATCAACTCATAGACCGCGGTAAGATTGCGCAAGGCCGGATGGTCGGACAGCAATGGCGCGCCGCCTGAACCAGCCGCCATGCCCGCCCAAGTCCGGACGGGCGTCATAATGTCAGATTGCAACTGATACGCGAGGTATAGCATCCCGAATCCAACGGGTCGCCGCGGACCGCCCGACGACGGTCCGACCTCGACCCCCCAACGGGGGAACGCTAGTGCATTTCTTGTTGCACTGCGACAAGAATGTGAACACTCTGCACAAAGGGAACGGGGCGCGGAATCGGCCATACCGGATTGCGCATCATCTTCCTAAACGGACGAAATACCGTTTAAATACTTGAGCTTCCAATACTTGAGAACGCGAGCGCGGGATGTCAAAGGCCACTCTCACCATCGCCAGCAAGAATTATGGCTCCTGGTCGTTGCGCGGCTGGTTGCTATGCAAAATGGCAAATATCGATTTCGCCGAGCAACACGTCTCGACCGACGACCCGTCGACCCGGGCTGAATTGCTGCTGCTGTCGCCCTCGTTCCTGGTGCCGTGCCTGGTCCACGACGGCCGCAAAATCTGGGACACGCTGGCGATTGCCGAGTATTTGCACGAATTGAATCCCGAAGCAGGCCTGCTGCCGGCCGATCAGGCGCAACGGGCCCATTGCCGCTCGATCTGCGGCGAGATGCATTCCGGGTTCAGCAATTTGCGCTCGGCGCTGCCGATGAACCTGAAGGCGCATTTCCCGGGGTTCAAATCGTGGGCCGGCGCGCGGGCCGATATCGATCGCGTCACCACGATTTGGCGCGACTGCCTCGGTCAATACGGCGGTCCTTACCTGTTCGGCAAAACGCCGTGCGCCGCCGATGCCATGTATGCGCCGGTTTGCTCGCGCTTTCAGACTTACGACGTGGCGCTTGATCCGGTCTCGGCGCAGTACCGCCACGCTATCATGGCGCTGCCGCAGATGCAGGAGTGGATTGAAGCCGCGAAGGTCGAACCCGACGAACTCGAAGAACTCGACGTCGAGTTCTAATACAGCGTCAGTCCCACTTCATGCGGCCTGAATAGGCCCAGTCGACGAGCCTGCCGTCACGGCTGCCGAGTTTGGCAATCTCGCGCATTTCGTCGTCACTTAGCGTGAAGTCAAAGATCGCGGCGTTCTCTGAAAGTCGCTCCACTTTGCTGGTCCGCGGAATAACAACGATGTCCTGTTGCACCAGAAATCGCAGGCAGACCTGCGCCGCGGTTTTGCCGTGCGCGGCGCCGATGCGTTTGAGAACGTCGCTTTTGCCCGCCTTGCCCTGCGCGATCGGGCTGTAGGCGACAACGGCCATGCCGTTCCTGCGGCACGCCGCGATCAGCTTGGACTGATCGAGGAAGGGATGGCATTCGAACTGATCGCAGACGAGCGGCTCGCTGGTTGCCTGCAAAGCCTGTTCGAGCAGCGACACCGTGAAGTTGGAAACGCCGATGTGACGGGCAAGCCCATCGTGCTTGACCTTTGCCAGCGCGCCGAGCGTTTCGGCGAGCGGAATTTGCGGATTGGGCCAGTGCAATAACAACAAGTCGACTTCGGTCAGTCGAAGCTGCGCCAGGCGTTCCCGCGCCGAACGCTCGAGTTCGCGCGGGGCAAAATGGCTCGGCCAGATTTTCGTGGTCACGAACACGTCGTTGCGCTTGACACCGGAAGCGCGCAGGCCCTCGCCTACTTCGCGCTCATTTTCATAGAGCTGCGCCGTGTCGATGTGCCGATAGCCAAGCCGCAACGCCTGCTCGACCACACGCGCGCATTCCCGGCCGCGCAATTCCCATGTGCCGAGGCCGAGAAGCGGGATACGCGCGCCTTTAGCCTCGACAACGGGGGGCGGGTCGATTTCGCTCATGGGCCTAGCTATCCCACTTCGGCGCCTGCGGCGGGCTGACAATGCGGGCATTCGGCTTTTTCAGCTTGCCGATCTCCGCCATATCGGCGCTGCTCAGTTCGAAAGCCAGACTGCCGAGATTTTCAGCGAGCCGCTCGCGTTTGGACGTACGCGGAATCGGCACGATGCTCTGCTGCTCCAGAAAGTGCAGCGCCACCTGCGCCGGCGACTTGCCGTGGGCTCGGCCGATCCGTCGCAATGTCTCGTCGGCCGGCACCTGACCACGTGCCAGCGGACAATAGGCCACCACCGCCATGCCGTGCCGGCGCGCCACGCCGATAACTTTGGTCTGGTCGAGATAAGGGTGTACTTCGATCTGCAAACAGACGAGCGGCTCGGTAGCCGCGCTCGTCGCGTCGTCGATCATCGCCACGGTGTAATTTGCCACGCCGATATGCTTGGCGCGGCCATCGCGCTTCACATTGCACAGCGCTTTGATGGATTGATCGATCGGAATCTGGGCGTTGGGCCAATGGATCAACAAAAGATCGACGTATGGCAGCTTGAGCCGTTCCAGGCTCTCGTCGACCGAGCGCTCCAGATCGCCCGGCGCCAGCCGGTTGAACCAGACTTTGGTCGTGAGGAACACATCCTCGCGCTTGAGGCCGGAAGCGCGCAGCCCCTCACCCACTTCGCGTTCGTTGCCGTAGTTCTGCGCGGTGTCGAGATGGCGATAACCTAAGTGCAGTGCGGCCTCGACCAATTCGATGCAGACATTTTCCTTCAACGTCATGGTGCCGAACCCGATTGCGGGAATCCGGGCACCGTGACTTTCAATCGCATGACTTCTCGATCACGGCCATCCAATGCTCCTCAGGTGGCAGAAAAGCGCCGGCAAGGATCGGCTATCGCGCGGATCAATTCCAGCCCAATGCCGATGGCCGCGGCACTGTTCCGTGGTAACGGGAAATCAGCGCGCCTTGGCGAGAACGGCGAAGGCCGTCTCGGGGGCTTGCTCAAGCACCTTGAGCAATGCGCGCGCGGGTCCGCGTGGCGAGCGTTTGCCTTGTTCCCAATTACGCACCGTCTCGACCGGAACGCCGATGCGCGCGGCAAACACAGTCTGCGTGAGACCGGTGCGGCCGCGCACGTTACGCGCATACGCGGCATCGTTGACACGGCCCTCCGCGGCGCGCGCCGCATTGTGGGCAGCGGTCGCGATCGATCGCGGGTCGGTGGCAATGTCGCGCTCGCTGCCATCCGGCAGAATTTCGACCAGACGGCCGTCGGCTTTCAGTCGCACCCGCAGCATGGCGCTCGTTCCCGCGTCACCGGCCCCGCCCTTATAGCTGATTCGTCGTTGATTCAATGAGTTAGTGAGCCGCAAGCCCCACGCTAGGACTTCCCGGTCAATGGCCTATCCGCCATTGACCTAGTATCCTTCCACCTATCCCTGGACCGCACCGGCACGCGGAGTTTTTGGCCTTGCTGAACCTGCAGATCAACTCCCGGCGTCTCTGGGACACGCTGATGCACACGGCGCAGATTGGCGCCACTCCGAAAGGCGGCATCTGCCGGTTGACCTTGACCGATCTCGACCGCCAGGTGCGCGATTGGTTCAAGGTGCAATGCGAGGCCCTCGGTTGCACGGTTGGGATCGACGAGGTCGGCAACATGTTTGCGCGCCGACCGGGCAAGACGCAAAACTTGGCGCCGATCGCCATGGGCTCGCATCTCGATACCCAGCCGACCGGCGGCAAGTTCGACGGCGTGCTCGGCGTCCTCGGCGCGCTCGAAGCCATGCGCACGCTGCACGATCTCGGCTACGAGACCAATGCGCCGATCGAGATCGTTAATTGGACCAACGAGGAAGGCGCTCGTTTCGCGCCCCCGATGCTGGCGTCCGGCGTGTTCGCCGGCGTGTTCACACCCGAATACGCTTATGCGCGCACCGATCGCGACGGCAAAACCTTCGGCGATGAACTGGCGCGCATCGGCTACAGAGGTCCGGAGCGCGCTGGCGCGCGCAAGTTTTCGGCGATGTTCGAATTGCACATCGAGCAAGGCCCGGTCCTGGAAGCCGAAGGCCGGATGATCGGCGTCGTGCAAGGCGTTCAGGGCATGCGCTGGTACGAGGTCACCATCTCGGGTCAGGAGGCACATACCGGGGCGACGCCGATGCCGCTGCGCAAGAATGCGCTGCTCGGCGCGGCACGGATGATCGAGCGCATCGATGCGATTGCCAACGAGCATGCGCCCGACGCCGTCGGCGCCGTCGGCCTGATCGAGAACAGGCCGAACAGCCGCAATGTCGTTCCCGGCGAAGTTTTCTTCGCCGTCGATTTCCGCCATCCCAACGAGAAAGTTCTTGACACGATGGAAACAGAATTCCGCGCCGCGCTGGCTGAGATCGCGCCGTCACTGAAGCTCACCTATAGCGAAGCGCGCGTCTGGGATTCACCGGCGGTCAAATTCGCCTCGGAACTGATCGAATGCGTGCGCGTCGGCGCGCAAAAGGCCAGCTTCACCACCCGCGACATGGTTTCAGGCGCCGGTCACGACGCCGCCTATATCGCCCGCGTCGCGCCGACCACCATGATCTTTGTGCCCTGCGCCGGCGGTATTTCGCATAATGAAGCAGAATCCACGAGCTTCGACGAATGCACCGCCGGCGCGCAGGTGCTGCTTAATGCCGTTCTGGAATATGATCGGCGCTTGGTGTGATCGCTGTTGAGAGGCCGCGAGAGCGCACGAGTCCATGAGGCAGCCTCGGGTGCGCTGGACCCACGGGCCAGTTCCGGGACACCATCGCCGGCTCTATTTCAAATGCGGACTCTCCCGCGTCCTATGAATCGCGGGCGGCAGTTTGGTTTGTGGTTCATTTAAACCTCAAGGCGAGCTAAGCTGGCGACGTGGGCTCGATCGGCGGGAAGACATCAGCTTTGAGGGGGCGGGTGTGGGCGATTGCCGCGGTTTTTGCGGCGTTTTTCACAGTGCAATGTCGTGCCGCCGATTTTGCCGATTTCGTGTCGGCTACTGATACTACCGATGGCGCTTCGCGGCAAAATTCCGTGATGATCTTCGGCGGCAGAATGTCCAGCACGAATCTCGCCAGTACATTGCTTTTCAATCGTGTGTCGCGTTTCGGCCTGTCGCCATACCAGCCATATTACGAGAATTACATTGTCGGCGGCGTCTACCAGCGCGACGTCTATCGGCTGGGCGGCTTCGTAATCGCTGGCGAAGTAGGTTTAGCCGATCGTTTCGGTCACTACACAGACTGTTGTGCGCCCATCGAAAAGACCACTACCTCGTCTAGCATCGTCAACTCCGGCGAGCTGTGGCTCGGGCCGGCGTTCCGCTATGAAGCCATTGTCTTCTTCAAGACAGTTCGCTTCGTGCCAGGAATTACCGCCGGATTCAGTCTCGTCACGAATTCGATAGGAGCGGAGGAAGGCCATGTCGAGCTTTATCACGGCAATGCAACTTTCCTGGGCTATCTCGGCTTCGAAGCTGCTTTCTCGCTCGTCAGCGCGCCCGCCTTGGAACTGATAATTGGAGAGCATCACCGCTCCGGAGCCGATGGACTCTTCGGCAAGCTTCACGAGGGTTACAACGCCAACGTCGTCGGCCTGCGCTACAGATTCTGAACGCCTATTCCGGCTCCGCCGCCGGTTGCGCAAGCCCGGAACGTCGCAATAAGGAGGCTCGAATGGCAACAGCAATTGTATCAAAAATCAGATTGACGCAGATACTGTGGTCGATTTCTTTGATTTTTGCCCTGGGTGCGTCTGCGCGTTGCGAACCGATCGCGATGAAGACAAATGCTTTTGCCGAAGTTTTCAACGATGTAGCGAAGCGAGCGAACGTCGACAAGTCAGCAACATTGCAGGAATGCAGAAAAGTAATCTTCTCCGCTTGTTTGTATTCAATCAGCGATAACACGAAAATCGTGGTTGGAGGCAAATCCGACGACAGTCCCCGAAGCATAACCATTATCACCCTCAGAAAAGGCGAGACAATTCCAAAGGTCTTCAGCGAAGAAGACGCGCAGATTTGGCCGCTGATCGTTCAGATAGCAAATCCTGATTTACCGGCAGACCAGCGAACCCTGCTGATTGATAAATTCAATGCGATGGTCAAAGCCGACCAGCCCACTTTCACGACGAAGATCGGTTCAATTCGCTACAGTGCGGCCGCGGCCCCTGAGATGGGGATATGGATGATAGCAAATCTAAAGCCTGTCCTGAGCCCCGCGACCTGGCTCGGAGATTGGCAGAAAAATGTAAAAGGCTGGATCGCCAAAGTGAGAGCGAAGTGAAATGCGGTTTGTGGATAGGTGAAAGCCTAAGCTACCGCGTCTTCTCGAAAATCTCCCGGCCGATCAGCATGCGACGGATTTCGCTGGTGCCGGCGCCGATCTCGTAGAGCTTGGCGTCGCGCAACAAGCGGCCGGCGGGAAAATCGTTGATGTAGCCGTTGCCACCGAGGCACTGAATGGTCTCAAGCGCCATCCAGGTCGCGCGCTCGGCTGCGTAGAGTATGGCGCCGGCGGCGTCTTCGCGCGTGGTCTCGCCGCGGTCGCAGGCGCGCGCGACCGCATAAACGTAGGACTTCGAGGCGTTGAGCGTCACGTACATGTCGGCGAGCTTGGCCTGGATCAGTTGGAAGCGTCCGATCGGTTGGCCAAACTGCGTGCGCTGATGAACGTAGGGAATGACCAGGTCTAGGCAGGCCTGCATCACGCCGAGCGGGCCCGCCGCCAGCACGGCGCGCTCATAGTCTAGGCCTGACATCAAGACGTTGACGCCGTTGCCGACGACGCCAAGCACGTTATCCGCCGGCACCTCACAATCCTGAAACACGATTTCGCTGGTATCGGAGCCGCGCATACCGAGCTTGTCGAGCTTTTGTCCCGTGGAAAATCCTTTGAACGTGTTCTCGACGACGAAGGCGGTGATACCGCGGGCGCCGGCGGTGCGGTCGGTCTTGGCATAAACCACGAGCGTGTCGGCAACCGGCCCGTTGGTAATCCACATTTTCGCGCCGTTGAGGATGTAACGGTCGCCCTTCTTGTCGGCGCGTGTGCGCATCGACACCACGTCCGAACCCGCGCCGGGCTCCGACATCGCCAGTGCCCCGACGTGCTCGCCCGAGACCAGCTTGGGCAGGTAGCGGCGACGCTGCTCGTCGCTGCCGTTGCGGCGGATCTGGTTGACGCAAAGATTTGAGTGCGCGCCGTAGGACAGGCCGACCGCCGCGCTCGCGCGCGAGATTTCCTCCATCGCCACGCAATGGGCGAGATAGCCGAGCCCTGCCCCGCCGAGTTCTTCCTCGACCGTGATGCCGAGCAGCCCAAGCTCGCCAAGCTGCGGCCAAAGCTCACGCGGGAAGCTGTTGGAGCGATCGATCTCGGCGGCCTGCGGCGCGATCTTATTCTGGGCGAAAGCCCGCACCGTATCGCGCAGCATGTCGATGTCGGTGCCGAGGCCGAAGTCGAGACCGGGAAAACTGTTCTGGACCACCGCACGCTCCCATCCCGCGGCCGCGGGAGACGAAGGCCGCACTCAATAGATAGCCGTTGAGAACGGATGTGTCAGCGTGCGCGACCGCCCAACTGCCTGGCGGCGGGCCGCCCTGCGGCAACCCGCGCCAGCACTTTGTCGATTGCGTCGGCCGGCCTCGGCCTGGCGAACAGGAAGCCTTGCATCTCGTCGCAGCCGGCAAGCCGCAACAGCACGCGCTGCTCGTCGGTCTCGACGCCTTCCGCCAGCACCTTCATGCCGAGTGCGTGGCCGAGCGTGACGATCGATTGGATGATGGCGCCGGCATTGCCGGTGGTGCCGAGTGAGGCGACGAAGGCGCGGTCGATCTTGATTTGGCTGAAGGGAAATTTCTGCAAGTAGCTCAAGCTCGAATAGCCGGTACCGAAATCGTCGAGTGCAAGGCTCACGCCAAGCGCGCGGAGCGCTTCGAGTCGCTCCAGCGTGGTTTGCGGATCGTCGATCAGCACGCCTTCGGTCACTTCGAGCATGACGCGCGACGGCGCCACTTCGCTCTCGCGCATGATCGCTCCGACCACGTCGACCAGCCTCGGATCGCGGATTTGCAGCGGCGAGAGGTTCACGGCAACGGTCAGGTTCGGCCAACGGGCGCCTTCGGCAAGCGCCCGGCGCAAAACGAATTCGCCGAGTTGCAGCATGAGACCGCTCTGCTCGGCGAGTGGAATAAAAACCGAAGGGGCAATCGCGCCGCGCACCGGATGGTTCCAGCGGCACAACGCCTCGACACCGGTGATGCCGCCGCCGGCGGCCGCGACCACGGGCTGGTAATGGACGTCGAGCGAGCCCGAGGCGATCGCAGTCTCAAGTTCGCGCCGAATGAAGTTTCGCTCGCTATACTCCGTCTCGATATAGGACTCGAAGATTTGCAGCATGCCGCGGCCTTCGTGCTTGGCGGCGCGCAATGCCAGATTGGCGCGGCGGCTCAGCTCTTCGGCGGTATTCCCGTCGACCGGCGCCTGCGCAAGGCCAACGCCAGCGGTGACTTGCCAGTTCTGCTCCATAACGATGGGGCGCACCAGCGACGCACGAAGCAACTCGGCCAGCACGGCAGCGCTACGGAGATCCTCGCTGGCCATGATTACGGCGAATTCATCATCCTCGAAACGTCCGAATTTCGCTCCGGCCGGCAAATTGGTTTGCAGCCGCTCCGCAATGGCCTTCATCAGTGCATCGCCGCCGCTGCGTCCTTGCGTATCGTTGACGTCGCGAAAGCTGTCGAGGTCGATCAGCGCCAGAACCACAATGCCGGACCGTCGCTTTTCCAGCATGTCATGGAGCCCCTCAAGCATGACCCGGTGATTGGGCAATCCGGTCAGCGTGTCCTCACGCGTGAGCCTGCTGATGATGCGAAGATTGACCGCAAGCGAGCGAGCGAGCCGCAGTATCAGATCCGCGGCGAAAAAAGCGCACAGCCCGAGCGCGGCGCCAAGCCCGCCCGTGATACCCCACAACCAGGTCAGGTCGACAAGCAGCTCCCGGTCGGGCGCCCAACTGAACCAGCCGATGATGCGGCCTTGCGCGTCGTGCAGCGATTGCATCTCGCGGCCGGAAATACCGGCGTCGTCACTGTCGAAACGCAGATCCTTCAAACCGGTACGGCCGGCGATCGCCGCCACCTCACTGGCGTCGAAATGGTCGTGCTCGCCGCTCGCGCCTTGCAATTCGTCGAGTGCGAGTTGCAGCGCGGCATGCCGCTCGGCAGCAAGACGATTATCCTCGCGCAACGTGACCGTCAGGCCGGCGACCGCGCATGCCAGCATCGCCACCGCCAAAACCATCAGCACGTAGGAGGAGATATGCGAGGCGGCTGCGTTGAGCGTGGCGCCGCTTGCCGGCTCGTGCGAACGCCGCCGGAGTGCCGCCCACCAGCTTCGGGCTGCCGCAGCGGCCTTCATATTCACACGCCCCGTCATAGAATTGCTGACGCGGAGCATAGGCATGCATGATTAACGGCAAGGAAAAGCATGACGCATTACCCTTACTTATCAACAGCCTCCCGCCCGTTAATGTCCCGTTAATGATGGGACTGCGTAAGCTGGACGGCGGAGCGAGGTTTCCGGAAATCGCTCTGCCGGTTCCGAGAGTTGGTATGGGTATCCCCGCGGCATTTACATGCAAAACGGAGCTTGCCACGGCCATTGCCCTGGCGGCCAGCTTGGCGATCGCGACACCCGCGATTGCACAAACCTGTCCCGGGAATCCCGACGCGATCGGCACCAGCCGCGTCATCGCCATCGATCCCGCCGACTATCCGCGCGTCGGCACCTTGAATTATCGCCAAACTCTGCCGCTCGAAGACCGCGAGGTGGTGCTCACCTTCGATGACGGTCCGCTGCCGCCTTACTCCACCAGGGTGCTCGACGTACTCGCGTCGCAATGCGTCAAGGCGACGTTTTTTCTGGTCGGCGAAATGGCGCGCGCGTTCCCGGCAGTCGTGCAGCGGATTTATCACGACGGCCACACCATCGGTACGCACAGCGAGCATCATCCGCTGCGTTTCGGCCAACTGCCGATCGATAAGATGCGCTCTGAGATCGACCAGGGTATCATTGATGTCGGCGCCGCGCTCGGCGATCCGGAAAAACTCGCGCCGTTCTTCCGCATTCCAGGATTCGCGCGTTCGGACACTGTCGAAGACGAGCTTGCCACGCGCCATCTCGCCGTCTTCAGCACCGACACCGTCGAGGATGACTGGCACCGCCACATCACCGCGAAGCAGATCATTTCACTGGCGCTCAGCCGCCTCGAAAAGCGAGGCAGAGGCATACTCCTGCTCCACGACATCCATCCGTGGACGGCGGACGCGCTGCCCGGCCTGCTCAAGCAACTCAAGGACAACGGCTTCCGCATCGTGAACGTGGTGCCGGCCGGACCGGGCATGCCCGAGACCGTGGCGCCCGCCGCCGCGGATATGCGGGTCGCGTGGACGTCGGCGCAACAGCAGACCATGGACGACAGCGGCAATGCGCCGATCTGGCCCACGCTTGACGCGGGCCTTCAGCCTGAGCATGTGGCACTTGTGGCGCCCGATGCCGAGGCATTCGCAACGCATTATTTGCTCGCTCCCGCGGCGGTTCCCGGCACGATCCAGACTGCCGCGGCGTTAGGCGACGACGCGCCAGTGCCTCGACATGCGACAGCGTGGCCGGATCAGAACGAGGCCGCACTAGCCGCCGCCGACCCCCAATTGCCGGCACCAAGCATTGCCGACATAGGCTGGCCGGTGCAGCAGCAGATCTTGACTGACGAACCCAAGCATGAGGTTCGGCAAGGTGCGAACAGGACCCGACCGTTCGTGCGCGGCCGACATCGCCAGGCGCGTATCGCCAAAGCGGACGATGCAGCACCAGCCAAGAGAAGCGCCGTGAAGCCATCCAGACTAAGCCGCGCAAACTCCACAAAGCCAAACGAAGCAAGGCCTGCCAAGCACCGCGACGCCAAGCTCACCAAGCACGGCGACGGGCATCATCATGCGCGCGCGCCGGCTTCCCCCGACAAGCACGCCGGTCTGGCGGCAACGCTGGCGACACTATTCACGCCGGCGCACTGAACTGGCGCGGCGGGTCAAATCTTTTTCACAGAGTGATGGCCGGGAGGAAACGCCCCCGAAATCTTATACATTGATTGTGTTGAATAGCTTTTTATCGACAGAGGATCCTCTGTAGTCGTGTCTATCGTATCCATCTCATCTCTCGCCTGCATAAAAAAGAACTCGAATCATTTGAACGTGCGTCTTCGGTCAACCAAGGTCTTTGAGCATCGAATATGAGGGTGCAAAGAATGTTGTCCCCGTCATTGGCGTCGAGAAATCCAATATTCTATCGTGCCGGCCCGCGGATATGCCTTCGAACATATTTGCCAACATTTTTTCGATGACCCATAGATTTCTGGTGTAGCCAATAAAATAGGTTCCGAACTCGCCGCGGCCGGGATTTCCGAAAGGCATGTTGTCACGAAGTATGTCGCGCTTAACGCCTTCCGCGTCGACGATGGTCGTGAGCTGCTTATGCGAACTCCCGTCCGACGGCGTCCTCAAGTTCGACGTTATCCGCTTTGGTTCGCCCGACGATGCTCTCTTGCGTCGCTGTATCCAGAGCGCGCCACTTATCCAGGTTGTGAAGGTACTTCTGCACGACGACATAGCTACCACCCGCAAATGACGGGTCTTCCGACTGGACGAGAGCCGATTGCGCCAAACCAACGCCAGTAGGGTTTTCGGTGCCGTCGACAAAGCCCAGAAGGTCTCGGGAGTCAAAATATCGAAAGCCATGGACTTCATCGGCGACCGTTACGGCGTCCCCCAAGGCGTCGAGAATGAGCCGTTCAAGTTCAAAACACATGTCGGCGCGATCTGCCCGGATGTGGAACAACAAATCCCCGGGCGTTGCCACGGCCACATGCACAGGTCCCCGGATTTCGGCAAAGGGCCGGAGTTGCGCGGGACGGCGCGACTGCCCCAATCGATCCCAGGCGGCACTTCCGATGGCCACGTTGCAGGAAAGGCGACCCTGTAAATCCCGAAACCCGACCGTCCGCACAAGTCCGCCAATATCGGCAATCACACTGCGCACTCTCTGGATCGCTTCCGGTGCGCTGCCGATAGACAAAACCAGAAATACCGCGGCTCGCGAGAGAGGCGCGATTATGCTTTGCGGCTCAATCGGAACCCGATCAGAGGAATCGACCATCGGAACGGTCCTGGACGTGAACTTATTAAATATAATGGTGCGGCCGAGAGGACTCGAACCTCCACGGGTTGCCCCGCTAGCACCTCAAGCTAGTGCGTCTACCAATTCCGCCACGGCCGCATTGTGGGCTGGATGCGCGCCCAGTTGGCGCATGGGCGCCGATTTAACAGGTAGGCTCGGGGCGGACAAGGGCCAGAGCAGGATGCGCAAAAGTGGCAGCCGATTTTCCGGCAGGATCGTGTTTGCCAGAGGATTCTCAGGCTGTTTCCGGCGAGCGCGGCAACAGTTCCTTGACTTCGACGGCGATCTTGTTGCCGCTGACGATTACGGTGCCTTTGGCTACCGCGAGATTGTTGACAACGATGCGGACCTCATCCTCTTCCGAGGAATCGAGCTCGATGATGGCGCCGCGGCCGAGGCGCAAAACTTGGTGGATGGGCATCGACGTCGTGCCGAGCACAACTGCGATGTCGATCGAGACGTTGTCGAGTGTTGGCAAAGGGCCCCCGCGCCGGTTTTGTCGTTGGTCGCCGCTGCGGTATTCTATCGCCCCGCCATGGTTATCAGATGGTTAAAGCACGCGGCGAGCTGACGATTGGCCTTATTCCGCAGACCGCTTTACCGGCGGTCGAGTGGCGCGTCAGCGACGGTTTGATCGATTACGAGGCCGCGCTTTCGGCCATGACCGCGCGCGCCGAGGCGATCGCACGCGGCGAGGCGCAAGAACTGGTGTGGCTCCTTGAGCATCCACCACTTTATACCGCGGGCACGTCGTCGCAGCCGCAAGAGCTGATCGAGGCGCGATTCCCGGTCCACGTCACCGGGCGCGGCGGGCAATTCACCTATCACGGCCCCGGTCAGCGCGTCGGCTATGTCATGCTCGACCTCAAGCGCCGAGCGCCGGACGTGCGCCGCTTCGTCGCCACCATCGAGGAATGGATCGTCCGCACGCTCGGCGCCTTCAATGTGCGGGGCGAGCGCCGGGACGATCGTATCGGTGTGTGGGTGCGGCGCCCCGACAAAGGTGACGGCTTCGAGGACAAGATCGCCGCCATCGGCATTCGCGTGTCGCGCTGGGTGACGTTGCACGGCTTTGCGCTCAACGTTGAGCCGGACCTCACACATTTTTCGGGCATCGTGCCGTGCGGGGTTTCCGAACCCCGCTATGGCGTCACCTCGCTCACGGATCTCGGCGTGACGGCGTCAATCGCCGAAGTCGACATGGCGTTGCACGCCGCGTTCGCGCCGCTGTTCGGCGCAGTGAGCGAAAATCAGGCTGTCGGCAGCACCGAGAACAATTCGCCGCGCCGGCGCAGCGCGAATTCCTCGTCCGTGCCGTCGCGCTGATCGATTGATTCTACGCCCGACCCGCGCGGCCCCTCGTTGCAGGCCACAATCATCGCCGTGACCACATCGAGCGGCCCGGCGAACAATGCTTCGACCGCGCCGTCGCGGCGGTTGCGCACCCAGCCTTGCAGGCCGCGCTCGAGCGTCGTGTATTCGGTCCAGGCGCGAAAGCCGACGCCCTGCACCCTGCCCCGGATGACGACGTGACGGATCACGTCCATTCGATGTCTTCCAGTTTCCGCGGTCCCGCTGCGGCGGAACCCTCCGGCAGCCATCTTTCCAGGCCGCCGACATAAGCGGCCGGGAAATTCCATTTCCGCGCCGCCGCGACCACGAGCTCCATATAACCGGCCTTCGGGCGCCCCTCGCGGCGCGGGCGGGCAATATAGATCAGCGTCCGGTGCAAGCGGCCGTCCTGACGCACCGGCATCGTTTCGGCGCGATAGAGCTTGCCGGCGACATTTTCCCAGCCGTCGAGCGTGACGCGGTCGCGCGGCGTGATCCGCCACAGCACGCCGTGGACAGTTTGCCCGAGAGCCCGCTCGACCGAGGCATAGCCGTCGGCGGTGATTATGAAGCGATGGTCGGCAAGCTCGGCGACACCGATCGGCGCCGCACCCGGCGCATGCCGCCGCATGATAGCGCGGTGCATGTTCGAGCCGTAGGCAAAGTGCAGCATCAACCGGCTTGCTCCGGAACTCGCGGGAGCGTTGCCGTCCAAACCGTCACGGCGATAGCGACGAGTATGGGCAGAAATCCGAGCCCAATAAGCGCGCTCACGATGAACCAGCCGAGGTCGTGGCTGCTCGACTGCGCCAGGGCCGCGATGACCGACACCAGAAGAACGACAAGCGCGTCCGGCGCATGCGAGTCGGACGTTCCTGCAGCCGATGTTACGAAGAGTCCGGTGGCCAGAATGAGCAGCAGCACGACTGAGAGTGCATAGAGCGTCGCGGCCCCGGCAGCGAGCCCGGTCGAGCGGCCGGCGTCATGCAAGCGCTTGGCGTGAAGCGCGTACCAGATCCAGATCAGAACCGCTTGCACTACCGCGAACGGCCAAAGACCGGCATGGGCCAGAATATTCGGCGCCGTGAAATATTGCGCCACGGCGCCCGCGGCATAAACGGCAATCGCGGCAATGACGAAGGTTTGCGGCGCAAGCCGTCCCGACGGCGAAAGCAGAAAGCGCAACGCTTGCATGTGAACGGCTCCGGCGAAGTCGCATGATGCCAGATTCGGCGCCTGTTCTCAGGCAAATTCCATGATCACCGCGTCGACCGCGACGCTGTCGCCCGGCTTGACGCGGACTTTCTTGATGGTGCCGTCGCGCTCGGCGCGCAGGATGTTTTCCATTTTCATGGCCTCGACCACCGCGAGCGTCTCGCCGGCCTTGACCTCCTGGCCCTCGGTGACAGCGAGCGAGACGACCAGACCCGGCATCGGGCAACGCACCGCTTTGCCGCTGTCCGACAGTGTCTTCACCGGCATCAACCGCGCATAGCGCGCTTCGCGCTCGGTATAGACGAAGGCTTTGGTCTCGACGCCGCGATAGGCAAGTTCGAAGCCGTTTGGGATCATGCGGACGTGAACGGAAATCGGCGCACCGTCGACGGTGCCCGCCCACAGCGGCATGCCGGGCAGCCATCTGGAGGAAAATTTGCCGACCGTGCCATCATCAAAACGCACCACGACCGCTTCGCCGTCATGCTCGACATCGACAAGGATTTCCTGCGCGCCCAGCAACACGGCGCGATGACTCTCGCGCTTTAGCGACGTGTTCAGCTGGCCGGAGATGCGGCGCTTGCGGTCGCCGAGCAAAAGATCGATCGCGACCGCGACACCGGCGACCGTGCGCGCCATGGCGCCCGTAGGCGGCGTGCGCTCAAATCCCCTGGGAAACTCTTCGGCGATGAAGCCGGTCGAGAGATTGCCGGCACGCCACCGCGGGTGCTGCATGATCGCCGACAGGAACGGAATGTTGTGCCGGATGCCCTCGAGGGTGAAAGCGTCCAGTGCATCGGCCTGAGCGTCGATCGCGGCGATCCGCGTCGGCGCGTGGGTCACGAGCTTGGCAATCATCGGATCGTAATAGAGCGAAATCTCGCCGCCTTCGGTGACGCCGGTATCGTTGCGCACCGTGACGCCGTTATGCTCGCCTTCGGCGGGCGGCCGATAGCGGACCAGGCGCCCGATCGACGGCGCGAAGTTGCGATAAGGATCCTCGGCATAGATACGGCTCTCGACCGCCCAGCCGTCGAGCTTGATGTCGCTCTGCCTGAGCTTAAGCGGTTCGCCGGCGGCGACGCGGATCATCTGCTCGACGAGGTCGATGCCGGTGACCAGTTCTGTCACCGGGTGTTCGACCTGCAGGCGCGTATTCATTTCGAGGAAATAGAAACTCCGATCCTGCCCGGCCACGAATTCAACGGTGCCGGCGCTGTCGTAACCCACGGCTTTCGCCAGCGCGACCGCCTGCTCGCCCATTTTCTTGCGTGTCGCCTCGTCGAGGAGTGGGCTCGGCGATTCCTCGATGACCTTCTGGTTGCGGCGCTGGATCGAGCATTCGCGCTCGCCGAGATAGATAACGTTGCCGTGCTTATCGCCCAGCACCTGGATCTCGACATGGCGCGGGTCGGTGATGAATTTCTCGATGAAGACGCGGTCGTCGCCGAAGCTCGACTTCGCCTCGGAACGGGCGCGCGCAAAGCCTTCCGCCACCTCGCTTTTGGAATGAGCGATGCGCATGCCCTTGCCGCCGCCGCCGGCCGATGCCTTGATCATCACCGGATAGCCGATCTCGTCGGCGATCTTTTCGGCCTCAGCGCCGTCCTCGATCACTCCCAAATGGCCCGGCACGGTCGAGACATTGGCGCGGGCGGCGGCCTTCTTCGAACTCGATCTTGTCGCCCATGGCGCCGATCGCCACGGGATTAGGCCCAATAAAGACGATACCGGCTTTGGCGAGCGCAACAGGGAAGGCTTGCCGTTCGGACAGAAAGCCGTAGCCCGGATGCACCGCTTCGGCGCCGCTCGATTTGCAGGCGTCGACGATCCTGTCGATCAGCAGATAGCTTTGCGCCGCGGGCGGCGGCCCGATCAGGACCGCGTCATCGGCCATCTCGACATGGAGCGCATCACGGTCGGCTTCGGAATAGACCGCGACCGAGGCAATCCCCATCCGGCGCGCGGTCTTGATGATGCGGCAGGCGATCTCGCCGCGATTGGCAATCAGGATTCGCTTGAACATCGCACAATATCATCTCGCGAACCGGCCTACTGCCTTTGCGGCGGCGTAGCGAAAATGTCAATCGACGTGGACGTTGGCCTTTTCAACGATGGTCCGGTACACGGCGGCCTCGCGCTTGACCCGGGCTAAGAGTTCGGCGGCACTCGACGGAATGGTGAGGACGCCGCCGGCGGCAAAGCGCTCCTTAACATCGGGCATGTTGAGAATCCTGACCACCTCGGCGTTGAGCTTGTCGAGAATTGGCTGGGGCGTACCGGCCGGCGCCAGGAAAGCGGTCCAGTTCGAAGCATTGATGTCGCCGCCGCCCTCCTCCTGCATCGTCGGCCATTCTGGATTGAGGGGCGAGCGCTTCGTCGAAGTCACCGCAAGCACGCGGATATTCCCACTCGGCACGTGAGGTGCGACGGTCGAGCTCGCGAGCACACCGAGCGGAATATCGCCCGCGACCAAGGCCTGCGCGGCCGGCGCCCCACCTTTATACGGCACATGCACAAATTTGGTGTCGGTATTGAGCGCCATCGATTCCAGGATGAGCTGATTGATGCTGCCGTAGCCGGGCGTGCCGACGTTGAGCGTCCCCGGCCCCGCCTTGGCCGCCGCTATAACGTCGGCCACCGTTTTGTACGGACTTGCGCCGTGGGTCGCCAGCACGACGGGAGCGTCGCTGACGGAGGCGATCGGCGCGAATGCGGTGTCGAGATTGTAGGGCATGTCCTTGAACAATGCCGGATTGATCGCCAGATCGCCCACCGTACACATCACGAGCGTATAACCGTCAGGCGCCGCCTTTGCGGTCAATTCCATTGCGATGAAGCCGTTGCCGCCGGTGCGGTTTTCAACGAGCACTTGCTGGCCCCACGCCTCGGCGAGTTTGGCGCCGACGATGCGTGCAGCGATGTCGGCAATGCCGCCGGGCGCATAAGGCACCATGATGCGGATTGGCCGCGACGGATAATCTTCGGCGCGTGCGGGCGCGGCGCATAGCGAAAACAGTGAAATCACGAGGCAGAGCATCCGCAGCATCACGATCATCCTTTGCTTTAGTGCCGCAGCCGAAGCCACCACGACGCCACGAGTGCGACCACCAACAGCCCGGAGACAACTTGCCAGAACCGTGTCGGTGATCGCTCGTAAAATGTCTGCGCCCTGCGGATAGCGAGCGGCGCGCGCTCGGGTCCCCGCTCCATCTCCACGGCAAACTCATTCATGTCGCGGAAACGCTCGGCCGGATCAACGGCGATGGCGCGGCCGAGCGCCGCCTGTAGCCAGGCCGGAAGGTCCGGCCGCAAATCGGCGAGCGGTATCGGCCGATTGCGGCGCGGCGGACTGACGGCATCGAGATTGCCGTACGGGAATTCGGCAGCGAAAGCGCGAAACATGGTGACGCCTAGCGCATAAATGTCGGTCGACTCATTGCCGGGTTCGCCAGCTAGCATTTCGGGCGCCATGTAACCGATGGTGCCCGGAATATCTTCGGGCGGAAAGTCTTCCATCCCCGGCACGCGCACCACGCCGAGATCGATCAGCTTGAGCGAACCGCCGCTCTCGAGAATGACATTATCGGGCTTGATGTCGCGGTGGATGATGCCGGCGCGGTGCAGCGCCGCCGCGCCGCGCGCGAGCTTAATCGCGACGTTGCGTCCTTCCTCTAGCCCGACCAGGGGGCGCCGCGCCAGCCGCGTCGACAGCAGCTCGCCCTGATACAGCGGCATCACGGTGTAGAGGCAGGTCTGCCGGCCGGGCGGCAGCTCGATGACGCGGCCGATCCAAGGACTGTTGACGCGCGCGCCGACCCAGGCCTCGCGGACGAAAGCAGCGTGATATGTGGCAACCGTCGCGATCTGGGGCTTTGGAAACTTCAAAACCACTTCGCCACCTTCAATCTCGTCCACCGCACCGAGCAAGCGGCTGTAGCGGCCATCGGACACCAGCACTTTGAGCAAGAAGCCGTCGATCGCCTCGCCGACGATCGGCGCGGGGATCAACGGCAGCTGCATGATATGGCTGCCGACCTCGGTCGTGGACTCCGCAGTCGGCAGCTCGACCACGTCGACGACGAGCGCCGTACAGTTATCAGCCGAGCCAGCGTCGAGCGCAGCCCTAACCAGCTCACGCGCGGTATCGTCGGACGCCGAGCGCGCGCGCATGATTTCGGTGATTGCTTCCGGCGTCAGTACGGCGTGTACGCCATCGCTGCATAAAAGGAACCGGTCGTGCAGCGCCACCGGCTGGGAGGCGTAGTCGAGGCGCACTTCCGCCTCGACTCCGAGCGCACGATACAGAATGTTGGAACGGCCAGTGCCGCTCGTGCCTTCACGAACATGGTCGGTGGTCAATAAAGTCAGGCGTTCGCCGCCGAGCCTATAGGCTCGCGAGTCTCCGACATGCAGGATATGGGCGATGCGCCCGCGCAAGACCAGCGCGGTAAAGGTGCAGCCCATGCCGGCAAGTTCGGGATCGCGTTTGCCCTGACCGAAAATCCAGCCATTGAGCGAACTGATGACGGTCGCCGCGGCGCGGCGTACTTCCATGGTTTCCGGCAAATCGCAAAAACCGTCGAGGAAACCGCGCACGGCGGTTTCGGCCGCGATGCGGCCGCCCTTGGCGCCGCCGATGCCGTCGGCGACCGCCGCCACGACATCGCGCCGCGGTAGCGGCAGTTCCCAGCCGAAAACCGCGCCGCCAAAGTCCTCATTGGCCTTGCGTAGGCCAGTTTCCGAAGCAAAACCGACGGTCGCCTTAACTCCGGAGAACCGCTCAGCCATCGCCCCTGTTCCTAAGCCTGCGGGACGCGGCTAGCGCGGACTATTGAGGAGGACGTGAAATTTCACGCTCATGACTTCAGTGGTCGAGTTGGCAGCGATGGAAGTACATGTTGCCGCCCATCGAGGACGCGAACACCACCGTAAGATCCCCGGTCTTCAGATCAAGTGTATAGCGCCAGCCATCGTTGGCATCGCGCCACGCGATCTGGGAGGCACTGATACTTGCAGGGCTTGAATCGACCGTGGCGTGATCGTAGTCGACCTTGATCTGCCAGGTCGTGCCACTCGCTTTATTCATGCAGGTGATTGCTCTTTCGCCATGCTGTGCCTCACCGCTGATCGCTGGAGCGGCATTCCCAAGCGTCAGCGCAAGGATTGTCACAGCCAGTGGCCTACTCCGCACCATAAACTAAACCTCTTATCTGCCTATTTTATAGACACCTTGCAGTTTTTCTAATCAGCAAGGCTCCACATAGGCCCCAAGCTTCTGAAAAACCTGTCCGATTAACTGGCATAGAAATTGTATTCGTTCAATCGTTCGCCCGTGTGCCGTCCCGCGCACACAAGGGGCATTTTTGGGGGAAGGCACATGGCACTCGTTCCGTCACCACAATGGCTAGATACCGGCGATAATGCTTGGCAATTAGCGGCCGCTACGTTCGTTGGTCTGCAAAGCATCCCGGGATTGGTCGTTCTCTACGGCGGCATCGTCAAAAAGAAATGGGCGATCAATTCGGCCTTTATGGCGATGTACGCTTTTGCTTCGGTCCTCGTCGTCTGGGTTTTGTTCGATTACAACATGGCTTTCGGGCCACAATGGTTTCCATTCCTGGGTATGCCGGGACTGGCGACTTCAGCGGCGTTTACGACCGGCCAAGCGGTAATACCTGCGGCGGCGGGGGGCATGCCCGCGATGGGCTTCCCGATGGCGACGCTGATCTACTTCCAGTTCGTGTTCGCGGCGATCACCGTCATCATTCTTGCTGGTTCACTGCTTGGCCGCATGAACTTCACGGCGTGGATGATCTTCTGCCCGGTGTGGATGACGCTCGTCTATACGGTGGGAGCGTTCAGCCTGTGGGGCGGCGGATGGCTCGCCGGCATGGGCGTGGCGGACTTCTCGGGTGGCTATGTCATCCATCTTGCCGCCGCAACGTCCGGTTTCGTCGGGGCGTGGATCATCGGCCCGCGAATTCAGGCCGACCGCGACAATTTCCCGCCGAACAGCTTGCTGGTAACGCTCGTCGGCGCTGGCATCTTGTGGATCGGCTGGAACGGCTTCAACGGCGGCGACCCGTACTTCGCCAATGCTGACGCTGGTGCCGCCGTGCTCAACACCAACACTGCTACGGCGGTTGCGCTGCTTGTCTGGACGATCATGGACAAGATGGCCTACGGCAAGCCGTCAGTCATAGGCGCGGTCAACGGCATGATCGCGGGTCTCGTCGCGATTACGCCTGCTGCCGGTTACGTAGATGGCATCGGCGCGATCATCATCGGCATCTGCGCTGGTATCATCCCGTGGCTCAGCATGAACAAGTTCCAAAAGCTTGGTTTCATGATGAAAGTGGACGACGTTCTGTCGGTGTTCTCCACCCACGGCGTCGCAGCCATCACCGGCGGGTTGCTTCTGGGCGTACTCGCCAATCCCGACATGCTGCAATATATCGGCACCGACAAAGAGGCGCCCGGCGTGAACGTGACTGGCTGGCTCTATGGCAACGCTCCTCAGCTTCTGCTTCAGGCAGAGGGCGCGCTGTTCATCATCGTGTACAATGCGATCGCAACCTTCATCATCCTCAAGGTGATCGGCTTCATCGTGCCTTTGCGCATGGACGAAGCGACGCTGAAGGTTGGCGACGACGCGGTGCACGGCGAGACCGCATACGCGATCGGCACCGAGGGCGAATAAGCCCACAGGCCGGTGGATCACAAGGTCCACCGGCGCTTCCTATTCCGTGTGTTTCCTTGCGAGCATGATGGCCGCTCGCAAGTCTGGGTCGGCGGCGCACTCCTCCTGCCGCGGTCCCGTTTGGCGGCTCCCGGTAGCGGGGGCCGCTTTTTTTATGACCTTGAGGACGACGGGTTATTGAGGCGCCGCGTGATGGCTGCGGCGCTTGCCATGCGCAGGATGGCGATGAGCCGGCACGCCGTGTCCCGCCCTGTGAGGCGGCGCAGCGCTGGCGAACTTCAGCGCGTTGGTCAGATCGCCCATCGGCGG
The DNA here is from genome assembly GCA_963733645.1 of uncultured Alphaproteobacteria bacterium. Classification (GTDB taxonomy): domain Bacteria; phylum Pseudomonadota; class Alphaproteobacteria; order Rhizobiales; family Xanthobacteraceae; genus BOG-931. The sequence continues at coordinate 150,963 of CAVTFP010000014.1, forward strand.
ACTGCCGCTCGCCCGTAGCGCGGCGTCGCGCTGGGTAAGTCCCGGCAGCACGGGTAGATCGAAGCGCCGGGTGACGAAACGCAGGATCGACGTCGTGTCGTATTGCGTGTGGTCGACAAAACCTGGCTTGACGAACGGCGAGACGATGAAGGCCGGCACACGTGAACCGGGACCCCAGCGGTCGCCCTTCGGCGGCGCCACATGGTCCCAGAACCCGCCATTCTCATCGTAGGTGATGACGACCAGCATGTGCGCCCATTGCGGGCTCTTTTCCAGGTGCGAAACAACGTCGGCAATATGCTGATCGCCATCCAGGACGTCGGCGTAGCCGGCGTGCTCGTTAAGATTGCCCTGTGGCTTGTAGAACGTGACTTGCGGCAGACTGCCGGCGTCGACCGCTTTGATGAATTCGCTGCCGTTCATGCCGCCGTCCCGGAGATGTTCGGAACGAGCGGCGGTGCCGGGCGCGTAATTGACGAAATAGTTGAACGGCTGATGATGAAACTGAAAAGTTGGCGGCGAGGCGCGGTCGCCGCTAAGCGCGTCCTGCCAGGCGCCGGCATACCAAGCCCAGGTCACGCCCTTCTGACTCAAGAGATCGCCGATCGTAGTTTCACTTTGCGGCGGCAGCCGGTTTGTAGCGCTCGGATCGGCAAGGGCCGGATCGCCGTTCGGCGCCGGCTTGACGGCGCTCGGCTGATAGGGCGGCTGCAGCGTATTGACCGCGTAAAAATCGGGTGTCACTTGGCCCGACATGTTGACGAAGTTTGGTGCGCCATCGATAGCGGATTTAGGCGAGTCCGGTTTGACGGTCAGCGAAATCCCGTCCTTGTCGACAACCGCGATGATGCTCTTGTCGGCGTCGGGATAGACCGGCACGCAGGCGCATGCGAGTTGGAAGTGGTTGAGGTAGGAGCCGCCGAACGCTGCCTGGAAGAAATTGTCGGCAAGAGCGTATTTCTTCGCCACGTTCCAGAGCGGCAGCTTGCGGCCGTCGTAATTGCCCATTACCAGCGCGCCAGAATCGGCCCATGCGGCGAACTTATCATTCTTGCCCCCATCGATCTGCATCTGGTTCTGATAGAACAGATGCCAGAGATCGCGCGTCGTGGTGTTGATCTGAGTATTGAAGCCTTTGGAATCGTCGATTGCGAAGGGCTTGTTCGGCAGGTTTTCGGTTTGCGCTTGTGTCACCGGCGGCGTCACGCCTTTCGCGGTCAGGCCGCCCCAGACCGGCGGCAGAATTTTGAGCAGCGAGCCGTCACGATCGCGCTGGATCGAATTGGCCGCCGTGACGTTGCGCAAGCCGTTGGCGCCCGGAAACAAACCGTACAGATTGTCGAAACTGCGGTTTTCCGCATAAACCACGACTACCGTGTCGATTTTTTTGATGCCAGTTGCGGCCGGCCGCGCCGACGCGTTACCGGCGAACAGGGTGGGCGCCGCAGTCAGCATCGCCAGCAGAGAAATGGAATACCTCAATGCTTGTTTGCAGGGTGTCATGGCTGCTCCGGTGCCGGCGGAAACAAGGAATGTAGGCCGCAGTTTTGTTGTTCTAGCCTACAATGACGGGCACGTTACAGTGGCCGATATCCATGGCAGTTGCGTGAAGGCTTGCGAAGGCCCTGTTGTCAGAAAACTGTCATGGAGCGTTCGCAATTTGCCGCTGCATTGACATTCGATGCTCATGCCATCCGCGCTGAAAATACTGTCAGGGACCATGCTTCACGGCGCGCTTTTCGTGGCCGTGGCCACCGCACAGTCAGGCGATACTGCGATGACACGCAGCGAGGCTTATGCGCGCGCGGCGCAGCTCGAAACGCTGGGACGAGCACTGTTCTTCGATCCCTCGCTTTCGGCTTCCGGCCGAATGTCTTGTGCCACCTGCCACGATCCGCAGCACGCCTTCGGTCCGTCCAACGGCCTTGCGGTACAGCTTGGCGGCAAGGATATGCAGCAGCCGGGCGTGCGAACGGTGCCATCGCTTAAATATCTCCAGGCCGTGCCGCCGTTCACCGAGCATTATTTCGAGTCCGACGACGAAGGCGATGACAGCATCGATAACGGGCCGACCGGCGGCCTGACATGGGATGGCCGCGTCAATCGCGGCCGCGACCAGGCGCGCATTCCGCTCTTGTCGCCGTTTGAGATGGCAAACGCCTCCCCGGCCGACGCGGTCGCGCGGGTACGCGACGGCCCGCACGCCGGCGAGTTGCGGAAGCTATTCGGCGATGACGTTTTTGCCGATCCGGAGCGGGCTTTTTCCGGCATCGCCGAGGCACTTGAGGTATTTCAGCAGGATTATCGCGCGTTCTATTCGTACAGCAGCAAATATGACGCCTTCCTTGTCGGCCGCGCCACGCTCACCACGCAAGAGGCGCGCGGCCTTGCACTGTTCGACGATCCGGAAAAAGGCAACTGCGGCAACTGCCATCGCAGCCAGCGCGCCAAAGACGGCACGCCACCGCAATTCACCGACTATGGGATGATCGCAGTCGGTTTGCCGCGCAATCGGGCGATACCCGCCAATGCCGATCCGAACTACTTCGATTTAGGCCTGTGCGGACCGCTGCGGACGGATCTCTCCGGGAACCACGGCTATTGCGGCCGCTTCATCACGCCGACGCTGCGCAACGTCGCGCTGCGGCAAAGCTTCTTTCATAACGGCGTAGTGCACAGTTTGCGCGAGGCGGTCGCCTATTACGTCGAACGCGACACCGATCCGGCCAAATGGTTCCCGCAGGACACCGCCGGCCAAGTGCAAAAATTCGACGATCTGCCGGAGTCCTATAGGGCCAACGTCAATATGGAGCCGCCCTTCGGCGGCCGGCCAGGCGACCCGCCGACGCTCTCGGCAAGCGAAATCGACGCCGTGGTTGCTTTTCTCAACACGCTGACCGACGGCTATGAGTTGAAGCGGTAACCTGTCCAGTGCTGGTAAAAGGAAAAAATGGAGATTAGTGGCGGGCGAGCGCGGCGCGCCGGCTTTCGAGCGCAATCCAGTGCAGGACTGCAATATCGACCTGATCGAAGCCCGCCGGAAGGCGAATAACGGCTTGCGCAGGCGACGCCACCACGATCGGCGAGCGCGCGATCATGTCTATGATCGCCTGAAGGTCCAAACTATCTGCCATCGTATTCGGGCTCATTGCGGGCTCTGAACCTTAGTCGTCCGAATCAATTCAACCGTTCAAAATATCCAATGCCAGCGTGGCTCCCCAAGGGCGGCACTATGACAAACTCGCGGCACCGAGGATGGTTCAGTTCGCCGGCAGGTGATCGTCTGCGGTCACCGCTACATTGTTCATAACATTCGGGCCGTCGACCCGATGTGTTGGGCGTCACAACAGGCGCCTTTAAAAATCTTTCCTAAGCGGTTGCGAGAACAGCCGATTTTTCTCGCCGGTCCGCACCGATTGCAAGCGATCCACTGCTCAACCGCGGGACTGGTATTGCACGCGGCTCGAAGGTACATAACAATGACAAGTGACATTCCAGACAATCAGATCAGGCGGCCCAAGGGAGGATTTCCATGGCACTTGCAATTGGCGATATCGCACCGGATTTCGAAGCCGAAACGACCGAAGGCAAAATCCGCTTCCACGACTGGATCGGCAACAATTGGGTGGTGCTGTTCTCGCACCCGAAGGATTTCACGCCGGTCTGCACCACCGAACTCGGCACCATGGCGCGGTTGAAACCCGAATTCGATAAGCGCGGGGTCAAAATCATCGGCCTATCGGTCGACCCAGTTGACAACCACAAGAAGTGGGCAGGCGACATCAAGGATGTGGTCGGCTTTGCGCCGAATTATCCGATGATCGGGGATACCGATCTGAAGGTTTCGAAGCTCTACGGCATGCTGCCGGCCAGCATCTCCGGCTCCTCGGAAGGCCGGACTCCCGCTGACAACCAGACCGTGCGCAACGTCTTCATCATTGGCCCCGACAAGAAGATCAAGCTGATACTGGTCTATCCGATGACCACGGGGCGCAACTTCGATGAGGTGCTGCGGGTGGTGGATTCGCTGCAACTCACCGCCAAGCACCGCGTGGCGACGCCGGCAAACTGGAAACAGGGCGAGGACGTCATTCTTACCGGAGCCGTGACCGACGAAGAGGCGAAGAAGCTTTATCCGGACGGCTGGAAGACGCTGAAACCTTATATGCGCGTAGTGCCTCAACCGCGGCAATAAATCCGCGAATTCTGGACTAGACTGCGAGGAGCGTAGCTTCGGCTGCGCTCTTTGCGTTAATGGGTGCCCGCGCCGGTCGGGGGAGATTGCAATGCTGGTGCTCTATCATGCTGCGCATTCGACATGCAGCCAGAAGGTGCGGATGGTGCTGCATGAGAAAGACGTCAAGTTCGAAACCGTGCCGATCGATCTCGGTAAAAAGGAGCAGCTAAAGCCCGACTATCTCGCGCTCAATCCCAACGGCGTGGTGCCGACATTGGTCGATGACGGTGTGCCGATCATCGAATTGAGCGTGATCTGCGAATATCTCGACGAGAAATATCCGCAAAATCCGCTGGTACCGTCCAATCTGCTCGAACGGGCGCGCATGCGGGCCTGGACCCACTACATCGAAGAGGTCGCGGTGGGAGCCATCCGGGTCCCCTCCTTCAACCGCGCCTTCCTGTATCGCTTCGAAAAGAAAGATCAGAAGCAATTCGAGAATGAAGAAATTGGCCCGCGCCCGGTGCGCCGCGAGCTGTTCCAGCGCATGGGATCGCCAAAGGGCTTTTCCAGACAGGACATAGACCGCTCGCTGGAGCAGCTCACCGAGACCTGCCGGCGCATGGCGGCGGCGATCGCGAAGGGCGGCCCATGGCTGATGGGCGAGCAATTCACCCTTGCCGACGTATTGGTGATGCCAAGCATCGACCGGATGGCCGATCTCGGCCTGTCCCATGTCTGGGAGAAGAAATACCCGCACGTCGGCCAATGGTACGAGCGCCTGCAAACGCGGCCGGCATTCAAGGCCACCTATTTTCCGGGATCGCGCGTTTCGGATTTTCTGCCGCTTCGCCCGCTCTATGCGGCTGACCGGGAATAAGGTTCACGGAGTTTTCGCAAATATGGATATTCGGGATCCCAACCTGCAGCCGCCGTTTGCGGACCTTATGGGCATGAAGGTCACGCATGTGTCGAAGGAGAAAGTTCTGGCCGAACTTCCCATGCGCGAGGAGCTCAACAACAGATTTGGCATGATGCATGGTGGCGCCATCATGGCGTTCGCCGACAATCTCGGCGGTACCGCGACCTTCGCCAACCTGCGCGAGGGGGAACGGACCGCGACAATCGAGAGCAAGACAAATTTCTTCGCACCGATCCCGGTCGGCGACGTGGCGCGTGCTGAGTGCACGCCGCTGCATCGCGGCCGCACCACGATGGTCTGGCAAACGCGCATTACCCGCAATGACGGCCGGCTGTGCGCGCTGGTGACCCAGACGCAGATCGTCATTCCTAGCGAGAAATCCTAGCGCGCATGGCGATAAAGCCTCCAGCACAAAATGCCGTACGTAAGATCGGCGTCAAACGCGCCTACGAGCCTGCCGCCGCCGATGATGGATTGCGGGTGCTGGTCGACCGGCTGTGGCCGCGCGGCGTCACCAAAGCGAAAGCGCGGATCGATCTGTGGCTGAAAGACGTGGCGCCGAGCGATGCGCTGCGCCGGATGGTGCATGGCGACCCGTCGACGTGGAAAGAGTTCGTGACGGCCTATGCCCGCGAGCTCAAAAGCGAACCGGCGAAAAGCGCTTTTGCCGGCTTGCGCGAGCGATGCGGAAAACAGCGGATCACGCTGATCTACGCGGCGCGTGACGAAATCCACAATCACGCGGTATTGCTCAAGCGCTGGCTTGAACGAAAACGCTGAAGCCCTGTCCCGCGCGGGGTTTCAAGTAACCCCGGCGAGGCGAATGAGCGCGAAGCTGATCAGGCCAAGCACAACCAGGGAGGCCGTGACCGCAAGCGTCACGCGCACGCCGCTCCGGGCCACGACACGAATGTCGACGCCCAATCCAAGTGCCGCCATTGAGATGGTCGTCAATATGGCCGCTAGAGACGTGACCGGAGCAAAAAAACTCTGCGGTATGAGGCCGAGTGATCGGACGATCAGCACGATCAGAAAGCCGGTAATAAACCAGGGAACGAGTTCGTGCCAATCCGGGCGGCCGCGGTTGGGCCGGTCGCGATCGGTCCGCAGATCGCGGGCCAGGAGCGACAGGCCGAGCACCACCGGCCCCAGCATAAGTACGCGCACGAGCTTGATGATTGTGCCGACTTGATTGCTCAAGGCGCCGATCGGCAAAGTCGCCGCCAGTACCTGCGGGACTGCATAGACGGTCAATCCGGCAAGCACGCCGTATTGCGTCAATGACAATTGCAGAACCGGGACGAGCAGCGGCAGGCACAGCACGACGACGACGCCGAGCACGGCGGTGAACGATATCGACGATGCAATGTCGTCGCCGTCGGCGCCGATGACTGGCGCCACCGCCGCGATAGCGGAATTGCCGCAGATCGAATTGCCGCAGGCGATCAGGATCGACATGCGCAACGGCAGACGCAGCCCGCGGCAAATGACGAAGCTCGTGCACAGCGCGATTGCCACAACCGACGCGATGCCGAACAGCAGGATGGGCCCCAGCGCCAGTACGGTGGCCACGCTCACCGATGCGCCGAGCAGGACAACTGCGACCTCGAGTAGAAATTTAGCGCTGAACGCGATGCCGGGAACGAAGCGTGGCGCCGGCGTCCACGCCGTGCGTATGGCGACGCCGAGCAGGATCGCGAGCACCAGCGCCTCGAGATAGGCTTGACCCACAAAATGGACTTCGACCGATTGCAACGCGATTGCTGCGATCGTGATCGCGATGCAGAAGACAATGCCCGGGAGCAGCCGGCTCACTTTATCGATCAAGTCACAGCACCTTATAAAACCGCAATTTCACGTTCGACGGCTCACGCGCGGCGGCACACACAATAATGTGCTTGGCGAGCCACGCGTAGCGCGCCGCATCGGTTTCGAAGGATGCCGCGCCGCGAAAATAATAGCTATCCGGAGCAACCGTGCGGCCGGCCGCGAGCGCCTCCATCACCTCGGAAGGTCCGTGACGCAGCGCCCGGTTGTGCACATGGATCTCGGCCCCATCGTCGGTACGCAGCGTATAGCGGGCGTCGAGCTCGGCGACACCATCGTGGCGGATGAGCTGCCAGTCGGCGCCGCCGGGCAAGACGGTTCCGCGCAGATCGGGGCCGGAAAATACCCCGCCGGTAATCGGCACAACGCGGCGGTGACCCTTGTTGAAAGCGCCGAGGTCTTGGGGTGGATCGACCGTCACCTGCGCGCCGAAAATGAACGCAAGCTCCGGGTTCGGCGACTCCGCGTTTGCCATTCTGGTCTCCCGATGTCATCGTCCGCCAACGATCCAGTCTTTACGGACTATTGCAATGCCCCTCGACGTTCGCGCCGCCGTGGCGTTCGGTCCCGGTAAGCCTCTCGAAGTGACCAGCGTCAAGCTCGACGGCCCGCGCGCAGGCGAGGTCTTGGTCGAGATCAAGGCGACCGGCATTTGCCACACCGACGAATTCACGCTGTCGGGCGCCGACCCGGAGGGACTGTTCCCCGCGATCCTCGGCCATGAGGGCGCTGGCATCGTCGTCGACGTCGGCGCCGGAGTGGCCTCGGTGAAAAAGGGCGATCACGTCATTCCGCTCTATATCCCCGAGTGCCGCACTTGCCCGTCCTGCCTGTCGCGCAAGACGAACCTCTGCACCGCGATCCGCACCACCCAGGGCCAGGGTGTCATGCCCGACGGCAGTTCGCGCTTCTCGATCGAGGGCAAGAGCCTGCATCACTATATGGGTTGCTCGACGTTCGCTAATTTCACAGTGCTGCCGGAAATCGCAGTGGCGAAAATCCGCAATGACGCGCCGTTCGACAAGGTCTGCTACATCGGCTGTGGCGTCACCACGGGGATTGGCGCGGTGACCAATACCGCCAAGGTCGAGCCCGGCGCTAAGGCCATCGTGTTCGGTCTCGGCGGCATCGGCCTCAACGTGATCCAGGGACTGCGGCTGGTCGGCGCCGACATGATCATCGGCGTCGATCTCAATCCGGCTAAGAAGGCCTGGGGCGAGCGTTTCGGCATGACGCATTTCGTCAACCCGGCGGAAGTCGGCGGCGATCTGGTCGCGCATCTTGTCAACATGACCAAGAGCGGCGCGGATCAGATCGGCGGCGCCGATTACACCTTCGAGTGCGTCGGCAATGTCAATCTCATGCGCGCGGCGCTGGAAAGCTGCCATCGCGGCTGGGGCCAAAGCATCATCATCGGCGTTGCCGGCTCCGGCCAGGAAATCACGACGCGGCCGTTTCAGCTCGTCACCGGGCGGGTGTGGCGCGGCACCGCTTTCGGCGGCGCGCGTGGGCGCTCCGACGTACCGAAGATTGTCGATTGGTACATGCAGAAGAAAATCGAGATCGACCCGATGATCACCCACACCATGCCGCTTGACGACATCAACATGGCGTTCGCACTGATGCGCGAAGGCGAGAGCATCCGCAGCGTCGTGGTGTATTAGCGCCGCCGCATCAAAATCATATAACGAGAGCGATTGCGACGACGATGACGACGCCGGCTACAATTATCAGCAACTGCATGCCGTCAAAACTGGATGCGGTTGGACGCCGATTGACTTCCGGAAGCATGACTGGTGCCTCCCTCTCCTACGCTTACAGGTTAAAATTCGACTAGTGAATGTCGCGCAGCCCGCCGCTGAAGGTCGTGGCCTGCCCGGCTTTCACGATCTGAGCGGTGCCGAGATCGAGATCGCCGATATGCGAGAACTTGCCAATGGCCGCGACAATGATCGCGCACAACAGACCGACGATGACGATCTTCAAATGCGTCCGGCGATCAGCGCCGTACAGGGAATGATTTCATGGTCGCCTCCGAATTTTTCTTTGAACTAAAGAAACTCCCTTCTGGGAGTGTGGAATGTGACTCAAAGCACAGTTCGGCGCTTTCGCCATAAGATACTGTATTTACTATTATTTTTAAGCCGGAAAGCGGTCTTGAGGCGTTGCCGGAAGGCGCGCGGCACGCCATTGTGCCCGAACCGCGAGCCGGAGCGAGTGCAATGAAAATCACCAAAGTCGAGCCAATCTTTATCGCTGTGCCCTACGAGCACGGCGGCCCGAAGCAAATGCGGCCGCTCGGACCGTGGACGCGCATGGAAACGCTGTTCGTGCGCGTCGACACCGACGCCGGCATCACCGGCTGGGGCGAAGCGTTCGGTTTTGCCGTCTCGGCGCTGACACGCGAGGCCATCCTGCGTGCCGTCGAACCATTATGCGTTGGCCGCGAATTTACCGATGTGCCGTCCTTCATGGCGGACCTGCAACGCAAGCTGCACACCATGGGGCGGCATGGGCCGGTCAGCTACGCGCTCGCCGGCATCGACATCGCACTGTGGGATATCGCCGGCAAAGCGCAGGGCGTGCCGGTCCATCGCCTGCTTGGTGGTGCTACCCGCGATCGCATTCCGACCTATGCGAGCCTGTTGCGCTACGGCAAACCCGATCTCGTCGCCAAATTTACCGAACAAGCGGTGTCGCGTGGCTACACCGCGGTCAAACTGCACGAGCATCTGGTGGAGACGGTGGCGCCGGGCCGAAAGGCTGCCGGACCCAATATCGCGATCATGGTCGACACCAATTGCGCCTGGTCGCCGGACGAAGCACTCGACATGGCCCGCAAGCTCAAGGTCTACGATCTCGCCTGGCTCGAGGAGCCGGTCGATCCGGTCGATGACTACGATACGATGGCGCGCATCCGCCGCGAAACCGGCATCCCCATCGCCGCCGGCGAAAACATAGGTCATGCCACCGAGGCGCGACAGGCAATCGAGCTTGGTGCGCTCGATATTTTCCAGCCGAGCATCACCAAAATCGGCGGCATCATCGCCATGCGCAAAGCGATTGCCATTGCGCAAAAACATGGCGTGCGCGTCATGCCGCACACGCCGTATTTCGGACCCGGCCTGATCGCGACACTCCACGTCATCGCCGCGTGCCTGCCGGACTCGATGTGCGAGCGGTTCTATTGCGAGCTCGAAGCAACGCCGCTTGGTGACGCGATCGAGGCGCACGACGGCCACATGAAGGTTCCGCAAGGACCCGGACTGGGCATCGACGTCGATGAAAGCGTCATCGCCCGCTATCGCGTGGCGTGACTGGCGCTCAAGCCGCTTTCAAATTGTGGCGAAGCGCGTCGGGAAGTTCGAAGCTAAGTTCCCAAGGCGGAACCGGACGGCTGAACAGGTAGCCTTGCGCCAATTGGCAACCAGCGGCGCGCATAACGCGGCGATCAATCCGCGTGGATATTGGCGCTCTGGACCACCTTGCCCCACTTCTCGGTTTCGGCGACCACGAACTTGTCGAAATCGGTCGGCGTACCGGGAATCAGAATACCGCCGAGATCCGCGAGTTTCTTGCGCATGCCCGGCTCGGCGAGTGCATCGTTTGTCGCCTTGTTCAGGATGGCGATGGCCTCAGCCGGCGTGCCTTTCGGTGCGCTGAACCCGTACCAAGCGCTCGCTTCATAGCCCGGGACGAATTCGGAAATCGACGGCACGTCCGGCAGCGCGTCCGAGCGTTGCGTCGTGGTGACGCCGAGGGCGCGCAATTGACCGCCGTGGATATATCCGATCGAGCCGGGCAGATTATCGAACGCGACCTGCACACGATTGGTGAAGAGATCGGTATACCCGCCGCCGTTCATGCCGCGATAGGTGACGTTCGCAAGCTCGACATGCGCCAGATCCTTGAACAGCTCCGCCGACATCATCACGGACGTACCGGTGCCCGGCGACGCATAATAGACCTTCCCCGGATTAGCTTTGGCGAAAGCGATAAACTCCGGAATCGTTTTCGCAGGTACATCCGGTCCGACGACCATGACATTCGGCACCCTCATGATGCCGGCCACTTGGACGCTGTCGCGCAAAAAATTGTAGCTCAGATTTGAATAAAGCGTCGCGTTGATGGCATTTGTCGGATTGGTCAAAAGCAGCGTGTAGCCGTCGGGCGCCGAGTGGATCATGTCGGCGCTAGCGATGTTGTTGGCGGCGCCAGGCTTGTCTTCGACGACGAACGCCTGGCCAAGGCGCTGCGACAACCAATCCGCCATCACCCGCGCGACGATATCAACCGCGCCACCGGCCGAAAATCCAACGAGGATTTTCACCGGACGGTTCGGAAAAGTGTCGGCGCGAGCAAGTCGCGGCAGTGCGGGCGCGACGGCGGCGGCACCGGCAAGCTGCAGAAATCGGCGGCGTTGATGTTTCATGAGCGTCCCCTTTCCCCGATAGCGCAGACTACTCGACCTTGATGTTGGCTTCCTTGATGACCGGCCCCCACAGCGCCGCATCGCCGACATTTTTGGCGGCAAGCTCGGCTGGAGTCGAACCTTGGGCCAGAATTCCGAGCGGCGCGAATTTCGCCTTGATCGCTGGCTGAGACAGCATGGCGACGGCATCGGTGTTTGCCTTCGCGATGATATCCGGCGGCGTCTTGGCGGGCAGGTAAAGTCCATACCAGGATGACACGTCGTACCCGGGCACGCCCAATTCCGCGACAGTGGGAAGCTCCGGCTCGTCCGGGAATCGCTTCGCGCTGGTCACGGCGAGACCGCGCACCTGCTTCGCCCGTACAGGCTGCAGCAACGAACCGGTGGTGTTGAACATCAAATCGAGCCGGCCTGCGATCATGTCGCTCATCAGACCCTCGGTGACGCCGCGATACGGCACATGAGTCATTTCGATGCCGGTCATGTGCTTGAACAGTTCGCCGGCCAGATGCGGAACGGTGCCGACGCCGGGCGACGCCCAGCTTATTTTGCCGGAATTGGCCTTGGCGTAAGCGATGAACTCCTCCAGTTTCTGGAACTGCGACGAGTTCGGAACGACGATGATATTGGGATAGGTCCCGACCAGGGACACCGGTGCAAAATCCTTGGCGGGGTCGAAGGTCAGCGTCGAAAAGAGCAGCGGCTGAACCAGGGGAGATCCCGGCGCCAGCAGCATCGTGTAGCCGTCAGGGGCGGCATGCGCCACGGCGTCGAGCGCAAGCCTTGCGCCGGCACCGGGTTTGTTTTCGACGATGACTTGCTGATTCCAGAGATCCGTCAATCCGCCGGCCACAATACGGGACGCTAAATCCGCCCCGCCGCCGGGCGGAAAACCGACGGTGAGTTTCACGACGCGAGACGGGTAGGTATCCGCGCGCGCCGGCAGCGCCCACGGCGCGAGAGCGGCGGCACCGGCTAATTGCAGAATACGGCGGCGCGAAGATTCCATTTCTATGTCCCTCTGCAGCTTCGTTGCGGCGACTACTCCGCCTTCAGGTTGGCGAATTTGACCACCTTGCCCCATTTCTCGGTCTCGGAAGCGATGAGCCTGGTGAAATCGGCCGACGTCCCCGGCAAACCCTCACCGCCGAGGTCGGCCAATCGCGCCAGAAACTTGGCGTCGGCAAATCCGGCGTTGATCTCTTTGTTGAGCCGCTCGACGATGTCGGCCGGCGTGCCTTTCGGCGCGGCAATCCCTTCAAACGAGATCGCGTCGTAGCCCGGCAGAAATTCGCCGACGGTCGGCAAGTCGGGCAGTGCCGGCGAGCGGGCCGCCGACGTTACCGCCAGCGCCCGCAGCTTGCCGGCCTTGATAAAGCCAATCGAAGCTGTTGTCAGATCGAACATCACCTGGATTTGCCCGCCGATCAAATCGACCAGCGCTGGCGCGTCGCCACGATACGGTACGTGGACCAGATCGACGCCGGCCATCATCTTGAACAGCTCACCCGCCACATGGAGCGTACTGCCGATGCCGCCCGAGCCCATATTGACCTTTCCCGGATTGGCCTTGGCGTAGGCAATGAACTCGGGCACGGTCTTGGCGGGCAGTTGCGGATTCACCACCATGACGTTTGGGACGCGAATGACGCCGGCGACCGGCGCCATATCGCGCAGAAAATTGAAACTCAGATTCTGGTAAAGCGTGGCATTGATCGCGTTCGATCCGGTGACCAAAAGCAGCGTATAGCCGTCGGGCGTCGCGCGCACCGCTTCCTCGGTTGCGATATTGGTGCCGGCGCCGGGCCGGTTGTCGACGATGAATTGCTGACCGAGCCGCTCCGACAGCCATTGCGCGGTCAGCCGCGCGATAGTGTCGGCGGCGCCGCCGGGCGCGAAGCCAACGAGAATGTGCACCGGCCGCGACGGATAAGTGTCGGCGCGCAAAAGCGCCGGCAGTGTTGGCACGGCGGCGGCGCCTGCGGCCAAGCGCAGAAAGCTTCGGCGTCTCATGGGATGCTCCACCGGCCTGGTGCGTTTTCTACGGCAGCGAGGCTACATGAAGTGGCGGACCCCGCGAAGGGGTTGGGGACCGCGCGCGGTGTCGCAGCGCGCTATTGGGGCTCGATTTTCGCCGCCTTGACCGCTTCCGCGTAGCGCGCGGCCTCCGCGTGCAGGAAATCCGAAAACTCGGCGGGTGACATATCGGTCGGCTCATAGCCGGCGTTCACGATGGCTTCGTGGAAGGCAGGATTCTTTTTCAGCGACGTACGAATGACGTCATTGAGCTGCGCAACGATTGCCGGCGGCGTCTTCGCCGGCGCCAGCCAACCCTCCCAGGAGCCCTCGATGTCGAAGCTCGGCAGCGTGTCCCTGACCGTCGGAACGTTCGGCAAATTCGCCAACCGCGCCTTTCCGGAAAACGCGATGGCGCGCAATTGGCCACTGGTCACGTAGGTCGACGCAGTAGGCGAAACGAAGGCCATATCGATCGTGTTGGAGAGCAGCGCCGTCATGACGGGGGCCGCGCCGCGAAACGGCACGTGCTCCATTTCAACGCCGGCTTTGGCGCAAAACAGCGCGGCCGCGAGATGCAACGTGTTACCGACACCGGCCGAGCCATACAAAAGCCGATGGGTCTTGGCGTAATCGATGAGCTCGGCCACTGTGTTGACCGGCAGACCGGGACGCACCATCAAGATATAGCCGGCGCTGATACCGACGTTCGCGACCGGGGCGAAATCGCGGAAAATGTCGAAGGACAGCGCCTTGTTGACGCTCGGATTGACGACGAAAGCCGGGGGCGTATTCAGCAGGGTGTAGCCGTCGGGGTCGGCTGCCGCCACGGCCTGCATGCCGATAATACCGTTGGCGCCGGTGCGGTTTTCGACGATCACCGATTGGCCGAGCGGCCCTTGGACTGCGGCAGCGACGATCCGTGCGACCACGTCCGGGGCGCCGCCCGGCTCGAACGGCACGATGAGGCGGATCGCACGCGAAGGATATTGCTGCGACGACGCTTGCAGTATTGCCCCGGTCATGACGAGGAGCAGAGCAGCGAACCACCATCTCATCGATTTTCCAACTGGCACGAAAAAATCTCCCACCGGTGGCGGCACTATGTCACTTTGTCGATGTCTCGGTATTTGGTAGCACGGTTCATATCCGTTGGGAGAAGCGCCATGGGCAGGCGTGTCATGCAGACGGGATGCGCCATTCTCCCGCTTTGCCTGCTGGCCGCGGCCAGCATCGGCAGTGCCACGGCGCAAACGCCGGGCGCGTTCGCCGGCAAAACCGTAACGATGTATATCGGCTTCGGTCCCGGCGGCGGCTACGATATGTGGGCGCGCGTTGTCGCCGCCCATATCGGCAAGCATTTGCCCGGCAATCCCACGGTTACTCCTGAGAATTTGCCGGGCGGCGGCAGCTATCGCGCCGCCGGCTTTATCTACAATGTGGCGCCGAAGGACGGCACCGCGATCGCCTTGATCGCGCGCGACGCCGCGCTTGGCCCGCTGACCGGCGCGCCCGGAGCGCAATTCGATGCCACCAAGCTGTCCTATCTCGGCACGCCTGCGATCGAGACCAATGTTTGCATCGCCTACAACACCGCGGCGGTGAAGACTGCGCACGATCTCACCGAGCAGGAGCTGATCGTCGGCGATAACGGGCCCGGCACTGGAACGCATGCCTACCCGCTGGCGCTCAACAACATCCTTGGCATGAAATTCAAACTGGTCGGCGGCTACACCTCTTCAGCAACGGTATTCCTGGCCATGGAGCGCGGCGAGGTGGAGGGCATCTGCGAAAGCCTCGACAGCGTCAACGTGCGCAAGCCGGACTGGATTCCGAGCGGCACCGTGTCGGTGCTTTTTCAGGGCGGCCTGAAACCAAACCCAACTCTTAAAAATGTGCCGTTTGTCGTCGATCTCGCAAAGACGCCGGAAGACAAGCATGCGATCGAATTCCTCTACGCCGGCCAGGGCATCGGGCGGCCGTTCATCGCGCCGCCCGGACTGCCGCCCGAGCGGCTGAAAATGCTGCGCGATGCGTTCGACGCAACAATGACGGATCCTGAATTCATCGCCGAAGCCAATTTGCGCAAGTTGACCATCGACCCCGAGAACGGCGAGCAGCTCGAGGCCCTGATCAAAAAGACTTATGCGACACCGCGGCCGATCATCGACCGGATCGCGAAATTGATTCAGTAACCGGATGCGGCGTCGGACGCCGTTGCAGCCTTGATTCGCGCAGAAACAGAAACAGCCCGGTCGCAACCACAATGGCCGAGCCGATGAGCAAACTCGCGGTTGGCACGTCGCCCCAGACCAGAAATCCGATCGCTATCGACCATACCAGCATCAGATAATAGAACGGTGTCACCGCCGGCGCCGGAGCCAGATGTAGCGATTTGGTCCAGAACCATTGTCCGACCGCATTGGTGAGGCCGGTGCCGAACAGCATCGCGGCATCGAGCGGCGTCGGCGAGCGCCAGCCGAACAGCAGCAGAAAGCTGTGGAAGAACGCCAGCACGCTGAGTTGCCAGATGACGAGCGTATTGGCCAATTCCGTCCGCGTCATGCCGCGCACCGCGATCGTGACAGTGCCATACATGACGGCGTTGACGAGCGCGAACAGCGCGCCGATCGTCAGCGAATTCGCGCCCGGATCTGTGACAATCAACACGCCGATAAAGCCTATTAACAGTGCGCCGCCACGCACCCAACCGGCGCGTTCCTTCAGCCAGACGATCGACACCAGCGCCGCAAACAGCGGCGAGGAGAAATTGATCGCGACCGCGCCGGCAAGCGGCATCAGGCTGAAGGCGATCAGCAGACATAGCTGCGATATCGACTGCGACATGCCGCGAAGAAGGTGATCGCGCGGGCGCGTCGTCGCATAAACCGAAAAGCCGGACACCGGCAATATGATCGCAGCGCCGGCGATGAGCGAGGACAGCGAGCGCATGAACAGCACCTCGCCAACCGGATATTCGCCGACCAGCCATTTGCTTGCCGCCGACGCACCCGCAAACAGGGCGGTCGCCAAGATCATCATCAGGATGCCACGCGGCACATCCTCGGTGCGGCCGACGATTTGCTTGAGGTCGCCCTGCCCGGCAGCCGATCCGCTTTGGGCGCTGCCTCTTTCGTCGCCCGTGAGATCGTCCATCCCTGACCGCGCTCTATCGATTGGCGAGGCCACCGCCGCCACTCTACGGGTCTAAGACGGTGCAGCCACCTTGGCAATCGCACATGCGGGGTAACGCCACGACGATGTGGCGAAGGCACTGGACCCTCCGGAGACCAAACAATTCTTTCAGATCAACAGCCCGAGCGATCCAACTCTTCCGCGGCTGCGTGGGGAACGTCCTCCAGGCAAAGCGTCCACGCGGCCTTGGGGAACTTTAGGAATGCCATCGGCGTTGTAGTGTCGGAATTGGAGACTATCCGATGCTCTGTCCATTATGTCATCGCACCATTAATCCAAAAGCCGCTTGGAAGGTCGCCGCCGACCGCTTTTATTGCAGTGAATTTTGCGCTGAATCCGAAACACATATTCCAGTTCGCCAGCATGTTCCGAAGGAGCAGATGGACCGGCTGTATCTCCAGCGATTGGAGCGACTTCTGCCCCTTCGACAGGCCTGGATGGCGTAGCTTTTCGGCCGCGCGCTCGGCCGCCCCATTGCTCAGCCGCGCCTTGTCGTTCTTTATCCCAAATATTCTTTGAGGATAGTTACGACCACACTCAACAGGACAAGAGCTAAAAAGGCCCAAAATATTCGCCCCCACGCCTCATGGCCGCGGTCATAGCGAGGTGTTTTCTTTGATTTCCCATTCATCAAGCGACCGCCAGTTCGACTTTGTCGATAAGCGTCGGGTCATCGCCATTGGCACGCGAACTGTTGACCCGCTTCGAAACCGGCCATTTTTGCAGGAAATCATTGGGCGCGGCTTTCAGCATTTCAATTCCCGCTTCCGCCCTCAGCCACGGTTCGAAGTCCTCATCGCCGAGCAAATCCGACACGACCGCGGGCTACTTCGAAGTGAGAGCAAAATTTCCGAGCGACTTCGAAAAGCGCGCTTTTCTGGCGCGCTCGGAGAGATTCGAACTCCCGACCCTCAAATTCGAAGTCTGATGCTCTATCCAGCTGAGCTACGAGCGCGTCGGCCGCACAATAGCCGCTCCGTGTTGCCATACAAGGCACCGGCAATGACTTCTGCCGGTGCAATAAGCCGCATCACGGTAGATGAAACATGATCAGTTGGTCGGTGGTGGCGCCGCCGCCCGGATCGAGATTGCCGCCGACGAAGTATGCGTCGTCCCCGATCGCGGCGCCCCCGAAACCGTGCCGACCGTGCGGCATCGGCGCCAGCGTGGTCCAGCGATCGGTCTTCGGATCGTAGCCTTCGTTTTCTGGGAACGTATGGTCGGGAGGCAGTTCGCCGCCGAGCACCATGATCAATCCACGATAATACGCGCTAGCGAGTCCGCTGCGTGGCGTCGGCAACGGAGCCGCCGAAGACCATTTGTCGGTTGCCGGATCATACACTTCATGCAGCCCGGTGCGGTCGAGCGGGCCTTTGAAGCGTCCGCCGATAGCATGAATTTTTCCGTCGACGGCGATAACGACCAGATGATCGCGTGGTGTCGGCAACGGCGCCGCCGAACTCCACTGGCCGGTCTTGGGATCGAACACGTCGTGGCTTGCCACGACGACGCCGTCGAGGCCGCGGCCGCCGATCACATGAATCTTGCCGTCGATTGCGGCCGCGCCGGCGGAGCCGCGCGGCGTCTTCATCGGCTGCAGCACATGCCAGGCGTCGGCCGCCGGATCGTATTCAAAGGCGCCGCTGCCGGCGCCTTTGTGCACCGCGCCAACAAAGCCGCCGAAGGCGTAAATCTTGCCGCCCGCCGCGGCAGCGCCAAGATGATCGCGCCCTTCAGGCAGCGGCGCGCGAGCGCGCCACGTATCGGTCGCCGGATCGTATTCGTCGTGATACGGCTCGGCGGTTCCGTTCACGGAACCGCCGAGCGCATGGAGCTTGCCGTCTAGGGCAACCGCCGCAACCTCCGCGCGCGGCGACGGCAACGGCGCTTTCACCGACCACATCCCTGGCGCGGGTGGCGATTGTCCGTGCACAGGCGCGATGGATGTCATGCAGGCCACAACCGTCAAAAACGCACCTGCGATCACCAAAGGGTGCTGCGATGCGGCAAAAGGTTTCTGGTACACGGCCATTTCTCCCGGATTTCACGAGCTGCGGACTAATGTGCCGGAACGCATTGCCAAAACAAAGGAACCTTTTCTGGTTCCGGCCATGAGCCGCCGGCCTAGGTGTCATGCCACCGGAACGGCCCTCTGCGGCAATGGTTATCTTGCGAGTAGACCTGATGGATGGAGGCAGACACATGTCTGACTATCGGAACTTCGATTACCGTGATCCCAACGATCCGTTGCGGCGTAAGTCGTACAGCACAGATCCCCGAGCGATGAATGCCACGTGGGGATGGATTGCCGCGGCGGTATTTCTGGTAGTGGTGCTCGCGGTCGCGTTCGGAATCGGTCATCAGCCGAGCCAAATGAATACGGCGTCCAATGACACGACGCCGCCGGCGGTAACGCATATGACGCCGCCGACCCTCGCCCCAGCGCCGAATCCGACAACGGCTCCCACGCCCGCTGCGCCAATTACGCCGGCACCCAGTGCACCTGCGTCAAGTGGCAACGGCCATTAGCGTATCGCGTATTTAGGCCATCAAACAAAAGCGGCTCCGGTCATTCGGCCGGAGCCGTTTTTTTAAGTTCACTCCGGCAGTTCGCGCGCGATCTCGAGTGCCGCGCGAGTCACCATGACGCCGCTTGCTACGCTCAGACGCACCACATTGACGGTGCCGGAGTATTCGGGAGAACCCGAATAGTAGGCCGGCACCTTGCCGTTGCCGACGCGTACCGCGCGATTCCAGTGGCCCAATGCGACGTAATCCGCTCCGGTCGCGGCGATTTCGTCGTCGCCGATGAGCCAGGACGGCTGTAGGCGGTTGCCGCGGTCGGGCTTAGGTTCGTAATGGCCATGCGCCATGGCGATTTGCCACTGCGTTCGGCGCGCGCGTACGCTCTCGAGCGGAATCATGTCGGCGTAGTCGCGGTGGGCGCGGCCCCAGACTTCGAGCGATAGATCGGGAAAATCGATCGCCTCGTCATGGGTAATACCGATGACGTGCAGGTTTTGCAGCGCGGCCAGCGCGCCGTGCCGATACACAGCCGCCGCAATAGCCGGATCGTGATTGCCGGGAAGCAGGACGACGGGCAACTCGGCCGCTGCAATCACCGCGGCGGCGCGTTCGATCAATTCCTGCGGCACGCGATGGCTGTCAAATGTATCGCCGGCGAGAATGACGACATCGGCGGAAAGCTCTGCCGCCGCCTTGAGAACGCAGACGAGTCCCGCCGCGCCGTCGCCACCGTGCAGGCGCGCCGTGTAATCGTGATCGACGTGCAAATCGGAGCTGTGAACGACGACGATGTCGCGGGCAGGCGGATTGGGCATTTGCGGTAAAGCTTGGCTCGATTGGGCCTCAGCTTTACTGCACGCAATACGGTTATGACAACATCGCTCTATTCGCTTGCCGAAGCGCCGGCGCGCCGGACGTGACCGACGAATTTGGCGCCGATCTCGTAACCGAGCCGCCAGACGACCTTGTAAACGCGCTCCTTCGCGGCAACGTCGTCACCGGAAAGCAGCAGCACGAACTCGTCGGGTACTTCGAAGCCTTCAACGTGCAGCCGCACGCCGCCGTCGGAAATGTCGGTGATCAGGCAATCGCGCGGCAGGGTGCCATTGCCAAACTGGATCGTTGCCACCCGGTTGAGCACCCGCCGCCGCGACAGGCGCCGGTCCTCCGGCGAAGGCGGCTTTTTCGGCTTCAACGAAAGCATCGTGCGCGGCCTTTTGTGTTGCGGTCGCGTAGCAGGCAATCGCGACCAGCCCGATCGGAAGCAACCCTCTCGGTAAAACTACCTATTGGAGGCCGATTGCCGGCCGCCTAATGGCCGCGCTTGCATTTGCCGCGCATTTTCCGCAAAAACCGGCAATCACGGCTGACGCCGCTATCGGTCGAATGCCGCATCGATTGGGACGCGATAGCCGTGGGCGAGCCGGTTGGTTTCGTTCGCCATGCCGACGACCGCCATGAGATCGCCGAACATCGCTTCCGTCATGCCGGCCTTGCGCGCCGCGGCGCCGTGGCTCGCGATGCAATAGCCGCAGCCATTTGTCACGCTCACCGCGAGGTAGACCATCTCTTTGGTCAGGACATCGAGCGCGCCGGGCGCCATGATCTGTTTGACGCTGTCCCAGGTGCGCTTAAGCGTCACCGGATCGTGCGCCAAATACTTCCAGAAATTATTGACATCCTCGACCTGCCGCGTGCGCTTGATATCGTCGAATACGGCGCGGACTTCCGGCGGGGCGTCGCGATATTCTATCGGTCCGACAGTCATGAGATTGCTCCAAATATCAGGCGCGGTGCGGTACGCTAACGCGCCTTATGCCGCCGCGCCACCGGTGCGCCAATTGACCAGGAAAACGCCGGTGACGCAGATCGCCATGCCGAGCAGCGCCGGCGGCGACAACCGTTCGCCGAAGAACAGCCAGGCCAGCAGCGCCGTCACCGGCGGCGTCAGGTAAAAAAAGCTGATGACGCGGGTCGCCGCCGAGCGCCGGATCAGGAAATACAGCAGCCAGATCGCGCCGAACGACAATACCAACACCAGCCAGCCGAGCGCGAACAGAAACTCCGGCGTCCAGCGCACGACACGGGTCTCGAACGCGAACGCGGCGAGCGTGAACAGTGCGCCGGCCGTGGTGTATTGCACGCACAAAGCAGGCCGCCAATCGATGCCGCCGCCAAAGCGTTTTTGGTAGAGCGTACCGACGGTGATGCCGGCGAGTGCGGTCGCGGCCAAAACCCAGGCGATGGGCTTGATATCGCCGGCCGCCACATTCTCGCGGACGATCAGATAGACCCCGGCGATGCCAAGAACGAGACCAAGCCATTGCCGCGGCAGCACGCGTTCGCCGAGCCAGCGATTGGCCAGTGTCGAGGTCAGCACCGGCTGCAAGCTCACGATCAGCGCGATCAGCCCGGCGGAAATTCCATTCTCCATCGAGGCAAATACGCCACCGAGATAAAGGCCGTGCACCAGGGCTCCGGTCACGGCGCTGTGGAACAACCCGGCGCGGTCCGGCCATTTCGGCCTCGTCAGCAGGATGACCACCGCGAGCAACGCCACGACCGCGATCATGCGCAGCGACAGAAACGTCATCGGCTCGGCGTAGGGCAGCCCAAATTTGGCGCCGATGAAGCCGGACGCCCACAGCACCACGAAGACGGCGGGTGCCGCAAAGACGGCAAAATCCTCGAGCTTACGCGGCATTTTTTGGCCCGGCGGCGATTTGAATCAAATTCGTCAGAACCCAATCACCACCCGGCAAGCAGGATTGCAAGCGAAGACGAACCGATTCACTTCGCGCCGATTATTGACCCGCGAAATTATGCGGGGCGGCACTACCGGACGGCGCAACCGTCCGTCCCACGACCGGAAATGGAGCACGCATGCAACGGCCCATCACGATGCTGATCGCCGACGATTCCCGTACGACATTGCAGCTCCTCAACGACGCCGCGCACGCGTCGAAACTGCCGCTGCGGATGAGCACGACGGACAACGGCCGCGACTGCCTGACATTGCTGAGCGGTTCGAACATCGACATAGCGTTCATCGACGTTCATATGCCGGAGCTTTCGGGAACCGATGCGTTCTGGGCCGCCCGCAAGCAGGGCATCAAGACCTTCGTGACCCTGATGTCGTCGCCACCCGCTGCCGAGGCGGTCGGTTTGGCAATCAAGCTGCGAGCCTACGAATTCCTGTTCAAGCCATTCGCGGCCGACGACGCGCTCGCCATCATCAAGACCTACGCTCGCATCTCGTCGCCGACCAAGGTCCTGATCGTCGACAACTCCTCGGCCGTGCGCCAGATCGTGCAGCGAATCCTTCGGGGCAGCGTGTTCAATTGCGAAATCACGGAGGCCGGCGACGGCGAGACCGCGCTGACGTTGTGCCGCAGCTCGCAATTCGACGCGGTGTTCCTGGATTGCAACATGCCTGGAATGAGCGGGCTTGTTACCATGAAGCGGCTCGCGCTCATCCAGTCTTCGCTCAAGGTGGTGATGATTTCGAGTGAGCGCAATCTCACCAACGAAGGTCAGGCGCTGGACGCCGGCGCCTGTGCGTTCCTGCACAAACCGTTCAATTCGCTCGAAGTCGACCAGGTCCTGCATGTCGCATTCGGCTTGCGCTCGCCGAACCTCAAAGTGAAAAGCAGTTCGCCGAATTTCGACGTCGCGATCGAAGGCAGCACCATCCGCCTCGCTCACCGCTTCAGCGGCCACGTCTTCGAATATCTGTGGTGTGAAAAGCCACCCTATCTGCGCAACGGCGTCGTGCGGCCCGCCGCGCGCTGCGCCATCGCCCCGACGAAATTCGCTCCGGTGGCGGAAAAGACGGCGCTGTTGCAATTGCGATCGGCGCGGCTGCTCGCTGCCGCGTAACCGCCGAAGCCGGATTGCGGCCGGCGTCGCGCGAAGGCACAATCGGCCCCGTTGAATGAGCATGCTCTTTTCCGAAAAACGGTGACTTACCCTCGGAACTAGTCCAAGGGCGAGCTTTTCGGGATCATGCTCCAGAGACGGGGCCAACTATGCCGAAGACACCGGATTATTTCGCCGGCAAGACGATTATCATCACCGGCGCCGCGAGCGGCATCGGCCGCGCCACCGCGCTTATTTTCGCCCGCGAGCACGCCTACGTGGTGTGTGCCGACCTCAACGAGGCTGGCGCGCGCGAGACCGCGGCAATGGTCAACGGCAAGGGCAGCCAGGCGCTGGCACTCAAGGTCGACGTCACCCGGCGCGGCGAAGTGAATAACATGGTCGAGCGCACCATCGCCGCGTTCGGCAGCGTGCAGTTCCTGTTCAATTCGGCCGGCGCCGCGATCCGCCGCTCGAAGTTTCTCGATATCGACGACGCGTTGATGGAGAAGACGTTCAGCCTCAACGTCAACGGCACGCTTTACGGCATGCAGGCGGTGCTGCCGCACATGCTCAAGAACAAGCTCGGCGTCATCGTCAACATGGCGAGCATGGCGCATCGCCGCGGCGGTCCAGGCTCCTCGATCCACTACGCCGCGGCCAAGGGCGCCGTGGTGTCGATGACGCTTGGCGTGGCGCGCGAATTCGCCGCCCAGGGCATCCGGGCGCTGTCGATCTCGCCCGGCCCGATCAAGACGCCATTCCAGGACGCGGCGCAATCGTCGCCCGAACTGGTGCAGCGGTTCCTCGAAGACGTTCCGATGAAGCGCTTCGGCGAGCCGGAGGAGATCGGCGAACTGGTGTTGTTTATGTGCTCGGACGCCTGCCCTTTCATGACCGCGGACACCGTCTATGTGAACGGCGGCGGCGGCTGGCGGTGAACGTCCGTGCACCTATGCGCCGCGCTCCTCGACCAAATTGATCATGTCGCGCGTGCGCGTCACGCCTGACGGCCAGGCCTGATCGAAGTCGGCGACAAGGCCCTTGAAGGCTTTCGATTTGAGCGCGGCATCGAGCTTGGCCATGTCGGGGAACTGATAGACCGCATAGTGCACGCCGGCATCGGCCGTGCTCCAGAACCGCCAGCACTTCTCGGCCTTGAAATCGTTGAGCGCCATCGGCAGGTGATGGGTGGAATACCAATGGTCGAATTTTTGCCGCAGCGGTTCCTCGACCACCGAGCGCACCATAAAATAGGCCTTGGGCATCACCTGTCCTTCCATCGCACTTGCTCAGCACTTGCCGGCAACCGTCAGCCGTCCGTCGGCCTCCACCTGGATGCGCAGCGCTTTGGTCAGGAGGCCGTTGGCGTAATAGTTGCCGGTTGTGTACGTGAGTTCGACGATCTGCTGCGGCGTAAAATATTTTTCCAAAGCGGCGAAGGTCGGATCGTCGACGTCACCGCCATGCGTCATCTCCTCGACATAGCCGAGCACGGCACGTTCCTTGTCATCGAACAGCGTCGAAGCCTGCCAGGTCGGCAGCGCCGCGATCTGCGCGTCGCTGTAGCCGCACATCTTGATCAGCGGCGTGTGCTGATTGATCTCGTAGGTCGAACCGACGATCTGCGCGGTGCGCATGATCGTCAATTCGATCAGCCGCCGTGGCGTCGACGCGTCAAAACGGATGGTGAAGGCCATGGCGGAAGCGGCGCGGGCGAATTTCGGCGCATGTCCGGTGGTGAGTTGCAGATTGATGATGGCACCGCCTTGGGCGCTGCGCTTCTCGAACATTTGCTGCAGAATTGGATCGAGCGGTTGCGGCAGCGGCGGCAGCCGCGACACCTGCTGGCCCTCCTGCGCATGCGGCGAGGTGACGAGCGCAAGCAGCAACAAACTCGCCCCGATCACAGTTGTTTTTCGCATGACAATTGTCCTCACTCGCCGCGAATGCCGGCGGCCTTGATGATCGGCCACCACTTGTCCATCTCCGCCTGCTGAAAAGCAGCGAGCGCCACGGGCGTTTGCTGCGCGCGCGACGCGACGTCGAGTCCAAGTTCGGCAAAGCGCGTCCGCACAGTCGGGTCGGCAAGCGCCACCACCAACGCGTCATTGAGCTTGGCGATAATGCTCTGCGGCGTGCCCTTCGGCGCGTAGAGACCGAACCACCCGGATATATCGAGACCGGCTACGCCGGATTCGGCGGACGACGGAATATCGGGCATCGACGCCGAGCGATGCGGCGACAGCTCGGCCAGCGCCTTGACGGTGCCGGCGCGCACTTGCGGCAGCGCAACGGCACCTTGCACCAGGAGGAGATCGACCTGACCGGACATCAGATCCGTCATCGCCGGGCCGGCGCCACGATAGGGCACGAATAGCACCTTGGTACCGGTGAGCTTCTCCAACAACAGCCCGCCAACCTGCGCCGAGGCGTTCTGATTGACGAATTTGGCGTCGCCCGGATGCGCCTTCATCCATTCGACCAGCGATTTAAGATCGTTCGCCGGCAGATTTTTGGTGGCGACCAACAGCATCGGATTGATCGAAACGAGACCGATCGGCGCGAAGTCGGCCTGCAAATCGTAATTGAGGTTGTAGATGATGCTGCCGACGTGGGTGTCCCACTGGCCGATGTCGATGGTGTAGCCGTCGGGCGTCGCCCGCGCGAGGCGCCCTACCCCGATCGAGCCGCCGGCGCCGCCGACATTCTCGACGATCACCGCCTGCCCGAGCGCAGCCCCCATCTTGTCGGCCAGAATACGGCCGGCAACATCGGTCGAGCCGCCCGGCGGGAACGGCACGATCAGCGTGATAGTGCGGGTGGGGAAATCCTGCGCCTGCGCCGGCATCAGACCGGCGCAAAGCGCCAGCGCGATCGCAATGATTGAGTTTCGCATGTGTCCGTCCCCGCACGAATTATTGTTGCCCGTCTCGTCGGCCATACTCGGCCACATCCGGGTTCCGATCAACAGACACGGAAACCTCGCGATGTGCGCACACCGCGTCAGCCCGGGAATACTAGAACGTCCGCTTGCGCGGACGATGACACAGGAGGAAACGGGCCGGACCCGTTGCCGGACGATGACAGTGGCGAAACGCTTCCGTTAAAACTTGATCATGTCAATGCGCGTCACGGTCACCCATTTGGTCGTGACGGGCGGCCCGCCGACGCCCATGTGCCACGCCGCGTACAGCTCGCGGAACGCGCTCTCCGAGGCGACACCGTCGACCGGATAGATCACATTGTAGCCGCGCTGCGCCGAGGCGCTGCCGGTGCCGATGCCGACGCCCTGCGCCGAGGTGCCGGTGATGATCACGGTCTTGATGCCGCTGGCTTTAAGGCGCGCATCGAGATCGCTGCCGAGAAACTTGTCCGGCCCGCCGGGTTTCTGCTCCACCACCTCGCCGTCGTGGGGCGCGATGCCCGGATCGATGATCGTGCCGCCTTCCGGCAGCGTGTAGGCCACGAGCGACCCGGCGGCGCGGGCGCGATCCATCAAATCTTTGATCTTGGGAACCGCCTCGGGACAGCGCGGCCGCTTGCCGCAATTCTCCTTCATCATGTCGAGGATGAGGAGCGCCGTCGTCTTGCCGTCGAGCGTCACCGGCTTGAGCTCCGGCGGCGGCGGCAAGGTCACGCTCGACCACTCGGCCATAATGTCTGCGGCGCGCACCGGCGCCGTGCCGATCGCGGCGAAACAGCAGATTGCCGCCGCAGCGATACCCGATATTTTCACAATGCGCGTCATGCGATCCCTCCCTTTTGTTTTATACGGGTATGATACGCGAGACGGCGTACACTTTGTAGGGTGGGTAGAGTGAAACGAAACCCACCCTGCAGCATGTCGACCCATTGATGGGTTTCGCTTTACGCTCTGCCCCTCCTACGGTCAGCCCGGATGCTGCGATGGTGGACTGACCAACTCGTTTTAAATGCAATATGTTGGCGCAAGAGCCTCGGCAATTGGCGCAAATCATTGTTCCGACCGGGGACCGCGACAGGGAGAAAACATGCGTAGCAAAATCCCCGTCAGCGCAGTAGCGTTTGCAATAGCGCTTGGTTTGCTTTCACCCGCGCTCGCGCAAAATGAAGCGTACCCGAGCCGGCAAATCCGCCTGCTGGTGTCCTCGGCCCCAGGCGGCAATCCCGACATCCTTGGGCGGCTTCTCGCCGAACGGATGACCCAGGATTTCGGCAAGGCCGTCGTCGTCGAAAACGTCCAGGGTGCGGGAACCGCTATGGTCGCGCTCACGGCGGCGAAAGCGGCGCCCGATGGCTACACCTTGATGTTCGGCGACAGCGGCAACATGGCGATCATTCCCGCGCTCAATCCGAACATTGGCTACGATCCGGTCAAGGATTTCACGCCGATCACCGCGCTTGCCGCGGTACCGACCATCCTTGTCGCCAACCCACAGCTGAAAGCGCCGACGCTGTCCGATTTCATTGCGCTCGCCAAACAGGAGCCCGGCAAAATCACTTATGGTTCGGGTGGCGTCGGGTCGATCCATCATCTGACCATGGCGCTGTTTGCCGATCAGACTGGCATCGATGTTCTTCACGTGCCGTATCGCGCCGGCACCGCAATGGTCAACGGCCTGCTCACCGGCGAAATTCAGGTCGCCTGGTCCGGCATTCCAAACGTCCTCTCCGGTATCGCCAGCGGCCAACTGCGAAGCTATTGCATCAGCGTCCTGCAGCGATCGCCATCGGCGCCCACGGTCCCGACTTGCGATGAACTCGGGATCAAAGGTTTCGACGTGGCGACGGTGATCGGACTTTACGCGCCGGCGGGAGCGCCGCCGCAAGTGGTCACGCGTCTTGCGGCCGAGGCCGCGAAGGTGATGCGCGAGCCGGCGATGACTGAGCGCATGAACCAGCTCGGCATGGTTATGCGGGAGGATGGCACCGCGAATTATGTCGAATACAGAAAGCAGGATGCCGAGCGTTACGCCAACATTGTTCGCAGGCTCAACCTGCACGTCAATTGAGTGACAAGTAAGGGAAATGATCCGATGCCGCCGGCACATACTGTCGAAGACTTGAGCCTGCTTCGTGTCGATCAGGTCGGAAGTCTGGTGGTTCCGGCGGAATTGGCAGCGGCGTCGGACCGGCGTCAGCGCGGCGAGATGTCCGAAAGCGAATTGCGCGACCTTGAGGACAAGGCCATCCGCGCGGTCATGCGCAAGCAGGAACAGGTCGGACTGCCGATCCTGACCGACGGCGAATTCCGCCGGCGCAATTTTCAGGACAGTTTCGGCAATGCTGTTTCGGGATACGACACGCCCTCGCTCACGGGCGCGGCTTTCCGCGACCCAAAGACGTGGCGCGACCCTAACAATCCGGGCAACCGCACCGAACCGAATTACGAGGCCGCCGGCCCGGCGATTGCCACGCGGCGCGCCACCACCGAGCGGCTGAAACTGAAAAAGAACGTCGTGCTGGACGAATACAAGGCTGCCGCCGCGATGACGCAACGTCCGGTCAAGGTGTCGCTGATCGGACCGGATCGGATCGCGCAGCGTTTCGCCTGGGAAAAATCAAAGGCGATCTATAGCGGTCTCGACGAATTCATCGCCGACGTGGTCGCGATCCAGCGCCAGATGATCCGGGAACTGGTGGATGCGGGCTGCCGGTATGTGCACATGGACGCGCCCGGTTTCACCGCCTACGTCGACAAGGTCTCGCTCGACCGCATGAAGGCCCGCGGCGAGGATCCGGAACAGAATCTCGATCGGGCGATCCGGGCCGAAAACGCGGTGATCGAAGGTTTTCCTGGCGTGACATTCGGCTTGCATATCTGCCGCGGCAATCCGCGCGGCGTCGACTCAAGCGGCAAGGTACAAGCGCAATGGCACCGCGAGGGCCACTACGACAGCATCGCGGAAAAGCTGTTCAGCCAGTTGAAGCACCAGCGGCTGCTGCTGGAGTACGACAGCGAACGCGCCGGGAGTTTCGATGTGCTGCGCTTTGTGCGCAAGGGCACCGTGGCGGTGCTAGGCGTGGTAACAACCAAATCCGAGCAGGTCGAACAGGTGGACGCCATGAAGCTGCGCGTCGAGATGGCCGCAAAATATCTGCCGGTCGAGCAACTGGCCGTCAGCCCGCAATGCGGCTTCAGCAGCGGCATCGGCGTTCCCCAACTGCCCGAAGACGTCGAATGGCGGAAATTCGAAATTTTGATCAAGACGGCGGAGGCCGTCTGGGGGCATGTTTGACTTGTCATCGTCCGCCAACGGGCGCGGCCCAAAGTGGCCGCCCCGATGACGGGCTCCAGCGGACGATCCAGTAATCGCCGATGCCCGTAATTTTGCTCTGGCGCCGGCGACTACTGGATGCCCCGCCTTCGCGGGGCATGACAAGTAAGTACCTCGTCATTGCGAGGACCTGTCGTTGCTGGACGTGGAAGACATCATGCGCGCGCTTGTCCTGTTCTGTTTCCTGGTGCTGCCCGGCCTCGCGCGGGCCGATGAGCCGACGATAACCATCAAGGTGGCCAACGATACGCACACGCTCACGCGAGGCGAGCTTTTGCTGCGGCCGGACGTTGCCACTATCGCGGTAGCGCATGACGTCACCTATCGCGTGCCGATGACCTATCGCGCCGTGCCTGTCGCATCTCTGCTCGCCGGGATGACGCTCCCTCCCGACAGCGTGATCGAGGCGGTCACGCTCGACGGCTTCGTCGCGCAACTGCCGCCCGGCCTCGTACTCAACAGCGATGAGAGCAAGGCCGTCGCCTGGCTTGCCATCGAACCCGCAGACCTTCCCTGGCCGGCAATTCCTGGAAAGAACGCGAGTGCAGGGCCGTTCTACATTGTGTGGACCGGAGCCGCGGCCGCCACCATCCGCAGCGAGCAATGGCCCTATCAGACGGCAAAACTTGTCAGCCAGCCTGCGCCCGCCACGCGCTGGCCCGCGCTCGCCGTCAATTCCGCGCTGCCGCCGACAGACCCCGTTCGCGCCGGCCAGGCTCTTTTCGTCGTGCAGTGCCTGCCCTGCCACAAGCTCAATGGCGCCGGTGCTTCCAATATCGGCCCCGACCTCAACCTGCCGCAAAACCCGACCGAATATTTCACGCCGCAGGGGCTGCACGATCTGATCCGCGACCCTCGAGCCGTGCGCACATGGCCCGCTCTGGCCATGCCGTCGTTCCCGCCCAACACTCTGAGCGACCGCGAGATCGGGCTTGTTGTAGCCTATCTCAAGCACATGGCCGGCAGAAAGCACGCGCAGTAACAGACATGGCAATCCATGGGCCGCTTGCATTGCGCGCTGGATTGCTTCGCTGCGCTCGCAATGACAAAAACCGTCATGCCCGCACTTGTTGCGGGCATCCACGTCTTTAGTTGTCATCGTCCGCGCAGGCGGACGATCCAGTAATCGCTGTCGGCGCGGTGAATACTGGATGCCCCGCCTTCGCGGAGCATGACAGGTAAGGACGCCCTCTACAGCCCGTCATGCCCGCCCTTGTTGCGGCATCCACGACTTTTCCACGCGGCTCTCAGCGGAGCAGTGATTGCCGACTTTCTGAAAGCTCAACCCATCCCATGGGGCCTATATCGATAATCCGTTCACAATGGCCTCAAGATCGGTTCCTTTCGCCACCTGATCAGAGCCACCGAGTTCTAAGTAATTTTCTCGACACTCTCCATATGCGATGTCCATAATTCTCGGTGTAACGGCACCGTCAGACATGTCCGCCAGATCCTGGACTCCAGACTTTACCTTCCGTACCGCTCGAATAAGAGCGCGCCGCATAACGTAGAAACGCAAATTATTCTTGTCTTTGCGTGATATCTCATCAGGATGATCTTCCAGATATTTTTCACACCGTCGCAATAAAAGAGCCACCTTCGGATAAACTGAGATGGGATATTTGTCGGTGAAGACTTTCGGATATTCTTCATCGTTGTTCAAAACTGACGATGGCTGCGCCCGCGCATCAGCGGGCCGCCCTAGCGCTGCCGCCAAGACCGCCTGCGCAAGCTCCGGAATGCTAATGATTCTTTCAATCGGCTTGCCCTGTACTTTATAATGGTTCTTTCTTCTGTCGTAGAACAAATCGTATTTCTTCATAAAATCTTCGATGTCACGATGGATTTTCTCGGTCGCTTTTAGTTGAGATGGTGGAATGTAAATCTGGCTGTTCGTCGCTCGAATGACCCGATCAGCTATTTCAGAATCCGTTGTCACAATCACGCGAACCAATACATTTCTATTGTCTTATTGGTTTCCCCCCTCAGAGAAATATCTGTATATTTCGTTGGACGTCTGCAATCCGTTTACAATATAGGGCGACTCGATTGCGAGAATACGTGCTGCCTCGGTTGCTTTCGACGCGATTATTGTAACACCGTTGTTAAGCCACCAAAAATCTTCTTCCGACTTTGACCGCAATGTTTGTTGCATATCAACATTGGCCCCCTTGGTGCCCTGATAGTCTCGTACATTTGCTTCAAATAGACGTTGCCGCAAACGACCTTTATCGGCGATAAAATTGTAAAAATCGACCAGTCGAACTAATCCGATGTAGCCCGGCTCACGACTTGATGAAACAGGCGACTCTGCCAATTTCAGTAGGAAAGACTCAATTGGGCGTCGACGAGCAAGATCAAGCAATTCCGCAGAACCAGAAAGATCAAATGTCACCGGTGTCTTGGCATATCTCTCACGCAACATCTCACACGTGCTGTTAGCCAATGCCGTGATCTTGTCTGTTGCTTCCGGCTTATCCCCTTTGCATGCGTAGTGAAGCCGAATCTCCAGTTTTGGAAAGCGAGCTGCCGCACGAAGATAAGTAGCCTTAAACTTCGAGAAGAATTCAACAAGCTCCGGCTTTACAGCAGCCAGCTCCGTAGCCTGCGCGTTTAGTTTGAGAAGTACCTCCAGTCGAACTCTTTAGCCGGTCAATGGGGGTCTCCTTAAAAACGTTTTCATTTTTGCTCTGCCCAACGACCAGCAGAAGTTCAATCTCTCCAGCCGATGGGAGTGTGACGTCCTCATCCATATTTACAATCGCGCCATTTAACAGCAGATAAGCCCAATCGATGCCCCCGTCGTTAGCGCCATCAAAAGTTCCTGCCGAAATATCCTCGTATGTGAGATCAAAATCCTTCATTAGCTGATCGACGCAAAACACTTCAAAATATTTATCCATCGACAGGGTAGGGGCTCGCTGGGCTTTTAGCTGCTTTAGGACTTCCTCCAAAACAACGCGCTCTCCAGGCATTATCGGCTCCCCTGTACCCTCACACCGGCAAATTATCGTGCTTCCGCCCAGGCATCTCCACCGTCTTCCCGCGCAGCATCGCCAGCGCGCGCGCAATGCGCGGCCGCGTGGCGCTCGGCATGATCACGTCGTCGATATAGCCGCGCTCGGCGGCGATGAATGGTGATAAAAATCGCTCCTCGTACTCCTTGGTGCGCGCGGCGATTTTTTCGGCGTCGCCGATATCGGAGCGGAAAATGATCTCGACCGCGCCTTTGGCGCCCATCACCGCGATCTGCGCCGTCGGCCAGGCGTAGTTGACGTCGCCGCCGATGTGCTTTGACGCCATCACGTCGTAGGCGCCGCCGAAGGCCTTGCGGGTGATCACGGTGACGAGCGGCACGGTGGCCTGAGAATAGGCGAACAGCAATTTGGCGCCGTGCTTGATCAGGCCGCCGTATTCCTGCGCGGTGCCGGGCAGAAATCCCGGCACGTCGACGAAGGTGACGATCGGGATGTTGAAGGCGTCGCAGAAGCGCACGAAGCGCGCCGCCTTGCGGCTGGCGTCGCTATCGAGCACGCCGGCGAGCACCATCGGCTGGTTGGCGACAAAGCCCACGGTGCGGCCGGCGATGCGGCCGAAGCCGATGACGATGTTGCGGGCGAAGGTTTCCGACAGTTCGAAGAAGTCGCCCTCGTCGACGACCTTTTGGATCAGTTCCTTGATGTCGTAGGGCTTGTTCGGATTGTCCGGCACCAGCGTGTCGAGCGAGGCGTCGGTGCGCTCGACGTCGTCGAACGACGGCCATTCCGGAGCGCCGGCGGAAAAATTCGGCGGCAGGAAATCGATCAGCCGGCGCATCTGCAACAGGCATTCGACGTCGTTGTCGTAGGCGCCGTCTGCGATCGAGGATTTGGTGGCGTGCACCGATGCGCCGCCGAGCTCTTCGGCGGTGACGATCTCGTTGGTGACCGTCTTCACCACGTCGGGCCCGGTGACGAACATGTAGCTCGTGTCGCGCACCATGAAGATGAAATCGGTCATCGCCGGCGAATAGACGTCGCCGCCGGCGCACGGGCCCATGATCACCGAAATCTGCGGAATGACGCCGGACGCCAGCACGTTGCGCTTGAACACCTCGCCATAGCCGCCGAGCGAAGCGACGCCTTCCTGGATGCGGGCGCCGCCGGCATCGAACAGGCCGACGATCGGCGCGCGGGCGCGCATCGCCATGTCCTGGATTTTCATGATCTTCTGCGCGTGCGTCTCCGACAGCGCGCCGCCGAACACGGTGAAATCCTTGGCGAAGGCGAACACGCTGCGGCCGTTCACGGTGCCCCAGCCGGTGACGACGCCGTCGCCGGCGATGTGCGACTTCTCCATGCCGAAATCGTGGGAGCGGTGCTCGACGAACATGTCGAGCTCCTGGAACGAGTCGCGGTCCATCAGGAGCTCGACGCGCTCGCGCGCAGTGAGCTTGCCGCGCTTGTGCTGCGCCTCGATGCGGCGGGCGCCACCGCCGGCACGCGCGCTCTCGCGGCGCTCTTCGAGCTTGTCGAGAATGTCTTTCATGGCATGTTTCCGGTCCGCTTTTGTCGGCCCCCGGCCGGCCGGAACTCTTATGGGGATTTCATAGCAAGGGATGGGGCGGGCGTCACGCACAGGTAGCCCCTCCCCCTTGTGGGGAGGGGAGGGGTTGGGGGTGGGGGTCGGGAGGGCTTTGTGCAAGCGTCCAACGCTTGCGCGCCGCCTCGCGACCCCCACCCTGCCCTTCCCACAAGGGGGAGGGTTTAGTCGGTGCCAGCAGCCGCTTCTTTGATGGCCGCGACGATGCCGGCGTAGCCGGTGCAGCGGCAGAGGTGGCCGCTGAGGACTTCGCGGATTTCGGCGTCGGAGGGGTGCGGCGTGCGGGCGAGGAAGTCGGTGAACGACATCAGGATGCCGGGCGTGCAGAAGCCGCATTGCAGGCCGTGATTATTGCGCATCGCCTGTTGCAGCGGGTTGAGCGTGCCGTCGGCGGCGGCGAGCGATTCCACCGTGCGGACCTCGCGGCCTTCCGCCTGCACCGCGAGCGTCAGGCAGGAACGCTGCGCGACGCCGTCGATCAGCACCGTGCACGAGCCGCAGACGCCATGCTCACAGCCGACATGCGTCCCGGTGGCGCCGAGGCCGTGGCGCAAAAAATCGCTCAAGCAGCATGCGCGACTCGGCGTCGGCCGCGAGCTTGCGGCCGTTGAGCGTGAGCGCGATCCGCACCCGCTCGCTTTTGTTCACCCGGCGCATCAGTGATTCACCTTGTCGGCCTCGGCCACCGCGAGCGGCGCCAGATTGCGGAACAGGTCGCGCCGCAGCGCCGCCGAGGCATGCAAATCCTCGTAGCCTTCGAGCTCTTCGGCCCAGGCATCGACGGCCGCGGCGACGCCGTCGATCGGGATCTTGCGCACCATCGGACGGCCGGCCATGCCGCCGACGCCGAGCCGCACCGAATTTTTGTCCCGCACCACAGCCGCGACGGCCACCATGGCGAAATCGCCGTGACGCCGCGCCACTTCACGGAAGGCTGTGCCCTGCCCTGCCACGACGGGAAACCGCACTGCCGTAATCAGTTCGTCGGCTTCGCGCGTGGTCGTCAGCATGTCGGTCTGGAAATCGCTCGCCGCGAGCATGCGGATGCCGCGCCGCGAACGCAGCACCACATCGCCGCCGAGCACGGCGAGCGCCAGTGGCAATTCCGAACTCGGATCGGCGTGCGCCACCGAGCCGCACACGGTACCTTTGTTGCGGGTCTGGAAATGGCCGACGAACGGCAGTGCGGCGGCGAGAAGCGGCAGCTTGTCGGCAAGTTGCGGCCACGCCAACAGCTTGTTCTGCGTCACCGCGGCGCCGATCTCGATCCTGCCGTCGGCTTCGCGGATGATGTCGAGTTCGGCGATCCGCGAAATGTCGATCAGCACCGCCGGTTCGATCAGCCGCAGATTGAGCATCGGCACCAGCGACTGGCCGCCGGCAAGAATGCGCGCGTCGTCGCCGTGCTCGGCGAGCAGCGCCAGCACTTCCTCGACCGTGTCAGGCCGCACGTAATCGAACGGGCGCGGCTTCATCGGCTCGCTCCTCCCCTCCCCCTTGTGGGGAGGGGATGGGGGTGGGGGTCACGCGGCAAAGTGAATGCGTCACCGCCCGGACACGACCGAACCACCCCCCTCCCCAACCCTCCCCCACAAGGGGGGAGGGAGCGCGCCGAGACCTTCGCTGCGTTTCTAAAAATGAAATTCATCCCTTCGGGCCTTCCAGCATGGCGTGGATGCGGCGCGGCGTCGCCGGCAGCTCCACCTCCTCGACACCGAGCGCATCGGCGATCGCATTGGCGATGCAAACCGGCGTCGTCATGCAATTGCCTTCGGCCAGCCCCTTGGCGCCGAGCGGCGTGAACGGCGACGGCGATTCAAAATGCAGAATCTCGACCTCGGGGATTTCGCTCACCGTCGGCACCAGATAATCGGCAAAAGTGCCGCTCAGGAAAGCGCCTTCGTCGTTGTAGCAAAACTCCTCGTAAAGCGCGGCGGCGACGCCTTGGGCGAAGGCGCCGCGGATCTGGCCGTCGGCGATCATCGGATTAAGAATGCGGCCGGCATCGTGCATCGTCACGTAACGGTCGACGCGGACGTGATAACTCACCGGATCGATCTCGACGCCGCACATGTCGAACACGAAGCCGTAGGTCAGCGAAGTGTTGATGCGGTCGTCGCTCGTCGGCGGTTCGAGTTCCGGCGGCGACCAGATGCCGGTTTCGCTCAAGGCCGGCGCCATGCTGTCGGGCAGCATCACCGGCGACCAATGGGAGGTCGCCGCCACCCGGCCGAACGGCAGCGCGTTGTCGGGATTGGAGCGGCTGCGGATCTTGCCGCCGGCAAGCTCGACGTCTTCGGGCAGCACATTGAGCTGCTTTGCGGCGATGCCTTTGAGCTTGTCGCGCATCTGCGCCGCGGCCATGTGCGCCGCAACCGCGGTGCCCGACGCAAAGCGGCTCGAATAGGTGCCGGCCGCGATCGACCATTGGTCTTTCGCGGTGTCCAGTTCCAGCACCACTTCGACGTCGTCGGGCCCAAGACCAAGTTCGCGCGACACGATCTGCGCCAGCACCGTCTCGTGGCTCTGGCCCTGCACGGTGACATCGGCGGTGACCGACACCGCGCCGAGCGGATCGATGTTGACCGTCGCCATCGACACCGCGCCGTTTTTCGGTCCGGCTTTTTCGCGCGCCTGCGCCGTCATCAAGGTCGACAGATAGCCCATATTCGACATCGCCGGCTCGACGACCACGGCGAAGCCGATGCCGTATTTGCGCCCGGCGGCGCGCGCTGCGTCGCGGCGGCGGCGCAGCTCGTCGAGCCGGCCGCTGCCGAGCGCGATCTCGATCGCGCGGGCATAATCGCCAGAGTCGTACAGCGCGCCGGCCGCCGTTTTGTACGGGAATTTTGCCGCCGGAATCAGATTGCGCCGGATCACGTCAAGCGGATCGAGTTTCAGCTCGACCGCAATGCGCTGCATCAGGCGCTCCAGCGCCAAGTAAAGCTGCGGGCCGCCGAAGCCGCGGATGAGGCTCGCCGGCATTTTGTTGGTGAGCACGACCCGGTTTTTCACGTCGACATTGGCGATATCGTAGGCGCCCGTCACCGCGCCATGCATACGGTAGAGCGGCCCCGGCATCGGCGCGCGCAGGAACGCGCCATAATCCTCGAGCTGATCGAGCTTGAGCGCCAGAATGCGGCCTTCCTTGGTGACCGCGGCTTCGATCGCGGTGACGCGGTTCGGACCCGAGCTTGCCGAAACCAGATGCTCGATTCGGTCCTCGACCCATTTCACCGGCCGGCCGGTGATGCGCGCGGCGAGCGCCATCAGCACCACATAAGGAAACACCGAAAGTTTTATGCCGAAGCTGCCGCCGGAATCCGGCGGAATGCGCAGCCGCAGTTTCGGCCCGGCGACGCGCAGCGACCGCGCCATCACCGGATGCATCGAAAACGGGCCCTGGAAATTCGCCAGCACATCATAACTGCCTTTGGCGGCATTGTGCTGCGCGACCACGACGTAACATTCGATCGGCGTGAATGACAGCCGCGGGAAAGTCGTCGTCATGGCGATGTGGCGGTCGGCACGGGCGAACGCTGCCGCGGTATCGCCATAGGAGAATTCGCGCACCGAGACTTCGTTGGTCTTGGCTTGCGGGTGCACCAGCGGCGCCGAACTCTCGCACGCCTTGAGCGGATCGATCACCGCTTCGAGCGGCGCGTATTCGATCTCGACCAGCTCGGCGGCATCCTCGGCGACGTAGCGGCTCTCGGCGACGACCAGCGCCACCGGTTCGCCGACATAGCGCACGCGCTCGACGGCGAGCGACCATTGCTGCACCGGCGTCTTCACCGCGGCGAGGAACGGATCGGACAGCTTGCGGACATCCTCACCGGTGATGACCGCCCAGACGCCATCGTGCGCCAGCGCCGCCGCCGGATCGATGCGGGAGATTTCGGCGTGCGCATGCGGCGAGCGGATGACATGGGCATGCAGGGTGCCGACCGCTATCGGCAGATCGTCGGCATAGCGGCCGCGGCCAGACAACAGCGCCGGGTCCTCCTTGCGGAGGGTTTTGGGTTCTTTGGTGCTCATTCCCTCGACCCGTCATTGCGAGCGAAGCGAAGCAATCCAGCGCTCTGCAAGCCGCTCTAGATTGCTTCGTCGCTCCGCTCCTCGCAATGACACTATAATCTTTGTGCTGGCTCGATGCCGAACAAGGCGGCGCCGGCACCCTCGAAGTTCGACAAGTGGGCCTGACCCTGCGCTGTGAGCGTGTGCATGTCGCGGAAGCGCCGCTCGAACGCACTGCCCTGGAAGATCGCGTCAGCGCCGGCGGCGCGGAAGGTGAAATCGACAACGCGGCCGCCCTGCTCGATCGCCCCCGTAATCGCGAGGCGCAATTGCGCGCGCTGTTCGAGCGACGGGGTGCGGTTCGTAGTGGCCGCGTCCCAGAACTCGCGCAGCATGTCGTTGAGATAGGCGCGCGCCGATTGCAGTTGCCAGGTGGCCTCGGCGACGCGTGCCTGAATGACCGGATGCTCGCGCAGCGGTACAGGCGCGCCGTGCGTTGCGCTCGGTTTCTTGGTGGCGGCGAGAAGTTTGAACGCGTCGAGACAGGCGCGCGCCAGGCCGATCGCGGCACCGGAAAAGCCGATGCCGTAGAGCGTCAGCAGCGGGATATTGGACAGTGGCGCGTCGCCGCGGCGGTCCGAGGGCGAATCACGCCAGGTCGAATAGGCCTCCGGCACGAACAGATCCTGCACCTCGTAGGCATTGCTGCCGGTGCCGCGCAGCCCCAACACGTTCCAGATGTCGTAGATTTTCGCCTTGTCCTTGCGGAACAAAAGCGTGCGCATGACCGGCCGGCCGTCGCGGTCGAGACGCGGCTTGCCGTCCGCCTCGATCACCGCCGAATGACCGCCGAGCCACGGGCAATGCTCGCTGCCGCTGGCAAAGCGCCAGCGCCCGTTGACCACGTAGCCGCCGTCCGCCACGACCGCCTTGGCGCCAGACGGCGGACCCCAGGCCACGGCGCCGTCGGGGGCTGAAAAGATTTCGCGCGCCACCTTGGGGTCGAGGAAGCCCGCGGCCTGCGTGCTCGCCACCTGCTGCGACAGACACCAGGCGGTGCTGGCGTCGGCGGTGGCGACGGTCTCGATCACCTGATTGAACGCCATGATATCGGCCGCG
This sequence comes from uncultured Alphaproteobacteria bacterium, assembly GCA_963733645.1. GTDB lineage: Bacteria > Pseudomonadota > Alphaproteobacteria > Rhizobiales > Xanthobacteraceae > BOG-931. Next base: position 189,893 of record CAVTFP010000014.1, read on the forward strand.
CCGCCACCGAGCGAGACTGGCAGCAGCATGCGGAACAGGCCGGCATCGTGCAGCGCCTTGACCACATCCGGCACGATGCGCCGTTCGGTCTCGATGCGATCGGCGGCAGCGGCGATCGCGGGCGTCAGCGCGAAGGCGCGCGCGACCCAATCGATCGGCGAATTCTGCTCATCCCGCGCGAGCAAAGGCATTCCTCCGCTTGTCACTCTTCTCTACATCCGCCGCCGGATGTTGTCAGCACCGGCGCGGGCGTGGGGCATGCTTGGCGCAATGCCCATTATCCGTCATCCTGAGGTGCGAGCGAAGCGAGCCCCGAGCTTGGGCCGCTTCGCGGCCACCTCAGGGCGACGGAGGGAGAGATGCGAGGCATCGGAATGGCGATCATTGGGCTTGTGGCCGTGCTGGCAATGCCGGCGGCCCACGCGCAAGTGAATTTCCCCTCGCGCGTGGTCAAGCTCGTGGTGCCCTACCCGCCCGGCGGCGGCACCGACCTTTTGGCGCGGGTGCTGGCCGACCGGCTTTCGCACAAATGGAGCCAGTCGGTGATCATCGAGAATGTCGGCGGCGCCGGCGGCAATATCGGCGGCGCCGAGGTGTTTCGCGCCGATCCGGACGGCTACACGCTGCTTCTTGCCTCGCCAGGCCCGATCGCGCTCAATGACTTCTCATTCAAGGACATGCCCTACGATCCGACCAAATGGGTGCCGATCGCGGTGCTGGCGACTTCGCCTTACGTCCTGGTACTGAGCCCGGCTTTTCCGGCGTCGGGCGTGCAAGATGTCATCGCCCGCGCGCGGGCCACGCCCGGCCGGTTGATCGTGGCGACGCCCGGTCTCGGCTCGGTCGGCCACTTCGCCACCATCGAGCTTGAAATGCTCGCCCATATCGACCTGTTGCAGGTTCCCTATAAAGGGCTCGGGCCAGCGGTGAGCGACGTCGTTGCCGGCCATGTCAATATGATGTTCGACATGCTGGCGACCTCGCTGCCGTTGCACCAGGCGGGCACGGAGAAGATCGTCGCCGTCGGCGGCCCCGAACGCGTCAAGGCGCTGCCCGATGTGCCGACACTCGCCGAATCCGGCGTGCCTGGCTTTCGTGCCGTTACCTTTTTCGGCATCGTGGCGCCGCCGGGAACGCCGGAGGCATTGGCCGACAAGATCAACCGCGATGTTGACGACTGCCTTCGGGACCCTGAATTCATCGAGAAGACCAAAGTTCTGGGCATGGACCTGACGCCGGGCAGCCGCGCCGAAGCGGCAAGATTCTTCGGGAGCGAGCGTGCGCTGTGGGGCAAGGTGATCAAGTCCGCCAACATCCCGATGCAATGAGGACACGCCGGAATAATGGATGAACTCGAACGAAGCGGGTTGCCGCCCCGGGCGCTGCGCTTCGGCATGTTCATGGGGCCGTTCCATGCCACCAATCTCGATCCGACCTACGCGATCGCGCGCGACCTTGAGCTCGTAACGCTGCTGGACCGGCTGGGCTTCGACGAAGCGTGGATCGGCGAGCATCATTCGGGCGGTTTTGAGATCATCGCCGCGCCTGAAGTGTTCATTGCCGCGGCGGCGGAGCGCACCAGGACTATCAAGCTCGGCACCGGCGTGAAATCGCTTCCGTTCCATCACCCCTTCATCGTCGCCGAAACCATGGCGCAGCTCGACCACATGACGCGCGGTCGCGTGATGTTCGGTGCCGGCCCGGGTGCCCTGCCGTCGGACGCCAGGATGTTCGGCCTTAAGCCGATCGATACGCGCCCACGCATGGACGAAGCGCTCGACTGCATCGTCGCCCTGCTGCGCGGCGAAACCGTCAGCAGGAAGACCGGCTGGTTCGAGCTGAACGAGGCACGGCTCTCCGTCGGCTGCTATTCGAAGCCGACCATGGAGATTGCAATCGCTTCAGTCCGCTCGCCCGCGGGCGCGCTGGCGGCCGGACGCCATGGCGCCGGGCTGCTGGTGCTCTCCGGCGTCGACGACGCCTCATTGCAGCATCATTTGTCCAACTGGACGATCTACGAGGAAACCTGCCGCAGCCACGGTCATGTCGCCGACCGCGCCCGCTGGCAATTCGCCGTCCAGATCCATCTTGCCGAAAGCCGCGAGCAGGCGCGCAAGGATGTGGCATACGGCCTGGAAAAATGGGTCGGCTATGCCCACGACATCGTGCCCGCGCCGAATCCGCCGCCGCGCGGGCTCGCCGATCCTGCGGGCTGGATGATCGAAAACGACCGCGCCATCATCGGCACGCCGGACGACGCGGTGCAAAAGATCGAACACATGCTGGCCGTCACCGGCGGCTTCGGTGGCGTGCTGGTATTCGCCCAGGACTGGGCCAACTGGCAGGCGACGCAGCGCAGTCTCGAACTGATCGCCGAAGAAGTGCGGCCCCGGCTCAACGGCAGCAATGCATTGCGGCAGGCAAGCTACGACCGCAACGCGCCGATCCAGGATTCAAATCGCGCTCTGGCGCGCGCCGGCACCGAAGAGGCGCAGGCGCGCTACGCGGCGGCGAAAGCGCAGCGGTAGAAGCCAGCCGGCAGGACAAAGCGGGAGAGAACTAATGGCACAGCTTGTCGACGGCCATTGGAGCACCGAGAACGTGCTGTTCAATCACGACGAGAAAGGACTCTATTTCAAGCGCCCGTCGATTTTCCGTGACCGCATCAGCGGCGATCCCGGAGCCACGTTTCCCGCCGAACCCGGCCGCTATCACCTCTATTGCGCGGTCGCCTGCCCATGGGCGCACCGCGCAACGCTGATGCGCACGCTGAAGAAACTGGAGCCGTACGTAACGCTTACCAACGCCTTTCAGGAGGTCGGCGGCCAGGGCTGGTCGTTCGGCGAGGATGGCCACATCGTGCCGGGGACCGACCGGCGCGTGCGCTGGCTGCACGAGTTTTACACCATCGCCGACCCCGGCTGCACCACGCGTGTGACCGTGCCGACGCTTTGGGACGCGAAGACGCGGCGCGTCGTCAACAATGAGTTCCTCGGAAATCATCCGCATGTTCAACACGGCGTTCTCGGGAATCGCGGAGCCGACGCCGGACTACTATCCGCAATCTCTGCATGCCGAGATCGACGCCACCAATGCACTGGTGCTTAAGGGCGTGAATAATGCCGTCAACGGCTGCGGCTATTCGATCTCGCAGGAGGCTTACGACAGTTCCATCGAGCTGTTGTTCAAGACCCTGGACGGCATTGAGCAACGGCTTTCGCAGCAGCGCTATGTGTGCGGCGATGCCGAGACCGAAGCCGACTGGCGGCTGTTTCCGAGCCTGGTACGCTTCGATCCCTGCTACTATGTCGGCTACAAATGTAACCTGCGCCGCCTCAGCGAGTACCACAATCTGTCAAACTATCTGCGCGAGCTCTATCAAACGCCGGGCATTGCGGATGTTTGCGATATCGACGGCATGAAACGCGGCGTGTTCGGCAAGGCCGGCCCGGTTCACTCCAACGGGATCGTCCCCGCTGGCCCCACCATCGACTATCGTGCGCCCTACGATCGTAACCGGTTCGCGCCGACCAACTGAGAGGCCTTTATGGATTCACCCGCAACCGGCTCCGGCATCGGCCAGCCCGTACGGCGGCGCGAAGACTTTCGCCTCGTGCGCGGCAACGGCCGCTACACGGCGGACGAAAACCTGCCGGGCCAGGTCTATGCGGTGATGGTGCGCTCGCCGCACGCCCATGCGCGCATCCGGTCGATAGCGACCGAGAAAGCCAAGGATGTCCCCGGCGTGATCGCAATTTTTACAGGCGCCGATTGTCTCGCCGGCGGCCTGAAACCGATTCCACACATACCGTGGTCGCCGCACCAGGCTGAAGCCGTGCTGCGCATCAAGAACGGCGAGACGCCGTTCGAGGCGCCGCACCATGCGCTGCCGACCGACAAGGCGCGCTTTGTCGGCGAAGCCGTCGCGATGGTCGTTGCCGAGACCGTGTACGCGGCGAAGAACGGCGCCGAACAGATTGAAATCGACTATGAAGCCTTGCCGGCCGCAGTCGATACCGTGCCGGCGGCGCGGCAGGACGCGCCGCGCGTGCACGACAGCGCCCGCTCCAACGTCTGCTTCGACGGCGACCTCGGCGATTTCGACGCTACCGAGGCCGCGTTTGCCCGTGCTGCCCATGTGACACGGTTCGAGACCTGGGTGCAGCGCATCACCGGCGTGCCGATGGAGCCGCGCGCCGCGCTCGCCGAGTTCGACGCGGCGACCGGCCGGTACACGGTCTACGCCGGCAACGGCGGCGCGGTGCGGCTGAAGAACGATCTCGCCAAGATGCTGGACGTGCCGCCCGCGCAAGTGCGCGTGCTGATGCAAGACGTCGGCGGCAATTTCGGAACCCGCGGCATGATCTATGCGGAATTCGCTTTGATCGCCTGGGCGGCAAAGCAAGTGGGCCGCCCGGTGAAATGGATCATCGAACGCCACGAGTCGTTCCTGAGCGACTATCAGGCACGCGACCTCGCCGTCGAAGCCGAGCTAGCGCTCGACGACAAAGGCCGCTTCATCGCGATGCGCGGCTCAAACCTTGGCAATCTCGGCGCCCACACCACGAATTTCGCCATGGTGCAGAAGGGCGTGCAGATGATGTCGAGCATCTATCGGGTGCCGGCGGCGTATTTCCGCGCCCGCGCCACGCTCAGCCATACCTCGCCGACACGGCCCTATCGCAGCGCCGGCCGCCCTGAAGTGATCTTTGTGATGGAGCGGCTGATCGATCTCGCTGCGCGCGAGTGCGGTTATGACCGCGTTTCGCTTCGCCGCAAGAACCTCGTGACCGAGAAGGAATTGCCCTACAAGAATCCGTTCGGCGTCACCTACGACAACGGCGACTATATCGGCGGCATGGATCTGGCGCTCAAGCTCGGCGACTGGAACGGCTTCAAGGCGCGCGCCAAAGAGGCGAAAAAGCGCGGCAAGCGCCGCGGCATCGGCGTCGGCACCTATGTCGATATTTCCACCGGCGTGCCGCGGGAGAAAGCCGAAATCACCGTGGCGCCTGACGGCTTCGTCGAGTTGATCATCGGCGTCACCTCGCAGGGCCAGGGCCACGAGACCAGCTTTGCCCAGCTTGTGACCGAGTGGCTCGGCGTGCCGATCGACTGCGTGCGCTTCATCACCGGCGACACCGACCGCGTCACCGTCGGCGGTGGCGCCCATTCCGGCCGCGGCATGCGGCTCGGCTCGATCGTGATCAAGAAATCGACCGACGTGATTATCGAGAAAGGTCTGCGCATCGCCGAACAACTCCTCGAGACGGCCGCAGCCGACATTGAGTTCAAGAACGGCCAATTCGCCGTGAAGGGCACCAATCATGCCGTGGGCATCTTTGAAGTCGCAAAGGCGGCGGTTGAGCGGAAAGACCTGTCCGAGGATTTGCAAGGTCCGCTTTATGGCGCCTGCGACGAGACCGTGAAGGAAGCGAGCTATCCGTACGGCGCCCATGTCTGCGAGGTCGAGGTCGATCCAGACACCGGCAAGACCACGCTTATCAATTATATCGCGGTCGACGACGTCGGCGTCGCGATCAACCCACTCATCATTCATGGCCAGGTCCATGGCGGCATCGCACAGGGGGTCGGCCAGGCGCTGCTCGAACACGCGCACTACGATCCGGAAAGCGGCCAGATGCTGGCGGGATCGCTGATGGACTATGCGATGCCGCGCGCTTCAGACATGGTGAATTACATCACCGAGCTGAGCGAGGTGCCGGCCTCCTCCCACCCACTCGGCATTCGCCCGGCCGGCGAAGGCGGCACGGTGCCGGCGCTGGCAACCGTCATCAATGCCGTCGTCGATGCGCTGTCGGATTTCGGCGTGCGCCACGTCGAAATGCCGGCGACGCCGGAAAGGGTGTGGCGCGCCATTCAGGACGCGCGGGCGTCCTAGTTCTTGTATCGCACCGTGAGATACGCGCTCAGTGGATTACCGACATAGGCGCCCGCTGCGTTAGCCGCGATAAAGTATCGGGCGTTGGTAAGGTTCTTGACGTTGAGGACCACATCCCACGTCGGTGACAGATAGGCGACCTCTGCGTTGAGAATCGTGGCGGCCGGGATCGAATTCACGTTCATGTTGTCGCTGTAGCTTTTGTCCTGGTAATTAATGCCGCCGCCGACCTGAAACCCTTTAATTCCGGCAAACGAGAAATCATAGGTTGTCCAGAGGTTCGCCAGATAACGCGGCACGCCCTGGGGCGCATGGTCGAGAACCGACGCTTGATTTGCCGTCTGCGGACTTGCGGTCACGATCGGATCCATGGCCGTCGCATTTGCCAGCACGTGCCATTGATCTGTGACTTTGGCGTCGAGAGAGGCTTCGACGCCGTCGATCTTGTAATTGTCGAACGCCACGGCTTCCGAGCCCGTAGCCGGGTTTGTGAAAGCCACCGCAACGTTATCGCGCAGAACGCGAAATATCGCCGTGTTCAACACGATCCTGTTGTCGAGGAAGGAAAACTTTAATCCGCTTTCGTATTGGAGCGCGGATTCCGCCGGCCCGATGCCCTGCTGGGTATTTTCGGAATTGAAGTTTGTCAACCAGCTTTTCGAGACGCCACCGTAGGCAGAGACCCAGGGCGTGAGCTTGTAGAGCGCACCGAGGTTCCAGCTTATCGGCCGTTCCTTCTGGTTCTCTTCCTCACCTGCAATGATCGGCTGACCGTTGCTGTTGAAACGGCCTGGGGGGCTGCCCGGCACACCTGCGGTCGTCGGCACCGTAATCAACGGCAGCAGCGACGTATCCCACCAATCCTGCCGGATACCGGCGCGTACCTTGAACCGGTCCGTGACGTCGATCTGGTCAGTCGCATAGGCGCTGAGATAGGTGGCGGCGAGATGGTCGTCGTCGCACGAATGCTTGGCGTCGCAGAGAAAAGTGACGCTCCCCGGCGTCTCCATCGGCGATGGCGCGAAGGCGTTGGGAATAGTCGGCAGATCGGCAGTCTGTCGCTCTGTCGCCGTGGTTTGATGCACGGCCTCGAAGCCGGTCAGAAGGGTGTGTCCCACCGAGCCGGTATGAAAGGTCCAGACCGGCTCGAACTGATAGTCAAAGGCGTTATCGACATCGTCTTGCTGGCGAAGTTGCCGGCCCACAACCATGTCTGCAGCATTGATCAGAGTGCTGGTGCTGTCACCGTTCCTTTCAACGTCGAGCGTCCGATACGTATAGGCGAACCGGTTATTGATCGTCAGGAAATCCGCCACCCACCACTTGTCGGTGAAGGTCGGGCGAACGTAGGTCTCGTTGGCGAACGCCCAGGGCGTCGAATATTTCGAATCGATCGGGACGCCGCCGATCGGCGTACCGTGGAAATACAGCAGTCCGTAGGAATCCGGTGTCTGGTGCGTCTGGCGGGCATCAAGTGCGAATTCAAAAACGTGATTGTTCACGGTCCACATGAGATCGGGCCGGATCTCGTAATCGTGGCTGTTGAGATCGCGAAAGCCGTCCGACCGCGAGAGCGTTCCATCCACCCGGTAGTTCAATCCCTCAACGGTCGTCGGACCAGTCACATAACCCTGGTTGGTAACGGTCCCGAACGAGCCCGCTGTCACGCTGTCGCCGTAGTGAAAGGTCGAGGATGGCGTGTAATGAACGATGTTGATCGTTCCTCCGGGCGGCCCGCTGCCAAACAGCGCCGAGCCCGGCCCCTCGAGAATTTCGACGCTCTTTACGCCGTTGAGCGAATGCGACAGGCCGCCGAGCTGGTCGCCGTCGGAAAAGCCGTCTTCGTAAATCTGCGCGTTAAGGCCGCGGATCAGAAAATGATCGAAGTAGCCGAGCGAATCCTGGCCACCCTGGTTGACGCCGCTGGCATTGGTGATCGCTTGCCGCAGCATCGTGTCACCCTGCTGGTTGATGATCTCGCGCGGGATGATCTGCACGTTGGTCGGCAAATCTTCGAGCTTTGTTCCCGTCTTCCCCAAGGACGGAACGTATTCCGGCGTGATGTGAGCGCTTGCGCCGTCGCTCCGAAATGGCCCAGGCGGCGGCGCAACCTGAGCGGTCTCCTGTGGCTGCGCCGTACGCTGTCCCGACGGCCGCGCGACCCTTGCCCGCACCGGCTTTATCTTCGGCGAGGTCACCGTGATTTGTGGCAGCGGCCTACCCGTGCCGGCAACATTGGGAGTTTGCGCGGTGGATGCTGGCGCGATGGGGATAGAATTACTTGGCGGCGTGGCGGCGTCCTGCGCTTGCGCACGTCCGATGCCGCCAAGTCCCGCACCGCCAAGTCCTGCTGAGATAGTGACCAGTGAAGCTCCCGCGAGAAGGGCAAAGTGTCGTTTTGCCCCCGATGTTACTCTCACAACTGTCCCCGACTTTCTAAACAGAGCCCCAAATGCTCTCTACGCCAGATCACCAACCAATAAAACTTGGCGACGCCGATTATTCCTTATTTTTCAAAGATTAGAGCGATTCAATTGTTGGATTGGAATAACTAAAAACAACGAGGCATAGCAGCTTGATCCGTGCCTTTGCGGGGCATCAATGCGGCCGCGGGGCGCTTCACGCACCAAGATGCGTTGACAAACGTGCCGCAAAAATTCGAACAAGATTTCCCGAACGGTGGGCTGCCCGGCTTGCCACGAAGCACGATGCCGGCGCGGTGTGGCTTGCTGGTAGCCGCCGTAGGGCCTCTGCGCGCTTCAATTTGCGCGGGAAAACGAGCCCCTGACACCAATTTGGACGAGGCCATGCGCGGTGCTATTCGTTCACTTGGAAGGAGCCCAGCCGCGCGTGCAAGCCGCCGACCTCAAGACCCGCAACTTCCGAAAAATCCTGCTGATCAAGCTGTCAGCAGTCGGCGACGTGGTGCACACTATACCGGTCCTCAACAAGCTGCGGCGGCGCTACCCCGGCGCATGCATCGACTGGCTGGTCACGCCGGCCATCGCCGAATTGCTGCGGCACAATCCTGCGATCGACAACGTCATCGAATTTTTCCGCGACGAGTGGTCGGCGCCATGGCGATTGACCCCGTTCGTCAGCTCGGCGCGGCTGATCGCAAAGCTGCGCGCCGCCGAGTACGATCTGGTGCTCGATCTGCAAGGCCAGTTGCGCAGCGCCATTTTCGCTTTTGCCAGCGGCGCTCCGGTGCGGATCGGTTTCGACAAGCCGCGTCCCGATGTGTGGAGCGCGCTGGGGCGAAAAATTCCCGACGAAGCGCGCAAGCACGCCTGGAAGGGCGCGCGCGAAGGAAGCTGGTTCGCCTACACCGACCACATCGAACTGCCGACGCTCGACGTACATCCGGTCGAGCGTTATCTCGGCATCGGGCCGATGCTCGGCCTCGACGACGGCGCGCCGGACTTTTCATTTCCTATCCCGCAGGCAGCAACCGCTCGGATCGATACGCTGCTCGACCGCTACGGGATGGCCGGCGCAAAACTCGCCATCATCGCGCCGGGCACGAATTGGGAAACCAAACAATGGCGGCGCGAAGGTTTTGCCGAGGTCGCACGCCATTTGCTCGGAGACGGATTTACCGTGGTGCTGGCCGGCTCGGGGCGTGAGCGCGGCTTATGCGGCGAAGTCGCGGAGCTTGCGCCGGGTGCGATCAATTTCGCCGGAGAAACGACGCTGAGCGAACTCGCGGCGCTCATATCGCGCGCCGCGATCTGCATCACCAACGATTCCGGACCGATGCATCTTGCCGTCGCGCTCGACCGGCCGGTCGTCAGCGTGTTCGGACCGACCGATCCGGTGTGGGCCGGCCCTTATGGCCGCGCCGACGTCGTGCTGCGCGCCGGCGTTCCGTGCTCGCCCTGCTACCTGCGCCGGCTGAGGGAATGTCCGAACAACCACGTCTGCATGGCGGACGTGAGCGCCGCCGCGGTAATCGCGCGGGTCGATGGCATTCTCGCCAACCAGGACGCCCGCGCGAAAATAACGGCGCCTCCGGTAAGCCCGCACTGAAGCCCCGCACGTCTGTTCTTTGCTCCGCGCTTACGTGCGAGAGAAAATCGGAGTAGACATAGCCAAAACGGATCGTCGCAATCAGCACGGAGATATTCGAATGAAGCGGCTTTTATTGGCGGCCGTACTCGCTGTCCTGTCCATTCATTCCGCGCATGCGACTGACCTCGACTGCGTGAGTACGACGTTCAATCTACTTTCTCCCAACGACAAAGTGTGCGTCAGCGTTTTCGAAGATCCGCAAGTGCCCGGCGTGGCGTGTCACATTTCGCAAGCCAGAAAAGGCGGATGGGGTCAGCCATTGGGTTTGAACGAAGACCCGTCCAATTTTTCGATTTCGTGCCGACAAATCGGTCCGATCGATGTCGATTTATCGAAGCTGACCGACCAGGAAGAGGTGTTCAGCCAGAAAACGAGCATCTTTTTCAAGACGACCCGTATTTATCGCATGCTGGATAAACCGCACAACACGATCATCTACCTCGCGATCAGCACCAAGATCGTCAATGGTTCGCCGGCGAATGCGATCAGCACCGTACCGATCACGCACTGGCAGCCCTGACATGAGGCGCAACGGTACGCGGCTTGCTGGCTTATGCGATCACCGGGAATACGCCTAGTTCCAATATGGCGGGTAGCCCGAGCTTTTCTCTTCCGCCGCCAAGAGCCGCAGCATCGCCGGCCATTCCAGCACGCCGTAAGGCCGCCGCGCGCCGGGCTGATAAAGATGCGCGGTGTGCGCCAGCACGTTTTCGCCGGGCATCGTCAGCTCGGTGCGCGCCGCCATGGCATCGACTTGCGAGCGGCACGACAGTTCAAGCTGATACATCGTATTGAAGGCCTGCTGGATGGTGGCGCCGCAGGTGAGCAGGCCGTGATTGCGCATGACGAGCGCGTCGTGTGGCCCGAGACCGGCGACGATGCGCTCGCGTTCGTCGGTGTCGATCGCCGGTCCCTCGTAGTCGTGATAACCGATGTGGCCGACAAAACGGATCGAGGTCTGCGACAGCGGCAGCAGACCGCCTTTCATCGCCGAGACCGCCATGCCGGCGCGGGTGTGAGTGTGCAGCACGCAGGCGACGTCCGGCCGCGCCTTGTGGATGGCGCCGTGGATCACGTAGCCCGAAACGTTGATGCCGTAATCGGTCTCGGGCTTCCAGATGATGTTGCCCTCGACGTCGATCTTGACCAGGCTCGACGCGGTGATCTCCTTGTAGAGCAGGCCGTAGAGATTGATCAGCAGGTACTCGGTGCCGGGAATACGCGCGGTGATGTGGTTGTAGATCAAGTCGGCCATGGCGTACTGATCGACCAGCCGGTAGCAGGCGGCGAGATCAATTCTGGCCTGCCACTCTTGCGCCGACACGTCGTTGCGGATTGACTTGAAATCGGTCGAGTAATTCACGGCGTTTCTCCTCTCCCTCAACAATAACTCCCGGGGCGCCTCATGTCAGCCAAGAAGTCAGTACCCCTCACCGTCATGCCCGCGCTTGTCGCGGGCATCCACGTCTTAAATTCCAGCGCGGACCAAAGACGTGGATGGCCGGAACAAGTCCGGCCATGACGCAAAGAAGGAAAGCAACATGACTGCGAAACCCAGCGATATTCTGCGCAACCACGTCAAGGAAAAGCTCGCCCGCGGCGAGGTCGTGGCTTCGATGACGGTGCGGCTCGTTCACGGCGTCGAGATCGCGCGGATCGCCAAGACTGCGGGGTTCGACAGCCTCTATGTCGACATGGAGCATTCGAGCTTTTCGCTCGAAACCATGAGTTCAGATCTGTATCGCGGCGCTGGAAGTCGGCATCACGCCGTTCGTGCGCGTGCCGGGCTTAGCCGACGTGCAGCGCATCCTCGATGCCGGGGCGCTCGGCATCATTGCGCCACACGTGCAGAGCGCCGCCGAAGCGCGCGACTACGTCAAAGCGGCGAAATATCCGCCGCTCGGCGATCGCTCCAATGCCGGCAACCTGCCCCACCTGCAATACCGTTCGTTCCCGGCGGCCGAGGCCTATGCGGCGGTCGATGCCGCAACCATGGTGATCGTGCAGTTCGAGAGTGCCAAAGCAATCGAGAATGCCGACGAGATCATGGCGGTCGAGGGCGTCGATATGGTGCTGATCGGCACCAACGACTTGTTGGCCGATTACGGCCTGCCCGGCCAGTACGATCATCCGAAGGTGCACGACGCCTATACCAAGGCGCTTGCGGCGTGCCGCAAGCACGGCAAACATCTCGCCGTCGGCGGCTTTGCCAGCCGTGCCGATCTCGCCGCCAAATACGTGCGCATGGGCGCCCGCTATGTTTCGACTGGCACCGATCTTGGCTTCCTGCTCGCCGCCTGCACCGCGAAAGCGAAGGAAGTGGCGGATATGGCGGTGGAATGAACTAGCGCGGGAATGACGGCGCTTCCTCTGTATTTGGTTTGAGAACCCGCCTATTCCGTGCCGCGCGGCCATGCGCCGTGAAAACGCGCGCGGCGTCGCCGCGCCGGTGATGCATTCTGGATTTTGTCGACTGTTTAATTAAAAATCAAAACGGGACGGCATTTCTGCCGAGCCCTAGCGGCCATAAGTGCTGATGATTACCTGAAGCTCCAGGCACCTGAAGCTCCGGGGAAATGTCGTTTGCTTGCTCCTCTGTCTGATCGTACCGGCAGCGATCAGTCGGCATCCGGCATGGTTTCAATGAACCAGGAAGGAAAAACGAGAATGTTCAGTAAGACGGAAATCGTACTTTCCGCTGCAATTGTTCTCAGCACCACCTTCACAGCGCTGGCCGCAACCGAGCATCGTCGCGTCGTATCCGGCCGGGCTGCGATCCATAATACCAATCCAGACTACGGCGGTAACAGTTGTCCGGCATCCGGCGGCCCATCGTGTAGTGATGCCTGTCTGCCGTCCGGTCCACCTTGCCGGACAAAACCAGATAGCTGGTGACGACCTCATCGGCAGCGTCGCGACAGAGGGTTCTCAATGATTGAGATCGAAGGCGAGCCCGAGGGGACCGATGTTGAGGCTCTCGGCAACCTTGAAGCTCTCGGCAACGAAGTCTCTGACGAGGAGTTGGAGGCCGCTGCATGCACCGGCAATGGCGGGACCCCGACGGTTATGTTTGCCTCTTACTGTTTTACTTGCCCATGACAAAGCAGCGCGGATCCGTTGATTGGCGCATTCAAGTCCCCGTTCTTAGAAAATGCTTTCGCTGGTCTGCATCGAACGATGACGAGAAAAGTAATCACGGTCCGCAGACGTCAGGAATTTCTTCGGCCGGGCCGCGTACTCATAATCCGCTTCAATGACCGCTTCGCCCCGAAAGCGACCCAAATGGTGCGTTGCCGCGAAATGACGCGATGGGCCCATGAGCCGAACATTGGCGCTGCCAGCCTTCTTGCACGATAAGACGGATCATGCGATGTCCTCTGCGCCCGATAATCGCAAGGGTACTAACCAATGGGCTGCGATCTCCAACCCGCCCTTTCGGAGGCTCTCAACCGCGCTGTTTCTGAGTACAAAGCAGGAAAGCTCGTTGAGGCTGAGCAACTATGCCAGCAAATCATCGCCGTCAAACCTGATTTCTTTGAAGCACTTTATCTTCTCGCTGCGGTTCAATCGAGCCTGGAGAAAATCGATGCGGCGCTGGCCAATTACGATCGCGCTCTCAACGCGCGGCCGGGCGCGGCCGCGGCTCATTTCGATCGCGGTGCTGCGTTGGAGAAGCTGGAACGGTATGACGAGGCGGTGGCGAGCTACGACCGCGCGATAGAATTGCGGCCAGATTTTGCCTCGGCACATGCGGATCGCGCTAATGCCCTTCAAATGCTGCGTCGCTATGACGAGGCGGTGGCGAGCTACGACCGCGCGATAGAATTGCGGCCAGATTTTGCCTCGGCACATGCGGATCGCGCTAATGCCCTTCAAATGCTGCATCGCTATCATGAAGCGCTGGCGGGCTATGACAGCGCGCTTGATTTACGGCCCGACTTTGCCCTGGCTTTATCAAATCGCGGGAGTGCGCTCCACAAGCTACAGAGATATCACGAAGCTCTGACGAGCTGCGACCAGGCAATCGCTTTACGGCCAGACCTCGCCCTGGCGCATTACAATCGTGGAATTACCCTTTTAGCAATGAAGCGGTTCGAAGAGTTGGTTGCGAGTTCGGAACGCGCTATCGCGTTAAGTCCGGCGGATGCGGCCGCCTATCTTAATCGAGGCAATGCCCTGGCGCGCCTAAGACGATTTAGAGAAGCGGTGGCAAGCTATGAGCGTGCTGGCGCCGTCCAGCCTGATTATGCTGACGCGCGTTATAACGAGGCGCTGCACAGAATCCTGCTCGGCGATTTTGATCGGGGGTGGGAGTTAACGAATGGCGATGGGAAAGCGGCAGTTGGGTCATACCAAGCTCAACATCGCGCAGCCGCTGTGGCTCGGCAAGACCGAGATCGCGGGGAAGACTGTTCTCCTTTGCGACGAGCAGGGCTTTGGTGATGCGATCCAATTCTGCCGATATGTTCCGTTGGTTGTGGAGCGCGGCGCGCGTGTAATCCTGTGGGTGCGGCCGGTTCTAAAAGAGTTAATGGGCAGTCTGGCAGGTGTTTCGCAGGTTATATCTGAAACTCCGCCGCATTTCGATGTACATTGTCCATTACTAAGCTTGCCCCTCGCATTCGACACCCGGATCGAGAGAATTCCCGGCGCTACTCCCTACCTACATGCACCGTTAAAGCTGACCACGAGTGGGCTGAGCGACTCAAATCGACATGCCGGCCTAGGATTGGTCTTGCCTGGTCAGGCAGACCGACGCATCAGAATGATCATAATCGTTCAATCCCACTCAGAGCTTTATCGTCACTTTTCGAGATCAATGCGAGCTTCATAAGTCTGCAAAAGAGATTTGCAGTGACGACGCGGACGTCTTGCGGGCCAACCCCGGTCTTCGTCACTTCGGCGAGGAACTGAAAGATTTTGCTGATACGGCGGCGCTCATATCAATAAATCTCGTAATCTCTGTGGATACAGTGTTGCCCATCTTGCAGGTGCATTGGGGAAGCCGGTCTGGATCTTATTGCCGAACCCATCAGAGTGGCGTTGGCTGCTCGATCGCGATGACAGTCCGTGGTACCCAACGGCCCGGCTGTTCGGCAGGATGACACGGGCACCTGGGAGAACGTAATCGCGCGTGCACATTCTGCATTGCGCGAATTTCTGGACCGCTATGAAAACCTCGACGCAGGCTCGAAAATGATAGCTTAGGGTCAGTCGCTACTCAAGGCTTCCGGATCCGTTGCCGTTCGATGTCCGCTATCGTTCCAAAGCACGAAATCGCTTCGCGATAGCCCGCTTCGCGGGGGCGGGAGCCAAGAGGCCGGTAACCCGATCGACAGGACTGCGATAACTGTGTGGCGAGGTCAACACGATCAACAAGCGTACTGCGAGATGATCAGATGATCTGCGGGCTAGCACCCTGATGCGGTGAGCCACATCACCCCCCACCGATAACGCAATTACACAATTGCCTTGACGAATAGCGCCAACCAGTGTGCTTGAACGTGCCGAGCATATTTCGGCTCGCAAAAAATTGATTCACTCATGTCACTACACACCGATCGACTGATCAATCGCGCAATGGTTGTCGGATGTGCCATTTCCGCCACGCGCAACTATTTGAAATTACACATGCCGAGAACATTAATCCCTCTTGTGCAACATTCATGCCGAAACGCGAAAGTTGTGGAAGCGTTCTGCTATGCGGGTGGCCGCCTCCCGACCCGATGCCGTCCACAGCGCCGACATGCAATCCCCATAGAGCCTGCTGCACCGCCGGGTGCCCCACCCACCGCGATTTCGTGCCTTGGCGCTTCTCGGACGCCGGCACACGCGCGCGCCGATAGAGACGTCACTCCGGCGTCCGAGAAACCTGCACAAAAGCGGAAACAGAATTAGCGGATTGCAGCAGCCTTGTATCGCGTCTGAAGGCCGAAACAATGCCGCTCGCCGACCGTGGCTGTGATGCCGATTGGATTAGAGCACTCGCTTCCGAAGAGGGCGCTTGGGCCAACACCGCTAGTATAGTAGCGACATCAAAGTACGGCTTGGGGACGCACATGATAAAACTTCGCACACCGACTATCGGCTTTTCGTGTCTCTTGCCGGCGCTGCTCGCGTTCGCCGCTCCCGTTGCCGCCGACGATTACCCGAGCCGGTCGATCAGGCTTATCATCCCGTTCGCGCCCGGCGGCAGTAACGACGTGGTCGGCCGCATCATCGCCAATCAGCTCGGCGAAAAGCTCGGCAAGCAGGTTTTCGTCGATAACCGCCCGGGCGCCGGCGGCGTTGTCGGCTCCGATCTCGCGGCGAAAGCCGATCCCGACGGTTACACGATACTCATCGTTTCGGTGGCGCACGCCGTCGATCCGTGGCTCTACAAGGAGCCGTTCGATCCGGTGAAGAGTTTCGCGCCGGTCAGCATCATTGCCACCGGCACCAATGTGCTTACCGTCAATCCGAGCGTGCCGGTGCACTCGGTCAAGGAGTTGCTCGATCTCGCCAAGGAGAAGCCGGGCGTCCTCAACTACGCGTCTGCAGGCATCGGCAGCTTCCAGCATCTCAGCGGCGAATTGTTCAAGCTCATGGCCGGCGTCAACATTCAGCACGTACCCTACAAAGGCGGCGGACCGGCGATGCTTGCTGTCATCGCCGGCGAAGACCAGGTGATGTTCTCCTCGATCGTGCAGACGGTGCCCAATATCCAGTCCGGCCAGTTGCGCGCGCTCGCCACCGGCGGCGAGCAACGCAGCCCGATCCTGCCCGACCTGCCGACCATCGGTGAATCCGGCGTGCCCGGCTATATGGCGACGAACTGGTGGGGCATCGTGGCGCCGGCCGGCACGCCGCAGCCGATCGTCGACAAGCTGCACGACACCATCGCCGGACTCCTGGATTCGGCGGCCACCAAAAAATTCCTCGACAACGAGGGCGCCGCACCGGTCCATATGGGCGCGGCCGAGTTCGGAAAATTCATCGAGTCCGAACTCGCCAAGTGGGGCCCGGTCGTCAAACAGGCCGGCATGAAGGCGGAGTAACACGTCCTCATCCTGAGGTGCCCGCCCGGTGGGTTCGTGCTGTCAAAACTGAATAAGCCTTCGGGTTGTTCTAGCAAACTCCGTGCCTCTTCTCAGGCAACCTTATTTTGCGTCGTCCAAGAAGCTGAATGCCGCTTGCGTAGGAGTTTTACAAACTACTCCTTCCATTTTTTGAACCTGTCTAGTTGCTCATCAATTAGGCGACGTTAAGTAACGTCACCGGCATTTGCGAGTTGCCGTCCACCATTACGTTGACCACGAACCTTCAATTTCCCGGCCCACGCGGACGAAAATAGTACCGGAATCCACGGATCAGCGCGTTTCCCCGGTAGCCAGCAAGTACCGTCCGGTTCAGGCTGTTGCGTCATCAGCCACATCTGGGCGGAAACGAGAGCTTATTGGATATCATGTCCCTAGAAAGATTGATTTTTTTGGCTTCGTTCTGCCAAAATCCGTTTCATACACGTCCAGATAGAATTTATTATGTTAGATATGAATGGTTGATCAACGGTACTGCCAGGGTGAACTGATGGAAGCAATGCATCTCGCTTCATGACGCCGGCTCACGGCTATGCGCCGCATCGAAAAGCCGACGTGACGGCCTTGGAATGGGAGGTGTTGCGCTGG